>NZ_KL591028.1:183780-204218 GCF_000716335.1 Streptomyces sp. NRRL S-118 | reverse complement strand
GCCACCCCCGCCGCCCCCTCGCCCTGTGGCGCCTGCCCGGCGACTTCGAGGCCACCCGCGCCGTGCACTACGCCGCGATCCGCCAGCCGCTGAACCCGCGGGCATTCATCGCGGACCTGAAGAAGCGCATGGCCGCGGGCCTGGACCAGCTGTCCCGCGCGCTCATGGACGGCAGCGCGGGCCGGGTGAAGGTCACCACCCGCAAGGGCGAGCCGTGGATCACCGTGCCGAAGCTGGAACCGCTGGCCGAGCCCACCGGCCTGGCGACCCTCAAGGAGGAGGTCGCACGCCGCTGGGGCGTCCTGGACCTCCTGGACGTGCTGAAGAACGCCGACTTCCTCACCGGCTTCACCGAGGAGTTCTCCTCGGTGGCCGCCTACGAGCGCATCGAGCGTGACGTCCTCCAGCGCCGCCTGCTGCTGGCCCTCTTCGCACTGGGCACGAACATGGGCATCCGCGCGATCGCCGCGACCGGCGAGCACGGCGAGAGCGAGGCCGCGCTGCGGCCCGTGCGGCGGCACTTCATCACTGTCGACAACCTGCGGGCCGCCGTCACCAGGCTGGTGAACTCCACCTTCACCGCCCGAGACACCGCATGGTGGGGCCGCGGCACCGCGTGCGCGTCGGACTCGAAGAAGTTCGGGTCCTGGTCCTCGGGCGGCAACGGCGTGATGATCTACTGGCACGTCGAGCGGAAAACGTCTGCATCTACTCCCAGCTCAAGAGCTGTTCGTCGTCCGAGGTCGCGGCGATGATCGAGGGCCTGCTGCGGCACTGCACGGACGCCGAGATCGAGTCGAACTACGTCGACACGCACGGCGCGAGCGTGGTCGGGTTCGCCTTCACCGAACTGCTCAACCTCTGTCTGCTGCCCAGGCTGAAGAACATCGGCAGCATCCGCCTGTACCGCCCGGACGACGCCCCGCCCGGCTGGCCGGCCCTCGGCGCTTCGCTGACGCGGCCGATCCGCTGGGAGCTGATCGAGCAGCAGTACGACCAGATGGTGAAGTACGCGACCGCGCTCCGGCTGGGGACGGCGGAGGCGGAGCAGGTGCTGCGGCGCTTCACCCGTGGTGGCCCCAAGCACCCCACCTACCAGCTCTCGAAGAGCTTGGCAGGGCCGTGCGCACGATCTTCGCGTGCGACTGCCTGGCCAGCCGCGGCCTGCGCCGGGAGATCCACGGCGGGCTCCAGGTCGTGGAGAACTGGAACAGCGCGAACACCGTGCTCCACTACGGCAAGGACGGCGCCCCGACCGGCCCGGACAAGGAGCACGCCGAGACCTCGATGCTCGCCCTGCACCTGCTCCAGTCCGCGCTCGTCCACGTCAACACCCTGCTGGTGCAGCAGGTCCTGGTCGAACCGGCCTGGGCGAAGAAGCTGAGCGACGAGGACCGGCGTGGCCTGACCGCGCTGTTCTGGTCCAACGTCAACCCGTACGGCACCTTCCGCCTGGACATGGAAAGGCGCCTCGACCTGGGGTCGGAATCCACTGTGCCCCGCCCGCGCACCCCGGCGGCGGTCGCCGACCGCTCGCGGATGGAGAAGCGATGAACGATTTCAGGGACTTTACCGACCCTGGATGAACGTGGCTGCGTGGCGGGCGTTCGACCTGATGCGCGCCTGCGCAGCACGGGACCGTGGCGCGATCGTTGAGCACCTCGCGCACCTCATGTCCAGGCGTGGGCTGGCTGGGAGCCCCGGCCAGCCCACCGGGGCATCAGGCCGCCAGAGCTTCTCGGAGCGTTGAGGGCTTGAGTCCGAAGGTGTCGCGGATATCGCTGTCGTCCACGAGGAACGGACGCTCGGACATGTAGCTCATCTCGGCGAACTCCCGCCACAGTGGATCGGTGAACGACAGCAGCGTCATATCCCGTTCGGTGAGCGGCTCCAACCGCGGTTCGGGCGCTCCGTGGAGTTCGGCGAGGCCGGTCGCGGCCTGACGCAGGGTCGTGGTGATGACCGGGGCGTGCCAGGCCCGTCCCCAGGCCCGTTCGTCGCCGCTGACTGCCACCAGCGCCGCTGCGACGTCCTTGGTGTACGAGAACGAATGCGCCGCATCGGGATTGCCGTGGACGAGAGCCAGTTCCCCCTCGCGGACCCGGGGCGCGACCAGCAGGGTGAACGCCGAGACCGCGCCCGGGCCCAGGTACTGGCCGGCCCGCACTTCGGTGACCCGCAGTCGCCCCGCGTCGTGGGCCTCCTTGGCCTGCCGCCACAGCTCGGCCCTCACCCGGCCCTTTCGGGTGTGCGGGGCCATCGGGGTGCGCTCGGTGACCGGCCCGGTGGTCTGCTGATAGCCGTAGTGGTTGCCGAGCATCACGTAGTCGGCCCCGGCCCGCTCGGTCGCGGCGAGGATCGAAGCGAACAGCGGCGGCATGGTCTCCGGCCAGGTCTGGTAGGCGGTCATGGCGGCGTTGAAGACCGTGGTCGCTCCGGCCAGTGCCTCGGCCAGCTCTTCAGTGCGGCCCGCATCCAGGGCGATCCGCTCGATACCGGAATGATCAGGACCACTGCCACTGCGAGTGATGAGGCGGACCCGCTTGCCGCTGTCAGCCAGTTGCCTGGCGGTCGCGACCCCGGTCGCGCCTGCCCCGATGACGACTGATTCATCCATGGCGTTGACTCCGTTTTCCCTCAAGATGGAACGCTTCCCCGAAGGGGAAACGCGGTTCGCGGGGGCCCGACCGCTCGCTCAACTGTGCCGTGCGGACGCACGGTAAGATCAGTGGCCTGAAAGCCACGAGATCCAAGGATCTGGCCATGCATCGTGTCGCCGTCCTGGCCGTCCCTGCGGTCAAGCCCTTCGACCTGTCCATGCCGTCGGCGCTGCTCGGCGCCGCCGAACCCGGTGGACGCCCCGGCTATGAGGTGACGGTGTGCACCGCCATGCCCGGTGCGGTCGCCGCCTCGGGTGGTATCGAAGTGGTGATTCGGCACGGCCTTGAGGTGGTTGCGGCGGCGGACACGGTGATCGTTCCCTCGACCGCCAGTCGGCACTACGCAGAGTCGGCCGTGCTGGACGCCTTGCGGGAGGCGGCCGCCGCGGGCAAGCGCGTTGCCTCGATCTGTAGCGGTGCCTTCGTCCTCGCCCAGGCCGGGCTCCTCGACGGCCGTGTTGCCACCACCCACTGGGCTCTGGCCGAGGAACTACAGCGCGCCTTCCCCGCAGTGCGGGTGGATGCCGACCGGTTGTTCGCCGAGGACGGGCGGATCGTCACCGGTGCGGGCTCGGCCGCCGGGATCGACCTGTGTCTGCACCTGATCAGTTCCGACTATGGAGCGGCCGTGGCCAACGCGGCGGCCCGCGCCGCCGTCGTCACCCCAGTGCGCCACGGCGGGCAAGCGCAGTTCGTGCAGACCCCACTGCCGGCCAGGACCGACTCCCCACTGGACGCTGCCCGCATCTGGGCACTGCAACATCTGGACCAGCCGATCTCCCTGCACGACCTTGCCGGCCAGGCCAAGGTCAGTGTGCGGACCCTGACCCGCCGCTTCACCACCGAGACCGGTGTGACCCCGTTCCAATGGCTGCTCCAGCAGCGACTGCTGCGGGCCCGCGAGCTGCTGGAGACCACCGATCTCACCGTCGACCATGTGGCCAGCCGCAGCGGCCTCGGCTCCGGCGAGTCGCTCCGCCAGCACCTGAGCCGCCAGATCGGCATGACCCCGGCCGCTTACCGGAGCGCCTTCGCCCACCGCGACCAGCACTTTCACAACAGGCCCTACCTTGATCTTTAAAGGCCGCCGTGAAGCTCGCTGGGGGAGATCCGCTCCTCCGGCGTCGCCGCCACCCTCGTCGTCCACGAGCACAAACGCCTCGGCCGCGGCATCGAACTCGCCATGCTCGCCGAGGAGCTGAAGGCGAGCGATGTCGGCCTGGAGTTCCTCGCCGGAGAACTGAAGGGCTCGCACGACCCCTCCGGCATCGTGTTCACCGTGCTCGCGGCCATGTCCGGCATGGAGCGCGAGTACATCCGCGACCGCACTCTCGAAGGCCACGAGAGCGCGCGGAAGCGCGGCAAGACCATCGGCGGCGCCGAGGTGACCGACGACGACATGCTGTCCATGGCCCTCCACCTGCGCGACCAGGAGATGAGCCTGCGCGACATCGCCAAGCCCCTCGTCATCACCAGCGACGCGAAGAGGGGCCAGCGCCCCTCGCCCGCCACCGTTATGCGGATGCTGCGCGAATACGATGAACAGGTCGCGACAGCGGCGGGGGCTTGATCATCCGGCTTAGTTTGCGGCTGGTGTCTGAGCTAGGACTCCAGGGCCTTGACGGCGTCACCTGCCCGCAGTCCGGCGACTGCCGGAGCGGCCGAGCGGCCCGCGCCACCGTGCCGGTGCGCTACCGGGGCGCTGCCGAGCCGGTCCTCCGGCCTCAGCCCACCACTTCTTCACGAGCACGCCGATCGTCGACCGGTCGGCTCGTCGACGGGGGTCGGCTGAAGAGGCCCTGCGCTTGCACCGGCAGGCGGTGGAGCCGGTGCCGTGCAAGTGGGGCAACCGGTACGAGGAAGCGCCGGCTCCCGGGGCATGGCGGCCCTGCTCCACGATGGGGATCCGGCGGACGAGTACCGCGTGGTGGCGCGGGCCGTCCTCGGGAGGCCGGCCGCCGGGCTCACCGGTCGGCCCACCGCGGGCTCCTCTCCCCGTGCTGGGAGGATGATCTCGACCGTACGCAAACAGGGGTGGAAACATGGTTGTTCTCGTACTGGCCGGCGTCCTGGCGCTGGCCGTCGGCGGATGCGCGTGTGTGGTGTGGGCGGAGCGCGGCGGGCCCCGCTGGGTCCGTGTCGCGGCGGCCGTGACGCTCACGGCGGGCGAGCTGCTGCGCCGCTCGGGAAAGCGGGGGCGCGGGAGCACGAACCACACCACCGACGGCGGCGAGTAGCAACCACGGTGCCGCCGCCCGGCCGGGCGCGGACGGAGCTCACCCGGCGGTGTCGTTCTCATCGTCCGCCCGGCCCGACCCGCCGTTGCACGCGGCGGCGCCCACCTATGACGGACTGAGCCGCCGCGCGCGGCCGGTGCCACCACCGACGCCCCTTCCACGGGGGTCGGACGGATGCCGGACCGGTCGCCGACGCCCTGCGGATACCGGCCGACGCCGCCTCCCGGGAACACGTCCATCACTGTCGGACACAGGTTTCCGGCGGCATCACCTCCCACGTGGGAACGGTCCTGTTGCCGTCGGCCGTCCGGATAAACCACGCGGCAAGCAAGATCACTTCATCGAGGTAATCCCGTGGCCGCAGGGGGGCGATCGAGGCGTTCCGGCCGCTACTGTTCCGGAGGATCTGGATGGGTTCCCAAAATTTTATCCCCCATATCCTCTTTCTTTTCTTTTCTTCTCTTTCACCGGTTGGCACGCGCGCAGGCCGATCACCGCCCCTTGCGAAGGAGAGCTCGCCCGATGACCGTCGATACCAGCCCGGAAGCTCAACTGGAGCGGCCGCCCCGGCAGTCCAGTCTGAGCACCGCGGCTGCGCGCACCCTGGCCACCACGACCAAGTCCGCTCCGCAGATGCAGGAGATCACCTCCCGCTGGCTGCTGCGGATGCTTCCCTGGGTGGAGACCAAGGGCGGTACGTACCGGGTCAACCGCCGGCTGAGCCACACCGTCGGCGACGGGCGCATCGAGTTCGTGCAGGACGGTGCGGCCGTCCGTGTGATCCCCCGCGAGCTCGGCGAACTGGCCCTGCTCCGCGGGTTCGACGACGAGGACGCGTTGACGGCGATCGCCGGCCGGTGCGTCCAGCGCGACTTCCGCGCCGGCGAGGTCCTGGCCGAGCGTGGCGCCCCCGCCGGGCAGATCCACCTGATCGCCCACGGCCGGATCACCCGGACCTCCGTGGGCGAGTACGGCGACGAGATCGTCGTCGCCGTACTCGCCGACGGCGACCGGTTCGGCGAGAACGCCCTTCTGGACGCCGACGCCAGGTGGGACTGCACCGCCACCGCCGAGACCGCCGGCACCCTGCTCACCCTGTCCCGCGCCGACTTCGCCGCCGTGCAGTCCGCAGCGCCGGGCCTGCGAGCCCACGTCGAGCGGTTCAGCGCGCTGCGCCTGCAGCGTCAGAACCGGCACGGCGAGGCCGAGATCGCGATGTCGGCCGGTCATACCGGCGAAACCGAGCTGCCCGGTGCCTTCGTCGACTACGAGCTCAACCCGCGCGAGTACGAACTGTCCGTGGCGCAGACCGTTCTGCGGGTCCACACGAGGGTCGCCGACCTCTACAACGGGCCGATGAACCAGACCGAGGAGCAACTCAGGCTCACCGTCGAGGCGCTGCGCGAGCGCCAGGAGGACGAGCTGATCAACAACCGGGAGTTCGGGCTGCTCCACAATGCCGCCTTCAAGCAGCGGATCCAGCCGCACTCGGGCCCGCCGACCCCGGACGACCTCGACGAGCTGCTCTGCCGCCGGCGCGGCACGAGGTTCTTCCTCGCCCACCCCAGGGCGATCGCGGCGATCGGTCGTGAGTGGAACGCCCGCGGAATCCACCCCGACCCCGTGGAGGTCGGTGGACAGCGCGTCCCGGCGTGGCGCGGGGTGCCGATCCTGCCCTGCGACAAGATTCCCGTCAGCGAGGAGAGCACCAGTTCGATCCTCGCCATGCGCACCGGCGAGGACGACCAGGGCGTCATCGGCCTGCGCCAGACCGGGCTGCCCGAGGAGTACGAACCGGGCCTCTCGGTGCGCTTCATGGGGATCAACGAGCAGGCGATCATGTCGTACCTCGTCACCACCTACTACTCCGCCGCGATTCTGGTGCCCGACGCTCTCGGTGTGCTGGAGAACGTGCAGATCGGCCGCGGGCGCGACTAGAGGACCCGTCCGACGGCCACGACGGTCCGGACCCTCCCGGCAGGGCGAGCACGCCCGGGATCCGGGACAGCCCACCCCTTCACCAAGGAGCTACGGATGCCCGATCCTGGGCCTTCCCCTCTGCAGTCGAGCCTGCCCGACGCCGTCTCCCGCTTCGGGGAGCACGTGCTGGACCAGGCCCTCACCCGCGCCATCGGCGTCGAGGCCTCCGTCGACGCCCGGCCCTCCATGCCTCCCCTGCCGGGCCCGCCCTCCGTGCCCGTGCCTGCCACCGCGGGGGGCGCACCCGCGGACACACCGGCAGACGTGCCCGTTCGCGTGCCCGGCCACGGCTCCAGCGACGGCCCGAGCGGCGACCTGATCGCCGAACCCTTGCGGAAGGGCACCGCTGCGGCGGGGCAGCCGAATCCCGTCCTGGAGCGGATTCTGCGTGGCCCCAGTGGTCTGGGAACGGCGGGCCTGCACCTGTTCCGGCGCGAGACGCGACCGGCGGCACCCGGGGCGGGCGGGGCACCGGCGGAGGGCACGCCGATCCCGGGCCTCTACCACCACCCGGTGCCGGAGCCCGACGCGGGACGCGTGGCGGAGATCAGCCGCAGGATCAAGGAATGGGCGGTGGACGAGGTCCAGGCGGTCCCCCCGGAGTGGGAGGACCAGTTCGACGGCTTCTCCGTCGGCCGCTACATGGTCGCCTGCCACCCGGACGCGCCCACCGTCGACCACGTGATGGTCGCCACGCGGCTGATGGTCGCCGAGAACGCCGTCGACGACTGCTACTGCGAGGACCACGGCGGTTCACCCGTCGGCCTCGGCAGTCGGCTCCTGCTGGCGCACACCGCTCTGGACCCCTTGCACACGACGAAGGAGTACGAGCCGGGGTGGGCGGATTCGCTCCACTCCGACGCCCCCCGGCGCGCCTACCGCTCCGCCATGGAGTACTTCCTCCAGGTGGCCACCGCGTCCCAGGCCGACCGGTTCCGGCACGACATGGCCCGTCTGCACATGGGATACCTCGCCGAGGCCGCATGGGCCGAGACGGATCACGTTCCCGAGGTGTGGGAGTACCTGGCGATGCGCCAGTTCAACAACTTCCGCCCCTGCCCCACCATCACCGACACCGTCGGCGGATACGAACTCCCGGCGGACCTGCACGCCCAGCCCGCCATGCAGCGGGTCATCGCGCTCGCCGGAAACGCGACCACCATCGTCAACGACCTGTACTCGTACACCAAGGAACTGGCGAGCCCGGGCCGCCACCTGAACCTCCCCGTGGTGATCGCCGAACGCGAGGACCTCTCCGAACGGGACGCCTACCTCAAGGCCGTCGAGGTCCACAACGACCTCATGCACGGCTTCGAAGCCGAAGCCGCCGCCCTGGCCGCCGCGTGCCCCGCACCGGGCGTGCTGCGCTTCCTGCGGGGGGTGGCCGCGTGGGTCGACGGCAACCACTACTGGCACCGGACCAACACCTACCGATACAGCCTGCCCGATTTCTGGTAAGAAGGACTTCTCTGTGACCAGCACCGAACTCACCACTGTCAAGCGCCACTCCGCGTTCGTCCCCGCCCCGGCATCTCCGTACCAGGGGGACATCGCCCGGTACTGGGACCAGGAGGCCAGGCCGGTCAACCTGCGTCTCGGCGACGTGGACGGGCTCTACCACCACCACTACGGCATCGGCGACGTCGACCATGCCGCCCTGGGTGACCCCGCCGACAGCGAGTACGAGAAGAAGCTGATCGCCGAGCTCCACCGCCTGGAGTCGGCACAGGCCGTCGTCCTCCTGGACCATCTCGGTTCCATCGGGCGGGACGACACGCTCGTGGACGCCGGCTGCGGCCGGGGTGGTTCCATGGTGATGGCCCACCAGCGCTTCGGATGCAAGGTCGAGGGTGTCACCCTGTCGGCCAAGCAGGCGGACTTCGCCAACATGCGCGCCCAGGAACTCGGCATCGACGACCACGTACGCGCCCGCGTGTGCAACATGCTCGCCATGCCCTTCGAGACCGGGCAGGCCGCGGCCTCGTGGAACAACGAGTCGAGCATGTACGTCGACCTGCACGACCTCTTCGCGGAGCACTCCCGCGTCCTCGAGGTCGGCGGCCGCTACGTGACCATCACCGGATGCTGGAACCCGCGCTACGGCCAGCCCTCGAAGTGGGTCTCGCAGATCAACGCGCACTTCGAGTGCAACATCCACTCCCGCAGGGAGTACCTGCGCGCCATGGCCGACAACCGCCTCGTACCGCAGGCCGTCATCGACCTCACGGCCGCCACCCTGCCGTACTGGGAGCTGCGGGCAACGTCTTCGCTGGTCACCGGCATCGAGGAGGCGTTCATCAACTCCTACAAGGACGGCTCCTTCCAGTACGTCCTGATCGCTGCCGACCGCGTCTGACCGACGCGCCGACCGCAAGGCCGGGGCCGGGCCCGTCCGGTGACGGGCCTGGCCTGTTCCTGTCGCCGGCCGGTTCAGCGTCGATCCGGGGCCGCGTGCCACACCGTGCCGCGTGCCTCGTACTCGAGCATTCCCTCCAGACCGATCGCGGCGTCGGCGCCGAGCTCACGGCGGACCAGCCACAGCGCGAGGTCCAAGCCGGAGGTGACCCCGCCGGCCGTGACGAGGTCGCCGTCGTCGACGACGCGGGCGTCCTTCACCACGCCACCCTGCCGTTCGAGGTCGGGACGCACCCGGTGATGGGTGGTGCAGGGCCGCCCGTTGGTCAGCCCCGCGGCGGAGAGCAGCATCACGCCCGTGCACGGCGCGCTGATGGTCAGCCCGGGGCGTACCGCAGCGGCCAGCGCCCGGGGCAGGGTGCCGCGCCGGATCTCGGCCCACACCCCCGGGTGCGGTCGCACCTCGGGCGACGGGGACACGGACGGGGCGCCGCCAGGAACGCCATACGGTCCCGCGGCGTTCGTACTCGAGGACCTCTTCGGCGAACAGCGCCGTCTGCGGGCCGTGGAACCTTTCGAGCAGCCGGGTGCCGAGGCTGCCCGGACGGGTCGCGAACGCGCAGACCTGACAGGAGACGGTCAGGTCGAAGGCCGACACTCCGTCAAGGGCGGCAATGGCAACCACGCGCATGGGCCAGAACCTACGTCACCCGCCTTGCCGCCGTGTCGGACGGCCGGTCCGCGACCGGGGCCAGGTCCGGGGCCGCTCCGGGCCCGGAACGTTGTCCGAGCCCGCTGATAGCGTGCCGCATCCGGCCGGAAAGATCATGAGAGGACGGCAGCCGTGCAGGACGTTCCGCATCACGGAATCAGCAGGCAGCACATGGCGAAGGCGCTCGACGGCATCACCGCGAGGACGCGGAACCGCTGGTACGGGATGCGCTGGGACGCCCCGTCCCAGGGGAGGTTGCGGGAGATGTGCGACGAGCTCCTCGACCATGTCGCCGCCCGCGCGAAGGAGGACCCCGCGCTCGACGCGTCGTCGCGCGCGGCACTGCGTACCGCGGCGGAGTGTTCCCTGGGCGTGCTGAGCATCGGCTGCTTCCCCGACGGCGACCAGGAGATCGACCTCCCGCTCATCGAGGAGAAGCTCAGCACCGATGACGTCGCCTTCGGCGAGCCGGAGTTCGCCCCCACGGCCGGGACATGGGCCGAGACGTTCGCGTTGTGTCTGGTCAGTGGACTGGTATGGGAGTGGCAGCGGGTGATCGGGCTGCTGCTGCGCGGTGACTTCGCGCCCGCGATCCGTGACGGCGTGCCGTATTCGAAGCTCACCTCGGCGTCGGACCCGGCGGAGCTGGCCGCGATGGACGCACTGTGCGGCTACCTGTCCGAGGCCGACGGGCATCTGCCCCGCGACTGGCCCACCGTGACCCTGCGCAAGCCCGACGCCGACGAGCGCGCCGAGGCCGCCCGGAAGATGGACGGCGCCGGCCACCTGTCGCCGGATCAGCGGCTCCTTCGCGTACTGCTCGATGACGACCAGCACGCCTTCGAGCAGGCTCTCGTGACCCGGCTCGACCAGCACCGGGAGAGCGTGGGAGCCGATCCCGCGCCCAGGACCCTGCTTCCGCTCGGCGCCCTCGGGACGGCCGCCCTCGCGGTCCAGGCGCACCAGTGGACGCTGGGCGTCCGGTCCGGCTACCTGCCGCACGGCATGCTCGGTTCCCCGGAAGCCCTGCGGCGAGCGGCGGACGCCGGCGGGAACCATCTGGGCCGATGGACCGCCAAGTAGCGCGCGGGAGGAGGCGTTGTCGCTGCTCCCGCGCCACCTCGCCGCCCGTACGGTCGCACCGGCCGCCGGCCCCACGCGGGTAGCGAGAAGTGCGGATGAGTGCGCCGGAAACACGGCCGGGTGAGCCCGCCGGGACCGAGGCCGCCTCGGTGCGCGACACGGTGGACCAGCGTGGTGGGACAGGTTGTACGCGCTGCTGAAGGTCAGTCACCGGGCTGCGTCGGCCTTCGCATTGGCACGTGCCCACCGGCCGGCGGCCTCGCGTGCCGGCCGCGGTACGGGCCCGCGGCGGTCCTTGAGCACGTGATGCACCCGGGGGCGGAGAGCTGGGCACGGAGCCCGGCTGCCGGGCCGCACCGGCAGCCCGGCCTCTTCCCGGCAGCGGCGGGACGAAAAGGCCCGCCTCCCCGGGGTGGCGGTCTTCGTGCGGACCCTCCTGAATCCTTCCGGGCCGCTCCCGCCTCTTATACGCGTACCGGTGGACGCCGGTACCGGAAACCGGAGGTTGTCGTGATCGTGGGAATCGCTGTTGCCGTCGGAGTGGTGCTGCTGTGCACCTGCAGTTACGTCGTACTGCGCGCACGAGGCCGAGCGCGTGGCTGACCCGACGTGGCCCGGCGAGCGGCTGGTCACCGCCGCGCAGCGCGGTGACGTCGAGGCGATCGGCGCGCTGATCTCGGGGTCGTACCCGAACGTGCAGCGGTTCGCCCGCTCGCTCTGCGCCACTCCCGAGGACGCCGAGGACGCGGCACAGGAGGCGCTGATCATCCTGTACCGCAAGATCGGGATGCTGCGGGCCTCCGGCGCTCTGGCGTCGTGGATGTTCCGCATCGTCCGCAACGAGTGCCTGCGGCGCGCTCGGACGGTGCTGCCGAGCCACACACCGCCGCCCGACCCGCCCGGCGGTGCCGTGCGGTCGGCGGAGGACGAGGCTCTGGAGCGCCTGGAAGCGGGCAGGGTGGCGGCGGCCGTCGCTGCTCTGCCCGCCGATCAGCGGCGGGTGCTGGTGATGCGGGACATCCAGGGCTACAGCGGGCGGATGGTCGCCGATGCGCTGGGCCTCAGTACGGCCGCGATGAAGTCGCGTCTGCACCGGGCGCGCAGTGCTGTGCGGCTCGCCGTGCGGACCGTACCGGGCTCGACTCCTGGAGGGGATGCTGATGAAGAAGCGCACTGAGGGACCTGACTTCGCGAGTTCGTCCCTGCCGCGACACCTGACCCGTGGGGCGGTCGGTTTCGGCGGGCTGATCGGATCCTTCGCGCTCCTTCCGGTGGCCGGTCCGGTCGCGCTGCTGCTGTTGCCGGTCGGCGTGCTGGCGCTGCGCGGGTGCCCGATGTGCTGGACGATCGGGCTGGTGCAGACCGTTTCGAGGGGGCGCCTGCGGCGTTCCTGCGAGGACGGCCGGTGCACGGTGGTGAGCGCCGGCGGCGGCGAGCGTGCTCCCGAGCCGGTCGCCACCCAGGCGCACTGAAGCTTCGCCGGTGTGCCGGCGCGCCCCGTGCCGACAGCAGGCACAGGCTCTCAGCCGCGGGCGCCCGAGGGCCGTGTGCGACTGAGAGCCTGGAGGCGTCGGTCTCGTTGGCCGCTGCTGTCCGTGGTCGGTCGGGCAGCGCCTCGCCCGGACTCCGACGGACTCGGACCCGGACCCCGGTCAGCCGAGTCCGAGAACGGTCAGGGCCCGCTCGGCCATGCGCCGCTCCCCGAGGGCGTTCGGGTGGACGGGGACGACGCTGTGCCCGAAGAGGAGCGGCTCGATCCACCGCGTGCCGGCGGCCTTGCAGGCGTCGTGGCCCTCGGACACGTCGGAGAAGTCCACGTAGGTCGCGCCGGTTTCCTCGGCGGCGCGCTTGATGACCGCGTTGAGGTGCGCCTGTATGCCGCGTACGTACGGCACGTCGCCGGAGGCGATCGGAAGTTTGGCGAAGCAGGAGGAGTCGGCGACGGCCGGGGTGATCCAGGGGTACCCCAGCACCGCGACCCGGGCGCCGGGCGCCTTGGCGCGGATGTTCCGCAGTGCGTTCTTGAGCGCCGGGTAGGTGTTCGCGTCGATCTTGTCGTCGAAGGAGGTGCCGTTCCTGTCCTTGCAGGGGCTGCCCTTCCCGCCACTGAGGAGGCCTGCGGAGCCGCAGGCGATGATGGCGTTGATGAAGGTGTTGTCGTCGTTGCCGCCGATCGTGAGCGTCACAAGGTCGGTGTCCGCGGTGAGGGCGTCCGTCTGCGGTGCGACGCCCGGGTACTGGGCTTCGGCGAAGTGCTTGGTCTGGGCACCGCCGCAGGTCACGTCCTTGAGGCGGGCGTCCGTCCTGGAGGCGATGACGTGGGGGTAGTTCGCCGTGGAGCGCAGGCACAGCAGGTTGGTGGGGTCCACGGGGAGGACGCCCGAGCCCGCGCTGTAGCTGTCGCCGAGGGCGACGTAGTCCAGGGGTGCGGGGGTGGCGTGTGCGGCGGGGGATCCGGCGAGGCCGAGGGTCAGCGCGCCGGCGATTACTGACGCGGCCATGACATTTCGGGCAGGCTTCGGCATGTGCTCTCTCTTCCGGGGAGCGGTGGGGGGCGGCTGGACCCGTACGGCACCCTCGCGATGGAGCGGCTCGAACCGGAGGGCGCCGACGGCCATGGACGGGCGACGGCGCACACGCCGCTGACCATGGGGTGCTGGTGCGGGATTACCGATCGGTTCTACCGCTAGGTAATGTGCGGGCGGCGTCAGGGCCGCGTCAACAATGTTGACGCAACTTCTTGAAATGCCGACGATCCATAATGCGCGGACACAGCGCCGGCACGGGCGGACGCCGCCGGGAACCCCGACGACGCCGCACCGGCGCGGCAGACCCCTGTCCTTGCCCGCGTGCTGCCGCCAGGACGGGAATCACCGACGCGCGAGGCCATCCGCTCGGCCGCTGCCCGGATCGAACCGCTGCGCAGCCGCCTCACCGGACCCGATGCCGACATCCGCGCACGCCTGGCGGCCGCCCTGCCGCGGGCCCGCTGTACGTGCTGTGGGTGGCGCGGGACGAGACCTTGCTCCGTACGGACCGCGCGGCTCTGGTGTCCTACTACGGCGCGTTGCTGCAGGGAGTCCTGACGCCCCCGGCGTAGCGGCCGCGGCGTGCGGGAGATCCGGCCCCGTGCCGCCTCGGCCGGGCCGCTGACCTTGTTAAAGTCTGGCGATGCAACCCTCGAACAGTGAAGCGAACCTCCTGGACGTCCTGCTGCGGGCGGCCGAGGAGGCGCCGGAGCAGGTCGTCGTGCACGTGCGCGGCGACGGCACCGAGCGGGCCGTCACCTTCGCCGAACTGCGGTCCGAGGCGCTGCGGGTCGCGGGCGGGCTGATCGACGCCGGGCTGTCGCCCGGCACGCCGCTGCCCCTGGTCGCGGAGCGGGGCGAGGACTTCCAGCCCATGTTCTGGGGCGCGCTGGCGGCGGGTCTGATACCCGTGCCGCTGGCCCCGGTCCGCCACCGTGTGGCGCCGGTGCACGAACACCTCGGCCGGCCCGCCCTCCTCATCGGTGGGGCAGCCGGGGAAGCGGACGAGGCGCTGCTGGGCGACCTCCCCGGGCAGGTACGCGCCCTGCGGCTCGAGAACCTCCGCAACGGCCGTCCGCCCGGGCGGCTGCCGCGTCCCCGAGCGCACGACGTCGCGTTCCTCCAGTTCTCCTCCGGCAGCACCGGTGCGCCCAAGGGCGTCGAGCTGACCCACGCGAGCGTCCTGGCCAACCTCGCGCAGATCCGCGCTGCGGCGGCGCTCACCGATGAGGACGTGGTCCTCGGCTGGATGCCCTACTTCCACGACATGGGGCTCATCGGCACGCACCTGGCGCCCATGGCCGCGCGGCTGAAGCAGGTGCGGCTGGAGCCGCTCAGCTTCGCCAAGCGCCCCGCGTTGTGGCTGGAGACGACAGCCCGGCACCGCGCGACCGTCCTCTCGGCCGCGAACTTCGCGCTGCGCCTGGCGGTGCAGCGGATTCCGGACAGCGACATCGCGGCGCTGGACCTGAGCCACGTGCGGCTGCTGCTGGTGGGTGCGGAACCCATCGGCCCCCGCGTGTGGCGGGAGTTCACGGCGAAGACCCGGCCCGCCGGGCTGGACCCGCGGGCCCCGCTCCCCGTGTACGGGCTGGCCGAGGCGACCCTCGCCGTGACGTTCCCCCCGCTCGGCGAGGTGGCCGCCCCGCTGACCCTGGACCGGGCGGCGCTCGGCAGGGGCCGCGCCGAGCCCACCGGGGCCGGCCCGCACGCCGTGGAGCTGATGGACCTGGGACGCCCCGTCCCCGGGTGCGAGGTCCGCATCACCGACGGCGCGGGCAGGCGGCTGGACGACCGGCGGGTCGGCCACGTGGAGGTGCGGGGACCCCAGCTCGGCCGGGGCTACCACCGTGACGCCGACGCGACCGCCGCCGCTTTCGCCGGGGGCTGGCTCCGCACCGGTGACCTGGGCTTCCTGAACGAGGGCCGGCTGTGCGTCACCGGCCGCTACAAGGACGTCGTCTTCGTCAACGGTCGTACGTTCCACGCTCCGGACCTGGAGGAGACCCTCGCCGGGACGCCCGGACTGCCCCCGGGCACGGTCGCGGTCGTCGGGTCCACCGAACCGGCCACCGGAGCGGAGCGCGTCGTGGGCCTCGTCCAGTGGTCCCGTCCCACACCCGCCGCCGCCCCCGTGCTGCGCGCGGCGGCCACCCGGCTGCGGGAGGCACTGGGACACGACGACGTACGGGTGCTTCCCCTGCCTCCCGGCGGCTTTCCCCGCACCACCAGCGGGAAGCTGCGGCGCGGCCTGCTGCGCGACCGCTTCGAGGCGGGGGCGTACGCGGCCGTGGAAGCGCGAGTGCGCGAGTGGCCGGTGGTGTCCGCCGACGATGCCGGCGGACCTGGCACCACGACCGGCGACGCACCCGGTGCTCCGCGTTCGCGCGGTGCCGTCGAGGAGGCCGTCCTCCGCATCTGGGCGCGGACGCTGGAGCTCCCGGCGGACGCCATCGGTCCGCACGACCGGTTCTTCGCGCTCGGTGGCTCCTCGCTCAAGGCGATGGCCGTCGTCGTCGCCGTGGAGGAGACCTTCGGCGTCTCCGTGGAGCCCCGGGCCGTGGTGGACCACGACACCGTCCCGGCCCTCGCGGGACATGTGCTGGGCCTGCTCGGTGCGCGGCCGGCAGCGGCACGAGACGGGGACGGAGGCGCGGACGCACCGGCAGCTGATTCCCCGAACGGACGAGGGTGCGCGAGCGACGTGGCGGGCGGCGATGCCGTGGCCGTCCTCTCGACGGCCTGCCGGTTCCCCGGGGCGGCGACGCCCGAAGCCTTCTGGGACCTGCTCGTGACCGGTGGCGACGTCATCTCCCGGGGGCCGCAGGGCCGCCGGGAAGCGACCCGGGGCCTCCACCGCCTCGACGGCACGGGGACCGGCGCCCCCGGCCCCGACGGCACCAGCCCGGACGACACCGGGCCCGCCGCCCCGGGCCCCGACGACTCCGGCGTTTCCCCCGCCCCCGCCACGCTCGACGCCGCCACGCTCGACCCCGCCGCGTTCGACGCGGCCTTCTTCGGCATGGACGACGAGGAGGCGCGGGCGACGGACCCCCAGGCCCGTCTCTTCCTGGAGCTGGCCCACGAGGCACTGGAGCGCGCCGGTTACGCCGGTCCGCGCCGTGCCGGCCGCAGGATCGGCGTGTTCGCGGCCGTCGGCGACAGCGGGTACCGCGAGGTCCTCGACGCGGCGGTGGACGGCGGACTCGCCGCCCACCGGGCCGCGCTCACCGGCAACCTGCCGAACCTCGTCGCCGCCCGCGTCTCGCACCTCCTGGACCTCGACGGCCCGGCCCTCGCCGTCGACACGGCGTGCTCGTCGGCGCTCGTGGCCCTCCACCTGGCGCGGCGCAGCCTCCTGTCCGGCGAGTGCGACCTCGCGGTCGTCGGCGGCGTCAACCTGCACCTGTCCCCCACCGCTTCGCGGCTGCTGGCGGGCGCAGGCGCGCTGTCACCGACCGGACGGTGCCGGCCCTTCGGTGCAGACTCCGACGGCTTCGTCCCCGGCGAAGGCGGCGGCGCCCTCGTGCTCGGCCGGCTCGGCGACGCCCGTCGCTCCGACGACCCCGTCCTCGCCCTCGTACGCGCCACGGCGGTCAACAACGACGGCCGGTCGCTGAGCCTGCTCGCGCCGAACCCACGCACGCAGTGCGAGGTGATCGCCCGCGCCTACGCCGAGTCCGGCGTCGACCCGGCGGCCGTGTCGTACGTCGAAGCGCACGGCACCGGCACCCCGGTCGGCGACCCGGTGGAAGCCCGTTCCCTCGGGGAGGCCTTTCCACCGCGGCCCGACGGGCTGCCTCGCCGGCTCGGCTCGGTGAAGGCCAACGTGGGACACCTGCTCAACGCGGCCGGGATGCCCGCCCTCCTCAAGGTCGTACTGGCGCTGGGGCACCGGCAGTTGCCGCCGGCTCCGCAGGCCGGACCGCCGGCCCCGTACCTGGAGCGTTCCGCACCCGGCTTCGCGCTGGTCGACCGGCACCAGGAGTGGCGCGCGCCCGGACCTCTCGTCGCCGGGGTCAACGCCTTCGGCTTCGGCGGGACGAACGCCCACGCGGTCCTGGAGGAAGCCCCGGCCCGGCCCGCCCTGCGCCGCTCCGGGCCCCCGGCGTCGCCCGGGGACCGCTCCGCTGCCCGCCCGGGCGGTCAGCACCTCCTGACGCTGTCGGCCCGTACCCCTTCGGCGCTGCGTACGGCGGCCGGTGAGCTCGCCGCGCACCTGCGGGCGCGTCCGGACCTGGACGAAGGGGACGTGTGCGCCACGGTCGGGTCGGCACGGGACGACCGGCCGCACCGGCTCACGCTCATCGCGGAGGGCGACCTCGCGGAACGCCTCGAAGCGTTCGCCGCCGGGCGCGGCGTCCCCGGGGCGCACGGGTCGGAGGCACGTTCCCGTCCGCGGCTGGCGTTCCTGCTGCCCGGGCAGGGGGCTGGGCAGCACGGCGTGATCAGCGGGCTGTACCGCTCGGCTCCGGTGTTCCGTGAGGTGGTGGACGAGGCGTCCTCCGTCCTCGGGCCGGTCCTCGGACGCACCCTCGCCGCATGGTGCCTGGATGCGGGAACCGGCGCTGCTGGGCCGGTCGGGACAGAGGTGGCGCAGCCCTTGCTGGTCGCATACGGCGTCGGCCTGGCGCGGCAACTGGCCGCGTGGGGAATCGCGCCCGACGCCGTGGTCGGGCACAGTGTCGGCGAGATCGCCGCCGCCTGTGTCGCGGAGGCGCTGACCCTGCCGGACGCGGTGGCTTTCGCCGCCGAACGGGGACGTCTCATGGGCGAGTTCGCCCTCCCGGGTGCCATGGCCGCGGTCAGGGCCGGTGAGGAGGAGGTCGCCGGGCTGGTGGCCGCATCGGGTGGCCGGCTGTGCGTGGCCGCCGTCAACGGGCCCGGCCACGTGGTCCTGGCAGGCCCGGCGCCCACCGTGGACGAGGCCGTCGCCGACCTCGCCGCACGCGGCGTCGCCGCGCGCCGGCTCGGCGTGTCCCACGCCTTCCATTCCCCGTTGCTGGAACCGGCCCTGGATCCCCTGGAGTGCGCCGCCAAGGCGGTGACGGCCCGCCCCGCGGCCGTGCCGCTGCTGAGCACCGTCACCGGCCGGTGGCAGCCGGAGCTGACGCCCCGTCACTGGCGGCGGCACGCCGTCCGGCCGGTCCTGTTCGGCGCCGCCGTCGCACGGCTGCTGGACGAGGGGTACGACACCTTCGTCGACCTCGGCCCGGGCGGTTCGCTCACCGGCCCCGTCCGTGCCGTCGCCGCCGGACGCGGGACGCCCTCGGACGTCGCGGTGCTGCCGGCCGTGAAGAGGGCGGAACCGGGCGCCGATCCCGGAACCCGGGACCTGCTGGAGACGGTGGGCCGGCTGTGGGCGCGGGGGGTCCGGCTGGACCGGACGGCGCTGGACACCGGCCGGTCCCGCGTGCCGGTTCCGACGTACCCCTTCGAGCGCGAACGCTTCTGGCCGGTACGCCGCACCGACGGGGCCGAGCGCCTCCGCTCCGGTCCCGGGTCTCCGCACGCCCCGTCCCGCCCGGGCCTCACCTCCGGCACGGAGTCCTCCGACGACCGGGCCGAGGCCGGCTCCGGCGCTCACACCGGCGCCCGGCCCGTACTGCACCGACCGGTCTGGCAGGACACGCCCCTCACGCCCGCGCAAGGGCCCCGGTCGGTACGGCTGGCCGGGGACACCGACTCCGCCCTGGCGCTGGCCCTCGCCGGACGGCTCGCCGGCCGCGGTGTCACGGTGCAGCGGTGCGACGGCCCGGCGCACTCCGGTGAGGCCGGCCCCTCCGGGTCGGACACGCTCGTCTGGCTGGCCGGAGAGGCTCCCGGCCTCACCGGCCCGCACGGCGCCCCGGACGGCGTGGACGCCGCCCGTCGCGCCGCCGTGGCGGCCCTTCGGGGGATCCTCGCGCTGCTCGGCCCCGACTGCGAGCGGGTGCTGGTGGTCACGCAGGACGTGCACGCGACCGGGTCCGCGCCGGAACGGCCGCGGCCCGCACAGGCCCTGCTGTACGGCTTCGCCCTGGCGCTGGCCGAGGAACACCCCGGGCTCTCCTGCCGCGCCGTCGACCTGTCGTCCTGCGACCCCGCGCACGACAGGCTCGAGGCCGTGGTGGGCGAGTTGTACGCGCAGCACGTCCCCGGTACCGCCGACCCGATCGCGTGGCGGGCGGGCCGCCGCCTGTCCCGTACGCCTCGCGGACTCGGGGCCGCCGGTGAGCGGCTCGTGTCCGGACCCGGGGACCCGTCAGTCGGCCCCGGGGACCCGTCGGCCGGACCCGGAGACCCGTCGGCCGGGGCGGGCGCCCCTTCCGCCGGAGGTGCGGCGGGCCGCGGGGGCCGGCTTCCCGCCGACGGCACGTACTTGATCACCGGGGGCGCGGGGGGCCTCGGTTCCGCGCTCGCGCGCGAGCTGGCGAGCCGTGGCACCCCGGAACTCGTCCTCACCGGGCGGGCCGCGTACCCGCCCCGGGAACTGCTGGCCGAACTGCGGGCCCTGGGCGCCCGCGCCTCGTACCGGTCGGCCGACGTGTCCGCCGGGGGCGACGTCGACGCGCTCGTCGCCGGACTGCCGCCCCTGGACGGTGTCTTCCACGCCGCCGGGACCGTGAGGCCGGGCTCGTTGCGTGCCAAGACGGACGAGGAGATCGAGCGGGCACTGTCGGCCAAGGTGCGCGGCACCGTGCTGCTCGCCGGGGCGCTGCACCGGCATGGCCACCGGCCCGCCGCGTGCGTGGTGTTCTCCTCGATCGCCTCGGTGGTGCCGGGAATGGCAGGGGCGCTCGGCGACTACGCGGCGGCCAATGCCTTCCTCGACGCCTTCGCCGCCGTGGAGCGCGCGACGGGCCGCCCGTGGCAGGCGATCGGCTTCGGGCCGGTCGCGGAC
>NZ_KL591028.1:175490-183611 GCF_000716335.1 Streptomyces sp. NRRL S-118 | reverse complement strand
GGCATGGCGCCGATGACAAGCGCTGCCGCGGTCGCCGGCCTGCGCGCCGCACTCGACCTGGACAGCGCGCACCTGTTGGTGACCGGGCTCCCCACGGTGCCCACTCCTCCGCCGCCCGCGCGCACAGGTCCCCCCGCACCCGTCGGACCGTCCGCGGCCACGCCCGCTCCCGCGGCCACACCTCCGGTGCGGCGGGGGCCGGCGAGCGGACCGGGCGCTCGGGCAGACGTTGCGGGCACGCCCGACGCTCCGGGCGCTGCGGGCGCTCCGGGCGCTGCGGAAGCGGCGAGCGCCCTGCACGGCGACACGCCCACGACCGCCTGCGGGGGCGAGGTCGTGCGCGGCATCACGGATTCCTCCGGCGTCACCGTGCGCGTCCGGAAGCTGCTGGCCGAGGCCCTGCACCGGGCCCCGGAGGACATCGCGGACGACGCGCACTTCCTCTCGCTCGGCCTCGACTCGCTGACCGCCGTGGACCTCGCCCACCGCCTGGAACGCGAACTCGGTCTGCCCCTGTCGGCGACGCTGCTCTTCGAGCACCGCACCCTCGGGGAACTGACGGCGCACCTGGCCGGGGAAGCCTCCCGCGCGCCTCTGGACGGACAGGCTCCGCCGGCGCGGCAGGCCGCCGGCCTGCCAGCCCCGGCCGCGGGAAGCGGTCACGGCGCCCCCTTCCCGCTGACGCCCGTGCAGCGGGCGTTCCATGCGGCGGAGGCGCTGCACGAAAGTGTCCCCGCCTTCGGCTACGTACGCCAGACCGTGCGCGGGCCACTCGACGCCGGGCTCCTCGGCCGGGCGCTCGGCCTGCTCGCCGCCAGGCACCCCATGCTGCGGATGCGGTTCGCCCGGGAGGGCACGCCCCCGCTCCAGTACGTGGCGCCGGCCTCCGCGGCCGGCCCCGTGCCGGCCTGGTACGAGGTGCGGGAACCGGACGGCAGCACGGGGCCGATGCCCCAGGGGGTGCTGCAACGCCTCGAACGGGAACTGTGCAACCGCCCGTTCGACCTCACCACCGAGGACCCGGTACGCGTGGTCCTCGTACGGGACACCCCCGGGCTCGCCCACGTGCTGATGGTCGTGCACCACGCCGCCGTGGACGGCTTCAGCCTCAACGTCCTCGGCGAGGACCTCTGGTCCCTCTACGCCGGCCTGGCCGGCTCCGGCGCGCTGCCCGAACCGCCGGCTCCCGAGGCGGAGTTCTCGCGGTACGCCGCCCTCCTCGCCGCCGACCGCGACACGGCGGGATTCGCGAACGACCAGCGGTACTGGCGTCAGCGCATCGCCGCACACGCTGCGCTCCCCGGCGTACCCGCACTGCCGTACGAGGGTGACGCCGACGGGTCTCCCGGGCCGCTCCTCCTCCACCACTCCACCGGTGTCGGGGCGGAGGACTCCGCGGCCCTGCGGGACGTCGCCGCAGCGCACGGCGTTTCGCTGTTCCACCTGATGCTCGCCGTCCACGTACGGTGCCTGGCCCGGTGGAGCGGCAGGCGGGCCGTCGCCGTCAACGTCGCCCGCGCACGCCGTGAGGTCCGGCTGCCGGGCATCGAGCGGCTCGTGGGACCACTCGCGGACACCTTGCCGGTGTTCGCGGACGTCGACCCGGAGGAGCCGGTCACCGCCCTGGCACAGCGGCTACGCCGGATCTGGCGCGAGGCCGAGGCGCACGCCTCCCTCAGCAGCCCGGATCTCGCCCGGTTGCTGCCCGCCGGGGGAGGGGGCACGCGTGTGCTCGCCGAATCCGGGTTCAGCTTCTCCCGATTCCCCGTTTCCCGCGGCGAGGACTGGCCCGTCACGGTGGCGCCGACGGCGGCCGCGACGGGTTCCGCCGCCACCCGGCTGAGCCTGCTGTGCTGGGAGGCGGACGGCGAGCTGAGGTTCTCGTGGAACTTCCCCGCCCGTCTCCTCGGCCCGGCCACGGTCGAGCGCCTCGCCGGGGAACACCTGGACGAAGTGCACGAGATCGCCGCGGGACGGCGGGCCGGAGGCGACGGGATCGTGCGGCGGCTCGTCGCCGGGTTCCGTGCCACCCCCGGGACCGTTGCGGTGGATTCCGGGGAGGCCACGCTCACGTACGGCGAGCTCGACGCGGCGTCGGCCGCCCTCGCCGCCCGGCTGCGCGCCGAGGGGGTACGGCCCGGGGACCTGGTCGGACTGCTGACCGAACCGGGCGCGGACGTCGTGGTGGGCGTCGTCGGCATCCTCCGGTCGGGCGCCGGTTGGGTGCCGTTGGACGCCGCCTACCCGGCCGCCCGCCTGCAGGACCAGGTCAGCCGTACCGGCGCCCGGGTCGTCGTCTGCCACGCCGCCACGCTGGATGCGGCAGCGGCGCTCGGCGGTGTCGTCACGGTCAGGGCCGACGCCCCCGCGGGGGATCCGCTCGCCCCCGCCCCGCCGGCGCCCCCGCACGATCCGGACGCGGTCGCGTACGTGATCTTCACGTCCGGATCCACCGGCCGTCCCAAGGGCGTCCCGATCACCCACCGGTCGATGGCCGGCTACCTCGACTGGGCCCTCTCCGCCTTCGGCTACGGTCCGGGCGACCGGCTCGTGCAGACGGCCTCCATCTGCTTCGACGCGTCCGTACGGCAAGTACTCGCGCCGTTGCTCGCCGGGGCCACGGTCGTCACGCTCCCGCGGGACCTCGTGCGCGACCCCGAAGCACTCCTCGACCACGTGGTCCGCGAACGTGTCACGGTGTGGAGTTCGGTTCCGACGCTCTGGGAGCGGCTGCTGTCCGCGGCCGAGGCCCGGGCGCGCCAGGAGGGAACGGCCCCGGACCTGTCGGCGTTGCGCTGGGTGCACGTCGGCGGCGAGGCGCTGGCCGCGGCGCATGTCCGGCGCTGGTTCGACCTGCTCGGCACCGGCCGGGCCGGCGACCGGCCGCGCCACCGGATCTCCAACCTGTACGGGCCCACCGAGGCCACCATCAACGCGACCTGCCACATCATCGACGCCCGCCCCGCCGACGACGTCCGGCGACTGCCCATCGGCCGGCCGGTCGGCGGGACGGACCTCATGGTCGTCGCCGCGGACGGCAGCGCGTGCGCCCCGGGCGAGGCGGGTGAACTGCTCATCGCCGGCACCGGTCTGACCCCTGGGTACCTCGGGGACCCCGAACTCACCGCGGCCGCCTTCGTCGAACGGGACGGCCGCCGCTGGTATCGCAGCGGCGACCGGGTCCTCCGACGGGCCGACGGCGTCGTGGAGTTCCTCGGCCGCCTCGACGACCAGGTCAAGGTCCGCGGCCACCGGGTGGAACCCGGCGAGATCGAGGCCGCGCTGCTCGCCCACCCCGGGGTGGCGCGGGCTGCCGTGCTCCTCCTCGACGGCCGGCTCGTCGCGTACGTCGAACCCCGTCCGGGCGGAGCGGCGCCCGACCCCATCGAGGTACGGGCTTTCCTGGGCGGCACACTGCCGTCGTACATGCTGCCCGGCCGGATCAAGGTGCTGGGCGCGCTTCCGCTGACGGGCACCGGCAAGATCGACCGCCTGCGGCTCGGGCGCGACACGCGGCCGGAGGAACCGGGCGGGGCACCCGATCCACGGGCCGGCGAAGCCGGGGCGACCGACGCGCACGCCGGCGCAGCCGGGGCACCCGATCCGCGAGCCGACGAACCCCCGGGAGCCGACCCGCAAGCCGGGGAGGCCGGGTCCCACGTCCCGCAGGCCGGCGAAGCCGGGGCACCCGACCCGCGGGCCGGCGGGTCCGGATCGCCGTCTCCCGCCGCGGGCGTGGGCGGGCGGCCGGGGAACATGCCGTCGACCGCCACCGAGCGAGCCCTCGCCCGTGTCTGGGCGGACCTGCTGGAGACACCGGACGTGCGCGCCGAGGACGACTTCTTCGCCCTCGGCGGAGACTCGATCCTCGCCCTGGAACTGTTCGCCCGCCTGCGTGAGGAGTTCCCGCTCCTGCCGCGGCCCACCGCCGTGTTCACCCACAGCACCCTGCACACCCTGGCCGCCGCCATCGACACGGTGGCGCAGGACGGGCCCCTGCCGGACCTCGCTGAGGCGCCGGGAGCCGCCACCACCGTCGCGCGGGGCGCACAAAACGACGCCGCGCCCTACCCGCTGACGCCGACGCAGCGCGGGTTCCTGCTCGCCGAGACGATCGCGCCCGGGTCGACGTCCGCCTGGCTGGCCCGGTTCCGGCTCAGCGGGCCGCTGCGCCCCGACGTGTTCCAACAGGCCGTGGACGTGCTGGTGGTGCGGCACCCCATGCTCCGCACCGTCTTCCCGGCCGGCGCCCGGCCCCCTGTCCAGCAGGAGCTCCCCGCCTCGCTGCGGCTGCCCGTCGACTGGGAGGCCCTGCCCACGACGAACACGCGGGAGGTGCTGGAGCAGCGGGTCGCGCAGGAGGCACGGCGCGTCTTCGAACCGTGGGCATGGCCGCTGATGCGCCTGAAGCTGTTCCGGGTGGGCCGGGACGAGCACGTGCTGGTCGTGCATGCGCACCACCTCATCGGGGACGGCTACAGCGCGGCGTTGCTGGCGGGGGAACTCCTCACCGCCTACGACCGGCTCGTACGCGGCCTGCCCGACGGGCTGCCCCCGACGGGCGGCACCTTCCGCGACCACGCCCTGCGCCTCGCCGCGGGTCCGCGCGCGCAGGGTCCCGAGGCGGAGGCGTATCGCGCGGTCCATGACGCTCCGTACGCGCCGCCCGTCCTCCGCCCGGCCGCTGCCTCCGGCGGTGACAGCGACAGCGACGGCGCCCGGGCCTTCCGGACCACCGGTTTCACTCTCGACGCCGCGTCGGCGCGGGGGCTGCGACGGCTCGCCCGTGCCGCCGGGACCACGCCGTACGCGCCGCTCCTCACCGCGTACTACCGGGCCCTCACCGGTCTCGCCGACCGCCGCGACCTGGTCCTGGGGCTGGCCGTGACGGGACGCGACCACACGACGGCCGGAGCCCGCGGAGTCTTCGGACCGTTCGCCGAGGCGGTGGCGCTCCGCCCGTCGCCTCCCGCGTCCGCGGGCGACCCGCCGGGCCGGACGCCGCCGTTCGGGGAGGACCTGCGCCGGATCGCCGCCGAGACGATCGTGGCCAGGCGGTACGGGCCCATGGACGCCCGCACGCCCGCCGGGCTGCCGCGGACCGCCCAGTTCTTCTTCACGTTCCTGGACTTCTCCGCTCTCGGCCGGCCCGGCGGCGGGACGCTGCACCTGCGGGAGGACGACGCCGACACCGCGCTCGCCCCGCCACCGGTGGGCACCGACGTCTTCGTCGCCGTCCGCCCTGCGGACGACGGGCTGCGCGTCACCGTGCGGGCCTCGGCGGCCGCGCTCACCGCGGAGGGGCTGAACGGTTTCGCGGACGCGGTACGGGGCGAGCTGGAGCAGGCGCTGCTCCACGACGCCGCGGAGGGGGCAGGGCCCGGCCCGGAAACGCCCACCGCGGCGCACCTCATCACCACGGCCGCTCCCGCCACGGCCGCTCCCGCGAGAGCTCCCGCCACGGGCGCTCCCGGCACCGGCCTCGACGCGGCGCTCGTCGGGTACCTGCCCGCGCCGAGGGACGTGGCGGCCTTCGCCGGACTGCCGGAAGGCACCCTCCCCCGCGAAGAGTTGCGCACGCTCCTCTTTCCGGACGGCCGCGCCCGGCTGCTGGAGGAGACCACCACGCCGCTCGGCACGTCGGGGTTCGTCTGCCTGCCCCTGTTCGCCGACGAACTCGTCCCGGGAGGGCTCCTTCCTCCGGGCAGGGGCCTTGCCGAGCTCTCCGCACGCGCGGTGGAGCACGCGGCGTCACTCGGGGCGCGCTCGGTCTCGCTGGCCGGCGTGATCCCGTCGCTCACCGGCTACGGTTACGACGTCCTGCGGGAGAAGCGCGCAACTCCCGCCGTCTCCGTCACCACGGGCCACGCGATGACGACCGTCTCCGTGGTGAAGACCGTCCACGCGGCGCTCGCGGGGACCGGCCGTGGGCTGCACGGCAGCACCGTGGCCTTCGTCGGCTGCGGATCCATCGGCATCTCCTCACTGCGCCTCCTGCTCGCCCGTAGTCCCCGGCCCCCGGCCCGGTTGGTCCTGTGCGACGTCCCGGGCAGCGGCCCACGGCTCCGCCGGCTCGCCGCGGAACTCGCGTCACACGTCCCGGGCGACCGGATCACCGTCAGCGAGTCCGCACCGACGCTGCCCGGCACGGTGTACGAGGCGGACGTGCTCGTCACCGCGGTCAGCGGAGCGGCCGCGGTGATCGACGTCGACCGGCTGCGGCCCGGCACGGTCGTCGTCGACGACTCCTTCCCGCACTGCTTCGACACCGAGCGGGCCCTGCGGCGGATGCGCGACCGGCGTGACGTGCTGATCGTCGGCGGTGGACTCCTCACCGTGGGCGCGACCGGCACCGGCGTCCCGGAGGACCTCTCCGCTCTCGCCGGAGTCGCGGACGCGGCGCGCGCCACCCGGATCGGCCTGCCCGGCACGATGGCTTCCTGCCGGCTGGAGTCACTGCTCCACGCACACCTCACGGCCCCTCACCGTGCGTCGCCGTCCGGGACCGCCGCTCCCCCGCTCATCCACGGTCTGGTCGATCTGCCGCACGCCCTGGAGTACTGGGACGCGGCGGAGTCGGCCGGACTCCGCGCCGCGCCGCTGCACCTTCTCGAACACGTCGTGGATCCCGGCGTACTCGTCGGTGTACCCCGGGAGGGGTGAGGGGCGGGGCACGGCTCGGCGCGGCATCGCCGTGTTGCTCCTCACAGACGCGGCCGGCCCTGGGACGAGGGGCAGGCGACCACCGTCTGGGAGGGCATGAACGACATGACCGATGAGGACATCGTCCGTGCGGTGCGCGGCATCGCCGCGAGGGAGGCCGCGCGCGAGGCACTGGCCGCACGGGTGACCGCGCTGCGTACCGCCACGTCCGCCGAGGAACTGGCCGAGCGCGACCGCTGCGGCAACGCCATGGCCGACGCCGATACGCGGATCCTGCTGGAGTCGATCGAGGTGCTCGAACGGCTCGGTATGACCGCCGCTGCCATGGCCTGCGCCCATGTCGCCCGGGAAGAGGGCATCCTCCCGCCTCCCTGACTGGCGCAGGCCAGGGGCGGACCGCGCCGCGTGCGCTCGGGGCCGGACGGGCGGCACCGCCCCGCGTGCGCTCCGGGCCCGACCGGCGCGCCGGCGCGGTCGGCGGGCGGTCACGTCCGGCGTGCCCGCGAACGGCCCTGCCTCAGCCGATCCGCTCGGCAGCATCCAGGAGATCGGGGTGCAAGCGGCTTCCGGCGTCGAACAGCTCGACGCCCAACAGCCGCCCCCGTGCGTCGAAATCGAGCACCGCCGTGGTGCCGTCCCCGGCCACCACCTGCTGGACGGCCTCGCCCGGGTCGATCCTGTCGACGAGGTGGATGTACGCCATGTTCGCCACGGCGTCGTACGTGACTCGCATCGTCCTCCGTAGGGTTCACCCTTTTCGGCGGGGACCGGTTCCCGCGCCCGCGGGGCAGGTTACCTGGAACGATGGTTGCCTTGGCCTGGTCATGGCGACCGGGGGTCCTGGCGACCGGGTCATCGCGGGGCGCGGCACCGTCGTCCGCGCGCCCGCGTGCCTGCGCTCCCTAGGAGGCGGACGCCCCGGCCACGGGCTCGGAGGAGACCAGGACGCCGATCTTGTCGATGCGGTGTTCGGGATTGCCGCGGTCGTCGCGCCAGAAGTTGCCGACGGCGTTGTCCTCGGGCGTCGCACAGGTGGAGACCGTGATCATCGCCCTGGTGGGCTTCTTACCCGGCTCACCCGGGACCGCGGCCCGCTGCTCGGCCAGGGAGCGCTCCGACCGGAAGGAGGTCTTCCTGGTCTCCGTGACGCGGTACTCGTGCACCATGCCGCCGGCCGTGACGAAGACGGAGTCGCCGTTGTCCAGGGACGGGAGGTCGCGCAGCGGCCCACCCGCCGAGAGCCGGTGCGCGGTGACCAGGTAGTTGCCGATCTCGCCGGGGCCGACGCCTCCCTCGGCTCCGTACGGGCTGGCGGCGTGACCCTTGTTCTGGATCCGCGTGCCGGGCCAGTCGTCGGTGGTGCCCTCGTACGGGACGACGCGGAGGTCCTCCAGACCTATCTCGGGGATGGCGAGGACGGCGGGGCGAGTGCGTGCGCTGTCTCTTATACACATCTCT
>NZ_KL591028.1:161180-175398 GCF_000716335.1 Streptomyces sp. NRRL S-118 | reverse complement strand
CCGCGTTCGCGGAGGAGACGGCGGCGGGGGTGGCCGCGGGCACGCCGTCCCCGCTCGCCGCATCGGCCCCGGTCGAGCAGCCGGCCAGTGCGACGATGAAGGCGGCGGCGAGCGCGGCGGGGACGGTTCGGTGAGTCAGCATGGCGTTCCGGGTTCGATGGCCGGGCGGTCGCACCCCTCCCGAGGAGAGGAACCTGTCGGGAAAATGACGATAGACGATCGCATGTTCCTATAACAGGGGTTCCCCTGCGTGAGGTCGACCATCCCCACAGCGGGAGGTATCACCGAAAGCGACACCGTCGGCACTCAGGGTCGCGCCCCGGTGAGGGGGCATGGGCGGCCCGCAGGGGGGCGGAGCGAGGGCGGGCGCACCCACCCGGGCCCGGATCGCCGCGCCGGCGCGGGAGGCGGCCGCGCGCAGTCCGCCCGCCCAGGGAGTGCACGCCCGGGAAACGGCCGCCGCGCCCTGAGGGCGCCTGCGCCGAGGCACCGCAGCCCCTCCCTCGCCCCTTCACCCGTCAAGGCACCGCAGCCCCTCCCCCGCCCCATCACCCGCCACCGTCAAGGCACCGCAGTCCCTCCCCCGCCCCATCACCCCCAACCGCCCGCAGCGAGGACCAGGGGCCGGGATCACAGCTCGCGGGTACCGGCCGGCTCGGCGCCCGCGCGTGCCCCGACCCCTGCCGACCCGCGGCCCACATCCCGCGCACGCAAGGCGCGTCGATCTTCAGCACGCCGGTCCGCCACGGCGGCCCACCCGAACGAGGGCATGATCGAACCGGCATGCCGACGCACGCCCGGCTCGACGCGCAGGCCCCCGCCCCGCACCGCCGTGGATGACACTTCCCACAGTCGCCGCGACGCAACTCTTGGTCATTTCCGGAGCCATCCCGGGGAACAAGAAACGGCAACCGAGGGAGGCTGCCGTGGGCAAGGACGCGTTGGATCTGGGCGAAGTGCTGGCCGAGGCGGAGAACGCCTCACCCGTGGAATCGGTCGACGTCGTCGCGGTGAGCCTGCAGAAGCGCTTCGGAGCGGCGTGCGTGTCCTTCCTGTTCGCCGACCTCGTCGGTCACGAACTCATCCGCCTCACCACGGCGGACGGGCCCGCGAGCGGCCGCAGCGGGGAGCGCATCGGCTTGCGGGGCAGTGTGTACGACCGGGTCCTGGAGACGCAGGTGCTGCACCAGGAGCCGGACGGGGAGGGCGGCCGGCGCGTCATCGCGCCGGTGACCAACCGGGGGGACTGCGTCGGCCTGCTCGAGATGACCCTCCCCCGCACCGATGAGGCGGTGCTCCGGCAAGTGGGGGAAGCCGCGCACGCCTTGGCGTACATCATCGTCACCGACCGCCGCTTCACCGACCTCTACCACGTGGGCCGCCGCACCACGCCCACGAGCCTCGCGGCGGAGATCCAGCACCAGCTCCTGCCCTCGGCCCCGTGCTGCGAAGCGGCCCAGTTCACCGTCGCGGGCGGCCTGGTGCCGGCCGACGACATCGGCGGGGACACGTACGACTACGCCGTCGACCGCGACACCCTGCACCTGTCCATCACCGACGCCATGGGGCACGACACCGATTCCGCCCTTCTGGCCACCCTGCTGATGGGGGCGCTCCGCGGTGCCCGGCGTGCCGGATGCGACATCGGGGAGCAGGCCCGCCGCGCGCATCAGGCACTGCTCGAACACGGCCGGGGCACGGCGACCGGCCAACTGCTGCGCATCAGCCTGCGACACGGCCGTGCTCGGCTCGTGAACGCCGGGCACCCGTGGCCCTTGCTGCTGCGCGACGGCACCGTGGAGGAGATGAGACTTTCCGTCAATCTGCCCTTCGGTGTTCCCTCACCCACCGCCTACCGGGTCCAGCAGTTGCAACTCCGTCCGGGCGACCGGCTCATCATGCTCACCGACGGAATGCAGGACCGCGCCGCCGCTGCTGTCGACCTGCGCGCCGTGGCGCACGACACCCGGGCCCTGCACCCCAGGGAAGCCGTCCGTGCCCTCGTCAGCGAGGTGTACGACGCCTGCCGCGGCAACCTCCAGGACGACGCGACGGTCATGTGCCTCGACTGGCACGGCACCCACGCCACGAGCAGGCGCACCCAAGCCGGCGCCAACACCGATGAGCTCTGGGCGTAGCCACCCGCGAGCGCACCGCGGGCGGGAGGGCGACCGGATGCCCGGACCGGGCGTGCTCCCGGACGGGGCTCCCGACTGCCGACACCCCCGCTTGCAATAATATGACGAGCGGTCTATTTTCGATCCATGGGACAGAAGGGCGAGGAGACCCGCGGCAAACTCCTGGACGCAACACAGCGCCTCATCGAGGCCGGCGGGTACTTCAACGCCGGACTGAATCAGATCGTGGCCGCGAGCGGAGCCCCCAAGGGGTCGCTCTACTTCCACTTCCCCGGCGGCAAGGACCAGTTGATCGAAGAAGCCGTCCGCCGGGGCGGCGAGGAGATCTCCGCCCTTCTCGCCGATGCGGAACAGGCTTCCCGCGAGGGCGGCACAGCGGAGATGCTGGCCGCGCTCCTGGACGCCCTCGGCGACCGGCTGGAGCGGTCCGACTGGCGCAAGGGGTGCCCCGTGGCGACCGTCGCCCTGGAGATGGCGGCCGACAACACGACGCTGCAGAAGGCCTGTTCCGAGGTGTACGCGTCATGGGAGGACGCCCTCGCCGACCTCCTCGAATCCGACGGTCACCCCGCACCGTTGTCCACCGCCACGGCCGCGCTGGCCTTGATCGAGGGCGCCCTGATGCTGGCGAGGACCCACCGGAGCCGCGAGCCCCTCGACCGGGCGGCCCGGACTCTCGCCCTGCTGGTCTGACCCCACCACACCCCCGCCGGGAGCTTTCACCCGGCCACAAAATATGTAGATCGGTCTACTGAAAGTGTGAAGCTGTGCCCACTTCTTCCGCAGACACCCTCGTCCTCGGCGCCTCCGGCTTCGTCGGACGCGCCCTGGTCGCCGAACTCCTGCGCCGCGGACGGCAGGTGGCCGCCGCCGTACGCGGCCCGGCGGAGCCCCTGACCTCGTGGCTGGCCGGTGCGGGCGTCGACACCGGCGCCCTGACCGTCGTCACCGCCGACATCACGCGCCCGGGGCTCGGCCTCGCTCCCGACGCCCTTCCCGCCGTACGGGACGTCTACAACTGCGCGGCCCGCTACGCCTTCGGGCTCGAGCGTGCCGAGGCGCGGGCCGTGAACGTCGCCGGAGCGGTCCACGTCGTCGAATGGACCGCGACGCGGCAGGCCCCGCGCCGCCTGGTGCACCTCAGCGGTTACCGCGTGGGCCGTAATACGACGACCGACGCCGACTACGCCCGTCTGGGCGCCTACGAGGCGTCCAAGGAGGAGGGACATGTCGCGGTGTGCCGCCGCGCCGCCGAACTGGGAGTGCCCCTCACCGTCGCGAACCCGGCGTCCGTCATAGGCCCGGGCCAGTACATCGGGCTGGCCTCCATCGCGGACGACCTGTGGCACGGACGCCTCCCGGCCGTCCCCGGCGGTTCCGGCACCTTCCTGCCGGTCGTCACACTCGAACACTTCACCCGGTTCCTCGCCGTACTGCCCGAGGACCCCGACGCCTCCGGCCGGCACTACTGGATCCTCGACGACACCACCCCCCGACTGCCGGAACTGCTACGGCACATCGGCCGGCACGTCGGCGTCCGCGCTCCCCGCCTCGGGGTTCCCGTGGCGCTGCTGCGGCGGCTGCCCCGCCGGCTGACGGGCGCCGACCCGGAGACGTTCTCCTTCTTGTCCACGGACCGCTACCCCACCGGTCCGGCGAACGCCCTCGCCCGCTCCCATGGGATCGCCGTGCCGCCGGTCGGGGAGGCGCTGAACACCTGGGCCGACCACCTCGTCGCCACGCGGTTCGGCAGGACCGCCGCCCCGGCACTGCCGCACGGCTTCCACGGAGTCGCGGGCAGCCGCACCTGGGTGGTCGGCGACCGTGAAGCGCCCGCACATGTGCTGCTGCACGGCCTGCCGCTGGACGCCGAATCATGGGCTCCGGTGAGCGGGCTGCTGGGCAGCCGTACGCTCGCCGCCGACCTCCCCGGCCTCGGCCGCTCCAGCCCGGCCGGCACCGCCCGGGAGGACTGGCTCGCGGAACTGCTGGAGCCGGTGACGAGCCGGCCGCTGCTCACCGCGCACTCCCTCGCCTGCGGGCCCGCCGTACGCTACGCCCTGCGCCACCCGGACCGGATCAGCGGACTCGTCCTGATCGCCCCGCCGTTCCTCCAGCACGCACCACGCCGGGCACGACGGGGCCGCGTCACCGCGGCGGCTCTGCGCCGGCTGTCGACGGAGCGGCTGGCCTCCCGCCTCGGCGTCCCCGCCGGCCCCGCCGTGGACAGCGCGGTGGCGGCCCTGCGCCGCCCGGACACCGCACGGCGCACAGCGGCCGCCCTGCGCACGACCCGCCGTCATGACGACGCACTGCGGCGGCAGTTGGCCCGGCTCGACGTACCCGTCACCCTGGTGGCCGGCGCATCCGACCCCCTGCCCCTCGCCGGGACGCGACACCTCACCGTCCAAGGGGCCGGGCACTACCCGCAGCTCACTCACCCCGAGGAGGTGGCCCGGATCCTCCGCGACGCGTCCGGCGGGCACTAGCCGAAGCGTCACCGCCGCTCACGACGACTCCGCCGACCGGTGACGAGGTACGCGTGCGGGCACGCGGTGAAACGTACGCCCCTCGGCTTCCGTCCCGCGGTCAGCGTGGATCGCCGAGGCGGCGATCGACCCCGGCGGCCGTACGGCGAACCGTCACGTCGGGGTCCTCGCGCCGCAGGCGCATCAGTTCGCCGGTGAACCGCCCGCGTTGCCCGCCCCGCAGCGGGGCGTGTTCGAGGACGAGGACCGCGTGGCAGCGCACCACGGGCCACGGGGATGCGAGTGCGTCGAATGCGGTGGCCGTCTCGTCCTCGCCGATCGCACACAGGCTGCTTCCCGGGCGGAGCCGGGCGAAGACGGCGTCATGACGGCCGGGGTGGGCCACGAGGGCCGCCTCCAGCGGCCGGTAGTCGAGGGGGCCGTGGCACCCGTGGTCGCGGAACGAGGTGTACGGAGCCGTCAGCCCGCTCACCGCCACTTCTCCGGGGAGGCCGTCGAGATGGGCGACCACGACGTCCATGCGGCCCAGGCGGGCGAGCGCGGCCGCGGCCCAGGCACGGTCCGGCTCCGACCCGCGCACGTTCGCCATGACCACCCGCAGTGCGTCGACGACGTCAGGCGTCACTGTGCCGATCTCCGCCAGGAGCTTCGCCCAACGCCATTTCTCAGGAGCTTGCGGAAGCCCGCCGAGGACACCCCGCACCACGGCCGGCCCCAGGTTCCGGAGGCGGGCAGCGGCCTGCTCGCGGCCGAGCGCCGTGGAAGCGGGATCCGCGAGCACGGCGATCAGCTCTCCCGCCTGCTCGTCGACGGGCAACGAGTCCAGACGCGCTGCCTCCTGCTGCTCCGCCACCAGTTCGGGGAAGTGCTGACGCAGCTGCGCCGGTGACACCGACAACGGTACGAGGTCCCATGCCTCGTCCATCGCGACGACCACGAAGTCCCGGCCGACCACCCCTTCGGCCACGAGCTCCCGGCGCGCGTCCTTGCACGCCCTCACCACGGTCCGCAGGTAACGGGCGTGCACGGCGTCCCAGCGACGGCCGTCCTCCGCCGTCGCAACGGCCGACAACCGTGACATCCATGCCTCCTCCTCCTGATCCGGGTCGAGTTGCCAGGGCCAGTCGGCGGGGCTCCATCGCAGATCGTCGGGGGTGTGTCCACCGACAGCCACCGACGCGAGCGCCTCCTCGCCCGCCACGCCGACGCAGGTCGCGAGGATGACGCCGCCGGACTCGGCGTAGAACTCGTGCACGGCAGCGGCGTAGAGGCGGTCATCGCTATGCTCGGCGCGCATCCTGCGGACGAAACCTGTTATCCGGTCCTTGACCACCTGCTCCAGGCCCTGCCAATCGAAATGCATCGGCGGATGCTATCCGACGCGCAAGCGGGGGCGTCCCGGTCGGCGGACCTCGGTCGACCGCCGCCGCCCGGTCGACCGCCGCCGCCACCGGCCCGGCCCACGGTGCGGCGGTCGGCGGCCGACACGGGGCGCACCGGCGGGTGTTCCGCATGCTTCGGCCTTCAGGACAGGAGCCGGGTCACGGTCCCCGAGCCGGCGGCGCGGCCGTGATGGCGGAAGGCGAAGGCCCAGCCGCTTTCCAGAGCAAGGGGACGTTCGAGCCCGACCGTCACCGCGGCCATGTGCGACGGCCGCAGCACCTCCATGCCATCGGGGAGGGTCACGAGCCCCTTCACCACGCCGGCGCGCACGTGGAAGTGGAGGTGATCACCGCTGAGCACTTCGGCACCGCCCTGGTGCTCCGGAAGGAGGGCGATGTCCGCGGCGAAGACGGCGTGCGCGCCGATCGAGCCCGGTGCCGCGAGGACCTGTCCCCGCTTGATCGCTCCCGCGACGGTACCGGGCAGCAGCAGGCCTGCGTGCATGCCCGCACGCGCCTCCCCGGCCTCTGGTCGGCACCCGTCGACACCGGTGATCCGGATGACCGGACCGCCCGCGAACCCGACGATCTCCACCTCGTCGGCCGTGCGCACCCGCCCGCGCTCGATCCGTCCGCAGGCCAGGACCGTTCTGCCCTGGTTGCGTACGAAGACGTCTTCGACAGCCATCAGAAACGGCTTCTCCGCGGCATCCATCGAGCCCCCACCACCCGTGTCCGTCGTGTGCAGGGCGCCCGGACCGGCAACGCCCTCCGTCCCGGCCCTGGTCATCGCTGCGGGACCGTACGACCCCAGGGGCGGTCCGGTGTACGGACGACCCACCTCGGTGCCGCAGCCGGCGGTCTGCTTGGATCCCAGCATGACGGATTGGCCGAAGCTCAGTGACGCATACGGATCCGCGGAAGCCGTGCCTGCTCTGCTCGACCGGTTCGAGGCCGATCCGGCCGGTGTCTGGTCCGAGCTGATGGACCGGCTGTGCCCGCAACTCGACACGGCTTTCCCGGCGAGCTTCGCGGCGCTTCCCCGGCTGGCCGCGATCGCAGCCGCCCGGGAGCCCGACGAGCGGCGGTGGGTGCTCCTCGCCGCCGGACCGATCGTCAGCTGCGCCCGCCGGTCGGCCGAGGGCGTCACCGCACGCCGGTTCCACTCGGCGGAGATCGCCGAGCTGTCGCGGCTCGCGGAGGAATGCCTGCGTCTGCCGGCGGACATCGAGGACTACACCGCGCTCCTGCAGACCGCTCTGGCCTTCCGGGACGTGGAGGTCTGGGACGAGCGCCTGGACGACCTGGCGCACGGCGCGTACGAGGTCGACTGCCCCCACTGCGGAGTGGACCTGTTCGTCGCCATCGGCGAGGACGGCTTCTTCTCCTGCAGCGACGACTACGCGTCGCGGGATGACGTCGAGAAGACGCCGCTGCGGCCTGCCGATCCGTCGAGGCTGGCGGGCGTGGGCAAGCAGTTGTACGACATGGCACGCGCTGACGGGCAGTCGGAGCTCGCCCGGCGGCTGTCGTACCTCTTCGGTGAAGCAGCGTGTCCCGACTGCTCGACGGTGTTCACCGTGGCGGACCGCGTGATCGCCAACACCACGTTGTGACGGTGACATGCGTGTCCCTGTTCGTTGCGACCACCGCCACGGGCGGGCGGCGGGCGGAAGGTTCGCCGGTGTGCCGTGGTGGCGGCACGCCCGGGCATCCGTATCCGCCGGGTAGCCTCGTGCGACGAGCCAGGAGGGATGGACTCCGTGCGTCGCGCAGGAACACCAGCCGCAGTCCGCTCGGCATGCCCGGTGCCGCGCCGCCCGAGCGGCTTCCCGAAGGCCCGCGCCGGCGGCGACCGTCCGCGAGTGGTCGCGGCAGCGGTACTGGTCGGGGCGCTGCTGGCCGGCACGGTCGGCGCATGCGGCTCCGCCCGCCCCGACGGTGCCGTACGGCCCGTGGCCGTCCCTACCGGACAGAGCAGCGTCCCGCTGCTGCGGACACAGGTGCGGGAATCCCTGCCGCACGATCCGGGGGCTTTCACGCAGGGCCTGGAGTTCCGCGGCAGCACCCTGTACGAGAGCACGGGCCTGGTCGGCCGCTCCTCCCTGCGTGCCGGGCCCGCGGGCAAGCCACCCACGGTCCGGGCGGACCTCCCGGCACCCCTCTTCGGGGAGGGCATCACGCTGGCCGGCAGCAGGCTGTGGCAGCTCACCTGGCGCAACGGCATCGCCATCGAGCGCGACCCCGGCACACTGGCGGAACGTCGCCGGGTCGCCTACCGGGGTGAGGGCTGGGGCCTCTGCCACCGGCGCACGGCCGGGCGGGGGCAACTCGTGATGAGCGACGGCACCGGCCGGCTCACCTTCCGGGACCCCGACACCTTCGACGTGACAGGCGGTGTCGACGTACGCCAGGACGGCAGACCCGCGACGCTGCTCAACGAGCTGGAATGCGCTCCGGACGGCTTCGTGTACGCCAACGTGCTGGGGACGGACACCATCCTGCGCATCCAGCCGCGCACGGGCGATGTGACCGGGCGCATCGACGCCGGCGGACTGCTGACGTCGTCCCAGCGGCGCACGGCCCGTGCGCTCAACGGCATCGCTGCCGTGCCGGGAACCTCCAGCTTCCTGATCACCGGCAAGTTCTGGCCCCGCATGTTCCGGGTCACCTTCGTGCCGGCGTGACCCGCCCGTGCGCTTCCGGGCGCCGCCCCCGGTCGCCCCACGGGCGACATCACGCACGCCGACTTCTGCCCGCCGGCCCGGACCGTGCCTCGCGCGGGGACCGAGCGCACCGGACGGGGAGCCCGCAGTGCGGTGACACCTCCGTTGGTGTGAACAGCGTTCCCGGTCCGGTGCAGTGATCCCGCAGGCGCACACAACGTGGCTACGGTGGCTCTCCTGCCGATATCAGACGGTTTCAGCGGATCTGCCTCACCGGCGGTTTCAGCTGGTGCGGTTGCGGCGGCTGGGCGGAGCAGTGCATCGCCCGCGCAGCCAGGCCGGCCGCAGGCACGTACACCACTCCCCCGATATGCGAGGACGGGCCTCATGAGCAACACGGAAACAGGCGAAGCCACCGGAACCAAGGACAAGGACTACAACCTCATCTGGTACGTCGAGGCATGCCTGAGCAACGCTCTGCGTCTGGAGACGTACATCCAGGACGCGCAGCGTGAGAACGACACGGAGGTCGTCGACCTCTTCCGCAAGGCACAGGCCGACAGCCGCAAGGGCGCGGAGCTCGGCAAGCAGCTGCTGCGCAGCAGGCTCGGCGGCTGATCCCTCCCCCCCCACGCGGCCGACACGCCTGTCGGCTCCGACCGCGAGAGGTACTCACACGCAGAAGCGGCGCCCCGGCCTCAGGGACCGGGGCGCCGTCGCGCTCCGGTCGGGCCCGTCGCCGGCAGCGGCCCCCGTTCGTGACGCCTCGTCAGGACGGCTGCCGCGCGAAGAGCTCCAAGTGGCCGCAGCCGGGGCAGCGGAAGGCATCGATCTGCCACCGGGGCCGACCCATCCGCTTGGCGCCACCGAACAGACCGCGCTCCAGAGCACCGGCGATCCAGCGGGAGTAACCACGCGCGTGCTCGCCGGTGTCCTCGATGAACCCGGGCTCCAGGCCGGAACCGCCGCACTGACTGCACTTCATGGTGTCCATCTCACGAGTCTAGGAGTGCTGACGGCAGCGGGCCCGGAACAGTGCCGTGGGCCGGCGGCACCGTGTCCGGCGGCCTCCCGTGAACACGGCGGCGCGGGGACACGTATCGAAACAGAGCACCGGCTTCGCGGGAACGGACGCCGGTGTCGCCGTGTCCGAGCCACCTCGAGGGGAGAGGGATGAGGCACACACGCCGCAAACTGCGACGGATCGCGCGTCTGACAGCCGTCGGGGGGATGCTCTGCGGCGGGCTGATGGTGAACAGCGCCATGGCCGGCGAGTCCCCCGGCCCGGGCGGGGGCGGGGGTCACGTCGCCCGGCCTCCGGAGTCCGGTGCGCACCTCGTCGCGCGGCTCGGCCCGTCCCGTACCGCGGGCACGTGGATCGGGGCCGACGGGCGGCCGGTGGTCGCGGTGACCGATACGGAGGCCGCGGCGGAGGTGGAACGGGCGGGGGCGCGCGCCAAGGTCGTACGTCACAGCATGCGCCGCCTCCGCGCCGCCACCGAGACGCTGAGCGAGGCTCCGCGCGTGCCCGGTACGGCATGGGTGATGGACTACGCGTCGAACCGGGTCGTGGTGCGTGCCGACAGCACCGTCTCCGCCGCGGACTGGTCGCGCATGTCGGACCTCGCCGAGGGGATCGGCGGTTTCGTGCACATGCAGCGGACCAAGGGTGCCTTCTCCATCAGGCTCAACGGCGCCGATCCCATCTTCGCCGGCAACGGACGCTGTTCCGCGGGATTCAACGTGACCGACGGCCGGCAGAACTTCGTCCTGACGGCGGGGCACTGCGGTCCCCGGGGAACGACCTGGTTCACCGACGCGCAGGGCAGCGCCCGCATCGGCACCACCACCGCCAGTGCGTTCCCCGGCAGCGACTTCTCCCTCGTCGCGTACGAGAACGGCGACGGCTCCGGTGCGCGCAGCGTCGTTGGCGTGGGCCCCGGCAGGGAGGCCGGCATCGGGGCGGCCGCCGATCCGGTCGTCGGCCAGGAGGTCTTCCGGAGCGGCAGCACGACAGGCGTCCGCTCCGGCCGGGTGACCGCGTTGAACGCCACGGTGAACTACCGCGAGGGCACGGTGACCGGCCTCATAGAGACGACGGTGTGCGCGGAGCGGGGGGACAGCGGTGGGCCGTTGTTCGCCGACGGCCTGGCCCTCGGCCTGACCTCGGGGGGCAACGGCGACTGCACCACCGGCGGGACCACGTACTTCCAGCCGGTCACCACCGCGATGGCGGCCCTCGGCGTACGGCTCACCGCAACCGACGCTGTGTCACCGCCGTTCGCCGCGGGGGCCACCGCCCCGGGACCGGCCGGGTCGGGCGGGTTCGCGGACGTGCCCGGCGGCATCGCCGATCTGAGGACCCTCACGCCCGGCCTGCTGGTCGTTGCGGTGAGTCTGCTCCTGCTGCTGGCCGCCTGCCCGATCCGGTCGGTGAGGCGGCGGCGGAGTTACCGCCGCCGCTACGCCCGGAGCTGGGGCTGAGTCACGCCAGGGCCGTCGCCGCCGCCCTGACCGCCAGTCCGCAGCCGATGGCCAGGACGACGGAGGCCGTGACGAGCGGGGCCATGCGGTGGGCCAGTGACAGCACCCGCCCCTGACGCCGGCGCGCCAGCCGCCGGACCGTGGTGTCCCGGAGCCGCACCACCGCGAAGCCCGCGGCCGCCAGGGTGAGCGCCAGCCCGGCCCCGTACGCCACGACCAGCAGGAAACCGAACCACGCCTCGCCGAGGGCGGCCGCGCCGATCAGGACCACGACGGCGGACGGGCTCGGGACCAGTCCGCCGGCCAGGCCCAGGAGGATCAGTCCGCGCAGACCGGGCGCGGGAGGGGTGTGGCTGTGCGCATGGCCATGGTCGTGGTCATGTGCATGGGCGTGGTCATGTGCATGGGCGTGGTCATGCGCGTGGGTGTCGTCGTGGGCGTGGGCGTGGTCATGGGTGTGCTCGTGGCTGTCGTCGGTACGGGTGTGGTCGTGCGTGTGAGGGGCGTGCCCGTGCCCATGGCTGTGTGCGCCGTCGTCGTGCGTGTGATGCCCGTCGTGGTGGCCGGCTCTTGCCGTGGCCGCCCTGGCGCCTGCCGGCCCGTCCTCGCCGGACCCGCTGCGGTGCGCGCCCACGAGGGCGGGCACCCGCTCCTCGGCGAACCGGCGATCGGGGTCCATGGCGCGCTGCTGCGGGAGCGGATGCCCGTGGCCATGGCTGTGCGAGCCGGGGCGGTGTCGTCGGCGCCACGCCCTGCGCAGCAGCAGCGCGCCCGCCAGGGCGACCAGGCTGCCGCTGATGACACCCAGCCACGCAACCACCGTGGGGGCGGCGGCCGAGCCCGCTGTGATCAGGGCGCCGAGCGCGAAGACCCCCAGCGTGTGGGTGAGGGTCACCGAAGCCCCGAGCGCGAGCATGTCGCGCAGTGAACTCCGCCCGCCCGCAGCGGCGGCAGCCGCCATCATGGTCTTGCCGTGTCCCGGCGCCAGTGCGTGCAGGGCCCCCAGCAGCAGGGACGCGCCGAGTGCCAGGGCCGCGAAGCCCACGGTCAGTTCGTGCCGGGCCACCAGCGAGGTCAGCGCCTGCGCCCAGCGGTCGGCCCCGCGCGGCAGCACGCCCGCCACCGGGGAGCCGCTCCCGTCCTCGCTTCCGGCCAGCGCCGGGCCGCCGGGGCGGACGGTGATGGCGGCCGACGTGGAATCGGGCGGCGAGGAAAGAAGGTCGTCGGGATACGCGGTCAGCCGCCGGGACGAGGAGCTCCCGGGCACGTCGGACTCCGCGAGCGTCATGCGGTCGCCGCGCGCGGTGATCTCCCGCCACCCCGCGCCGGTGGACACATCCGCCGGGCGGTACGAGAGCCGCATCGGTTCGTCCCGAGGCAGCGGTGCCGTCAGCTCGCAGGTGACGCGCAGCGTCTCCAGCCCCGCCTGCCCGGGCGCGACCTGTGCCTTCGCGGTGCCGGCGGAGACGACCGGGGCGACGGTGGCTCCGTCCCCGACCGTGAGCCGGGCCCGCCCGGCTGCCGCATCGCACCGGGCCCGCGCCCATGACGCCAGTTCGGCCGGTGCCAGACGTGCGTCGCCGTCGGCGTCGATGCGGTGGCGCTCCTGCGACGCCGGAATCTCCGCCAGGTCCTCCACGTGGTCCACCCGCAGCTTGCCGGGGGCGACGACGAGACCGTCGTACTGGTTGACGGTGAAGTTGCCCAAGGGGTGTGCCTGCGCCGCCGACGCGGGCAGCAGTGCCAAGGCCACGCTCGTCACCAGCGTGGCGAGAGCGCACGCGGTGGTGCGACGAGTCAAGAGTCCCCCTTGGGAGAAGAAGGAGAGGGCGAGGAGGGCGGAGGCGCCGGAGAGGACGACGACGCGAGGGCGGAGGCGGCCTCGCGGGCGCCCGAGAGGGAGAAACCCGGGTTCAGAGCGAGTGCGGCGCGCAGGTCGCGGCGCGCGGCCCTGTCGTCGCCGAGTGCGCGCTCGATCATGCCCCGGTGGAAGAGGAAGGAAGCGTTTCGGTAACCGGGTGACCCGGCGGTCGCCTTCTTCGCGTAGGTCAGCGCCTCCCGGTCCTTGCCGTTGGCGTGGAGTGCCCAGGCGAGCGCATCCGCCGTGTGGACGCTCTGGCGGCGGGCCCACTCCGCGCGGGCGGACTTCAGCGCCTCCGCGGGGTCGCCGTGGTCGGCCTCGACGAGAGCGGACTCCAGGTCGGTCGCGACGCCGTTCGCGCGAGCCAGCCGGTTCCAGGTGCGGATGAGCGCGTACTGCTCCTCGGCCCGTCCAGGCTGTCCGTCCGCCTCGTACAGTTCGGCGAGCGCGGCGAGCCGGCCCGGCAGCGGGTAGCTCCGTACGGCGGCTTCGAGATCGCTCACCGCACGCTTCGTCTCTCCCAGGGCCGCATGGGCATGCCCTCGGCCCTCCAGCGCCGGTACGTACTCGGGATCGGCACGCAGGGCGGTCGCGAAGTGGCGCAGGGCCTGGCGGGAGTCCCCCTGGCTCCAGGCGAGTTGCCCGAGCGACGTGGCCACGTACGCCGTGTCGGCGGGGCTGAACGCCGAGTCCAGCGCGCGCAGCAGCAGGAGACGCGCTCCCTTCACGTCGCCGTGCAGCTCCAGGACGTACGCGTACCGCGTGAAGACCGGGATGCCGGGGCGCCTCCGGTCGGCGAGCTCCACCGCGCGCAGCGCCTCTTCGTAGCGGCCGAGTTCGACGAGTGCGTCGACCCGGCTGCACAGCGCCCGCTCGCTGTACGGATTCACCCTCAGCGCCCGGTCCACCTCCCGCAGCGCCCCGCCGAAGTCGTGACGGGCCGCCGCCAGGGCGGCCCGACCGGCGAGGGCCGCGTCGTTCTCTCCGGCGGGACGCAACTCCAGCGACCGCGCGAAGGCCTTGTCCGCTTGCGGGTACCGGGTCGGATCACCGCTCGTCCGTGCCTGCTCGACGTACGCCGCACCCAGCGTCGCCCACGCGGTGGCGTCCCTGGGCTGGGCCTTGAGGTGCCGGTGCAAGGTGTCGATGCCACGCGCGAGGTCCCCGGCCGCCAGCCGCTCGACGGGCACGTCCGGTG
>NZ_KL591028.1:154167-161120 GCF_000716335.1 Streptomyces sp. NRRL S-118 | reverse complement strand
GGGCACGTCCGGTGCGAGCGAGGGCGCGGACCGGTCCGGCCCCGGCGTGTCGCCGACGGCGCCGGAGGCCACCGAGGCGGCGGTCAGCCCGAGAGCCGCCGCCACGACCACCGCGGTCCGCCACCGCCCCGGCCCGCCGCCCGATCCGGATCCCGACTCCGAACCCGGTCCCGGTCCTGCCATCGGTCCCGTTTCCTGGCCCTGTCCCGGTTGCCCGCCCGGCTCCTCGCTCTGTCGTCGCTCACGCCATCGGTCGTGCACTCGCTCACGCCATCGCGCGAGCCGCGGGATCGGTACGAGCATCGACTCCGCCTTCCTCGGTCTCATGGGTATGGGGCCCGGCGGCGCCGTGGGGGACGGGAGGATGCCGCCGGGCTGTCGAAGGGGCCGACCGGACCGGCCGGCGGTCACGGCCGGCGGTCAGCGCGGTCGGCCGTGCCGTCGGCCGCGCAGCCGGCCGTGACGGCTGTGGTCAGCCCAGCCAGGACCGGCGCTCCGGACGGCTGCGACCACGCAGCCACGCCGTACCGAGACCGATCAGCAGCACGGCCGCGGCACCCGATGCCGCCGAGACGAGCATGACCGTGTCGTCGCCCCATGAGGCGGTGATCGAGGACATGCCGCCCGTCAGCCCGGTGGCGTCGCTCTTGGTGGCCGCGCCGGCCGCCTTGGTGTCGGATCCGGCGGTGGGCAGGGCGACGTACGGGAAGGTACCGCCGAACTTCTTGTCGTTGGCGTCGACGGCGTCACCCAGGTCGTTCTTCGCACCGACGAGCTCGCCCTCGACGACCTGCAACGCGATGTCGAGCACGTCGTCGGACAGCCGACGCCCGTTGGGGAAGCCCGCGTTGTCACCGTCCAGTACACCCAGGCGCTTGGGCTCCGCGGCCGGCTTGACCGCGGTGTTGAGGCGCAGCATCTCCGACGGCTTGCCGTGCGGCGGCTGGTTGAGGTCCTTCACACCGGTCAGGAACACCGAGACGAGGTCCTGGCGCGGTTCCGCCGGGGCCTTGATCTTGTAGATGCCCTCGATGAGCTTCGGCAGCTCGGGCTCGGTGACGTTCTTGAGGAAGTCCCCGTCGTTCTCGGGCGTGGACGCGTTGAACCGGTCCTTGTCCTTGACCGGATTGACGACCTCGTTGACCAGCGGCATGCCGAGCCGTGACACCCGCGTCCAGTCCCCGCGCGCGTTCTTGCGCTCGGTCGTCGCGTACACGCCGATCACGGGCTGCTCCTCGGACTCGCGCAGGTACGCGCTGGGTACCTGAAGGGCGATCGTGTTGACGTTGTAGCCCTTGAGCGTGTCGTTCCCGACCTCCGACAGGTCGCCCCCGTACAGCAGGTCGAAGACCCGCAGGTCGAGGAAGAACGGGTCGTCGGCCTGGCCGGCGAAGGCCTTGAGCCCGCCGGGTACCTCCCGTACCGCTTGGTCGCGCAGCTTCTGGTAGTCGGGCACCGGGAGGTCCTTCGCCAGGTCGTGCCGGGAGGCGACCTTCCCGTGCTTCATCCGCAGCAACTCGATGTCGTAGCTCTGGGTGAAGTTGAGGTCCGGATCGTCCAGGCTCTCCACGGCGCCCGTGTTGTAGAGGAAGGTGTTCTCGTTCTTGCGGTGGTCCTCGAAGGTGAACCGGTACACCAGGTCGTCCTGGGCGTCACCGTCGCTGTCGATGTGGATGTCGTAACGGGCGTCCTCGGCGAACGTGTAGAAGTTGGGGCCTCCGGCCGGTTCCTGGAACGGCAGCCAGTTCGCCACCAGGGTCGTCGAGTCGGGATGGTCGGGGCTGACGAACGCGTACACGTCCGATGTGTCGAACTGCGGCTGCCCGGATATCAGGGGCGCCTCGCGGTGGCTCGACGCGGTCGCCGTCTGCGGCTGCAGCATGCCGGCTCCGGCGGCGGCCAGGCTCGCGGCGGCCAGTGCGGCACAGGCGAGCCGAGTGATGTTCCTGCGCGGCCGTGCTCCTCGCCCGGTGCGCCCACTCTGCGTGGTTGCGGTCATCTCGTCCGTCCTTCGTCAGTCATCGCGTCCCCTCCGGCTTGCTTGTAGGTCCAGTACGTGCGCCACGGCCGTCTTGTTCGGTCCTGGCCGGTACGAGATCCACGAGGTGCCCTGACGCGGGCGGTGCCGACGACGTCCTTCCTGCTGAATCGCGGGCAGGCCACGGCCGCACGGCCGCGCCGGAAACCGCGTGGCCGGCGTCGCGGTACCGGTCGTTCACTCGGCCGGATCGGTGGTGGCGGCGGCCGGCGGGGGCACCGACCCGAGACCCGTCGCCACGAGGGCGCCCAGGGCCAGCACACCGGCCGACCACAACACCGACCGAGTGGCGAGGCCGTCCGCCACCCTGCCTCCCGCGAAGGCGCCGAGAGCGATGGCCCCGTTGAACACCCCCACGAGCAGGGCCGTCGCGCCCTCCCTCGCTTCCGGCGCCGCCAGGGCCAGCCAGGTCTGGGAGCTCACCGACACACCCCCGTATGCCAGGCCCCACAGGACGAGCACGAGGCAGGCACCCGCCACGGACAGCCCGAGCACCGGCATCATCAGCACGGAGGCGGCCAGGGTGGTGCTGATCACCAGCAGCGGGCCGCGCACCGACCGGCCTACCCGGGCGCCGGCCAGGAAGTTGCCGGCGACACCGGCGATTCCGTACACCAGCAGCAGCGTCCCGATCAGCGAAGCCCTGACGCCCGAGACCTCCTCGAGGAGTGGCCGCACGTAGGTGTACGCGGCGAAGTGGCCGGTCACGAGGAGGGTCACCACCGCGAGCCCGGTCGTCACCTGCGGCTTGCCGAGCAGCCGCATCACCCCGCCCAGCGCGACCGGTTCGTCGGCGGGGAGCGGCGGCAGCGACACGGCCATGGCGGCGGTCACGAGCGCGGCCGCGGCCAGTCCGCCGGTGGCGAGGAACGCCGCGCGCCAGCCCGCGAGTTCACCGGCGTACGCCCCGGCCGGCACGCCCACCACGGAGGCGATCGCGATACCGCCGAAGATCATGGAGGTGGCGGGTCCGGTGGACGTGGCCGGAACCAGCCGCACTCCGAGTCCGCCCGCGAGCGACCATACGCCCCCCACGGCGACGCCGATCAGCACGCGGGCCACCATCATGACCGCGAAGTCGGGCGACCAGGCCGCGAGCACATTGGCGGCCGCCAGGAGCGCCATGAGGGAGCACAGGACCACGCGCCGGTCGGTCCGGCCGACCGCCGCGGTGATCAGCGGGGCCGACAGCGCACCGATGAGGCCGGTGACGGTGAGCGTCAGCCCGGCGGTTCCCTCGCTCACGTCCAGTGAGGCGCTGATCGGCGTGAGCAGTCCCACCGGCAGCATTTCGGACGTGACCACGGAGAAGGTGCCGGCCGCAACCGCCGTCACCGCGGGCCAGCCACCCTCTGCAGAGGCCGACGGGACGGGCTTCTGTGCCCGCCGGTTGTCCACGTTCGTCATGGCTCCACACAACTGCGGCCCAGGGAGCGGAACAAGCGCGAACTTCTCGTGCTTCCATGAGGTGGACCCGTCGATGACGCCGCGGACACCATGTCGCGCCGGACGCGAACGCGCGCCGGGCGGAGGGGCAGGGCCATGACCGTCACGCGCCGCGACAAGTCGAGGACGCCCGGGCGGCGGCGCTCGGCCTCAGTGGGACGCTGCGGCTCGGGTTCCAGGGAAGCGTGGGCTACGGATTCATGGCGGTGGTCGGGGAGTTCGAGGAGCGGTATCCCGGCTGTCGCACCCGGATCACCGAGTTGCCATTGGGCGACTCCTTCGGTCCCGTGCACCGCGACGAGGTCGGCATGGCGCGATGGTGCTGCTGCCGGTCGAGGACCCGGATCTCGTGCTCGGGCCCGTTTTCTCCCGCCGGCCGCAGTGTCTCGCGGTGTCCCGCAGGCACCCGTTGGCCACCCGGGCCGCCCTGGACGCCGAGGAGCCGACCGGGACACCGCTGGTGTGTGTGGCCGCTCCGGCGCCGGACCACTGGCGCGAGGCGCAGGCGCCCACCCGTACGCCGTCGGGCTCCGCGGTGCCGCAAGGGCCGGTGGTCGGCGCCCTTCAGGAGGGCCTGTCGCTGGTGGCGGTCAACCGGGGTGCGATGCTGCTCTGCCGCCCCACCACCGAGTACCACCACCGCCGGGACATGGCGTACGTTCCGGTGACCGGACTGCCCGACTCGGCGCTCGGACTGGTCCGGCGCGCCGACCGCGACAACGCGCGGGGGCCGGGCCTTCGCCGAGGCGGTGGCCGCTGGGACGCGGCGCACCGGCTGTAGTTCCTTTCCGTGGGCGGTCGCTGGGGGGGCGGGACCGGGGCCCGCCGGGTGCGCGGTGCGACGACCGGCGGTACCGCACAGCGCCCCGGCACTCAGGGCCTCCCTGATGTGACTTGATCCGGGTTGCCCCGACCTGATCCGGTCCGCCCCGACCTGATCAGGTTTGATCCGGTCTGTTCCGGGACTCAGGCCTCAGCGCACCCAGACGCCGATGACCGGCGAGACGACGCGCCCGCTGTTCGACACCATGCGCAGCTTGTTGTGACCCTGGAGGCCGAGTACGACGCGCAGGTTGTAGTGGGCGTTGCGGTTGGTCCTCATCGAGGCCGGCAGCGAGACCCAGCGCTTGCCCTGCTTCTGCTGGAGGGTGACGCGGCTTCCCGGCTTCAGCTGCTTCGCCGCACCGCTGATACGGAACGACTCCCACGCCCGTACGCTCTTGGCGCTCGTCGTGGCGGGCGAGAGCGCGTCGGCCGCGGCCGCGGGCTTGTGCGCGGTGGGCGTCGGGGAGGCGACCGCGACGCCGATCGAACCGGCGACGACGACGGCCGAGGTGATGCCGGCTGCCCATGTACGACTGAACTGACCCATGTCTGTCTCCCGAGTGTGGGTGGGGAAGGCTTCAGCGGGCCTCACCCTAGGCACATGTATTGATAACAGGATTATTCGACACGAATCGGATACTCCGTCCGCCTGATACTCCCGATCGCACCGGGGCGCGGAGCGGCGTCCCCCACGACGAGTGGGCCATCACCGGCTCCCTCGGGGCCGGGTGGCCCCTCGGAACCCGCCGCCGTACGCGGTCGTGCGGCCCGCACGGATGCTTGGGCGTTCCGGGGGCAGGCGTATGAGGTGCTCGCAGCCGTACACCAGGCGCAGGTCCGGTGGGTGCACAGGTGGGCGGGTGGACGAATGGCAGGCGGCAACAGCGACGCAGGGAGCAGTGATGAAGGTCCGCCCGTGGCAGATACGACCGGATTTCCGGCTCACGGCCCACGTGGTGGCCGGCCGCTACCGGCTCGACGACTTGCTGGGCCGCGGAGGCGCCGCCGATGTGTACGAAGGGGTGGATCTGCGACTGCGGCGACCGGTCGCGGTGAAGGTCTTCCGCCCGGGAAGCGATGCTCATACGGAGGAGCAGTTCGACAGGGAGTGCCATCTCCTGGCCCGGTTGCGGCACCCCGGGCTGGTGACCGTCTACGACTGCGGCCGGGACGACGGGCTTCCGTACCTGGTGATGGAGTTGATCAGGGGGACGACCCTGCGCCGGCGGATCGCCGCGGCCCCTCCGGCGCTCGCCGACATCTGCAGGATCGGATCGGCACTGGCCTCGGCACTCGCGCACGTGCACGCGGCGGGTGTGGTGCACCGCGACGTGAAGCCGTCGAACATCCTCCTGGACGAAGCGGGTTCCCCGCACCTGACCGACTTCGGGATCTCCCAGCTGGCGGACACCGCGGCCCCCACTGCCGGCGGCGCGCTCGTCGGCACCGCCGCGTACATGGCGCCGGAGCAGGTGGAGGGCAGGGCGGCAGGGCCGGCCGCGGACATCTACAGCCTGGGCCTCGTGCTCCTGGAATGCGTGAAAGGTGAGCTGGAGTACGACGGGACTCCGCTGGAGGCCGCCATCGCCCGCCTGCACCGGCCGCCGGCCATACCGCGGGAGCTGCCGCACGACATCGTCGAGTTGCTGGAGGCGATGACGGCCGCGGACGAGAGCATGCGGCCGGACGCCGTCACCTGCTGCCGGGTCCTGGCGGCGGGCGCGACGGCGGCGACGGACGGACACGGAGACGCGGCGGCGTCCGGCCATGCGGTGGCCGTCCCACGGAAGGGGCAGGGCTCCGGTGACGACACGGTGCGGTCGCAGAGGACCGATGCCGCGCAGGGCGGCGCCGGTCCGCTGGCCGCGGCCGCGGCCGCGGCGAGCGGTGGGCCCGCGTTCCCGGATTCCCCGGTGCCCGCACGCTCTCCGGAGACCTCGCGTTCCCCGGAGACCTCGCCCGCCAGGGAGTTTTCGCATGCGGCGGAGTCCTCGCATGCGCTGACGTACTCGTCTCCGTCGCAATCCCCTCATTCTCCGCACGGTCCGAAGTCCGCCGTTCGCGGGGCCGGTTCCGTTCATGCCGGCCGGGCTGTCACGGCGGGTGCGGCGCTGGCCGCGCTGGGGGTGGCGCTGACCGGGCTGATCAGCAGCCTTCCTGCGGGTGGCGAGGACACGGCCGCACGGCAGCCCCGCCCGGCCACCACGGCACCGCTCCCGCCCGAGGAGGCTCGACCGGGCTCGTCCTCCCCGTCCGAGGTACCGTCCTCCCGCCCCGTCCGCCGGGCGACCGCCCCTGCCGTCAGCCAAGAGACTGCCGGGCAGCGGAAGTCGGCGGCCGCCGAGCGGGAGGCCCCCGCCGCCGCGGCCACCCGAGACGGGGCAGGCACTCCGCCGGAGCACGCCGCGGGAGGCCCGGATCGCGACCGGACCAAGCAGTCGGCAAAGGGAAAGCCGGCGAAGCACAAGAAGACGAACTGAGTGCGCCATCTCCCGGGCTTCGCGCGCCTGCTCACCGCCGAGGCGTCCCGGGTCTTCGGCCGGGCGAGTGCCGGGTGCCCACCACGCGATGGCAGCGGCCGGTACGACTCCCCTGGGCGGCCGCCGACGCTGCGCAGCGCCTCGTCACGAAGCCTCCCCCTCCT
>NZ_KL591028.1:105037-154066 GCF_000716335.1 Streptomyces sp. NRRL S-118 | reverse complement strand
CCCCGCCCTGGCAGGGACCCGCCACTCAACAGGCGCCACGGACCAGCACGGCAACCGGCGCGTGTGCGTACCTCACCCGTGCGCACTCCTCTGCCCGGCACCCACCGGGCGGCATCCCCAGGACGGGACGCAGGCCGGTGCGAGGTCCCGGAAGGCGGGGCCGGACAGCATGCGCAGACCGCTGCACAGCACCGCTTCGTCCACGTGTCCGCCCTCCGGCATGGCGGGCGCAGCCGCCCGCAGCGTCCGGGCACAGAAGTCCGCCACAGCGTTCCCGCCCCGCCGCTGAGGACGTGCGGTGTGCACACCGAGGTCCGTCACTCCGGCCTCGCCGAGGGGTCGTGGACACGGCCCCGACCTCTCGACTCCCATGTCGCTGCCGCGCCGGCCGGGCCACGCTGCGGTGAGGCTCTGTCAGCGGCGGTGGCTACCGTTGTGACCATGATCGATGCCGAGGACGTCCGCCGCACCGCCCTTTCCTTTCCCGAGACGGTGGAGAAGGAAGCGTGGAGCATGCCCACGTTCCGCGTGGCCGGGAAGATGTACGTAACGATCCCCGACGACCAGACCTCGTTCGCCGTGCGCTGCCCCCGGCACGAGCGTGCCGAGCTGATCGCCTCCGAGCCGGAGAAGTTCTGGGTGCCGCCCCACGAGGCGAGTTCGGCGTGGGTACGGGTACGGCTCGCCGCACTGGAAGACCTGGACGAGCTGCGCGACATCCTCGTCGACTCCTGGCGGCAGGCCGCGCCGGACCGGCTGGCCGAGGAGCACCCCGAACTGAGACCCGCCGGGACGGCGGACAGCTGAGCCGGGCACCGGGGGACCCGGCCTGCGTTTCCCTGGCCGGGGAAACGCAGGCCGGGGGCGGCGCCGACACCCGGCTCACGGCTCCCCCGTCGGCGCGGGCGGCCCGCATCGGGGGGCGCTGCTCGTCGGGCACCCGGGTAGCCCGATCGTCGACGCGCCGGGGTGACCGGACCCCTGACGGCGGTGGCCTCGGGCGCGCATCGCCACGTTTCCGCTGCGCCTGCACGACCTGCTGCGGGGCCGTGAACACCTCCTGCTGCTGTACGGCACGGGCCGGACGGGGAGGTCACGCGTCAACTCCTCTCGGCGGTCGCGGGAACGACGGACGGCCGGACGGACGGGTGCGTGGAGCGCGCGGCCGGGCGCCGCACGGCGACGGCGTGCTGCCGGTGTACCGCGACATCCGGCGCGGATTCACCTTCCGAAGCCGCCGCGCGGCCGCAGCGCCCAGCCGGGGAAGCGGGACGGGGAAGCGTGACGGGAAAGCCCGGGGAGACGCACGTCACATGCGCTCATGTCACACCCCGGCGAGCTGCCGCGTCAGAGGTGTGTAACCACCCACCACGACAGAGGAGTTCACCATGGAAGCCCGCTTGAACCTCTTCGGCAGCCCGATCGCGACCACGTTCGTGAAGTACCTCTCCGCGGCGGGCAAGGGCATCTGGGAGTCGACGCTGCCGGCCTCGACGCAGGAGCTCGTGAAGATCCGCGCCAGCCAGATCAACGGCTGCGGCTTCTGCCTCGACATGCACTCAAAGGAAGCCGCGCACGCCGGGGAGACCTCGATACGCCTCAACCTGGTCGCGGCCTGGCGGGAGGCGAAGGTCTTCACCGAGGCCGAGCGGGCCGCCCTGGAGCTGACGGAACAGGGCACCCGCATCGCCGACGCGGCCGGTGGTGTCACGGACGAGGCATGGGCGAACGCCGCGAAGCACTACGACGAGGAGCAGCTTGCCGCCCTGGTGTCCCTCATCGCCCTGATCAACGCCTTCAACCGCCTGAACGTCATCGTCCAGCAGCCCGCGGGCGACTACCGGATCGGCCAGTTCGGATAAGCAGGAGGCCCCGGCCGGACCGCCCGGCGGTCCGCCCGCTCCGCGGGGGCCCGGGGACGCGGCCAAGGAGGCAGGTTCTACGCCGCCCCCTTCGACGCTCCCGGGCCGACAGCCCGCTCGCGCCCCCAGGCGGCGAGCGGTTCGAGGGCCTCGTTGAGACGGATGCCGTCCTCCGTCAGTGCGTACTCGACGCGGGGCGGCACCTCGTCGTAGGAGACGCGGTGCACGATGCCGTTCGCCTCCATCTCCCGCAGGTGGGAGGCGAGCACCTTCTCGGTGATCCCGGGCAGCATCCGGCGCAGCTCGCCGAAGCGACGGTGCGGCCGCTCGTGCAGCGCCCACAGGATGAGCACCTTCCACTTGCCGCCGATGACCTCCATCGCGCTGTCGATCCCGCAGACGTGCCCCTCGGGACCGCCCGGCCGGTTGAGCGTCGCCATGCCCCACCCCTCTGACCTGTTCACTCACCCCGGGGTAACCACCCACTCCCAAGTGCGTACTTGATCACCACCGGGCCCGGGACCAGCCTAGACCGCATGACGCACACAACCGCGGAGAAGACCTCCCTCACCGTCCTCGGCCTCGGCGCGATGGGTGCCGCCCTGGCCCGTACCTGGCTCGCCGCCGGCCATTCCCTCACCGTCTGGAACCGCACACCGTCCCGCGCCGCTGCCCTCGGCGAGGAAGGGGCGGCGGTCGCCGGCAGCGTGTCCGATGCGGTCGCGGCGAACCGGCTGGTCGTCGCCTGCCTGCTGGACGACGCCTCGATCGGCGAAGCGCTGGCCGGCGTCGACCTGGCCGGCAAGGACCTGGTGAACCTGACCACCAGCACCCCCGCTGAGGCCCGCACCCGTGCGGTGTGGGCGCAGGAGCGCGGTGCCCGTTACCTGGACGGCGGCATCATGGCCGTCCCACCGATGATCGGTGTCCCGGAGGCCGGCGGCTACGTCTTCTACAGCGGCTCGCGGCAGCTGTTCGAGCAGCACCGGGAGACGCTCGGCGTCCCGGCCGGCACCAGGTACGTGGGCGAGGACGCGGCTTTCGCGGCCCTGCACGATGTGGCCCTGCTCAGCGCCATGTACGGGATGTTCGCGGGCGTCTCACACGCGTTCGCCCTGATCCGCGACGAGGACATCGACCCCGTGACGTTCGCCCCGCTGCTCGCCGACTGGCTGGTGGCGATGGCTCCGTCGGTTCACCAGACCGCCGAGCACCTGAGCACCGGGGACTACACGCAGGGCGTGGTCTCCCACCTCGGCATGCAGGTGGCCGGGATCCCGACCTTCCTGAGCACCGCGGAGGAGCAGAAGGTCAGTCCTGAACTCATCTCCCCCTTCTTCGAGCTGATGCGCCGCCGGCTGGCCGAGGCCAGTGGTGACGAGAGCCTGACCGGGGTGGTGGACCTGCTGCGCCGCTGATGGGCTCGGTGTCCGTCACCGGTGGACGAGGTCGATCAGATGCCGGACGGCGTCGGAAGGGTCGGCCGGGTGGACCAGTTCCGTACGGTGCACCAGCCGCGGTCCGTGCACCGGTACGGCCGCGCCCGTGAGCGTGGCGGCGAGCGACAGGGGAAGAGCCGTGAGGCCATGGCCGGCGGCGGCGAGCGCGGCGAGGCCGTGCACATCGGTCCCGCGGTGGCGGATCCGGGGCCGGAAGCCGTCGGTGCGGCAGACGGCACGCAGCCGGTCGAGGGGGACGGCGGTGTCCGGGGCGTCGATCCAATGGGCTTGCGCCAGGTCGGTCAGGCGTACCGAACGGCGCCGCGCCAGCGGATGGTCGTGCGGGAAGAGCACCGCCAGGGCCTCCTCGGTCAGGGCACGGGTGGTCGCCGGTCCGAGGTCGGGCAGCGGGAGCGGGTCGCTGGGTGCGGCGACGCCGTCGACGAGGGCGACGTCCGCGCGCCCCGTGAGCACGTGCTCGATCACCGCTTCCCGGCCCTGTACGCGGACCTCCAGGTCCAACGGCCGCGTGGTGCTGTGGAGATGGGCCAGTGCGTGTGCCACGGAGGATCCGAGCGCGGCCGGCGAGCAGACGAGGGTGAGCCGACTGGAGCGGACGTGCTGGAGGCGGGCGATGTCGGCGCGGGCCGCGTCCAGGCGGAGCAGCAGGGCGGGGGCGTGTTCCATGAGCCGCGTTCCGGCCGGGGTGGGTGCTACGGGGCGGCGTTCGACCAACCGGGTGCCCAAGTCCGTTTCGAGGGCGGCGATGTGCTGGGAGACGGCGGACTGGGTGTAGCCGAGGGCCGAGGCGGCGGCGGAGAAGGAACGGTGGTCGAGAACCGCGACGAAGGTGCGCAGCAGGTGCGGATCCATGTCCATCAGTATCGCTTATGCGAGTTCCAGAGATCATCGTTGGACCTGATGCGGGCCTGGGCCGCAGCATGGTCGTCATGAACCGCACCGCACGTATCGCTCTCGTCGGGGACCGCTCCGACGCCGTTCGCTCCCACACCCGTATACCCGGTCTTCTGGAGGCCCTTCGCGTACACGAGGGGCTGGACCTGGACGCCTACTGGATCCCCAGCGAGGACGCCGACCAGGGCATGGACGGCTTCGACGCGGTCTGGGTCCTGCCCGGCAGCCCGTACCGGAGCGAGGCCGGCGTGCTGGCGGCGATCCGCGCCGCGCGGGAAGGCGGTGTCCCGTTCCTGGGCACCTGCGGAGGGTTCCAGCACGCGCTGCTGGAGTTCGCCCGCAACGTCTGCGCCATGTCGCACGCGGGCCATGCCGAGAACGACCCGGACACCGCGGACGGGAACGCCGTGGTCGTCCCGCTGTCGTGCTCCCTGGTCGGTCACGAAGGCACCGTCGAGATCGCGCCCGGCTCACACGCCGCCCGCCTGCTCGGCGCTGCGCGCACGCAGGCGCGCTACCACTGCAACTACGGCCCCAACCCCGACCACCTCGAAACGCTGCGCGCCCATGGCCTGGCCTTCACCGGCACCGACGAGTCCGGCGACATCCATATCGCGGAGCTTCCCGGCCACCCGTTCTTCCTGGCCACCCTCTTCCAGCCCGAACTGGACGGCGACGGCACCCGCGCCCATCCGCTGATCACGGGACTGGCCGCGGCGGCCGTCGCCCATGCCGGCACCGGGTGAGCGACGCGCACACCTGACGCGCCGTCGCCCCGTCGTCCGGCGTCAGGGTTTCGACCGGGCCCGGCCTGCGCGGCCCCGATGCCTGGAGGAACGCGTCCGGGCGCGGCAGTGGCCGGACGACCGTACTGCGGTGTGGTGGTCGGAGTACGGCCACAGGCCGATCGCCACGAGTCCGACGGTCGGCGGACGGCCCCGGTCACCCGGCAGCCCGCCGGGGCGGGCTCCAGTCGTCGGCCGAGACCGGGAGCGTGTTCGCTGTGTCCGCATGCCGTCCGGCGGCGGCCATGACCGCGAGGCACAGCATCGTGAAGAGCATCAGCGACCGGGGCGGAGGCCGTCCACCGCGAGGAGGTCGGCGGACACCGTGAAGTCGATCCGCGTCGAAGGGGGGTCGAGCCATGCCGCGTGGCGTGCCCGGGCATCGGGGACGGGGGACGCCGGAACCGGGGTTCTCAGCGGGCCGCCCCGTGTGTCCGGCGCGGACCTCGGTGCGCGTCCATCACGTCGCGGCACGTACGGGCCGGGCCTCTACGCCGTGCGCGGCCACGGAAATGAAGGGGCCGGGCTTCCGGGCGGCAGGGGCGGAGGACATGTCTATTCGGGACTGCCGGCAGCGCCCTCCGGCGTCAGGCGGTGCACGGAGCTGCCACCGGAACTGCAGGCGTTGGCCGCGAGAACGTCGATCATGCGGCGACGGCGACGCAGTTCGAGGGTGTCGATCCGCCCCATGCGGGAGGCCTGCGCCGGCAAGAAAGCCGACAGCGCCATGCAGGCCGATCCGCACGCAAGCAGCAGCCACAGCGCCATGTCCATTGCGAAGTCCCTTCCTGTGCCCGGCGGAGAAGGCCGGGCGAGCTCGGTTTTTTCCCGCACACCGCGGGCAGCACTGGACATAACGCGTTGGCATATGACGGGTTACGCGGGACTTCCGCTCAACCACCGTACGGCCCTGTCCCGCAGAGCCGGGGACAGCCCACCCCCCGGACCTGCGGCGCGGCACGGCTGGGCGGCCCCCGGCGCGGACCGCCTCCCCGGACCGGTCGGTCAGTGCGGCTCCGTCCGCCGTACGCACTCGATCGCCGGCACCGGCACCGGCACGAGCGGCCGGTGCCGAACCGTTTCACCTGGCGCCGCTCGCACCCGTGCCGGGCGAGCCACGGCCGAGCAGGCGTCAGGGGGAGGCGTCCAGGACTGCCCGCAGGGTGCGCGCGAACGGTTCCGGCGCGCCCTGCTGGCCGAACTCACCGCCGAGGAAGCCGCCGTGGTGGCTGGGGAAGACGGTCGGCTCGGTGCCCAGTCCGGCGGCGACCCCCGCGGCGGAGCGGCCGGGGAACTGGTCCGCGGACTCCTCGCCCACCGCGACCACGATCCGTGTCGAGGCGGTACGGAGCGCGGCGAAGTCGGGCCGGTAGGCCGTGCAGCCCCGCATGTTCTGGCCCAGCAGCGGGTCGTCGCGGGAGCCGTCGTCCTCCGCGGGCAGGCCGAAGGCCGCCGGGTCAGGGGCGGGATCGGTGGCCCAGTCGTCGCGGAAGGGGCCCTTCCGGCTGACCACCGCGAGGAATTTCGCCATCGCGGGGCCCATGCCGTCACGCTGGTAGGTCGCGTGGACATCGGCGCAGACGGCCAGGGCCGCTTCGCGGTCGGGGAGGACCTGCGCCGTGGGCGGCTCGTGCGCGACAAGGGTCCGCACCAGGTGCGGGTGGCCGGCCACGAGGGCGAGCGCGTTCACGGCGCCACCGCTGCTGGCGAACAGGTCGACCGGCCCCGCTCCGAGTGCCTCGATGACCCGGCGCAGGTCGTCGGCGTGCTCCTCGGGCATGGTTTCCGTCGCGCCGTCGGTCCGCACGCTGCGGCCGGCTGCCCGCGGGTCGTAGGTCACGACGGTCCGGTCGGTGAAGTACGAGGCCAGCGTGGCGAAGCCCTCGGCGGTCATCGGCGAGCCGATCAGGAAGAGCGCGGGGTGGTCGGTCCCCTCGTCCGCCGCCCGGCGCCGTATGTCGTAGTGGATGGTGGCACCCGGCGCTTCCAGCGCGTGGGTTTCGGTGGTGATGCCGGTCTCGGTGGTGATGTCGGTCTCGGTGGTGATGTCGGTCATGATGCTTCGCTCCGAGGTCGTCGATCCGGGACGGGTACGGCTCACTTGCCGCTGCCTTCGGCAAGCGTGTGGGCCACGAGCGCATTGGCGTGGCCGTGGCCCATGGCGTGTTCGGACTTGAGCCAGGCGACCAGCTCCATGTGCTTCGTGAGGGGCGATGAGCGGATGAGAGCCTTCCACTCCGCGACGGGGCGGCCGTACCTCTTCTCGATCGAGGGGAAGTAGCTGGCGGGGCCATTCACGGTGCCGGACATGCGTGTGTTCCTTCTTCTGCTGCTGGTGGCGAGGAGGTACGAGCGGCCGGCAGTGCCGCCGCGGTCGGGGGCAGCCGAGGTGGTCCGCCTCGGTCACGGAACTGGACGGTGTGGTACTCCGTGGAACTGGACGGTACAGTACTCACGTCGAACTGGACTGTCCAGTACCGAACTTGGAGGCGGAATGACCACGGTCGAGCAGGGAAGGTCGGCGCACAAGCATCAAGCGATCATCGACGCCGCGACGAAGGTGTTCCTGGACAAGGGCTACTCCGGCACCAGCATGGACGACATCGCGAAACGTGCCGCGGTGTCCAAGCAGACCGTGTACAAGCACTTCGCCGACAAGGAGAGGTTGTTCGCCGACATCGTCCTGGCCACCACGGACCGCATCGACGCCATGGTCGACCTGGTGGCGGACGTCCCGGCCGACGCCGCCGCCCTGGAGGACAACCTCGCACGCCTTGCCCGGCAGTTCCTGACCGCGCTCACCCAGCCCGAGGTCCTCCAGCTGCGGCGCCTGATCATCGCCAACGCCGACAGCTTCCCGGAGCTGGGCGCCGCCTGGTACGAGCAGGGCTTCGAACGCGTCCTCGCCACCCTGGCGGCCACCTTCCGGCAGCTCGCCGAGCACGGACTGCTGCGCGTCGACGACCCACTCCTGGCCGCGCACCACTTCTCCGGCCTGCTGCTGTGGATCCCGGTCAACAAGGCCATGTTCCACGGCAGTCCGCAGCACACCCAGGCCGAACTCGATCATTACGCCACCGCCGGGACGCGCGCCTTCCTCGCCGCCTACCGCTGAGGCCGGGTTCATGGCCGGCACGGACCGCGGACACTCGGCGCCCGCCTCCCGGTCGCCGGTACCGGCACGTGTCCGGGTCCGCAGCAGGAGCACCGGTGTCCGGATCCGTCAGCGGCGGGCAAGGGTGGTCGGAGTGGGTGTGGGCGTGGTGGGCGCCGGGCTCGGGTCCGGCGTCTGGGGCGAGCAGCTGCCGTCCGACACACGCAGCCCCTTGCCGGCGCCGGCCGTACGGCTCACGACGTCCGGTACGCAGCCGGCGGCGTCCAGACCGTAGGCGTACGGGATGCCGACGGTGGTGTTGGAGCGCGGGTCGGGCCCCGCCGGGTTGTGGTCGCCGTCGCGGGCGGACCAGGTCACGTTGTCGAAGATGTTGCCACCGACCTGCCAATAGCCGGCGGCGCCGGGTCGCGCCACCCGTTGCATGCGGACGACGTGCTCGCCCCGCCCGGGATGACGCATCCACGCGTCACCGCAGACCCGCGCTTCGCCGGCCTCACGCAGGCGCCCCGGCGTGCTCGGGCCGTCCTGCACCAAGGAGCCCGACGGAGGAAACCGGCCCTGCGGCGTGTCCGATGGGAGATCCGCTTCGCCCGGCGGCCTACTCGCCGACCGCTCCGTCGATCGCCTCGCGCAGCAGGTCAGCGTGGCCGTTGTGCCGTGCGTACTCCTCGATCATGTGCGTGAGGACGTAACGCAGCGAGATTCTCTCCCCTCGGTATTCCACCGTGTCATCGAGGGACGTGAAGGCGTCCGTGACAGCACGGGAGCCCTCACATTGAGGGTGCCCTGCGCTGGTCATCACTCATCCAGCGATCATGTCAAGGGATGGGGCCACCGTGCGACCGCGGTCCGGAGGGCGGGCATGTCACGAGGCCGGAAGCGCTACAGCATTGCGGGACAGCCCTCAGGCCTGCTTCGTCCAGCGCTGCGACGCCTCCCCGGCGCATGTCTTCGTCACCAGGCCGCTGCTCATGCCCAGATCGAGGCAGCCGCCGCCGTAGTCGCTCCGGAGGCTGCCGCCCGCACCCGCACGCCAGAGCCGGCCCGCGCCCTGGGCACAGTCGCCCACGAAGACGGCCTGGCCCAGTCCGTTGGAGTACAGGCATTGACCGGTCTGCTGGTTGACGAGTTTGAAGGAACCGTCGGATCCGCTCCGCACCGTCCACCGGGCCGTGGAGTCCGCGCAGTCCTGATGGTCGGCGGCGCCGTACACCTGGGTGATGCACGCACCGTTGTCGCCGTTGCGGTAGCGGTAGGTGCCGGAGGCAGGAGGCGGGGCGGGGGCGGGTGTCACGCTTCCGGAGCCACTGGTTCCACCCGAACTGCCGGAGGTGCCGGAGCCATTTGAGGCGCCCGAGGTACTTGAGGTGCCGGAGGTGCCGGAACCACCCGAGGCGGCCGCACCGCCGGAGGTACCGGAGGCGGCGCTTCCGTCCGTGCCGTCCTGCGCGCCGGTGCCCCCGGTGCCCGCGCCCTGGGATCCGACCACGCCCGGCTGCCCCTGCTTCCCCGCGTCGGATCCGGGCTTTCCGCCGGCCGGAGACGCACCCGGTGACACCGCGCCCGACGGGGTCCCGCTCGCCCCGGGCGGTGACGAGCCGTCCGGCGCCGGAGCCGGGGCGGAGGGCGTGGCCTGCGCCTCGGCCCGCGGCGGAGATGCGTACGGCAGATGCTGGATGGCGAGGGTCGTCCCGCCCACGACCACCACGGCCAGGACGGGGAGGACGAAGACGCGGTTGCGGCGGCGCTCGGGACGCTCCAGCCGGCCCGGGCGGGACTTCGCACCGGGCTCCCGCTCCTGCTTCGGCTCCGGCTCCGCCTCGGGCTCCGGGCTCCCCTCCGTGAGCGGGACCGTCGGCGTGTCGACGGCCTGCACCTCCGCGGCGAAGGCGGCCCGCTCGGCAAGGCGCCCGGTGACGGCTTGCGGCCACAGCGGAGTGGTGGACGAGCCCTGCCGCGTCGCCCGTTCGAGGAGCTCGGCGGCGGTCGGGCGCCCCTCGGGGTCCTTGTCGAGACAGGCCGCGACGACCTCCGCGAGGTCCGGCTCCAGCTCCCGCAGCGGCCCCAGGCCGGGCTCTTCGTGGACGATGCGGTACAGCACGCCGTGCCCCGACTCGTCGCCGAAGGGCGGCTGACCGCACGCCGCGTAGGCGAGGACCGAGCCCAGCGCGAACACGTCGGTCGCGCCGCTCAACCGCCGTGAGCCGGACGCCTGCTCGGGCGCCATGTAGGCGGGCGTGCCCACGACCATGCCGGTCCTGGTCAGCTGGCTCTGCTCGGCGGCGCGAGCGATGCCGAAGTCGATGAGGGTGAGACCGTCGAGGGTCAGCATGATGTTGGACGGCTTGAGGTCCCGGTGCACCATGTCGAGCTCGTGCACGGACGCCAGCCCTGCCGCCACCTCCCGCAGCAGCAGCCACAGCGCCGGCACGGGCAAGGGTCCGCCGTGCACCTCGAGGGCCTCCCTCAGGGTCAGCCCGGGGACGTACGCGGTGGCGAACCACGGGGGCCGCGCGGTGCGGTCGCCGGCGATCAGCGGCGCGGTGGCCCGCGGGGGCAGCCGGGAGATGTTGTCCAGCTCGTGCCCGAAACGGCGCAGGAAGTCCTCGTCCTCGCCCACGACGGAGGCCAGCAGCTGCTTGACGGCCACGTACCTGCCCTCGTGGACCCCGAGGTACACCCGCCCCATTCCGCCGGCTCCGAGCCGGCCCGCCAGCGGGATCGGCCCGATGCGGTGCGGATCCCCCGCCTCCAGCGGCTCGGCGCCGCTCCCCTGCAGCTCCACCACGTCAACCCCGTCAGAAAATTGGAATGCTTTTCTAGAACGTCATCATAGAACCAGATCATGGTGCCGACGAGCACGGAGAATCAACACCCCTTGTTCACGGGCGTGTTGAGCTGAAACGCCGCCGTGCCCGCAGGCCGACGAGCGGTGCCACCAGCACGCACGCTCCGTCGTTTCGAGGAATCGCGAAAAGCTCGCCGCCCCTCCCCCGAGCACACAGAATCGCAGGGTGGCCCGCGGTACGGAGAGCCCATCGGGCACCGCGCCCGGGCCGGGTCGGCAGCTGCCGCCACCACGCGTCGAAGCCCTCGGCACACCGAAAGGAACGTCCATGCGCACCACCCTCGCCGCTGTCATCGGCGCAGCGACAGTCTTCATCGCCCTCACCACCGGGGCGGCCCACACCGGCACCCCGAGCGACGGCACCCCGCTCGCCGGCGGTCCGTACACATCGCACGTCGTCGGTCCCGACTCCACCGGCGGGGCCGACGCGGGCGCCGCACCGGTCCGCAACCCCAGCCCGCTCGGCTGAGGCCCTCGGTCACCGCGGGGTGGCCGGCGCCCCGGTCCCCGCCCACCACAGCCGAAAGGTCGTGCGCACCAGGAAGAAGAACAAGCTCATCGGCGTTCTCGGATTACTCTGCGCCGCGCCAGCCATGCTGTTCGCCACCACTTCCCCGGCGGCGGCGGGCTCGGGCGGCAACCGGTGCCTGTAAATCTCGGCGCCGGGCGACGGCTACATCCATTCGACCCGGAGCTGCGGCGCCATCGGGTACTACCACATCCACTACTGGGCGCCCGGCCTCGACCGCAACGGGACCGAGTACTCCTACGGGGGAGGCAGGATGTACGGCAAGTTCCCGGCCTCCCTGCCCGACGGCACCCGGGTCTGCGCCGAGCTGTGACGCAACAACGGGGGAGGCAACTTCGGTTCGTTGGGTCTTCCCTGCATCACCGTGGGCTGATCACGACCCGGGGGCGATGAACGGCGGGGGGCTCCGCAGGGCTGCGGAGCCCCCTCACCGGACGTCCAACGCCAAGGCGATCAGCCGCGCTGCGGCCGCCTACTGCGCCGCCACGATGCGCTCGACCGCCGCCGTCACCAGTTGTTCGCGCTCCGCCTCCGTGAAGACGTCCGGCAGGGTGAGCTGCTCGACGATCAGCCAGTTGAAGGCCAGCATGAGCAGCTTGACGGCCACGGCGTCGCCGGGGAGACCCGAGGCCTCGTGGTAGGCGACGTTGGCGTCGACGTCGGCCCGGACCCGCTCGGTGAGGACCTTGCGCAGTTCGGGGCGGCGGGTGGCCTCCAGGCGGAGTTCGAGCAGTGCGAGGTAGCCGGTGCGGAAGGCGGCGACGCGACCGACGACCTCCCTCATCAGCTCCGCGTACGCCTCCCGGTCGCGGCCGGCCGCCTGCTGGCGGGCGATCATGGCCTCGTCGGGCTGGAGCCGCTCGTAGACACGGGCGCCGGCCTGGGTGAGCAGATCGTCGCGGCTGGCGAAGTAGTTGGACGCGGTCCCGGCGGGCACGGCGGCCTCATTGTCGACCGCCCGGAAGGTCAGACCTCGGGCCCCCTCCCTGGCCAGCACCTCGATCGCCGCGTCGACGAGGGCGGCACGCCGCTGGTCGTTCCGTCTCACCATTGACACCACTCCAGCTGTAGTACTACGTTGGTGACCACTACAAAGAGAGTACTACAGATGGAGTTATTCAGGATGCGAAAGCTCGTGTACTACGTCGCGGTCTCGCTCGACGGCCGCATCGCCGGCCCCGGCGGCGAGTACGACTTCTTCCTGACCGCCGGTGACGAACGGCAGAGCGCCGCCTACAGCGCCTGGGTCAACGCCCTGTACCCGGAGACCGTCCCGACCGCCTACCGCGCCGCCGCCGGCCTCACCGACGCGCCCAACCGGCAGTTCGACACCGTCGTCATGGGCCTCGGGACCTACCGCGACTCCCTCGACAGGGGGATCACCAGCCCCTACGCGCACCTGCGCCAGTACGTGGTGTCCAGCACGCTCCAGCCCGGCACCGACCCGGCCGTCACCGTCGTCCCGGGCGACCCGGTCGCCCTCGTCCGCGAGCTCAAGCGGGAGAAGGGCAACGGCCTGAACGTATGGCTCTGCGGCGGCGGCAAGCTCGCGGGCGCCCTCCTGCCCGAGATCGACGAACTGGTGGTCAAGAGCTACCCGGTGGTGACGGGCGCCGGGATCCCGGCCTTCGACGGCGCCTTCGACCCCACCGTGTTCGAGGTCGCCGAGCGCACCGCCTTCCCCAGCGGCGTCACCCTCACCCACCTCACCCGCCGTTGAGCCCTTCGTGATCACCTCGCCGACGGGCCGGCGACACGCAACGGACGAGGACCGGCTGACCTAGAGTTCGCCGAGGGGGCGTTTGTAGTAGCGCCAGGGGAAGGATCCGGGGCCGACCTGGATCCAGCCCTCCTTCTCCATCCGGCGGTGCCGGGAGCCGACGGCGAAGGGCACCCGGCGGTGCTCCCAGGGGTGGTCGGACCTCTCCACGACATGGAAGAGCGGCCCGTAGTCCACCACGTGCCAGCCGTCGCGGCCCGCTTCGGCCAGGGCCTGCATCTCGTTGAAAGCGGTCAGCGGCGTGAGCACCCGCCGCTCCGCGGCACCGCCGGAGACGTCCGGTCCGGGGCCCTTGCCGGCGAACCGCTGCTGCGCCGCCTGCCGGCTCACACCGAGGACGCCGCCCACGGTGTCCCAGCTATGGCCTGCGGCCCTGGCACCCTGGACCGCTTCGCGCAGCAGCCGGCTCATCTCCTCGGCGCCGACACGGGTGGCGGCGACCAGCCGGAGATAGCTGCGCGGGTCGCGCTCCAGCGAGTCGGCCAGCCCCTCCGGTGCGTCCAGCACGGCGGCCGCGACCGCTTCCCGGATGCGGAGGACCTCTTCCTCGCCGAGCAGTTCGGCCTCCTCCTTCATCGTCGCCCGCCCGTCTCGGGCGCGCCCAGCGGCTCCAGGGCGTCGAGCGTCTCCAGGTCGCGCCGCAGGCGCGCCGCTTCCGCTTCCGCCTCGGCGGTCCGGTTCGTCACGACCGACGCGCCGATGAGCGCCCCCATGGCCAGCACGATCAGCAGATCGGCGCAGATCAGGGCGATGAAGGCCGGAGTCGAGAGGTCGTCGGCGAACGAGATTCCCACGGCGATCAGCGCGGTGGCGGCGGCGAGCAAACCAGTGGCCGCCGACGGAACAGCGAGCGTGGGGCGAGTCGAAGTGGTCATGACGTCAAGGTTGCCTTGACAAGCCGCTTCTTGTCAAGGATTCCTTGACAAGGAGCGGCCGGCCGCGGCGCACGGCCCGTCCCATCGCGGCCTGAAGTGTGCTGTCGCACAGCGCGCGCCCAGTAACCTGTCCCCGGGTGATCACACCGGGGGCGAACGTGAACGAGGACGCAAGACCCGATCTGCGCGAGGTGCCGACGGGCGCCGGGGCGCCGGGGCACGAACCCGCGGCACCGGCATGGCCGGTGTGGCGGCCGGACTACCCCCGCCACGCCCCGAGCCGGGAACCGTATCTGCTCGCCGCGCTGCGCATGACGGCGCCGAGCGGGCGCTTCTGGCAGCAGCACCGCCTCGTCGAGAACGCGAATCTGCGCGTCCGGCTCGTCCCGCTGCTCGGGACCCTTCCCCTGAGCCACTCCTTGCTCCAGGAACCCCATGGCGGGCAGCCGTGCCGCTTCCTCCACTCCGAGCTGCGGATCTGGCGCGATCCCGACCCGGAGCGCTGGCCCAACACCCTCTACCGCCAGTTCGTGGAGGACGACGGATTCCGGCAGGGGCTCGGCGAAGTCACCCTGACGCTCCGGCTCCTGACGCCGGAGGGCCACGGCTTCGTCTGCTCCCGCACCGTAAGCGAGTGCAACATACGGGCCGACGGGCGGCTGCTCCTCACGCAGGTGCCCGAGCGTGTGCCCGAGCGGTGACGACGGCCGACGGCGGTGCCCGCTCGCACCGTTGCACCGCCGGCCCGCGGAAATGGTTTGCGGGCCCGGCTCCCGGCCGCCGAGAGTGACCTGATGCGATCCGATCCCCTCTTCACCGTCCGTCCGGCCACCCTCGGCGACGCGCCGCTGATATGCGCCCTGCTCAACGAGATCGACACCATCGAGACGGGCCGGCCCGACACGGACCTGCACACCGTCGAGGCCGAGCTCGCACACCCGGAGATCGAGCTGCGCGAGGATTCCTGGCTCGCCTTCACCGGCGACCGTCTCGTCGCCTACGCCCTGGTGTGGGACGACTCCCGTGCCGAACGCATCGATGCCGACCACTACGTGCTGCCGGGACACGACGCCGCCGGGGAGCGGCTCCTGGCCACGGCCGAGGAGCGGGCCGCGGCCCGGGCGGGTGCCAACGGCGCGTCCCGCGCCGTGCTGCACCTGCACCTCAACGCCCGGCCCACCACCGACGTGGACATGCTGGGCCGACGGGGCTGGCTGCGGGTGCGGCGCTACCACGTCCTGTCGCGCCCGCTGTCCGATGCCGATCGCTCCGTGCCGGAGCCTCCACCGGGTCTGGTGCTGCGCGACTGCGCCGACGAGGCGGACCGGCGGCGCGCCCACGCCCTGGTGCAGGAGACGTTCAGCGAGCACTTCGACCACCAGCCGCGTACGTACGAGCAATGGCTCGACGACATCGCGGGCGCCCACGTCGACTGGTCGCTGGTCTGGGTGGCCTCGCTCGGGGCGGACGACGTCGCCGTGCTGTTCTCCCGCAACGACCGCCAGAGCATGGGCTGGATCAACAACATCGGCGTGCGTCCGCCGTTCCGGGGCCGCGGGATCGCCGGCCACCTGCTGCGCCACGCCTTCGCCGCGTACGCCGCACGCGGCCGCGACACCATCGGACTCGGTGTGGACACCCGGAACGAGTCGGGAGCGCTGCGGATCTACGAGGCGCACGGCATGCGCACCGACTACGCGGTCGACACCTGGGAGGTGGTCCTGCCCGCACAGCTCCCCACGGCCTGACGGGCCGCGGGGAGCGAGCGGGGCCTGCGGCGCGGGCGCGCCGGGCCGTCGCGCGACGTGGTGTCCGGCGAGCGCGCGAGCGCCGGACCCGTACCGTCATGGGTCAGAACGACTGCACCATACGGGCGAGTTCGGCGACGGCCGCCGCCAGCGGTGCCGCGGGCTGTGCGAAGAGCGTCAGCCGTTCCAGTGCGCGTCGTACCACTCCCGGCTCGGGTGAGCCCTCGTCCAGCTCCTCACGGAGCCTGCGCAGCTCGGCGCGGGGTGCCTCCTGGTCCGGCAGCGCGGCCCGGTGCTCCTCCAGCAGGCGCTCGATGAGGAGGATCAGGGCGTCCACCTGCGCGCGCTGGTCGGCGGTCGGAGCCTGCACGGAGATCCGGCCGGCCACCGCCCTCGCGTTCGGGCCGACTGCCTGGTTGGCGACGTGGCTGTGGCCGCCGTACTGCTGCACCCCGAAGTTGAGCACCTGGGAGGGCTCGTCGGGAGACTGATGGGGTTGACCGGACACGTTCTCCTCCTGTTGCTGGACGGTGCCGGGTGCCACCCGACGACGACGCCGGCTGTCACCGGACCGGGCCGGAGCCGGTGGCTTGCGCCGGCGGCGCCCCGGCCGCGGCGGTGGCGGATTCGGCGGTGGCCCGGGCGCCGGGGCCCACGGCCTGATTGCCCACCACGCTGACCCCGCCCGTCTGCAGGACGCCGTGGTTCAGGATGGTCTGGGTCTGGGCACGGAAGTCGGCCGTGTCCACGCCGTGCTCGTCGAGGAAGTCCCGCACGGCCGCCAGTACATGCCGGTCGAGGGCGTGCAGCGCCCGCCGGGCGTCCCCGGACTGGAAGTGGTGGAAGTACTCGGGGCCCTGGGCGTCCTCGCGGACGCTCACCCGGGCGCCGCGGTCGAAGGCGGGGTCCTCCAGGGCCGCTCGCAGCTCCCGGCGCAGACGGCGGGGTCTGCGGTACTCGGCGAGAGCGTCGGACAGGCACGACCAGGGGGCGGCCCACAGCGCGCCACCGGTGCGCCGCAGTGCCGTGAGGGCGAGGGAGGGGCTGCGTCCGGTACGGGGGTCGGCCGGTGGCAGCAGGTCGACCGAGTGGAGCTCGCGCCGCACCGGCCCGAGCACGAACTTCTCGCAGCGCAGGTGCAGCGTCCTGCCCACGACCGCCACGTGCAGGAAGTGGCTGGGTACCACCTCGCCGCCCCACAGGGGCACATGGGAAGCCAGGCAGTGCCGGGCCACGCCGTCCGGGTGGAGTGCGATCCTCCGCAGGTCGTCGGCGGACAGCCGGGTGGCGGGAGCGAGCAGGGGGTCGGGAAGGAGAGGAGGCTCCTGGGCCAGTTCCCGGCCGCTGACGAAGATCCGGTCCTCCACCACCAGTCCCGTGAGGCGCGCGCCGTCGCCCGGTGCCTGAGCGCGGCGGACCGGCCCGCTCCTCTGCGCCCGTACTGCCGGTCCGGTGGCCGGCGGCGCGCCGTCCGCAGCCTCCTGGAGGCGGTGGCGCAGGCGTTCCACGACGTCCCAGGCGTCGAAGCCGGCGACGCTCCGCGGGAGTTCCGGTCCGGTGCCTCCCGGCGGGTCGGACGGCAGCAACGGCAGGGCCAGGGCCCATTCCGATTCCCGCCTGCCGTACCCGATGAACGGTGAGAAGCCGCTGTAGCACGTGACGTTGCCCCGCTGGGCGTCGGCCACGGCCGCGATCCTGGAGGCCGCCCACGGTTCCACCGCCCCGGGCCGGGGCAGCCCGTCCGGGTCGAACGCGTCCCTGCGGAGCGCTCCCCGCATGCGTGCGTCGACGTCCGTCTCCTCGTCCAGCACGATACGGAGGGCCAGCGCGGCCCCGGCGAGGCCGGCGAGGAGCGGTGGGATGCCGAGGAGGTAGCCTCCGGTCAGCCAGCGCAGCAGGCCCGGAAGCGGAAGGGCCGACAACGCCATGCCCGCCGCCGCACCGGCCAGGAGCAGCGCTGTCGCCGCGCCGGCCAGCCGCCACACGGCCTCGGAGGTCCGCGGCAGGTCCCGTCCCCGTACCGGGCGGCGCTTCGCCCGCGGTGCGGCGGCACCCCCGAGGACGCGCAGGGCGAGTGGGGCGAAGAGGAGCCACAGCGGGCCGAACAGCGCGATGAGACCGTAGGCCGCGGCCAGCCTGCGGTCCCGCCGGCGGCGGAGCCGGCGCGCCGTGAGACTGTGCCGAGCCACCGGGACGAGATCCACCCCGGGCGACACGGCGATCGCACCGAGCCCGTCCCCCAGCACGCCCTCGACCACGCGGCGGACGAAGACCGGATCGGTGTAGGCGGCGGCGCACAGGTAACGGGTGACATCACCCGGCACGGTCCCGGTGGCGACGGCCACGGGTGCGTCCGGTGTGGAGGTGCCCATGGGGGTGCTCCGTTCACGGGTACGGGTCGGCGTCCGGCGCCGGCACCGCGGCGCCGCGGTGCCGGCCCTGGCGTACACGACGGCGATGAGCAGGCCCAGTGGCAGGCCGAAGAGGAGGCCGTCGACGGTGAAGTTGACGAGGACGGCGGAGGCGTCACCCCCGAAGGCGATGAGGACCTCGGGACCGGAGGTGGCGATCACGGCCCACGAGAGGACCGTGCTGAGGAGGGAGATGAGGAAGCCGGTACCGAGGGCGGCGACCCACCGGATGCCCGGCGTCGGCGCCCGGCCCACGAGCCGGGGTACCAGGGCGAGGACTCCGAGGAGCAGGCCGGCGAGCGCCGTGTAGTTCCGCCACGTCACGACATGCGTGAGGTCGTCGGACGTCACCGGCGTGGACCACTGCGGGACGAACAGAGCCCGGTGCAGCAGTAACAGCACGCCCTCGTGCGGCCACCACTCCAGTAGCAGCTCGCGCGCCCAGGGGCTGCCCACCGCCACCAGGATCCCGCACAGGAAGACGGCTCTCCCCTTGTCGCCCGCTCGCCTCATGGCTCCCCCTGCCCACCCGAGACTCCGTACTCTAGGAAGCCGGCGCCCGGATGTCAGCCGAATGCGTGACAACGGGAAGGCGCTTTCCGGCCGGCCGGGCAGGCTCCCGAGGGCGGAGCGAACTGCCTTTTCCGCAGGGCCTGTTCGCGGGGGCCGCAGGTCGGCGAGGACCGGCGGCGCGGTGCACGGGAGCCCGCAGCGCGGACCTGAGACGTCGTCAGGCGTAGACCACGCTCACCGTGCGGAAGCCCAGGGAGCGCAGCAGGCCCTCCAGCATGGAGGTCGTGTTCTTCTCCGCCCGTGCGGTCAGGCCGCTCTCCCGGGCCGCCTCGCCGATGCGGCGGGCGGCCAGCCGGTGTACCGCGCGTTCGTCCGCGGGGTTGTCGGAGAACAGGTCTCCGAGGCGGTCCAGCAGCCCCCGCTGCTTCGACACCGCGTACGAACGCTCGGGGTCGAGAGCCGGCGCGCCGAGCCGTGCGCGCGGGAGGCGCAGCGTGACGGTGGTGCGGTCCTCGTCGACCGTGACGTTCTTCGGGCCGGTCCGGCCGAGGTCGACGTACGCGCTCACCGAGCCGGCGCCGACGTACAGCGTCCGGGTGCCCCGGAGGGCGTCGGGCAGGAACTTCGCGTCCTTCTCCAGGTCGACGACGATCTGGTAGGTGCCCACCGCGCCCTCGTAGCGGCTCATGTTCTGGATCGAGGTGAGGAGCGCGGGCCCCGAGCGGTCCCGGGTCTCCTCACCGAAGAGGTCACCGAGACCGCGCAGGGGGCCGAGGCGCACCGCGAGCACCAGCAGGAGCAGCAGGCAGAGGAGTACGGCCGGGACCGTGATCCACCACCGCGGGCGGGCACGGCCGGCGCCCGGTGGGCGGCGGGTGGTCGTGTCGAGGGTCTCCACACGCCCCTCGTGCCCGCGCTCGTCATGAACACTCCCGGGAAGTCGCCGTACACCCGGCGGGCCCTGGCGCCGCTGCTGCAGGCACGTGGTCCGGGGCCAGGCCCCTCAGCCTCCCGGGCCGGCCGTACGGCGGCTCCGCTCCCCCGAGCGGGCGGGTGCGGGTGCCGTCAGCAGACCGAGTTCCTGGGCGCGCAGGACCGTGCTCAGGCGGTCGACGGTGTCGAGCTTGCGGTAGAGGTTCTGCAGGTGCTTGTGGACCGTCCGCTCCGAGATGCGCAGCCGGCGGGCGATGCCGGTGGCGGGCAGTCCGCTCGCGAGCGCCCCGAGGACAGCCGTCTCACGGGGTGTCAGCCCGTACCGGGCGGGGTCCGTCCGTTCGGTGCGCCGGCAGTGTCCCAGGAGCCGGGCCTGGGCGGCGGCACCGGACAGGAGGGGCTGCACCTGCGCCGCGTACAGGCGTTCCTGGGGACGGAAGTCGGCTCCTGCGCGATGGATGATGAACCCCTGGACCGTGCTGCCGGAGGCCGGAAGCGGAATGCCGAGCATCTGGTCCGTGCCGAGTTCCTCGCGCAGCGCGACGGCCGTTCCACTGCGCCGCCAGGTCCGCTCCCCCGCGATCTCGGCGGCGGTCCGCGGGGCCCGGTCCGGCGTCGTGCCGTAGTGCCCGGCGAACGGAAAGCCCTCCCTGATGTGCCGGGCGGCCTCCGCGCCCAGCACGTCCGGTTCCGGGGAACCCCTGCGCCAGGCGGTGACGGCGCCGCCGGCCGGGGTCCATTCGACGTCCTTCCTGAGCAGGAGCGTGCCGTCGAGGCTCTGCAGCAGCTCCGAGGAGATCAACGGCCAGACGTCGTCCGGACATCCGGCTTCCAGGACGCCCACGGCGAGGTCCAGCATCCGCTTGTAGGCGCTCGTCGGCAGGTACGGCACGGTCTCCCCTCCATGGTCCATACGTACTTCTACCCATGGAAACCGCGAAAGCCCCGCTGCCATCGTGGGCGTACCGGACATCCCCACCGGGCCGCACGACCGCCGCAAGCGCAAGTCCACCCCCACGCACCTCTGTCCCGTGACAGTAGTCCGGAAGGAGACCGATGACCCGTATTCCCTCCATCGTCCGTGCACTCACCGCCGCGGGCCTCATGGCCGTCGCCGGTGTGACGGGCGGGCTGGCCGCTGCCGGTCCGGCCGCGGCCGCCGGAACCGGCGCGCTGGCCTGCGGCTGGGATCCCGACGCCGCCGCGGGGATCGCCTACTACAACCACTGTGCCGACACGAGGGTCGTCATCCGCGTCGAGCGGCACGGTGCACCGGGCTACGACCAGTGCGTCGGACCGGGGCGTACCTATCTCGGCCCCACCTCGATCGTCAAGTACGCCTGGTACGCGGGCCGGCTCTGCTGACACCCGCGGCCCCGGTCCGGACGCCCCGCCGTATCCCGCCGGACGCCCCGCCGTATCCCGCCGGCGGGGCGTCCGCTGTTTCCGCGGCCGGCCGGCGGACGCTACCGGGTCACGAGGTGTGCACCTCCAGGGCGGCCCGTACGGCCGACTCCAGAGCCCCTTCGATCCAGGCCGGCTTCACGGAGGTGTGGTCGCCGGCGAAGTGCAGGGGTCCTTCCGGGGCGGGGATGGACGGCAGGAGCTCCGTGTGCTGTCCGGGCAGGAGCACGGATGCCTCGCCGTAGGCGTACGGGTCGCGCAGCCAGCTCTGGGTACGGCCGGCACCGGTGTAGAAGACCTCGATGCGCTGCCCGTAGACCTGCTGCATGCCGCTCAGGGCGTGCGGGTAGCGGGCTTCGTCGGGCAGCGAGTCCCAGCGCAGCGCGTCGTCGGCCCAGCTGTACGAGGCGAGGACCACGCCGCCGCGGCTGCCGGGCACGGGGTGGGAGGGATGGAACATGAAACGGTTGGCGTTGTCCGTCACCGAGCCGCCGCCGCGGACGTGCGAAGCCTCGGGCTGGTCGCGGGTGGTGTGCCGGTTGGCGGCGTAGTGGACGCGCTGGGCGGGGGTGATGTACCCGCGGGGTACGGAGGGGTGTGCGCCCAGCAGGCTTCCGTCCGCGGCGGCGCCGCCGGCGCGGTAGGCGTCGTACAGCTCCGGGCCGATCAGGCCGAGCTCCCGCTTCCAGTCCTCCTCGCTGAACTCCCACCAGCGGCGGCTGAATTCGAGGAGGACCTTGGTCGCGCAGTCGTAGTGGAGCTCGGTGACGGCCCGGCGCTTGGCGTAGGACATCAGCGGCGCCACCTGCACGTGCCGGAGACCCGAGAACGGGACGGTGACGACGGCGGCGTCGGCGGTGAACTGCTCGCGCACGACCGGGCCGTCGCGGCCCTCGGAGACGGTGTCGACCCACACGTGCGGGCCGTCGGCACGGACGTGCCGCACGTCGCCGTCCGGCCGGCCGGGGTCGAAGTACTCGATGCGGGTGACCCGGCGGTCGAAGCGCACCAGGTCGCGGACGTGGCCCAGCAGCGCGTCGGGCAGGACGGCCGTTCCGCCCTCCAGCTCCCAGAAGGCCGTGTCGGGGCTGATGAGTGAGGACCCGGTGAAGCTGTGGATGAAGGACAGGGGCAGTCTGGAGGTGAGGTTCTCCAGGGTGCCGACGAGGTCGATGGTGCGCTCGTCCAGTCCGGCGTGCTCGGTGAGGAACCGGAACATGGACCAGTCGCCGAAGCGCTGCACGACCCGGGCCCAGCCCTGGACGCGCTCCGGCAGGGGCTTGTCCACCCGCTTGCCGTCGGCGCCCACGTGGCTGAACTCGTCGCGCACGGGGTCCAGGGCCCGGCGGAGGATGGTCGCCGCGGGGGTGTCCCAGTGGGCGCGCGGGACGGCGAAGGACCGGTTGATCCGGCGCGGCGCGCGGGCGTAGTCGGCGCGGCGCATGCGGATGCCGTTGACGTGGATCCACGTGCGGCCGGCCGGGCGGCCGTCGGGATCGACGTCCACGTAGTGGAACCGGCGCTTGGGCAGGCCGAGCCGGTCGATCAGGCCCATCACCAGGGGGTGGCTGCCGGGGATGCGCATGGCTCCCGCTTCGGCGTACTGGGCGGGATCCGCGAAGGGCTGCGGCGCCTTCTCGTGTCCGCCGGTGCGGAAGGTCTTGATCCGCCCGCCCGCGCGGTTGCCGTTCGCCTCCAGGACGGTCACCCGGTGCCCGGCGCGCCGGAGCAGCCATGCGGCCACCATGCCGGACGGCCCCGCGCCGACGACGAGGACCTTCTTCCCAGGGCCGGTGCGCCGGGGCAGGCCTTCCTCGAGGATGCGCGCGTAGCCGGGGACCAGGGGCCGGTCGTGCTCGTCCACGACGAGCAGGGCGCGGGCCACCGCCAGGCACCGCTCGAAGTCCGCCGCCCGCCCCTTGGAGCCCGGGGAGGGCGGGGCTGCGGGCGCGGGCGCGTTCGCGGCCGCCGCGGGGGTCACCGATGCGGCGCCGGCGGTACCGGCGAGGGGGTCGTCGCGAACCGGCGCCGGGACAGCGGCGTTCCGGAAGTCAGGTCCTCGTGATCTTGAGTCATGCGCCCTTCCTAGTGGAGTGGGGCGCGGCGTCACGGGGATACCGGGCAAGGCCCCCCGAACAGGGGACGGCGTCAACTCGGGGAGACCGGGGAGACACGCCGCGACCTGCGTCGTCAGTCCCTGGCGATCACGATGATCTCGTCGCGGCCGGACCACCGGCGCGGCGTCGCCTTGCACGGGTTGAGGCGTACGCCCGGGTCGCGGTCCGCCGCGGCCTCCGGGCCCGCGGGGCTGCGGAAGCCGATGGCGCACTCGCCGCGGCGCCGCGCCGACTCGACGACCGTGGCGAAGGTGGCCTCGCACCCCGGCCGGAGGTAGTGGGAAGCGGGCCGGAGGTGGATTCCGTTGCCCTCGGGGGAGAACAGCTCCTCGAACAGCGGGGCGAGGTGGTGGTTCTGCGAGATCTGGGACATCAGCAGGCCGATCAGCTTGCCGCTCACGATGAAGTCGGCGCCGGGGCTGACCGGGGCGAGGACCCTGTTCCGGTCGTCGGTCATCTCGGTGACCACGGGGATCTCCCGCCCGGACGCGCGCTCCATGGCGCGCAGGAGCAGCAGGGTGGTCCGGTCGTCCGGTTCGCCGTGGTCGCCGTGCCCCCGGTCCGGCCCGAGGACGATGACGCTGTCGTAGGCCGCGGCGTCGATGGCGTGGAGCGTGCCGGGCCTGGTCGGATCGCCGCGCCGGAAGACGACCGACAGGGCGCCACCGGCCGCGGCTCCGGAGACCCGTACGGCGGTGGCGGTCGTCTTCCCGCCCTCCGCCACGACCTCCAGGACGGAGCCGGGCAGGGCGCAGCGGGCCAGCTGGGTGACGATCCTCGGGGCGCGGCGGTTCCAGCCGAGCAGGAGCACCCGCTCGGGGCGGGCGGTGACCTCCGGGCGCGGCACGATCACCGTGGGGTCCACGGCCGGGGGTGCGGGGGGCAGGACGGTGGTGTCGTCGTCCTGGGCGATGACGACCAGGGCGTCGTCGGGCCGGATCACCGTGTCGGGCGGTGGGCTCAGCGCCACGGTTCCGCCGTCGCGGACGAGACCGACCACGCAGGACGTGGGGTACGCCAGGAGGGCGTCGCCGAAGGTGCGGCCGGTGAGCGCGGGTTCGGTGACCGTGTAGAACTCGGCGCCCTCGAAGTCGAGCAGCTCCTGGTGCACGGCGGACAGGCCCGGTTGGCGGGCGGCCTGGACGACGAGCCGGGCGGTGATGTCGTCGACTTCGAGCACGGAGGCGTGCGGCCCGGCCGCGAGGGTGGCGGCCAGCCGGTACCGGTCGTCGCGCACGGCCGCGACGATGCGCACCGGACTCTCGTCGCCGACCGCCGCCCGCAGGGCGAGCAGGGTCTTGACGATCTCACCGTCCTCCGACGGCTTGTCGCCCGGCAGTACCACGACGGCGTGGGCGGTGGCGGGACTCACCCGCAGGAGGTCGTTGGGGTCGGTGAGGCGTCCGCTGCGGCAGATGAGCCGTGTGCGGCCCGTGGGGCCCACCTTGGCGGCGAGTGCTTCCTCCATCTCCGTCTTGTTCTCGTCGGCGAGGACCACCACGGCGGCGCGGCGCTGGTTGGCGTTGGCCTCGACCAGCTCGGACACGACCGTGAACACCTGCTCCGACCAGCCGAGCACGACCGCGTGCCCGCGCTCCAGCACCGCGGAACGGCCCCTGCGCAGGGCGAGGAGCCTCTCGCTGAGTCCTGTCGTGATGAGGCTGACGAGAGTGGAGACGTACAGCAGGGCGACGAGGGCGAGCAGCACCGACAGCGCGATCCGCAAGGGGGATCCTCCCTCGCCGCCCAGCCGCAGCGTCTCCCCCGTGTTCCTCCAGACCGCGGCGAGCTTGCCCGACAGGGAGTCGGGTGCCCGGCGGTCCGTCCAGACCAGCACCGCGCTTGTGGGGACCACCACGGCCAGGCAGGCGGCCACGAGCCATCCGATGAGGACGGACGTGCCACCGGCGAGCGTTGTGTCGAACCAGTACCACGCGCGCTGTCCCAAGGCCGTTCGCTCCGTCGTCCCCGCGTCCGCACGGGGCGGGGACTGCGGCCGCGGCGTCCCGTCGCGCGCCGGGCCCCTGCCGTCCGCGCCGCCCGGGGCTCCGCCGTCCGTGCCCGGGCGGCCCGGCGCCTCGTGGTCCGGGCGGTTCTCGTGGGTTTCGCCCCCATGGTCCGCACCCTGCTGCCGGCCTGCGTCATCACTCGTCCTCCGCACGGCACCAGCGTGTGGCCCCGTGCCCTCGGCGCATCCGCATCCCGTGGTGATTCATCCCATCGAGAACGGGAGCCGGCCGGGGGCGGGCGTGTCGCGGCCGTGCTCGTTGTCTGGAAGAACCGGCGGACCGGGGTGCTCGCCGCCTGGAGGAAGCGGCGGACCGGGGTGCTCGCCGTCTAGAGGAACCGGCGGATCGGGGTGACCGCCGCCTCCCTGAGGCGCTGCAGCGCGGCGCGGCGCCTCCAGCGGCGGAGGTCGATGACGGCGCTGTCCGCCAGGTCCTGGTCGAAGTGCTCGTCCAGGGTGGCGGTGAACGTCTCGTCGAGCGCCGCCAGCATGACTTCCTCGTCGTGGTCCATGGAGCGGCGGTTGAAGTTCGTGGAACCGATCAGGGAAGCAACCCCGTCCACCGTGATGATCTTGGCGTGCATCATCGTCGGCTGGTACTGCCGGATCTCCACGCCCGCGCTCAGGAGCTCGGAGTAGTGGCTCTGGCCTGCCAGTTGGCAGGCACGCTGGTCGGTGTACGGCCCGGGCAGCAGGATCTGCACGCGCACTCCCCTGCGCGCGGTCGCGCACAGCAGGTCGATGAAGTACGTGTCGGGGGCGAAGTAGGCGGTGGCCAGGCGGAAGCGTTCCTCCGCCGAGGTGAGCATGACCCGGATGAGGGTCTGCATGTCCTGCCAGCCGATGCTCGCCGATCCGCGGACGACCTGGACGACCGACGTGCCGTGCTGGGCGTGTTCGGTGAACCGGTCCCGGTCGTCGTACAGCTCGTCGTGGCACTCGGCCCAGTTCTGCGCGAACGCGGCGGCGATGCCGTCCACGGCCGGGCCGCGCACCTGTACGTGCGTGTCGCGCCACTCACCGGGGTTGCGGGCGTCGCCGCACCACTCCTCCGCTATGCCGACCCCTCCGGTGAAGGCGGTGTGCTCGTCGACGACGAGGGCCTTGCGGTGGCAGCGGTGGTTCTGCTTGAACGGCGACAGCCAGAACGGCTTGCGGAACCAGGCGATCTGGACCCCCGCCGCGTCCATCGTGTCCAGGAGGTCGTTCTCGATCTGCCGCGCGCCGAAGCCGTCGAGCAGCAGCCGTACGCGGACACCCGCCCGGGCGCGTTCCGCGAGCGCGGCGGCGAAGTCGCGGGCGATCCGGCCCCGCCAGTAGACGAACGTCATCATGTCGACGGTGTGCTCCGCACCGCGGATGGCGGCCAGCATGGCCGGGAAGATCTCATCGCCGTTGCGCAGCGGTACGAGCTCGTTGCCCTCGGTGGCGGCCACGCCGATCAGCCGCTCCAGCCGGCGTCTCAGCCGTTGTTTGCGGGCCTCGCTCACGGCTGCGGGGTGTCCGGTGCTGGTCATGACGAACCTCCTGCTGAGTGGGGGCGAACCGGCCTGTGTGACAGGTGCCCCGAACAAGGCCACCGCAACAGCCGTGCGACCGGCGGTCGTGGCCCGGCAGTGCTGAGGCGCGCGGAGCCGGTGTGCCGCGTGGGGCGGCGTGGTCCCCGGAGGCGGGTGCCGCTGCGTACGGCCTCGATCACTGCCGGGTGAAGTGCAAGGGTTTCCCCTCTTCCTGCGCTGTTGGGGTGTCTGACATCGTGCGTTCGCCCCCTACACATTCGGCCCGGCGGCCCGACCGGCAAGCCGGGACTCGGAGGACGCATTGATACCTCACATATTCAGCCGGTTCCGGACACCTGTGGTCGCCGCCGTCACGCTCGGCGCCACGCTCGCGTTCGGGACGCCGGCCGTGGCCGTCGGCACGGCGCCCCAGGAGCCTCAGGCAGCTCAGGCGCCCGCGGCGAGCTGGGCCGCCGGGACCCGCGCCTACCTCGTCATCGCCGCACCCGGTGACACGTCGGCCGTGCGGGCGGCGGTGACCGCCAACGGCGGCTCGGTGTACGCGTCCTACGACGCGATCGGTGTGGTCGTGGCGCATTCGGCGTCGGCCGGCTTCGCCTCGGCCATGCGCGGTGTGTCCGGAGTCCAGCAGGTCGGCGCGACGCGCACCTCGGACGTGCCGGCGGACGCGTACAACCCCGCCCTCCCGGCGAACCCGGCCCAGTCGCCGACCACGCTGACGGAGAGCCTGACGCGCTGGGACATGACGCAGATCAAGGCGGACCAGGCGTGGGCGGTGTCCACCGGGTCGGCGACGGTCAAGGTCGGCGTGCTGGACACGGGCGTGGACGACCAGCACCAGGACATCGCGCCGAACTTCAACGCCGCCGACTCCGTTTCGTGCGCGTACGGCAAGCCGGACACCCGCGTGGGCGCCTGGCGGGACATCGACACCCACGGCACGCACGTCGCCGGTACGATCGCCGCCGCGAAGAACGGCAAGGGTGTCGTCGGTGTGGCGCCGGGGGTGAAGATCTCCGCGGTGCGCATCGCCGAGCCGGGCAGCGGGCTGTTCTTCGCGGAGAACACCATCTGCGGCCTCATGTGGGCCGGCGACCACGGCTTCAAGGTCACCAACAACAGCTACTACACCGACCCGTGGCAGTTCAACTGCCCGGACAACGCCGACCAGGCCGCCATCATCGAGGGCGTCAAGCGCGCTCAGGAGTACGCCGAGCGCCACGGCTCCCTGCAGGTCGCGGCGGCCGGCAACTCCAACCTGGACCTGGCGAACAAGACGGTCGACACGCAGAGCCCGAACGACTCCACCCCGGTCACCCGCACCATCACCAACGCCTGCCTCGACATCCCGACCGAGCTGCCGGGCGTGGTGACGGTCGCCGCGATGGGCAAGGGCAACGTGAAGGCCTCGTACTCCAACTACGGCAACGGCGTCATCGACATCGCCGCGCCCGGCGGTGACGGCACGTCCGGTGTCTACTCCACGCTGCCCGGCGGCAAGTACGGCAACAAGAACGGTACGTCGATGGCCTCGCCGCACGTCGCGGGCGTCGCCGCGCTGATGGCGAGCGCCGACCCGGCCGCCACCCCGGCGGACCTGCGCTCCAGGCTCGGGGTCCAGGCCGGCGACGTCGCCTGCCCGTCGGACAGCCGCTGCACCGGTACGGCCACGAAGAACGGCTTCTTCGGCGAGGGGCAGACCGACGCGCTGAAGGCCGTCGCCGGTTCCACCCCGCCCCCCGGCTCGTACTTCGAGACCACCACGGACGTCGCGGTCGCGGACAACGCGACCGTGGAGAGCCCGCTGACCGTCTCGGGCCTGAGCGGCAATGCACCGGCCACGCTCAAGGTGGGTGTCGACATCAAGCACACCTACCGCGGTGACCTGGTCGTCTCCCTGGTCGCTCCCGACGGCACGGTGTACCTGCTGGAGGACTTCGCCAACAACGACGGCACCGACAACGTGGCCAAGACCTACACCGTCAACGCCTCGGCCGAGGCCGCCAACGGCACCTGGAAACTCCGGGTCCGGGACATCGCGACCCAGGACACCGGCAGGATCGACGCCTGGAACCTGACCTTCTGAGCCGGGCCCCTCGCACCCGTCACTGCCGTTGCGTGCCCCGACCGGGCGCGCAACGGCAGTGCCGTTCCGGAGGCTCGCGGCGGGCCGTTCAGGGGCACCGGTAGGTGAAGGCCCCGGAGGTGGCGGTGTGCTCGCCGGGTGAGACGACGACCAGCCGGGCCGTCGCCCGGTACTCTCCGCGCCCGTGGAAGGTCCAGAGCAGGTGGAGCCGCGCGCGCTCCTGGCCCTTCCGGAGCTTCTCGCGCAGGAGCCCGGACGCGGTGCCGTCGCTCCGTTCCCAGCGATAGGTCACCGTGCCGGGGCGCCCGTCGGTCCTCACCTCTCCGACGATGTCCGCCGTGCCGTCGCAGCCGAGGTCCCGCGATCCGGCCGTGACCGTCGCCTCCCGCACCGTCAGGACACCGCCGTAACGCTGCCAGGCGAGGAACCCGAGCACGGCGGCCAGGATCACGGCGGCCGGCGCGTACCGTCGCACCAGGCCGCGCCACCGTGGTGCGGGCCGGGCGGCGGCCCCTCCCGCGACCGTGCCGTGCCAGACGCGCGTCGCACCGTCCTCGTCCGGCAAGCGCCGCCGCGCGGCCACCGTCACGCCCGGGCCGAAGCGCAGGACGTCGCCCTCGACGCGGTCGGGCGCCACGCCGTTCGCCGGCCGGCCGGGGACGGGAGCGCGGCCGGACGCGGCGGATGCGTCCTCCCGTTCGATCCAGTGGCTGGCGAGAACGGTCGCGCTGTACCCCTCCTCGCCGGGTGCCCCCTCGTGCGGAGGCCGGGGCGGGTGCGCGTGCGGGGACGGGGTCCGGGACGCGGTGTCGCGCTCGTAGGGAACTCGTGGGTCCGTCATGTGAGCATGCACCGCCGGATGAAGATCTGCTGCGAGGAACCGCCGTTCGCGGCGGCCGGGTCGGTCGTCGCGCGCACGCCCCAGTAGCAGCCGGTGCCCTGGAAGGTGTGGGCGAGCGTGATGGTGTACTGCGTCGCTCCGCTGCGCCGCAGGGTCTCCGAGCCGTCCGGCTGACCGAGCTCGCCCTTGCTGTCTCCGGTGAACCAGGCGATGACCACGCTCACCGGGCCCGTGCCGTCGGTGGCGACCTCGAACGTCGCCTCGGCGTCGCTCGGGCCCGTCTGCCGCAGGCCGGTGACGGACACGGACTTCACCGCCACCGGCCGGGGAGCGGGCGGGGAGGGCGGATCCGTGGTCGGAGGGGGTGGCACCGGGGAGGCCGGTGCGGCCGGGGAGGCGGGACCGGGCGGGTCGGCCGGCCCGGGTACGGGCGCCGGCGGGGGCGTGGTTTCCGGTGCGGCGCTGGGAGTCGCCGGGAGGGTGGCCTCCGCGGGCGGAGTGCTCACCGCCGGCGAGAGGCTCGGGGCGATCGACGGGGCCGTGGAGGCGGCCGCCGGCCCGCCGGGCCGCGCGCTCGTGGTGGCGAGGACCTGGCCGGTCGTACGCACGGCCCCGTCGTCGTCGCCGGCCTGCGCGGTGACCGCGAGCACCAGGGCGAGCACCAGGGCCGCCACGGCCACCGGTACGCCCTGGAGCCACTGCCTTCCCAGCCGGTGCGGGCCGCCCGGCACGGTGGTCGTCGCGACGGCTGTGGTCCCCGTGGCCGCGTCGCCTGCCGACGGGAACAGCAACGGCAGGAGGGCGGCGAGGGCGGCGAGCCTGCCCCGGCCGCGTTCCTCCCAGTCCGGCCCGTAGGCCGCGGTGGCCGCCCGCTCCAGCTCCGCCACGAAGGCGTCGGCGTTCTCCGGCCGGTCAGCCGGTTCCTTGGCGAGTCCGCGCCTGACGAGTCCGCGCACCGGCTCGGGCACCTCGTGGTCGGGCACCGGGGCCTCGATGTGCTGCAGCGCCAGTTCGGCGAAGTTCTCGCCCGAGAAGGGCTTGCGGCCGGTCAGGCACTCGTAGAACGTCGCGGTCGCCGCGTAGACGTCGGCCGCCGGGGAGGCGGGCATCCCCTGCCACTGCTCCGGGGCCATGTAGGCGGGGGTGCCGGCGACGCCCCGCGTACTGCCGTGGTCGGCGGCGATGCCGAAGTCGACGAGCTTGGAGGAGCCGTCGGCCGCCACCAGGACGTTCTCGGGCTTGTAGTCGCGGTGCACGACGCCCACGTGATGGGCGGCGGCCAGGCCGAGCAGCGATCCCTTGAGGACCACCAGCGCCGCCTCGGGCCCGGTCGCGCCCTCCCGGGACAGCAGCGCGCGCAGGGCCACGCCGTCGACCAGCTCCATCACGATGGCGGCGCCCGCCGGCGCTTCGACGTACTCGTACAGACGCACCACGTGGGGCGTGTCCAGCCCCCCGAGCAGACGTGCTTCGGCGCGGAAGTCGTCGACGAACGCGGCATCCGTCCGCAGGCGCTCGCCGAGGTACTTGACCGCCACCGGCACGCCGGTCGCGTCGTGGACGGCGAGGACGACCCGTCCGCTGGCGCCCGCTCCCAGCTCCCGGGTCTCGGTGTACCCGGGGACCGACCAATTGCTCATGTCCGCTCCCTCGGCGCGGTCGCGTCGCACGATGGACCACCGGTGCACGGTGCCCGCAGCGCCTTCCTGAAGCGGGGACACATTCGCGCCATGTGCGGTTCCCGACGGTTCCACCTTTTCTCCGTGGTGGTAGCCGCCGGTGCCCGGTGCCGGCGCGGAGGCGCTGACGGGCGAGCAGGGAGGAAATGCGCCGATCGGGCGACTGCGCCAGGCGCCTATGCCGACCGAATGCCCAACATCGCGATCCGGTAAGGACCTGCCGTGCGTGCGTTGCCGGAGGTGCGGTCACGGCGTTTGACCGCACATGGAGCCCACATTCGATGCCGGCGGCGCGGGCTGGGGCGACTTCAGCACCCGGCCCTGCCGCCACTGCGCCAGCCTCGTCACGTCCGAGGCCGTGGACGGCCCCTGGGTGGACGGCCCGTGGAGCGACACACCGCGCCTCCGGCAGCGGTACCCGACGGGGGCCGGCCCCTCGCCCTGGCAGCACTCGGCCGTGCTCTGCTGCACCGTCGCCGTGATCATCTCGGCTCTCGTCGCCGTACTGCTGCGCTGAGTCCCGCCGGCATCCGGAACCGGGGCGGCACGGCAGGAGGCGGTCATGTGCCGCGGCCGGCGGTCCGGCCGCGGCACATGACCGCCTCGGTTGCTCGGTGCCTCAGTTCTTCTGCGCCTTCACGAGTCGGCGGACGTTGTCGATGCTGCCGCAGTCGGCGGCCAGCTGCTCCGCCCTGGCCTTGTCGAAGGCGGCGCCCAGCTCGGCACGGCGTTCGTCGGAGACGTTCTCCCGGGCGTCGTTGAGGAGCGTCCGCTCCTCCTCGTCGGCATGGTGGTTGACGACGGTGACGAGCTCCTCGAGCTTCTCGTCCCACTCCTCCGAGGCCGTGTCCTCGACTTCGAGCAGCGCGAGGAGCGCCTCGTTGCCCTCCTCGTGCTCGTGCACGCTGTGCTCGACGTCCTCGTCGTCCACGTTCTTGTAGCGCCGCAGGGCGGGGTAGACCTTCCGCTCCTCCGCGGTCGCATGAGCCACGAGCAGGGAGGCGAATTCCTGGAGGGCGCCCGCCCGGTCGGCCTGGACGTTGCGCATCGCCCGGAACAGCTCCTCCATCCTGCGGTGGTCCCGCAGGATGAGCTCGACGACGTCCGTGGTCGTGGCTGAGGCACTGGTCGGCATGGTGGCTCCTTCGACGTACCCGTGGTATCGGTTCCGACCGCCGGATACCCCGGTTACGCGCGGTCAGGCGTACGCCGACCGGGGTCGTCCGGTACGGACGCCTCCGGCGCCGGGACGGAGGGAGCGGCACGGCACCGCGTAGGGTGTGCGGTCTCGGAGAGGAGCGTCGTGGCAGAGGCATTTTCGGTTCCGGTCGTCGTCCGCGGGTACGAGACGGACACCCAGGGTCATCTGAACCAGGCCGTCTACCTGCAGTACGCGGAGCACGCCCGCTGGTCGCTGCTGCAGAAGGCCGGTATCCGCCAGACCGACCTGATGAACCGGGGCGTGGGACCGGTCGCCCTCGAAGTGACGGTCCGTTACCACCGTGAGCTGCGCGCCGGGGACCAGGTCGAGGTGACGTGCGCGTTCCTGTGGGGCGAGGGCCGGACCTTCCGGATCGAGCAGACCATCCGCAAGGCTGACGGCACGGTGGCTGCCGAGGTGACCGGGGTCGGCGGTCTGCTGGACCTGGAGAAGCGCAGGCTCGTCGCCGATCCGCGAGCGGTCTTCCGTACGCTGGCCGCCGATCCGGAACTCTTCGGCCTCTGACCGGCGCGGGACGGCGTCCCGGCCGTCGCGACCGGCCCGGGCCCTGGTGGATCGGATCGTACGGTGGCCGGGGGGTTCGCCCTCACCTTCGGCGGGATGCGGCTGCTGATCTCGCTCATCCACATCGACGTGGCCGGCCTCGGGGACGTTCAGGCCGGCAGTGTGCCCCTCCACCACTGCACGTGGGGCTTCCTGCTGCTCGCGGCCGTGGGCGCGCCAGGTCTGGTCCAGCGCTCCGCACGGGTGCGTGCGTGGAGAGGGCTCGGCTACGGGGTGGGGCTGGCCCTGGTGCTGGACGAAGCGGCGCTGCTGATCAGCCTGGAGGACGTGTACGGGGCACCGAAGGCGGGGTCAGCGTCGCACTGGCCATCGTCGTGATCGCCGTGGCGGGCAGCGTCCTGGCGTTCACTCGCGGCCACCGCTCGTCCACGGGACGCCGGGACGGCGACCGAGCGCCGGGGCGGCGGCCGCGCGGCGGGGCGTACGAACAGGAGGAAGGCCCCGGCTGGACGGGGGGAGACCAGCCGGGACCGCTCGGGGCGGGCTGCGCGGAAGGGCGGTCGCCTCTCGGCGAAAGGCTCCACGGGGCTTCAGCCGAACGATCTTCCCCATGGGCGAGGGGTGAGGCCCGGGGACACTGTCCCTTTCCGCGAGCCGCACTCATCACAACGACGCAGAGCCCGAGGATGTTCCGCACAAGCCGCACTCTTCATGTGATGTACGACATATAGGACTCCTTGCGGGACGTCCGGGGGCCGGAAAACGCACCGGACCGCACCGGACCGCACCGGAACCGGGACGCGAGCCGCCGGAACGGCATCGCAACGAGCCCGGGGCAGCACCGTCCGGACCGCCCGCGGACCGGCGCCCTCCGCCCCGGCGGGGTTCAGCCGCGCGCGGCGAACGCCGCCGCCACCTCGTCCCGCCCCGCCCCGGACGCGAGCAGCAGCCGCAGGAGCACCCGGGCCTTGTACGGGTCGAGCCGGCCGCCGCTGATCAGCCCGCGCTCCTGGAGGTCGGTCTCGGATCCGGGCGCCCGGTAGGTGCGCCGCAGCACCGGACCGCCGCCCGTGCGGGAGGTCAGGACGACGGGGATGCGCCGGGCCAGGGCACCCAGCACGGGGGCGAGGGGCCCGGGCACGTGCCCGGCCCCGAACCCCGCGACCACCAGACCGCCGTGCGTGTCGGCCAGCCCTTCGAGGGGGCCACCGTCGTCGTCGAGCGAGACGCAGTGGAGGGCGACGCGGGAGGCCGCGAGCCGCGCCCGGTCGGGATCGGCCGGCAGGGCGGCTCGGCGTGGTGGCGCGGCGAACACCCGCACCTCGCCCTCCACGAGGTGACCGACGGGTCCCGCGTCGGCGGAGACGAAGGCCGCGGTGCTCGTGCTGTGGGACTTGCGCACCCACCGCGCGGCGTGCACCTCGTCGTTGAAGGCGACCAGCGCCCCGAGCCCGCGTGCCGCGCGGGAAGCGGCGACGGAGACGGCCGCCAGCACGTTCGCCGGCCCGTCGGCCCCGGCCATGGCCGGCTGCCGCATCGCGCCGGTCAGCACGAACGGTGCCTCGTGGTGCCACACGAGGTCGGCGAGGAACGCGGTCTCCTCCAGCGTGTCGGTGCCCTGTGTGACGACGACACCGACCGCGCCCGCTGCCACGGCCCGGGAGGCCTCGTCGACGACGTCGAGCACCTGCGCGAAGGTCAGGCTTCCGCTGGGGACGGCATGGACGTCCCGGACATCGAGCGCCACCCCGAGCCGGTCGAGCCCGGGCACGGCGGCGGCGATCTCTGCACCGGTCAGCCGTTCCCCCTGAGCACGCCCGGACACCGAGATCGTGCCCCCGAGCGCGAACAACGCGACACCCACGTCTCCCCCACCCCCGTCACCGCCTGCGCCGGGTTCCGCCCCGGCCGTCGGGGCGACCCTTGCAGAACACCCCACGGCCTTCAAGCAGGGGCCCGCTCACCCGGCTCCTCGGGGCCGACGGGGTGTTCGCCGCGCGGCCGGCCGATGGCACACTGGCCGCCGGTCGTCCGAAGGAGCTCTGCCGTGCCCGTCATCCGCAACCTGCGCCGTGCGGTGCGCAGCGCCTACCGCAGGACCGTGGACCTGAGCCATCCGGTCCGCTCCCCGCTGGGCGACGCCGTGGTGAACTGCGTCATCTACGAGCGCGGTGTACGGCAGCCGGGGTCCTGCCCCGTGGACGAGGCCCTGCGGAGGGTGCGCGCGTCCGGCCGGGGCTTCGTCTGGCTGGGCCTGCACGAGCCGACCGAGGAGGAGTTCTCCAGGATCGCCGAGCTGTTCGGGCTGCACCCTCTGGCCGTCGAGGACGCCGTCCACGCGCACCAGCGACCCAAGCTGGAGCCGTACGACGAAACGCTGTTCGCCGTGTTCAAGACGTGCCGTTACGTCGAGCACCAGGAGCTCACTGCCACCAGCGAGGTGGTGGACACCGGTGAGGTCATGGTCTTCACCGGCCCGGACTTCGTCATCACCATCCGGCACGGCCGGCACGGATCGCTCGGCCCGGTCCGGGAAGCGCTGGAGGAGCATCCGGAGCAGCTGGCCAAGGGGCCTTCCGCAGTGCTGCACGCCATCGCCGACCGGGTGGTGGACGACCTCCTCGCCGTCGCGGACGCGATGCAGGACGACATCGACCAGGTCGAGACGGCCGTGTTCAGCGAACAGGCGGCCCGAGGTGAAGCCGGCCGGATCTACCAGCTCAAGCGCGAGCTGCTGGAACTGCGGCGCGCCGTGGCACCGCTGGACCGGCCCCTCCAGGCCCTCGCCACCAAGCCGCTGCAGCTGGTCGATCCGGAGATACGGGCGTACTTCCGTGACGTGGCGGATCACCTGGTGCGGGCCACCGAGCAGCTCACCGCGTACGACGCGTTGCTCGACTCGATCCTCCAGGCCCACCTCGCCCAGGTGACCGTCGCGCAGAACGAGGACATGCGCAAGATCACCGCCTGGGCGGCGATCGTCGCCGTCCCGACCATGGTCTGCGGTGTGTACGGCATGAACTTCGAGCACATGCCGGAGCTGCGGTGGACGTACGGATATCCCCTGACATTGGGGGTCATCGCCCTCGCGTGCTTCCTCATCCACCGCGGCTTCCGCCGCAACGGCTGGCTCTGACGCTCCCGACCGGCCCGCCGGGGCCCGCAACCGTGACGAAAGAGATGGCGACGGGCGTACAACCGTTTGACCAGCCGGTTGGTCTGCCCTGACATGGCAGAAAGATCAACACCTTCGACGGCCTCGAGGCGCCGCACGGCCGCGGCCGCGGCCGTCGCGCTGGCGGCCGGACTCACCGGGTGGTGCACCGTCCCCGCGTCCGCCGCGGACGCCCCGGCCCTTGCCCTCGGCCACATCGCCGACATCAAGGACCTCCCGTCGGGCGGCACCGCCAAGGTCCCCGTCTCCGTGATCAACAAGGGACAGACGGAGGCCAAGGGCGCCATCCTCCATGTCCAGGTCTCCTACGGCCTGAAGCTCGACCACGCGTTCTCCAACTGCGAGTACATAGACAACCCCGCGAGCACCAAGTTCGGCGCCTCCCGGGCCATCTGCGTGCTGGACGAGACCCTGGCGCCGGGCACGGCGTACGCCGCGTCGCAGCAGCTCCCGATCGGCACCGAGAGCCGGGCGCTCAACGAGAACACCGCCTGGTCGGTGGCGCCCTACTCGGAGGAGACCCTCGCTCAGCTCCGCGGCACGGCCAAGCCCGCAAAGGGCACCGGCCCCGCGCTGAAGCTGGTCGAGCAGTCCACCAAGCCCCGCGAGCATGTCGGGCACTCGCAGTACATCACCGTGAAGAACACGGCCGACATGTCCGTGACCGGCGCGACGCTCTCCGGAAAGGCCGGTGACATCGTCACGGCCGGTCTCACCGTCACCAACAAGGGTCCGGGCTGGACGGGCTACTCCCTGGCGCCGTACGGTTCGTTCGACCCGGTGGTCGAGCTGGACGTCACGCCTCCCCCGGGCACCACCGCTCTGACGGACGACGCCTGCCAGCGCGGCAAGGGGACGACGGTCATCTGCAAGCTGACCACCTGGGACAAGCTGGGTCTGGTCTCCGGTGACTCCCACGCCTTCCCGCTCAAGCTGCGCATCGACAAGGTCGTCGAGAACGCCACGGGCAGCGTCACCTTCCGCAACCTCGGGGTCTCCCCCGAGCAGGACCCGAACAAGGCGAACAACTCGACGCGGATCGTGCTCAACGGCACGGGTGACACCACCGGCGGCACCTCGGACGGCGGCACCACCACCGGCGGTTCGTCGAGCGGTGGCTCCACGTCGGGCACCACCGGCACGTCGGGCAGCACCGGCAGCGCCACGTCGGGCACGTCCGGCTCCACGTCGTCCTCGGGTGCGTCCGGCACGTCCGGTACGTCCGGCACGACGGGCTCGGCCGGATCCACCGGCTCCACCACGGCTGCCGGCACGACCGGAACCTCCGGTTCGACCGGCTCCACCACCGGTGGCCTCGCCGCCACCGGCAGCGACAACACGGTCATGCTCGGCGCCGCAGCGGCGAGCCTGGTCGCGGCGGGCGGTGCGGTCTTCGCCGTGGCGCGCCGTCGCCGCGCGCACAGCCAGGGCTGAGCCGCTCCCACCCCGCGGGGCCTTCCGGACACCCGGAGGGCCCCGTTTCGTTCCCCTCCCCGCCCGGAGCGCTGCGGCTACCGTGGGCCCGTCGCCGCACGAGCCGGAGGGGTGTGCCGTATGAGGAAGGTCTGGACGGTGCTCGCCGTCCTGCTGGGCGCGCTGGCCGTCGGCAGCGTCGCCACCCTGGTGGAGCAGGTGGAGCGCGGCGACGGCTCGGCGACGGCCGCGGACCTGCTGATCGCTTTCGTCCTCGCCCTCGGCGCCTGGTCGAGCTGGCGCAGACGCGCCCTGTAGGCAGGGAAACCTCCACCGCCGTCCCTACGACACGCGCCTGCGGCGCACGCTCCGTCGATGTGCGTAGCGTGAAACGGACTTGTGTCAGGAGGGGAGCGGGAGCGGTTCGACGGGCCTTCCCGCAGTTCTCGGGCGCGCCGCTCTTCCTCCCGCCGGCGGAGCGGCTGAGCGGCCCTCAGGAAGGGATGTCCTGAGGGGGATGTCCTAGTCCTCCGCCCGCTGGGTGACGGGCGCCTCGGTGCTGTCGCCGAGGAACTCGTACCAACGGCGCTGGAGGCACACGTACCGGGTGTCCGCCTCGACGAGTCGCAGGAAGCCGTGCACGGTCTCTTCGAGACGCTGCTGGAGTCCGTTGTCCGTCAGTCGTCCGTCGTCGGTGAAGGCCTGGTGGGCCCTGGCGAGGCTGAACATGTCCGGGTAGACCCGGGTGCCGAGGTGCTCCAGGGGGACGCGCAGCGCCCACAGCCCGCGGTTGCCGCCCACCATGGAGGGGGAGGCGGAGACCAGCAGCGCGTGTTTGGTCTTGAACGGCTGCGGCCGGATCCGGGAGACCCAGTCGATCGCGTTCTTCAGCACGCCGGGGACGGACGCGTTGTACTCCGGGGAGGAGATGACGAAGGCGTCGCTCTCCTCCAGCCGGCCGCGCAGCGCGAGGGCGCCGTCCGGTGGCCCGCCGGCGGTCTCCAGGTCGCCGTCGTACAGCGGCATGTCGAAGTCCCGCAGCGAGGCCAGGTCGACGTCCGCCGAGGTGGTGCGGGTGATCACGCGGGCCACGAGGGACGCGAGTCGCGCGTTCGTCGAGCCGGCCCGCAGGGCCGCTCCGAGGACGAGGACCTTCAGCGGGCCGGGATGCGCGGCGTCCGTGGGCATGGGCACGTCCTTCCGGCGTACGGCTCGCGCCCCGAGGGGCGCCTGGCGGCCAGTCTGCTGTGGACGGGATCGACGTGCGAGAGGAGGCGCCCGTACGGGCCAACGGGCGACGGCCGGCCGACCGGATGGCGCTGTTCCGGGATCCCGCTCCGGGGTGGTGCGACGGCTCGCTGGTCCGTGCGCTCCGAAGGTGGCGGACCGCACGTCGCCCCGCGCCCACGGGTGCACTGCCGTACCGCTACGATCGGAACACGATTTTGAACTCGTTCAAAGGGGGAACAGGTCATGTCCGAGTCGACCGTGTCCGACCACCGGGACGCACCCGCCGTCGCCCTGGGGCCCATCGCGCTCCTCCTCGGCGCCTTCTCCGTGATAGGCGTGTGGGCACCCGGGCTCACCCTCTACACGCTCCCGTGGGCGGTCCTCGCCGGAGCGCTCGCCATGACGTTCGGCGCCGCCGGCATCCACTACGCACGCCGCGGCACCGGGCGCCTGGTGACCGCGGTCGCGGGGACCGCTCTCGGCAGCCTCGGATTCGGTGGCGTCATCGCCCTGCTCTGGGCGTTCGGCGCCTAGTGCCACATCAGGCAACGTTCGCCCTGTTGACGAGATCGCGTAGCCGTTCGTCGGCAGCGTTCTTGTTCCTCCAGATGATGTAGCGGCGGATCATGCTGCCCTGCTCCTTGTGGCTCGCGTGGTCCGTGCCGTTGAGGGCGAAGTAGCGAAGGGCCGTGAACTGGGTCTCGATGCGGTTGAGCCAGGAAGAGTTGGTCGGGGTGTAGGCGATCTCGACGTTGTTGGCCTCGGCCCAGTCTGCGACCCGCTGGCAGCGCTTGGTGGTCAGATGCGGGGAGAAGTTGTCGCAGACGACGGCGATGCGCACGCCAGCCGGGTAGAGGCTGCGCAGGTAGCGGCAGAACTCTAAGAACTTCGAGCGGGTCTTGGTCTCCTTGATGTGACCGTAGAGCTTGTCCCTGCCCAGGTCGTAGGCGGCGAGCAGGTGCCTCACCCCGTGCGGTCGGGTGTAAGTCGCCCGCCGCCTCGGCCTGGGTTCACGCTCGGGGTCCTTGTGCTTGCCGCCGCGTTCGGCCCACTGCCGACCGGGGTGTGGTTGGAGGTTGAGCGGCCCGAACTCGTCCATACAGAAGACGACTTCAGGCTCGCCGGGCTCCGGTATGACCTCGCCGTCGGCGATCGCGTAGAGGTGCTCGACCCGGGCCTTCTAGGCCTCGTAGTCGGGGTCGCGGGAGGTCTTCCAGGTCTTCACGCGTTGAAAGGAGACGCCCTCCTCGCGGAGCAGGACCCGCAGGCCCTCGTGGCTGATGTCGTCGACCACCCCCTCGGCGACCAGGAAGTCGGCCAACTTGGCCAGGCTCCAGGTTGAAAACGGCAGGCCATGCTCAGCTGGCTTTGACTTGGCGATTTTCTTGATCTCGCGTCGCTCAGGCAGGGTAAAGGTCTTGGGGCGTCCACCCTTGTACTTCGGGTAAAGCGCCTCGAAACCGTCGGCGTTGAAGTCATGGATCACGTCACGAACCCGGTCCGGGCTCGTGAACGTCACCTCGGCAATCTTCGCCACGGCCATGCCCTGCACGGACAGCAGTACCATCTGCGCGCGCCGCCACGTTACGACCGAGCCAGTGCCTCTGCGGATGATCCGCAGCAGCCGTCGCCCCTCGTCGTCATCGATCTCCCGCACCCGCACCCGTTCGGCCATGCGCATCAGCCTGGCAGCGATCGGCGCCGGGATGGCAGCTCTGGCCTCGTCACGTCGTCTGGCGTTTCCTCAGCTCCGCGAGCCATGCACGCAAACGCTCGACCCCGAGTGGCGGGTGTGCTGGTGGGAAGAGCGGGCCGGCCGCCTCAGGGGCCGGTCAGCACACCACGAGGAACAGCTGCAGGGAGAGTACGCGGAGCTGCGTGAACTCGGTGACCTGGCAGTCAAAGAGGCAGACGTTCCGCCCGTGCAGCGTCTGCACTGGCGCATCCAGGACGGCGAACACGCGCTCAATCAGGCCGAGGTCGCGCTGGCGCTGACTGAGCATCGGCTCGACAACCTCCGAGAAGGTGCCTGACAGGCGGTCCCGGTCAGTCAAAGTCACCTATCCATATGATGTCTTTGACTCGCCTATATCTCAACCGACTATCCAGAACGAACGACGGGGGAACGCCATGAGCATCACCAGGACCACTCGTAGGACGCGGGCCAAGATCGCTGTGTCCATCGGGGCCCTGGCCACGGGCTCACTCATACTCACCGCCTGCAGCGGAAGCAGCGACAGCGGCAGCAAGCTCGACGGTACCTACTACGTCAAGGACGTCAACGGCACCTCCCAACTCGGCCAGTTGGTTGTCAAGGGCAACAGCGTCTCGCATCATGAGTATGACTGCGATGGTGTCTACGAGAAGCCGGACGTGACCAGCACCGGCGAGTTCAACAAGGATCAGTCCCAGATCATCTGGACGGTCGCCGGAGAGGACACCCGCAACAAGCGGACCGGCAGCGAGCCCATCTCGACCAGTGATACCTCGATCAGCATCAGCGGTAGCGTGTACGTACGTGACAGCTCCGATGCCGGCAAGGCTCTGTTGGACGGCTTCAAGACCAAGTGCGGGAAGTAGCGTCGACGTCCCGCCAGCCGGCGAAGCAGCACAGAACCCCGTGGGCATCGCGTCCACGGGGTTCTGTCCTTCCTCGGCTGGTCAAGCCTCTGACGCCTACTCCTGAAGCTGCTGAGCCCGGTACTCCTCGATCGTCTCCGGCGGCCAGCCGTACTTTGGGACATGCTGCTCGACGAAATCGAGTTCGGACCACGCTGCCAACCTCCGAATTCTCGACTGGGCCACCACGACGAACACCATCTCATCAAGCGTCGGCTGGCCGCTGGCATCCATGTCCCGACCGTACATGCAGGGCAAACGTTGGCTGATGCAGCACTAGTACTCCAATCGCATGGGGCGTCCAAAAGGGGCGGGCCGCCGCCAGAGCGCTTCTGCGACGGCCCGCGAATTGCGCCGAAGTACGACAGGTGTCACCAGCAGCGTCCACTGACTGCAGCTTTGATCACGTGAAGCACAGCGGATGTCAAAGTCGGCGCGCTCCTGTCTCCGAGGCGTATGAAGCATGGTGGTTGTCACCGGCAACTACGCTCTGCTGGTCGCCAGCCCAGGCAACCAGCCTCGTGTGTGGCTTGAGCAGTTCAGTTGGAGACGGTCGCCACGCAGAACGCTCAGCCAGCTCGGTTCAGACGGATCGGTGGAACCGGTCCCGCCCGGGCGATGTCTGGGCAGACATGGATGATCTTCTTTTTATCGCCCTGACCTTCGGGCCGTTCCTGGCGCCCTGCATTGGCCTGGGCGCTGCCGTCGCGCTCGTCCGACGGGTCTGTAAGCAGCAGCCGGTCCTTGTCGGAGACCTGCCCAGCGTCGCCACCTGCGCTCTGGTAGCGGTCCTGGCTGGCGCGGCGGCGTACGGCGCGTACTCGTGGGGTGTGATGTCGGGGTCTTACATCATGGACCCGGATCAGATGTGCGCGTCGATGGGCGTATCGGGCGATCATGTGGTGACGCGATGGACGTTGCCGGTCAGCGCTCAGTGCGTCACGTCAAACGGTGTGGGAACCGAGCTGGCCCCGGGCTGGGTGAATCCCGTCATTTTCACCGGTCTTGCGCTACTGTTGCTGGCCTTCGTCACAGGAACCCTCGTGGCTGTGCGTCGGCGGCATCCCCCGCGGTGAAGCGCCTACGCGCGCCCCCCCTTCAACGCCCCTCGTGACAACACGCCTGCCTTGGCAACAACCACCGCGCTTCGGCTCACGAATACGGTGCATAGCAGGCCAGGAATTGCGGTGTCTTAGAATTCGAACTCTATAGACAGGACGTCCGTTAGGTCGGCGTGCAGACCCTTGGCCCGCGTTCCCCATTCCGTGAAATCGGGCTTGGTCACGGCCGCCGCGACGACCGGATGCAGCTCCGACTCCGTCGCACCAGCCTCCCGCAGACGGAGGATCTCTGCGTCGTAGGTGGGCGAATCGGCGGTGAGATCGTGCGCTCGCGACCGTCATCGGATGACCCGTTGGCGGTGAACCCGAAGTGGGCCACGACGCGCACCATCATGCCGGCAGACGTTGCCGCCTGTTCCCGCGCACGTGCTCTGACCTGCGGTTGCCACTCATTCGGTCTCCTCCCCCAGCGCGGCCGGAACCGCTCTGGGGTGTCGTCAGCTACCCGGCACGGTAGCGCTGCACGGTTCGGGTCGAGACCCTCAGGCGCTCGGCGAGGGCCTTCGTGGGCCCCTTCGCCCGCGTGAGGAGGAGTTTCACCTGGGCCTTTGTCAGATTTCGGCGCGGCCTGGTGAACACCTTCCGCCGGATCTTGCCGCGCCGCGGAGCCGGCTGCTGCGGGTCGTCGATCGTCATGGCCTCATGGTGTGGGGCCGGGGGGTTCACCAAGCACGTCCTGCGGAAGGCGTCGCTGTACCTTCCCTGAGAGCAGGTTTCTGCGCTTCAGCCATCAGGCGCGTACGGCGGACAAGGTGATGCGTGGGAGCCGGCGGGAGGGCTCGGCGGCCCCGCAACGAAGGGGGCCTGCCCCGAGGGGTCGCGCTCCATCTGACTCTGGTGATCGACAGGACGCACGCGCTGGCCGAGGCGGCCGAGGCCCCGGCATCTGGAGGGGCAGCACGCACGGGGAAAAGCCGTCGTCACGGTCTGGACGTGCGAGTGCCCGCCGAAGCGGTCCCGGTGCTCGTTGATGCAACGACCGACTCCTCCGTCGTCGTCCCGGCGTGTCCTTGCGTCGATCTCGTGCTGCTTCACCCGGTTTCCGCAACGCGGGGATGCGACTAGTGCCGTGGCCGCGTACGCCGGCCTGCTGCAGGCCACCTTGCGGGAGCTCAGCGGCGCAGCGCCGTCACCAGTTCGGCGTCGGGACGGTAACGGGCGGGGGCATGGGCGAGCAGGGCCTCGTGGAGCCGGCCGATCTCATGACGGGCGGTTTCGAACTCCGAATAGGTCATGGTCAAGGTCGCGGTGACGGCCCTTCCGGCGCCGGTCAGTGCGCTGTGCGCCGCCCGCAGGGTGTTCAGCTCGGCATCCGGCAGCCGGACCGTGAAGACCGGGGGCACCTGCCATTCCGCGCCCGGTGGCGGGGTGGCCACAACACGAACGGCACAGTATTTCGCCGCTCCCCGGAAGGCGACGGGCGTCAGGGTGACGCAGGCGACGGTGTCCCAGCGGCCGCGCCAGACGTCGGCGCCCCCCAAACCCGCGTTCCGGAACGTCAGACCGTCCGCCCCCACCTCGACCGTCCCCTGGGTAGGGCGCCACAGCATGTTGAGACCCCACCACAGGGACATCAGCCCGAAGAGCAGCAACGGCACCAGGAGCGCGTAGCTCCAGCCGCCCGCCAGCCGCGGCACGAACCAGAAGGCGACGCCGGTCAGCGCCCCGACGGTGGCGCAGCCACAGCCGCGCTTGCGGAAGTACGCGGAGTACTCCACTCGCACCGGCGCGGCGGTCGGGTTCCCTGGCTCGGGCACCACTCGCGTCGACGTCCCCGGCGTCGTGTCCCGTACGGCGGTCACCGCGGTCGTTTCCCGTACGGCCGTCACCTTTTCCGTCGGGGCAGTGAGGTACTCACCCTCGTTCAGCCAGTCCAGCAGCTCCCCGGCGGTGGGCCGGTCCTCCGGGCGTTTGGCCAGGCACTCCTCCACCACCTCCCGCAGCAGTCCCGCGGGCACCCCGTCCAGCCGGGGCTCGTCGTGCACGACCCGGTAGAGGAGCGCGGGCGCCGATCCCTCCCCGAAGGGACCCACTCCGGTCCCGTGCCCCCGCACGGCCGACCGTGCTTCCGTGACGGACAGACGCCCCGCCCCGGGCAGGACCTGCCCGGGCAGCATCCTTCACATGGCCCGGCGTCGTCAACGGACCTTCAGGGCGCTTTCGCAAGCCTGCACACACCGTTGACGGTGCGGTTGGGCATGGTTCACATCCGGCGCGTTGCTCAAGCAGACACGAACGCCCTCGGGGCCCCGGTCAGGGCGAGGACGATCAACAGACCCTGCTGGGTGCGCGAAGAGGGAGTCGCTGCCGCGATCGGACTTATCGGAGTGTCCGCGCTCGTGACCTGCCTCTTCTGGTACCTGACCGGCCGTTCGAACCGGTACGCGTCGCCACCCACGGCACCCCGACACGCGGAGAGCGGGTGGGTGACCGACGAGGGTGGCTGAGGGTGTGACGGTCGCGGCGACGGTTGCGGCAGCGGTGGTGGTGACTGACACCTGCCCGCACGGCGACAGCCGGGCGGAGCGCCCTCTACAGACCGCCGAGGCCCGGCGGGTCGTCCCACGTTTCCGGGGGAGCGATCAGGGCGTCGTGGAGGTTGCTCAGAGACCCGGTCAACACCCCGTCGTACACGACTCTTCCCAGGCATCCGACGTCGTACAGGGACAGGTCGTCGTTCGTACGCGGCACCGAGCGGTCACCGTCATCGTTCTGGCCCGGAACCATCAGCCGGCGTCCCGCCTCGGTCACGCCGGGATCCCACTTCTCGGAGTGCCGCTGGGCGAGGAAACCACCGGCCAGCACGGGCACGGCGGTGGCGAGGGCGATCAGGGCCGCACGGTCGCCCAAAGCGGCGAACACGGCGGCGACCAGAGTGAAGGCGACGGTGCACCACAGCCAGAAGTGCAGAGTGACGAAGGCCGCGTCGGCGACGCGGCAACGGGTGGGGCTGCCCACCAGCCCCTGTCCGGCCATCCGGTCGCCGATGGCGTCGACGCTGGCGCTCTCGCTGAGCCGGTGCATGCGGTCCCACACGCCCCAGCGCGGTCCCAGGCCGATGATCTCGATGACATCGGCCTCCACCTCGTCACGTGGGACGGGGCCGGTGATGGTGACCTCCTTGCCGTACGCGGTCAGCCGCCCGCCGAGCATCATGGCGGACAGGGCCGTGAGCACGACGCGCCGACCCTGTCCGTGGAGGAACGCCAACTCGTACAGGCTCAGTTCCTCGTGCTGCGGGCGCGGGGTGACCGGTGCGTCGACGAGGCGCCGATAGGCCCGGCGGAAACGCACGGCGGCCGCGCCGACCAGAAGGCACAGCACGGCGAGCACCCCGAACCACACCATGACCTTCCCCTCGGCATCCAGCGGCGGAGCCTCTCAGGACACGCGGGGAATACCCCCACGCACAGCGCGCCAATCAGGTTGAGACGGAGGCGCCTGCTGCCGGGCCACGTGCCGGAAGACCGCGAAGGCCCGGCATCCGGCCGTGGCCGCCGGTCCCGGCCACCATCGGATGGTGAACCAACTTGCCTTGCGGCGTTGGGGATTGACCGGGCCGGTGCCATGTATGCCGTGCTCGGCATGGCCTTGTGGTGAGTCGCCGCGCCGACCGCAGACTCAGCGCGTTGCTCGCCGATTTCGAGATCGACCCCTACCATGCCGTCGCCGAGACAGGCCGGACGACGGGTGTCGACAGGGCAGCGACGGCCGCGCTGATCGTCGACGGCCTGGCGCGGATCGACACCGAGGGCGACATCACCCTCACCGAACGCGGCGCCGAGCCGTCGAACACGCCGCACTTCAGTGGCCCCGGCGGCCCCGGGACGCAGTGGCGCCCCGGCACGATCGCCGGCCGAGGTCCGGCCGCAGACGGGTAGCGAAGGGCGCGTCAGCCACGGGCGAGCGCACGCGAGAGCGGGAAGCTGTCCACGCCAGCCAATCTGCTGGCGGCGGCTGGCCGAATGGCAGGAAGCCCGGGTGTGGGAGGAACTCCGGCGTGTGCTGTGGACCGGTTGCGGGCGGCGGACCGCCTGGACTTCTCCCGCGTCACCGTTGATACCTCACATGTGCCGGCCAAGCGGGGGCGAAGCAGCCCAAAAGTCGACCCGAGTCCGGTTGACCGTGCACGGCTGTCGACAACACGGTCGGGCTCCAAGCATCATGTGCTGACCGACGCGCACGGTACCCCGCTGCGGGTGTCCCTGACCGGCGGACACCGCCGGCTTCGGCTGCATAGACGTCGTTTCTCATGGCTGTCAGAGCGGCGTGAGAGTCTCCTGGCATGAGCTACGACCTGGCTGTCTGGGAAGGCGAGAGGCCGACGGACGACAAGACTGCCGGCCGAGTCTTCAACGAGCTGTACGAACGCTACATCGACGGTGAGGTGGAAGAGCCTCCATCCGAACGCATAGCGGCCTATGTGGCTGCGCTGCTTGAACGGTGGTGCGACATTACCGAGGACGACGAGGGCAACTCGCCCTGGTCGACCGGCCCGTTGATCAGCGAAGCCAGCGGCCCGCTGATCTACTTCCCCATGCGCTGGAGCATGGCCGAGGAGGCATCGGTCTACGCAGCAACCGTGGCGGATTCCATGGGACTGGTCTGCTTCGACGTGCAGCAGAACCGGCTCAGGCCCTGAGTGGGCCCACCACTCGGCGATAGCCGATCAGGGTCGCGGCTATGCCGACGAAGGCAAGGAAGTGTTCGGCCTTGCGTTCGTAGCGACGGTGGAGCCTTCGGCAGCCGGCCAGCCAGGACACGGTTCGCTCGACCACCCAGCGATGCCGGCCCAGCCGCTGCGAGGACTCGACACCCTTGCGGGCGATGCGGTGGCGGATGCCCCGCCGGTGGAGCCATCGACGCAGATGGTCGTAGTCGTAGCCCTTGTCCGCATGCAGCTTTGCCGGCCGTCGGCGCCGAGGGCCGCGGCGGGACCGGACGGGAGGGATGCCGCGCACGAGCGGTTCCAAGGCCACCCCAAGGACCAGTGACCGCCTCCTGCCGGGTCACCTGCATCCACGCGCTGGCGCTATTCAACTCGGAGTGGTGCAGCGAGGCGCCAGGGACGGCGGCTCGCTGCACCCACTTGTGTCCTTCAGCCGCGGGCCTGGTACACGACATGCCGACAGGCATGACCGCGGCAGATCGAATCATCCTCGGCTTGGGCCGGGGCCGGGGCAGCCGAGGACCGTCGCTGTCAGTGGGCGGTCCAGCCTCCGTCGACCGGAAGTACGGCGCCCGTGAGGTAAGAGGCCGCTGGGCTGGCCAGCAGGACTGCCGCGCCGACTAGTTCTTCAGGGTCGGCCCAGCGCCCCATGGGGACTTGGTGATCGAGGAAGTCCCGTACGTGCGGGTCGTCATCGATGCCGTCGTTCAATGGTGTGCGAAAGGGACCTGGAGCCAGCGCGTTGACACAGATACCGGTGCCGGCGAGTTCGGCACCAAGGCTGCGGGTGAGTTGGACGACCGCGCCCTTACTGGCCGCGTAGCCTGCCCGACCTGCGGCACCGACGAGCCCGAGAGCACTGGCCAAGGTGACGATGCGGCCATACCCGGCACTGCGCATCACCGGTACGGCCGCCTGACAGGCGAGGAAGGTTCCGACGACATTGACATCCAGGCAGCGACGCAACGTGACGGCGTCAAGCGCCCCGAGCTCGCCTCGCGCCTGGATCCCTGCGCTGGTCACCAGCACGTCCACACGGCCGTACTCGGTGACGATCTCCTCGACGAGGTGGTGAACCTCGTCCTCCTCGGTTACGTCGCAGGCGAGTCCCAAGGCAGCATTGCCCGTCCGGGCAGCGATCTCGGCCGCCGCTTGACGGCACACCTCTGGCCGCCGGCTGGCCACCACCGTCGTGCATCCGGCGGACGCCAGGCCGAGCGCGATGGCCCGGCCGAGCCCGGTCGAGCCCCCGGTGACCAGAGCCACCTGCCCGGACAGATCCGTCCCCGGGCCGACGGGCCCCTTCGTCATGGGCCTACGGGGAGCAGAAGTCCACCTGTGAGCCGGACAAGTTCGCCAGCGGTGGTGGGGAAGACCGTGCGGGGAGTTCCGGCGGCGGCCCAGACCCGGGCGTAGTCGGCCAGGGCTGCATCGACCACGGCGGGAAGTGCACGGGGGTGGCCGACGGGGGCCACTCCTCCGATCGCCTGTCCAGTGGCCTGGCGCACCTGCTCGGGGGTGGCGCGCCGGAGCTTGCCACGCCCCCACCGGGCGGCGAGTGCCGTGGTGTCCACCTTGTGCCGACCGCTGGCCAGAACCAGAACGGGTTCATCATCGGAGATGAACACGAGACTGTTGGCAATGGCACCCACGTCGCACCCCAGGGCC
>NZ_KL591028.1:64225-104903 GCF_000716335.1 Streptomyces sp. NRRL S-118 | reverse complement strand
CCCCAGGGCCGAGGCGGCCTCGGCGGCTGTGCGCGTCGACTCCGCCAGCTCGCGTACGTGACCCGCGACGTCGGCCGCAGCGAGGACGCGGGCCACCTGCATGCTGCGAACGGGCAGGGACGCGTTTTCCTGAGGCCCCATGGGACTCCTTCATACGAGGTCGCATCATCATGTGTTCCATATACAGAACGTTCCGTATGTGGAACGATAGATCTCGCGCGGCATCGAATCAACCGGCCTCGGCAACAAGGAGGGGCTCACCATGGACCTGGCCACTCGCGTCGGATTGCGCCTGCGGGAATTGCGTGAAGCGCAGGGGATTTCACTGTCCGAGCTGGCTCGCAGGTCCAAGATCGGCAAGGGGACGCTCTCCGAGTTGGAGAGTGGCCGGCGCAATCCCACTCTGGAGACGCTCTACGCTCTGACGACGGCCCTCAAAGTGCCGCTCAGCACAGCGCTGCACAACCTCGCGTTTCCCGCCAAGGTCTCTGGTCACGCCGTGGATGCCGTCCTCACCGAGCGATTCGAGACTGCTGCTGCGGTTGCGGAAACCTACCGAGTGCGCATCCGTGCGGGAACGACGCAGGAGTCCGCCGCCCACACTCCCGGCACAACAGAGGACATCATCGTCCTCGCCGGCACCGCGCGCGTCGGCGCACTCTCCGCTCCTGCCCTGATCGGCCCCGGCATGCATGGCAGTTGGGCCGCCGACGTTCCGCACTTGTACCAAGCACCGTCCGGAGACGTCGAGGCTCTGCTGATCGTGCGCTACCCACAGTGAACCCTCCTCGGCCCCACACCGGGCCGACAGCGGTCAGCGCCTGCTGTCGCCGGGCGCGAGAAGACTGGTGACTTCGGCGACCGCGTCCGCAGGGGGATGGAAGTAGCGCCGTACGTTCTCAGGCTTCTTGTGCCGGGACTTGGCCATGAGCACCAGCAGGCTCCCCCGGCCTCGGCGAGGTGAGTGAGTCGGGAGTGCCGCCACTCGTGCAGGTCCCAGCCCGTGCCGTTCTGGCCGCCGAGGGCGGTGTGCTCGTCCAGCAGCATGCGGGCCTGCCCGTACGACAGCCGGACCAGCCCGGTGGCCGGGCACACGTCGCGCGGGCTGACCACCGCGGGCATGCATGCGTCGAGGACCGCATTCGGGGTCGACCATGCCGGTCAGCTCGGCGTCCTCGGCGCCATCACGCAGTGTCCCGTCCGGGTCAAGGGCGGGGTCATCCGGTGCCGGAGGCCGCACTTGGTGCAGTGACCAGATCGCCGCCCCGGCTCCGGCGTTCGTTGCTTGATGGGGCAACCGCCATCCCAAGAGTCCGTCATGCCCGTCGCGCCCATTCAGGCGTTACCCGCTGACGTGTCGACCCGTGTGAGGGGCACCGTGGCGCGTGAGGTTGCTCAGACCATGCGTTGCGATGAGGAGCGTCCACACCAGGAGAGGAAACGCCGCGACCCTCTCCATACCTCCCATGCCGAGGCCGAGGTAGTGATGGAAAAGGAAGAGAGCGAAGGCTGCGATCGCCGTGACGCCAAGCGGAGTGGTCAGTCGGCGCAGTGGCCCCCGGATCCGGCGCGCGAGAGCGAATCCTGCCACCAGAAGGCCGAGGTTGCCCATCCCCATGACGAGCAGAGCGCCGATGAAGTGCTGGTTTTCATCCACGTCGGCGGGCGCCAGCCCGACCAGCACAAACCCAGCGCCAGCGCTGGCGATCAGGAGCCGTGAGACGGTCCCGATGATGCCCCTGCGCCAGATGTCGCCGAGGACCGCGCCGACCACGAGCAGTATGCCCAGCACGACGAATGACGCGTTCATCATCTCGTGCGCGGGCGAACAGACGTACCGCGGCTCGGGTTCTGCCTGCATGGCGCAGTGAACGTTGCCCAAGTCACTGATGTTGTTCCGCGCCCAGCTGTAGGGGCTCGCCCAGGCGGATTCAACGATTCCATGAATCACGAAGAACTGCACCGCACCCACGATCCATGCCAAGTACCCGATCCGGTCCTTCAACTGTCCGCCTCCTTCCGGCCGTTCCAACGCGACAAAGTCGATCACCTGGTGGCATGCGCGGGCACTAGGGCAAGCCACCGGATAGGGGGTGGGGCAGACCCCACTGCGCCCGTGTTCCGCCACCATCTCTTCGCGCGCGCCGGTGACGCGCCGTCCGACTGTCGGCGTCTGGCCGCTGCTCCCCGCCACCCGGTTGGTGGCCTGGTGGCCGCCCGCACCGCCCGTCCGCTGCCCAGGCGCGGTTGCACTGTGCCGCCCATGCCGCGGTGGCAGCCACAGATCAGGGCCAAGCCCCGCGGAAGGCGGCGACCACCGGCGGTATCGCCATACGACGCCCGCGCCCGCCTCGGCTGCCCCGCGCCGATCGGGTCGACGGACGAACACCCCATCCGGCACCTGACCGTCGCCCTGCCCCCGCAGTACGCGGCCCGCCTCTTCGACGCCCAGGAGGCCGGCGCCAGCGACCAAGAGCTTCAGCAAATCGCCGCCGACAGGCTCAAGGAGGTGTACTTCCAGGACGGCGGTCGCCGCGCCGGCAGCCTGGAGGAGGTCCGCTTTTCGGACGTGCAGCATCTCGAGTCCGAGCTGTAGCAGCCGCGCCCCGAACAGCCTGCGAGTCCCGGACTATCCGGGACTCGCAGGCTGTTCGGGGCCAGACGGTGTTGACGTCGGGCGTGTCCTTGCCGGTGGGCGTCGGTGGGGTGACGCGTGCAAGGCCGTCGTGCCGGTTCCGGCCGGGGCGCCGACGGCTGCCGGTGCTCGGCATGCGCCGGGAGCCGCCGATCCGGCCGTGACGACCGGGGACACGGCGGCGCTCAGCGCGGAAGCACCCAGCTCGGGGCCCAGGTCCCGGCGGCGTCGCGGCCGGCCGCTGTGGCGGCGAGGTGGGCGCGGAGGACGGCCAGCGCCGGGTGGGGGTTGTCGCGGTGCCAGAGGAGCGAGTGCGGGTAGACGGGCGTCGGGTCGGTCACCGGGATGCGGCGCAGACCGTGGCCGGCGGGCCAGACGAGGCGGGAGTCCGCGCCCATGAAGGTCGCCAGGGCCGGGGTGTCGGCGACGGTGTCGAGGAGCGCGTCGGAACCGAAGTTGGGGCCGGTCGCCTCGATGGTGAGGCCGAACCCGGCGACGAGGTCGTCGTAGTAGGCGGCCCACTCGGTGCCGGCGACGATGCCGGGCATCCAGATCCGGTGCCCGGCGAGCTGCGCGAGGGTCACCGAGCGGGAGCCCGCGAGCGCGTGAGCGGGGCCGGTGAGGAGCTGGAGGCTCTCGTCGAGCACCCGGACGGACGCGATGTCCTCGGGAAGGGGATGGCCGGGCGCGGCGACGGCGCGGAAGGACGCGTCGATCGCACCGGACCGGATGGCGGCGACGGCGCTGTCGATGCCGAAGAGCATCACCACGTCGAGGTCGATCTCGGGGTGCGCGCGGTGGAAGCCGCGCATCAGCGCCGACTGCGCGCTGCGCGAAGCGATCACGTCGACGCGCAGCGGCCGGCGCCCGGCGTGGACGGACTCGACCGCTCGCTCGGCCACGCGCAGCAGCTCCCGCGCGTGGGTCAGGAAGGCCTGCCCGTCGATGGTGAGCTCGGCGCCGCGCGGGGTGCGGGTGAACAGCCGTACCCCGAGGTCGCGCTCGAGCGCGGCGATGCGCTTGGAGACGGCCTGCTGGGTGACGGCCAGCTCGGCGGCGGCTGCCTGGAACTGCCCCGCGTCGGCGGCGGCGACGAACGTCCGTACGGCGTTGAGGTCCACGCCGACCACCGTATCCGTACAACGGATGGTTGTGAGATGCGGGCTTCCTGGTTGTTTGACCAGCGGTGATGACGCTCGTTTTGATGACTCGTCCAGCGCATCGGTTGTACGGCGGAGGAGGGCACGGGCGTGCGGAGCGGGCATCGGCTGGGGCGGCGGTTCGGGTGGTTCCGGGCCGCGTACGGGACCAGCGCGCTGGGCACCTGGCTCGCCTTCGGCGCGTTCCCGCTGATCGCCATCGAGGTGCTGGACGCCGGACCGGCTCAGGTCGCCGCCCTCTTCTCCGTGGGGGCTGCCGTGGGCGCCGCCGTGGCGGTGCCGCTCGGACCGTGGGTGGAGTTCCGCCGCAAGCGGCCGGTACTGATCACGACGGACCTGGTGCGGTGCGTCGCCCTGCTGACGATCCCCGCCGCGTTCGCCCTCGGGGCGCTCACCTTCTTCCAACTCATGCTGGTCGCTGTCGTCGTCGCGGCGGCGGACATCACCTTCCGCGCCGCGTCCGGCGCGTATCTGAAGACACTGCTGCCGGCCGAGGACCTGCTCGTGGCCAACGCCCGGTTGGAGTCCACAGCATGGACCACCACGATCGTCGGGCCGCCACTGGGAGGCGCCGCGATCGCGCTGCTCGGCCCGGTGGCGGCGGTGGTGGCCGACGCGGTCAGCCATCTGCTCTCGGCCCTCGGCATCCGCGCGACGGGCAGCGGCCACGAGCCGCCACCCGAGCGCCGGGAGGCGCCGCGCAGGAAGGCCGGGGGCCTGCTCGACGGCTGGCGGTACATCCTCGCCGACCCGACGCTGCGTCCGCAGTTCTTCCATACCGCACTCTTCAACGGCCTCGTGATGGCCGCCTCGCCGCTGCTGGCCGTCCTGATGCTGGGCCGGCTCGGGTTCGCGCCCTGGCAGTACAGCCTCGCCTTCGCCGTCCCCGCGATCGGCGGGCTGCTCGGCTCGCGGCTGACCCCACTCCTCGTCACCCGGTTCGGGCAGCACAGGGTCCTGGTCGCGGCCGGAGCGCTGCGCGCGGTCTGCCCGGTCTGCCTGGCCTTCGTGGGGCCGGGGGCCGGCGGGCTGCTGCTGGTGATGGGCGTTGAGCTCGTGCTCATCTTCTGCTGCGGGGTCTTCAACCCCGTCTCCGCCACCTACCGCCTCCAGCGCACCGCGACCGACCGGCTCGCCCGCACTCTGTCCGCCTGGGCGGTGACGACCAAGGCCACGACCGCGCTCCTGACGGCCGTCTGGGGCGTGCTGGGCAGCCTGCTCGGTTCGCGTACGGCCATCGGCCTGGCCGGCGTGCTGGTGCTGGCGACCCCGCTGCTGCTGCCCCGCCACGCGGCAGCGCCTCCCGCCGAGCAGGAGCCGGCACCGAGCGGCGCCTGACGGGCCGCCACAGCGGTCACAGCCGTCACGGTGACCGCTGCGCCCGGCCGTCGCGTGCGGTCGCGTCCGACCGGGTGGGACGGCGCCGACGCGGACCTCGGGGACGCTGCGGCGAGGGCGGCGCCGAACGCGCCACGGCCCGGTGCGGGCACTGTGCCTCCCCACCCCGCCCGGTGACCAGGGCCGGCGCGCACCCCGCCACCGAGCGGTTCAGGAGGTGAGGTCGCGTCCTTCGGGCGTCCGGCGGCGGAGAGCGGCGACGCGTACGCCCAGGGCCACGGCGAGCAGGACCCAGGCCACCGCGCTGTACGCCCACGCGGTCAGGCCGCGCGCCGCGTCGACCGTGCTCCAGACGCCCCACAGCAGCAGCACGACGCACAGGGACGTCCAGGCGATGTCGCCGACACGGGCCCGCAGTTGCGCCCGCTGCCGGGTGCCGGGCTCGAGAACACCGGGCGGCGGGACGCGGCCGTCCGTTCCGTGGTGCGTCATGCTTGCTCCCTCCGTAACCGTCTGTACTTCGCGTCGTACCCGCCATTCGGCGCCGCACGCAGGGGAGGCTGCGTGGGCCGGGTGGCGCAGGGGGCCGCTGCGCCGCGCGGGTGAAGGGCGGTGGGGTGGCGGCCCGATACGGAATCAGTGACGGGGTGAGGGTTGGAAGGAGTTCTTCGCGCCGCTTGATGCAGCAGGGGTACGGCAAGGCCCGGCAGTGGCGGGTCCGCAAGAGCGGCTGGTACTACGTCTCGCTCCTGGCGACGGCGCTGGGGGCGCTGGTCCTGCTGTCCCTCGCCGTGGCGGCCCTGGTCACCCTGGTGGAAGGGGCGGACAGGAAGTTCTGGACGCCCATCCGGTGGATCGATGCGCGCTGCGAGGAGAACGAGCGTTCCTGCGGTGTCCTCGAAACGCTGATCATGCCGTTCCTCACGCTCTCCCTGGCCACCGTCGCGTACCTCTCCTTCCGGTTCACCCGGGTACGTTCGGCGTACCTCCGCAAGGCGCGGGCGGCGCCCCACGAACTGGTCGAGACGGCGGGCGGAATCTTCGGCAAGGTCGTGGGGCGCGACCAGCTCTGCGAGGTCCTGATGGAGGACCTGCGGGACACCCGCTCCCGCCGTACGCACGTCGTGGTCGGCGGCGTCGGTACGGGGAAGACGGCGCTGCTCGTCCTGCTCACGGAGCAGCTCGCCCGGCGCAAGGCCCTGCCGGTGCCACTGCGGTTGCGGAGCGCCGACAGCGACCTCGATTTCCGCAGACTGGCCTTCGAGCGGTTCGCCCGGGAGGTGCAGGGCTGCATCCGTTCCGACGCGGAGGCCGAGAAGGTGTGGCGCCGGCTGTGCCAGCAGGGGCGGATCGTGGTCCTCGCGGACGGCCTGGAGGAGACGCTGAACGGTGAGGAGTTGGCGGAGGAGCGCGACAGCATCATCCGGCTGGCGATCCGCCGGGCGAACGACGAGCGGCTGCCGCTCATCATCACCTCGCGCCCGCACGACTCGCTGCGGGGCATGGAGGCGTCCCTCACCGACCTGGAGCCGCTGAGCGAGGAGGCCGCCCTCACGTACATCTCCTCCGGCAGCGAGTGGGAGGACCGGCAGCGGCTGGACTGGATCGTCGAGAAGGCGGGGATCGCCGAGGCGCCCACGTATCTGCAGATCGCCAGCGAACTCCACGCGGAGGGCCTGCTGGAGCGTGCGCTCACCGGCCACTCGGAGGAGGAGGCGGTGGAGACGCGCGGAGGGGACCGGGCCGCCTTGCGCTTCCACCTGCTCGACACCTGGATCGCCGCCCTGATCAACGGGCGATTCCGCCCCGAACTCCCGCTCAGCCAGGAGGAGCGGCGGGCGGCCGTCCACTACCTGTCCGCGCTCGCGTGTGCCGGGCTGGCTTCGGACTCCTGCGAGGTGCGCTTCACCGACGTGGTGGACGACGATCACCCGTCGCGGTCCCGCTACCCCGAGATCCTGCGGGAACTGGCGAGAAGGGTCGAGGACAGCAAGCTGGACATCCGCCTCGCGGCGCACTGGGGTGCGCGCATGGGGCTGGTGGAGATCGGCGGGGACCGGGTCCGCTTCCAGCACACGGTGATCCAGGCCCACCTCGGAGCGCGGTTCATGAACGCCGTGATCCATCCGGGCGTCCCCGACGAACCCCGGGAGGGCTCCTTCTTCCCCGCGGCGCTGGAGAAGCCCGGCCGGGAGCTGCTGATCGCCATGGTGCTGTACTCGCGGACGCCCGAGGGCTCGTGCCTCCACGAGGAGGCGCACAGCGCCGATGAGGGGCGCGGAGGCGCGGAGGGCCGCGGCAACGGGGAGGAGCGCGGTGGCGACGAGGTGTGGTGCCCCGTGTCCGCCGCGCGGGACCTGCTGCTGCGGGCGGCCTGCCGGGCGCAGATGACCGACCGCCCGCCGGAGGAGCCCCGGGACGCGGCGGACCAGCGGCGGGGGCAGGGGCAGCAGGTCGACGAGGTCCCCGAGGCGCAGCGGCTCTTCGGCCGCACCCTGCACGCCAAGGCCCTGGAGCTGTACGCCGCCGCCCTGGAGATCGACAGCGTCGACGCGGCACCGCAGCAGCACATCATCGCCATGCGGCTGGCCACCGCGTGGCCGGATCTGCGGGCCCGCGATCCGCACACCCTGCGCGTGGCCAAGACGCTGCTGGTGTCCCGGTTCGGTGAGGCCGTGCGCGGCGTCACCCGCAGGCGCACGCTGCTCCCCGCGTACCTGGAGCTCTTCGAGATCGCACGGCTGGAGCCGTCGTACCCCATCCGGGTCGCCGTCGCGCAGGAGATCGGGGCGGGCGGTGACCACGCCTTCGCGGCGCTGCAGGCACGGCTGCGCGGGCCGCAGATCGACCGGGACGAGCGGATCGAGCGCCACCCGGACTGCCTGGAGGAGATGTGGGCGGCCCAGCAGCCGGAGGCCGTGGCGGAGGGTGAGCGCAGGAGGCAGCGCCGGGCGGAGCAGAGCGGGGCCCGGGTCACCTGGGAGCTGCGGGAGCGGGAGGCGACGCGGCGTGCCGAGCACCGGCAGGAGGAGAGGGAGCGCGAGGACGAGGAGCAGATGTGGCGCGAGAACACGATGTGCGCGTGGCTGGTTCCGCTGCTCGTGGGTTCCGTCACGACGCAGCGCCACCACAACACCCCGTACGACTTCCTGGAGAGCTGGGTACGGCGGGTCGGGACGCCGGACGCGACCGGTGCGCCCGACGGGGCGGGGGCGGCCGGTGGCGGCGACGGGACCATCCTCGACCTGACGGTGGAGGTCGCCCTCGCCCAGGGCTTCAAGTACGCGGCGAACCGGCGGCACCGCCATCCCCACGCCCGTGCGGAGGCGCGCGAGTACCTGACCGGGCAGGCGTGGGACATGCTCAAGCGCACCCGGTTCTGGTTCACCCGCCTGACGCTCCTGCACGCCCTGACCCTGTGGGACCTGCCCGACGGCATCACGGTGACGCGCCCCGCGCACGGGCCGGGTTCCGACCCCGCGGAGCAGGTCCGGCAGTGGCTGGCCCGCCCGGACGGCGAGCGGGAGCATCCCTTCGTCGAGGAGGCCGCCGAGTTGTGCGTGTGGGCGCTGGAGACCCGGCAGCCGGAGCGGTTCCTCTGGATCGACGAGTCGGGTGTCGCCGCGCACGTCGGTTCGCAGACCGCACCGCGCGGTGAGGCCCGCAAGCACCACCTGTGGATCCCGCCGTCCACCGGCTGGAGCACCCTGCACCCGCGCGCCCAGCAGCTGCTCGCCGACGTCCTGCTGCTGCTCAACCTGGCCGAGCGGGGCGACTGGCCCAAGGACCGTCTGCGGCGCCTGCGCCACACGGCACGGCCGGACCTGCCGCCGTGCCTCACCCGCGACCGGAGTCCGCTCGACCCGGGGCGTACGGCCGTCCGCACGGCCGCCTCTCAGGCCGGCTCCAACTGCCGGGACGACTGCGCGTTCGAGCTGTGCCCCTACCCGCCCAAGGGCCTCGACGGTCACCGGGTCGAGCTGAGCGAGGCGTTCTGCCGGGCGCAGTCCACGCTGCTGTCCCGGTCCTTCGTCCGCCCGCAGGCGCCGTGGCAGCGGCGCACGGACGTCGCCGAGCTGCGCCGGTTCTGGGAGCGGATGGGGCAACGGGCCCAGGACAGCGGCCGCCCGCGGTGAGCCCGTCCTGCGCCGCCGTCGCGGCGGCGGGCGAAGCCCCCGGATCGGGGGCCTGCGCCGCTGGTGCGACGGCGGGCGTCCGCTCCGGCACGGAGTGCGCGTCAGCCGTTCAGCGAGCCCATGAGCTCGGGGGCGTAGCGGTCGCCGGAGGCGACCCCGCGGGGGGCGACGGCCTCGATGGCCGCGATGTCCTCGGGCGTGATCGTCACGGCGGTGGCCCGGGCGTTCTCCTCCAGGCGCTCGCGGCGCCTGGTCCCGGGAATCGGTACCGCCCCCTGGTGCAGCACCCACGCCAGTGCCAGCTGCGAAGGGGTCACCGACTTCTCCTCGGCGATACGGCGCACCTGGTCGACCACGGCCAGGTTGCGGGCGAAGTTCTCGCCCTGGAAGCGGGGGTCGGTGCGGCGGAAGTCGTCGGCGGCGAAGTCGTCGGGCGTGGTGATGGCGCCCGAGAGGAAACCACGGCCCAGCGGCGAGTACGCCACGAGACCGATGCCGAGCTCCTCCAGCACCGCCCGTACGCCGTCGCCTTCGACACCCCGCTCGAAGAGGGAGTACTCGCTCTGCACGGCGGTGAGCGGGTGCACGCCGTGCGCCCGCCGGATGGTCGACGCGGCGGCCTCGCTGATGCCGAGGTAGCGGACCTTGCCCGCGGTGACGAGCTCGGCCATGGCGCCGACGCTCTCCTCGATGGGCACGTTCGGGTCGACGCGGTGCAGGTAGTACAGGTCGATGTGATCGGTGCCGAGGTGCCGCAGCGAGCGGTCGGCGGCCCGGTGGATGTACTCGGGCGTCCCGTTGTAGCCGCGCATGACACCGTCGTCGGTGAACTCGATACCGGTCTTGGTGGCGACGACGGCCTTCTCCCGGCGACCGGCCAGCGCCTTGCCGACGAGCCGTTCGTTGAGGAACGGGCCGTAGCTCTCGGCCGTGTCCAGCATGGTGATCCCGAGCTCCAGGGCCCGGTCGATGGTGGCGAGGGCCTCGGTCTCGTCGGTGGCACCGTAGAAGGCGCTCATTCCCATGCAGCCGAGTCCTTCGGCGCCGACCGTCAGGCCCTGGCTCCCCAGTGCGCGCATTCGCATGTCGTCCGCTCCATTTCCACAAAGTAACTAACTGGATAGTTCGAGCATGAGGCACAGCCCGGCCGCTTGTCAATAACCAGATAGTTACTTGGTAGGGTGATCGCATGGCACGCGACTCCAGCGCAACGAAGGCCCGGCTCCTCGACGCGGCACTGACCGAGTTCGCCGCCCACGGGATCGCCGGCGCCCGCGTCGACCGCATCGCCGAGGCGGCCGGAGCGAACAAACGGCTCATCTACGTGTACTTCGGCAACAAGGAGCAGCTCTTCGACCACGTCATGCAGCGGGCTCTGGAGGCGGGTGCCGAGTCCGTGCCGTTCGACGTCGAGGACCTCCCCGGCTACGCGGGCGCGATCTTCGACCACCTCGTCGCCCGGCCCGAGCTGATGCGGCTGGTGGTGTGGAAGCAGCTGGAACGCCCCGCGGCCACTCCCGCGCAGGGAGGTGCCTACGCCGCCAAGATCGACGCGGTGTCCGCCGCGCAGCGCGCCGGGCGGCTCGACGCCGCGTTCCTGCCCGCGGACATCCTGACCTTGGTGCTCGCCCTCTCCCAGGCGTGGTTCGCCGCGGCGGGCGGCCCGGCCACCGAGCCGGACGGCTCGGCCTGGAGCGAGCAGCGGCGCGCCCGGCACCGGGCGGCGGTCGTGGAGGCGGTCAGGCGCTTCGTCACCCCCGTCAGTCAGGCCTGACGCGCCCGTGGCCCGACCGGGGCGCCGGGTGTCCGCCACTCCCCCGCGTGCCGCCGAGCGGGCCGCCCACCCCGCGCGCTGCGGGCACGCCGCGACCCGCCGGCGTCGCCCCCACCGGCCCGGCCGCCCGGGCAGCGGGCCCCTAGGGTGGGCCGTATGCACACCACACGGGTCTCCCGGCACATCAGGGCTCCCCGGGCAGCGGTCTACCGGGCCCTGGTCGACGCGGACGCGATCGCCGCGTGGCGGGCGCCGGCCGGGATGCGCGTCCACGTGCACGGCTTCGACGCCCGCGAAGGCGGCCGCTTCCGCGTCTCGCTCACGTACGACGCGGCAGCGGGCGGTACGGGCAAGACCACGGCGCTGACCGACACCTACCGCGGCCACTTCGCCCGGCTCGTACCGGACGAACAGGTCGTCGAGGTGATCGAGTTCGAGACCGGTGACGACGCCCTGCGGGGCGTGATGACCCTGACCACCACGCTGGCCGATGCCGGCGACGGCACGGACGTCCTCGTCGTGCACGAGGGAGTCCCTGACGCCGTGTCCGCCGCCGACAACGAACGGGGGACGCGCATGGCCCTGGACAATCTCGCGCGCCTGGTGGAGGCGCCGGGGCGTCCGGAGCGGACCGTCTGAGCGCCGCGTCAGGCGGCGACCGAGCTCGCCCAGTCGTTGTACGCGCCGAGGTTAGAGCTGTACGAGTTGGGGCTGATGGAGATCTGCCCGCCGTTCCCGCCCTCGTCCCTGGCCAGCCACGCGTACGAGTTCGACTGCGTGTTGCGCCACGACGACGTCTTGTCGTTGAAGTCGTACTCGTTCAGGTTGTGCCAGTAGTAGTCGCTGAAGATCAGGCGGCGTCCACCACCGTTGATGTGCTCGTACAGGCACGTCCAGCCGCTCGCGCAGGCCGGCAGCGCCTGTGCGTCGACCCTGCCGCGCAGCAGGGGGTCGGTGGCGCGGGAGTAGCCCAGCGCCTTGTCCGCCTCCTCATGGGTCCGGAAGCAGCTCACTTCCGTCCGGGAGTACACCACGCAGCTGCGGGCGTCGCCCCAGCCGTCGTGCTTGAGGTTGATCGTCCGCTGCCCGTAGGACGCGAGGGCACCGTCCACCGCCGCGCCGGACTCCGCCCGCGGGGCCCGCGCTTCGGTGGCGGACGCCATCGGCACGGGACCGGTGAGCAGTCCTCCGGCCGCTGTGAACGCTGCGGCCAGCAGGACTGATGCGACTCTGTTCATTGCTCCCCCTTGCTGTGAGACGGCCGATCGGTGACACCCGCCCGCTGACCGGCGTGCCGTGCCGCGCGTCGCCCTTCGAGGCGCGCAGCGGTGGGCCCGGCATTCACGGCGGGTTCCAGAACATGATCTGGTCAGGACCATGACACGTACGCCGACGGCCCGCGCACCGGTGCGCGTTCGGGTTCCGCCGGGAAGGACGAGGCCTGTCTATTACCACGGGCGTCGAAGGGTCAATGAATTGTGCGCCATATCCCGGTTTTGACTTGAAGTCACCCCGGTCGGCGACCGCCCGGACGCACTCAGGCCGCAACGCCGGCACACCGCCGGACGGGGGACCCGACAGCCCCACGGCGCCGGGGCGTCGGTCCGGGGGCCGGAGTGCCCGTGCCGCGATGATGCCGGTCGTGGATGCTCTGACCTATTCCTCCGCCTTCATCACCTTCTTCTCGGTGGTCGGCCCGCCCAAGGTGCTGCTCGCCTTCGGGGAGCTCGCCCACCTCCACGGCACCGCCCAGCTGCGCAGCATCGCCGGTATCGCCTCCGGTGCCGCCGTCTTCGTGGGCCTGGTCGCCGGGCTGACCGCCTCCTGGCTGCTGGACCTGTTCCACATCAGCACACCCGCGCTCCAGCTCGCCGGCGGCATCATCTTCTTCCTCTACGCCGTGGGCCTGGTCCTCGGGGTGCACCTGGGCTCCGACCGGCCGCAGCAGGATGCCCCCGACCTGGTCAGCGGGGTACGGGAACTGCTCATGCCGTACATCGTGAGCCCGCTCGCCATGACGGCCGTACTGATCGAAGCGGCGGAGCGCGACTCGTGGACCTGGCGCAGCACCGTCGTGGGCGCGTACGTCACCGTCCTCGCCCTCGACCTCGTGTGCGTACTGGTCCTGGCGAACATCCTGCGCCGTACGCACCACGCCACGATCGAGCTCCTCGGCCGGCTGCTCGGGCTGCTGCTCGCCGCGGTCGGCGTGGACCTGGTGCTGGACGGCCTGACGGACCTCGGCGTGCCGGGCGCCGACCGCGCACGGGTTCACTGAGGGCGCCGGGGCCACCGCTGTCCGCGACGCCGGCCCGCGGGGAGGCCGAGCACACCCCGTAGAGTGGTGTGTCATGAACGCGGGGGCGGTTGACGACATGGTCGAGGTCCCGCCGGGGCGTGTGACGCTGTCGGACCGGCGGACACAGCGCAGGTGGCCGGTCGATGTGGCGCCGTTCCGGATGTCGGCGTTCCCGGTCACCCAGTCCTGGTACGCGGAGGTCACCGGGCAGCGGCCGAGCGCCGCGCACGGCGAGCGGCTGCCGGTGGAGGGTGTGTCGTGGTGGGACGCGGTCCGGTTCTGCAACGCCCTGTCCGGCCGGGAGGGCCTGACGCCCGCGTACCGCGTCCGAGCCGATGACGAGACGGCCGAATGGGACGCCGCCGCCGACGGGTACCGGCTGCCGACCGAGGCGGAATGGGAACACGCCTGCCGCGCCGGCACCGAGGGCCCGCGGTACGGCCGGCTCGACGAGATCGCCTGGTACCGGGGGAATTCCGGGGAGCGCATGCACGCCGTGGGCGGCAAACAGCCCAACGCCTGGGGCCTGTACGACATGCTGGGCAATGTCTGGGACTGGTGCTGGGACGTCTACGACGCCGAGGTGTACGGGACGTACCGGGTGCTCCGCGGTGGTGGATGGTCCGACGAGCAGTGGAGCTGCCGGGCGTCGGTGCGGCGCCGCAGCCATCCGACGTACCGGATCGACGACGTCGGTTTCCGCGTCGCGCGCTCGCCACGTCCGTCCTGACCGTTGCGGCGTCGCCGTGCCGGCGGGCGGAGTGCCGCGCCGGCGATGAGCGGATCGTCCGCCCCTACCGCCCCGGGGCGGTGCCGGGGCTCCGTCGATCAGCTCCAGTAGATCAATTCGCCCCGCACCGTCAGCCCGAGGAAGAGGGAGAACGTGATCCGGGGCCCTTGGGAGGGCTCGACCACATGCATGTTCCCGGGATGGAACAGCAGCGCGGCGCCGACCGCGGGCCGGAAGCGGATCGGCTGGCAGCCCTGCACCACGGACGGCTTGAAGCCGCTGTCCTGCCGGTGCGAGTCGTCGTCCGGGTGCCACCGGCGTCGCCAGACGACCGTTTCTCCGCCCTTCTCAGGCGTGGCCGCATAGAGGTTGAAGGCCAGCTGTGCCGTGACGTCCTGGTCGAAGAGCCCGTCCGGGAATTCGCGGACGAGTTCGTCGCAGTGCACCAGTGTGCCGTTCTCGATGGCGCGTACCGCCCCGCCGAACACGGGCCTGCCGTCGATCGTCGCGCGGGCGAGCGGGGTCTCCCACTGGGTGCCCAGCCGCTCCAGCACGGGGGTCACCGGGTCCCCCGCCAGCCCGGCGTCCGCACAGGCACGCTCGGCCTTCTCGACCGCGTGCCAGTACGCTTCGGCGTCCAGCCCGCCGTCGGGCGTGCGGAACTCGTTGAGCTGCGGGCCGAAGCGGTACGCGCTCAGCGGTACGCGCGCCGGGTCGTACTGCTGCAGCGGCAAGGACCGGACGGAGGCCAGCGCCTGCTCGCACTCCGCCGGGCCGAAGAAGCGTGACACCTTCACCGCTCCCGCGGTACCGGCCGCCAGCCGGGCCAGATGGCGGCGGGTGAAGACCGGCGCCTCCTCCAGGCGGAAGAGGGGGTCGTGTGAAACGGGGCCGGGACCGCCCTGCTGCGCCGCTCCAGTGAGTGACATGAGACCTCCTGGCCGTTGCCCGATCCTGGAGAGCAAGATCGCCGTACCAGCTGCTCAACCGACGCTAACAACGCCTCCGACCCGTCGCGTGCACATGTACTCCGAGCGGGCGAATCAGCAGGGATCCGGCGAAGCATTGCGTCGATGCGCGCGCGGGAGCCACCGGGCTCGCCCCCACCGCACGGGGCAGGGGGCGGCCGGGCGGATGACCGCCCGGCTCCCCCTCCGCGCCGTTTCAGGACTCCAGCCGGACGAGCGTGGTGACGTCGGTGTTCGCGCCGCAGAGCACCACGCAGACCTTCTCGCCGCCGCCCGGCCGGTAGCCGCCGCTCCCCGTGGCGGGGCCGGCGGGCGGCTCCCGGTCCGGCACCTGCTGATCCGGGCCGGTCAGCGCCGCCCAGGCCGTGGCAGCACCGTGCTCCACCACGATCCGGCGGCGGTCCCACAGCTCCTGGCGCGCGCGCAGGATGTCGCTGTCCGGCACCAGCACGGAGTGGACGCCGCCCTTCTGGGCCGCGGCGACGGCCATGGCCGTGACGCGGCGGGCGCCGAGGGAGTCGGCGGCGACCGACTCGACGGGGACGTCGACCGGGCGGCCGGCCTCGATCGCGGCGTTCAGCGCACGGCAGTTCTCCGGCTCCACCGCGACGGTACGGATGCCGTGGTGCTGGGCGGCGGTGGCGACGCCCGCGAACAGGCCACCGCCACCGACCGCCACGACCACGGTGTCCAGGCCGGGGATCCGCTGGTGGATCTCCTCCAGGAGCGTGCCGGCCCCGGCGGCGATCAGCGGGTGGTCATAGGCGTGGGAGGCGAGCGCGCCCGTGGCCGCGACGAACTCCTCGCAGGCCGCGAGCGCCTCGGCGTACTCGGTGCCCACCAGGCGCACGTCGGCGCCGTACCCGCGCAGCCAGGCCACCTTGACCGCCGGAGCGGTCTCGGGCAGGAACACCGTGGCCCGCACGCCCTGCTGCTGGGCCGCCCAGGCACACGCGAGCCCGGCGTTGCCGCCCGAGGCGATGGTCACCCCGGCCTCGGGGAGGGAGCCGGCGTCGCGGTGCGCCTGGATGAAGTTCTGCGCGCCGCGGGCCTTGAACGACCCGGTGTGCTGCATGAACTCCAGCGCCAGCCACACCTCGCCGGGCTGCTCGCTCCGGTCGTCCAGCGGGCCACGGGAAGCGGTACGGAGCGCTCCCGGGTCGAGCTGGGCCAGGGCGACCGGGCGGGTGCGTCCGGCGATCCGGTCGGCTGCGGCCCTGATGTCCTCGTACGCGAGCTGGTGCACGTCGTTGCTCCTGCGATGTGTGGGTCACGACCGGGCGATGAGCCGGCCGTCGGCGGTGATCCCCAGGATGCAGCCTTTCCGGCGGCGGGGACGGAAGAGCCACCGCCGCACGACCCGCTGACCGGCGGCGTCCGGTCACCGTGGCCGGCCGGGCCCGCCGCCGTGACCGGCCCCCCGGCTCTCCCGCCGGCGCACACGGTCTCGTACCCACCCGTCACCCGGCCGGACCACGCGGCGGCCGGCCGCGCCTGCCGTCGTCCACAGCCGCCGGAGGGCTCAGCCGTCCTTCAGTTCCTCCGCCACGAGCCGGGCCACGTCCAGAGAGGAGTGCAGCGCCTCGCGGGAGGCCGCACGGGCAGCGCGCAGTTTCTTCGAGCCGCGGAGGAGCAGGACCGAGGCGCCGGAGGCGTACGCGAGGGTGAGGACGCCCGCGACCTTCTGCGGGTCCCAGACGCGCTCCAGGCCGCGCAGCAGTGTCGTGTGCGCCGACAGCAGCGCGAGGAGGCCGCAGGCGCCGCCGGCGGCCAGCGCCGCGACGCCCTGTCCGGCCTCCGACACGCCGAAGGCGGCCTCCTCCCGCGCATGGTCCAGTTCCTCGCGAACCACGGTGTGAACATCCTGTGACGACGACTGCATGAGGCCCGCGTACCCGCTGTACGGCGAGGCATACCGGCACGGGCCGGCACCCGGTGACCGGCTCCGGCCCGTGCGGTGCCCGACCGTGAAAGTCCCAAGTACGGCGGGCGGAGCAGGTGTTACGGTGCCGTCACCGTGAGGGGGCTGAGGGGGCACGGCATGGAGTGGCTGACATTGGTCGCGACGCTCGGCGGAGCGGTCATCGCGATATCGGGGACGGTCCTCGCCGACCGGTTGCGCACGCGGCAGGAGACGGACCGCGGCCTCGGCGCGCGGCGGCGTGAGGTGTACATCGACTTCATCTCCGCGGCGGGAGTGGCCCATACCCGGCTGCGGGAGCTCGCGCAGAACGCGGACGCGTCCCTCGACCGGGAGGCGGCGAGCCGCGCGGCGCTCGCGGACGCGCAGGTCTACGAGGTGCGCGAGCGGCTGTTCATCGACGCGGGAGCGAACGTCGCCGCGGCGGGCCAGACGATGTTCGAGCACCTGCGCGCCCTGCGCCGGGCCGTCGCCGCGGGCGCCTCGGTGTCCGAGCCGCGGTTCCATGACGTCTACCACCCGTACATCGCGTCGGTGTGGGACTACCGGGTCGCGGTCCGCGACGAGTTGGAGGGCCGGTCACTGACGCCCGGTGCCTTCGGCTGGACGAACTGGGACGGGCGGGAACGCTGCTCCGTGTGCCGTACCGGGGACGCCGCCGGAAGCGCAGGAGCGTCACGGTCCTGAAGGCGCCGGGTCCCGCCCGCCCGTCTCCGCGCCGCCCGGTCGCCCGGCGGGCCGGGAGGAACCGGAGCAGCTGAGGCCCGGCCGGTGCGGGATGCGGAGTGGTCGGCGTGCGGCCCCTCACCGGGGGCGGTCAGCGGCGTTCCAGGCATCCCCGGACGAACGCGGCCTGCCCTGCGTGCTGGAGGTCGTCCGCGACGACGCTGACGAGCCGGACGCCCAGGGTCACCGGGGGCGTCCACGACTCGTCCACGACCCGGTCGAGCGCAGTACCGCGCAGGCCCGAGACGAACTCCAGGGTGACGTCGTGGACGGCGTCGTAGTAGCCGAGCAGCACGTCCGGCGAGTCGACCCGGACGGCGGCGACCTGTTTCGGCGTGTGGCCGTAGCCGGTCGCCTCCGGCGGGAACGGCAGGCCGAAGCGGCCCGCCCAGTCCTGGGCCGTCCACACCTGCTCCCGGTCGGCGACGTCGGCGATGTGGTCGTCCTGGATGCGGGTCAGGTGCCAGACGAGCCAGGCGATGGTGTTGGCTCGAGGGTCGAGCCGGGCGTGGAGATGCTCCGTCGCGATGCCCTCGACCGCTTCGTGCACCACCTCCTTGATGCGTCCGACAGCGTCTGCGAGCACTTCTGCGGTGTTCATACGCCGAGTGAACCGCGCACCGCTCCCCCGCCCGCGCGGCGACACGCTCACGCGCTCCCCCTCCCGCCGCCGCGGCCGCGCCGGCCGGTGCGGTGTTCCGGACGGACCGACGCCCGCGGCGCCACGGCGGGGAGCGGCGCGGCGCGTTCGGCGGCGGTGTCGGGGAGTGGATCACCGCGAACCCACCGGCGGCCGGGAGGTGGTCGGGCGTGGCCCTCCCGCCTCAGGCCAGGACCATGAGCGCCGTGAACGGCACCGGGATGAGCAACGCCGTGCCCAGCCAGGTGCGCAGCCGGTCACCGCGCCGCAGCGGCCGGAGCACGTCCACGACGAGAATCAGCAGCATCATGAGCAGCCCGGTCAGCGCCAGCAGGAACATCACCGGAAACGCGTGGTCGAGGGTGTGGTGGTTGCAGTCGGTGAGCCCTGGACGGGCCATGTCCTCCGTGGTGCGGCAGTCCATCGGCAGGTACTCGCTCATCAGCCACCACGCGCAGTACAGGGGGATCGTCGCCGGTACACCGAGCGCGAGGTTCACCGTGGCGGGCAGCAGGAGGCCACCTCGGGGCCGCTGCCGCGGCCCGTCCTCGGCGCCCGTCCCCGGCCCGCCGTTCAGTCCCGCTCCAGGTCTGGTCACAACGGCAGGGACGAACAAGATCCGCTCAGCGGTTCCGCCCGACCCGTGTTCCGTGCCGCGCCGCACGGAATCCTCTCAGCCGCCGAGCCGGTCCAGTTCCTCACCGATCGCCTCGCGCACAGCCGCGTGCCGCGGACCGAGCGCGTACCGCTCGTCGCTCCACCTGTCGCGCGGGTACAGCCACACCGGGCGACCGACGAGACCGGCCGGCTCCCACGTGAAGCGCGGCCAGACATGGGCGTGCAGGAAGCCGTCGGTGTTGCCGAGGATCTCCAGGTTCACCCGCCGGAAGCCGGCGTCCAGCCGCTCGCAGGCGCGCTCGACGGCCTCCCCCAGCCGGTCCATGTCCGACAGGAAGGCCAGGCGCTTGTGCCGCGGCAGGCCGGACAGCCGCTGCACAGCGGGATCGTCCGTCAGGAGCACCGCGTACCCGGGGAGGAACTGGACGTCCCCGATCACCGCGAAGCCCGCGTCCAGGCGTCTCAGCACCGTGGGGTTCTCACCCCGCAGTGCGCTGCCGATGCGGTCCTCGCGCCAGTCGTCACCCATGGGCGGTGACCCTACCGAACGGCGGGCCGGCTCAGGCCCCGGTGACCTTGGCGACGAAGGCGTCGAGGTTGGCCGACATGCGCTCGATGCGCTCCTCCACGGTGAGGGTCTCCTCATGGCGGCCGGCGCGCAGTTTCGGCTGCCGCTTGCCGCGCAGGTACAGCGGGCAGGCGAGGTCGGCGCAGAGGTAGATGCCGACCGTGTTGCCCTCGCGGCCGCGCGCACCCGCCAAGGGAGCGGCGAACAGGCCGACGCCGGAGGAGGCGTGTCCCGTCAGGCAGATCTGGCACAGGCTGGACTTCACCGCGCTGGTGCGGCTCACGGCCGGGACGCGCAGGGCGACGCCCAAGGGCCCGTCCGCCCGGGGCAGGACGAGGTGGGCGCGGAGCGGCGCACCCGGGTCCACCCATCCCAGGAAGTCCAGGTCCTCCCACGGCAGCTCGGCGAAGTCGAGCGGCAGCCTCAGCCGCGCCGCATCACCTTTGGTGCAGTTCACGAAGGACGTACGGATCTGTTTCTCACTGAGCGGTTCCACGTGCGCCGACCTTACGTACCCGCAGCTCACGCCGCATCCGATTATCCGCCCGGTCCGCCGCTCCGGTACCGGGAGGGCTCGCCGGAACGCGTCAGGACTCGTGAGTCGTGCGAGGGGAGAGGAATTCGAGCCGGTTCCCGTGGCAGTCGGCGGCGTAGAAGCGGCGGTGGCCGGGGAAGTCGTCGTCCCGGGTCACCTCGACGCCGTGGGCGGTCAGCCGCGCGGCCAGCGCGTCCAGGTCGGCGACCAGGATGCCGGGGTGGGCCTTGCGGGCCGGGCGGAAGTCCTCCTCGACGCCGAGGTGTATCTCCAGGGCGTCGGAGCGCACCCACAGGCCGCCGCGCGCCGCGAGCACGGGCGGCTTCTCCACCTCGGTCATGCCGAGCACGTCCACGTAGAAGCGCCGGCACACCTCCTCCTCGCCCGGCGGGAGGGCGAGCTGCACATGGTGGAGCCCCAGGCCGAAGGGCGACGTCGCCTCCGTGGTCCCGTAGGGCAGTGCTTGCTGACGCTGACTCATGGTCGACCGGTCCCTTCACCCGCGGATGCTGTGCCGTCGTCCGGCGCGCCCGCCGTGGCACCGTGAGCGCGCCGGGTGGCGGCCCTTCCGCCGGTGGCCGACGGCGAAGGATCACCGTACCTGCGCGCGGAAGGGCGCGGAGCGCCGCCTCCGCCGGGCGGCCGCCCGGACCGAAGTGACCGTCGGTACACGCAGTCGTTCGCCCACCGCGGCCATGAGGACGCGAGAACCGCGGGCCGCGGGCCGCCGGGCCGGGTGCAGCGGGACCGGTGGCCGTGGCCTGCGGCCGCGCGCGTCATTCGCGTGCGAAGCAGTGCGAGCGGCCGACGACCGTGAAGCCGCGGCGCTCGTACCAGTGCCGGGGCCAGTCGTCCGCGTCGGCGGTCAGGAACCGTGTACCGCAGCCGGCGTCGACGGCCATACGGAGTGCGGTCGTCAGAACGGCGTCGCCGTAGCCGCGCCCGAGGTGGGGCTCCGCGGTGATCAGGTCCTCGATCTGGGCGACGTCGCTCGCCGGTTCCAGGTAGAGGTCGGCCCACGAGGCGACATCGCCCCGCTCCGTCCGGGCACCGAGGAAGTGGACGACGGCGGCGCCGCGCCGGCGAGCGGCGCGCCGCTCCACGAGCTGACGGACGACCTCGTCGTCCACGTCCGGGAGGAATTGCCGCCACCGCTCGGTGAGCGGTCCCCTGAGGGCCTCCAGATCCACCGACTCCGCGGGGCCCCCGACCGGCACGGGACCCGTGTGCACCATGACCAGGTAGGGGCTGTGCGTGTACCCCGCTCGCAGGAGCGGCTCCGCGCACGCCGTCCCCGTTGCGTCGTCCAGGACGGAGACCATCCGGTGAGGCAGGTGCCCGAGCGCCTCTTCGACGACGGCCGGGAGGGCCTCGGGATCGACGGCTCCGTCGATGACGACCTGGTTGTCCGCGTGGGAGTGGGCGAAGGCGTCGTCGTACACCGCGAAACCGCCGGGAAGGTCGACGCTGCGTGCCGACTGGCGCCGGGCGAAGTCCGACAGGAAGGCGTTGATTCTCTGGAGCTCGGAGCTGGGCATGGGAACGATCCTAGGAGGAGCAACCTGCCTCGCGCGTCGCGGGTTTCCGCCGCTCCGCCCGGGTCGTTCGCGCCGGTACGGTGGGGGTACGGGGGCGGAAGGATACGGCCGTGAGCAGTAGGAACCGGGACGAAGTGGACCGCGGGCAGGTGCTGGCTTACCGGGTGGCGGCGCACGGGTTCGCCCGCTCCTCCCCCGTGCCCGACGTGCTCGTCCTCGGGGTCCAGGACACGCCCACCGGTTCGGCGCGAGCGGCGCTGGCCGCGCGGGGGGCGGCACCGGAAGGGCAGGGGCTGGAGCTGGTCTGGTCGTTCCGGGGTGCGCCCCATCTGCATCGTCGCGCGGACCTGGCCGGGCTCGCCGCCGCGCTCTGGCCGCTGGACGACGCCGACGCGACGGCGCGCATCGACACGGCGGTCATCAAGGAGGGGGCGCACCTGGGTGTCGAGGCGTTCCGGGCCACCGCCGAGGCGTTCCGCGCGGTGGTGACCGCACCGATGGCCAAGGGTGACGTCAGTACGGCGGTCAGCTCCTCGGTGCCTCACTCGCTGACGTACTGGTGCGCGAGGTGCGGTGCGCAGCACATCTCCGGGCTGCTCTTCCAGCAGGCCGGCCTGGCGGGCGGGGTGCGCGTCATCCCGAAGGGCGGCAGGACCGTACTGGCCCCGCTGGACGCGGAGTTCCGCGTTCCGGTGAAGGCGTCCGGTACGGCGGAGCTGGTCCGCGCCTATCTGCGTCTCCTCGGGCCGGCCACGCCCGCCGACGTGGCGAAGTACTTCGGCACCCGGCCGGCCGTCATCGCGTCGGTGTGGCCGGACGACCTGGCCGAGGTGTCCCTGGGCGGGAGGACCGCATGGCTGCCTGCCGCCGACCTGGACGCGTTGCGTTCCGCGCGGGACCAGGGACTGGTACGGCTGCTGCCGCCGGGCGACCCGTTCCTCCAGGCGCGCGACCGGGACCTGGTCGTGCCGGACAAGGCGAGGCAGAAGGAGATCTGGCGCGCCATCGGCGGTCCCGGGGCACTGCTCGTCGGGTGCGAGATCGCCGGCACGTGGCGCGCCAGGACCGCCGGCCGCAGGCTGGAGCTGACGGTCACTCCGTTCCGACGGCTGTCCTCCACGGTCCGCAGGACGCTGGCAGCCGAGGCCACCGTGCTGGCCTCGGCACGGGGCCTGCCGGAGGCGCGGCTGCACCTCGTCTAGGGCTCTGTCTCCGCGGCCGGGGCCGGGTCCGTGGGAGGGTGGGCCGGGCATGAGCGCACCGGACCCAGGGGGCGGACCGGGCTCGGACCGAACCGGTGGTGCGGGGCCGGCAGGTGTGCTGCCGGCCCCGCACGGCGGATCCGGGCGGGCTGCTTCAGGTACGGGCCCGCCGTGCCGATCCTGCCGGCGCCACCCAGGACGTACACCCGCACGTTTCCCTTGCCGGGCGCGGCGACGGTGAGCCTGCCGTCGGTGACGACCCGCGTGTCACCGCTGACCGCGTCGGTGCAGGTGCCGTCCGGAATGCCCGTGCAGGTGGCGGTGGCCAGCGCGGTGAACGCCGGTCCGTCCCCGCACCTGACGCGCCCCAGGGTCCAGCACCGGCACACCGCCGGCCTGGAAGAGGAGTCGGAAGATGCTGAAGCTCCTTGCCGCGCGGGGAGTTGCCCCTCCATGACGACGTGCAGAGGTTGAACGGGAACCGACTCCTGGAGAGTCCGCGTGGCGCCGCGCCTTGCGGCCGCGCGCGTACGGCCCGGGCGGCCGCCGTCACCCCGAGGCGCCGGCCGGAGCCTTGACCTCAAGTCCGCTTGAGCTCGTACGTTCGCGAGCAGTGCAGGAAACAGCGCGGACACAGGAGGACGGGCATGGACCCCGCGGACATCGAGCTGGCCGAGCAGCCGATCGGATACTGGACCAAAGTCGCCTACGAAGCGGTGATCGGGCACATCCGCGGCGAGATGGCCGAACTGGGCACGAGCCAGCCCCAGTACTGGCTGCTGCGCCATCTGTCCGTGCACGATCTGAACCCGGACGGCCGGGGGCGGACCGTGGCGCAGCTGGTGGCGCAGATGCGGGAGTTCCTGCGGGACGGGGACGACCTGGAGGCGGAGTCCGGCCGGCTCGTCGAGCGCGGCTGGCTGCGGCGCGACGACGGGGGGCGCCTGTGGATCACCGACGCGGGCGAGACGGCACGGGTCCGGATCAAGGAACATGCTCCCGGCTGGCGGGCGCGTCTGCACGACGGCGTCGACGACGCGGACTACGTCACGACCCTCAAGGTGCTGCGCCGCATGATCGAGAACGCCGGGCACGTCGTCGTGTGACCCGACGGGACAACAGGAACACGGGGCACGGGGCACAGGGTGCGGCCAGGACGGGACGAGGGGGTACCTTCCGGGGTGTCGAGCGAAATCCACCGAGCGGGCCGGTGCGCCGTGGGCGACGGCCGGGAAGGCACGCGGGTGCTCCACGAAGCCGACACCGGAGGTTCCGGCCAGGACCGCTGCCCGACCGACGCGGGGCCCCGCGGGCGCACGCGGCGCGGCACGCCTCACCGCGGGGCCCGCGCCGGCCGTGCCGGTCACGCCACGGGGGCGGCGGCATGAGCCGGCCCGCGCACGGCACGCTGCACCACGTCGAGCTGTGGGTGCCGGACCTCCCCCGCGCGATCGCCTCGCTCGGGTGGCTGCTGGAGGCGCTGGGGTACGTCCCCTTCCAGACCTGGGCGGCGGGCCGGAGCTGGCGGCTGGGGGCGACGTACCTGGTGGTCGAGCAGTCCCCGGCGCTCACCGCCGAGCTCCACGACCGCCGCCGGCCCGGCCTGAACCACCTGGCCTTCCACGTCGAGGACGCCGCGACCGTCGACGTGCTGACCGCCGACGCCGCTCAACACGGGTGGCGGATCCTGTTCCCCGAGCGGCATCCTTACGCCGGCGGCGGCCGGCACTACGCCGCCTACCTGGAGAACGACGACGGGTTCGAGGTCGAACTCGTCGCCGTCACACCTCCCGCCCCGGCCTGACCCCGGGACCGCCTGTCCGTGCCGCGCCGGTACCGCGACCCGTCAGGCGTCGGGATGCGCGTCGGTCTTCAGGGACCAGGAGCCGCCGGTGCAGCCGCTCGGCAGGGGCGGGAAGCGGTGCCCCTTCACATCCGTGCTCCAGTGGTGCCCGGCACCGCAGTCGCACTCATGGATGCCACCGGCCGGCACGATCTCCCCCGGATGCCATGCGGTCTTCTCTTCGCTCATGCCCTCAGGTCTACGACGCCGCTCCCGGCTCCGCGACCCGGGCACCCGCCGCGTGAGGGCCCCGGAGAGCGGGGACACCGGGAGCCGTGACCCCGGGAGCCGTGATCCGGGGAGCAGTGGACCCGGAGCCGTGACGTGCCCCGGATACCCTCCGGGCCGCCGACGGGGACACCCACCGGGACACCGGCCTCCACGGGCCGGACAAACGTTTGACATCATCGCAGCCGGTTTTTGTTATCGCGGCCGCCACGCTCGTATCTCCTTGGTGGACAGGACAGGTCGCACGGGGGTTACCCCGGGGAGGAAAGTGGTCAAATGGTGGATCTCGAGCGGGAAGCCTCAGTGATCAGGGCAGCACAGGCCGGGGAGCTCTGGGCGCAGGACAAGCTCGTCGCCGCTTACCTCCCCCTCGTCTACAACATCGTGGGCCGGGCGCTGAACGGCCATGCGGATGTCGACGACGTGGTGCAGGAGACCATGATCGGGGCCCTGCGCGGTCTGGGCGGCCTGCGCGACCCCGGCAGCTTCCGGTCGTGGCTGGTGGCCATCGCGATGAACCGGATCCGCAGCCACTGGCAGGCATCTCAGCACGCCTTCGACTCCGGGGGCGATGTGCGCGACGCGCACGACGTCGCCGATCCCGGCGCGGACTTCGCGGACCTGACCATCCTGCGGCTGGGTCTGTCCGGGCAGCGCCGCGAGGTCGCCGAGGCGACCCGGTGGCTCGACGCCGACGACCGGTCGCTGCTGTCGCTGTGGTGGCTGGAGGCCGCCGGCGAGCTGACCCGCGCCGAGGTGGCCGCCGCGATGGAACTGTCGACCCAGCACACCGCGGTACGCGTGCAGCGCATGAAGGCGCAGCTGGAGACGGCGCGGCTGGTCGTCCGGGCGTTGTCCGCGGTACCGCGCTGCGTGCTGCTCGACGACGTACTGGGCGCGTGGGACGGTGCCCCGTCGGCGCTGTGGCGCAAGCGGATCGCCCGGCACACCCGCGACTGCACGGTCTGCTCGGGCTACGAGAGCGGTCTCGTCCCGGCCGAGGGTCTGCTCGTGGGCCTGGGGCTGCTGCCGGTGAGCGCCGCGTTGTCGGCCTGGGCGGGCATGCGGGCGCAGAACGTCGGCGCCGTACCGGCGGCGCACGACACCCTGGCGACGCCGGCGGACGCGGGCGGTCACTTCGGCCCCGGCGGACAGGGCGGACAGGGCGGGCAGCTCGGCGATGCGGCACCCGTCGGGGACGCCGCCGGACATACCGCGCAGATTCCCCTGGTGCCCCGGCCCCGCACGGAACGGCGGCGCAAGCAGGCCAGGCAGTCCCGGCAGCGGCGGGTGGCCGTGGTGGGGGGCGTCACCCTGCTGCTGGGCGGAGGCGGTGTCGTGGCTCTGTCCACCCTGTCGCCGGGCGAGGGCGGGGACACCGTCGTCACCCAGTCCGGGGCGGCACCGGAGGCATCCCTGCCCGCGGCGCCGCTCACCGCGTCGCCATCCGCCTCCACCGCGTCGCCGTCACCGTCGGCGTCGGCGTCGGCATCCCCCTCCCCCAAGCCCAGCCCCTCGACGTCACCGAGCAAGAAGGCGTCGCCCACCCCGAAGCCCACCCCGAGCAGGACCGTGGTGCGGACCGTCCCACGGCAGGCCCCCGCCACACCGCGGCCGCCGGCCACCGGCTCCTCCTTCGCCCAGCGGGTCACGGAACTGGTCAACGCCGAGCGCGCCAAGAGCGGTTGCGGGCCCGTACGGCAGAACAGCCGACTGGACACGGCGGCGCAGCGCCACTCGGCGGACATGGACGCCCGGGACTTCTTCGACCACACCAACCCGGACGGCGAGGGCCCGGGGGAGCGCGTCACCGCGGCCGGGTACGAGTGGAGCACGTACGGAGAGAACATAGCCCGTGGGCAGCAGACGCCCGACCAGGTGATGGACGCGTGGATGAACAGCTCCGGCCACCGGGCGAACATACTCAACTGCTCGTTCAAGGAGATCGGGATCGGGATCCACGAGCAGGCCGGCGGGCCGTGGTGGACGCAGGTCTTCGGCGCTCAGCGCTGAATCGGACCTGCGGCATTCCTGCTGAATCGTTCCTTCCGGGCCGGGCCGCGCTTCTGCCGGCTGACGGCGGCGACGGCCCGGCCGAGGTCCTCCTGCTCTCCCCGGGGCAGCCACCGGCCGGCATGGACCAGGTGCAGTGCCGCGACCAGCCGGATGCGGTCCTCCTCCGTGCCGAGGTCTCCCAGACGGGCGGGGAGGACCAGGGCGAGCGCCCGGAGGTCGGCGCGGGCGCACCAGCCGGAGACGAGGCCGTCGATGAGGCCGCCGGCCGGCCGGTGCACGGCGGCGCCGGTGCCGCGCAGGCCGTCGGCGATCGCGAAGCGCATCACGTCGCCGTACTGCCCGGGTGGCAGGTGGTGGGCATGCTCGGCCGCCCGCCCGAACTGCTCGCGTGCGAGGCCGGTCCTGCCGAGGTCCAGGTACGCCTTCGCCAGGTTCAGGTACAAGGAGGGGTAGAAGCTCCTGACGCGGTCGTCGGCCACCAGGCCGGCGCGGGCGAGGGATATCCGGTTCCAGTGCAGCGTTTCCTCGGCAGTCGCCTGGTGCCGGGCCAGGTAGTGGGCGGCGACGCATGCCTCGTAGTCGTCCGCGGCGCTCTCCCAGGCCCGCTGGAACAGCGAGCGCGCATCGGCGTCCCGGCCCTCGGCCTCGGCCTGCATGCCCCGCGCGCACAACCGGACCACGTGGTTTCCGTCGTCCACGGGCCCGCGGCCCGCGGCTCTCTCGTCGTTCCGGCCCGGCATGTGCCGGTCGCCCGTCATCGCTGCCGCTCCGCGGTGTGCCGGACCGGCATGACCAAGGTGGTGAAGCTGCCCTGGTCCGCGGAGCGGACCACCACCGGCTGCGTCGGCTCCGAGATCTCCAGCAGCACGTCGGGCCCGACACCGGCGTCGAGGGCCGGCAGCAGCACCTCCGGGTCGAAAGAGACGCGCAGCGACTGCCCGGTGCAGAGGGCCGGTTGCGGTCGCTCGGCCAGGCCGGGCCCGGAGAGCACGAGCCGGCGCCCGTCCGAGCGCAGGGCGACCGGACCGCTCCGCACGTCCTCGGCGATCGCCGTGCGCAGTGCGGTCCGGTCGGCGATCAGCCGCGCGCGGGGGGCGGGCAGGGCTTCCAGGATCAGGCGGTAGTCGGGGTACTCCCCCGTGACCTCCGGCAGGTCCCTCGCGGCGGACGCGCTGTTCAGCCGTGTGCCCTGCTCGTCCACCTCGATGGTGACCTCCGGCGACAGGACGGCCCAGGCCGCGGCCTCCCGCATCTCCCGGGCGTCGACCAGGACGTGGCGGGGGCGCCCTTCGCCCGCTTCACGCCGCAGGGTACGGACGGCCAGGCGGTAGCGGTCCGTGGCCACCAGGCGCACCTCGGGGCCGTCGAGTTCGAGCAGGACGCAGCCGAGTTCGGGGAACTCCTCCCGTACGGCCGACCCGGCCGCGGCAGGGGCCACCTGCCGTACCGCGCTGGCCAGTTCCGCTCCCCCGATCCTCGCCACGGTGGCGCGTGCGCCGCCCGCCAGCTCGTCCAGGACCTCCTGGAGCGCCGCCCGCGCGGCGGCGGCCGTCTCCCGCGCCCTACGCGCGCGGGCCTCGAGGACGGCGCGGGCCTCGTCCCGCGGACCGTCGAGAACCACCGACGCGTCCGTCAGCGGTACGCCGGCCTCCCGAAGGCGGCGCACGAGGGTGGCACGCCGTTCCTGGCCGGGCGCGTAATAGCGGTAGCCCGTCGTGTCGTCCACGTATGCCGGGTGCAGTACGCCGCAGTCGTCGTAGAAGCGCAGCGCGCTCGGTGCCAGGCCCACCCGGCGCGCGAAGGCGCCGATGCCGAGCAGTCCTGCGGTGTCATCGGGGGCGGAGTCGGTGTCGTCCATGGCCGCGATTGTGGGTGTTCAAGCGGCTTGAAGGTCAACCGGCTCGAAGGTCAACCGGCCGAGTGGGTGTGCGCTGCATCTATGCTGCTCGGCATGCCGATATGCAGATGCACTCACCACGCACCCGGATCCGCCCGCCGTGCCGCCGCGGGTGCACCGTGACCGCGGCGCCGCCCACCGTACGCCGCCGGATCCTCGCCGACCTCACTCCCCTGCGGACGTCCGCCCACTTCCGGCGGCTGTGGTTCGGCAACACCGTCTCCTGGATCGGACAGGGCATGACGACCCTGGCGATCTCGCTCCAGGTGTACGACCTCACCGGCTCCACGTTCTCCGTCGGCCTGGTGGGCCTGTTCTCCATGGTCCCGCTGCTGGTCTTCGGGCTGTACGGCGGGGCCGTCGCCGACACCGTCGACCGGCGCAAGCTGGGGCTCGGCAGCGCCACCGGCTCGGCCGTACTGTCCGCGGCACTCGCCGCGGCCGCGTTCGCGGACTTCCACCACCTCGCGCTCCTGTACGCGATCGTCGCCCTGCAAGCGGTGTGCCAGGCGCTCAACGCGCCCGCGCGCAGCTCCATGATCCCCCGGCTGCTGCCGCCCGAGCAGCTCCCCGCGGCCAACGCGCTCGCGTCGATGACGACGACCTCCGGCACCCTGGTCGGACCGATGCTGGGCGGCTTCATCGTCGGCCTCTGGGGCTACCGGGCCGCCTACCTCATCGACGCCGTCACCTTCAGCGCTGCCCTGTACGCGATGTGGCGGCTGCCGGCCATGCTCCCCGACCGCGGGGAGGGCGACGCCCGGCGCGCCTCCGTCCTCGACGGGCTGCGCTTCCTGGGGACCCGCCCGATTCTGCGGATGACGTTCTTCTCCGACCTGTGCGCGATGGTCCTCGCGCATCCGCGGGCGCTGCTGCCGGCGGTCGCCGTCGTCTGGTACGGCGGTGACGCACGCACCACCGGTCTGCTCGTCGCCGCGCCCGCCATCGGGGCGCTGCTGGGCGGGGTGTTCTCCGGCTGGCAGGGCCGCATCCGGCGGCACGGGCTCGCGGTGCTGCTGGCGGTGGCGTCGTGGGGGACGGCCATCGCGGTCTTCGGGCTGACGCGCAACCTCTGGCTGGGGGTCTTCTTCCTCGCGCTCGCGGGGTTCTCGGACACGGTGAGCATGGTGTTCCGCAACACCATGCTGCAGGCGGCGGTGCCCGACGACATGCGCGGGCGGCTGCAGGGAGTCTTCATCGTGGTCGTCGCGGGCGGCCCTCGACTCGGCGACTTCCTCGCCGGGTCGGTCGCCGAACTGACCACGCCGACGGTGGCGGTGACCGGGGGCGGTGTCGCGTGCGTGGTCGCGGTGTCCCTGCTGGCACTGCGATGGCGCGGGTTCGCCCGGTACGACGCACGGCGACCGGTGCCGTGACACCGACCCGTACGACACACCGCGACCGCTGCCGTGACACCGACCCGTCTCCCGGCGGTCACCCGCGGTTGAGGGCCTGTCGGGACACCGCGGCCCCGGCAGCGCTCGGTCAGCGGCCGAGTGACCGACGGGCGGCGGGCGGACACCCGCACCCCTCCCGCGGACCGGGCACCGCAGGGCAGCCGCCGTACGTCTCCGGGCCCCCGCCGCCCGCCGGCCTGCGCACGCCGCGGCGTTCACGCCATGTACATGCCTTGATCAGCGGTGTGACGACCGGGCGACGCCGCCGGGATGCAGGCTCTCCCCGACGTCGCACGTACCCGGCAGTCGCCATGTCCCTTGCATGAAGGAGCCCTTGCGTGATCAGGACCCGTCGTACCCGGCATGCCGCCCTCGCCTCCGCCACCGCGCTCGCGGCACTCGCCGTGGCCGTACCGGCCCAGGCCCTCGGCACAGGCGCCGCCGCGCTGCCCGGTGTCACGCCCCGGGCGGAAACCCCGGCCCTGTACGACGACGAGGCGGGCGGCAACGCCGACGCCGACGACCCCGCCATCTGGCGCAACGCGGCCGACCCCGGGCGCAGTCTGGTCGTCGCCACCGGCAAGGAGGGCGGACTGCGGGTCTACGACCTCGATGCCCGCCCGGTCCAGTCGATCGCCGCGCCGGCGGGCGGCCGCTTCAACAACGTCGACCTGGTCCACGGTCTGAAGCTGTCCACGGGCCGCGCCGACCTCGCCGTCACCACCGACCGCGGCAACGACCGGCTGCGCATCCACCGGATCGACCGCGACGCGCCCGGCGGGCCGCTGGTCGACGTCACAGCCCCCACCGCCCCGCCCGTCTTCTCGGCCGACCAGAGCGAGGTCGAGGAGCAGCGGACCGCGTACGGCCTCGCCACCTGGACCGACCGGGCGACCGGCCGTTCCTACGCCCTGGTCAGCCGCCGTGAGCGGACGAGCATCGCGCTGCTGGAGCTGACGGCCGCCGCCGGTGGCACCGTCGGTTACCGGAAGATCCGCACCCTGGACCTGCCGGCCTCCTTCCGCCTCCCCGACGGCTCGTCCTGGACGCCGTGCGCCGAGCCCGGTGAACTCCCCCAGGTGGAGGGCATGGTGGTCGACCCGGCCAACGGCATGCTCTACGCCGGCCAGGAGGACGTCGGCATCTGGCGCATGCGCGCCGACCTCACCTCGGCCCCCCGCCTCATCGACCGCGTCCGCGAGTACGGGGTGCCGGCCGTGTACGACGAGGCGACCGAGGAGTGCGCCGCGGGCGCCGATCCCGGGTTCGGCGGCGACCACGTGTCGGCCGACGTCGAGGGGCTGACGCTGCTCACGGAGTCCGACGGTGACGGGTACCTGCTCGCCTCCAGCCAGGGCGACGACACCTTCGCCCTCTACGACCGCGAGCTGGAGGACGCCAACGAGTACGAGGCGGGCTTCCGCGTCGCGGCCGCCTCGGCCGCTCTCGACGGGTCCGAGGAGTGCGACGGAGCCGCCGTGCTGAACGCGCCGCTCGGTGCGAAGTACCCGAACGGCCTCCTCGTCGTCCAGGACGGGCACGAGACCCCGGCCGACGGGGATCGCGCCGGCACCGGCTTCAAATTCGTGGACCTCGGTGACGTGCTGGCCGCAGTCGAGGACTGACCGCACCTCCGCAGGACCGTCGCCGGGTCCGGCCGTCGTCCCTCGGTGACGACGGCCGGACCCGCGTCGTGTCAGGCGGCCTGCGGCCGCGTCAGCTGGGCCTGGCCGAACAGCAGGGCGTAACCGTCGGGGAGCCGGGCCAGCAGGCGGCCGAGGAGGTCGGGTCCGGCGGCGCGGGCGACGGCGCGCAGGACCGAGCCGGTGTCCCAGCGCGCGGCGCCGAGGCTGGTGCCGGTGCGGGCGGCGACGTGCTGGACGAATCCGAAGCCGGTCAGCACCGTGGTGGCCGGGATCTGGGAGGCGAACTCGCGCGCCGCCTCCTCGGGGAGGCGCTGGGCGAGTTCGACGCGTTCGTCACCGGTCACCTGGCGGCCGAGCTCGGCCAGCACGCTGCGGGTGACGGACTCCGCCTGCGCCCGGGTCGTGTACAGGCCGTTGCGCTTCACTTGGTCGACCAGTTCGCCGTACGACAGGGTCGCCTGCGGGCGGGCGGCCGGAACAGTGGTGAGCATCTGTACAGGAGTGGCCTTTCTCGTCGAAGGAACAAGCCCGGGGAGGCGTGGTCAGGCGGCGATGCGGCGGGGTGAGCCACCGCCGTCGACCGTGGTTCTCCGGGGCCTGGCCTTCTCCGGGACAGGCGGACCGACGCGCCGGCGCGGGGTCGCAACGGCCCGGACGCCGGAGGCGTCACCGCGTAGCGCGCCGGCGCCGGACAGGTGGGACAGGACGGGCAGGGCGACGGCGTCCTCGTCGGGGCGGCAGGCGTTCACCGGCGCGACGGCCGGGTGCAAGGCGCCGCCCGGCACCGGCTGGGCGGTCCGTCCCGTCCGGCCGGGTCGGCGGAAAGCGTCAGTACGCATGAGCATCACAGGTCACTCCCCTTCCTCACACTGCGTGCGATGCCCTACGGCTTCTTATATAGCCCGCCGCCGGAAAACTTGACAACCCTCGACTCAGGCCCGGTTCAGGGGGTTTCGCCGTCCGGCTTCAGCCGGCGCAGCCGGGCGTCGAGTTCGCGCCGGTAGAAGTCGATGAAACCGTCCGGGTCGGGGCCGGCGTTCTGCATCACCAGCCGGTCGAAGCCCGCGTCGACGAAGCCCTGCGCCACCTCCTCGTACCGGTCGGGGTCGTTGCCGCAGGCGAACTTGGCGAGGATGTCCTCCTCGCGGACGGTCGTGGTGGCGGCGTCGAAATTGACCGGGTTGGGCAGTTCGCTCATCACCTTCCACCCCGTCACGGCCCAGCGGGAGGTTTCCAGAGCGGCACGGGCGGCGGTGTGCTCGTCCGGCGCCCAGGCCATCGGGACCTCCGCGTACCGCGGCCCGCTGCCCCCGGCTTCGCGGTACTGACGCACGATGTCCGGCTTGTCCTCGGTGGCGAACAGAGCGTCACCCAGTTCGGCAGCCACCTTCGTCGACGCCGGGCCGCTCGCCGCCACGGCGATGAGGGGCAGTTCCTCGGGCAGGTCGAAGATCCGGGCGTCCTCCAGGCGCAGGTACGTGCCCTCGTACGAGCGGTATCCGCCGCGCCAGAGCAGGCGGATGATTTCCAGGGCCTCGCGGAGCATGTCGTGCCGTGTGCTGACGGCGTCCGGGAAGCCGGTGCCGACCACGTGCTCGTTGAGCCTCTCGCCGGATCCGACCCCGAGGACGAACCGGCCGTCCGAGAGCAGCGCGAGCGTCGCGGCGGCCTGGGCGATGACGGCCGGGTGGTAGCGCACGGTCGGACAGGTCACGCCGGTCGCCAGCCCGATCCGCGTGGTCCTGGCGGCGATGCTGCCGAGCACGGTCCAGGCGAAGGGCGAGTGTCCCTGGTTGTCCAGCCAGGGGTGGAAATGGTCGCTGATCTCGACGAAGTCGAACCCCGCCTCTTCCGCGAGAACCGCCTGCCGCACCAGTTCGGCAGGGCCGAACGACTCTGCCGCGAGCTTGTAACCGATCTCCATGTGACCCCTCACCCTCGTTCCGCGCCGGTGCCGTCCGGTCCGCGCAGAGGTACCCGATCGGCCGCGTGCCTAACAGGCCGAAAGGCCCGTACGGGTGAGGGAGCTCACGGAGCACCTGATGACGGGGTGGGCCCGCGCACCGGCGCCGGGTGGACCCGGCACGGTGCGTACACCCTGCCGTGCGCCCGGGCTCAGCCCGCCGGAGCGGGCGGGAAGGGCATCCGGGCGTACCCCGGCGAACCGCCCAGGCCGCTGAAGTCCATCGCGCGGGTCACCTGCGTGAGGGTCTCCTCGGCCACGCGCCGCACGTCGGTGGGGACGTCCCCTCGTTCCGCTATCAGTCTGTCGTAGATCGGGGCATCTCCCCGCACAGCGGAGTCCATGTCGACATACCTTTCCGAAGGAGCGTGTTGGCCGCTGACCCCGCCGCTGCGGGAAGCCGGGGACGAGTGTACGGGGCCTGGATCCGGGGCGTCCGCGGATATCGCGGGCCGCCGTGGGGAACGGCGGACTCCGCCCGGGCCGGCCCGGGCGGCGCGGACGGGCCGGGCGGCGGCACCGGATGCCGGAGCGCCGGTCCGGGAGAACACTGAGCAGCATGAACGATGTCCTCGGCGACTTCCCGGCGGCCCTGACCGCCGAGAGCCGTACCCGTGTGGAGCGCGAACCCGAGGGGCGGCAGCGGGAGCGTCTGGCGGGCGGCGGGGAGTGTTCCGCCGGCCGGCGGGACGACGGCTTCCTCGTGCCGGACCTGTCCGGCGCCGAGCGCGAGGCCGAGCACCTCCCCGGAACCCTGGAGCCCCTGGAGCCCCTGGACGCCGGGCACGCCGGGGGCCGCCCGGGGAAGGCGCAGGGCAGAGCGCCGGGCGCCGCACCAGGGGCGGCACCGCGGACGGCACCGGGGAAGGGTTGAAACGCCGTGCGCGGGGATACCCGCCGTGCCATGGCACGGATGACGAAGAGACACCAGCAGGACCGGCCGGACTCCCGGGGCGACCACACGCCCGGCCCCGATGCCGAGGTCGAGCGCAACGCTCCGGACGAGCTCTCCGAGATGCCCAAGCGGTCCTGGGGAGCGGTGCTGCGGCGGACGCTCAAGGAATTCAAGGACGACGAGCTCGGCGATCGCGCCGCGGGGCTGACGTACTACGGGGTGTTGTCCCTATTCCCCGGCCTGCTGGTCCTCGTCTCGGTACTGGGCCTCGCGGGTGACTCGGTCACCCAGCAGGTGCTGGACAACCTGAAGAACTTCGCACCCGGCGCCGCCCGGGACGTCATCACCAACGCGGTGCAGCAGTTGCAGGGTTCCGCTGGAGTCGGCTCCCTGATGGCCGTCGTCGGTCTGCTCGTGGCGGTGTGGTCGGCCTCCGGGTACATCGCCGCCTTCATCCGCGCCTCCAACGCGGTCTACGACCTGCCCGAGGGCCGGCCGGTGTGGAAGGTGATGCCGCTGCGGCTGGTCCTCACCGTCACGCTGATGATCATGGCCTGCGTGAGCGCGCTCATCGTGGTCTTCACCGGGACGCTGGCGCAGCGGGCCGGCACCGCGCTCGGCGTCGGGGACACCGCGATGACCGTGTGGTCGATCGCGAAGTGGCCGGTCCTCGTCGTGCTCGTCACCACCATGATCGCGCTCCTGTACTGGGCGGCGCCCAACGCGAAGGGCCGCGGGTTCCGCTGGGTGACGCCCGGCAGCCTGCTCGCGCTGGTCATCTGGCTGCTCGCCTCCGGCGGCTTCGCGCTGTACGTGGCGAACTTCGGTTCGTACAACAAGACCTACGGCACCCTCGCCGGCGTGATCGTCTTCCTGATCTGGCTGTGGATCACCAACCTGGCGGTCCTGCTCGGTCTGGAGTTCGACGCGGAGCTCTCCCGCCAGCGGGCGATCGACGGGGGCCACCCCGAGGACGAGGAGCCGTACGTCGAACCGCGCGACACCGCCAAGTGGACCGAGGAGGACCGCCGGCGTCTGGGGGAGCCCGGTCCCGGGGACGAGCAGCGTGGCTGAGTCCACGCAGCGTGGCTGAGTCCGCGGCGGCCGGGTACCCGGCCGCCGCGGCCCCCCGCGAGCACCGTTCCGAACTGGAGGTTCCCCCATGAGCAGCGCACCCCGGTCGGCATCGACGCCCCGCAGCCCGGTGCAGCAAGCCGCGCTGCTCGTGGGGCTGGTCTTCCTGGTGGTGGCCCTCCTGGGCTTCATCCCCGGTATCACCACCCAGTACGACACCATGGAGTTCGCCGAACACCACTCCGGGGCCAAGCTGCTGGGCGTCTTCCAGGTGTCGGTGCTGCACAACCTGGTGCACCTGCTGTTCGGCCTCGCGGGCGTCATCATGGCCCGGGCCGTGGCCACCGCCCGCGCGTTCCTCATCGGCGGCGGGCTCGTCTACCTGGCGCTGTGGCTGTACGGGCTGTTCATCGACCACGACAGCGGCGCCAACTTCGTCCCCGTGAACACGGCCGACAACTGGCTGCACTTCGCCCTGGGGCTCGGCATGGTCCTCCTGGGCGTGGTGCTGACCCGCCGCCGCGGCTGAACCGCCCGCGGCGACTCACGCGGCCGTCACCGGGCGGCGGTGAGCAGGACCCACACCTGCCCGGCCGCGAAGGCGAGCGGCTCCCCCGCCGGCGTGGTGAAGGTGGTGCCGGTCTCGGGCGCCGTACGGCTCCAGCGGGCCTCGTACGCCTTGCCGTCACGCAGCACCAGCGCCGTTCCCGAGCCGACGGTCCGCGTGTACGGGGAGACCGAGCCGGAACGGTCGCGGAACTTCGACGGCCGTATCTCGACGTTCTGCACGACGACGGTCGCGGCACCCACCCGGCCGCCGTCCGTGGTCCGGGTCGGCGTACCGTCCATGGCCACCTGCCACCGTCTGGCGCTGTCCGACCAGGTGAAGGTGAAGCGCGCGGCCGGGAAGCGGACCGTGTGCTGGTTGACGTCCCGGCCGCCGGCCGGCGCGGCCCCGAAGCGGAAGCCGATGTCCCGGGCCTTGTCGGCGGCGGGTGCGGCGGCCAGCGCGCGATCGGGACGCAGGTAGAGGTTGTGCGGGGCCGGGCGGTCACCGCCGCGGAAGTAGGCGCCCGGGGCGTCCCCCGGCGTGAGGGGGAACAGCGGGGCGGCGTCGATCAGCGGCCGGAGGGCCGCCTGGGAGCCCGAGTAGGCCAGCGCGGGCCGGCCGAACTGCCGCAGCAGCTCCAGGTCGGACTCGCGGGCGCTGCGCACCGGTCCCACGGTCGGCGGCTGCCGGGAGGAGAACACGGCGAGGATACGGCTCTGCCCGGCCTCGACCCGCTCGACGTAGACGAGGTCCGCCGCACCGAGGCCGGTGTGCGGGCGTGCCGGAGGCACGTTGTCGATCTTGACTGCGAGCACCGGGGTGCCGGGGCGGGACGGGAGCCCGGTGAAGGGCGAGACGCCGGCCGGCAGGGCCGGGGACGGCTCGGTGGTGGCCGGGCGGCCCGGCCGGGGTGACTGCGCGGAGGAGCAGCCGTACAGGCCGACGGCCAGGGCCGCGCAGACCGCCACAGCCATGCCCGCGCCGGCCGGTCCCGACATTCGTTGCACATTCATCGGCCCCAGCTCCTGTCCTCAAGTGCACCACGAAAGGCGGTGCGGCGACAGTGGGGGCGCAGGCGTCCATTCGGGGTCTCATCCGCCCGCGGCCGCAGGGGCGGTCGCCTGAGGGGTATGCGACATGGCATGCCCGAGAAGTCATCCGGCGCCGAGGGCCGGCTGCGGTGGTTCGGCCGGCTGTACGCCGCCTTCCACGGTTCGGCCGCCGGGCGGGGCTGGCGGCGGGGCAACGACCTGGAGCTGATGCACCGGTCCATGGGGTTCGCGGCACTCGGGTTGCTGACCCTGGTGCCGCTGCTCATCGTGGTCGCGGCCGCCGACCCGGCGAACGGCGAGGGGTTCGCGGAGTGGCTCTCCGACGGGCTCGGGGTGTCGGCGTCCTCGGAGAGGGAGGTACGGCGGCTGTTCGCCGCGCCCGGCAGGGCGCTGGAGTCGACGACGGGGTTCGGTATCGCCGCGCTGGCGGTGTTCGGGGTGACGTTCGGCGGGGTCGTCCAGACGGGGTACGAGAAGGTGTGGGAACTGCCCGCGGCGCGCTGGCACACGATGTGGCGTCACCTCGTGTGGCTCGCCGTCCTCATCGGATACCTGCTGCTGTCCGCGCATGTGGCGACGCGCCCGGTCGACGCGGGCGACCTGGCCTGGCGGGCCACCGTCGCCGTGGTGAGCGCGGTGCTCTTCTTCTGGTGGTCGCAACGGCTGCTGCTGGGGGGCCGGCTGCCGTGGAGGGCCCTGTTCCCCGGCGCGGTGGCCACGGTGATCGGGCTGGCCGGGCTGCGGGGCTTCTCCCGGCTGGTGTTCTCGCCGCTGATCGCGTCGAACACGGTGACGTACGGCCCCGTCGGCACCATGCTGGTCGTCCAGTCCTGGCTCGTAGGGGTGGGTTTCGTGGTGTTCGGCGGCTCGCTCGTCGGCCGGCTGCTGTACGAGGAGCGCTGGTACCTGGCGCGGGTGTCGCGGCAGGCGTGGGGCCGGGTCCGCGGACGGCGGTGACCGGCCGCCGTCCGCCCGGCGTACGGCGATTCAGCGGGTGAACACTCCGAGGCCGTGGAGGTAGTACGCGACCACGGCCGCCGTGCAGGCCAGCACCACCCAGGAACCGAGGCTCGTGTGGCGGCGCGCACCTCCCGGGCGGCGGGCCGGGCGGGACGCACCGGTGGCCGGGGCGGTCCTGCGTGCCCTGCGGGTCCCGCGGAACCTGGCGGCCTTCGTGGTCCTGGACGGTTCGGCCGCCCTGCCCGGTGTCCGGGTGCGTCCGGGGGCGGGTGCGTGCGGCGAGGCGTCGGCGGCCGTGTCGGCGAGCAGACGGCGGCATGCCGCGGCGAGCTCCGCCGTACCGGCGGAGAGCGGCATGACCGCCTCGGAGCGGGCCGGGGCGGTGGTGCCGCCGTCGAGGATCCGGCCGGCGCGCAGCAGGATCTCGTCCCGTCCGCCGGAGGGGGCGAGCGAGATCCAGCGCTGGACGTGCTCGCCGCGGATGACCACTCCCCCGGACCGGTCGCGGTACACGGTGTGCTCCCGCCACAACACCACGGCCAACTCGGTGGCTCTTTCCCTCAGTTGCGCGCTCATTCCCCACCCTTCCCGAACGCTTGATCGAGCATCGCACTGTAGCGTCAGGTACACACCAACTTCATACCGGGGGTGCGCACTTGAACTGCGACACGCGGAGCTCGGGCATCCGGGAGCACTTCGTGGCCGTCGCGGAGGAGCGCACCGTCACCCGGGCGGCCGCGCGACTCCACCTGGCGCAGTCCGGGCTGTCCTCGTCGGTGCGGGCGCCGGAGCGGGAGCCCGGGGCCGAACTGTTCCGGCGCACGACACGCGGGGTGGAGCTCACCGAGGCGGGACAGGCGCTGCTCGGCGAGGCCCGGCGCACGCTGCACAGCGCGGCCGCGGCCCGGGAGGCGGTGGCCACGGTGCGGGGCGTGGTCGGCGGCACGCCGACGATGGGCACGGAGCAGTGCACGGGCGCGGTGGACCCGCTCGGCGTGCTCGTCGCGTTCGGGCCCGGCAATCCCGCCGTGGACGTACGGGTGGAGCAGGACGGCTCGGCGGTGCTGCCGGAGCGGGTGCGCCGGGGCCGGCTGGACCTGGCGTCGTGGCGGGCGCGGATCCGGGGACGGGGCGGGCGGGCCGGAGGCGGAGGGGTGCGGCTGCGGGTGCCGGCCCGGGAGCCCGTGGTCGGGCTGTGCCCGGGGCTCCCGGGGTCGCCGGCGCGGCGTTCGCGGCGCGCGGGATCCGGCGCACGACCGGCCTGCGGCTCGACGACGTGCACGAGGCGCTGGAGGTGGTGGGGCGCGAGGCCGGGATGGCGCCGATGCCGCGGTCCGTCACCCGCAAGGAGCAGGCCGGGGGCTTGCGCTGCCGGGCCACGGCGGGCGGCATCTCCTGGGAGGTGTCCGTGGCCCGGCCCGCCGACGGGCGCCCGTCGGCGGCCGCCCGGGCCCTGCTCGCCTCCCTCGGCCCGACGCCCCCGGACGGCAGCGGTCGCCCGGATTGACGGCTGCCATCACCAGCCGGTGCCGGACGGCGCCACGGCCGCGCACGGGGGCCGGAGCGGTGACCGGAACACGGACAGAACCCTCCGGCCTGCCCGCCCGCCGCGTCGGAGACGCACGGGTCAGCCCATCGGATCCGGCGCGATACCCCTGTCGGTCGAGGGGCGGCCGGACGAGCGGCAGGCGATCGGGACCGTCCACGCTGCGCCGGCTGCGGGCATCACACTGATCGACACGGCCGACGCGTACCACCTGGACTCCTTCGACCGGGCGCAACGACACCCCCGGCGGACCGGCCGGCCCGGCTGTCGGATGAAGGCCGGACCACTGAAGGACTGAAAGGTTGAACGGCTGGGGCACCCCGTGGCCGGGTCCTCGGGGTGCCCCGCCCACCGGGCGGATGAAACAGGACCTGCCTCCGCAAACAGTGCAAGTATGGACATCGGGCAGAGCGGCACGGTGACACAGGGCGGTTTCGCACATGAATACAAAACCGGCGGCGACCAAGGGCGTGACCTCCAGCGACGCGGTCTTCGGCGCCCCCTGCTGGGTCAGCCTGATGACGCGCGACCTGCGCGCCTCGCAGGACTTCTACGGCGCGGTGCTGGGGTGGCGGTTCAAGCCCGCGCGGCTCGGTGAGGAGTTCAGCGTCGCGCTCGCCCGCGGCAAGCCGGTGGCCGGAATCGGTGCCCTGGCCAAGGCCCTGCAGGTGGCCGTGGCCTGGACTCCGTACTTCGCCGTCGAGAACGCCGACGAGACGGCGTCCCGGATCAGGGAGCGCAGCGGCACGGTCGCCGTCGGACCGGTGTCCTTCGTGGTGGGCCGGGGCGCGCTCGCGGCCGACCGGGACCTGTCTCTTATACA
>NZ_KL591028.1:30393-64094 GCF_000716335.1 Streptomyces sp. NRRL S-118 | reverse complement strand
AGGAGGGACAGCTGCTGGCGGGCTGGGAGAGCTGGCGCGACGCGGCTCCCGCCTGGGTGCGGCTCCAGACCCGTGACGCCTTCGAGGCGGCGATCTTCTACGGGGAGATCCTGGACTGGGCCACCGGGCGGCCGGGCTGCGTCGACGTCGAGTACGAGGAGGACGAGGTCGTCCTGCGCAGTGGCGGGCACGTCGTCGCCCGGCTCAGCTCGGGCGCCCTGGAGGCCGCTCCGGACCCGACGATCCGGCCGCGCTGGCAGGTCCACTTCCCCGTGCCGGACGTCGACGCCTGCGTCAGCGCCGCGCTGGAGCACGGCGGTACCGTGGTCCACCACGAGCCGGGCGCCGAGGCGACACTGCGTGACCCGGACGGGGGCCTGTTCACCCTCACGACCCAGCCGCTGCCGGGGTGAGGCGGACCTCCGGCCTCCACTCCCCCGCGGCCGTGCCCCCGCGTCCAGGCGTGCCGCCCGGACGCCTCCCGCATGCGGTCGCCCCCGGTCAAGCGTCCCGCAGGAACCTCGCGAGCTCCTCCAGCAGGGCGTGGCGTTCGTCGTCCTCGCGGGCCAGAACCGCGGCCAGCACCTCGGTGTCGCAGCTGCGGCTGATGGCCTCGCGCACGAGCGTGGCCAGGGCGTCGGGCGGAATGGCCTCCGCCTGGGTGGTGGCACCGCCCGGGAACGGCCGTCGCTCGCCCGTCCGTACGGGTGCCGTGGGCAGGCGCAGTTCAGCGATCTGCTGTTCGGTGACCGCCAGGTGCTCGAACTCCATGCGGACGTCGGGGGCGTCGAGCGCGGCGAAGGCCTTGATGTCCTCGGCGAGGGAGGCGAAGAGGTGCTCCCGGCCCGGGTCCCAGTCGCTGATCACCATGATCCGCACCGCGCCGTGGCCGCCGGTCGCGGCCCGGCGAGCGGCGGCGCGCTTGCCGGCCAGGCCCGTGAAGACCGCACCGGCGTACACGGGCACGCCCCACGGGTCGGTGACGGCCGCGAGCTGGGGCACGAGGCCCGCCGGCTCGCACCACACCTCCAGGCGGGCCTCCTGACCCGCCTGGCGGTCGAGCCGGTAGCCGTGCACCGCGTCCGCCACGGCCCGGCGGAAGCCGTCGGGGCCGTCGAACGTGCGCGGCTCGGCCGGCTGGTCGGTGTCGTCACGGATCGCGAGCCAGGAGATGCGGCCGGAGCGGCGCGCCATGGCCAGGAGCTCGACCAGCCGCTTGTAGGACCGCTCCTGCTTGGCGAGCGCGCCGTCGGCGACCGCCGCGTACCAGATCTGCCGGATGGTCAGCGGCATCTGCGCGGCGTACCGGCCGAGGATCATCTCGACCTCAGCCAGTAACTCCTGGGTCGCGGGGCGAGGGTGCCAGTCGGGCTGATAGCCGCGGGGGCGTCGGTCCGCCACGGTGGCCCCCCCTTCCGCCCGACAGCCGGATCCGTCGTCCGTCTCCCTTAGGGCTTGCCCACGGATGCGGGTGTCTTCACCTGCGGGGACGGGACGGATCGGGCCATCCGGGCCGCGGACGTGCGCCGCCCCCGTCTGCGCGGCCTGTGTCGTCAGCCCGTCCTGCGGCCCGCGAGGGGAGCGGTGTCGAGGCCGGCGCCGCGCCGCATGCCGCGCAGCAGTTCGCCGAACGCCTCCAGGGAGCTGCGCTGCGGGTGCCAGCCGAGTTCGACGCGGGCCCGGGTGCAGTCCAGCAGCGGCAGGCGCAGCACCGCGTCGAAGAGCTGCGGGGAGGCGGGGACCAGGCGCAGGTTCCAGCCCGCCGCCAGGAGGGCGCGCGCGGCCGGGCGGGGCACGCGGACGACCCGCGCGTCGAGCAGCCCGGCGATCTCGGCGGCGCCGATGGGCGGCTCGGCGGCGAGGTTGAACGCCCCGCCGACGTCGTGCCCGACCGCGAGGCGGTAGGCCTGCGCCGCGTCATCGGTGTGCAGCGCCTGAAAGCGCAGGCCCTCGATGTCCGGCACGAACGGGACGGCCTTGGCGCGGGCGAGCTGCCCGGGCACGAAGCGCCCGGCGAAGATCCGGCGCTGCTCGCTCGCCGACTCCTCCTTGAACAGGAAGGCCGGGCGCATCCGCACCACCCTGACCCCGGGGTTGCGCACCTCGAAGGAGTCCAGCACCCGCTCCAGGTACGACTTCTCGCGGCAGTACGCGGCCTCCGGCCAGCCGTGCGTGGGCCACGTCTCGTCGACCGCCCGGTCCTTGGGGCCCGGCGAGTAGGCGCCGACGGAGGAGGCGTGGATCAGGGCCGGCACACCGGCGGAGGCCACGTCCCGGAAGACCTGGAGGCTGCCGAACACGTTGGTGCGCCAGGTGCGCATCGGGTCGTGGGTCGGCTGGAACGCCCAGGCGAGGTGGATGACGGCGTCGGCGCCCTCGAAGTACCTGACCAGGTCGGTGTCCTGCGCGAGGTCCACCGACGCCCAGTCCGTCTTGGGCGGCGACCAGCCGGGCAGCCTGCGCGCCAGGCCCAGTACGGATGCGATCTGCGGATCGTCGGCCAATGCCGCCACCACGCTGGTGCCGACATTGCCGGTGGCTCCGGTGACGACGATCCTCTTGCCGGCTTCCATGCTCACGGTCCTGCCCTTCCGACGGATCGGCGTGTCCCGGCACCGCGCCGGGAGATCCGGGTACCCGCCGATCGGCGGTCCACGTGCACCATGGACGCAGGCGGATCCGGACGGGCAGGACGCGGGACGCGGGAAGGGAGAGCGGGGCGCGGGACCCGGGACGCGGGAGGGAGAGCGGGCGGATGCGGCTGGCGCTCGTCGGCAGGACGGCGCTGGTCATGGGGTCGACGCAGGGCCTCGGTGCGGCGATCACCGTCGGCCGGCCCGGTCGGGGGCCACGGTGGCGGTCAACGGACGCGGCCCGGACAGCGTGCGGGATGCCGTGGAACGGCTGCGCGCCGAGGTTCCGGACGGGGAGGTGGTGCCCGTACCGGCGGATCCGGCGACCGACGAGGGGACCGGGCGCACCGTCGAGCCGCTGCCCGCGGTGGACATCCGGGTGAACAACCTGGGCATCTTCGAGGCGCGGGCCGGCGCTGGAGATCACGGACGCGGATTGGCGGCGGTCCTTCGAGGTGGAGGTGTCGGCGGCGGTGCGGCTGACCCGTGCGTACCTGCCGGGCATGACACGCCGCGGCCGGGGCCGGATCCAGTACATCGCGAGCGACTGGCGCGGTCGTCACCCCGGCCGGGACGATCCGTTACGGCATGCGGAGACGGCTCTGCTCGCGGTGAGCCGCGGCTTCGCGAAGGAAGCGGCCGGTACAGGCGTCACCGTCAACTCCGTAATCACTGGACCCACCCCTACGGGTGGGGTGGAAGATTTCGTGTACGAGCTGGACGACAAGGATCCGCCGTGGACGCGGTGCAGCGGGAGTTCGTGCGAAGAGACCGGCCCCGGTCGCTGCCGCAGCGGCTGATCGAGCCCGGGGAAACCGCCCACATGGTGGTTCATCTCAGCTCCCCGCAGGCCTCGGCGACCACCGGAGGTGCCCTGCGGGTCGACGGGAGCTATGCGGACGCGATCCTTCCGTGACCGGCCCGGTACAGTACGGAACCGTGCGATCCAGCCACACGTGGCTAATATTCGACCAGCCTTAGGCATATGCCGGAAGCACCACCGTATCGAGTGTTGCCAAAGCTCTTACAGGCCCTCGCGGGCTGTGCAACAGTCGTAACCGGTCCTTGTTTTTTCAGACTCTGGCCATGCCGCGCCTGTATCGGAGTACGACATGCCGTCCCATCTGTTCGCGGACCGTACCGCCGGGCAGCCGCCCGAGCGCGGCACGGTGGACGCTCTGATCTCGCAGACCCGCAGACTGCGGGGAGACGTCGACGCCGTGCGCCGGGACGCCGTGGTGGACGAGGACGACCCCCAGGGCCGCTGGCAGCGCGCACTGTGCGACCTCGCCGTCCACCAACTCGACGACCTGGGTGCCCAGTTGGGGCAGCTGAAGGAAGGGCTGCCCGAGGGCCCGCCCGCCGACGGGCAGGGCACGCCGCCGGCCGAGGAGACCCAGGCGTCGCCGGACGAGCCGCCGCGCACCGGTTCACTGCTCAGCCGGGTCGGCAGCGCGCAGTGGAACCTCCTCACCGATGAAGTCACCTGGTCCGAGGAGCTGTTCCAGATCTTCGGCCGCTCTCCCGGGTGCGGTCCCATGTCGCTGGACGAACTGCCGTCCGTGGTGTTCGCCGAGGACCAGGCGCTGCTGACCGCGATGGTGACGGGCTGCCTGATCGACGGCAAGCCGATCGACGGGGAGTTCCGGATCGTCCGGACCGACGGCCGGGTGCGCACGCTCCACATGATGGGCGAACCGGTTCTCGACTCCGACGGCTGCACGGCTTCGATGTGGGCCGTTTTACGGGACGTCAGCGAACTGCGCCGCAGTGAGCGGGCGGTCCGCGAGACCCGTGAATCGCTCCGGCGCCGGCATGACATCGAGCAGACCGAGCACCGGATGGCGGTGGAGCTCCAGGAGGCGGTCCTGCCGCCGTGGCGCGGCTCGCTCCGCTTCCCGCACGGCGGCCCCGCGGCCCTCGACCTGGCCGGGCACTACCTGCCGTCCGAGTCCAGCGGGATGGTCGGCGGCAACTGGTACGACGCCCTGGAACTGCCCGGCGGGGACGCACTGCTGACCGTCGGCGACCTCACCGGGCACGGCGTGTCGGCGACCTCGTCCATGGCGATGCTGCTGGGCGCCCTGCGCGGCATGGCGGTGGCCGGGATCAGCCCGGGGCCGCTCATGGAGCACCTCAACCGGCTGCTGGAGGCGTCCGCCCAGCCCGCGCTGGGCAGCGCCCTGTGCTGCCGGTACAGCCCGACGACCGGGACCCTCAGCTGGGCGCAGGCAGGACACCCCGCCCCGCTGCTGTTCCGCGGCGGGACGGGGCGTGCGCTGACGCGTCCGGAGGGGCTGATGCTCGGGGCGACGCCCCGGACGTCGTACGAGCAGGCCGAGGTGCGGCTGCTGCCCGGGGACGTTCTGGTCCTGCACACGGACGGGCTGACCCGCGGCGCGGGTGCGGATCCCTTCGGTGCGGGCGGCACGGACAGGCTGCTGGGACTGGCACCGCGCTTCGCCCGGGCGCGCGACGCGCAGGAGTGTGTACGGTCGGTGGCGGAGGAGTTCGGCGCCGGTCCACGGGAGGACGACGCCTGTGTCATGGTCGCCCGGATCGGCGACCCCTCGGGAAGGACCGCGCCTTAGGGCGAGGTTCCAGGGACCAGGACCACGTCGTCGTGGGCCTGTCGGCGTGGTGGGCCACGTCGCGGGCCTCCGCGTCCATGGTGGCGCGGGGCGGGGGACGGGTGATGTGCGGGCCGGGCCGGATGGTGCCGGCCCTCGTCAGATCCGGTTGTCGCGTGACTTCCTGGTCGTCTGCTTGGGCATGGCGAGCTGGATCTCCTCGCGCAGGTCCTCGATCTTCGTGTAGCCCGCGTACTGCCCGGTGAGCCGGTACATCTCACGCAGCCGGTCCCAGGTGCGCTGCGACGAGGTCTCCCCCATCGACATCAGGGCGAGCCTGGCGTACCGGTCGGCCTGCTCAGGGTCGTCGGCGATGAAGCACGCCGACGCCATCGACAGGTAGTCGAAGATCTTCGACCGCTGCCGGCCGTCGACCCGCAGGGCGAGGGCCTTCTGGGCGAAGTGCTGGGCCTGCTTGGCGGCCCCGGGTTCGTGCTCGGCGAGGGTGCGGTAGGCGAGGGCCTGCATGCCGTACAGATCCTCCTTCTTGAAGGTCTGCATCCAGCTGGGCGGCGGTACGTCGCTCTTGTCGGAGACGAAGAGCTCCTCCGCCTCGCCGAGGGTGCGGCGCATGGCCTGGCCGCGGCCCATCGCCGCCTGCGCCCAGGCCTCGATGGTGTGCAGCATGGCGTGCGTACGGGGCAGCGTCTCGTCGCCCGAGCCGGCCCGGGCGAGCTTCATCAGGTCCAGCGCCTCGTCGGGGCGGCCCAGGTGGACCATCTGCCGGGCTGCACGGGACAGCGCCTCACCGGCGCGGGGCCGGTCGCCGCCCTCGCGGGCCGCGTGCGCGGCGATGACGAAGTACTTCTGGGCGGTGGGTTCCAGGCCCACGTCGTGGGACATCCACCCCGCCAGGACGGCGAGGTTGGCGGCGACGGCCCACAGCCGCCGCTGGAGGTGCTCGGGGTGGCGGTAGGCGAGCATGCCGCCCACCTCGTTGAGCTGGCCCACCACGGCCTTGCGCTGCAGGCCGCCGCCACGGGCGGCGTCCCAGGCGCGGAACACTTCGACGGACCGCTCCAGCGCCTCGATCTCCTGGGAGCCGATGGGGGCGGCCTCGTAGCGGTCGAAACCGGCGGGGTCGGCGTGCAGGGGATCGGCGACGCGGGCCGCGTCGGAGGGGAGTGCGGGGTCGGTGCGGAGCCAGTCGTGCATGGCGCTGGTCAGTACGGAGCCTGCGGTGAGCGCGGCACCCGCGCCCATCAAGCCGCGTCGGTTGAGCATGAGGTCCATTCCCGTGAATTCGGTGAGGACCGCAGCCGTACGCTCGGGCGCCCAGGGCAGCCCGTCAGGGTTGTCGGTGTTCCTGACGTCCCGCCGTTTCCCGGCGCGCCCGTGTCGTACGAACCCGAGGTCCTCGATGGTCACGACACGGCCGAGTCGCTCGGTGAACAGGGCTGCCAGCACCCGGGGCACGGGATCGCGGGGGGTCTCCCCCATGTCGATCCAGCGCCGGACCCGCGACGTGTCGGTCGCCAGCTGCGGGTGGCCCATGGCCGCCGCTTGCCGGTTCACGAGCCGCGCGAGCTCTCCTTTGGACCATCCGGCCAGGCCGAACAGGTCTGCAAGGCGGGTGTTGGGTTCTCCGGTCACGTCAAGCCCCCAGGTTCTCGGCTGAGTTGACAGTAGCCCGCCGGCATAGGGCTGGCGACTATTCGCCAGGCTTCGCCAGGGTCCGCCAGATGGTGTGCCACGGGCGCGCGGGTGTCAGGTAGGAAAGCGCCACCCCGCTCCGGCAACCGGCCCTCATTCCCCAGGGTGTCGGCCGGTTGCCGGGACGGGGCAGCGTACGTAACTCGTCGGCACACGAAGGGATCTGTCTCGCCCATGTACACAGCATCGTCCTCCGTGTCCGCCCCGCCCCGGCTCCAGCGCGCCGTCCCGGCCGGCAGCGGACCGTACCTGGATCCCACCCAGGCGGGCAGGGCCCGGCGCTGGGCGGGACCGGCGGCGGGGCCGCTCAGCGGCAGGATCGACCTGTCCGGCCCGCAGGGCGCGCAACTGCGCAAGGCGATCGCGTCGGTGCACCGGATCTGCCCCGAGTTCAACCCGGTGCAGCTGATGCGGCGCAGCAGCCGCTCCGTCCTGCTCGTCGGGACGACGGGGCGTGCCACCGCCGTCGCCAAGTGTTTACTGGACCACTCCCCCGCCTGGGCCGAGCGGCTCCGTCATGAGATCGCGGCTTACCGCACCTTCGTCCGGCACCGCCCGCCGGTGCGGGCGCCGCGGCTGATCGCCGCGGACCCGGACAACTGCACGCTGGTGATCGAGCGGATGCCGGGACGGGCGGCGGCGCTGACCCGCCACCCCTTCGAGGCGCCGCCCCGCGCCGATGTCCGAGCCGCCCTGGGCGCGATCGCGCGGCTCAACGCGTGGCGGCCGCCGGCCGGGACGTTCGACGCACCGCTGGACTACGCGTCGCGGATCTCCCGCTACCACGAGCTGGGGCTCTTCACGGACCGGGACCGCGACGACCTGCAGAAGCTGCTGCACGGTCTGGCGCACGCGGGCGCGCGGGGCGGCATGGGCCAGTTCTGCCACGGCGACGCGCTGCTGTCGAACATCCTGCTGTCGCCGGCCGGTCCGGTGCTGGTCGACTGGGAGCACGCGGGCTGGTACCTGCCGGGGTACGACCTGGCGACGCTGTGGGCGGTGCTGGGCGACGCCCCGGTCGCGCGGCGGCAGATCAGCCAGCTCGCCCAGGCGGCGGGCCCCGCGGCGCGGGACGCGTTCCTGGTGAACCTGATGCTCGTGCTGACGCGGGAGATACGGACGTACGAGACGGCCGTGCAGCGCACGATACGAGAGGCGCCGCCGGTCGGCTCGGTCCCGGTCCAGCCCGGGGGGTTGTCCCAGGGGGAGGAACAGCGACTGCTGCTGAGGAGGCTGCACGACGACTGCGCCATGGCCCGGCGGGCCGTGCGCGCCGCGGTCGGCACTCGCTGACCGCGTGGCCCGGGCCGAGGGAGCCGGATGGGCGGTTCCCCGGCCCGAGGCGCCGGGGGCCGAGCCCGCCTGGGGGGACGTGCGCTGCGTGGCCGGTGCCGACACACCGGACACGCAGCGCACTGCCGTGTCACCCGTGGGGTGCCTGCCCGGTCGCGCGGGCGGCGCGGAGCGTCCCGTGTTCACCGGGCCGTTCGCCCCGTGTGCGCCGGACGGGTGGCCGTACCGGTCTTCCTGTCGGTCAGGCAGGGTATGTTCATACTTTTTCTCTGTGTTGGGGAGGCCGCGACATGCCGTCCGACGTGGCGTCGCTGAAGGCCTTCATCGAGCGCGAGACCGCGACGCTCCGCACCGACGTGCGCAGGAGGACGGAGGCCGCGGCGCCCGAACCCGGCGGCGGGGACGGCAGCCCGCCGGGTGGCACGCCGCGCACGGCGGGGCCCGGGGTGCGGGAAGGGGCGCAGTGCCCGTGCGGGCAGGGGCACGGGACGCGGAACAGCTGTGTGGACGCCGGTGAGGCCACGACCCGTGGCGGGGCCTGTGCTCCACGCTGCCGGCCGTCCGGGTCTCCGCCGCGCTGCTGACGCCGGTGCGCGACGGCTCCGGCACCATCACGGACTTCGTCATCAGCGGGCTCGCACGGGAGCCGCCGCCACCGGGCTGCTGAGCGCCTTCCGTGGCGTCCTGACGACGGGACGCTCCCTCGACGGCCTGGTCGTGGACTACACGGAGGAACGGTACGGCAGGCTCCGGCGCGTCCAGCTGGTCCACTACGCGGCGTCCTGCGGGGACCGGTTGCTGACGACGTGGCGGCCGGTGCGCAGTCAGGCGGAGCTGCTGACCATCGACGCCCAGCACCTGGCTTCCATGGGGTGGGGCTGGGCCCAGCACCGGGTGCCCGACCCGGTGGACTACATCGAGATGCGGCGCCGGACCTTCGGCTCCGACATGACGATGAGCCTGGCGCGGCTGCGGCACGAGGGCGGGCTCCCGGCGGAGCTGCTGCGGAGCGGCCCGGTGCGCGGCCTGGAGAACGCCGCCCAGGACTACGCCACGCTGCTCAACGACCTCTTCTCGTACCGGAAGGAGGTCGAGGTCGAGGGCGAGGTGCACAACGGCGTGCTCGTCGTGCAGACGTTCTTCGACTGCGACTACCAGGCCGGCGTCTCGATCATCGACGACCTGATGCGGGGGCGGCTGCGGCAGTTCCTGCACGTGAAGGAGCACGAACTGCCGGTGCTGGCCGAGCGGTTCGGGCTGGACGAGAGCGGGCGGGGCGCGCTCGACGCGTATGTGCGGGAGCTGGAGGACTGGCTCGCGGGCATCCTCCACTGGCACCGCAGCGTACGCCGTTACCGGGACGAGGACATCCGCTCGGGCGCCGGTACGCCGCGGCTGCGGGGCACCGGCTCCGCCGCACCGCCGTCCGGCCCGGCGACCCCCGTCCGGCCCGGCGGCCCGGTGGGCCTGGGCACGTCCGCGGCCCGGGTGGCGGGACTGTTCACCTCGTGAGGCGGTAGCGGGCGGCGGCGCGGCGGGCCGGGCGGTGTGCTCCGGTCCCGTCGGCGACGGTGCCCGCGACGCAGGGGATCAGGAGGGGCGGAGGCCGCGGAGCTGGTCCAGTTCGCGGCGCTCGCGCTTGGTGGGGCGGCCGGCGCCGCGGTCGCGGACCCCGGCCAGCGCGACGTGCTCGCGCGGTGGCGGGGGCGGGCTGTTGTCGGCGTACGCCTCCGCGGCGACGGGCGCGCCGACCCGTTTGGCGATCACCCGCTTGACCTCGACGATCCGCTCGCGGCCCGCGTGGAACAGCCGCACCTCGTCGCCCGGCTTCACGGCCTGGGCGGGCTTGACGCGCTCGCCGTTGACGCGGACGTGCCCGGCCCGGCACGCGGCGGCGGCCTGCGAGCGGGTCTTGGTGAGGCGTACCGCCCAGATCCAGCTGTCGACGCGTACGGTCCCCTGCGCGCCGCCCTTGCCCTCGTCCGTCGCCATGGGCTCAGCCCTGCTGGAAGAGTTCCGCGGGCAGGGGCTTGAGCAGCGCGTAGAGGTCGTCGGTGATCGGGCGGTCCCAGCTGGCGATGGTGACCAGGACGTTGTCGCTGCGGTCGAACTGCACACAGGAGATCCGGCTCTCCGACAGCTTCAGCCGGCGCACGATCAGCAGGTTGTCCCCCTGCATGACGGGGACGTCCTCGGTCTCGACGACCTCGACCGGCTCGTCGTTCTCCAGCGCGGCGAGCAGCTGCGCGACCTCGAAGGGCACCTGCCCCTCGGCCAGCTCACGCGCCGGGGATCCCTCCGGCAGGTTGCCGATGATCATCGCGGGGCCGCGGCCGCCGAACAGGTCGTAGCGGAGGAACACGCCCTGGCAGCTGCCGTCGGGGGCGGGGAGCAGGCCGGCGCCGAGATTGCCGGGCCAGTCGCCCGGGTCCATGGCCAGGACATCGAAGTCCGGGCCCGCGGGTGTGGCGGCGCTGCGGCGACGGAGGAAGGACATGCCGCCATGGTACGTGCCCGCACGCCCGGAACGGCGGCCGCCCCCTCGGCGCAGTCCCCCGTGATCGGTGCCCGCGGGGGCTGTTCGGCCGGTGCGGTTCACCGCATCGGGGGACGCGTCCCGGATGCCCGCCCCGGCTCCGCTCCGGCCTCGCTCCGGCCCCGGTCACGCCCGCCGGCCGGCCCTCGACAGGACGCCGAACCGTGCCGGGCAGGCTCAGGCGGTGGCCTCGGCGAGCCGGCGGAGGACGGCGAGGGCCTCCTCGGCGCGCTCGCGCTCCACGAACAGGTGGTCGTGGTGGTAGCCCGCGACGACGTTGCAGCTCAGACCCGCGTCCGCGAGTGCGCCCGCGACCGCCGCGGTCAGGCCGACGGCATCGAGCGCCGAGTGCACGCGCAGTGTGATCCAGCCCGCCACGTAGTCGTACGGGAGCGAGGCGGCGTCCGCCTCCGCCTCCCGCAGGACGAGGGTGAGTCCCTCGGACTCGGCGACGGTGACGACGGGGTGCAGGCCGGGCGGGACGTCCCGCCCGTCGACCGTGCAGAAGACGTAGCGGCCGGGGTCGAGCTCGGGCCGCATGCCGGACACGAGCCGGGTCAGATCACGTTCTCCACTCATGATCGCCACCTTAGGACGGACCGCCGCGGCGTTCATGGACGACCCGTGTCCGTCCGGGCCCGAGTGCAGCCGGCCTCAGCCGGGCGGAGCGCCCCGGTCCCGCGGGACGAGGTGGGCCCAGGCGGCGCGGAGCCGGTCGAGCAGGACGCGCTGCTCGTCGATCCAGCCGCGGTCCATGTCCAGCGCGAGGGCCAGTCCGGTCGTCTGCTGGTCGTGGACGGTGACCGTGATCCGGTCGTGGTCGTCCTCCCGCAGGTCCAGGCGGATGCCGATCTCGGCGACCCGCGCGGCCTCGCGCCACACGGCGTCGCGCCCGGCGGCGACCTCGTCCAGCACGTGCTCCCAGCCGGCCAGGTCCCACGGTTCCACGTAGGTGGTCCACACCCCGGACACGAAGTCGTTGTGGACCAGGAGCTGTGCCGTCGTGTCCGGGATGCCCGGGGCGTTCGAGTCGTCGAGCTGGACCACGACACCGGCGCCGCCGTACCGGTCGACGATCCTCAGCAGCGCGAACGGTTCCCGCTCCGCCATGCCTCACCCCACCGTTCGCGTCCGTTCGGGCGTCCCGGATTCTAGCGGGAGGGCGGAAGTCGGCCGCCGACGGGGGAACCGGGCCGGCCGCGGGGGCGCTCACGCGTCCTGATCGCGGACGGCCGGACCCCGCCGCCGGCGATCAGGAGTGCAGGGTTCACGGCTGCACCGACCCGCTGCCGCGAACCGGGTGGCACCAGCACCGCGTCGTCACGGTCGTCGAGCGTCGGTCGACGACGGGACCGGCCTGATCCGAAAACAGGCCGCCCTAGGTGAGGTCGAACTGACTCTCCGGACGCGTGGCGTTGCGCATGGCGATGAACCCCTCGACGAAGGCGATCTCCACATCACCCGCCCCCTGACTGCCGGACCGCCAGTCCGCGTTGCTGAGGTCGAGGTCCGGCTTGTTCCAGCCCCCGAGCGGGTGACGGTGCTGCTGGGCGGTGATGCTGTCGGTCACGTGCCTGCTCCTCCCGGTCGTCGTCCGCGCTCAGACTAGCCATCGCGGCCGGTCCCGGACAGGCCGCGTGAGCGGTGCGCTCAGGCCGTGGGCAGCTCGGCGCCGACGAGCCACATGGAGAAGAACTGCGCTCCGCCGCCGTAGGCGTGTCCCAGGGCCCGGCGGGCTCCGGGCACCTGGTGCTCGCCGGCACGGCCCCGTACCTGGAGGGCCGCCTCGGCGAAGCGGATCATGCCGGAGGCGCCGATGGGGTTCGTGGACAGCACTCCTCCCGACGGGTTCACGGGCAGGTCCCCGTCGAGTTCGGTGACGCCCGCCTCGGTGAGCTTCCAGCCCTCCCCCTCGGCGGCGAAGCCGAGGTTCTCCAGCCACATCGGCTCGTACCAGGAGAACGGCACGTACATCTCCACGGCGTCGATGTCGCGGCGGGGGTCGCCGATCCGGGCCTGCCGGTAGACCTCGGCCGCGCAGTCCTTGCCCGCCTGCGGGGAGACGAAGTCCTTGCCCGCGAACATGGTCGGCTCGCTGCGCATCGCGCCGCCGTGGACCCAGGCGGGCGGGTGCGGTGAACGGGCCGCGCCGGCGCGGTCGGTGAGGACCATGGCGCAGGCGCCGTCGGAGGAGGGGCAGGTCTCGGAGTACCGGATGGGATCCCAGAGCATCGGGGACGCCTGGACCTTTTCCAGGGTGATGTCGTGTTCGTGGAGGTGCGCGTACGGGTTCTTCAGCGCGTTGCGGCGGTCCTTGTACGCGACGAGGGAGCCGATCGAGGCGGGCGCGCCGGTGCGGCGGATGTAGGCCCGTACATGCGGGGCGAAGAAGCCGCCCGCGCCGGCCAGCAGCGGCTGCTGGAAGGGCACGGGGAGCGACAGGCCCCACATGGCGTTGGACTCGGACTGCTTCTCGAACGCCACGGTGAGGACGGTGGAGTGGACACGCGCCGCGACGAGGTTGGCCGCCACGAGGGCGGTGGAGCCGCCGACGGAGCCCGCGGTGTGGACGCGGAGCATCGGCTTGCCGACGGCGCCGAGGGCGTCCGCGAGGTACAGCTCGGGCATCATGACGCCCTCGAAGAAGTCGGGCGCCTTGCCGATGACGACGGCGTCGACGTCCGCCCAGGTCAACTCGGCGTCCGCGAGGGCGCGCCCGGCCGCTTCGCGGACGAGCCCGGCGATCGACACGTCGTGGCGGGCGGCGACGTGCCGGGTCTGGCCGATGCCGGTGACGGCCACGGGCTCCTTGCTCACGTGGTGTCTCCTTCCAGGACGGCGACCAGGTTCTGCTGGAGGCAGGGGCCGGAGGTGGCGTGGGCGAGGGCGCGGCCGGAGGCGCCGCGGTGGATGCGGGCGGCGGCCTCGCCGAGGCGGACGAGGCCCGCGGCCATGACGGGGTTGGCGGCGAGCGGGCCGCCCGACGGGTTGACGTCGACGGTGTCGTCGAGGCGCAGCGCCTTGCGCAGGATCACTTCCTGCGAGGTGAAGGGTGCGTGCAACTCCGCGGTGTCGACGCGCCGTTCGAAGGCTCCGGCGCGGCGGGCGGCGAGGCGCGTGGAGGGCGAGTCGGTGAGGTCGCGCACGCCCAGGGCGTGCGGTTCGATGCGGTGGTCGATGCCGCGGATCCAGGCCGGGCGTTCGCACAGGTCGCGCGCCGTGTCGCCGGCGGCGAGGATCACGGCGGCCGCGCCGTCGCCGATGGGCGGGCAGTCGCCGGTGCGCAGCGGGCGCACGACGTACTCGCCGTGCGGGCGGGGACCGGGGAGCTGGGCGTGCGGGTTGTGGGCGGCCGCCGCGGCGCGGTTGCGGTCGGCGACGGCGGCGAGCGCCGCTTCGTCGGTCTCGCCGGCGTCGATCAGGGCCTGTGCCTGGAGAGCGGCGAGGGAGACGGAGTCGGGCCACAGCGGGGCCAGGTAGTAGGGGTCGAGCTGGCGGCTGAGCACGTCCCTGAGCGGGCCGGGCGAGGAGGTGCCGTAGGCGTACACGAGGGCGGTGTCGGCCTCGCCGGTGAGCAGGGTGACCCACGCCTCGTACAGCGCCCAGGCGCCGTCCGTCTCGACGTGCGACTCGGCGATGGGCGGCCAGGCCCCGACGCCGTCCAGGGCCATGGTGAAGGAGAAGGCGCGGCCCGCGAGGTAGTCGGAGGAGCCGGAGCAGGTGAAGCCGATGTCGCCGGTCCTCAGTCCCGTGCGGTTCAGCACGTCGTGGAGGACCGGCAGGAGCATCTCGACCTCGGAGAGGCCGTCGGTGCGTCGCCGGTGGTCGGTCTGGGCGAAGGCGACGATGGCGACCTCACGCGTCACAGCAGCTCCTTGTAGGTGTCGTAGTCGGCGTCGGGCTCGCCGGTGGGCCGGTAGTGGTCGGGGTAGCGGCTGTCGTCGGTCCAGACCGGTTCGACGCGCAGGCCCATGCGGACCTGGTCGTACGGGATGCCCGCGATGCGGCCGTGCAGGGCGAGCCCGGCGCCGTCGAGAGCGATGTGGGCGTAGACGTACGGGACCTCGATGTCGAGGTTCCGCGCCTTGATGTTGACGATGCAGTAGGTGGTGACGGTGCCGCGCGGGCCGACCTCGACCTGCTCGGTGGTGGCGACGCCGCAGGTGGGGCAGGCGCCGCGGGGCGGGACGTAGACCTTGCGGCAGGAGGGGCAGCGTTCGCCGACGGTGCGGCGGTCGGCGAGTGCGCGGAGGTATCCGGTCTGGGCGCGGCCGGGCACGTAGGTGTAGTCGAGGCGGGCGGGGGCGACGATGCCGGTGACGGGGTCGGCGAACCGTCCGTCGTGGCTGCCGGTCCGCGGCGTCGCCGGTTCGCCGTCGTACGGTTCGAAGCAGGCGATGTCGGTGATGGCTCCGGTGCGCCGCCGCGCCCAGCGGACGCGGACCCGCAGGCCGGTGCGTACGGAGTCGGGGCCGCCGGGCGCGTCGAGGGCGTGCAGGAGTGCGCTGTCGGCGCCGTCGAGCCGGACGAGGACCCAGGCGAAGGGCCGGCCGAGGGGCTGGCCGCGGCGGGGGGCCGGGTTCCAGGCCCAGGTGGTGACGGTGCCGGTGGTGCCGACCTCGACGAGGTCGCGGATCTCGTCGGCGGTGACGGGGTCGTACTCGACGGGCGGGACGAGGACCGTGCCGGCGGCTGTGCGCACGCCGAGGACGGTGCGCTCGCGCAGCCCGGTGAGGAAGGCGGACTGGACGGGGCCGAGGGACCGGGTGAACGGGAACTCCACGACCAGGGGCGCGCTGAGCGGCTGCGGCGCGGGGGTGGTTGCCATGGACGGACTCCGATCTCCGCGCCGGGGATACGGTCGCCCGGAGGGACGCGGTGGCTCCGGGGCACGCGGGGTGAGGCCGCTGCCGGTGCGCCGGCGGCTCGGGGCTCGTGGGCGTGCGGAGGGGCGGGTCAGGCGCGGCGGTAGACGGGGGCGCGCTTCTCGGTGAAGGCGCGGGCGCCCTCCTTGGCATCGGCGGTGTCGAAGACGGGCCGGCCGCGTTCGAGTTCCGCGGCGAGGCCCTCCGTTTCGGACAGCCCGGCCGTCTCGTACACCGATGCCTTGACCGCCTCCACGGCGAGCGGGCCGCAGGCGTTGATCCGCTCGGCGATGGAGAGTGCCGTGTCGAGCGCGGTGCCGTCCGGGACGACGTGGCCGATCAGCCCGATGCGGGCGGCCTCCTCGGCACCGTACGGGCGGCCGGTGAGCAGCATCTCCAGGGCGTGGGTGTGCGGGATCTGGCGTGGGAGGCGGACCGTGGAACCGCCGATCGGGAAGAGGCCCCGGCGGACCTCGAAGAGCCCGAAGGTGGCGGACTCGGCGGCGACCCGGATGTCGGTGCCCTGGAGAATCTCCGTACCGCCGGCCACGCACGGGCCTTCCACGGCGGCGATCACCGGCTTGCGGGGCCGGTGGTGACGCAGCATGGCCTTCCAGTGGAGGTCGGGGTCGGCGGCCATGCGGTCCCGGTAGCCCTGGCCCTCCATCCCTCCGCCGGCCAGCGCCTTGAGGTCCATGCCCGCGCAGAAGCAGCCGCCCGCGCCGGTGAGCACCACGGAGCGGATGTCGTCGTCCTCGTCCGCCTCCGTCCAGCCGTCGTGGAGCCCGACGAGCATCGGCAGGGTGAGCGCGTTCTTCGCCTCGGGCCGGTTCAGGGTGAGTACGAGTGTGGCGCCCGCCCGCCGCACGGTGAGGTGTTCCGTGGCCATGACCGTCCTCCCGTCTCAGACCTAGAACAGGTTGCAGGAGGCGCGAACGCAGTTCAATAGTTTTCTGACACCTAGTCAGATTCTTCCGCCGGTCGTCTTCCCCCTTGTGCGCCCCGGCGCTCTAATGACCGCCGTGCCGGTGCGGGCGGCCGGCGTGGGAGGAGGAGCGGTGGAGTACAACCTTGCCGACCTGTTCGAGTCGGTCGTGGACGTGGTCCCGGACCGCGAGGCGCTGGTGTACCTCGACCATCCCGGGACGGGGGCCGAGCGGAGGCTGACGTACGCTCAGCTCGACGCCGCGGCCAACCGGATCGCGCACCACCTGCTGGACGCGGGGCTGCGGCGCGGCGAACACGTGGGGCTGCACCTCTACAACGGCGTCGAGTACCTCCAGACCGTGCTGGGCTGTCTGAAGGCCCGGCTCGTCCCGGTGAACGTCAACTACCGGTACGTCGAGGAGGAGCTGGTCTACCTCTACCGGGACGCGGATCTGGCGGGGCTGGTCTTCGACGCGGAGTTCACGCGGCGGGTCGCGGCCGCGGCGCCCTCGGCGGAGCGGCTGCGGCACCTGGTGAGAGTGGGGACCCCGCCCGGGGGCGCACCGGAGCCCGCGTGCGTTCCGTTCGCGCAGGCGGAGGCGGCCGGCTCACCGGAGCGGGGCTTCGCGGCGCGTTCGGGGGACGACCTGTTCATCATCTACACCGGCGGCACCACCGGCATGCCGAAGGGCGTGATGTGGCGGCAGGAGGACCTGTTCTTCTCCGGGCTCGGCGGCGGGGCACCGACCGGTGAGCCGGTCGGGCGGCCGGAGGAGCTGGCCGAGCGGGTCGCGGCGAGCGGTGCCGGGATCACCTTCTTCCCCACTCCCCCGCTGATGCACGGCACGTCCACGCTCACCGCGTTCATCGGCTTCGGCTTCGGCCAGCGGGTGGTGCTGCACCGCAGGTTCGTGCCCGAGGAGGTCCTGCGGACCATCGAGCGGGAGAGGGTCACCACCGTGTCGCTGGTGGGCGACGCGATGCTGCGGCCGCTGATCGACGCCCTCCGCGGGCCGCTCCAGGGCATCGACCTGTCGTCCCTGTTCAGCGTGTCGTCGTCGGGCGCGATCATGTCGGAGACGGTGCGCGAGCAGTTCCTGGCGCTGGTGCCGCACGTGATGCTGCTGAACAACTTCGGCTCGTCGGAGTCGGGCTTCAACGGCACGGCGACGGACGACGCGGGCGCGCGCAGGGGCTTCCGGCTCCGGGTCAACAGCCGTACCCAGGTCGTCGATCCGGAGACGCGCCTCCCGGTGAAGCCGGGCGAGCCGGGCCGGATCGCGCAGCGCGGCCACGTCCCGGTCGGCTACTACAACGACCCGGCCAGGACGGCCGAGACCTTCTTCCGGCGCGGCGGCGAGCGGTGGGTCCTGCTCGGCGACATGGCGACCGTGGACGAGGAGGGCGTCGTCACCGTCCTCGGACGCGGTTCGCAGTGCATCAACACCGGGGGCGAGAAGGTCTATCCGGAGGAGGTCGAGCAGGCGCTGAAGTCCCACCCGGACGTGTACGACGCGCTCGTCGCCGGCGTCCCGGACCCGCGGTGGGGCAACCACGTGGCCGCGGTGGTGGAGCTGCGCCCGGACGCGGCCGCACGGCCCACGCTCGACGACATCCAGCGCCACTGCCGCACCCGGTTGGCCGGGTACAAGCTGCCCCGGCAGCTCGTGCTCACCGACCGGATCCAGCGCTCGCCGAGCGGCAAGGCGGACTACCGGTGGGCGCGTGCGGTGGCGACGGCGGACGCGCGGGCGGCCGGCGAGGATCAGTCGAGCGCGTAGACCCGGCCCGTACCGGCGCCCTCGACGAACCGGACGCGCCCGGCGAGCGGTCAGACAGCCGGACACCGCGGGCGCCGAGGGACCGCGTCGACGCGGGAGCGGGTGAGGAGCCGCGGCGGCCGCGGGCGGCTGAGGGACCGCGGCGGACGGGGATGCGGCGGACGGGGGTCCGGCCTCTTGCCATCCGGCGCCCGGGTTGGATTACTGATCCCCGACAGTGATCGACCGAATGATCGGTCGATCGCCCGGGACGTCCGACGGGAGTACGGCGCATGACGGACCTGCTCGACACCGGTGGGGGCTCCCCCGCCGGAACCTGGGAAGGGCTCGGCCGCGCCGGGCTGGAGGCGCTGCAGCTGGAGCGGTTGCGGGCCACGCTGCACCACGCGTACGAGAACGTGGACTTCTACCGGCGCGCGTTCGACGCGGCGGGGGTCCGGCCGGAGGAGTGCCGGAGCCTCGCCGATCTGGCGCGGTTCCCCTTCACCACGAAGGCGGACCTGCGGGAGACGTACCCCTTCGGGATGTTCGCCGTGGACCGGTCGCGGGTGCGGCGGATCCATGCGTCCAGCGGGACGACCGGCCGGCCGACCGTCGTCGGCTACACCGATCGGGACCTCGACACCTGGGCGGACGTGGTGGCGCGTTCCCTCCGGGCGGCGGGCGGGCGACCGGGCCAGATGGTGCACGTGGCATACGGGTACGGGCTGTTCACCGGCGGGCTCGGGGCGCACTGCGGCGCCGAGCGGCTGGGCTGCACGGTGGTGCCCGCCTCCGGCGGCATGACCTCCCGCCAGGTGCAGCTCATCCGGGACTTCCGGCCCGAGATCATCATGGTGACGCCGTCGTACATGCTGACGCTGCTGGACGAGTTCGAGCGGCAGGGTGTCGATCCGCGCTCCACCTCGCTGCAGGTGGGCATCTTCGGGGCCGAGCCGTGGACGGAGGAGATGCGGCGCGAGATCGAGGAGCGGTGCGCCATCGACGCGGTCGACATATACGGGCTGTCGGAGGTGATCGGACCGGGTGTCGCGCAGGAGTGCGTGGCGACCAAGGACGGGCTGCACATCTGGGAGGACCACTTCTATCCCGAGGTGGTGGACCCCTTCACGGGTGAGGTGCTGCCGGACGGCGAGCGGGGCGAGCTCGTGTTCACCTCCCTCACCAAGGAGGCGATGCCCGTCATCCGCTACCGCACGCGGGACCTCACCCGGCTGCTGCCCGGGACGGCCTGGGAGTTCCGGCGGATGGAGAAGGTCACGGGCCGCAGCGACGACATGGTGATCCTGCGGGGTGTGAACCTGTTCCCCACCCAGATCGAGGAGATCGTGCTGCGTACGCCGGGACTCGCCCCGCACTTCCAGCTCAGGCTCACCAGGGAGGGGCGACTGGACGCGCTGACCGTCCGCGCCGAGGCCCGGCCCGACGCGTCGCCGGAGGTGCGGCGGGACGCGGCGCGCGCGGTGGCGGCGGCCGTGAAGGACGGGATCGGGGTGTCGGTGGCGGTGGACGTGGTCGACCCCGGGACGCTGGAGCGGTCCGTGGGGAAGATCAAGCGGATCGTCGATCTGCGCGCGGGGTGACGGCGGGCTCCTGTTCCCTGCCCGGTGGAGCCGGGAGTGAGACCTTCTCCCGGTGGCGGCCCCGGCCACCGGGTCGGGGCGTCACTCCGCGGCGGGGCCGCGTCGGCGGAAGCGGTGCCACCAGTGGTGGCGCCGGGGGTGGACGTAGCGCCCGAGGCGACGGCCGAGGAGGAGGTAACCGAGCAGGGCGCCGGTGCAGTTGAGGAGGACGTCGTCGATGTCGAAGGCACGTCCGGTCACCAGCGCGCCCTGTGTCAGCTCGACCAGCACCATCACCACGGCGGTGAGCACGACCACCCGTACGAGGCCCCTGGCCCGGGGGAACACCACGGGCAGCAGCAGGCCGAACGGCACGCCGAGGACGATGTTGCCACCGAGCTGCTTGACCGTGTCGCGGAACGCGGGCTGCGCCAGATAGTCGCGGATGGAGTCGCCGGGCCGCAGGTTGCTGTGGGTGAGGGGCTCGGAGGCCACCGACGGCTCCAGCGTGAGCCGTGCGAGCAGCACCGCGAACGCCACCATCCCGGCGAACGCCAGCACCACCGCCACCGCCCGCGCCGCGGGCGACCACCGCGGCGACCCCTCCTCGGCGCGGGTCTCCGCGCCCTTCTCGGTCGTGCCGTAACGGATCGTGCGCCGCATCCCCACTCCCGTGGCGGTCGATTGTCGCGTACGACCCCGGTTACCCGCGGTCCGCGTCCGCATGCGACCGGTACCGGCCAGGCCGACGGATGCCGAACGGGATGTTGACAGCCCCGGCCCGGCAGTGGGTGCATGTCCAACGAGCTTTCACCTCGGCCCTGTTGGGAGGCACGTTGCTCCTCCGCACCCGGCCTCTCCACCCCCGGCCCCTTCGAACTCGCCCGGGACACCTGGTTCCCGCCGTCCTCGCGACGCTCGCGACGGTGGCCGGCGCGGCCCCGCTGTCCGCGCCGGTCGCCCCGTCCGCGCCGGTCGAGCGCCACCATCCGTCGGGCGGCGGTCCGTCGGCCGTCATCCGCTACACCGGCCACGGCATCCCGCACATCGTGGCCCGGTCCCCCGCTCCGGCGGTCCCGAGCCGTCGTGCGAAGGAGCTCATGCGCGGCTGGGCGGCCGGGTACAACGCCTGGCTGAAACAGAACCGCGTCACCGACCCGGCCTGTGCGGGCGCCGACTGGGTCCGCCCGGTCACAGCCCTGGACGTCGCCCGGCGCGCCTTCGCGCTGGCGGTGCTGGGTGGGCAGGGGCGGGCAGGGGCGGCCGTCGACGGCATCACGGCCGCGCGGCCGCCGGGCGGGACACCCGTGGCGCCGGCCGATCCCGCCCGTACGGCCGCGGCGGCACGGACCCTGTTCGACGCCCGGAACGCCGACATGGGCTCCAACGCGGTCGCCTTCAGCGGCGCGACGACGGCCGGCGGCCGCGGGGGTGCGCCGGACGGGCCGGTTGATGGGGACGGAGGGGCGGGGTGCACCGGGCGGGCCGGTGACTCGGGGTCAGAGGGGGCGCCGGTGGCCCCGCCAGTACGGGTCGCGCAGGCGGCGCTTGTAGAGCTTGCCGTTGGGGTCCCGGGGCATCGAGGCGATGAAGTCGAGGCTCTTCGGGCGCTTGTAGCCCGCGAGGCGTTCGGCGCAGTGGGCGAGGATGCCGGAGGCCAGGGCGGCGTCGGGGGCGTGTCCTTCGGCGGGTTCGACGACCGCCTTGACCTCCTCGCCCCAGTCGGGGTGCGGGATGCCGAAAACGGCGGCGTCGGCGACGGCCGGGTGGGTGAGCAGGGCGGCTTCGATCTCGGCGGGGTAGATGTTGACCCCGCCGGAGATGATCATGTCTATCCGGCGGTCACGGAGGAAGAGGTAGCCGTCCTCGTCGAGGTGGCCGAGGTCGCCGACGGTGAAGAAGTCGCCGATGCGGTTCCTGCGGGTCTTGGCCTCGTCCTTGTGGTAGCTGAAGCCACCGGTGGTCATCCTCATGTAGACGGTGCCGAGCTCGCCGGGCGGGAGCGGACGGCCGTCGTCGTCGAGGACGGCGAGCTCGCTGATCGGCCAGGCCCTGCCGACCGTGCCGGGCTTCTTGAGCCAGTCCTCGGCCGTGGCGAACGCACCGCCGCCCTCGCTGGCCGCGTAGTACTCCTCCACGCACGTCCCCCACCACTCGATCATGGCCCGCTTGACGTGATCGGGGCAGGGGGCCGCGCCGTGGATGGCGTGGCGCACGGAGGAGACGTCGTAACGCGCCCTGACCTCCTCCGGGAGGGCGAGGAGGCGGTGGAACTGGGTGGGGACCATGTGGGTGTGGGTGCACGCGTGGGTGTCGATGAGGCGGAGCATCTCCTCGGGTGCCCACGTGTCCATCACGACGAGGGGATGCCCGATGTGCAGGGCGGCGCCCGCGAACTGGAGCACCGCCGTGTGGTAGAGCGGTGAGCAGACCAGGTGGACGTTGCCGTCGAACGGCTTGATGCCGAAGATGCCGAGGAAACCGCCGAGGTGAGCCTCCTCCGGGGGCTTGCCGGGCAGCGGGCGGCGGATGCCGCGCGGGCGTCCCGTGGTGCCGGAGGTGTAGTTCATCACCCACCCGAGGGTGCGGCCGCCGGGCGGTGCGTCCCGCAGCCCGTCGGTGAGTGCGTGGTACGGGCGGAAGGAGGCGACCGGGCCGCCGACGGCGTAGCGGTGGGCCGCGGGGAGCCCCGCCTCCTCGGCGGCGGCCCGGGCGGCGTCGCCGTACCGCTCGTGGGCGATGAGCACCTTGGCACCGGAGTCGGCGACGATCCACGCGATCTCCGGTCCGACGAGGTGGTGGTTGACCGGGACCAGGTAGAAGCCGGCCTGGGAGGCCGCGAGGTACGCGGTGAGGAACTCGGCGCCGTTGGGGAGGACGACGGCGAAGGCGTCGCCCGTCTCCATGCCCGCCGCGCGCAGGCCGTGGACCAGCCGGTTGGCGGCGGCGTGCAGCCGCCCGGCGGACCACCGCTGCCCGTCGGGCGCGAACAGGATCGTGCGGTCGGGGTCGGCGGCGGCCTGGGCCCAGAAGCCGTTGGGCGGGGCCTTCCGAGGGGTGGTCATGTCCGGCTCCTCTGCGCGATGCGGTTGATCCGGCCGACGGCTCGTTCGAAGCCGCGGGTCAGATCGTCGAAGACCTCCTGGACGCTGCGTTCGCTGGTCATCCGGCCGACGATCTGGCCCACCGGGGTGCCGAGCAGCGGTTCGACCTCGTACTTCTGGATGCGTGAGACCGCCTCGGCGACGAGGAGGCCCTGCAGGGGCATGGGCAGGGCGCCGGGGCCGCCGGGGGCGTCCCAGGCATCGGTCCACGCGGTGCGCAACTGGCGTGCGGGTTTGCCGGTCAGGGCACGGGAGCGGACCGTGTCACCGGAGCCGGCGGCGAGCAGCTTGGCGGTGAGCGCCGGTGAGTGCAGGTCGGCCTCGGTGGTGGTGAGCCAGATCGAGCCGAGCCAGACGCCCTGGGCGCCGAGGGCGAGCCCGGCGGCGATCTGGGCGCCGCTGCCGATCCCGCCGGCAGCGAGGACCGGCAGGGGGCCGACGGCGTCGACGACCTCCGGGACGAGGACCATGGTGGCGATCTCGCCGGTGTGGCCGCCGGCCTCGTACCCCTGGGCGACGACGACGTCGATGCCCGCGTCGGCGTGGCGGCGGGCGTGGTCCGCGCTGCCCGCGAGGGCGGCGACGAGGATGCCGTGGTCGTGGGCGCGGCGGACGACGTCGGGGGGCGGTGGACCGAGGGCGTTGGCCAGGAGCCTGACGGGATAGTCGAAGGCGACGTCCAGCTGGCTGCGGGCGACCTGCTCCATCCAGCCGGTGATGCGCCAGCCGGACGCCTCCCCGTCGGCGAGTTCGGGAACCCCGTGCCGGGCGAGCGTGTCCCGGACGAAACGCCGGTGGCCCTCCGGGATCATCGCCTCGACGTCGGCCTCCGTGAGCGTGCCGTGGCCGGGGCCTTCCGCCGTCCTGGCGGGCATGACGACGTCGAGGCCGTACGGCAGGCCGCCGGTGTGGTCCTGCATCCAGTCGAGGTCGCGGGCGAGGTCACCGGGGTCGGTGTAGCGGACGGCACCGAGGACTCCGAAGCCGCCCGCCCGGGTGATGGCGGCGGCCACCGCGGGAAAGGGGGTGAAGCCGAAGATGGCGTGCTCGGCGCCCAGTTCCTTGCTCAGCTCCGTCTCCATGGCGGCAGGATGCCGCAGCGGGGCGGGGACGGGAAGAGAGTTTCTGATGCATCGTCAGTTTTCTGCTCGCACCGGGTCCGCCCGCCCGTGTTCCACGGCATCCGGGCGAGGACGGCGACGCCGTCTTGACGCCGTGGCAGCCCGGTAAGAAAGTTTCACGTGTTGCGGGCGCGCCCGAAGCTTCCTTTCAGGGAGGGTGAGGATGACGGAGGGGATGAGCCGGCGCCGGTTCGGCGGCGGAGTCCTGGCCCTGGGAGGTGCGCTGGTGATCGGTTCGATTCCGGGGGCCGCTGCGGCGGATGCCGGCGGGGCGGGGTCCGCCCGGGGCGGAGACGGTTCCGCGAGGGGCGACGGGCCCGGCGCGCGGGGCGGCCGGCCGACGCTGCGGCTGGGCTCGGCGGAACGCGCCGGATTGCTGCCCGCGTACCTGGACCGGCTGGTGGCCGACGCCGAGCGGTTCCTCGACCCCTCCCCCAAGCACCCGTGGTACGCGGGCGCGGTGGTGCTCGCCGGACGCGGCGGCACGGTGGCGCTGCACCGGGCGATCGGGCACGCGGTGCGCTACGCGGCGTACGACGAGAAGACCGACACGGGCGTGGAGCTGCCGGCGGAGCGCCGGATCGCGATGACGGAGGACACGGTCTTCGACCTGGCGTCGGTGTCGAAGCTCTTCACGGCCGTGCTGGCGGTGCAGCAGATCGAGCGGGGTGCGCTGGAGCTGGAGGCGAAGGTCACCGCGTACCTGCCGGACTTCGGGGGCGGGGGCAAGCAGGACATCACGGTGCGTCAGCTGCTCACGCACACCTCCGGTCTGCGCGCCTGGATCCCGCTGTACCGGGAGCCGACACGGGAGGGAAAGCTGCGGCTGTTGTGGGGCGAGGTGCCGGCGAACCCGCCCGGGAGCACCTATCTGTACTCCGACCTCAATCTCATCACGCTGCAACTGATCCTGGAGGAGATCACCGATCGCGGTCTGGATGCGCTGCTCCGGAACGAGATCACTGCTCCGCTCGGGATGCACCGCACTCGCTTCAATCCGCCGCTCGCCTGGAAGTCACTGATCGCCGCGACCGAGGACGCCCGGGCGCCCTGGTCCGGGCTGGACCGCGGCCTGGTGTGGGGCGAGGTGCACGACGAGAACGCGTACAGCCTCGGCGGGGTCGCCGGGCACGCCGGTGTCTTCTCCTGCGCCTGGGACCTGGCCGTCCTCGCCCGTACGCTGCTGAACGGCGGCGTCTACGGCCGCGCCCGCATCCTGGAACCGAAGTCCGTGGAGCTGCTGTTCACGGACTTCAACACCGCGTTCCCGGGCGACGAGCACGGCCTCGGCTTCGAGCTGTACCAGCACTGGTACATGGGCGCGATGGCGACGCCGTACACCGCGGGCCACACCGGCTTCACCGGCACGAGCCTCGTCATCGACCCCACCACCGACTCCTTCCTCGTGCTCCTCGGCAACTCCGTCCATCCCGCCCGCAGTTGGCGGTCCGGCTCGGCACCGCGGGTGGCCGCCGCCAACCAGCTGGCACGCGCCGTCCCGGTCCGCCCGGTGCGCGGCCGCACCGCCTGGTACGCGGGCATGGCCTCAAGCGCGTCGGCGAAGCTCACCCTGCCCGACCTGGGCCCGGTCACGGACGGCGCGCGGCTGCGCTGCGCACTGTGGTGGGACACCGAGCCGGGCACCGACGCCCTGTTCCTGGAGGCGTCCGGGGACGCGGGGGCGACCTGGCGGCCGGTGCCGTTCACGACCGTGCACCCCGGGAGCGGCGAGGAGCCCGTCCGGCACCCGGGCGGCGCGGTGACGGGCTGGTCGGGCCGGGTCTGGCACCGGCTGGACGCGGACCTGTCGCCCTGGCAGGGCTCCGCCCTGCGGCTGCGCTGGCGGTACGCGACCGACCGTCTGTACGTAGGGCGCGGAGTGTACGTCGACGCGCTGCGGGTGCACGACGGCCACCGGCTGCTCTTCGACGACGCACGCCCGTCGGACGCGGCGCGGCTCGTGCCGGACGGCTGGACCGCCTCGGCGGACTGACGACGGGACGGCACCGGGAAGGATCCGCCCGGAGTGCGGAAAGAGTCGCCCGTTAGGGTGAACGACCATGATCGCAGAGCCGTTTGGACACTACCTGTCCCGCTTGGGCATCGCCGATCCCGGCGAGCCCTCCGCCGAAGCGCTGTCCGCGCTGCAGCGGGCCCACCTCGAACGGATCCCCTACGAGAACATCGGCGTCCAGCTGGGCCGGCCGCCGGGCATCGAACCGGAACTCTCCGCACGCCGGTTCGCCGCCGGGGAGGGCGGCTACTGCTTCCACCTGAACGGTGGCTTCGCCGCGCTGCTGGAGGCCCTGGGGTACGACGTGACGCTGCACGTCGGCGGGGTCCACCAGGTTCCGGAGGGCCGGGGCGCCAACGGCAACCACCTGGCGCTGACCGTGCGCGTCGGCGGTGAGGGCTGGTTCGTGGACGCGGGGCTCGGCGACGGGCCGCACGAGCCGCTGCCGCTGCGGGCGGGGACGTACCGGCAGGGCCCCTTCACGTACCGGATGGAGCCCTCCGCCACCGAGCCCGGTGGCTGGAGGTTCCACAACGACCCGGGCAGTTCCTTCCCCGTCATGGAGTTCGCCGGGCGGCCCGCCACGATGGCCGACTTCGCCGAGGAGCACGTGCGGCTGTCCACGGCGTCCGACTCCCCGTTCATGACGACGTTCGCGGCCCTGCGCCGGGACGCCGGGGGCGTGGACCTGCTGCGCGGCCGGATGCTCCAGCGCATCGACGCGGCGGGGCGCACCGAGCGGGTGCTGGACTCGGCGGACGAGTGGTACGCCGTCCTGGCCAACCGCTTCGGCCGCAACCTGGACGGGCTGGACGGGACGGACCGGGCCGCGCTGTGGGAGCGGGTGACGCGCGCGCACGAGACGTGGCTGGCGTCGGCCGGTGAGGCGGCGGCAGCAGGGTGAGCCCGTGGCCCGGATGCGCGTCGCGCGCCCTGCGGCGAGACTGAATGGCGGGGGACACCCGACCAGGAGGATGAACCCAATGTCCATGATGGACAAGCTCAAGCACATGCTGAAGGGCCACGGGGAGCAGACCGGCCGGGCCGTCGACAAGGCGGGTGACGCCGCCGACGACAGGACCCAGCGCAAGTACACCCGCCAGGTCGACACGGCGCAGGAGAAGCTGAAGGACCAGTACGGCCGCGACCCGGGCCAGGAACCGCCACGGACCTGAGCCACCGTTTCGGACACCCGCTTGCCCCACCCGCGCCCGGGCGACCCGCCCGGGCGCGGGCGCGCGACCGTCCGGGACGACGCGGTGCGGGCACGGGCGCGTGACCGTTCGGGACGACGCGGTGCGGGCGCGGGGGCGCGGGCCGGGGTGCATCGCGGTTCCCGGCCCGGGGGCGCGGGCGCGTGACCGTCCGAGGGGGCGACGGGTGCGGTGGACGGCCGGTGCGGTACGGGGCCGTGGCGCCGCGCCACCCGGCCGCGCGACTCGGGGTGCGGGGTGCCGACGGCTGATCCACAGTCGAGTCGAGTCCCCGATTCGCCCCAACTCGAAGGAGACACCCATGCTGCGGCGCATCTCAGTGGTCCTGGTCGGTCTGCTCGCCCTCGGCTTCCTCGCCACCTCGCCCGCGGCGGCCGGTGGCAACGACGTCGAGGTCGGCTGGCTGCACGGCTCGCACGCCTCGACCAGCAACGTCGACGCCCACGACTTCCAGGCGGGCTTCATCGACATCCACTGACGGCGGCCTTCCACCGGTGGACGGGCGCCGCGGGTGCGGCGCCCGTCCACGGGTGCGTACGCGGCCGGCCGGCGCGGTGTGCCCGTGCGCCAGGAGCGGCCCGCCAGCCGCGGGTCAGCGGCCCAGTACCGCCATCGCCGCGTTGTGACCGGGGATGCCGCTGACCCCGCCGCCGCGGACCGCCCCCGCCCCGCACAGCAGCACGTTGGGGTGGGCCGTCTCCACCCCCCACCGGCCGGTGCGTTCCGTGGCGTACGGGAACGCCAGGTCGCGATGGAAGATGTGGCCGCCCGGCAGCCTCAGGTCGCGCTCCAGATCGAGCGGGGTCTTCGCCTCGATGCAGGGACGGCCGTCCGCGTCGACGGCCAGGCAGTCGGTGATCGGTTCCTCCAGGTGCTGGTCGAGTTCCGCGAGGGTGGACTTCAGCAGGGCGGCGCGGGTGGCGTCATGGTCGTCGGCGAACAGCCGCGCCGGGGTGTGCAGGCCGAACAGCGTCATCGTGTGGCAGCCGCGCGCGGCGAGGTCCGGTCCGAGGATCGACGGGTCGGTCAGGGAGTGGCAGTAGATCTCGGAGGGCGGGGCGCTGGGCAGCCGCCCGCCGGCCGCCTCCGCGTACGCCGCGGCGAGCTGTCCGTACCCCTCCGAGATGTGGAACGTGCCCGCGAAGGCGTCCCGCGGGTCGACGGAGCGGTCCCGCAGCCGGGGCAGCCGGGTGAGCAGCATGTTGACCTTGAGCTGGGCTCCCTCGGCGGGCTGTGCCGCGGGTTCGCCGAGCAGGGCCGCCAGCTGCTGCGGCGGGGCGCCGACCAGGACGTGCCGGGCGGCGACGGTGCCCTCGTGATCCGCCGTGCGGAAGGTGACCTCCGCGGTGCGCCCGTCGGTTTCGAGGCGGGTGGCCTCGTGGCCGGTGGCGATCTCCGCGCCCGCCGAGCGTGCGGCGTCCGCGAGCGCGTCGGTGAGCGCGCCCATGCCGCCGACCGGCACGTTCCAGTCGCCGGTGCCGCCGCCGATGACGTGGTAGAGGAAGCACCGGTTCTGGAGGAGCGTGGGGTCGTGGGCGTCGGCGAAGGTGCCGATCAGGGCGTCGGTCAGCACCACGCCGCGGACGAGGTCGTCCCGGAAGGTCTCCTCGATCGCGACGCCGACGGGCTCCTCGAAGAGCATCCGCCACGCCTCCGCGTCCCCGATGCGGTCGCGCAGGGCGCCCCGGTCGGGCAGCGGCTCGGTGAGGGTGGGGAAGACGCGCTCGGCGACGTGTCGCGTCATCGCGTAGAACCGCTCCCAGGCCGCGTACTCGGCGTCCGATCCGGTGAGCGCGGCGAACGACTCCCGGGTGCGGCCGGCACCGACCAGCAGGCCGGTGGGACGACCCCCGCGGAGGGCCGGGGTGTACGAGGAGACGGTGCGTGTGCGGACGGCGAACCGCAGCCCCAGCTCGCGGACGATCTTCGGCGGCAGCAGGGACACCAGGTAGGAGTAGCGCGACAGCCGGGCGTCGACCCCGGCGAAGGGGCGGGTGGAGACGGCCGCGCCCCCGGTCACGGGGAGCCGCTCCAGGACGAGGACGGTCCGTCCGGCGCGGGCGAGGTAGGCGGCGGCGACCAGTCCGTTGTGGCCGCCGCCGACGATGACGGCGTCGTACGAGCGCGATACGGTCATGGCCCTTCGTAGCACGGCCCGGAAAGGCGGGGCCACCTCCCTGCGCCGGGCGCACCGGCAGGGTCTCCCCTTCCCCCGTGCCTCCTTCCCCGCGCCTCCCCCACCGCGTCTCCTCCCCCGTCCCCCTTCCCCGCGTGCCCTTCCCCGGCGCCCGGCGCGCCGTGCCTACGGGTGGCGTTCCTGCTGCTGGGCGGCGACCCGCCGGTACAGTTCCACGGCCTCGGTGTGGCGGCCGAGCTGTTCCAGGCAGTGCGCCTCGTCGTTGCGGCTGGCCAGGGCATCGGGGTGGTCGGCGCCGAGCACCCGCTCACGGGCCGACGCGACCCGCTGGTAGACGGCGAGGGCTTCCTGCCAGCGGCCCAGCCACCCCAGGGCCACGGCGACCTCGCGGCAACTGACCAGGGTGTCGGGGTGATCGTCGCCCAGCACCCGCTCCCGGACGGCACCGACGGCACGGGCCTCGGCGAGGGCCTCCTCCCAGCGGCCGAGCCGCCCGAGGTTGACGCCGAGACCGTGCCGGGCGCGCAAGGTCTCCGGGTCGTCGGGGCCCAGCACGCGGGTGCGGGCGTCCACCAGGTCCCGGTACAGCTCCAGCGCCTCGAGGCTGCGGCCGAGGCGCCCGAGGCCGATGCCGACCTCGTAGCGGGCGGCGAGCGTCTCGGGGTGGTCGGGGCCGAACACCTGGGCGCGCGCCGCGGCGACCTCCTGGTAGGTGCTCAGGGCCTCGGACCACCGCCCCAGCTGGCCGAGCGTGTACGCCACCTCGTACCGGGTGACCAGCGTGTCCGGGTGGTCGGGGCCGAGCAGCCGGGAGCGCGCCGCGGCGACCTCGGTGGCCAGGCGGTAGGACTCCTCCAGCCGCCCCAGCCTGCCGAGGTTGAACGCCAGGTTGTGGCGGCAGCGCAGGGTGTCGGGATGGTCGGGGCCCATGGTGCGCTCCCGGGCCGCCAGCACCCGGGCGTACACCTGGTGCGCCTCGAAGTGGCGTCCCAGCCGGCCCAGCACGTACGCCATCTCCTGGTGGGCCGCGAGCGTGTCGGGGTGGTCGGCGCCCAGGGCGCGGGCGCGGGCCTCGGCGACCCCGCCGAACTCGCGCAGCGCCTCCGCGGCATGGCCGGTCCGGCTCAGGGCGAAGCCCACTTCGTACCGGCTGGCGAGCGTGTCGGGGTGGTCGGGGCCGAGGAGGCGTTCACGCTCGGCGGCGACCGCCCGGTGCACCTCGCCCGCCTCGTCCCAGCGGCCGAGCCGGGCGAGGCTCAGGCCCGCGTCGTACCGGCCGGCGAGGACGGCGAGGCGCTCGGGCGGCGGCGTGGGGCGGTCGGGCGAACGCCGGGCGCGGCCGGTCCGGACGGGACCGGGATGTCGCCGCGCGGGCCGGGTACGAGGGTGCTGCCGGGGACGGCGGGGTCGGAAGCGAGAGGGCCGGGGGCGACGGGGCCCGGGGCGAGAGGACCGGGGGCGAGGGGGCCGGCGGGGGTGGTCCATCCGCCGGTGAGGCCCGCGGCCGGGTCGGGCGGAGTGGTCCGCAGCGTGCTGGTGCCGACGGCCTTGTGGCCGGTGGTCATGCCGCGCGTCCACGACGGCAGGCGCGGGGATCGCGGAGCCGGCGTGTACGCCACGGCGGCGGACGGTGCCGCGGGCGTCGGGAGGGTGGGCACGGCGCGGGCCCCGGTGATGCGGCGGCGCAGGTCGGCCGCGTCGTCCGGGCGCTCCTCCGGGGTCTTGGCGAGCAGTTCGAGGACGAGCCGTTCGAAGAACTCCGGCAGTTCGGGCCGGTGGGTGCGGGGCGGCTCGGGCGGGGTGTCGCGGTGGCCGACCAGTATCGCCCACGCGTCGTCCAGGTCGAACGGCGGGGAGCCGGTGGCGATCTCGTAGAGGACGCAGCCCAGGGAGTACAGGTCGCTGCGGTGGTCGACGTTCCCGCCGCTGATCTGCTCCGGAGACATGTAGTGGGGCGTGCCCATGGCGATGCCGGTGCCGGTGAGGCGGGAGGTGAAGCCGATGTCGGCGCCGAGGCGGGCGATGCCGAAGTCGCAGATCTTCACCGAACCGTCGGCGAGGCGCACGATGTTGGCCGGCTTGAGATCCCGGTGCACGACGCCCTGCCGGTGGGTGTAGTCGAGGGCGTCGGCGACCTGTTCGGCGATGTCGACGACGTCGTGCACGGGCAGCGGGTGATGCCGGTTGTCCTCCAGGAGCTGGCTGAGGTTGCGGCCGTCGAGCAACTCCATGACGAGGTAGAGCACCCCGTCCCAGTCGCCGAAGTCGTGGACGACGGTGACGCCTCGGTGCTGGAGCGCGGCCGCGACGCGCGCCTCGCGGCGGAAGCGCTCGCGCAGCACGCGGAGGAAGTTCTCGTCGCGCTGCGGTCCGAGCGGCTTGAGGCACTTGACGGCGACGCGCCGGCCGAGCGACTCGTCGGTGGCGCGCCACACCTCGCCCATGCCGCCGCGCCCGATCACCTCGTGCAGCCGGTAGCGACCGTGGATCAGCCTGGTGTCCCCCATCGCGTGCCATCGCCCCCGTCGATTCGCCCGTCGCCCCCGCTACGCCCTCCCCGGCCCGTCCAGTATGGCGGCCTGTCTGCGGAGTTTGTACGGGGCCGGGCGGGTGTCGCGCCCGAGTCTGTCCATGGCTTTGAGGATGTGCTGTGGCGGGAGTTGCCAACGGATACGGGAGGGAATGCAGCGCAGCAGGTTGCCGGTCGCGGTCAACCGGTGGGTGACGGTGCCGGGGTCCGGCGCGGTCCCCCCGTACAGCGCGTGGGCCCACGGCGGCAGGGAGTCGTGGGCGAGCGAGGCGACGGACCGCCACAGCGTGGCCCGCAGCGGCAGGAGTGGGGCGGGGACGGGCGGACGGCGCAGGAACGCCTGCACGGTGCGGGCGTCGTCGCCCGCGGCGAGCCGGGGGCGGATCCCCTCGAAGTAGGCGGCCAGTTCGGCGTCGGAGCCGGGCACCCCGGCCGGGTCGAGGCCCACGAGGCGGGCGGCTTCGCGCTGTTCACCGACGTACTGGTCGGCCTGGGCGTCGCTGACGGGCAGGCCCGAGCGGCGGGCGACGCGGAGGTACGAGTCGATCTCGGCGCAGTGCACCCACAGCAGCAGCCCGGGGTCGTCGACGCCGAGCAGCCGGTGGATCCTGCGGACCCGGGCGCCTGCCTCCTCGGCGGCGTCGGTGGTCCCGTAGGTGATCGTGCCGACGAAGCCGGCGGTACGCATCAGGCGTCCCCAGGCGTCGGTCATGAACGTGCTGTTGATCATGACGCCGCGCACGGCGCGGGGGTGGAGCGCCTGGAGGTACAGTGCGCGGACGCCGGCGATCCACATCATCGGGTCGCTGTGCAGCTGCCAGGTCACGGAACGGGGCCCGAAGAGGCCGGGATCCGCACCGCGCTCTTGCCGGTTGCCCGGGGCGTGGGCCCCTGAGCTGTCGTACCCGGTGCTGTCGTTCATGCTGCTCCCGTCCGTGGTGTCGAGCGGGGGACGGTGCCCTCGCTGCTTCCAGGAGGTTCCGGAGGGCTCTGGAGGGTTCCAGGAGGTTCCGCGCGCCCGTGACGGCGACGTGTGCCCGGCCGGCTCACGGCGCCGGTCCGCCGGTTCGGGCTCCGCGCAACCAGCCGTCGAGAAGGGCGAAGTCCGCGCCGGTCAGCCCGGTACGGGGATCCACGCGGTGGAGCAGGGCCCGTTCGCCGTGACGAGCGGCCACCCATGCCCGGTCCCTGTCGGTGATCTCGTCATCGACCCAGGCGAAGGCCCGGCCGCCCGCCCGGTCGAGGAGCGGACGCGTCTTCCAGTGCAGGCCCGCCCGTACGTCCCGTTCCTCCTGCTCGGACGGTTCCGGCCAGTCCACGACGGGCAGTTCCGGCAGCCCGAGCAGCGGCGCGATGCACGCGTTGGCATCGTCCATCCATGTGGTGGCCCAGACGAGGTCGCACGGAAGGGCCGCCAGGCCGGTGCCGTGTGCCGGGTCGATCCGGGCCAGCAGCGGGTTCGAGCCAACGGCCGGTGACGGCTCCCACCGCAGTGCGGCCACAGGCTCGTCGGAGTACCGCCCCGGGCCGCCGAACGGGATGAGAGGCCCGTCGACGTCGAGAAACAGGAGAGGGCGTGCGGAGATACCCATCACTTCGCACAGTATCCGCTCAGCCGGAACGACGACAGCGGCTGGCGCTCCCCGCACGCTCCCGAGCCGGTGTTTCCGTGCGCGGGCACGGGGTCTCCGTGTGCGGGCA
>NZ_KL591028.1:0-30277 GCF_000716335.1 Streptomyces sp. NRRL S-118 | reverse complement strand
GCGGGCACGGGGTCTCCGTGTGCGGGCACGGGGTCTCCGTGTGCGGGCACGGGTCTCCCTGCGTGGGCGCCGCAGGGGGCCGGGATTGCCAGTGCCCGCCGGCGGACACGATGCTGGATCTTGACTTGACGGCAGAGGCCGCATCGTCGACACAGAGGAGACGCCGACGCATGAACACACCACCGTCGCCGCGCGGAGCGGAACGCTCCGACGAAACAACCGTCCGGATCGGTGCTCTCGTCCCGCTGACCCGGCCCGGGTGGGTCGAGGCGGGCCGGCACTTGCTCGCCGGACTGGAGCTGGCCGTCGGCGACGTCAATGACGCCGGCGGGATCGGCGGGAGACCGCTCGAGCTGGTGATACGTGACACTGCCGCTGATCCGCAGAGGGCGGCTGCGGCCGTGGACGAGTTGGCCCGCCTGGGCGTGGTCGCCCTGGCCGGCGAGTACCACAGCGTCGTCGCTCGCGCGGCCGCCGCCAGGGCCGACGCGCTCGGCCTGCCGTTCCTGTGCTCGTCGGCGGTTCTCGACGCGCTCACCGATGAGCCGACGGAATGGGTCGCGCGCCTCGCCCCGGCGCAGTCGCACGGCTGGAAGCTCTACGCGGACTTCCTCCTCGACGCGGGCCACCGCCGCGTCGCCGTGGCGACCGAACCGAGTGCGTACTGGGCCTCGGGGACCCGCATCCTCCGGGGCCACCTCGCGCCACGCGGCGGCACCGTGCTCGAACTCGACGCACGCGCGCTCGACCCCACGGCCGTCTGCGAGAGACTCGTTGACAACCGCGCGACGGCCCTCCTCCTGCTGGTCGGGGCGCCGGAGCCGGCGGTGTCGCTGGTCAGATCCGTCCGCGGCGACCGGCGCCTGGCCAGCATCATGATCGGTGCTCCGGCCGGGCAACCGGAGTTCGCCGTGTGGCCGACGCTGCTGGGCGACGACGGTGGCGCGATCCCGTTCCTCCGCTACCTGCCCGAGCGCCTCAGCCCCCTCGGGGTACGTGTGGGGGCGGCCCTCCGTGAGCGGCTGGCCGAAGCGCCCTCCTTCGTCGCGTTCGAGGGCTACGACACGGTCGCGGTCCTCACCGACATGCTGCGCTCCCACGGCTCGGACCCGGCGGGTCTCGCCGGGGCGTGGCCCCGGGTCGCGGTCGAAGGCACGCGCGGGCTGATCCGGTTCTCCCGCGCGCCCGGCATCAGCGTGTGGCAATGGGCCTGGCCACCCACCCAGGTCGTGGACCGGGATCCGGCACGACCCGACCGCTTCCGGGTCCTTCACGCCGCCTGAAGCGGCTCGGGAATGCCTGTCACCGCATGCGACCCCGGACGGTGAGCATCCCCGGCACGCCGGTGCACCGATGCCCCCACGGGCCTTCGCAGCCCGCATCGGCTACCGACGACCCGCCGAGTACAGGTCCCGCCTGCAATGGCTGGTCGACGACGGCGCCGTGCCCTCCGTCCGCCGGGTCGAGCCGGTCGTCGCGACGGCGTGACGGCGTGACGGCCGCCGCGCCCGGTCGCCGCTCCTGCCGCTCGCAGGCCGGCGACCGGGGCGAGACAACCCTCCCTCTAAGCTGCGTCGCTGAGCAACAACGGCTTCCGCATGGCACTCATAAGCGGAAATGATCAACCGGGGATGCAGTGGAGCTGCGGGACATCGAAATCTTCCTCACCCTCGCCGAGGAGCTGCATTTCCGGCGGACCGCCGAGCGGTTGCACCTGTCCCAGGCACGGGTCAGCCAGTCGATCAGGCAGCAGGAGCGCCGCTTGGGTGGCGTCCTGTTCGAGCGCACCACGCGCGCGGTCACGCTGACCCCGCTGGGACAGCGCCTGCGGGACGACCTCAGCCCCGCCTACGAGCGGATACGGACCGCGTTGGACCAAGCTGCCGCAACCGCCCGCGGCTGTTGCGGAACGGTTCGCGTGGGGGCGATGGGGGCTCTCCCGTCGGAACTGGCCTGGCTCGTCGAGGCGTACCACGCCCGCTATCCCGACTGCCGTGTCGAGTTCGTCGAGTTCCACTTCAGCGATCCCTTCTCCAAGCTCCGCACCGGCGCGGTCGACGTGCAACTGATGTGGCTTCCCGTGCGGGAGCCGGGACTCCGCTGCGGGCCGGTGGTGCTCACGGAGGGCCGTGTGCTGGCGGTCGCCGAGGACTCCCCCCTGGCCGGCCGCGATTCCGTGTCGATGGAGGACCTGGCCGGCCGGACGGTCCTCGATCCCGGCACCCTCGTATCGGAGGACTGGTTCCGGGCGATGTGCCCCGACCGCACTCCGAAGGGGCAACCCGTCCATCGCGGTCCGCAGGCCCGTACGTTCCACGAAGTGCTCGCCCTGGTCGCGGCCGGCCGGATGGTGTGTCCGCTCAACGGACACGTCCCGCGCTACTACAGCTACCCCGGCGTCGTACTGCTGCCGATCCACGACGCCCCGCTCACCGAGTGGGCACTCGTCGTGCCCGCGGCCACCCCCGCACCCCACATCAAGGCGCTCATCGACACCGCTCAGGAACTGGGCGCACGCCACATAGCCGGAGCCGCTCCCGGGGCGTGAGCGGAAGGCGTGCGTGTGGCCGGCGCGGCCTCAGCGGCGGACGCGCGGCATGCCCAGGCCGATCCAGGAGATGATCTCGCGCTGGATCTCGTTGTTGCCGCCGCCGAAGGTGAAGATCACGGCGGAGCGGTAGCCGCGTTCCAGTTCGCCGTGGAGGACCGCACCGGCGGAGCCCTCCTTGAGCGGGCCCGCCGCGCCGACGACCTCCATCAGCCAGGCGTAGGCGTCGCGGCGGGCCTCGGAGCCGTAGACCTTGACGGCGGAGGCGTCCTGGGGGGTGAGGGTGGAGTCCTGGAGGGCGCTGACCATCCGCCAGTTGAGGAGCTTCATCGCGTCGAGCTTCGTGTGGGTCCGTGCCAGGCGCTTCCTGACCCAGCCGAGGTCGATCACGCGGCGGCCGTCGGCGAGTTCGGTGCCCGCCGCCCAGCGCTGGACGTTGTGCAGGGCGCGGATGGCCATCGTGCCGTGGGCGGCGAGGGTGACGCGCTCGTGGTTGAGCTGGTTGGTGATCAGGCGCCAGCCCTGGTTCTCCTCGCCGACGCGGTGGGTGACGGGGACGCGGATGCCCTCGTAGTGGCTGGCGGTGGTGTCGTGCGAGGCCAGGGTGTTGATCAGGGTGCAGGAGTAGCCGGGGTCGGACGTCGGGACGAGCAGGACGGTGATGCCCTTGTGCGGCGGGGCCGCCGGGTCCGTGCGGACGGCCAGCCACACCCACTCCGCGGTGTCGCCGTTGGTGGTCCAGATCTTCTGTCCGTCGACGACGTAGTGGTCGCCGTCGCGGACGGCCCGTGTCCGCAGCGAGGCCAGGTCGGTGCCGGCGTCGGGCTCGCTGTACCCGATGGCGAAGTCGATCTCGCCGGAGAGGATACGGGGCAGGAAGTACGCCTTCTGCTCGTCGGTGCCGTAGCGCATGATCGTGGGGCCGACCGTGTTGAGCGCCATGAGCGGGAGCGGTACGCCGGCCTGGGCGGCTTCGTCGAAGAAGATGAACTGCTCGATGGGCGTCAGCCCGCGGCCGCCGTATTCCTCGGGCCAGCCGACGCCGAGCCAGCGGTCCGCGCCGAGGCGGCGGATGGTGTCGCGGTAGAACCGTTTGCGGGTGGCGGGATCCGTGTGCCGGTTGTAGGTGTCGTCGGGGACGAGTTCGGCGAAGTACGCGCGCAGCTCGGTGCGCAACTGCTGCTGTGCGGGTGTGTAGTCGAGGTGCACGGCTCCTCCAGGCGTCGTCTCGTCGCTGCTCGGCGCGCGTCGCAGGACGGACACGGTAGAACCTGTTACAGGAATCCGGAAGGCCGCTGCCGGGGTCCGCCGGCGGCCCGCGCCGGTCCCCTGCCCGCCGGTGCGTGGCGGCACGGCAGCACCTGCTCCGGCGCGCGGGCGGTCCGCCCCCGCCGGTGAGGTGCTCCGGCGGGGCGGATCGTTTTTGCAGAAACGGGGGCGGACGGGTCGCGTCAGTCGGTGGAGAGGGCCTGCAGGAGGTCGCCGACCTGGGGGTCCGGGAGGCCGCGTACCACGTCGGCCTGGGCGATCATGCCGACCAGGCGGTGGTTCTCTATGACGGACAGCCGACGCACCTTGTGCTGGGACATCCTGCGCAGCACCATCTGCGCGTCGTCGTCCGCGTCCACGTACACGACCTGGCCCTGGGCCAGCTCACCGGCCGTGGTGGTCGCCGGGTCCTTGCCCGCGCCGAGGGCCTTCACCACGATGTCGCGGTCGGTCAGCATGCCCTTGAGCTTGTCGTCCTCGCCGCAGATGGGCATCGCCCCGACGCCGAGCTGCGTCATCATCTCGGCGGCCTGGAGGATCGTGTCCCGTTCACCGATGCAGTCGACGCCCTTCGTCATCAGCTGACGTGCGGTTGTCATGTGCCGGAGCTCCTTCGCATCACAGGGCGATCACCACGGCCATCGCGGCGAACAGCGCCGCCACGAGTACGACGATGAGGATGATCAGGACCAGCGGGGCCTTGGCCCAGCCGGTCGTCGGGTTGTGCGTCTCCCTCGGCCCGGCTTCGGACATGCTCGACTCGCCGGGCGGCGTCTCGCCGGGCGGGACACCACCACCGGGCTCGAGGCCGGGAGTGCGGTCCGGATCTGGGTCCGGGTTCGGGTACGTCATGGGATACGAGTACGCATTCCTGGACATTTCATTCGCGGCCGCCCGGTCCCCGGATCCGGCGGCGGTGGCTCGTGTCGCACCACGGATAGCGGCGGCTGCGACGGCAGGTGCACACCGCGACCATGAAGCGGTCCGAGCGGGCCGTGCCGCCGTCCGGCAGCTGTATCTCCACCGGCCCCTCGAGCAGCATCGGCCCCTCGGGATCGATCACCACGTGCTCGGGCTCACGTTCGCTGGGCACGGATCACCACCAGCTCCTCCTTGCGCTCACCGGGCCGGATCACACCGTGCCGCTCCAGCCATTCGGCGTGGCCCTCCATCACCGGTCCGAAGGGGATCGTGTCGCGCAGCGCCACCCGTGCGCTCAGCCCTCCGTCGCCGAGCCGCTCCAGTGTCGGGGCCACCCCGCTCAGCGCCGACTGCACCAGGAGCAGCACTCCCCCTTCCCTCAGCAGCGTGGGCGCCTCGGTGCACAGCCGGTCGAGGACGGCGCGCCCGTCCGCACCCGCCGCCCAGGTCCGCACGGCCGCACCGGTCGCGGGGCGCGGGGAGCGGACGTACGGCGGGTTCGAGAGGATCAGGTCGAACTTCCGGCCCCTGACCGGCCCTGTCAGGTCGCCACGGTGCACCTGGACCGGCAGGCCCAGGCGCCGGGCGTTGTAGCGCGCCGCGAGCACGGCGCGCCAGGAGATGTCGACGGCGGTCACCCGAGCCGCCGTGCACGTGGCCGCCAGCAGCGCCAGCGCACCGGTTCCGGTTCCCACGTCGAGTACGTCGGCGTGGTGCGCGAGATGCAGGGTACGCAGTTCGCTGCGGGCGGCCTTCGCGAGCAGCTCTGTGTCTTCCTGGGGCTCGTACACACCACGCGGTCTGAGTAGCCGCATGCGTAACGGGTACCTCGAAGATCCCACGTGAAACGGTGTGATCGTTGTGATGAGGAGTGAGCAATGACGTACGACCCCGGTTCCGGCCCCGGCCCGGCCTCCGGTGCCGGCTCCTTGTGGATGGAGTACGCCCCGGGACCGGCCCGCCCGCCCCTGGACGCCTCCATCGAGACCGAGGTGGCCGTGGTCGGCGGCGGGATCGCGGGGCTGTGCACGGCGTGGGAGGTCGCGCGCGCAGGGCACCCGGTGGTTCTGCTGGAGGCGGACCGGATCGCCTCCGGCGTGACCGGCCACACCACGGCGAAGCTGTCGGCGCTGCACGGCATGGCGTACGCCGAGATCGCCTCGGTGCACGGCGCGCGTGCCGCCCGGCTGTACGCCCACTCGCAGCAGATCGCCGTCGACCACGTGGCCGAGGTGAGCGAGGAACTGGGCATCGACTGCGACCTGGAGCGGCTCCCGGCGTATACGTACACCGAGGATCCGGCCATGGCCGGCAAGCTGCGCGAGGAGGCCGAGGCGGCGCGCGCGGCGGGCCTGGATGCTTCGTACGAGACGGAGGTGCCGCTGCCGTTCCCGGTGGCGGGCGCGGTCAAGGTCGAGAACCAGGCGCAGTTCCACCCGCGCAAGTTCCTGCTGGGGCTCGCCGCCGACCTGGAGGTGCTCGGCGGGCGGATCTTCGAACGGACCCGGGTGACCCGGCTCCAGGAGGGCACGCCCTGCGAGCTGACCACGAGCGGCGGGCACACGGTCAGGGCGCGGGAGGTCGTGGTCGCCACGCACTACCCCGTCTTCGACCGGGCGCTGCTGTTCACGCGGCTGGAGCCGAAGCGGGAGCTGGTCGTGGCGGGCCCGATCCCGGCCGGTCAGGACCCCGGGGGCATGTACCTGACTCCGGAGGGCGGTACGCGGTCGGTGCGGACGGCTCCGTACGGCGAGGGCCGGCGCATGCTGATCGTCACGGGCGAGAAGTTCACCCCCGGCACGGAGGGCGAGGGCGAGGTCGGCGAGCGGTTCCGGAAGCTCGCGTCATGGGCACGCGAGCGGTTCCCGGAGGTCGAGCTCACCCACCGCTGGGCCACGCAGGACAACTTCACCACCGACCGCGTGCCGTACGTGGGGCGCCTGCACGCGGGCTCCCGGCACGCGTACGTGGCGACCGGGTTCGCCGGGTGGGGCATGAGCAACGGGGTGATGGCGGGCGATCTGCTGGCGTCGCGGATCCGCGGCCGCGAGCCCGCCTGGACGAGCCTGTACGACCCGGTGCGGCTGCACCCGGTGCGCGAGGCGCCCGCCATGCTGCGGCTCCAGGCCCAGGTGGGCAAGCACTTCATCGGCGACCGGCTGCCAGGCGCGCACGCCGATTCGACGGCCGACATCGAGCCCGGTGCCGGCGCGGTCGTCCGGGTCGGCGGGCGGCGGCTCGCGGTGCACCGGGACGCGGCAGGCGCGCTGCACGCGGTCTCGGCGCGCTGCACGCACCTGGGCTGCATCGTGCACTTCAACGACGAGGAGTGCGCCTGGGAGTGCCCGTGCCACGGGTCGCGCTTCGACGTGGACGGCAAGGTGGTCCAGGGGCCGGCGATGAAGCCTCTGGAGCAGTTCGACGTCGACGAGGAGGAGGCCCGATGACCCATCCGGCTCCGCTTCCCGAGCCGCGCGGTCCGCTGTCGGCGGCCGTCCGGGACGTCCTGCTGGGCGGGGCCGCGCCACCGGAGGCCCCGTCCGTCGCGGACGCCGATCCGTTCGGCGAGGACCTCCAGCTCGCGCTGTACCTGTCGTACGAACCGCACTACCGGGCTCTGGAGGGCGTCGACGACGAGCGGGAGTGGGACCCGGCCCTGCTGGGGCTGCGCAGGCCGATGGAGGAGGCGTTCCTGGCGGCGCTGCGCGAGGCCGTGCCTCGGGAGGGCGACGGCGTCGGTGCTCCGGCCGTGGACGCGGCCCTGGAGCCGTTGCTGGTGGAGCCCGTCGACGGGCACGGGGTGTCGCACCGGTTGATGGACGAGGGCACCTGGGAGCTGATGCGCGAGTACCTGGTGCACCGCTCGCCGTACCAGCTCAAGGAGTCGGACCCGCAGGCGTGGCTGATCCCCCGCCTGGAGGGCCAGGCGAAGGCGTCGCTGGTGGCGGTCGCGTTCGACGAGTTCGGCGCCGGTCACGGCGAGCGGGTGCACGCGCGGCTGTTCGCGGAGCTCATGGACGGGGCCGGGCTCGACGCCTCGTACGGCCGCTATCTGGACCTGGTGCCGGCCGTCACGCTCGCCACGGTGAACGTGATGTCCCTGTTCGGGCTGCACCGCTCGCTGCGGGGCGCGGCGGCCGGGAACTTCGCGGTGCTGGAGATCACCTCGCCGCCGGGGGCCCGGCGGATGGCCAAGGCGCTGGAGCGGCTCGGAGCCGAGGAGCGGTGCGTGCGGTTCTTCACCGAGCACGTCGAGGCGGACGCGGTGCACGAGCAGGTGATGCGCCGCCACGTCCTCGGTGACCTGCTCTCTCGTGAGCCGGAGCTGGCGGGGGACATCGCGTTCGGGATCCGTGCGACGGTGTGGCTGGACGAACGCTGGGAGGAGCGGGTGCTGGCGTCCTGGGACGCCGGGCACACGTCCCTGCGCCGCCCGCTCGCCTGCCTTCCCGGCGCACCGGCGCCGGCGCAGGGCTGACCGGTTGCCCGAACCCTTGATGATCCGTGGCTTGCGCTTGATCGGGATCGGGTGATCCGTGGCCCCGGCGATCCCGCCGCGGCCGGGTGCGGGACCGGCCGGGCCCGTTGCGCACGCCCGGGCCACGCGGCTTCACTCCGGAGCAGGAGTGCGGTCGCGCGGCCCGTGCCGCCCGCGGGCGGGGGGCGCCCGCGTCAGGGGAGCAATTCGTCGAGGGCGGCCTTGCCCTTCTCGGCCATCCGGCGCTCTGCCCAGGCCAGGTTCTTCGGGTTCACGTCACGTCCCGAAGCGAGCACCAGGTCTTCCGCGGTGTAGTCGTCGCTCTCGGCGCCGCTGTGCAGCAGGCGGTCGGGCGTGACGCGCTCTCGCTGGGAGGTCGAATCGGGCTCAGCGTTCATGCCGCCTCCTTGTTCGTCCTGCAGTCATTGTCGTCGCCGGGTACCCCGTTCGCATCCGCTACACCACCCCCTTTCGGGGCGCCCCTCGGCGGACGAGGGCGGCGGCCTCCTTGAGCCCGAGGGCGCGGCCCTCGGCGTGGGCGCGGGCGAGCGACGCGTCGTCCAGGACGGCGCGCAGCTCCCTCTCCGCACGGTCCCGGATCTCCCTCTCCGCGTCGACGGGGAGCTGGCGGAAGCCCGTACCGGCCAGGTCGGCGACGTGCCGGTCGTACGCCCCGAGGAGCCGGGCGCCGTCGGACGGGTCGCCGTGGCCGGCCATGGCCCACGCGGCGGTGGGGAACTGGCCGAGGACCATGTGCGGGGCGACCAGGTAGGCCAGCGTCTCCAGCCGGCGCACGGCCTGGGCGAGGCGTTCACGGGCACGTGCGTGATCGCCGTTCAGGCAGTCCAGCCAGGCGTGCAGGCCCAGCAGCATGCCGGTGAACATCTCGGCGATGCCGGGGATGAGCTCCCGCTCGATGACGTCGAGCTGGTGACGGGCGAGGGGGACGCGGCCCGTGCGGCCGTAGTGCTGCGCGAGCAGCAGCCGGGCGGTGCTGACGGCCTCGACGTTGTACGTGCGCGCCGCGTCGGCGGCGGCGAGGAGCAGGTTCTCGGCCTGCTCGCGCTCGGCGGGGGTGGTGGCGAGCCGGAGCCGTACGGACGCGAGGCGGGCCTGGAAGACGGTGACCTGGCTGTGCGCACCGATGCGCTCCGCGCTTGCCATGGCCCGTTCGAAGTCCCGGGCCGCTTCCGCGTACCGCCCGGCGCGGTCGTGGGCCTCGCCGCGTGCGGAGAGCGACTCGGCGATGCCCCATCGGTCGCCGACGGCCTCGAACCGCGCGAGCGCCTCGTCGGCGTCGGTGCCCTCCTCCTGGAGGAGCTTGGCCCGCATCAGCAGGGCGAAGGCGATGTCGGCGTCGTCGCCGTGCTCCCGGGTGGACTCCACGGTGGCGGCCATCGTGTCGGGCAGGCCCCGGAACTCACCGAGGAGCAGGCGGACGAAGAACCACATGGCACCGGGGTGGCGGCAGTTCTGCGGCATGCCGGGGCGGTACGTGTCGGCGATCGCCTCCAGGTAGGCGCGGTTCTCGGGCTTCTCCAGCGCGGCGGCTCCCTGGCTGCCGTCGGAGGCGAAGGCCATCAGGCGGACACCGCGCCGGGCCTCCCACAGGGTCTCGTCGTCCCACGGCGGCGGCGTGTCGGTGCACCTCCGGTGCAGGGGAACGGCGCGCCGCACCGGCGGGAGGAACGGGTCGGGACCGAGCGCGGCGACCGCCGCCGACCAGGTGCGGGCGTCGGTCACATGGCCGCGCAGTTGCCAGAACCAGTTCAGGCACAGGACCACGCACAGGCCCTGCTGCTCCTCGCCGAGCTCGACGGCGGTACGCAGCGCGGCACGGATGTTGTCGTGCTCGGCCTCGAAGACGCGCAGCCATGCCGCCTGGCGCGGTCCGCGCAGTTCGCGCTCGCCGGTGCGCACCAGTTCCCGGTGTGCGGTGAGGTGGCGGCGGGCGGTGGCTTCGCGCTCCCCCGCCTCGGCGAGCCGTTCGGCGGCGTAGTCGGCGACGGTCTCCAGGAGGCGGTAGCGCATGGTCCCGTCGGGTGCCGGGTCGGCGACCACGAGCGACTTGTCGACGAGCGAGGTGAGGCGGTCGAGGGTGTCGGGCTCGGCGCAGACCTCCTCGGCGAGCGCGAGGGTGCAGCCGCCGGAGAAGACGGCCAGCCGGCGCAGAACCGTCCGCTCGGCCGCGTCGAGCAGCTCCCAGGACCAGTCGACGACCGCGCGCAAGGTCTGCTGGCGGGGCAGCGCCGTGCGGCTGCCGCCCGTCAGGAGGCGGAACCGGTCGTCGAGGCGGTCGGCCATCTGTCGCGGGGACAGAGCCCGCAGCCGGGCGGCGGCCAGTTCGATCGCCAGGGGCAGGCCGTCGAGGCGCCGGCAGATCTCGGCGCACGCCTCCGGGTCGTCGGTCACGCGGAACGCGGGGCGGGCGGAGCCTCCGCGCTCGGCGAGCAGCCGCAGCGCCGCCTCTTCGGGGAGCGGGTCGACGGGGCGTACGGCTTCGCCCGGGACGCCGAGCGGCTCGCGGCTGGTGGCGAGCACGGTGACGCCGGGGCAGGCGGCCAGGACCGTGTCGGCGAGCCGGGCGGCCGCGCCGACGACGTGCTCGCAGTTGTCGAGGACGAGCAGGAGCCGCCGTCGGCCGCAGTACTCCACGAGCCGGTCGAGCGGGTCGCGGGCGCCGGTGTCGGCGGTCCAGCTCAGCGGCTCGCGGGCGCCGAGCACGGTCAGCACGGTCCCGGCGACGTCCGCCTCGTCGCGTACGGGGGCGAGTTCGGCGAGCCAGACCCCGTCGGGCCAGGTGTCCGTTGGGGCCCGGTCGCGGGCGGTGTCCGCCGCCTCCAGGGCGAGCCGGGTCTTGCCGACGCCGCCCGGCCCGAGGAGGGTGACCAGCCGGTGGCGCCGCACCTGGACGGCGAGGTCGGTCAGTTCGGTGTCGCGGCCGACGAAGGAGGTGAGCCGGGCGCGCAGGTTGCCGGGCTCGGGCGTCGCCCGGTGGCGTACCGGTTCCTCGTCCGCGGCGAGCAGCTCCGCGTGGAGCGCCCGCAGCTCCGGTCCGGGGTCCGTGCCGAGCCGTGCGGCCAGCCCGGAGCGGACGCCCTCGTACGCCTGGAGCGCCTCGGCCGGGCGTCCGGCGGCCCGCAGGGCCCGGATCCGCAGGGCGGCGAGGGGCTCGTCCAGCGGCCGGTCCGCGGCGAGTTCGGCGAGTCCGGGCAGGGCGGCCTGCGGACGGCCGAGCGCGACTTCGGCGGCGAGCCGGGCGCGGCGGGCCTCGGTGTGCCGTGTCCGGGCCCGGGCGGCGAGGGGGTCGGTACCCCGGCCCGGCAGGTCCGCGAGGGCCGGCCCGCGCCACAGGCCGAGGGCCTCGTCGAGGAGGCGGGCCGCCGTGGCGGGGTCCCCGGCGTCGAGCGCGGCGGCGCCGTCGGAGGCGAGCCGTTCGAAGCGGAAGAGGTCGATGTCGTCGGGGCGGGCGGCGAGCCGGTAGCCGCCCGGCGCGGAGACGACGGCGTCCCGGCCCAGGGTTCTGCGCAGTCGCCCGACCAGCGCCTGGAGTGCGGCGATCTCGTCGGCGGGCGGTGCGTCGGTCCACAGCTGGGCGGCCAGGGTTCCGGCGGGGACGGTCCGCCCGGCGGCGGCGGCGAGCGCGGTGAGGAGGGCCCGCAGCCGTGGCCCCGGGAGCGGGGCCTCGGTGCCGTCGGGGCGCAGCACCTGGGCGGCGCCCAGGACGCCGAAGCGGTAGCCGGAGCCCTTGGCGCCGCGATCGCCGTTGCGGTCGCCGGAGCCGTTGCCGTTGGTCTTGCGATCGCTGTTGCCGTTGCCGTTGCCGTGTGTCACCCGCTCATTGTCGGTGGTCCGGCAGACGGTCATCCGGCCGGTGCGGCGGGCGGGGGCGGGGGACGGCGGCGCTCCGGAGCGGCCGCCTCGCCGGTCGGGAGGTGCGCGGGGGGCCGGTTCGGCGTGGTGGCGTTCGGCGAAGGCACGGGACTCCGCCACGGCGGCCTTCCGGGGCCGGCGCCGTCGTCCGGTCCGGCCCCCACGCCCGTCAGCCCGCGAACGGCGTGCCCGCCAGGCCCGTTCCCGCGTCCGGCAGGACCAGGAGCGATCCGGACAGTGGGTGGGGGCGGGGCGGACCGGTGCGGGCGGTGGTGATGTACAGGTCGCGCAGGCCGGGTCCGCCGAACGCGCAGGAGGTGGGGCGGCGTACGGGGAGTTCGACGGTCGTGTCGAGCTTTCCCTCCGGTGTGTAGCGGCGGATCCGGCCGCCGTCCCAGAGGGCGACCCACAGGCAGCCGTCGGCGTCGACGGTCAGGCCGTCGGGGAACCCGGCGCCGGGTTCGACCGTGACCAGGGGGCGCCGGTCGAGGACCCGGTGCCCGTCCGGGTCGACGCGGCAGACGTCGATGCGTCGGGTGGGGCTGTCGATGTAGTACATGCGGGTGCCGTCCGGGCTCCAGCCGGTGCCGTTGCTGACGGACACGTCCGGGAAGACGGACGACGCGGATCCGTCGGGGGCGATGCGGGTCAGACTGCCGCCACCGGGCGCCTCGTCGTAGCGCATGGTGCCGGCCCACAGCGAACCGTCGGGCGCCACCGCCGCGTCGTTGCCGCGCCGCCCCCTCACCGGGCCGCGGACCAGCCAGCGGAACGTGCCGTCCTCGTCGTACAGGCCGATGCCGTCGCGGAGGTTGACCACGAGTCCGCCGGCCGTGCGCGGCTTGGCGGCGCCGACGTGCTGTTCGGTGGCCATGACGGTGCGCCGGCCGCTGCCGGGGTCATAGGTGTGGACGCGGGCGCCGAGGATGTCGACCCAGACGAGCCGTCCGCGGGCCGCGTCCCAGGTGGGGCCCTCGCCGAGCCGGGCGTGCTCGCGCACGGCGACGTCCACGCCGGCCCTGCGCCTCACCGGCCGCCGCCGCGGTGACCGAGGCTGACGGAGAGTTCCTCGGCGCCCTTGACGGCGAGTTCGGCGAGTTCGTCCTCGCGCCGCTCGTTCCACCGGCTCATCGGGACGGAGATGGACAGGGCGGCGACGACCCGGCCCGCGCTGTCGCGCACGGGGGCGGCGACGCAGCTGACGTCCGGGTTGGACTCCTGGTGCTCGGTGGCGATCCCGCGCTCACGGATCCCGGCGAGCGCCGTGCGCAGCTCGTCGGGGTCGGTCAGGCTGTTGGGGGTCATGGCGGCCAGCTGACGCCCGGTGATGCGGCGGTCGAGCTCGTGCTCGGGGAGGGAGGCCAGCAGCATCTTGCCGACGGAGGTGCAGTGGGCGGGCAGTCGGCGTCCCGCGGCGGAGACCATGCGCACGGCGTGGGTGGAGTCGACCTTGGCGATGTAGATGACGTCGGTGTCCTCCAGGATCGCGACATGGACGGTCTCGTCGCAGGTCTCGGCGACCTCGCGGGCGACCCGCAGCCCTTCGGCGGCGAGGTCGAGCTGCTCGGCGTACCGGCTGCCGAGCTGGTACGTGCGCACGCCCAGGCGGTAGCGGCCGGGCTGCTCGGGGACGGGCACCAGGTACGACCGGGCGGCGAGGGTCGTGAGCAGCTCATGCACGGTGGTGCGGGGCAGGTGCAGCTTGCGGGTGACCTCGGGCGCGGAGAGCGTTCCGTCACCGTCCAGGAACAGCTCCAGGATGTCGAGCGCCCTGGTCACCGCGGGAACAAGACGACCCATGTCGGCCACCCACCTCTCCGTTCGAAACTCCGGCACATGACCGGTATGACGAACACAGGCTAGCCACAGGCGACTTCACCGAGCAACGGGCGTGCGTCACCCATTGACACCTCCCCAGGAGGTGAATACGGTCACGCCCAGATTTCGAACGTATGACGAAATATCGAACAGACACAGGACGGGTCGCGAGCGGGCCGAGCGGTGCACGGCTCGCACGAAGACGGAAGGGCAGGGTCGCTGCCGTGCGCATCACCGGAATCAGCACGCATGTCGTCGGAACCCCCTGGCGCAATCTCACCTATGTGCTCGTCCACACCGACGAGGGCCTGACCGGCGTCGGCGAGACCCGCATGCTGGGCCGCACGGACGCGCTGGTGGGCTACCTCAAGGAGGCGGAGGCCAACCACATCGCGGGATCCGACCCCTTCGCGGTGGAGGACCTCGTCCGCCGGATGAAGTACGGCGACTACGGCCGGGCGGGCGAGATCGTCATGTCGGGCATCGCGGTGGTCGAGATGGCGTGCTGGGACATCAAGGGCAAGGCGCTGGGCGTGCCGGTCTGGCAGCTGCTCGGCGGGAAGGTGACCGACCGGGTCAAGGCGTACGCGAACGGCTGGTACACCACCGAGCGCACCCCCGAGGCCTACCACCGGGCGGCCAAGGAGGTGGTGGCACGCGGCTACCGGGCGCTGAAGATCGACCCGTTCGGGACCGGTCACCTCGAACTGGACGCGCCGGGGACGCGGTACGCGGTGTCACTGATCGAGGCGGTGCGGGACGCGATCGGGCCGGACGCCGAGCTGATGCTGGAGATGCACGGGCGGTTCAGCCCGGCCACGGCGGTGCGGCTCGCGCGGGAGATGGCGCCGTTCGCCCCCGCCTGGCTGGAGGAGCCGGTGCCGCCGGAGAACCTCAAGGCACTGAAGAAGGTCGCCGGGAAGGTGGACCTGCCGGTGGCGACGGGCGAGCGGATCCACGACCGGATCGAGTTCCGGGAGCTGTTCGAGTCGCAGGCGGCCGACATCATCCAGCCCGACCTCGGGCACATCGGCGGCATCCTGGAGACGCGCAAGCTGGCGGCGACCGCCGAGACGCACTACATGCTGGTCGCCCCGCACAACGTCGGCGGCTCCGTGCTCACGGCCGCTTCGCTGCAACTGGCCGCGTGCACCCCGAACTTCAAGATCCTGGAGCACTTCAACGACTTCGCCGACGCGGAGATCAAGAAGGTCGTCAAGGGCGCTCCTCAGGTCGACCCGGCCACGGGTTGCTTCGAGGTGTCGCACGCGCCGGGCCTGGGCGTCGAGCTGGACGTGGACGCGGCGGCGGAGTTCCCCCAGCAGAAGGCCCGGTTCGACCTGTGGGCCGAGGGCTGGGAGAAGCGGGCGCCGAAGTGAGCCGGGCGCTGCTCGTCGAACGCCCGGGGGTGCACCGGCTCGTCGAGCGCGACGTGCCCGAGCCCGGACCGGGCGAGGCCCTCGTCCGGGTCGCGGCGGCCGGGATCTGCATGAGCGACCGGGAGCTGTACGACGGGCACCGCGACGCCGCGTACGTCCGGTACCCGGTGGTCCCGGGCCACGAGTGGGCCGGCACCGTGGCGGCGGTCGGTCCGGGCGTCGATCCCGCGCTCGTCGGGCGCAAGGCGGTCGCCGAGGGTTTCCGGGCCTGCGGAGCGTGCGAGCGCTGCCGCGGCGGCGAGACGAGCCTGTGCCAAGGCGGGTACGCGGAGACCGGGTTCACCGAGCCGGGCGCCTTCGCCGACCACGTCACCGTGCCGGCGCGGCTGCTGCACCCGCTCCACCACGACGCCGATCTGCGCGCCGCCGCGCTGCTGGAGCCGGCCGCGGTGATCGCCGCGGCGGTACGGGCCGGGCGGCCGCGCCCCGGTGAACGGGTCGCCGTGGTGGGCGCGGGCACCCTCGGGCTGCTCGCCGTGCAGTTGCTGTCGGCGTCGTCGCCGGGCGATCTGACGGTGATCGACCCGCGGGCGTCCCGGGGCGAGCAGGCGCTGCGGTTCGGCGCCGGCACGTGCCTCGTACCGGACGAGGCCGAGGCACTGCGTGGGCGGTTCGACCTGATCGTGGAGACGGCCGGGGCGCCGTCCACGGCCGCCGCCTCGTGCCTGCTGGCGCGCAGGGGCGGCCGGGTGGTGCTGACGGGGATGTTCACCCCCGGGGCCGTCGGCATCGACCCGGTGCACCTGTCGCTGAGCCAGCTGGAGATCCGCAGCGTGTTCGGGGCCCCGTCGTCGGCCTGGTCGGACGCGGTACGGGCCTTCGGCCTCGGACTGCTCGACCCCGCGCCGCTGGTCACGCACGAGTTCCCGCTGGAGCGGTTCGCGGACGCCATCGCGCTGGTCGGCGCCGGTGACCCGAAGACGGGGAAGGTGCTGCTGCGTCCGTAGCCGGACGCCCCTCGTGCCGTACGGCGGTGCGGGACGCGTCCCGACCGCCCCCGCACCGCCGTACACCCGCGGCCGCTCCGAACGCCGCAGGCCCCGCACCGCCGTGCACCACACCGCACGCACCGCCGTGCACCACACCGCACTGCACCACACCGCACTGCACCACGCCGCACTGCCCACGCCGCCCCGAACCTCCGGGTGCGCACCGCCGTGAACCTCCGCGGGCACGCCGCCGTGGACATTTCCGTGCGCCCTTGTCCGAACCGCGTCCGACATACCGAACATAGGAGTCCCGTGACCGCCCCGTCCCTCCCCCGCCGTCCCGGCGTCGACGCCCTCGCCGCGATCGGCCATCCGGCGCCCGCCGCGGACCCGGCCGACGCCTCGCCTCACACCTTCCCCGACGGTGGCCTGTGGCGCACCGAGATCCCGTCGGTCGAGGGCCCGGAGGCCCTGGCCGTCGTCCTCGACGAGAGCACCCGCCTGGACGTGCCGGTGCACCGCATCAGCCAGGGCAGCGGCGTGTGGATGCTCACCGACGCCGAGATCACCGGGATGGTGCAGGCGTGCGACGAACGGGGCGTCGAACTGTGCCTGTTCACCGGGCCACGGGGCACCTGGGACATCGGTGCCGGCACCCGTACCGACTCCGGCGGCGCCGGGCTGCGCGCCCGGGGCCACGACGCGCTCGCCGGCTGCGTCGAGGACGCCCTGCGGGCCACCGGACTCGGGGTGCGCTGCCTGCTCGTCGCCGACGAGGGCGTGCTGTGGACGCTGCACCGGCTGCGCGTCTCCGGACGGCTGCCGGCGGACACCACCTTCAAGCTGTCCGCGCTCACCGGACCGGTCAACCCGGCTTCGTACACGGTGTACGAACAGCTCGGCGCGGACTCCCTCAACGTGCCGTCGGACCTGACGCTGGACCACCTCACCGAGATCCGCCGGGTCAGCCGCGCCCCGATGGACATGTACGTCGAGGCTCCCGACGACCTCGGCGGCTGCATCCGCATGTACGAGACGGCCGAGCTGATCCGGCGCGGCGCCCCGCTGTACCTGAAGTTCGGCCTCAGCCGCTCCCCGGGCATCTACCCGTACGGCGCGCAGCTGCGCGACACGGCGCTCGCGTCCGCCCGCGAGCGGGTGCGCCGGGGGCGGCTCGTACTCGACCTGCTGGCCCGGCACGGCGCGGACGGCGGGATGTCCCCGCCGCCGTTTCCCCGTCCCGGAAGGGCACTGATCCATGCGCATTCCCCGTAGCGTCACCCGTGGCGTCACCCCCCGGGTCCCGGCCCCCCGCTCCCGCCCGCCCCGCCTCCGTGCGCACCGCACCGCCACGGCGGCCCTGCTCGCCGCCCTGCTCGCCGTCGGCGTCACCGCCTGCGGCCAGGAGGCCCGGGGCGGCAGCCGTTACAAGCCGTCCGGGGGCGAGGGCGGTGTCATCGGCCTGGCCATGCCCACCAAGTCGTCGGAGCGGTGGATCGCGGACGGCGAGAACATGGCGGAGCAGTTCCGCAAGGCCGGTTACGAGACCGACCTCCAGTACGGCGACGACAAGGTCGAGAACCAGATCGCCCAGATCGAGAACATGATCACCAAGGGGCGCCGGCTGCTGGTCATCGCCGCGATCGACGGCTCCGCCCTCACCGAGGTGCTCCGGCGGGCGGAGGACGCGGGCATCCCCGTGATCTCGTACGACCGGCTCATCATGGGCAGCGAACACGTCGACTACTACGCGTCGTTCGACAACGAACGGGTCGGCGAACTGGAGGCGCGGTACATCGTCGACCGGCTGGAGCTGGGCGAGCCGGCGAAGGGCGGGTCGGAGTCCCACAACATCGAGCTGTTCGCCGGCTCTCCGGACGACAACAACACCAAGTACTTCTGGAACGGCGCCATGAAGGTGCTCCGGCCGTACTTCGCCAGCGGCCAGCTCGTGGTGCGCAGCAAGCAGACGCGGATGAACCAGGCGACGACGCTCCGCTGGGACGGCGGCACCGCACAGAAGCGGATGGACGACCTGATCAGCAAGAACTACGGCGAGGAGCGGGTGGACGCGGTCCTGTCGCCGTACGACGGGATCTCCATCGGCATCATCTCCGCGCTCAAGAGCGCCGGTTACGGAGGGAAGGACCGGCCGCTGCCGATCGTCACGGGACAGGACGCGGAGCTGGCGTCGGTGAAGTCCATCCTCCGGGGCGAGCAGACGCAGACCGTCTTCAAGGACACGCGCAAGCTCGCCGCGCAGGCGGTGGCGATGGGCGACGCGGTGCTGGACGGACGCAGGCCCGAGGTCAACAACACCACGGACTACCACAACGGCAGGAAGGCCGTTCCGTCGTTCCTGCTGGACCCGGTCAGCATCGACAAGTCGAACACCCGACTCCTCGTCCGCGAGGGGTACTTCACCGCCGGGCAGCTGACATGACCGGGCCGGTGCTGGAGATGCGCGGGATCACCAAGACGTTCCCCGGCGTCACGGCGCTCTCCGAGGTGAACCTGACCGTGCGGGCCGGGGAGATCCACGCGATCTGCGGCGAGAACGGCGCCGGCAAGTCCACGCTGATGAAGGTCCTCAGCGGCGTCCATCCGCACGGTTCGTACGAGGGCGAGATCCGGTTCGAGGGCGAGCCGGTGGCCTTCAGGGACATCCGGGCCAGCGAGCGGCGCGGCATCGTGATCATCCACCAGGAGCTGGCCCTCGTCCCGTACCTGTCGATCGCCGAGAACATCTTCCTCGGCAACGAGCAGACCTCGGCGCGCGGTGTCATCGACTGGAACGAGACGTTGCGCAAGGCCGCCCGGCTGCTGAAGCGGGTCGGGCTGCGCGAGAAGCCGCAGACACCGGTGGCCGACCTCGGGGTGGGCAAGCAGCAGCTCGTGGAGATCGCCAAGGCGCTGGCGAAGGAGGTGAAGCTGCTCATCCTCGACGAGCCGACGGCAGCGCTCAACGACGAGGACAGCGCGGGGCTGCTCGACCTGATCCGGGAGCTGCGCGACCAGGGCGTCGCCAGCATCGTCATCTCGCACAAGCTCGACGAGATCCGCCGCATCACCGACTCGGTGACGATCCTGCGCGACGGCAGGACCATCGAGACCCTGACGGTCCGCCGGACGCCGGACGCGGCTCCGGAACTGTCGGAGGACCGGATCATCCGCGGGATGGTCGGGCGGGAGCTGGACCAGCGCTTCCCCGAGCGCACGCCGTACGGCGGCCGGGACGCGGACCGGGTCGCGCTGCGCGTGAAGGGGTGGACCGTCCGGCATCCGGTCGACCACCAGCGCCTGGTCGTGGACGACGTGTCGCTGACCGTGCGGCGCGGCGAGATCGCCGGGATCGCCGGCCTGATGGGCGCGGGGCGCACCGAGCTCGCCATGTCGGTCTTCGGGCGGTCGTACGGCCACTACGTCGACGGAACGGTCGAGGTGGACGGGCGCGAAGTGGTCACCCGGACCGTGCCCGCCGCCATTGCGGCGGGCATCGCGTACGTCACCGAGGACCGCAAGCGGTACGGGCTCAACCTGATCGACAACATCAACCGCAACATCTCGCTGGCGTCGCTGGCCGGGATGCGGCGCCGCGGTGTCGTGGACGAGCACCATGAGCGCCGGGTCGCCGAGCGGTACCGGGCCAGCATGAACATCAAGGCACCGACGGTGTTCGAGCAGGTGGGGCGGCTGTCGGGCGGCAACCAGCAGAAGGTCGTCCTCAGCAAGTGGATCCACGCCGACCCGGAGGTGCTGATCCTGGACGAGCCGACGCGCGGCATCGACGTCGGCGCGAAGTACGAGATCTACACCGTCATCGACCGGCTCGCGGCGCAGGGCAAGGCCGTGCTGTTCATCTCCTCCGAACTGCCGGAGCTGCTGGGGATGTGCGACCGGATCTACACGATGGCCGAGGGCCGGCTGACCGGTGAGGTCGCCCGCGCCGACGCCACCCAGGAAGTCCTGATGCGCCAGATGACCTCGAACAGAAGCTGAGGCCCCGCCATGACGACCACGACCACTCCCCCGCGCGACGCCTCGGCGGCACCCTCCGGACAGCCGTCGGCGGGTGCGCTGCTCCTGCAGGGCCTGCGCGGCAACATGCGCCGGTACGGCATGCTGATCGCCCTGGCGTTCATCGTCGTGCTGTTCCAGATATGGACCGACGGCACGCTGCTGCTGCCGAACAACGTCTCCAACCTGATCCAGCAGAACGGCTACATCCTCATCCTGGCCATGGGCATGATGATCGTCATCATCGCCGGCCACATCGACCTGTCCGTCGGGTCGCTCGCGGCCTTCGTCGGCGCCATGGCGGCGGTGATGACGGTCAGGCACGACCTGCCCTGGGTGGTCGCGCTGGTGCTGTCGCTGCTGATCGGGGCGGTGGCGGGCGCGTGGCAGGGCTTCTTCATCGCCTACCTCGGCATCCCGTCGTTCATCGTGACGCTGGCCGGGATGCTGCTGTTCCGGGGCCTCACCCAGATCGTGCTCGAGGGGCAGTCGATCGCCCCGTTCCCCGAGGGCTTCCAGAACATCGCCAAGGGCTTCATCCCGGAGATGGGCCCGTACACCCAGTACCACAACCCCACCCTCGTCCTCGGCCTCGTGGCAGTGGTGTTCCTGCTGGTGCGCGAGTGGCGCGACCGCAAGCAGCAGCTCGCCCATGAGCTCGACGTGCCGCCGCTGAGCCTGTGGGCGCTCAAGTGCACGGCGGTCACGGCCGCGGTGGTGGCGTTCACGCTGACGCTGGCGAGCTTCCACGGGGTGCCGGTGGTGATGCTCATCATGTGCGCGCTGCTGATCGGGCTCGGCTACGTGATGCGCAATGCGGTCATCGGGCGGCACGTGTACGCGCTGGGCGGGAACAAGGCGGCGGCCCAGCTGTCGGGCGTCAAGGACAAGCGGGTCACCTTCCTCGTCTTCGTCAACATGGGCGTGCTGGCGGCGCTCGCGGGCTGCGTGTACGCGGCGCGGCTGAACGCGGGCACCCCGCAGGCGGGCCTCAACTTCGAACTGGAGGCGATCGCCGCGTCGTTCATCGGCGGCGCCTCGATGAGCGGGGGCGTCGGCACGGTGATGGGCGCCGTGATCGGCGGCCTGGTGCTCGGCGTGCTCAACAACGGCATGTCGCTGGTCGGCATCGGCACGGACTACCAGCAGGTCATCAAGGGGCTGGTGCTGCTGGCGGCGGTCGGCTTCGACGTCTGGAACAAGCGCAAGGCCGGCAAGTAACCCCTGACTGGAGGCGTACATGGACACGAGCAGACGCACGGTGCTGGCGGCCGCGGCCGCCGCGGGACTCACGGCCGCAGCCGCCGGCACGTCGTACGCGTCGGAGGGCGGGAAGCACATGAAGGAACCCGTGCAGGAACTGTTCGGCACGCTCCCCGACGGGACGAAGGTGTACCGCTGGACACTGGAGAACGGCGGCACGCGGCTGAAGGTGCTGTCGTACGGCGGCATCGTCCAGTCCCTGGAGATACCGGACCGCCACGGCCGGTACGCCAACGTCTCCCTGGGCTTCGACAGCCTCGGCGAGTACCTCACGGCCACCGCCTTCTTCGGCGCGCTGATCGGGCGCTACGGCAACCGCATCGCGGGCGGCCGGTTCACCCTGGACGGCACGGCGTACCGGCTGTCCGTCAACGACGGCCCCAACAGCCTGCACGGCGGGACGCAGGGCTTCGACAAGCGGGTGTGGGACGTGGAGCCCTTCACCGCGGGGGCCGCCGGGGTGGGGCTGGTCCTGCGGTACGTGAGCGGCGACGGCGAGATGGGGTACCCGGGCACGCTGCGGGTGCGGGTGACGTACACCCTGACGCCCCGGGGCGACTGGCGGATCGACTACACGGCCACCACCGAGCGGGCCACCGTCGTGAACCTGACCAACCACGCGTACTACAACCTGGCGGGCGAGGGCAGCGGCTCGGTCCTCGGGCACGAGCTGCGGCTGGCGGCCTCCCGCTACACGCCGGCCGACGCGACGCTCATCCCCACCGGCGAGCTCGCGGCGGTGGCCGGCACCCCGTTCGACTTCCGGCGCGGGAAGCCGGTCGGGCAGGACATCCGCACCGCGCACGAGCAGCTCGTGACCGCGAAGGGGTACGACCACAACTGGGTGCTGGACAAGGGCGTGACCGTGCGTCCGGAGTACGCCGCGACGCTGCGCGACCCGGTCTCGGGCCGGACGATGCGGATCGCGACGACGGAGCCGGGCGTGCAGTTCTACTCCGGGAACTTCCTGGACGGCACCCTCTGGGGACCGTCCGGGCGCACCTACCGGCAGAGCGACGGGCTGTGCCTGGAGACCCAGCACTTCCCCGACTCGCCGAACCGCCCGGAGTTCCCGTCGACGGTGCTGCGTCCGGGTGAGACGTACCGCTCGGTGACGGTGCACAGCTTCTCGGCGCACTGAGCGGGTCCGGCGGGTCCGGCACGGGCGGGGCCGGGGGCCGGCGGGACCGGTGAGGCCGGTGAGGCCGGTGGGGCCGGTGCCGGGCGGGGCCGGCGGGGCCGGCACGGCCGGTGCCGGGCGTCACGCCGGCGTGGCGACCGCGTGCGTGACGCGCAGCTTCGACTGGCCGTGCGGCAGGCGTTCCCAGTCGTCCATGAAGCGGGCGACGAGACCGTGCCGCGCGGCCAGGCGCGTCAGCGTCTCGGTGCGGTAGTAGAAGTCCTCCCCCAGCACCTGGTGCTCGGCGGCCTCGGTGCGGTCGAAGGTGAAGTCGAAGAAGCCTCCGGGGGCGAGGATCCGGCCGACGTGCGCGAGGCACTCGTCGATGACGTGCAGCGGCGAGTGGGAGAAGACGCTGTGCGCGTGCACGACCGTGAAGGCGTCGTCGGGGAGGAAGTCGAGCTTCAGGTCGTCGACGGGGGTGAGGTAGGGCAGCTTGTCCTGCAGGCCGTAGCGGACCAGGGTCTTCTTGGCCTCGATGAGGATGTCGGGCGAGATGTCGATGCCGTAGTAGTGGCCGGCGTCGAGGTGCTGGATGAACCGCCATCCGGCGCGCAGGTTGCCGCAGCCGATCTCCAGCAGCCGGTCCTGCGGACGCAGTCCGTGCGACAGCAGGTAGTCGAACTGCATCTGTCCGATGGCCAGCCAGCGCTCGGCCGACGCCGCACCGCCGACCGCCGCCTCCGGGCTGCGGGCGGTGTCGGACGCCATCACGGCCCGGTAGTAGGCGATGTGGTCGCCGCCGTGGCGCAGCCGCAGCAGGGTGTCCCGCCCGGCCCGGCGCAGGTACGGCACCACACGTCCCGGGTGGCGCAGCGCGTAGCGCACCTTGTGCCCGAGGCGTGCGCGGTTCGCCGACAGGCGGGATGCGGGTGTCTGCTGCATGACGGCCTCCGTGGGTCGTGCCATCCGTGGGCGTTCCCCCTGTGCGGATGCTAACCACGTGTGACCGCGGGGCGGCGGGAGGCGGTGGCTCACTCGTTCGTGAGGGTCCGTTGGGCCGAGTGCCGTCCCGGCGTGGTGGGGGCGCCGGAACCACCGGACGGTGGGAGGGAAGGGCCGGGGAATCCGTCACCCGCATACTCCCGAACGAGGCCGGGCATGCAGGAATCACTCATCGTGGGTACGCGCGGCCGCGTGCCGCACGTGGCGCTGGAGGAGAGCCGGGACCCGCGCGCCGGGGCGGGCGGGAGCCCGCTGCCGTGGCTGGCGGCCGTCGCGGCCGCGTTCACGCTCGCGCATCTCGTCGTGGTCGCCCCGGGCCTGGGGCTGGGCTGGGACGAGACGGTGTACGTCAGCCAGGTCGGCCCGCAGGCGCCGGCGGCGTTCTTCAGCGCGCCGCGCGCCCGGGGCGTCACGTTCATCGCCGCGCCGGTCGCGGCGATGACGGCCTCCGTCGCGGCACTGCGCGTCTACCTGGCCGTGCTGGCCGGCTGTGGTCTGTTCCTGGCGCTGTGGGTGTGGCGGCGGCTGCTGCCGGCACCGGTCATCGCCCTGGCGGGAGCGCTCTTCGCGAGCCTGTGGGTCACGCTGTTCTACGCCGGTCAGGTCATGCCGAACCTGTGGGTCGCGTTCGGGGCGCTGGGTGCGACCGGGTGCTTCCTGCGGGCGGCGCGGGATCCTGGCGACCGGTGGGCGGTCGCCGGCATGGTCTGCGGAGTGGCGTTCACGGGTCTGATGCGGCCGTCCGACGCCGTGTGGCTGGCGGCGCCGCTGATCGTCGCGGCGGTGCTGATGCGGGCCTGGCGGTGGCCGCTGCTGGTGGTCGCGCTCGCGGCGGGCCTGGCCGTCGGCTGGACGGACTGGGTCCTGGAGGCTTACGCCCGGCACGGGGGCCCGGGGGCGCGCCTTGCGCGGGCGAGCGAGATCCAGGGCGGCCTGGGCTGGTACCTGTCCCTCGACGACCACGTACGGGCGCTCGGCGGGCGGACGCTGTGCCGGCCGTGCAACGTGTCCTGGCCGCACCCGGCGGTCGCGGTGTGGTTCGTCACGCTGCCGCTGCTGGTGGCGGGCGGCCTGGCGGCCGCGGCCCGGACGCAGCGTCACCGTAGGGAGATGGCGGTGGCGAGCGCGGTGGGGCTGTCACTGGCGCTGCCCTACCTGTTCACGGTCGGCTACGCGGCGCCGCGCTTCCTGCTGCCGGCCTACGCGCTGCTCGCGCTGCCCGTGGCGTGGTGGCTGGTGAGGGTGTGCCGCCCCCGGGCCCGGCGGAGCCGGCGGCGCACCGTCGTGGGTCTGGTCGCCCTGGCCGTGGTGGCGCACCTGGCGGTCCAGTACCGCGTCCTCGACGGCGTGGCGGACAGGGTGCGCCGTGACACGCGGGACCTGACGCGGATCGCCGCCGCGCTGCACGCGCAGGGGGTGCGTCCGCCGTGCGTGGTCAGCGGCGAGGACGCCATCCGCGTCGCCTACCGCGCCGGCTGCGCCTCGCGCCAGCCCGGCGGCCACGACGGCAGCATCACCCCGCAGGGCTTGGTCGCCCTGGCCCGCCAGCGGCCGGTCGCGGTCCTGGTGTCGGACGCGGGGCGGCCCCCGGCGTACGTCCGGGGATGGCGCGTCCACCGGTTGCCGGACCTGGGGCGGCTGACGGGCTACCGGGCCTATGTGGCGGGTGCGACGGGCGGGAAGGCGAGAAAGGCCGGCCGAACGGAGCCGGTGAGGGTGGTCCGCACGTCCTGAACCCCGCCGGCGGTGAGGGGGACACGGAGCACCGCGTAGTCGTACGGGCCACCGTCCACCGCCACGTCCGGGAGGGGCGGCCGCCCCTCCCGGCCGGTGCGGTCCGGCGGTCCGGTCAACCGGCCTTGATCCGCAGGAAGGTGACCGAGTGCGCGGGGAACGTGTACGTGAACTCCCGCGCCACCCCCCGCAGCGTCGACGGCCGCGGCCGCACCGGGCGCGCGTCCGCGGTGTTCACGGCGTCCGGCTCCCCCTGGAGGGTGGTCAGCCGGGCCGCCGGAGCGACGGCCGCCGTGCCCAGGTCGATGCGCGTGCGGGCCGGCGCGGCCTGCGCGTTGACGACCTTGACCACGAGGTCGCCCTTGTCCCGCGTCACCACCTGGCGGAAGGGTTCGGCGGCCTTGTCGTCGGTGAAGGAGCCCCACGTGCGCCCGTCGAGGTACAGCGTGACCTGGCGGCGCGCCCCTGGATACGCAAGTCGTAGGTGCGCCCGGTCTCGATGGTCGTGCCGTTCTCCACCAGGGTCTGCTTGCCGCCGTCCACGGACTTCTCCACGGCGGAGCGGGTGTTGCCCCAGCCGCCGAGGTTCCACCAGTAATGGGTGCCGGTGGAGGGTACGCCGAAGGCGATGAGGAAGCCTTCCCTGCCGGACTTCTTGGTGGCCTTCACCCGCAGGCCGTAGTCGTGGATGTTCGATATTTCGGACATTGATCAGGACTTCGAACAGACCATAGGAAGGTGACGTGAACGCGTCAACGGGCCGGGGACAGTGCCCTCGGCCGATGCCTTGGCGTTCCCCCGGGACGCAATCGACAATGAGGGGGATGACGGACAACCGGGCACACAGCGGCGAGATCGGCCAGCCCGAGCGGCTCGCCATGAACCGCACGGGCAGCTTCGACTGGGATCTCGACGCCGGGACGATCGACGTCGACGAAGCGGGACTGCTCGTGTTCGGCGTGGCCCCCGGCACGTTCGACAGCCGGCCCGGCTCCCTGGTGCGACGGCTGGACCAGGAGGAACGGATCCGGCTCGAGGGCGTGATCAAGGAGGCGCTGAGCAGCGGCCGCTCGTCGTACGCCGCGCACTTCCGCATCCCGCTGGACGACGGATCGCCGCAGTGGACCCACGTGCAGGCGCGCATCCTGCGGGACCGGGAGGACCGGGCCCACCGGATCGTGGGGATCGTCCGGGACGCGACCTTCGAGGTCACCCACTCGACGTTCGTGCTGGAACTGGAGAAGCGCCGCAAGCGCCAGACGAACATGGTCGAGCGCACCACGCAGGCGCTGTCCCGCGCGGTGACCGTGGACGACGTCACGGCCGCGCTGACCGGCCCCGGTGGTCTGGCCAGGCTGGGCGCCGACGGTTTCGCGCTGGGCCTGGTCGAGAACGGCTCGCTGAACATCATCGCCCTCAGCGGCGACTCGCTCGACGTCCTGGAGGACCTCCGGGTGCGGCGGCTGGAGCGCGGGATGCCGCTGGCGGAGACGGTGCTGAGCGGGCGCCCGCTGTTCAGCAGCTCGTTCCAGGAGCTGGTGCGCAACTACCCGGTGCTCGCCCCCTACGCCGGACAGCTGCGGTTCCGGGCCGCCGCCTACCTGCCGCTGGTCGCCCAGGCCCGCACCCTGGGCGGGATGGCGCTGTTCTACCGGGGCCGCACCGCGTTCAGCGCGGACGAACGCAACCTCACGCTGGGACTCGCGGCGATCGTGGCCCAGTCCCTCCAGCGGGCGATCCTCTTCGACGAGGAGCGGGAACTGGCCACCGGCCTCCAGGCCGCGATGCTCCCCCGCCGCATCCCGACCGTCGACGGCGGCGAGATCGCCGTGCGCTACCACTCGGCATGGAGCGGCCGCCAGGTCGGCGGCGACTGGTACGACGTGATCCCGCTGCCCAAGAGCAGGGTCGGGATCGTCGTCGGCGACGTGCAGGGCCACGACACCCACGCGGCCGCGATCATGGGCCAGCTGCGGATCGCCCTGCGCGCGTACGCCGGCGAGGGCCACGCCCCGTCCACGGTGCTGGCGCGGGCCTCCCGGTTCCTCGCGGAGCTGGACACGGAGCGGTTCGCCACCTGCACGTACGCCCAGGTGGACCTGGACACCGGCACGGTCCGGGCGGTCCGGGCCGGACACCTGGGCCCGCTGATCCGGCACACGGACGGACGGGTCGGGCAGCCCAAGCTGCCGGGCGGCCTGCCGCTGGGCATCGCCTCGGTCTTCGGGGACGAGGAGTTCCCCGAGACGCGCCTCGACCTGGTGCCGGGCGAGACGCTGGTGATGTGCACCGACGGACTGGTCGAGGAGCCGGGCGGGGACATCGAGGAGGGGATCGAAGCCCTGGAGCGGGCGGTGGGCAGCGGGCCGCCGGGGGCGGAAGCGCTGGCGGACCACCTGTCGGAGCGGTTCTGGGAGCGGTGGGGCGCGGGCGACGACGTGGCCCTGCTGGTGCTGCGCCGCAGCCCGGACCCGGGTACCCCGCGGGCGCCGCGCATCCACCAGTACATCCACCAGGCGGACCCGCAGGGCCTGTCGGAGGCGCGGGCGGTGGTGCGGCGGGCGCTGCGCGACTGGGGCCTGCGGGAGTTCGCGGACGACGCCGAACTCGTCACCGGCGAACTGCTCGGCAACGTGCTGCTGCACACCGAGGGCGGCGCGGTGCTGACGCTGGAGGTCCTGCCCGAACCGGTGCGCCGGGTGCGGCTGGCGGTGCAGGACCGTTCCAGCGCGTGGCCCCGGCGGCGCACCCCGGGCGAGGCGGCGACCGGCGGCCGGGGCCTGCTGCTCCTGGACGCGCTGGCACTGCGCTGGGGTGTGGAGCCGCGCGGCGAGGGCAAGGCGGTGTGGTGCGAGATCGGCCCGTCACCGAGGCAGGGTTAGGACGTCGCATGGTGAACCCCGTGGAGGCACTGGACCGCATCGCCTTCCTGCTGGAGCGGGCGCAGGCGCCGACCTACCGCGTGCGCGCCTTCCGCACCGCGTCGGCGGCGCTGGCCGCCCTGGACGGCAGCGAGGTGGCCGAACGGGCGGCGGCCGGGACACTGGAGAAGCTGCGGGGCGTAGGGCCGAAGACCGCCCAGGTGGTGCGGGAGGCGCTGACCGGCGAGGTGCCCGCCTACCTGCGGCGCCTGGAGGAGGAGGCCGGCGAGCGGGCGCGGGACACGGACGCGCCGGGCGCCCGGCTGCGGGCGGCGCTGCGCGGCGACTGCCATGTGCACTCGGACTGGTCGGACGGCGGCAGTCCCATCGACGTCATGGGGCGGACCGCCGCGGCGATGGGCCACGAGTGGGTGGTGCTCACCGACCACTCGCCGCGGCTGACGGTGGCCCGCGGCCTGTCGGCGGAGCGGCTGCGGGAGCAGCTCGACGTGGTCGCCGAGCTGAACGAGCAGTGGGCGCCGTTCCGGCTGCTGACCGGGATCGAGTGCGACATCCTGCTGGACGGCTCGCTCGACCAGGAGCCCGAACTCCTCGACCGGCTCGACGTGGTGGTCGCCTCGGTCCACTCCAAGCTGCGGATGGACGCGCCCGCCATGACGCGGCGGATGGTCAGGGCCGTCCGCAATCCGCTGGTGGACGTGCTGGGGCACTGCACGGGAAGGCTGGTCGGCGGCAAGCGGCCGGAGTCGCGGTTCGACGCGGAGCAGGTCTTCGCGGCGTGCGCCGAGTCGGGGACCGCGGTCGAGATCAACAGCCGCCCGGAACGGCTGGACCCGCCGCGCCGGCTGCTGCGCGAGGCCGTCGCGGCCGGGGTGTTCTTCGCCGTCGACACCGACGCCCACGCGCCCGGACAGCTCGACTGGCAGATCCTGGGCTGTGCGCGGGCCGAGGAGTGCGGCGTCCCGGCCGACCGGGTGATCAACACCTGGCCGGCCGGGGACCTGCTCACCTGGACCCGCACGCGCCGGGCGCCGCGGACGGGCCGGTCGGGGCGGTAGGACGACGGGCGAACAGCCGCTGCCGGCGCCTCGTCCGCCATCAACACGGCCACCGCCACCGCCACGCCAACGGCAACCGCCAGGCTGCCGGCCGCGGCGGGACGGGACCGGGCCGTACCGCGACGCGTCGGGACCGGGCTCCACGACTGTGGGCCGGCGACGGACCTGTCAGGACCGGGCCGTACCGCGACGTGTCGGGACCGAGCCCTACCCGGACGGGTCGGGACCGGGTCGTTCCACGCGGGTCGCCGGCCGATTCCACCACCCGTCAGGGCCGGGCCGTACGGCGAACGGTCAGGACCGGGCCGTACGGCGCCGGCGGACGGCCCAGAGAATGCCGCCGCCCGCGAGCAGCACGGCCGCGGCCGCGCCGCCGATCAGCGGTGTGGTGCCGGAGGAGCCCGTCTCGGCGAGGCCGGGGCCGGTGGGACCGGGCGCGGGCGTGGACGGCTCGGCCGGCGGGACCTCGGCCGACGGCGGCGTGTCGGTGGGCGTGGGGGGCCGTCCTGGTCTCGTCGCGCGAGAACTTCCCGCCTTCGCTGCCGTCCTTCACGACGAGCCGGACCGTCAGCTCCTTGTCGTGATCGGGCAGCCGGAGCTTCTCGTGGAACTCACGGCCGAAGGTACGGGTCGGCAGCAGGTCCTTGCCGTCGACGGTGACCGTCACCTGGTTCGGCGCGTCCGCCGTGTAGGCGGTGAGGTCGACCTGCACCTCGGAGCAGGTCACCGACCAGGCGGGGGTGTGGGCCGCCGCCGGGACGGCCGAGAGCGCCGTACCGGTGACGCCGAGGACGGCCGTCGCGGCCGCGAGGGCGGCGGCGCTGCGTCCCGGTCTGATGGACAGGGTCATCTGGGGGGTTCCTCCGTACGGATACGGGTTCCTGTGCGACATGGCGCCGGAGTCGGCGTGGAGCGCACAGTAC
>NZ_KL591027.1:62071-62578 GCF_000716335.1 Streptomyces sp. NRRL S-118 | reverse complement strand
GGTCACCGAGGCGGTCCACCGCGGCGCGCGCCTCGTCCATGTGCCGCCAGTGAAGGCCCTGGTTGTAGGTGGACCAGGGCTGCCAGTCCGTACCGCCGGAGGAGATGTCGAAGGCCGCGTTCGCGTTGCACTGGGGTTCGTAGGCGCAGGCGTCGTCGACCTCGGGGTGCCAGTAGTCGTTGATCTGCCACAGACCGCGGTCGGTGGACGGGGGCGTGTTGTTCTGGACGTTGGACGCCGACGGATTGCAGCTGGACTCCGCGAGGGCGACGGCGACGGCGGTCACCAAGGCGTCGCCGCGGAAACCCGCGTTGTGGCCGACCTGGGCGCACAGATCGCTCGGGGCGGCGTACGCGGGCGTGGCGCAGGCCAGGATGCCCGCCGCGACGCACAGCGAGGTGAGCGCCGACAGGATGACGCGATGGGGTGTTCTTCTGGCGCGCTGCGTGGTGGTCACCTGCTGTCTCCTCGATCGACCGGAGGTCCGGACGTGCCGTTGACCCAGGC
>NZ_KL591027.1:60982-62006 GCF_000716335.1 Streptomyces sp. NRRL S-118 | reverse complement strand
CACCTGCTGTCTCCTCGATCGACCGGAGGTCCGGACGTGCCGTTGACCCAGGCCCAGTCGGACCAGGTGGAGAATCCGGTCTGCCATTTGTGGTGGACGCCGGTGTGGCTGGTTCCGAAGACTTCGATGCGGCCGTCGGCGTTGGCTGTGGCGGTGACTTCGGTGCCGCCGGTGCCGAAGGGTTCCCAGGGGCTGTAGGGGGCGTTGACGGCGGTCTGCCAGATGTGTTGTGCGGTGGTGCCGTTGATGGCGAAGACTTCGATGCGGCCGTCGGCGGTGCGTTGGCTGGTGAGCTTGGAGTCGGTGGGGCCGCCGGTGGGTTCCCAGTCGGACCAGCTGGTGGGGCTGGTCTGGTATTTGTGGAAGACGCCGACGGGTCCGGAGGCGAAGACTTCGAGTCGGCCGTCCTGGTTGTGGTCGACGGTCAGGTCGTGTCCGCCGCCGCCGAAGGTCTGCCAGGTGGACCAGCCGCCGTTGGTGGTGGTCTGGTAGAGGTGCTGGAAGGTGTCGCCGTTGAGGGCGAACACTTCCAGGCGTCCGTCGTGGGACTTCTCCATTTCGATGCGGCTGTTGGCGGGGCCGCCGTTGGTGGGTTCCCAGTCGGACCAGCCGCTGTTGGGTGCTGTCTGGTATTTGTGGAAGATTCCGGCGGGTCCGGAGGCGAAGACTTCGAGGCGGCCGTCGGCGTTGGTGCCGGTGGCGATGTCGCGGCCGCCGCCGCCGAAGGTTTCCCAGCCGGACCAGGTGCCGGAGGGCTGGAGCTGGTAGCGGTGCTGGAAGGTGTTGCCGTTGATGGCGAAGAGTTCCAGCCGGCCGTCGGCGTTGGGTCCGATGGCCAGTTCGGCGCCGGGGGGTCCGCCGAGGGTTTCCCAGTCGGACCAGCCGCCGTTGACGGTCGTCTGCCAGGCGTGGTGGATGCCGTCGGCCCCGGCGGCGAAGACTTCCAGGCGTCCGTCCGCCGACCGTGCCGACACGACCCGGCCCGACTCCGCCGGATGCACCAGCGGAGCAGGACCCGGCCCGG
>NZ_KL591027.1:50524-60889 GCF_000716335.1 Streptomyces sp. NRRL S-118 | reverse complement strand
GCAGGACCCGGCCCGGTGCCGGGCATGCAGGGCATCTCGATCCCGCGCTCGGCCAGGTAGGGGATCGGATCGGTGCGTACGCTCGCGCCCGCGTCTCCCCAGACCCGCAAGTGAAGGTGGGGGCCGCTGGACTGCCCCTCGCTGCCCATCAGCGCGATCTGCTGGCCGGCCACGACCCGGTCGCCCACCCGGACGTCCCGCTGGTACATGTGCCCGTACTCGGTGATGGTCCCGTCGGGGTGCAGGATGCGGATCCACTGGCCGTAGCCCGATGTGTCGTATCCGGAGACGGTCACCTCGCCGTCGCCGACGGCGTGGATCGGGGTGCCGTAGTCGTCGGCGATGTCGATGCCGTTGTGTTCACGGCTGTAGCCCTGGGAGATGAACCCGGTCGCCGGACAGGCGGCGACGAAGCCGACCGCCCGGGCGAGGCCCCGGGCCGGCGCTTGGGCGGCGGCCGGGGTCTGCGCGGCGGCCGGGGCTTGGGCCGCGGCCGGGGACGTCAGGACGAGGCCCGGCAACAGGGCCGTGACGGCCGCGAGAACGACGCGCCGCGCGCGTCGGGAAAACGTCGGCAACACGTGACCTCCTCCCGTCACGCCTTGCGCAGGCGGCCGATGATGCCGTCGATGTCCCGCTGCATCATGTCGTGGCGGATGAAGTGGCCGCCGGGCAGCTCGTACCACTCGTGGGGGATCCCGGCACCGCCCAGCAGGCCGCGGAACTCGCGCTGCCCGGCGAGCACCTGGGTCTCGTTCACGGTGTCGAACCAGTTGACCGGGTCGGGGCTGGTGCCCGCGACCAGGAACACCCGCTTGTGGCGGTAACTCTCGATCCGCTGCACGGGGTTGTCGGCGCTCACCCGTGCCTCGTCCCAGAACGGGGCGCCGTAGACGGTGCCGCCGCCCAGGTCGAGGGCGGCGGAGGAGGCATTGGCCCAGTGAGTGACGAGGCCGCCGTCGCGGCGCAGGCTGGCGGGGCCCGAGTGGGCGCTGACGGAAGCGAAGTGGCCGTAGTACTTGGCGGCGTACTTCAGCGCGCCGAAGCCGCCCATGGAGAACCCGGCGACGGCGCGGCCGTCGTACTCGGCGTAGGTGCGGAAGTTCGCCTCGACCCAGGGGAGCAGCTGGCTGATGTGGAAGTGCTCCCAGTTGCGCGGGCCGACGTTGGAGCTGACGGGGTTGGAGTACCAGCCCGCGTGGCCGCCGTCGGGCATGACCACGATGATCGGTTTGCCGGCGGTCCAGGCGCGGATGCCCTCGCGGTCGAAGGTGATGAAGTCCTGGTCGGTGCCGCCGCCGTGGAAGAGGTAGAGGACGGGGTAGGTGCGGCCGCTCCAGTGGTAGTCGTCCGGCAGCAGGACGTTGACGGCGGGGTTCCAGCCGATGGCGGAGGTCTGGAAGCGGTAGTACCACATCCGGTGGTCGCTCTCGTTGCGGTCCACGATGCGCAGGCCGAAGCCGTCGCCGGCGGCCGCCGCCGTCGGCGCCGCCGCGAGCACGCCTCCGGCGCCCAGCGCCAGCGCGGCGCCGAGTCCGCCGGCGGATGTCAGCAGGCTCCTGCGGGTGGGGTGGTGCGCGGTCAACGTGGCCTCCTGGAGGGAACGCGGGGCGACGGCCGGGGTCCGGACCGCCGTGTAACGGGCGGTTCGGACGGTAGCCACGCGCCTCCCGGCGCAGAACCCGGAAGGTTACGGACTGACAGGCGCGGCCCCGGTCGGGTAAATGCGGGCCGCGGGACACCGCGCGACGAGACGGGGGCAGGCAGGTCCTGGGTGCCGACCTCCCTCCGATCGCCGACGCCGACGCCGACGCCGACGGTACGGGACCCGGGCGGCCTCGTGCGTCCCGGCGGCGGCCCGGCGAAGACCGGCGTCGGCGGGGCCGGGGTTGTGGAGCCGGCCACCTGGGCAGGTTTGAAGCGTCGCTCAGGGGGGCATTTCCGGCCGCCAATGGCTGGACAACGTCTGTCCGGGCGCTGAACTGGCAGCCGACTCAGGGATGACGGAGGAGCCGACCCCCGGCCCGCGCTGTCCCGCGAAGGAGATGGAGTGACCATGACCATGCATGCCGTCGAGCTCCCGGAACTGTGGATGCCGCATCCGCTGCGGGTCAACCGGCATTTACCGGGTCTGCGCGCGGAGAGCGAGACCTGGGCGCGCGCGATGGGCATGGTGAGCGACGACAGACGGTCGTCCCGCCACGCGATATGGACCCGGTCCCAGTTCCAGGCCATGACGGTGGACCAGCTCACCGCATGGACCCTTCCCGACGCCGCCCCGGCCGATCTCCGCCTCAATCACCGGTTCAACATCTGGGCGCTGGCATGGGACGACTACTTCGCCTCGGCCTTCAAACGGACGGGAGACATCCAGGGCGCACAGGAGTTCACCGCCCGGCTCCACGCCTTCCTGCGCCCGGAGGACGGCGCCCGACCACCGGAACCGGTGAATGCTGTCGAGCGGGGGATCGCGGACCTGCAGCAGCAGCTGTTTCCCCCGAGACTGGCGCACTGGCGGCGGGAGTTCAATCAGGCGCTGGCGCGATACATCGATGCCGGGGTCGAGGAACTGGCCAACAGCCGCACCGGCCGTGTTCCCCACCTGATCGACTACGCCCCGTTCCGGCGGGAGAGCTTCGCCGCTCATACCGCCCCCTACTCCGTCGAGCTCTCCACCGGTGCGCGCATACCCGAGCGCATCCTGAGCAGTCGGACCCTCCGTGCATTACTGGCCGCGTTCATGGACGTCATGGGGCTGGCGAACGACATCGCCTCCTACGACCGGGAAGTGCATGAGGAGCACGACGTCAACAACCTCGTCGTGGTGATGGCGACGTCGCTGGGGATCCCCCTGCGGAAGGCCGTCCCGGCCGCCATCCATCTGGTGAACTCCCGGCTCCGCGACTTCGAGCAGCTCCGGCGGGACGGGATCCCGCGGCTGGCCCGGCGCTCCGGCCTGCGACACGAGGAGCGAGCCGAGCTGGAGACGTGGATCGGAGGAGCCTGCAGCTTCCTGGCCGGTCTCCACGCCTGGTACACCGGGGCGCCCCGGTACGTGTCCGCGGACGGGCCCCCCGGGCAGCGGTACCGAGGGGGTACCGGCACATGCTTGCCGATACCCGCTTCGGCCGTTGGGCCGGGGGGCGACACGCAGCAGTGAGGGATCTATCGCCTCCGCAGGAGGCGCCCGAGGCGCACCCACCACGAGGAGCGGTCCCCAGGCCGCCGGTCGGGCTCGGGAACGGCCCTCGGAACCGGCGCCGCCCGGAGCATCGGGCCGCTCTGCGTGGGCGGGGCCGGCAGTGGTACCGGGAAATGCTGGTTCCTCGGGGGACGTGCGGCAAACGTGACGGGCAGTGCCGTCAGATGCCGGGCCCAGGTGGAGGAGCGCCAGGTGAGATCCTTCTCCGGGACGGCCAGGGCGATGTCGGGAAGCCGCGTCAGCAGGATGTCGATGCCGGTGTCGGCGATGATGCGCCCGATGTCCTGGCCGGGACACTCGTGGCTGCCGGCGCTGAAGGACAGATGAGCGCGGTTGTGGTGGACGGGCGTCGTGGGATCCGGGCGGATCGCCTTGTCGACGTTGCCGGCGGCCAGGCCGAGCAGGAGCATGTCTCCCGCCTTGATGTGCTGCCCGCCGAGGGTGGTGTCCCCCTTGGCCCATCGGGAAGGACACACCATCAGCGGGGGCTCGTCCCAGAGGACCTGCTCCACGGCTTCGGGCAGGGTCATCTGTCCGCCGGCCAGCGACCCGCGGAACCGGGGATCGGTGACCACCATCCGCAGGACGTTGGACATGAGGTTGGCGGTCGTCTCGTACCCGGCGAGCAGGATGAGACGCAGGTGTTGCACGACCTCCTCGTCGGTGAGGCCCGCCGGATGGGCCAGCAGAGCGGAGGCGATGTCCTGCCCCGCGTGCACACGCTTGGTCCTGACGAGCTGTTCGAGGCTCTCCACCACGATCGCGTTGCTGGCGAGCGAGGTCTCGGTGGCCTTGAAGAGGTCACGCGCGGCGTGCACGAGCCGGGGAGTCCCCTCCTCGGACATGCCGAGCAGATGCGTCAGGGTGAGCATGGGCAGGTGCTCGGTGAACTGGCCGACGAGCTCGGCCTCGCCGCTCTCGCAGAACGAGTTGACCAGCTGGTGGGCGAAGCGGGTGATGTGGCGACGGAGGCCGCGGTGATCGAACTGGTCGAGCGAGGCGGTGACCGCGCTGCGCAGGCGCTGGTGCTCCTCGCCGTCCGCGCAGACGCAGTCGGGACGCCAGCCGATCATGGGCATGAGCGGGGAGGTGGCCGGGTCGATCTCCCCGCTGCTCCAGCCGTGCCAGACCCGGGGGTCACGGGAGAACTGGGTGGCGCGGGTCGCCACGTCGCGGTTCTCGAGGTATCCGAGGACGAGCCAGGCACGTACGTCGCCGTCGAGCAGGACGGGTGCCACCGGACCATGGGCGGCACGCAACTCCTCGTAAAGGCCCATGGGGTCCGTCTCCGCTGCGGAGCCGAAGAGGCGGACCGCTCCTCCGGGCCCGGTGGCCGCATGGGCCGGGCAGCCCGGCGGCGGGAGCGCTCCGGAGTCCTCGGTGGTGTGGTCGGGGCGTGGAACGGTCATGCGGTCTCCTGGGCGGCGAGGGTGCACAGGTAGACCATCAGCGAGAGGAGGGTGTCGCGGCAGGACGCCCGGTCCCGTGCGTCACAGGTGACGAGGGGTACGGAGTCGCTGAGGGCCAGAGCCGTGCGCAATTCTTCTTCTGGATACTGCGGTGCGTCGGGGAAGGTGTTGACGGCCACGATGAACGGCACGCGGCGGTCTTCGAGGCGGGTGACCACCTCGAAACAGACTTCGACCCTGCGGGTGTCGACGAGGACCACGGCGCCGAGCGCCCCTTCGAAGATCCCGTTCCACAGGAACCAGAAGCGCTCCTGTCCCGGGGTCCCGAACAGGTAGAGGACCAGCTCCTGGCTGATGCTGATCCGGCCGAAGTCCATCGCGACGGTCGTGGTGTTCTTGCTCGCCGTGCCGGGATTGTGGTCGATCCCGACGCCGGCCTGGGTCATGGTCTCCTCGGTGGTCAGGGGAGGGATCTCGCTCACGGCTCCGACCATGGTCGTCTTGCCGACTCCGAAGCCTCCGACCACCACGACCTTGACCCCCCTGGCACCGTGGGCCAGCAGCACGTCGGTGTCGCGTGGGCCTGCCTTGAGCGCGTCAGAGTCTGCGTAGTCCATGAATAACCGCCTCCAATAGGCCGCGGTCGGGATAGGCCGCGACGGGCACGGGTGCAATCGCCTCGACGCGTTCGTCCTCGACGAGCTGGTACAGCAGCACGGTGACGACGCTGAACGGCAGGCTGAGGTAGGCCGAGACCTCGGCCACCGACAGCGGGTACCGGCACATGGAGAGAATGGCCGCCTGCTCGGGTTGCATCGAGGGTTCCGGATCGGACCTCGTCGCGATCAGGGTGACAAGGTCGAAGGTCTTGGCCGAGGCCCCCGCGCCACCGGTGATGACGTAGAGCGGAACGGGAGTGCCCTCGTCCCAGGGGGACTGGTTCTCCGAGCTCACATCGCCTGCCGGACGTCATCACGAGGCGGGCTGGTCATATGCCGGCCGATCCGGACCACCAGCGTCCGCATCCGGTCCCCGAGCAGCCCGGCGTCCACCTCCTGGTCCGCCAGTACCGCGAGGTACGCGCCGGGGCCGGCCGCCATCTGGCAGAAGTACCCGCCGTCGGCCTCGATCCCGACCGTGCGCGTCGAGCCGTTTCCGTACGGGAACATCTGTGCGATGGCCCTGGCCAGGCTCTGCAGGCCGGAGCAAGCCGCGGCGATTGCGTCGGCCGTGTCGGGCGCCGTGTTGGCCTGACCGATGCACAGACCGTCCGACGACAGGACGACGACGTGTCGTACGTGCGGAACGCCGCCCACCAGCTCGTTGAGCATCCAGTCAATGTTGGGCAGTGGCTGCATGTTAGTCGACCTCATCAGACGGCTCGCTGTGCGGAGTTGAAGGTTCGGTGCCCGGCCTCTTGGCACCGTTGAAGGCCTCCCACATCAGGCCGGGCTGGCGGGACGTGCCGGGCGTTCCCCTGGAGGCCGGGGTGGCGGGGGGCGTGGGGGCCGTGCGGACGACCGGTGGCGGGACGGGCGACTCCCGGCGCCGGCGGGGGAGTCCGTTCACGGTCTTCCCGACCTCGCCGGAAGGCGCCGGGCTGTCGTTCACGGCCATCGGCGCGGGCCGGGGGCGGATCGGTCCGCCGACGCGCTTCCGGGCGGGCTCCGGGGCCCGTACGACGGGCTGCTCCACTGTGGTGATCAGGCGTCGGGGCACCAGGACGACGGCCCGTACGCCTCCGTACGCGGAGGTGCGCAGGTCGACTTCACAGCCGTGCTCGCGGGCCAGCCTGCTCACGACCGGCAGGCCGAGCTGGGTCACCTCGCCCAGGCCCGTCAGGAAGAGCCCCGACGAGGCGTCCGCCATGACGCGTGCGATGCGCTGGCGGACCTCCTCGGTGAGTCCGACCCCGCGGTCCTCGATCTCGATCGCGATGCCGGAGGGCACCTCGATCGCGCTCACCTCCACCGGGGTGTGCGGGGGCGAGAACGTCGTGGCGTTGTCGAGCAGTTCGGCGAGCAGGTGGATCAGCGGTTCGGCTCCCGGACCGGTCACCGCCGCTTCCGTGACGGCCTGCAGCTTCACCCGGGGGTAGTCCACGATGCGCGACATGGCCCCCCGCAGGACGTCGTAGAGCGGAATGGCCTTCGACCACTGCCGCCCGGGGCGGGCGTCGCCCAGCACCGCGATACTGGCCGCGAGGCGGCCGATCAGCGCGTTGCGGTGGTCGATGTCCTGCAGTCCACGGGAGAGCACGAGGTCCGTGCCGTGGATGATCTGCATGGAGCGGAGGTCCTTGGCGAGCTGGTGCACGATCGCCTGGACCCTGCGCGCGACGGCCACGAGCGCCCGCTGGGAGGAGTCCCGTGTGCTCTCCTCGGCCTCCACGGCCTCCAGGAGCGTCCGCAGGGCCAGCCTGAGGGCCTCGGTGAACTCGTCGTCCAGATGCGCTCCGAAGGGGACGGACTGCAGGATTTCCGAGGACGTGTCGCCCTGCCGCAGACGCGCGACCGCTGCGGGCAGGAGCTCCTCCGCCAGCCAGACGGTGGTGGTGCGCTGATCGGCCAGGCGCCTGAGAAGGGCGGTCTCACGCTGTGCGTGGGCTTCCTGTGCCTGGGCCAACGCCCGTCCCTGACGGGCCGCCTCCGCCGAGCGGGACAGGCGTACGGTCGCAGCCGAGCAGATGGCCGTGAGCGACACCGCGGCGACGCCCCACCACGCGATCGGCGTCCGTATCTGCGCCGAGGACGCGAAGGCCAGCGCTATGGCGAAGGCGCCGGCCAGGACGCCCGGCGGGATGAGCCACACCGGAGGCGTCGCAGGCGGCCGGGCTCTGGAGGTGGAACCTGCACGAACCATCAAGGGTGTTCCTAAACAGTCTGGAATGAGCGGACCGACGTAGTGCGACGCGTCACCAGGAACATAATTTCGATCGAATGCGTAAACGTTCTCGAATGGGACCGCTCATAAGACATTCGCGCGAACGCTCACCGTGCGGCGCGGCGCAACACCTGTGGGGAGCATAGTCAGTTCATGTTTGCCGTGTGCCCTCGATGAAGGGAAGGTTCCCATCAAGCAATTCGACCTCATAAAGTGACAAGATTATGTACTGAAAATGACATCGAGTGATCGAATTGGGTCCCGCTTCCTACGACCCGGCGGAGCAGGCCCCGGCCCACGGGCTCGTCCCGGCTCGACGTCCTCCACGGTGGCGGCGGTGCATGCGTCACCGGGCCGGCGGCAGACCACAGGGTGCCGGTGAGGGGGGGCTCTCGCTCATGGGGGAGCGCGGGGCCCACCATCAGTCGGTTGCCGGAGCCACGCCGCATTGCGGTGGTGCCGACAAGGCGCGGGGGACGGACGGTGCCGTCCGCGTCGTGGCAGTGGGTTCGACGGGCCGGCCCGGCGCAATCCCCGGTGCCCGGGGGGCATGGACGTACGGCGGGCACCGTAACCGCCCCGATGGCAGCGACCCTTTTTCCCGTGGGAACGGTCCGCATCCTGTGGGAAAGGTCCGCGTCCTGGTCCTGAGGGACGGCGCCGAGCAAGGGTCCGCCGTCAGCGCCGGACGGATGCACGACCGGTGCCCGCGGCGATCGCGGGGCCCGACGTGTGAGCGGGCGGCGGCCACCGGGCACCGGTCCGGACCTCCCGCACCGCCGTCGCGGCGGCGCACCATTGCCGCCACGACGACGGGCGTAACCTCTTCCGCCTCTACGCCGGGTTCCTCGCACGGGGTACGGGAGCAGGCCCCCGCTCATGCCCCTGGAGGAAGCCGGGCTTCTGAGGCGAGCAGGCCACCGGCGGGTTCCTCGTCAACCGGCTGCAGGCTTCAGAAGAGCCCAAGTTTCCTCGGGCTGTAGGAGCAGAGGATGTTCTTCGTCTGCTGGTAGTGGTCCAGCATCATCCGGTGCGTCTCCCGGCCGATGCCCGACTGCTTGTAACCGCCGAACGCGGCATGTGCAGGGTAGGCGTGGTAGCAGTTCGTCCATACGCGGCCCGCCTGGATCGCCCGGCCCGCGCGGTAGGCCGTCGTGGCGTCCCGGGTCCAGACGCCGGCGCCGAGGCCGTACAGCGTGTCGTTCGCCGTCGTGATGGCGTCCTCGAAGTCGGTGAAGGACGTCACCGCGACGACCGGGCCGAAGATCTCCTCCTGGAAGACACGCATGCGGTTGTCGCCCTCGAAGACGGTGGGCTGGACGTAGTACCCACCCGCCATCTCGCCGTCGTACTCGACGCGTTGGCCGCCCGTCAGGATCTTGGCGCCTTCCTGCTGGCCGATGTCCAGGTACGACAGAATCTTCTCGAGCTGGTCGTTGGACGCCTGCGCACCGATCATCGTGTCCGTGTCCAGCGGATGGCCGGGCACGATCCGCTCCGTGCGCGCGACGGCGGCCTCCAGGAACTCCGCGTAGTGCCCGCGCTGGACCAGCGCGCGTGACGGGCACGTGCACACCTCGCCCTGGTTGAAGGCGAACATGGTGAACCCCTCCAGCGCCTTGTCGCGGAAGTCGTCGTCCTCCGCCCACACGTCGTCGAAGAAGATGTTGGGCGACTTGCCACCCAGCTCCAGCGTCACCGGCTTGATGTTCTCGGAGGCGTACTGCATGATCAGCCGCCCCGTCGTCGTCTCGCCGGTGAACGCGATCTTCGCCACACGCGGGCTGGAGGCGAGCGGTTTGCCGGCCTCCACCCCGAAGCCGTTGACGATGTTCACCACGCCCGGCGGCAGCAGGTCCGCGACCAGGCCCACCAGGACGTGGATGGAGGCCGGGGTCTGCTCGGCCGGCTTCAGCACGACCGCGTTGCCCGCGGCGAGCGCCGGGGCCAGCTTCCAGACCGCCATGAGGATCGGGAAGTTCCACGGGATGATCTGCGCCACGACGCCGAGCGGCTCGTGGAAGTGGTACGCGACGGTGTCGTCGTCGATCTCGCTCAGCGACCCCTCCTGGGCGCGCAGGGCGCCCGCGAAGTAGCGGAAGTGGTCGACGGCCAGGGGCAGGTCGGCGGCGAGGGTCTCACGGACCGGCTTGCCGTTCTCCCAGCTCTCGGCGACCGCCAGTTCCTCCAGGGAGGCCTCCATCCGGTCGGCGATCCGCAGCAGGATGCCCGCCCGTTCGGCCGGCGCGATCCGGCCCCAGGCGGGAGCCGCCGCGTGCGCCGCGTCCAGCGCGCGCTCCACGTCCTCCGCGGTGCCGCGGGCGACCTCGGTGAAGGGCCGGCCGTTGACCGGGCTCACATTCTCGAAGTACCGGCCACGGGCGGGAGGCACGTAAGCGCCACCGATCCAGTGGTCGTAGCGCGACGCGTACGAGACGATCGCGCCTTCCGTGCCGGGAGCTGCGTAACGGGTCATCTCGGGGCCTTTCTCGTACGGGGCCTGGCTCGCCGGAGCGCCGCGGCGGGTACGTGGGGGTGCGTGCCGGCCGGCGGCGCTCGCCGCGAGACGTCGCCGCGAGGCTAGGCACCCGGAGGTTGCAACGCCGTTGCGGGGAGCCCTGCGCCTGCAGCGCCCGCGCCTGCAGCGCCCGCGCCTGCAGCGCCCGCGCCTCGAGTCGCCCCGCCGGTGTGACGATGCCGCGTCGCGTCGAGGCGCCCGACGTGCCGACGCTCAGGCGCCTTCACAGGACCGCTGCGCTCACCGCCGCCACGGACCACGGCCCCAGGCCCCCGCGGCTCCACGCCTCGCGACCCCTGAACCCCGACGGCCCGACACCGCGCCGTTCCCCCGCGGCCCCCCGCTGCTACGGC
>NZ_KL591027.1:0-50451 GCF_000716335.1 Streptomyces sp. NRRL S-118 | reverse complement strand
GCCCCCCGCTGCTACGGCCCCGCCCCACCGCCCCCCGCCCCCAGTTCCGCGTCCAGCGCGCGCAGCCTCGCCCGTACGGCGGCGCGCTCACCGGCCGGCGCGCGCGTGGCGAGCGCGCGCCACACCTCCAGGTCGTCCTCGCCCCAGGGGCTGTACGCCCAGTCCGCCAGCAGCCCCGCGTCCCCGCGCGCGATCAGCGCCGCCCGCAGCTGATCCGCCAGCCTCCGCCGCAGCCGCACCACCGCAGGTGCCCCCGAGCCGGGCAGCAACGGCCCGGCGTACCCGCTCAGGGCGGCCGTCAGCGCCCCCGAAGCCAGCCGCCGGCCGACCGCCCCGAAGTCCGCGTCGACCGGCACGGCCAGCCGGTACGGCCGCGAACGCAGCACAGCGGGACCCAACAGCGCGCGAAGCCGCGACAGTTCGGCGCGCAGCGTCACCGGGGTGACCGCCCCCTCCTCGTACAGTGCCACCAGCAGCTCGTCGCCGCTCAGGCCCTCCGGGTGACGGGCCAGCAGCACCAGGATCTCGCTGTGCCGCCGGCTCAGCCGTACCGTGCGCCCCCCGGCCGCCCACAGCGCCTCGTCCCGCCCGAGGGCCGACAGCCGCGCCCGCTGGTCGCCCGCGGGCGGCCCCGCAAGCGCCAGCTGCGACTCCGCGGCCCGCGCCACCGCCTGCACGAAAGCCAGGCTGTGCGGATGCGCCAGCCGGTCCCCGCCGGTGATGTCCACCGCGCCCAGCAGGTGCCCGGTCTGCGGATCGTGCACGGGCGCCGCCGCGCACGTCCACGCCTGCACCGGGCGCCGGAAGTGCTCCGCGGCGAAGACCTGCACGGGCCGGTCGACGGCGAGCGCCGTCCCGGGCGCGTTCGTGCCGGCCGCCGTCTCCGCCCACCGCGCGCCCGCCACGAAGTTCATGCGCTCCGCGCGACGCAGGGTGCCCGCATGCCCCTCCACCCACAGCAGCCGCCCGTACGCGTCGCACACCGCGACCAGGTGTTCCCCGTCCGTCGCGTACGCGCCCATCAACTCCCGGATCACCGGCATCGCGGCGGCCAGCGGATGCCCGCCCCGGTACGCGCCCAGCTCGTCCTCACCGAGGTCCACGCAGGCGGCGCCGTCGGGGCTCACCCGAGCGCGCGCCGAGCGCCGCCACGACTCCGCCACCAGCGCCCGCACGGGCGGCCCCTGCAACCCGCCGCCGGACGTGAACGCTTCGTGCGCCCGGCGCAGCGCCCCGGCCCGGGCCACAGGATCCGCACCCCGCTCCAGCGCCACCTCACCCGCCCAGGCATCGCCCAACTCGCCCTCCCGGTCCCGTACGCCGCCGCGCCGGTGCCATCGTCGCCGCCCCTCACCACGCCCACAAGCGTGCCGGTGCGTGCGACCCGGCACGCGCGGCCGGACAGGCCCTCCCGTAGAGTGGGTACGGGCCGTGACTGGCGCTTGGGTGGAGTACCACCGGGGAGCGGCCCGACGGACCGACGTCGATGCCGCGCGCCTGGGCGAGCCACCGCGACGCTCAGGAGCGCATCCATGACCACCGACAGGTCCACCAGCACGCCCACCGGCGCGTACGCCACGTCCCCGACCGCCCGTCTCATGGACGGCAGTGGCCTCGCCCGCCGCCTCGTCGAGGACACCGCCGTCCGCGCCGCCGACCTCACCCGCCGCACCGGCAGCCGGCCCTGCCTCGCCACCGTCCTCGTCGGTGAGGACCCGGCTTCCGTGACCTATGTGCGGATGAAGCGGGCCCGCTGCGAAAAGGCCGGAATCCGCTCCCGTCACATCGAGCTGCCCGCCACGACGACCACCGGCGAACTGGTCGCCACCCTGCGGTCCCTGTCGGACGACCCCGACGTCCACGGCATCCTGCTGCAGCACCCCGTCGGCCCGCACATCGACGAACGGGCCGCCTTCGAGGCCATCGCCCCGGAGAAGGACGTCGACGGAGTGACCACCACCTCGTTCGCGACGATGAGCTTCGGACTGCCCGGCTTCGTCTCCTGCACCCCGGGCGGCATCATGCGGCTGCTCGACGCGTACGACGTCGACCCGGCCGGCAAGCGGGCCGTCGTCGTCGGCCGCAGCGCCATCCTCGGCAAGCCCGCCGGCATGCTGCTGCTCGCCCGCAACGCCACGGTGACGTACTGCCACTCCCACACGCCCGCCGCCGACCTGTCGGCGGCCCTCCGTGAGGCCGACATCGTGGTGGCAGCGGTCGGCCGCGCCCGTTTCATCCGCGGCGAGGACATCAAGCCGGGCGCCGTCGTGATCGACGCCGGGTACAACGAGGGCAACGTCGGCGACGTCGACTTCGAGGGCGCCGCGGCCCGGGCGGGCCTGATCACTCCCGTGCCGGGCGGTGTCGGCCCGATGACCATCGCCGTCCTGCTGGCCCAGACCGTCGACGCGGCGGAGCGGCAGCTCGCGTAACACCCGAGGGCCTCACGGCCGGGGCAGCACCGCCGCCAGCTCCCGCAGGTGACGGTGCAGCCCCCGGTGCGGCTCACCGGCCGGCAGCCACTCCTTGCGGATCTTCGCCACGCACGTGTAGTCGGTGTCGCAGACGTTGGCCAGCGGTGCCTCCCCCGCCTGCGTCACCAACTGATGGCGGACAGCGTTCACGCCACGGCGCCGCCACCGGCCCCGCCAGGCTCACACCGGGCGACCGGACAGGTCCTCGGCCGCACCCGACGAGCCCCTCGCCTCCCGGAGGCCCGACGCCGGATCCCCGTCCGCACCCCTCAGCCCCTCGCCTCCGCGAAGGCCGATGCCGGATCCTCGGCCGGCGGCGTCACCGGAGCCCAGCGGCCGCCCTCCTTGCGGTACGCCCACCAGTGGCCGTCACGGCCCAGACGGAGCTGGACGCCCGTACCCGGCGCCGTCCAGCGGTCCGGCCCCGACGCCCGCAGCGCGGGCCGCTCGGCGTCGTCCCACGCCTCGGCGAGCAACGCGCGGGCGCGTGCCGACTGCTCCGGGGAGGGTGTCCACTCCTCCTCCAGCACGGCCAGTGCCGCGGACCCGCCCAGGCACCACGCGCGCGTGGCCAGGTCCAGATCGGCATGCCGCCGGCCGGTCCCGGAAGCCAGCCGGCCGGCGACCCGGGGATGCCCCTCCGCCCCGGCGGCGAGCCGCACCGCGTCCTGGTCCCGTGACAGCTCCGGCTCCACCGGCTGGTCCTCATGACCGGGTGCGAGCGCCTCCGCCAGCATCCGGTGGGCCCGCGCCGCCGCGTCCGTCGCGAGCAGGGCCAGAGCGCCCGGGTCGACACCCGGCGCCGGCGGGGTCTCCGCGTCCGGCGCCGGTGGCTCGCCCGGCCGCTCCGGCAGCGGGGGAGGAGCGGGAAGCGGTGGCAGGACGTCCCGCGCGGCGAACGCCTCGTCGGCCCGTACGCCTTCCGGCCCGGCGCCCGCGGGCCGGCCGTCCTCGGTCCGCCCGGCCCGCGCCGTACTGCGCACCTGGAGTTCGTCCAGCACCCGCCGCTCCCCGCGGCCCCGCATCAGCAGCAGCACGAACGGGTCCTGGTCCAGCAGCCGCGCCACCTGGTAGCAGAGCGCAGAGGTGTGCGGGCAGTGGTCCCAGGCATCGCACGTGCACTCCGGCTCCAGGTCACCGATGCCCGGCAGCAGTTCGACACCGGCGGCCGCCGCGTCCTCCACCAGATGCGGCGGCATGTCGCGGTCCAGCAGTGCGGCGATGTGCCCCGCCCGGTCCACCACGAGGTCCAGGAACCGGTCCCACTCCCCGTCGGTCAGCTCCTGCAGCAGCACGTCGCTGCGGTGCGCGGTGCCGTGCCGGTCCATGACGACCGCGGTGATCCGCCCCGGCCGGACCGAGACCGCGCCCACCGCGCCCTCACGTGCCTGCCGGCGCCCCCTCTTCAGCTGCTCCCTGTCGAGCGCCGTGTCCTCCAGGGCCTGCAGCCACGCCCGGCCCCACCACGTCTCGGCGACACCGCGGCCGCGGGCGGGCGGCAGCGCCGCGAACGTACGCTCGTCGTCGGCACGGCTCATCGCGCGCTCCCTCGCTCCGTCTTCCGCTGTGTCCTGCGCCGGGTCGGCTGCTGCGTCTCCCGAGGCGCCTGCTGCTGCCTTCCTCGCCCCGGACCCCGACCCGAGCGATCCGGATCTTGCTCCGGTCCCCGATCCGGCCCGCGCAGCTCCACCAGTGCCGCCAGTTCGGCGTCGGTCAGCTCGGTCAGCGCGCTCTCGCCGGAGCCGAGGACGGCGTCCGCCAGGTTCTGCTTGCGCGCGAGCATGCCGGCGATGCGGTCCTCGATGGTGCCCTCCGCGACCAACCGGTGCACCTGCACGGGCTGGGTCTGCCCGATCCGGTACGCGCGGTCGGTCGCCTGCGCCTCGACGGCCGGGTTCCACCAGCGGTCGTAGTGCACGACGTGACCGGCGCGGGTGAGGTTGAGACCGGTGCCCGCGGCCTTCAACGACAGCAGGAACACCGGCACTTCACCGTGCTGGAACCGCGCCACCATCGCCTCGCGCTCGGCGACCGGGGTACCGCCGTGCAGGAACTGCGTCCGTACGCCGCGTGCCGCCAGATGCCGCTCCAGCAACCGGGCCATTTGCACGTACTGGGTGAAGACCAGCACGCTCGCCTCCTCGGCGAGGATCGTGTCGAGCAGTTCGTCCAGCAGTTCCAGTTTTCCGGACCGGCCGGCGATCCGCGGACCGTCCTCCTTCAGGTACTGCGCGGGGTGGTTGCAGATCTGCTTGAGCGCGGTCAGCAGCTTGACCACCAGGCCGCGGCGTTCCATGCCGTCCGCCTCGGCGATGGCCGCCAGGGTCTCGCGCACCACCGCCTCGTACAGGCCCGCCTGCTCCGTGGTCAGCGACACGGTGTGGTCGGTCTCCGTCTTCGGCGGCAGCTCGGGCGCGATGCCCGGGTCCGCCTTGCGCCGGCGCAGCAGGAACGGCCGCACGAGCGCGGCCAGCCGCTCGGCGGCGGCCGGATCCGTGCCCCCTTCCACGGCCCGCGCGTAGCGGCTGCGGAAGCTCCCGAGCCGGCCCAGGAGCCCCGGCGTCGTCCAGTCGAGGATCGCCCACAGTTCGGAGAGGTTGTTCTCCACCGGCGTGCCGGTCAGCGCCACGCGCGCGTGGGCCCCGATGGTCCGCAGCTGCCGGGCCGTCGCCGAGTAGGGGTTCTTGACGTGCTGCGCCTCGTCCGTGACGACCATGCCCCAGGCGATGCCCGCGAGCCGCGCCGCGTCCAGCCGCATCGTGCCGTACGTGGTGAGGACGAACTCCCCGGCCGTCACACCGCTCAGATCCCGCGCGGAGCCGTGGAAGCGGCGCACCGCGGTGCCCGGTGCGAACCTCTCGATCTCGCGCTGCCAGTTGCCCATCAGGGACGTCGGGCACACGACGAGGGTCGGGCCGGCGGCCGACGGGTCGGTCTGCCGGTGCAGGTGCAGCGCGATGAGCGTGACGGTCTTGCCGAGCCCCATGTCGTCGGCGAGACAGGCCCCGAGGCCGAGGGACGTCATGCGGTGCAGCCAGTTGAGACCGCGCAGCTGGTAATCGCGGAGCGTCGCGGCCAGGCCTGCCGGCTGCCCGATCTCCTGCTGCCCGCCGGATGTGCCCTCCGGATCGGCGAGCCGGTCCCGCAGGGCCTGCAGCCGTCCCGTCGCACGGACCTCGACCCGGCGGCCGTCGACCTCGGTGCTGCCGGTCAGCACGGCGCCGAGCGCGTCGATGGGGGCGACCTCGTGGTCCTGGGCGGCCCGGGCACGGCGCGCCTCCTCGGGGTCGAGGAGCACCCACTGGTCGCGCAACCGCACGACCGGCCGGCCCGCCTCGGCGAGCCGGTCCAGTTCGGCGCGGGTCAGCTGCTGGTCGCCGATCGCGAAACGCCAGTCGAAGCGGAGCAGGGCGTCGGCGGACAGGAACGCCGGCAGGCCGTCCTGCCGGGGCGCGCCGCCGGGCGTCTCCTCGTCCGGAAACCCGATCACCGCCCGCGCGGTCAGAGAACGCGCGAGCTGCCTCGGCCAGTGCACCGGTACGCCGGCCGCCGCCAGCGCCCGTCCCGCCTCACCGAGCAGCTCGGTGACCTCCTCGTCGGCGAGGGCGACGGCATCCGGAACGGCGGCCGACAGCAAGGGGCCGAGCGCAGGCCAGGCTCGCGCGGCCCGCCGCAGCGCCAGCAGGGCGTCCATCCGGGCACGCGGCCCGAACGCCCGGCCCACGGCCGTCCCCGGCTCGTCCGCCGCACCCGACCAGACGTCCGCGGCGTCGGCCACCAGGGCCGGGTCGCTGACACTGTGCAGCTGCAGCACGGCGCGGAAGGCCGGCCGCGCATCGGCCGCGGGTCCGGCGAGGGAGCCGTGTGCCGCGCCGTCGGCCGAGCGCGCGTGGGCTTCATCCGCCATGACCCCGGCCGGCCTCCCGGCCCGGCTGTCCGCCGCGCCGTCGGGTGTGTCCAGGCCGGTCACCTCGACGCGCAGGGAGAGCCGTACGCCGGCGTCGTGGCCGGCAGCGACGGCCGCCGCCCATGCCCGCTGCTCCGGGACGTGCTGCGGGGGCGCCGCGGCGAAGGCCGTGCCGTCGGCGGCGAGAGGCGCCGCGGGCGTACGGGGCAGCGTGTCGGCCACGGCGTCCAGGAACGACCGCAGCAGCTGCTCCGGCCGCGGCAGCAGTGCCACGCCGTCCGGTGCGCTGCCGACCGGCACGGCATGGGCCTGGGGAGGCATGGACGCCGCCAGGGTTCGTAGGTGCTCCAGGTCTTCGGGCTCGAGCGGACCCACCCGCCACGCGTCATGGTCCGTGGCGGTCAGACCGGGCAACAGCTTTCCACGGGCGACGAGTTGGAGTGCCATCAGGGTGGCCGCGCCCCAGAACGCGGCGGAGGGCGAAGCGCCGGCGTGGAGACGGGCCCGCGTGAGCACGGGCAGGACGTGACGCACGGGCAGCGTCAGCGCCCGTACGGTGTCGGGCACCCCCTCGTCCGTGATGACGGTGAGCTCCTCGGCGGCCCCCGCGATATCAGCGATACCTCCGATACCGGCGGCACCGGCCGGGACGGTTGACTCCGGCACGTCGGGGAGCCAGAAGGCGACACGGCCGGCGCGGGGAGGGTCGCCGGGCAGGAAGACCGCCCGCGAGCGCGCGAAGAAGGAGAAGTCCGGGGCGCCGGCGTTCGGTGTGGCCGGGTGCGGGGCGACGGGATCCGGGGCGATGGGGTCAGGGGTGGCGGGGTCAGGGGTGGCGGGGTTCGGGGCGGGCATTGCATCGGAGAGCCTGTGCACAGCGCTGACGCATTCCTCAAATTTGACTAGTGCGATCCGGAGCGGCCGAGGGTACCGGAGCTGGCGCTTTCATGCGCTCAAGTCAGCAGTGATCCGGCTCACTTCGCCGGGGGAGGTGCAGCCAGCCCTACCCTCGCCCCCCGGGAAGCCCCCCGACTGGTTCCGGGTGGTGGTGCCATGGCCGGGTGTGTGCACTCGTCCGTAGGTTGATCAGGTCGGCACGTCATGCGTACGGACCAACCTCCGGAGACTTCATGCCCCAGGCCATCGCTGTCCCCCTCACGCCCGCGCCGCCGGCCGGTGCCCCCGCTCCCGCGCGCAGGATCCGGAGCCACGGCAGTGAGTTCACGCCCCTGCTGCGCGTCGTGAAGTCCCAGGGTCTGCTGGAGCGCCGCACCGGGTGGTACGCCCTCGGTATCTCCGTCAACCTGCTGGCCCTGGCGGCTGTCGCCGCCGGCCTCGTCCTCTTCGGGCATTCCTGGTGGTCCCTGCTACTGGCCGTCCCCTTCGCCGTCCTGTCCGCACGCGCCGGATTCTTCGCCCACGACGCCGGCCACCACCAGATCGGCGCGGACAAGCGCCGGGACCGGCTGCTCCAGCTGCTCCACGCCAACCTGCTGCTCGGCATGAGCCAGGAGTGGTGGAACGACAAACACAACCGGCACCACGCCAACCCCAACCATGAGGACAAGGATCCCGACGTCGCCCCGGACGTCCTCGTCTTCTCGCGGCACCAGGCGGAGGGTCGCACCGGCTTCCGGGGCTGGCTCACCCGTCATCAGGCCTGGCTCTTCTTCCCGCTGACCACCCTCGAGGGCCTCGCCCTGAAGGTGTACGGATTCCAGGCACTGTTCTCCAAGGACGGGCCGCGCCTGGCCCCGCGCGAGCGGCTGATCGAAGGCGGACTGCTGTTCGCCCACGTGGCGGGCTACCTCACCCTGCTGATGAGCACCATGTCGGTCGGCCAGGCCGTCGTGTTCGCCCTGATCCACCAGATGCTGCTCGGCGTCCACCTGGGCCTGGCCTTCGCCCCCAACCACAAGGGCATGGAGGTGCCCGACCCGCACGAGGAGCCCTGGGGTCATCTGCGCCGCCAGGTGCTCACCTCGCGCAACATCCGCGGCGGCGCCTTCACCGACTGGTTCCTGGGCGGTCTGAACTACCAGGTCGAACACCATCTCTTCCCCAGCATGCCCCGGCCCCACCTGAAGCTCGCCCAGCCCATGGTGCGCGCCCACTGCCGCGCCCTCGGCATCCGTTACACCGAGACCGGGTTCGTCGACTCGTACCGTCAGGCCCTCGGCCACCTCCATGACGTGGGCGAGCCGCTCCGTACCGCCCCGACGGCACGGTGAGGACGCTCGCCACCACGGGCGCGCACCGGTCCGCGAGGGGTGGCACCGGAACGGGTCTGAGAAGTGCCGATGGGGGTACGCGCCCGTCATGAGCGACAAGCGGCACGAAGGACCCGGCGAAGAAGGGCGCAGCGTCCCGAGGGACCTGCCCGACGAGCAGGCGAGCACCGGCTCCGACCACTGGGACGCCGATCTGTCCCGGACGGGTGACGAGGCGCGGGGCGGCACGCCCGCCGGAGAACCCGCCCCGGCGGACGGCGCACAGGGGGCCGTGCCCGAAGACGAGCCGGCCCCCGAGGAGCCCACCGGCTGACCCCGTCAGGCGGGCCGCACCGCCATCGCCTCCAGGGCCGTCAGCAGGGCGGGGAGCCGCGCTCCGCGCCCCACCGGAAGCACTTCGCCCGGCTGGTCGTCGAGCAGGACGAAGGCGATGTCGTCGGTCCGTGCCACCAGTGACCACCCGGGCCCGTCCGCCCTCAGCATGCGGGCCCCGTCGGGTGCGAACCCGGACCGCACCCGGCCGAGGGGCGGCGGGGAGTCCAGATACCCCTGAAGCTCCTCCAGCACGCGCCGCACCGCCGCGTCCCCGTACTCCGCGGGTTCCCGGCGCCCGGTGGACCCGGAGCCTGCGGAGTCCGGAGGGTTTGCACCGCCAGAGGCCCTCGCGGTCCCGGAACCTCCCGCCTCGCCGGTCGCACCAGGCCGGGCCGGATCATCCGGCGCTCCCGCAGCGCCGCCCGCTGTCCGGGCTTCCCGGCCGCCCTGCGGAGCGTCGCGGCCGTCTTGCGGAGCGTCGCGCCCGGGCAGCGGCCCCACCTGGTCCTGCGCGCCGTCCCCGGCTGCCGGCGTTTCCCGGCCCGGCTTCGGGCCCGACCGGCCCTCCGTGCCTTCCTCGTCCGCCGGAGCCCCAGGAGAGGCGAAGTCGCCGTCGTCGAGCCGGCTGCGCCAGGAGGCCCACTGGAGCGCGATCTCGTCCGCACCCAGGCGCCGCTGGGCCGGGCCCCAGGAGCCGGCGTCCGGCGGGGTCAGCGGGGGCCGGTCGTCCGCGGCCGTCGGGGGATCGTGCGGCGGCGGCAGCTGCGGCGCGGCCACCGAGAGCCCGAGCGGCCAGCCCGGCAGAGCGGCGACGACACTGCGCTCGTCGGGGGAGAGGTCGTACTCCATACCGCAGTCCCAGGAGGCGATGGCCACCGCGACCAGGGACACGTCGTCCACGACGACCGTCCACCGGGCACCGTCGCCGTCCTGCCCCAGCACCAGCCCGTAACCGTCCGCGTACGGCTCCAGGCCCAGGGCAGCGCACGCCTCGGGATAGTCGTCCGCGAGCACGCTGGGGAACTGCGCGGGTGTCAGCAGCGCGGCCGTGAGTACGTACAGCGCGTCGTCGTCCGCCGGGGCGCCGACCACGACGTCGTCCCCGACACCACCGGCCTCACCCACATCCCGAGTCCCCTCCATGCCACCCTCCCCTCGGATCGTTCGTCGGCGCACCTTAACCAGCGGGTAACCCGCCCGTCGAGGGCCTGTCCGACCGTAATGAGGTCGACACCTCCGGATCGCCCGGCTACGGTCCGTGGCATGTCCACCTCCAGCTCGCACTTCGTGTGCCTGCCCTGCCGTGCCTCCTACAAGAAGGCGGCCGGCTACGGCAGGCGGCTCGCGAACGTCTGTCCCCGTTGCGGCGGGCAGCTGCTGAGCGCGGGCTCCGCCCTCGCCGTACCGCCGCGCCGCGACCGGGCGGGCTGGCGCGCTCTCGCCGCCGTGCTCACCGCGGGCCTGCGCTTCCGCCAGGACTGCTGCGGCTGTGGCCCCGGCTACCGTCCCCGGACGCCCCGCGAGGTGAAGGACCTCCTGGCGTACGGCGCCCGCACCGGCACCTCACCGGCGCGGGCACTGGCCCAGGGCGACCCGTACGGCGACGACGTCAGGCAGCGGGTAGGCCGAGGAGGCTTCGCGCCACGGTCTGGGGGGACTCGTCGCGCTCGCGGGCGAGGGCGATGACCGCCCGGCAGGCCAGCTCGCTGACCCCGAAGGACAGCGCCTCGGGCGACACCCAGCCCGCCGCTTCGTCGATCCGCTCCTGGTCGTCCTCGGCGCACGCGGACACGTAGACCGCCGCGGCCTCGAAGAGGTTGTGCTGCCGTGCGCGGGAGCCGTTCCCGGGCTCCGGCGCCGGGGACTTGGGGAACCTGGGGAGCTTCAAGATCGTGCGGAGTCTGCTGTACAACGGACCCACCTTCCCCTCCACCTGGGCTGTCCCTCCAACCTACGGCCCGCCCCGCGGCGGCAGAAGAGGGCTGCACCACGCGGGGCTCGTCTCGGTGCCCCGCGCGGTCGCCGGTTCCCGGTCAGTCCTGCGTCACCTCACGTGCGGCGAGGACCAGAAAGCGGTCGTCCTCGTCCACGTACGACTCCATCCGCCAGCCGGCGCCGGCCAGCAGCGGCCGCAGGTTCGGCTCGGCACGCAGATCGTCCTCGGTGATCCGCCGCCCGTGGCGGGCGGCCAGAGCGGCCCGGCCGACCGGGTGGAACAGCGCCAGCCGCCCGCCGGGCCGCACGACGCGCGCCAACTCCCGCAGGTTCTCCACCGGATGGGGCAGGTGCGAGATGAGTCCCGCCCCGAAGACGGCGTCGAGCGCACCGTCACGCAAGGGCAGCCGGGCCACGTCGGCCAGGAGCAGCGCTGCGCTGCCGTCGCGCCCGGCCCGCACGGCCGCCGCCAGCATCGCGGGGGTGAGGTCGGCGCCGATGACGGTTCCCTCCGGACCGACGGCCTCGCGCAGCGGCGGCAGCGCACGGCCGGTGCCGCAGCCCGCGTCGAGGACCGCGTCCCCGGGGCGCAGCCCGACATCGGCGACAGCCGCGGCGTACGCCGGACCGTCGTCCGGGAACCGCGCGTCCCAGTCCGCCGCCCGGGCTGTGAAGAACTCCTGCACATCCGTGTGGTCTTCGGTCATGCGGCCATGATCCCGCACACGCGATCCAGCCGTGCGGTGCACACGTTCGAGCGGGGCGCGATCGTGCAGAACCACCTCTCTGTCATATTTCATCAGCTTTCGAAATGCGCCCCCCATGTGCGCCCCTGCGGGGTCTAGCGTCCCTGAGCCATGGGACACCTGGACCACGCCACCCTCGGCTGGCTGACCCCCGTGCTGTCGTACGCCATGGCCTGCATCGGAGCGGCCCTCGGCCTGCGCTGCACCGTACGCGCGCTCGACGAGGTGGGCCCCTCCCGCCGCAACTGGCTGCTGACCGCCGCCTCCGCCATCGGCACCGGCATCTGGACGATGCACTTCGTCGCGATGCTGGGCTTCGGCGTCACCGGCACCGACATCCGCTACGACGTGCCGCTGACGCTCCTGAGCCTGCTCGTCGCCATGGCCGTGGTGGGCGCCGGCGTCTTCGCCGTCGGCCACGGACACCGGCGGGCTGCGGGTGACACCGGCGCCCACGGCCGGGCACACGGCCCTGTCGCCGGCCCCCGCACCGGCCCCACGACGCACGGCGACAGCAATGGCAATGGCGACGGCAACGGTGACGGCAGCAGAGCCGGACGAGGACAGGGCCGCAGGCAGGGACTCGGCCGCGTCGGTGCCCTCCTGCTCGGCGGGCTCACCACCGGCCTCGGCGTCGCGAGCATGCACTACCTCGGCATGGCCGCACTCCGCCTCCACGGCACCGTCCGCTACGACCCGCTCCTCGTCGCGCTCTCCGTCGCCATCGCCGTCGTGGCCGCCACCGCCGCCCTGTGGGCGGCCCTCAACATCACCTCACCCGTCGCCGTCGCCGTCGCATCCCTGGTCATGGGCGCGGCCGTCAGCAGCATGCACTACACCGGCATGCTCGCCGTCACGGTCGACGTCGCCCCGTCCGGCGGGCGACTGCCCGGGGCCACGCCGATGCAGTTCATCTTCCCCCTCGCCGTCGGCCTCGGGTCCTACCTCTTCGTCACCGCCGCCTTCGTCGCGCTCTCCCCGACCACCGGGGAACGCGCCGCCTACACCTCGGCCGAACGACGCACCGAACCGGCGATCACCCCCCTCTAGGGGTTGTCCGCCGGTCAGGCCGGGCTCGCGCCCCTGGCACCGCACCACGGCTCGCCACGTTCGTCGCCGGTCGCCGACGCTCCGCATCGGCTTCCTCCTCCGCCTCGTGACGCACGGCACCGGACGCCGCTCGCTGCTCCGGCCCGATCGATGAGACACCCCCTGGCCCTGCCGGCCCCCGACCCGTACCCGGAACGAGGACGCCATGCCCACCTCCCGCACAGCCCCCGGCGGCGCCGCCGCCCCCGGGGTGTCGCCACCCGGCACGCCGGCGATCCGCGGCCGCCGCGCGCACGCGGGACCGCCGGGCCCTGGTGACCACCGCGTACCGCACACGGCGGCTCGGCGTCCGGCCGGCGCCCGAGGGCGCCCGAGGCCCCGGACCGTACGCGCCAGGATCATCTCGCTGCTGATGGTGCCCGTCGTCTCCCTGCTCGCCCTGTGGGGCTTCGCCACCGTGACCACCGCGCAGGACGTCACCCGGCTGCGCGAGGCCCGGCACGTCGACGACCGGGTACGCCAACCGGTGGCCACCGCCGCTGCCGCCCTGCAGGCGGAGCGCAGCGCGGCCGTACGCCAGGCGGCCGCGCCCGGCAGCGGACACGCCACCGGACTGCAGCGACTCGCGCGGCGCACCGACGCCGCCGTCGCGACCCTCCGCCTGGACGACCGGCACACCGTGGCGGACACCGGAGACCTGCCGGCCGATGTCGCCGCGAGGGTACGGAAGTTCGTCGACCGTGCCGAGGGCCTCGCCGCCCTGCGGACCGCGGTCATCGACGGAGGAGCCGGCGGGGACACCGTCTACACCCGGTACACGGCCGCCATCTCGGCCGCCTTCGACGTCCAGGGCGCTCTCACCGGCATGCCCGAGGTCCCGCAGGGCTCCCGGGCGCGCGTGCTGCTGGAGCTCGCCCGCGCCGGCGAGATGCTCTCCCGGGAGGACGCCCTCCTCACCTCCGCCCGGCTCAACGGGGAGTTCCCCGCACCCCGGCACCGCACCTTCACCGGCACCGTGGAAACCCGTCGCACCCTCCTCGCGTCGGCCTCCGCCGACCTGCCCGCCCCTCAGCGCGACGGCTGGCGCCGACCCGGCGTACAGCGTCCCCACCGGCAGCTCGTCGCCGCGGAGGACGCCGTCGTCGCCGCGGCGCCCGGACGGAAGGCCGCCGCGGCCGTGCCGGCCGCCGCCTGGGACGGGGCCCACGGCGCCGTACGCACCGCCCTGGCAGCCCTCGAGAGCGACGCCCGTAGCACCGCGGCCGACGACACCGACCCGCTCACCGGCGGCATCCTCACCCCGGCCGGAGCAGCCGTCCTCCTGGGCCTGGCGGCGGTCGCCGCCTCCCTCGTCATCTCCGTACGCATCGGGCGCGCCCTCGTCGTCGAACTCGTCACCCTCCGCAACACCGCCCTGGAGATCGCCCGGCGCAAACTCCCGCACGCCATGGGCCGGCTGCGCGCCGGGGAAGAACTCGACATCCGGACCGAAGCACCACCCGGGCCGCCCGCGCAGGACGAGATCGGACAGGTCGGCGAGGCCCTCGGCACGGTCCACCGGGCCGCGCTCGGCGCCGCCGCCGAGCGTGCCGAACTCGCCAGCGGGATCTCCGGTGTCTTCGTCAACCTCGCCCGCCGCAGCCAGGTCCTCGTCCACCGGCAGCTCACGCTCCTCGACAGCATGGAACGCCGCGTGGACGACCCGGCCGAGCTGGGCGACCTGTTCCGGCTGGACCACCTGACCACCCGTATGCGCAGGCACGCGGAGAGCCTCATCATCCTCTCGGGCGCCGCCCCCGGCCGCGCCTGGCGGACGCCGGTTCCGCTGACCGACGTCGTACGGGCCGCCGTGTCGGAGATCGAGGACTACGCGCGCGTGGAGGTACGCCACCTGCCCGAAACGGCGGTCGACGGGACCGCGGTGGCCGATCTCACTCACCTCCTCGCCGAACTCGTCGAGAACGCCACCCAGTTCTCCCCGCCCCACACCAAGGTCCGCGTCACCGGCGAACCCGTCGGCAACGGCTACGCCCTGGAGATCGAGGACCGCGGCCTGGGCATGGGCAGGCAGGCCCTGGCCGAAGCCAACCACCGCATCCGGCAGTCCGAGGCGCTCGACCTGTTCGACAGCGACCGCCTCGGCCTGTTCGTCGTCAGCAGGCTCTCCGCACGCCATGACATCCAGGTCCACCTGCGCCCCTCGCCGTACGGCGGCACCACGGCCGTCGTCCTGCTCCCCACCGACCTGCTGCGGACCGCGCTCCCGGCGGATGTCGCCGGCCGCGCGACCACCGTGCCCGCGCCGCCGTCCGCCGCGCACAGCCGGCCACCCCGGGTCCCCGTACCGACGCCCACCGGCACCGCGCCCACCGGCACCGCGTCGGCCGACCACCAACCGCACGAGCCCCCGCCCGCCCGGGTCACCGCCCTGCCCGTGCCGGGCCGCCCACCGGGCCCGCCGAGCCGGCCGAGCCCGCCCCGCCCCGGCCGCCCCGACGACCCTGTGGTGGACGGGGCCGGCGGCCGCAGCGGCGAGCACGACGCCCGCAACCCCACGGAGCACGGCCGGAGCGGTGAGTACGACGTCAGCAGCCGCGCCGGCCGTGGCCCCCATGATCCGCGCGGCGACATGGTGGACGACCGCGGCGGGCTCCCGCGCCGCGTTCGGCAGGCCGGCCTGGCACCGCAGTTGCGCGAGGCGCCGCCACCCCGATCCGAGCCGGATCCGGCCACCGGTGGCAACGACACCACTCGCACCGCCGACCCCACCGGCACCCCGCTCACCACACGAACGCCCGAGCAGGTCAGGGACCGCATGACCGCCTACCGCGACGGCTGGGTCCGCGGCGGCGCAGCCGGCGAAGGAGACAGAAGATGATCGAGCACCAGAGGACCGCCGCCCATCCCCCCGCCCGGGAGCTCGACTGGCTGCTGGACGACCTGAGCGCCCGCGTCAGGGAGGTACGCCACACGGTCGTGCTCTCCGGCGACGGCCTGGCCGTGGGGGCCTCCAGCGCGCTGTCCCGCGAGGACGCCGAGCACCTGGCTGCCGTGGCGTCCGGGTTCCACAGCCTCGCCAAGGGGGCCGGCCGCCACTTCCACGCCGGTGGCGTACGCCGGACCATGGTGGAGATGGACGAGGGCTTCCTGTTCGTCGCAGCCGCCGGGGAGGGGTCGTGCCTGGCCGTGCTCAGCACGGCCCACGCCGACATCGGCCTCATCGCGTACGAGATGGCACGACTCGTCAGACGGGTGGGCGAGCACCTTCGTACCCCGCCGCGCGTCAACGGCACCCCGCCGGCCGCCGGATGACGGGCGGCACACCATGACCGAGCCGGACAGCCACTGGTACGACGCCGACGCGGGGCCGCTCGTCCGCCCGTACGCCATGACCGGCGGCCGTACGAAACCGGGTCCCAGCACCGTACGCTTCGACCTCATCGCCCTCGTGGTCGTCGACGACGATCCGCCGGACGCCGCGGCAGGCGCATCGCTCCTCGGACCGGAACACCGGGCTCTGCTCACCCTGTGCCGCGCCGAGACGCAGTCCGTGGCCGAACTCGCCGCCGACGCCGACCTGCCGGTCGGGGTCGTCCGGGTGCTGCTGGGAGACCTCCTCGAAGCCGGGTACGTCGCCGTCAGCCGGCCCGTACCGCCCGCGCAGCTCCCGGACGAGCGGATCCTCAGAGAGGTCGTCGACGGCCTCCGGGCCCTGTAGCGCCGCCCCCCCTCACACATCCTCCGCCCACCGACCGTCATTGACGCCCATCCCGAGAGAAGAGTTCCATGGCCTCCGAGTGCTCCGACACCACCGCCCTGGCCCTGAAGATCCTGGTCGCCGGGGGCTTCGGCGTCGGCAAGACCACCCTGGTGGGGGCGGTCAGTGAAATCCGCCCCCTGCGGACCGAGGAACAGCTCAGTGAGGCGGGAGCGGCCGTCGACGACACCGGCGGGGTCGACCGGAAGACCACGACGACCGTCGCCATGGACTTCGGCCGCATCACCATCCGCTCCGGCTTGTCCCTCTACCTGTTCGGGACGCCCGGGCAGGACCGCTTCTGGTTCCTGTGGGACGAACTGTCCCAAGGAGCTCTCGGCGCGGTCGTCCTGGCGGACACCCGCCGCCTGGAGGACTGCTTCCCGGCCGTCGACTACTTCGAGCACCGCCGCATCCCGTTCGTCGTCGCCGTCAACTGCTTCGCCGGAGCCCGTACGTACGGTGCGCATGACGTCCTGCGCGCACTCGACCTCGACCGGGGGACGCCCGTCGTGCTGTGCGACGCCCGTGACCGCGACTCGGGGAAGGAGGTCCTCATCCGGCTCGTCGAGTACGCCGGCCGGTTCCACACCGCCCGCCTGCTCGACTCGGTGTCCTGACCATCAGCCGCCTGTGTCAGGGCACTTCGGGCACTTCGCCTTGGAGATCAAGGCGTTGCCGCCGCACACCACGTGATGGTGAAGCTCCGGAGCGCTCTTGCCCTGCCCACGCCAGTACGAAAGGCTTACGGAGAAACGGGGCAACGGGGAACGCGGGAAACGGGGAGGACCGGAATGGCTCTGGACAAGGGACTCGACTGGCTTCTGGACGACCTGACCAAGCGGGTCGCCTACATACGGCACGCTCTCGTGCTGTCGAACGATGGACTGGTGACCGGTGCCAGCAGCGGGCTCGCCCGGGAGGACGCCGAGCATCTGGCGGCGGTCTCCTCCGGCCTGCACAGCCTGGCGCGTGGATCCGGACGCCACTTCGGTGTGGGCAGTGCCCGGCAGACGATGGTCGAGTTCGACGAGGCGATGCTGTTCGTCACCGCAGCCGGTGAGGGCAGCTGCCTGTGCGTGCTGAGCGCGGCCGAAGCCGATGTGGGCCAGGTCGCCTACGAGATGACACTGCTCGTCAACCGTGTCGGCGAACACCTCGCCGTGGCCGCCCGGCGGCCCGGCGACTGAGTTGTCCACAGGCCGGACGCGCGGGTCCGCCTCCGCGCTACCTTCGTGACACAGAGTGACGCTCGACTCACGGGGGAGGGCCCGCATGACGGCCACCGACACCACTGCACGCACAGTCGCGTTCGCGCGCGCCGCACAGGAACTCGTGCTCAGGAAAGGCGAGTTCGAACTCGCGGTCCAGCTCGGACACGTGCGCACCGTGCCCGGCGCCACGGGAAGCGCCGGCACCGCGGGGCGGCCCCGCGTCGCCCGGACGGAGCTCGACCGGCTGCGCGCGGCGCCCGACTTCCCGGACGGACTGCGCGACCGCGTCCGCACGGTCGGTACGGCCGAGGCCGCCCGGCTCGCCTCCATCACCACCGACCGCTTCACCAGACTCGCCCGGACCGGCCACTTCACCCCGGTCAGGTTCTACCTCAACCGCTACCGGGCGGTCGTCTGGCTCTACCTCGCCGGTGAGGTGCGCGAGTTCGCCGAGCGGCACCCGGAGCTCCTCACCGGCAGGCTGCCCGGCGCACTGCGCGCCAAGCTCGACGCGGGCGACGACGCGCGCCCCCGCAATTGGCGCGCCCGCCGGCTCGGCCTGCTGCTGCGCGGCACGGACGATCCCTGGGCGGGGGCGGCGGCCATCGCCTCGCTGCTCGATCCGGTCCAGGTCGCCGAAGTGGTCGACGACCCGTACGAACGCGCCTACCTCGACCGGCTCCGCCCCGAACCGCCGCACGAACGCTCGGAGTCGGCGTCCTTGCACGAGGCCACCGAGCGGCTGCTGCGGGCCGACGAGCCCGACGAGATCCTGTGGCACCGCCTCAGCCTGGCGCTGGCTCTCGACGAAGCCCGTGCCCTGCGGCCGGCACCCCGCCCGGACGGCGGCGCCTCCCGCAGCCGACCTCCGGCCCGCCCAGCCCGCGGACGCGCGGGCCTGCTCGGCCGCCTCCGGTTGCGCCGCCGCACCTCGGTACGGGCCGGTTGAGACGGCATCGCCCGGGCCTGTCTTTCGGGTCCTGCCGGGTCCGGCCTGATGACGGACACCATCGCAGGTTCGCGACACCGACCGGCGACCGGGTCGGTGGGCTCCCCGGTGGCCCGGCCTACGACCTGAAGCTCGACGGCTACCGCTGCCCGCTCACGTCGTGGCCGTGGGCGGGGTGCCGTCAGTCGATGACCGCGGTGGCTTCGATCTCGACCAGGTGCTCGGGTACGTCCAGCGCCGCGACCCCCACCAGGGTCGCCGGGGGTGCAGGGGAGACCCCCTGTTTCGTGACCGCCCGGGTGATCCCTTCCATGAGCAGGGGCATTTTGTCAGGGGTCCAGTCGGCGACGTAGACAGTCAGTTTCGCCACGTTGCCGAGGGAGGCGCCGACTTCGGCCAGCGCGGTGCCGATGTTGAGGTAGCACTGTTCGGCCTGGGCGGCGAGGTCACCCTCGCCGACCGTGACACCGTCGGCATCCCAGGCGACCTGGCCTGCGATGAAGACCAGCTTCGAGCCGGTTGCGATCGACACATGATGGTAACCATCGACCTTCGGCAGTCCGCCGGGGTTCACCAGGGTGATGGGCATGTTGCTTCCTCCTTGTCGACGACGCACCGCGACCGTCGCTCTCTTGTGGTGACTTCGGAACCGTAAGAGAGTGTTCGCTGACATGGAAGAACGCACTTTTCAGTGACTGGGGAACCTTATGGTGACCAAGCAGTTCGTAGGCTCGCCCGACGAAGCAGACGTGAGGCGCGCCGACTCGCTGGCGCGGGAGATCTTCTCGGACCTCGCCAACAAGTGGGCCCTCCTGATCGTCGAGGCTCTGGGGGGAAGCACCCTGCGTTTCGGTGAGCTGCGGGACGAGGTCGAGGGCATCAGCCACAAGATGCTCACCCAGAACTTGCGCATGCTGGAGCGCAATGGCCTGATCGAGCGGACGGTGCACCCGGTGGTACCGCCGCGAGTCGAGTACACCCTCACCGAGGCGGGTCAGGCCCTGCGAGTGACGATCGACGGGATGTGTGACTGGACCCACCGGTACCTGGGGCAGATCGAGGCCTCCCGCCACCGCTTCAACGACTGACGGGTTGACCACTCGCTGACCGCCCCGGGCTTCTCGCCGTGCTGACCCGCGTTCCGGCCAACAGTCCTGCCCTGTCGGCAACCCACGCGCGCCTCGGCGACGCCTTCGGTGCTGCCGCTCAGGCCCGCGGCGGCGACGGCGGTGCGCCTGTCGCTGATCAGTGCGCGGCTCCGCTGTTGCCCACTGCGCCCGAACGACGTCACCGGCAGACCGGGCGGCGCCCCCTACTTGATCATATGATCGGCTGTTGTGAACAGCATCCGGTGCATGGAGCCGTCGAAACCGCAGCCGCGGCTGGCGCACGGTGTCGCGGACGGCGTCGCCACGGTCGTCATCTGCAACGCCACGAAGCGCAAGGCGATGACGGCCGCGATGTGGCGCGCCCTGCCCGGCCTTTTCGCGGAGCCGGCCGCCGACCGCGCCGTCCGGGCGCTGGTGCTCACCGGCGCCGGCGCCACCTTCTGCGCCGGTGCGGACATCGCCTCCCTGCGCGAACCGGGCGACGAACAGCAGGCACTCGCGGTACCGGGCCGAGGAGGCGCCGGCCGCCTTTCCCGGGCCGACGCCCGCCTGCTACCTGCGGTTCGCCGACGAGGGCGCGCTGTTCGGCGTGACCCCGGCGAGGCCGGGCATCGCTCACCCCGCCTCCTCGACCCGGCGGCTGGTCTCCCTGGTGGGCCCGTTCGCCGCCAAGTACCTGCTCTTCTGAGGCGAGTTGATCGATACGGGACGGCCGCAGCGCACCGACTCGGCGGACGAGGACCTGCTGTCGGGCGGCCGGTTGGGGCGAGCGGGTGGCGGAATGCACCCGGTCCCCGCCTCCCGCTCGCCGCCGACCCAGGCGGCGGCGAAGGAGTGCGCGGCGGGCCGCACCGACCGGCACGCCCACCGGGCGGAGCAGGTGCGCGACAGTGGCGCCGAAGGGGTCGCCCCTTTCCTGGAGCGGCGGTTGCCGCGCCTCACGTACGAGGTGTGAGATGACGTCGTCACGCGAGCCGCGCGACGCCTGGCTGCACGGCCTCGCCGGCAATCCGTCCGCGCCCGCATCGGTCCTCGTACGGCTGCTGCGCATGGCGCCGGAGCGGCAGCTCCCTTACGCACTGATGCTCAGGCCGCTGCCGGCGGAGGTGATCGAGGCGTGGCTGCGCCACCCGGACCGGAGAACCCGGCGGGCCCTGTGCGAACAGCACCACCTCACCCCCGAGCAGCGCGGCCGGCAGCTCGACGGCGACGACCCGCGGATCGCCTTCATCGTGGCGACCGTCGCCGCCGATGAGGGCAGGGCGCTGACCGAGGACACGTTCGAGCGGCTGGCCGCGCACCCCGACTCCAAGGTCCGCTGCGAGGCCGCACGCCACCGTGACCTGCCGCGCCGCCTCCGGCACGCCCTGGCGGCGGATCCGCATCCGGCGGTCCGCCGCAGCGTGTGCCGGTGGGGGTGGGCCGAGTTCGACGCCGGTCTGCGGGCGGCGCTCGTGGCCGACGAGGACGACGGTGTCCGCTCCGAGGCCCTGCTGAGCCGCCACCGCGAGCTCCCCATGGACCCGCACATCCATGCTTCTCTGCCTGAGGAGGCGGTGCGGCAGCAGGCGGCCCGGGAGTGCCGTCTGACGTCCGAGCTCGCGGAGCTGCTGGTGACCCACGAGGACGCGGGCATACGTGCCGGTGTGGCGGAGAACCCGCACCTGGCCGCGGACCTGGTGGTCCGCCTCGGCGAGGACCCGGACGAGCGGGTGCGCTTCACGGCAGCGCAGCACCCCTCCCTCGACGAGGACCAGCGCGCGGCGATACCGGTGGAGATCTCGCCGGACGTGCGCTACTGGCCGCTCGACTGGGTCCTGGCACGCCGGGACGATCCCGAGGAGATGCGGCGCTGCGCCACCTCGGGACACGTTCTGCTGCGCCGGGGCGCGGCGCTGGCGAAGGAGCTGCCGCCCGACGTCGTCGAGCTCCTCGCGCGGGACGAGGACCACGTCGTACGGCTCCTCCTGGCCGAGTCGTGCGCGCAGGCGCCGGGCGAGCTGCTGCTGGAGATGTGGCGGACATGGAACGGCTGGTCCCGCTTCGAGATGCCGCGGCACCCCAACTTCCCGCGTCGGGGCCTGCTGCGGTACGCGGACGACCCCGACCCGCGGATGCGGGAGCTGGCCCGGCTCGACCCGGAGTCGACGGCCGAGGTGGTGGAGCGGCTCGGCCGGGACCCCGAGCCGACGGTGCGGTACGCGGCGCTCGGCGACGGGCGGCTCTCGCCCGAGTCGGTCGTCCGCCTGACCACCGATGCCCAGGAGGAGGTGCGGGAGCGCGCCGCGGCGGACTCCCGGCTCCCGCGCGAGGTGCTGGCCCGGTTGCTGGAGGCACCCGGGACGGCCGGCGCCGCCGCGGCGAACCCCGTCCTGCCCGTCGCGGTGATGCATGACCTGCTCGACAGGGCCGGGTTGCCCTGAGGGCCCGGGCCCGGCGGAGCCACCGGCGACCGAGCGCAGCCCCTGGGCTGGCCGACCATGCCGTCCATCAGCTGCCGCCGCGTCCACACCTGCGGCCGTCCCGGCTTGATGCCCCGTGGCAGCAACGGCTCAAGCCGGGCCCACTGGCCGTTCGTCACATCCCCACGTCCCACGCGACCTGATCACCGACGGACGAGATCCACTTACGGAGTCGACCACTCCGCGACCCCGCCGCACAGGTTGAAGATCAAGCTAGGCGCCCCGCGGTACCACCGCACCCAGCACGGCGGGCAGGGGGTACCAGTCCGACGACACGACGCTGGCGTGCCGCCCGGCCAGCAGGGCCACCCGCTCCCGTGCCTGCGCCTCGGTCGGGCGGACGCCGTCGATGGCGGGCGCCACGTTGTGCGCGTCGGTCATGACGACCAGGTAGTGCCGCTCGGCGTACCACTTGGTGGCGATGGAGCCGCCCGCGTAGGCGGAGGCGTTGCCGTCGAAGACGACGAACCAGGGCCGGATCCCCGCTTCCGTGTACCGGCTGCGCGGGTCCCCGGCCTGAGCACCGGTCACGGCGGGGAAGGCCGTTGCCTCGCGCAACCGCCCGGCCGCGGCCAGGTTCCGCAGGTGCTGGGCGTACTCCCGATCGGTCCACAGCGTGTCGAGGGGGTTGTCCTTCTCGACCGTGCCCGGGATCAGCTCGACGATGAACTTCCCGGCCATCGCCGAGCGCGCCGGCCAGCCGTCCAGCCGTGCGGCGGTGTCCAGATCGGGCCGGGCACCGGCCAGATCGGCGGGCCGGAACAGCGCGTCGCCCAGCCGTGCGGTCAGCAGTGCGTCCAGGGCGGCCGGGCCCCGGCCGTACTTGCCCTGGAACCCGTCCTTCAGCTCGAGCTTCAGCAGGACCGGCCGGTGCCCCGGGTTGGCGTCGTGCCAGGCCCTGATGTCGGCGAGGCATCCGCCCAGATCCTGGTTCCTCGGCTTGGTGCGCAGTTCCCCGGCGTTCGCCGCGTTCACGCAGTTGTTGTCGTTCCCGACCGGGTTGCTGTGCGAGACCCGCCAGGATCTGCCGAACACGTTCGTCCACACATCGATCTCGAGCATGCCCGCACCCGAGTCCAACCCGTCCGCGAAGTAGGGGAACTTGTCCTTCTCATAGGCGTTGTGGACCCCGACCGACGTCGAGGCCGAATAGGCCGACTCGCCCGGGTCGGCCGCTCGCGCGTCGACAGGGGCGAGCCCGGCGGTCAATGCCATGACGGCCATCCCGGCCATGGCCGTACGTGCAAGCGTCCTCATAACCCTGCCCCCATCCGTCGACCATGCGTCGACCCGGTTCGTCGAAGTCGACCGCAGAGTAGGGGAGTTGAGTGAAGGAGGGGAGACTTGGGAGCGTCCGTCGTCACAACACACGGCCATGCGGTCGGCCGAAGGCAACGATCCTGCGATGCCTTTGCCCCGTTTTCTTGCTCCCCGCCCGCACGGCCGGGCGGCTCACTCCCTTGGCGTCCCGGAGCGGCGCTGTCGACCGGGCGCCGCGTGAGCCCGCGTTCCCGGGCCGGGGCGCGCAAGCGCTCTGCGTCGTTCAGTGTCCGCCGGAGCATGGTGGATCGGCGGTGATGGTGCAGCGGCGTCTGGCAGGAAGGCGCCGGCCTGGGTGGGCTCCTGCTTGGCCTGGTGGATCTGACAGAACAGCCTGGCCTCGCCCGGGCGAGCAGCCACGGCCGGGGCCTGGCCGTCCCTGGCCGGCAACCCGGACAGCCGATGAATCAGGCCAGCCTGCTCGACCACCTTCGGGACGTCGGAGTGCCTGTTTGGCGTGCCCGGGCCTCAGTGATCCGCGAGCTCGCGTTTCAAGCCCCTGCCCCCGTCGTTGCCCATGCCCTCGGCTGCCACGACCAGACCACCACGCGTCTCGTCACGGAAGCCGGCGGAACCTGGAGCCGGTATGCCCCGGCGATCACCAACGATGAACCTGCTGTGTCCTCACGCAGGATCAGCGGAGCCACGCCGGTCCTCGACGTGGACGATGTGCAATTCGGTGCCGTCCCGGTGGCGCTTGGAACGTCCGCACATTCCGACAGCCAAGTTGTCCTGGCCACGGGGCTCGTCGGGCGCGACATAGGTGAGGACGTCCTGGTGGTGGCCGGTGACCACCCAGCCGTCGGCGTGCTTGACGTCGATCACCCCGAAGTCTCCTGCGGGAGAGCCTGCATGCACAGGACCGAATTCCCTGAGGATCTCGGTGGCCTGTTCGGCAAGGTCTCCCTCGGGCTCGGTAAGCACCACACAGGTGCCGTGTTCGAACAGCACCCACGAGGTGCGAGGATCGGTGAGAAGGCGCTGCCAGACGTCGGTGAGTATCTCGGTATTCACGACGATCATCATGTCGCAGGCTCCGGCGGCTCACAGTCACGATCCGCTGGTGCCGTCAGCGAATACGCGACACGTCAACACACGAGCCCACCCGTCCCGAGCCCCGAAGGCCACACACCCCTCACACCCGGCCCTCTCGGGAACCCGGCGTGAGGGGCGGGGGGTCCGCGTGCGGGACGGGCGCCGGGCGTGCACCATGGGCGCATGCTGCTGGCCCGCCTCGCGGAGGTCTCCGACCAGGTCGCCGCCACCTCCGCGCGCTCGCGCAAGATCGCCGCATTGGCGGACCTCTTCGCCGCGACTCCGCCCGACGAGGCCCCGCTGGTCATCGCCTACCTCGCGGGCCGCCTCCCGCAGGGCCGGATCGGCGTCGGCTGGAGCACCCTCAAGGAATCCGTGCCGCCCGCCGTGGAGGCCACCCTGACGGTCTCCGACACCGATGCCGTGATGACGGCCCTTGCCCAGGTCGCCGGCCCGGGCGCCCAGACGGAACGCCAACGGCTGGTGGGCGGGCTGATGGCCGCAGCGACCCCGCCCGAGCAGCAGTTCCTGCTGCGGCTGCTCACCGGTGAGGTCCGGCAGGGAGCGCTGGACGCGGTGGCGCTCGAGGGGGTCGCCCTGGCGACCGCGGCGCCCGCCGCCGATGTACGTCGTGCCGTGATGCTCGACGGGTCGCTGCCCCGCGTCGCCCAGGCGCTGCTCGCCGAGGGCCCGGCCGCCCTGGAGCGGTTCCGTCTGCGCGTCGGCACCCCGGTGCACCCCATGCTGGCGCACAGCGCGAAGAGCGTGGCGGAGGCGATCGCCGCCCTCGGCCCCTGTGCGGTCGAGGAGAAACTGGACGGCATCCGCGTCCAGGTGCACCGCTCCGGGGACGACGTCCGCGTCTACACCCGCTCGCTCGACGACATCACGGACCGGCTCCCCGAGGTGTCGGCGGTGGCCCGTGCCCTGGACGGCGACCGGTTCATCCTCGACGGCGAGGTGATCGCGCTCGACGCGGCCGGCCGCCCGTCCCCCTTCCAGGACATCGCATCACGAGTCGGTTCCCGCCTCGACGTGGCGACCGCGGCGGCCGCCTTGCCCGTGTCCCCTGTGTTCTTCGACGTGCTCGCGGCGGACGGCTCGGTCCTGCTGGACCTGCCGGGACGGGAGAGGCACGCCGAGCTGGCGCGCCTGGTCCCGGAACCCATGCGCGTACGCCGTACCGTCGTCGAGGATCCGTCCGAGCCGGCCCTGACGGACGCCGCGGACGCGTTCTTCACCGACACCCTGCGCCGCGGACACGAGGGCGTGCTGGTCAAGGCGCTCGACGCGCCGTACAGCGCGGGCCGGCGGGGCCGCTCGTGGCTGAAGGTGAAGCCGGTCCACACCCTCGACCTCGTCGTCCTCGCCGCCGAACGGGGCCACGGGCGCCGCACCGGTCTGCTGTCGAACCTGCACCTCGGGGCCCGTGCCGCGGACGGCTCGTTCGTCATGCTGGGCAAGACCTTCAAGGGCCTCACCGATGCGATGCTGCGCTGGCAGACCGAGCGGCTGCGCGAACTGGCCGTGGAGGACGACGGCTTCACCGTACGGGTCCGTCCGGAGCTCGTCGTCGAGATCGCGTACGACGGCCTCCAGCGCTCGCCCCGCTATCCGGCAGGCATCACGCTGAGGTTCGCGCGGGTCGTCCGCCACCGTCCCGACAAGCGGGCCGCGGAAGCGGACACCGTCGAGCGAGTCCTGGAATCAGGCCCTCAGGGGGCGCCCCGGGACGTGTAACGGTGCCTGACCCACAGCGGCAGCACGTACCAGCAGACCAGGTACCACGTCACCACCCCGGCGACCAGCCACGGCACGAAGGAGTCCTGCGTGGCGACCCGCAGCACCAGGAACAGCGCCGAGACCAGGGTCGCCAGCAGCAGGAGCAGCCCGATGAAGGTGAGGCGCGACGCCCAGACGACCGTCTGCGGCTTGATCCGGCGCCCGGAGACCAGCCGGTGGAACGAGACGGGTCCGATCAGCGCCCCCGTCGCGCAGGATCCGAGCGCCACCGTCGTGATGTAGATCGCCTTGTCCGTGGACGTCAGGTCCGCGTACCGCGGCGTGAAGACGACCGTGAGGAGGAAGCCGAAGAGGATCTGCACGCCCGTCTGGGCCACTCGTATCTCCTGGACCAGCTCCGCCCATCTGCGGTCGGCGCGTTCCTCGGCGGTCTCGTTCCGTCCTCGCTCCGCCCGCGAGCCCTGCTCGCTCGAACCATGCGCACTCACAGCCTGCGCACTCGTGCCGTGCTCGCCTGTGTCTGTGCCTGCACCGCGACCGCCCGCGCCGCGCCCCTCGTACGCTCCGTGCCCGTCCTGCCCAGCCATGGCTACCTCCCACGGTCCGTCCCGCCGCCCGGCACTTCCCTTGTAACCCTGTGGGCGCCGCTCAACCAAGGCCGTACGACAGCCGGAGGAACTCTCCGGGTGTCGCGCCCCCGGAACACGACCGGAAGCTCCGCCACCCCCATGCTCGTACGGACCTTCCGGGCGGCCCCGGAGCCCCCGGACACCAGGCGCCGACCGAGAGGAGCAGCGCCGCATGCATGCCACCCCTCGCACCACGCCGCACCCCCCGCCCGCTGCGGCCACCGCAACGGCGACCGGAGCGGGAGCCCGCGACGGAGCCGGCGACCGAGCCGCGTGGCCGACGAGGCCGACAGGCCCCAACAGGCCGACCAGGCCCGGCGGCCCCAGACGCCCCACGCCGCCCACCGGACCCCCGGTCGCACCTTCCCGCCCACCGGAGTGCTCCGGACCACCGGCCGGGCCGAGCCGCTCGCGCCCCAAAGCCGTTCCGGGGTGTACGCACGCCGTCGCGGGACATCAGGACCGACGGGTCCGGCAGGGACCAGAGGGACGACACGGACGACAGGTGCGACCGGAACGGAGAGAAGCGAGATGACGACCCGGGCTGCGGTCTTCGATGTGGACGGCACCCTCGCCGACACCAATCACCTCCACGTCACCGCGTGGTGGGAGGCGTTCCGGCAGGCCGGTCACGATGTCCCGATGCACGCCATCCACCGCTCCATCGGGCTCGGCGGACACGATCTGATCGCCCGCCTCCTCGGCGAGGACCGGGACAAGGGGCAGGACGACGCGCTCAGCAACGCCCACAAGACCCTTTACGGGACGTACTTCGACCGGCTGCCCGCGTTCCATGACGCCGGGCGCCTGCTGAGGACCCTGGCGGCCGGCGGCTGGACGGTCGTCCTGGCCACGTCGGCCGGGGGAGGGGAACTGTCCGCGCTGCGCAGGGCCATCGACGCGGACGACGCGATCAGCGCCACCGCGAGCGCCGATGACGTCGCGCAGGGCAAACCGGCTCCCGATCCGGTCCGCCAGGCACTGGAGCTGGCGGGAGCGCGCGCCGGGGACTCGGTCTTCGTGGGCGACACGGTCTGGGACATGCAGGCCGGCACGCGCGCGGGCGTCACGTGCGTGGGACTGCTCTGCGGCGGCATCCCCCGCGCCGACCTGACGGAGGCGGGGGCCGCCGTCATCCACGACGACCCCGCCGACCTGCTGGCGCACCTGGATGACGGTCCGCTGCGCGGCACCACCTCGTGACCGGCTCTCGTGACGGGCCGGAGCGCCCCAGGGGTCACTTGCCGAGCTCGCGCTGGAGCTGCTCCTTGTTCATGTTCGACCGACCGTGGACGCCCTTGCGCTTGGCCTCCTCGTACAGCTGGTCGTACGTGGGGCCCTTGGGTCCCCCACTGGAGCCCGAGCGCTGACCGCCACGCTTCGAGGACGACATGTCCTGCTTGGACGTCTTGCTCGCGGTCTTGGACTCGCCGGAGCGTGCCCGCTCCTTGTTCACGGTGCGGGCGGCCATCTCCTCGGCCCGCTTCTCGCTCGTGCCGCGCTTCTTGGCGCTCTCCTTGATGTGCTCGTACTGCCGTTCACGCTTCGGGCTGGATCCTGCGGGCATTGCTCCTCCTCACGGTCCCCCGTTGCTTGTCCTCACCCTCGTACCAGGGGCATCCCTCCGCAAACGCGCCGCCCCGGATCGTGATTGGACCTCCGGAGGCGAGGTATGCGTGCCTGTACGACGCTGAACGGGTACCCCCACGGACCAAGGAGTGGAGCGACGTGGAGAAGAAGGCAACGAACAACCACCCTTCGGACTGTGACGTCACCGTCCAGCTGAGCGATTGCGGCCGCGAGGACGCACGGATCGTCTTCGACACGCTCGACCATGTCTTCGTGGGCTGTGACCTGCCTGCCTCCGGGCCGGAGCAGCGCCACGACCACGAGCCGACCGTCTGGATGGCGACGTTCGACAGCTCCGCACGCTCGGGCGGGGACCTGCCCGGTCCGCCGCGCCTGACGACGCCCGTCGCCGCGGTGCTGACGGGCGACCACCACGCCGTCGAAGAGGTCGAGAAGGAACTCGGCCGGCTCTTCGAGGTGCGGACGTCCGAGTCGGTCCCGGGCGAGCACGAGAGGGAGCTGCGCCTCCTGCTGGCCCCGCGCTGAGCCGGCCCCGGGCCGGGCCCGGCCCGCCGACGTGCCCCACCAGGGCGGTCCCGATCCACCGGGGCCGCCCTCCTTCATGTCGCTGAGGCGACATTGCCGCATGGCCGCACTGGCGCAGTGCTGGGGCGCGAGGATTCGCTGCCTCCTCCCGTGACGCTCGGCCCACGATGGCCCCCCTCTATGCACTCCGTGTATACACCCTGTGTAGAGTACCGGCCGGTAAGGACGTGTACGAGAAAGAGGGAAAGCCATGCCCTTCGGGAAGAAGTCCGCCCAGCGCACCGGACGCCGCTCCCTCGGCGTCACCGCCGCCTCCCTCCTGGCGGCGGCATCGCTGATCCTGTCGCTGGCCGGCTGCTCCGTCGACACGGTGGCGCCCGCCGGAGTGCGGGACGACGCCAAGGGGGAGGCGGGGCCCGTCGACTGCCGCCGGGTCAAGTGCATAGCCCTGACGTTCGATGCCGGTCCAGGCAAGGACACGCCCCGGCTGCTCGACATCCTCAAGGAGGAGCGGGTCCCCGCGACCTTCTTCCTGCTCGGCAAGAACCACGTGGTGCGCCACCCCGACGTCGTGCGGCGCATCGCCGCCGAGGGCCACGAAGTGGCCAACCACACGTGGACCCACCAGGTGCTCACCGACATCGAGCCCGACGAGATACGCCAGGAGCTCTCCCGCACGCAGGACGCCATAGCGAAGATCACCGGCCGCAAGCCCACGCTGATGCGCCCGCCGCAGGGCCGTACCGACGACACTGTCTCGGAGATCAGCCGTGAGCTCGGCCTGGCGCAGGTGCTGTGGAGCGTCACCGCCAAGGACTACTCGACGACCGACTCCGACCTCATCCGCGAGCGGACCCTCGACGGCGCGGACAAGGACGGCATCATCCTGCTGCACGACATCTACGACGGCACCGTCCCTGCCGTGCCGGGCATCATCAAGGAGCTGAAGAAGCGGGGCTTCACGTTCGTCACCGTGCCGCAGCTGATGGCCCCGGCCAAGGCCGAGCCCGGCACCGTCTACCGCCCCTGAGCGGCCCCGCGCTGCTCCCGCGTGAGTGGCCCCCCAGTCCCCTGCGTCCCCTTCGTCTCCTCGAGCCTCTTCCGGCCTCCTGGGCCTCCTGAGTGCCGCGGCGCAGTGCCGGAGGGGCCCGTGCCGTGCGACGCTGGCACCGGTGGGATCCGGGGCGCCACGGGCGCGGGCCCCGGGCTCAAGGCCCGCTCGGAGCGGCGCCGAGCGGGTGGGGATCCCGCGTGAGCCCGGTGGAGTACGGGCCGCCCGAGCCGAGCCGCCCCGGCCGGCCGGCGCGGGCGAACCGGACCGAACCGAACCGGACCGACCGAATCGAACCGGACCGACCGAGCCGAAGGAGCGAATGTGGCCATGACCGAGCAGCAGGCCGGGGACGTCCTGGACAGCATCGCCGAGGCGCTCGCCCCGGAGCAGGACGCCAACCGCTTCGTGCCGGCCGTCGCCGCGGGCACCGCCGGCCGGGCCGTGATCGGCACGCTCGCCCTGGAGCAGCACCACGTCGTCGCCGCCGACCGCCGCTCCTTCCTGCACCTGGCGCGGCGCGCCGTCGGACAGCCCCGGTGCGCCGAGTTCTTCGAGACCCTCGCGGAGGGGGAGACCCTCGCCCTGGACCGTCTCGGCGCGCTGCTGACCGGCTGCGGACTCGACGAGCAGGCGGCAGGGGCGTACGAACCGAAGGCCGGCTGCCAGGCCTACCCCGCGTACGTCGCGTGGCTCGCCCTCAATGGCGAACCGGCCGACGTGGTCCTCGCCCTGTCGGCGAACTTCGCCGCCTGGGGCGGTTACTGCGCCACGATCGCCGAGGCGCTGCGTACCTCGTACGGCTTCACCGACGAGGCGTGCGGCTTCTTCGACTTCTTCGCTCTACCGGCGCCGGCCCTGCGCGCCCAGGCGCTCGCGGCCGTACAGGAGGGCCGCGACCGCATCTCCCTCCCGGCCGCGTACGGCTACGGCCGGCTGCTCCAGACGTACGAGCTGATGTTCTGGGACACGCTCGCCCTCGCCGCCTAGGGGACACGGCCCGGCGCGGGACCTCCGCGTTCGTGGAGGCGAAAGGCGGGTACCCGCCGCTCGTTCCGTCCGTCGGACGCAGGGAGGCACCATGGCTGTGCGGCACCAGTTGATCAGGAGGCCGCCCGAGGCGGTGTGGGCCGTCCTCGCGGACGGGTCCCGCTACGCCGACTGGGTGGTCGGCACCGACTCGTCCCGTCCGAAGGACGACGGCTGGCCGGACGTCGGCTCCGCCATCGCGTACACCGTGCGCGTCGGCCCGTACTCCGCCGAGGGCGACACCGTCGTACGCCTCTGCGAGCCGCTTCGCCGACTGGAGCTCGAAGCCCGCAGCGGCGCCCTCGGGACCGCACGGATCGCCATCGAGCTCCGGCCCTGGGGCGACGAAACGCTCCTGATCGTCGACGAGCACCCGCTGCGCGGACCCGGGGGCCTCCTGCACAACGCGCTGCTCGACGCCCTGCTGCAGCTGCGCCACCGCGCCATGCTGGGCCGCCTCGCCGACCTGGTCGAGAACGGGACCGGGTCGGCAGGGGAGCCCTCCGGCCGGCCCGCCACCGGCGGTCAGGGCACCGCCACCCCCGCCCCCGGCACGCCCTGACGGAGATGCCGATGTCCCGCACACCGTCCCCGCAGCCCACCGGACTGGAGACGGAGGCACCCGACGCGGTCGTCATCGGCGCGGGCCCCAACGGACTCGTCGCCGCCAACGTCCTGGCCGACGCCGGCTGGAGCGTCGAGGTCCTCGAGGCCAATGAAGAGCCCGGGGGCGCGGTCCGCAGTGACCGGGGCGTCCACGAGGACTACGTCAGCGACATCTTCAGCGCCTTCTACCCGCTGGCCCTGGCCTCGCCCGTCATCTCCCGCCTGAACCTCCACGAGGAGGGACTGCGCTGGAGCCACGCACCCAGTGTGCTGGCCCACCCCCTCACCGACGGCCGCTGCTCCGTCCTGGCGCGCGACCGCGCGGCCACGGCGGCGGGACTCGAACACTTCGCCCCCGGTGACGGTCTCGCCTGGGACAACCTGTGCGACATATGGGACGGCATCGGCGAGGACGTCCTGCGGGCCCTGTTCACCCCGTTCCCGCCCGTGCGCGCCACAGTGCGGCTGTTCGCCCGGCTGCGCACCGCCGGGGGCCTGCGTCTGGCCCGCACCCTGCTGCTGCCCGTGCGCAGGCTCGGCGAGGAGGAGTTCCTCGGCGACGGCGGCCGGCTGCTGCTGGCCGGCAACGCCCTGCACGCCGACCTGGCGCCCGAGGCGGCCGGCAGCGGGGCGTTCGGCTGGCTGATGTCCATGCTGGGCCAGACCGTCGGGTATCCCGTCCCGGTCGGCGGTGCCGGGGCCCTCACCGCCGCCCTCGTACGCCGCCTGGAGCGGCGCGGCGGTGTGGTGCGCTGCGGGGAGCGGGTGACCGAGGTGGTCGTCCGCGGCGGCCGCGCGGTGGCGGTCCGCAGCGCATCCGGCGAGACCGTGCCCGCCGGTCGCGCGGTGCTCGCCGACGTGGCCGTACCCGCGTTGTACGGCGACCTCGTCGCCCCCGAGCACCTGCCCCCGCGCCTGCTGGACGACCTGCGCCGGTTCGAGTGGGACTGGGCCACCTTCAAGATCGACTGGGCCCTGTCCGGGCCCGTGCCGTGGACGGCCGAACAGGCCGCCACCGCGGGCACCGTGCACCTGGCCGACGGCATGGACGAGCTCACCCGCTTCACGGCCCAGCTGGCCATGCACCACGTTCCCGACCGGCCCTTCCTCCTCCTCGGCCAGATGACGACCGCAGACCCGTCCCGGTCGCCCTCCGGCACCGAATCGGCCTGGGCCTACACCCATGTCCCGCACCGCGTACGGGGCGACGCCGGCGACGGCGGGATCACGGGCACCTGGGACCTGCGCGAGCAGGAGGCGATGGCTGACCGCGTCGAGGCGCAGGTCGAACGCTTCGCCCCCGGGTTCCGCGACCGGGTGCGCGCCCGGCGCCTCCTCGCCCCTCCGACCCTCGAATCCCTGGACGCCAACCTGCGCGACGGCGCCATCAACGGCGGTACCACCGCCGTCCACCAACAGCTGCTCTTCCGCCCGGTCCCCGGCACCGGCCGCCCCGAGACCCCTGTCGAGGGCCTGTACCTGGCCTCCTCGGGCGCGCACCCGGGCGGGGGCGTGCACGGTGCCCCCGGCGCGAACGCCGCGCGCGCCGCCCTGCACAGCACGCGCCCGGTACGCCGTGCGCTGTCCCGCGCCCAGAGCGCACTGGCGAGCCGGGGCCGCCGCTGACGGGGCGAGGGACGGGACGACGGACGGGGCGACCTGCCGAGGACGCCGTCATGGGCGCACGCCGGTGGGTGAGGCCGGGTGGGTGAGGCCGCGCCCGGCGAGCGGAGGCGAGCGCTGCCAGGGGCATCGGGGAACAGATCCTTCCGGTCGACGAGCTCGCCTGCCCGACTGCTTGCTCACGACGCCGGCCGACCTCCCCGAGGGGCTCTCGCGCATTCCCGGCAACCGCCTCCGGGGCCGCCTCCTGCGCAACCACTGCCCGCCGGGTCGTACGCCCGTACCGCCGAGCGCGGCGCCCGGAGCCCCGTACCGGACCGCCGCCCCAGCCACGCATCGGTCTCATCGCCCCGGCCCCACGGGGAGGCTCACCGGTCGTCCGCCGCCCGGGCGAGGCGCTCGGCCGCTTCCTCGGCGCGGTGCCGGGCGTGGCGGGCCGAACGGTCGGCCACGCGGGCGCGGTCGCGTGCCCCGCGGGCCTCCGCGGCGGCCGTGTGCCGGCGTTCCTCGGCCCGCTGGAGCTCCTCCGCCAGGACGGCTGCCCGCTGCTCGGCGTCGTGCAGGTCCGCCTGGGCCCGCTGACGTTCCGCCTCCGCCCGCTGGTGCTCCTCCGCCCGCTCCTCGGCCTCCCGCCGGGCCATGGCCGCCTCCTCCCGGGCCCGCTCGATCCGTTCGCGGCGGGCCCGCTGCTCGGCCGCCTCCTCCTCCGCCCTCCGCCTCTGCTTCTCCTTGTCCTCCTTCTCCGCCTTCCTCGCCGTTCCCGTCCCCGGAGACCGTGACGGCGCCTTCGCTGCCTCCTCGGGGGTGGCCGGCCGGCGTGCCGGGCGGTGCGCCGCCGCGTCCGTCGCGGCCGCGTCGAAGCCGACCGGAGCGCTCAGCGGCTTCGTCAGCCGGCCGGCCGCCCACTCCTCGGCCGCTCCAGGATCGGCGAGCACCGCGTGCAGCGTGGCTTCCACCTCGTGCTGTACGTCCTCGCCGACCGGTTGCCCCGCATCGGCCGCCAACTGCCGCGCCTCGCGTGCGAGCGCGGAGACGACGGCGTGCCGGCGGCGGCTCAGTTCGCGCAGCCGCTCCCCGTCGAGTTCGTGGTGCGCCTGCCGCAGCCCCTCGCCGAGTGCCACCAGGGCGCGGGTCTCGTCGGGCCGTTCCCGTACGAGGAGATTGCTCGTCCAAGCGGCCAGCGTCGGCCTGCGCAGGGCCCGGATCCGGGCGGCAAGAACCTGGTCACCCGCTGTGCGCGCCGCCAGGGCGCGCTCGTTCCGGGCCGCGGTGAAGCGATCGGGCCGCAACCCGTAGAGCTCGTCGGCAACGCTCTCCCAGTCCACGGCTCTCCTCATCCACGGCTCTCCCCGGAGACACCGGCCATCGGCAACGACACGATCCAGCTCGACATATGTCCAATTTTGCCTACGGAGGGAGGTTTCCTACCCGGGGAGTGGTGGTCACTCGGGCAGGGAGAGATCGAATGACGGAGAAGACCAGACATGGAGGAGAAAACCCATGATCACCCGCGAACAGATTCCCGCGGTGCTCGACCATCCGGTGTACGACGCCGACGGCAACAAGATCGGCAGCGCCTCGCACGTCTTCCTGGACGACACGACCGGTCGTCCCGACTGGGCGACCGTCAAGACGGGCCTGTTCGGCAGCAGCGAGACCTTCGTCCCCATCCACGACGCCGTCCTGATCGGTGACCACATCGAGGTCCCGTACCCCAAGAACAAGGTCAAGGACGCCCCGAACGTCGACGTCGACGCAGGTGGCCACCTGTCCGCCGAGGAGGAGCAGCGCCTGTACGACTACTACGGCATCCGCTGGGACGCGGGCGGGACGGCGTACGTGGACACGGGTGGCGGCGGCCGCGCCGACGCCGACCAGGCCGATGCCGGCCGTGCGGACGCCGACCTCACCGGCAGCGAGGGCCGTGCAGGGGGACTCGATGCTCGCACGGGCCGCACCGCCGACGACGCCATGACCCGCTCCGAGGAGGAGATGCACGTCGGCGTCGAGCGCGAACAGCGAGGCCGGGCCAGGCTGCGCAAGTACGTGGTGACGGAGGAGGTCCAGCAGACCGTGCCCCTGCGCCACGAGGAGGTCGTGGTCGAGCGCGAACCCATCACGGAGGCCAACAGGGACGCAGCGCTGTCCGGACCGGAGATCACCGAGTCCGAGCACGAAGTCACGCTGCACGCCGAGCGGCCCGTCGTGGAGACCGAGGCCGTACCGCAGGAGCGGGTACGACTGAACACCCGTGAGGTGACGGACGAGGAGACCGTCCGGGGCCGGGTCCGCAAGGAGCGGATCGAAGCCGACCTGCCCGACGACGAGGAGTCGCGCCGTGGGGACGAGGGGCTCGACCGCTGAGCCGCTCCCGGCTCCGTCGGACCCCGGTCACCCGGCCGCCGGGCTCTCGTATACGAAGCGCAACCCAGGAGCTTGAGCCGATCGAGGTGAACGGTAAAGGGCGCGGAAGGAGAATAACCGGGTGACTTCTCCGGACACCCGCATTAACGGCACGCGGCGAAGCGGCCCGCACAGCCGTCTTGGTGTCGGCTGTGCGGGCCGCTGAGCTGTCCGCGTGAGGACTCCGGAACGGTCCGGAGCGAAATCAGAAGGCGAAGACGCTCTCGCCTTCGGACTGCATCACGCAGGAATTGGGATAGGTGCGTGCGTAGTCGATGCGCCGGCCTTCCCAGATGCCCTGCGCCGTGACGACCACCGGGTCGTAGATCTTGATGCACGGGCGCTGCTCGTCATTGCTGAGCTGGTCGAACCGCCCCTGCACCGCGCGCAGTTCCGCACAGGCCTGCTGCGGCGCCGGGTGGGTGCCGGCGGGCTTCGGGCTACAGGTCAGCGTCACCGCCCGCAGCGGGGTCGCGGTCGTGGCCTCCTCTCCCTGCGCCACGGTCAGCACGAGGGCGCTCGGGGCGTAGAGCCGCTGCTCGGACTGCTGCGCGGCCTCGGCCGCGGTCAGCGGGCCCAGCGCTCCGGCGGTGACCAGACCGCATACGATGGCGCGCTTTACCAGTGTCCGCATTGCATGAACCCTCTCGGTTGGTTTTTCCGGTTGCTGCGGTGGACACACTGCCTCGCTCCTTCTGTTGACGCACATTCAGCGGCACTTTTCGGTTTTGTCTGTTATTCAAGCAGTGACGCGAAACCGCCTTCCCGGGTGACTGGGCGGGCTCGGTCCATGCCCGCCCACCTGCCTCTACGGCGGTGCCGGAAATCGTTCAAAAGTTCACGATGCGTGGAACAGTACGGTTCGGCCCGTGTCAACACGGCTGAAACGTAACGGCAACATGGCTCGTCGGCCACTGAGGTGATCTTTCATCAGAAGGTAATGTTCAAGTAAAGTCACCGAAGCCGCGGTGGCGCAGGCTTGTCCGTACGCCGCGTCATGGCGCCATGCCCTGACGGCCGTACGGCAGCGGCAGCGCCGGGCGCCGCGGCCGGTTCGACCCGACCATGACCCGACCACACCGCGCGCCCGGCCTCCGCCGGAGCGCAGGAGGCAGGCCACGTGAACACAGTGACAGAGATCGCTCCTGGCTTGGTGAACGCCAACCGCCCGAGGACGTATGGGGAGTTGAGACCACTGTGAGGAGGTCGTACACCCCCGTACCCCGCTCGGCCCGTCCGTCGCCCCCGGACCGTACCGCTAGGAACACACCCCCATGTTCACCCAATTGAAAGATCCTTCCGTCCTGCGCCGCGACGTCCTCGCGTCGCTCGTCGTCTTCCTCGTCGCGCTGCCCCTGTGTGTGGGCGTGGCGGTCGCCTCCGGCGTGCCGGCCGAGCTGGGCCTTGTCACCGGCATCGTCGGCGGACTCGTCGTGGGCGCCCTGCCGGGCAGTGCCCTCCAGGTCAGCGGCCCGGCCGCGGGGCTGACCGTCCTGGTCTACGAGGCCGTGCGGGAATTCGGCCTCGGGGCGCTCGGCGCCATCGTCCTCATATCGGGGCTGCTCCAACTCGTGCTCGGCGCACTGAAGTTCGGCCGCTGGTTCCGGGCCATCTCGGTCGCCGTCGTCCAGGGCATGCTCGCCGGCATCGGCCTGGTCCTGGTCCTGGGCCAGGTGTACGCGATGGCCGACACCGCCCAGCCGTCCGGCGGCCTCGGGAAGCTCGCCGGACTGCCCTCGCTGGCCGGCTCCATCGCCTCCGGCGGGCCGGCACTGACCGCCTTCCTCCTCGGGGCGGGCACGGTGGGTGTCCTGGTCCTGTGGCCGCGGCTCCCCGCCCGCGTCAGGGTGGTTCCGGGACCCCTGGCCGCCGTGGGGCTGGCCACCGCGGCGAGCGCGCTGTTCGGGCTCCCGGTCGCCAAGGTCGAGGTGCAGGGGCTGCTGGAAGCCGTCCAGCCGCCGGGCTTCGGTGACTTCACGGACCTCGCCGGCGTCGCGGCGGTCGGGACCGTCCTCGCCTTCACCCTCATCGCCTCCGCCGAGAGCCTCTTCAGCGCGGCCGCGGTGGACCGCATGCACGACGGCCCGCGGACCGACTACGACAAGGAGCTCATGGCCCAGGGCGTCGGGAACACGCTCTGCGGGGCCCTCGGCGCACTGCCGATGACCGCGGTCATCGTGCGCAGCTCCGCCAACGTGCAGGCAGGGGCTCGTACCTGGCTCTCGCGCTTCCTGCACGGGCTGTGGCTGCTGTTGTTCGCGGCTCTGCTGCCCGCCGCGATCGGCGTCATCCCGCTGGCCGCGCTCGCCGGGGTCCTGGTGCACGCGGGCTTCAAGCTCGTGCCCGCCCGGGAGCTGGCGCCGCTGTGGCGCGAACACCGGGGCGAGGCGGTGATCCTCGGCATCACCGCCGTCGCCATCCTCGTCACCAACCTGTTCGAAGGGGTGGTGCTGGGTCTGCTGCTCGCGGTGTGCAAGACCGCGTGGGAGACCTCCCACGTCCACATGGAGACACGGGAGCTGACCGGTGGCCGGCTCGTCGCGGCCATCACGGGCAACGCCACCTTCCTGCGACTCCCCAAGATCCTGGAGCGGTTGGAGGGCCTGCCCAAGGACCGGCCCATCGAGCTGGACCTGTCCGGACTGCGCCACCTGGACCACGCGTGCCGCGTCGCCCTGGAGAACTGGGCACTGCGGCACAACGACGCCGGCACCGAACCGGTCCGGCTCCTGCGTCCGGCCCCGGCGGACCCGTCGGCTCAGCCCGCGGCTCGTCCTCCGGTCACCTCCAGGGCGTAGTCGACGACGGACCAGGGCGTCACTCGGTCGTTCTTGACCAGACCGACGGCCTGGTCCGGCCGGCCGGCCGCGCCGGGTTCGCCCGCCGACCGGGCGGCGGCCTGCGCGCTGCCCGCGGCACCGGCGGCGAGCAGGGCGCCCGCCGCCGCGGCCACGGCCGCCGCGCGGAGATGCGCGGCCCGGGCGGTGCCGCGGGTGGTCCGGTCGGTCAGGGCGACTTGGGCGGTGCGGAGATTCACGGTTCCCCTCTCGGTTTGACGGTTCGTACGGATGATCAACGAGTGGGGACCGGACAGGTGTCGAGCGGCAGTTGTCGTCAGGGTGACGAGTGAGAGACCTCTCGGAGTATTGACCGGGAGGACGTAAAAGGCGTTACATGAGACATAAAGGGCGAATAAAGTCTTCCACAGGAGGCAGGCCCGCAATGACCACTCATCCGAGCATCGAGCAACACCCCGATCTGGCCGAGATGCGGTCCCGGTTCGAACGGGCGACCACCACCCCCCGCAGCCAGGCGGTCGAGACGCTTGGCCTGCTGACAGGTGTCTACCTGGCGGCCTCGCCCTGGATCGCAGGGTTCAGCGGCCTCACCACTCTCGCCGTGTGCAACCTGATCACCGGCGTCGCCTACGCCCTCTGCATGGGCGGCTTCGGCTCGGCGTACGAGCGGACCCACGCCATGGCCTGGGCCGCGTGCGCCATCGGAGCATGGACGATCATCTCTCCGTGGGTCGTCGCCGGTAACGTCGACACGACCCGCAGCGTGGTCAACAACATCATTGTCGGCGTCGTGGCTCTGCTGCTCGGTGCGGCGATGGCCGCGGCCGCGATGGGCAACCGCCGTTCCGGGCGTGCCCGCGTGCGCGGGGGACCCGGCCCGACGTTGGACTGAGCGACCGGCCCGCGCGATACGAGCCGACAGGTCCGGTCCCCGTGGGAATCCGCTCAGCCCCGGCGTCCGCGGCGCCGGGGCTGACGCCTGCCCTGCGCGACTGCCTGGCATGAGCTCCCCGGGCGGGGGTACCCGACGGTCACGGCCGCGCCCGAGACGGTGTCCCCCCTACGTCGTCGGGCGCGGCCCTGCCGCGTCACCGCGCCCCGGGCACATGCAGGGGACCCCGCCCGGTCGCTGTCCCGGGCGGGGCCGCGTCCGCAGCGCGCAGCAGCCAGAAGCGCGGGTAAGGACGGACGCCACGGTACGGCGCCCCACTGACACCGGCTCCTCGAAGCCGGGGGTGCCCGGCGGAGACGGGCACCGCAACCCACCTCCCGTGGCGGAACCCGCCATTCCCTCCCACCCGCTGCGACCGCCCGTCGACGGAGCGTCATGAGCCGTGCGCACCAGGCCAGGAGCGGCCGCACCCCGGCATATGCGCGGACCCGGTCGCCGTTCGGGGCCGCCCGCGCCGCGTCCGGTTCCGGCCGAGGGGCGGGCGTGGCGGCCGCCGCGGGGCAGACGGCCCTTCGGAGGGTGCCCTAGCCTCCCCCGCCATGGCCACCACACACATCAGGCGCCTCGCACTCGTCGCGGTCCTCGCCCTCGCCACGGCTCTCCTCGGCCTCGGCAGCCCCGCCGCCGCGGCCGGTCCCGACCTCACGATCACCGCGGACCGCCAGACGGCGACGCCCGGCTCCACGGTCAATCTGACGATGACCCTCACGAACAGCCAGGCCAGCGACATCTGGTTCGTGTACCAGTCCGTCCAGCCCGCCTGGACGACCACACAGCGCAAGGACCTCAAGTACGCCTTCAGCAACTGCGTGGCGGACGGCGTCACCTGCTCCGGCACGGGCACGTCCAGCCTCGGAGTGAACTACGCCATCCCGATCGCTCCCGGCGCCAGCCGCACCGTCACCCTCACCCTCGACATCGCGGCGGACTCCGGCTGCAACGGGACCATCGGGTTCTACTCGTACCTCTACTACGAGTACGACAACGGCAAGGCGACCCAGGACGGCATCGTCGCCACCCCGGAGACGCGCGTCGCGTGCACCACGGAATCCGGCTTCGCCCGGACGGCCTGAGTCTCCCCGCAGCCCGCCGGGGGCGAACGCGCACCGACACGCGGCCCGCCCCCGGCCCTCGCTGTCCGGATCCGGACAGTGCCCGCCCTCTGCGGCAGCCGCCCGGGAAGCCGGATCCGCCGGGCCGTGCCGCCCGTGCGACCGGCTGCTCGGCGCCCCGTGGACCGGGTCCACGCTCCGCACGCGGACCACACGCTGTGGACGTGTACGAGAGGGGCGACGCGTGATTTTCCGTCAGGTTTCACGAAGGGGGCACGCAACCTCCACACGGGCCGCACTATGTGACGCGTCGGAGCGCCACGCACACGCACCCGCGCCGCCAGCCGCGCCGTGACGTGCAGGGGAGAAGTGCGTGACGCAGGGGGGTGGGGCACGCCCGGTGGGGAGCACCGGGCGGCCTCTCCGGGGAGGGATGTCACCGCATGAAGCGGAAGTTACGCACGACCGCGCTCACCGTGGGCGTGCTCTTGCTCGGGCTGGTCACGCCCGCGGCGCCGGGGGTACCCGCGGCCACGGCGGCCGCCGCAGCGGACCAGGAGCCGCGCGTCGACCTGCGCGTCCTCGTCGTGACCGACGGCGGCCCGGCCACCGCGGCCATCACCGCCGAACTCGACGGCGCCGGCACTCCGTACACCGTCGTCGACCTGCGGCGCCAGGACCGGCCGGTGATCGACCGGGCGTTCCTGGCCGACACGGTGGACGGCCGTCCCAGGGCCAGGTTCCAGGCGGTCGTCCTGCCGAACGACGCACCCTTCCCTGCCGGGTCCGGGGAGATGGCCGCCCTCGTCGCGTACGAGAAGGCCCACGCCGTACCCCAGGTCGACGCCTATACCTACGCACGGCCCCGGACAGGGCTCGAAACCCCGGCCGGTGCCGGCTACCTCGGCTCCGTGGACGGCATCCGCGCCGGGGTGACGGCGGCCGGCAAGGCAGGCCCCTTCTCCTACCTCGACGGCACGGTGCCGTTCGAGGACAACTCGCCCACAGTCAGCGAGAGCTACGCCTTCCTCTCCCGGCCGGCCGCGGGCGCGGACTTCACCACCTATGTGGACGCACCCCTCCCCGGCAAGGCGGCCCGCGGGTCCCTCATCGGCGAGTACCGGCACGACGGCCGCCGGGAGCTGGTGATCACCTTCGCCTACAACCAGTACCAGCAGCAGTTCCGGGCCCTCGCCCGCGGCATCGTCGACTGGATGACGCAGGAAGTGCGGCTCGGCGCCTCGCGCCACTCCTTCAGCGTGCACGTGGACGACGTCTTCGCCGAGGACGACCGCTGGGACACCGCGCTCGACTGCACACCGGGCGACGTCGACTGCGCCCCCGGCGAAGGCACCCGGGACCCCATCCGCATGAGCCCCGACGACGTCAGGCACGCCGCCCGGTGGTCCCACGACCGCGGCTACACCCTCGACCTCGCCTTCAACGGCGGCGGCAGCGTCGAACACCGCGAGGCCAACGGGGGAGCCGACCCCACCGCCGACCGCCTGATCGCCGACCGGAACACCTTCCGGTGGATCAACCACACCTACGACCACCCCTACCTGGGGTGCGAACAGGACGTCAGCACCGTCCCGTGGACGTGTGCGACGGATCCCGACGGCACGACCCGCTGGGTGAGCCCCACCGAGATCGACCGCCAGATCTCCGCCAACCGCGCCTGGGCCGAGCGGGCCGGCCTGCCGCTGCGCGACGGCGAACTGGTCACCGGCGAACACTCCGGGCTCAAGCTGCTGCCGCAACAGCCGGAGGACAACCCCGGCCTCGCGCCCGTGCTCGCCGGCAACGCCGTGGCCTGGCTCGGTGCCGACAACTCCCGCGACCCCGCCCAGCGCCGGGTGGGCCCCGCTCTCACCGTCGCCCGCCACCCGATCAACATCTTCTACAACGCGGGCCGGATCGCCGAACAGGTCGACGAATACAACTGGATCTACACCAGCAAGGCGCAAGGCGGCAGCGGCCTGTGCGAGAACCTGCCGACGACGACCTGTCTCGACGCCCCGCTCGACCCCGCCACCGGCTACGCCGGCCACATCGTCCCCCTGGAGACCCGAGTCGCGCTGGGCCACGTCCTCGCCGGCGACCCGCGGCCCCACTTCATCCACCAGTCGAACCTCGCCGAGGACCGCATCGGCTACCCGGTCCTGGACGGCGTCCTCGACGCGTACGCCGCGCTCTTCGCCGACAACACCCCACTGCTGAACCCGCCGATGAGCGACATCGGCGCGGAACTGCGCGACCGCGCCGCGTGGGACGCCGCCGTGAAGTCCGGCCGGGTCACCGCCTACCGCATCGGCGACCGGGTCACCGTGGAGGCCCCCGACGGCCTGCCCGTCACGGCGACCATGCCCAGCGGCACGACCTGGGCCGCCCCGGACGGCGTCGCCGCCTTCGGCAGCCCCTACGCCGGCACCGTCTCCGGCTGGGTCCGCCAGGCGACGCCCGACGGGCTCGCGCTCACCCTGCCCGCCGCACCCGTGCCACCGGACACGGAGGCCCCGGACACGGAGGCCCCGGACACGGAGGCCGCTGCGCCGCGCGCCGCCGGACCCCGACCGCCGGTCCCGGCCGGCGTCGTACGACCCGTCCCGTACGGCGTGGAGCGGCGCTGACCCGACCCCTCCTGCTTCCGGCCCGAGGCGCCGTCCGGCCAACGGGCCAACCGTCCGGCGCCCGGCCTCCGGAGCTGGAACGTTTCGCCCGGTCGTGTCCCCGCCCCGCCGGCATTCCGCCGAGGCCGCGGTCCGCACCACTCGGCACCGGCGGCACGACCCGACACCGACCGCCCGTCCGCACCGCCCCGGGTCACCGGCCGGGGCCGGACGGCGGAGCGCCGAGGACCGGACCGGCCGGCGCACACCCCGCCGCGCCCCCCACACCCACTTCCTGCCGTGGAGCACGTCCATGCACGTTCAGAACCATGTCCCCCGCGTCGGCGCGGCGCGGGTCACCCTGCTCACCGAGGGCACCTATCCGCACAGCCACGGCGGCGTGAGTGTCTGGTGCGACCAACTCGTCAACGGCATGCCCGACATCGACTTCGACGTCCTCGCCGTCACCGGGAGCGGCCGTGAGCCCCTCGTGTGGACCCTGCCCCCGCACGTGGCCGAACCGGTCTCCCTGCCCATGTGGGGTCCGCCCCCCGAGGGCTCCCCGCCGCGTGGCCGCCGCGGGCGCCGGCTGATGGCCGCGTACGAGCGCTTCCTCACCGCCCTATTGGACCCGGCGCAGGAGGACGGCTTCGCCCCGGCCCTCTACGAGATGGCCGCGGCGGCACGGGACGGGCTGCTGAGCCCCGCGCTGCGCGGCGACCGTGCCCTGCGCGTGCTCATCGGGGTCTGGAACCGGCCAGGTCTGCGCGTCCGGGAAGCAGCCCCCACCCTGCACGACGCCGTCACCGCGACCGGACTGCTGGAGCACGCCCTGCGCCCGCTGGCGGCGCACCCGCCGGAGACGGGCGTGGCCCACGCGGTCAGCGGCGGGATCGCCGTCCTGCCCGGACTCACCGCCCTCGAACAGCACGGCGTTCCGCTGCTGCTGACCGAGCACGGCGTCTACCTCCGCGAACGCTACCTGGGGTACCGGACGGCGCCCTACCGGTGGCCGGTGAAGGCCGTGCTCCTGGGATTCTTCCGCCTCCTCGCCGAGGAGACGTACCGGCGGGCGGCGCTGATCACGCCCGGGAACCGCTACAACCGGTTGTGGGAGGAGCAGGGCGGCGCCGACCCCGGACTGATACGCACCGTCTACAACGGCGTCGACCCCGACGAGTTCCCGGCCGCCGGCCCGGAACCGGACAGCCCCACCCTCAGCTGGGCCGGCCGCGTCGACCCCATCAAGGACCTCGAGACGCTGATCCGCGCCTTCGCCCTCGTACGGGAGCAGGTGCCGGGGGCGGCGCTGCGGCTCTTCGGCGGCACCCCCAAGGGCGGCGAGTCGTACCGCACCCGGTGCGAGGAACTGGCCGCGTCACTCGGCCATGGGGACGCGGTCACCTTCGAGGGACGGGTGGACGACATCCGGGACGCCTACGCCGCGGGCAACGTCGTCATGCTGTCCAGCATCAGCGAAGGATTCCCCTTCACCCTGATCGAGGCCATGTCCTGCGGACGCGCCACGGTCTCCACCGACGTGGGCGGCGTACGGGAGGCCGTGGGCGCCACCGGCCTCGTCGTGCCCCCGCGCGACCCCGCGTCGATGGCCGCGGCGGCGCTGGAGCTGCTGGCCGACGCACCCCGCAGGGCCGCCATGGGGGAGGCTGCGAGGCTGCGCGTGATCGAGCAGTTCACCCTCCGCCGGACCATCGACACCTTCCGCTCCATCTACCTCGAACTCGCCGCCCGTGACCGCTCCGGCCGGCCGGGCACCCCCCGGCCGCTCCGGCCCGTGCCCCTCGTACCGGCCGCCGCCGGGATCTGGAGCGTGGCCGGATGAGCCGCCCCGCACCGCACACCCCCGGCCACGCCGATGCGGTCGGTGAACTGGCAGCCGGCATGGCCGACCGGATCGCGCCCGCCGTCCACGCCTACGAGGTCGCGGCGCTGCTGGAGTCCGAGGGCCTCACGGGGGAGCGGATACGGGAGCAGTACGGCCATCCGAGCCTGTTCTCCCTGGCGGAGGAGCTGTACGAGCGAGTCCCGCGCAGCTTTCCCGAGCCGCCCCCGCCGGCCGACCCCTGGGCCCCCGATCACGTCCGCTGCCTGCTGCGGGGCCTGCTGTTCGCCCTGCCGGGGCTGGCCTACCCCCTCACCGCCCCCCTCTGGCATTCCGGCCCCTGGGCCCTCGCCGCACTCATGGCCGCCGGGCTGGTCTCCTGGGCCTGGGGCCAGGCACTGGCCCACCGCTTCCACCTGCGCCTGGTGAACGGACGGTACGAGGCGGGGCGCACCCTCGCGGCCGGGGCGCCGGCCGGCGCGCTGCTGGCGGCCACGGCGGCCGTGCTCGTCGCGGGGCCCGGCGCGGCGGCCGTCGCCGCACTCGCCCAGTCCGTCTACCTGGCTGCTGCCGGTGTGCTGCTCGTGCTCGGCCGCGAACGGCTGCTGCTCGCCGCGCTGATGCCCCTGGCCGGCGGCGCCGCCGTCCCGGTGCTGTCCTGGGATCCGGGCCCCGCCGGCCGCCTGGGCCCGGCCGTGCTGAGCGTCGCGGCGGCCACCGCCGCGGCCGCGCTGACCCTGCGGGCCGACCTGCGCACCCCTCCCGCGCCCGCGGCGCCGCGGCCCGCGTACCGCACCTCACTGCCGTACGGCCTGTTCGGCCTCTCCGCCGCCGTCCTGGTGCTCTCCACCGGGCGGCAGCATCCGTACGCCGTCCTCGCACTGACCCTCAGCATGGGCCCCGCCGAGTGGCTGCTGTACCGCTACCGCGGCCTGTCGGTGGCGGCCCTGCGCGCCTCCGCGACGGAGCGGGAATTCCTGCTGCGCTCGGCCCGGACGCTGGCCCTGTGCCTGACGGGCTATCTGCTGCCCCTGTGGCCCGCGGCCCTGCTGGCCGGTGCGCAGCCGGCCGTCCTGCTCGCGCTCGCCGCCACCCTCTGGACGGCCCTGCTGCTCCAGGCGTTCGGCGTGGCCTGGCCCCCGGCGGTCGTGTGCCTGACGGCCGCGGCCGCCGTGGCCGCGTCGTCCGCGACGGGCACCCCGCCCGGCGCGCCGGTGCCCCTGTTCTGCTGCGCCGCCGCGGCGGCCGTCCTGGCCGTCCTCACCCTGCGCTGTCTGGGGCGGCCCACCGCCCACGCCTGACCCGTCCCCGTCCCGTACCGCCCCGCCCGGCCCCGGGCCGGGATCCGTCCGACGAAAGGAACACCAGATGACGTCCGCACCGCTCGCCGCCGTCACCGGAGCCGAGGGCTTCATCGGCTCGCACCTCACCGAGGCCCTCGTCGCGTCCGGACACCGGGTGCGCGCCATGGCGCAGTACAACTCCTTCTCCTCGTACGGCTGGCTGGAGACGCTCCCCGCCGACGTCCGCGACCAGGTCGACATCGTCCTCGGCGACGTCCGCGACCCCGGTTCCGTCCGCGGCCTCGTCGAGGGGGCCCACGCCGTGTACCACCTGGCCGCCCTGATCGCGATCCCGTACTCGTACCAGGCGCCCCACAGTTACGTGGACACCAACGTCACGGGCACCCTCAACGTGCTGGAGGCGGTGCGGCAGGCCGGTACGCCGCGGCTCGTGCACACCTCGACCAGCGAGACGTACGGCACCGCCCGCACCGTGCCGATCACCGAGGACCACCCCATCAACACGCAGTCCCCCTACGCCGCTTCCAAAGCGGGCGGCGACCGGCTGGCCGACAGCTACCACGCCAGCTTCGACACACCGGTCGTGACCCTGCGCCCGTTCAACACCTACGGACCGCGCCAGTCGATGCGGGCCGTCATCCCCACCGTCATCGGGCAGGTCGCGGCCGGTTCGAGGACCATCACCCTAGGGGACCTGCGGCCCACCCGCGACTTCACCTACGTGACGGACACCGCAGCGGCCTTCCTCGCCGTGGGCACCGCGCCCGCCGACCGGGTCGTCGGCCGCACCTTCAACGCGGGCACCGGGCAGGAGATCTCGGTGGGCGATCTCGTCCGGCTCATCGGCAAGGTCATGAGCACCGACCTCGACGTCCGGGAGGACGCCCGGCGCATCAGGCCGGCCAAGTCCGAGGTCATGCGTCTGGTGGCGGACGCGAGCCGACTGCGCGACGCCACCGGCTGGGCGCCCGCCCATGACCTGGAGGAGGGACTCGCCCGCACGGTCGAGTTCTTCCGGGACCCCGCCCACCTGGCCCGCTACAAGACGGACATCTACAACGTCTGACGCCCCCCGGGCTCACCGGCCCGCGGCACCGGCGACGCGCACGCTGCACCGGACAGCACTCGCTCCGCACACCCGCACGATCCACGGTCCCGTACCCCACGCCGAGGGCCCGACGTCCACCGTCAGCCGCACCACAGGGAGGCTCCATGCACGCCGTGATACTGGCCGGAGGCAAGGGCGTACGACTGCGCCCGTACACCACCGCGCTGCCCAAGCCGCTCGTGCCCATAGGGGACAGGCACGCGATCCTGGAGATCGTCCTGCGCCAGCTGGCCTGCGCGGGATTCACCAGCTGCACCCTCGCCATCGGCCACCTCGGCCAGATCATCCGGGCCTACGTCGGCAACGGCTCGCGCTGGGGCATGGACATCGACTACTCCTCCGAGGAGAACCCGCTGGGCACCATAGGGCCCCTGCTGACCATGCGGGACCGGCTGCCCGAGTCCTTCCTCGTGATGAACGGTGACATCCTCACGGACCTCGACTACGCCGACCTGCTGCGGCGGCACACGGACGGCGACGCTCCCCTGACCATCGCCACGTACTCCCGCAAGATCCACATCGATTTCGGGGTGCTCACCACGGACGCGGGGAAGGTCGTCGCGTTCAGCGAGAAGCCGAGCATGGACTGCCGGGTGTCCATGGGGGTGTACGGGATCTCCCGTTCCACCCTCGACGGGTACACCCCCGGCCTGCCCCTGGGCTTCGACGAGCTGATCCTCGACCTGCTGAGGTCCGGCAACGCCCCGCGGGCCTACGAGTTCGACGGCTACTGGCTCGACATCGGCCGCCCCGACGACTACGACCGCGCCAACGCCGAGTTCACCACCCACCAAGCACTGCTGCTCAAGGGAGCCTGACCACCTCATGCGCATCCTCGTCCTCGGCTCCACCGGTTACCTCGGCGGGCACGTGGCACAACAGGCGGGCCTCCTGCCGGGCGTCCGGCTGCTGCACGCCGCCCGGCGCCCGGCCGCCGGCGCGGACCTCGTGGCGGACCTCGCGACGATCGACACCGAGCGGCTCGCGAAGGCCCTCGCCGACCTGGCCCCCGACGCCGTGGTGAACTGCGCGGGCGCCGTCTCCGGCGACCCGGTGCGGCTCGCCGAGGTCAACGCCCGCGGACCGGCGGTGCTCTGCGCCGCGCTGCGCGAGGCGGCCCCGGCCGCGCGGCTGGTCCATCTGGGTTCGGCCGCCGAGTACGGGCCGGGCGTCCACGGCGAGCGCACGACCGAGAGCGCGCCGACCCGTCCGGCCTCCCCGTACGGGGCGACCAAACTGGCCGGCACGGTCACGGTCGGTGCCTCCGGGCTCGACGCGGTGGTCCTGCGCGTCGGCAACCCCGTCGGTCCTGGCGCCCCGCCCGCCGGCCTGCCCGGCGGCCTCGCGCTGCGGCTCCGGGCGGCGGGCGGGGATCCCGGCGCCGTCCTGCGGCTCGGTGACCTCTCCGCGTACCGCGACTTCGTCGACGTACGGGACGTGGCCCGGGCGGTGGTCCTGGCCGCCACGGCGCCGGGGCCCCTGCCGGGCGTGCTCAACGTGGGCGGGGGAGGGGCCGTTCCCGTACGGGCCCTCGTCCACGGGCTCGTCCGCACAGCCGGTTTCCAGGGGCGGATCGAGGAGACCGACGGCGGGTCGTCGCGCTCGGCGGGGGTGCCCTGGCAGTGCTCCGACATCACCGCGGCCCGCGAAGCGCTCGACTGGACGCCCAGGTTCCGGCTGGAGGACTCCCTGGCCGCGCTCTGGGCGGCCCAGCCGGGGCCCGCGGCTGCCCGGTGAGCGCCGCGCGGACCCGGGGAGGGCAGGGCGGAAGCCGCAGTGCGGCGCGCCGCCTCACGCTCGCCGCCGCCCTGCTGCTGCTCGTCGCCGCCTGCTCGCACGGCGGCCCGAACCCCGACGACCGCCGGCATCACGACCGCTGGCTGCCCAGACCGGGCACCGCCTGGCAGTGGCAGCTCGACGGGCGGGCCGACCCCCGCACCGACGTACCGGTCTACGACATCGACGGCTTCGAGAACACGGCCGCCGACGTCGCGCGCCTCCACCGGGACGGGCGCAAGGTCATCTGCTACTTCAACGCCGGCGCCTGGGAGGACTTCCGCGCGGACCACGCCGCCTTCCCCGCTTCCGTACGGGGCAGGCCCAACGGCTGGGAGGGGGAGCGGTGGCTCGACATCCGCCGCCTCGACACGCTGCGCCCGCTGATGGAGCGCCGGCTCGACATGTGCCGTGACAAGGGGTTCGACGCCGTCGAACCGGACCTTCTCGACGGCTACCTCAACGACACCGGTTTCCCGCTGCGCCCGCGGCACCAGCTGGCGTACAACCGCATGATCGCCCGCCTGGCGCACGAGCGGGGCCTGTCCGTGGGGCTCAAGAACGACCTCCCGCAGATCCCGGAGCTGGTGGACGACTTCGACTTCGCCGTCAACGAGGAGTGCGCCCAGTACGGGGAGTGCGGCCGGCTCCGCCCCTTCATCGAGGCGGGCAAGGCGGTCTTCCACGCCGAGTACGCCCTGCCGCCCAGTGCCTTCTGCCCGGAGGCCCGCCGGCTGGGCCTGTCCTCCATGCGCAAGAACCTCCGTCTGGACGCCTGGCGCCGGCCCTGCTGACCCGGTGCCCGCCGCCGGCACCGCCGCGCATGGCCCCCGCCGCGGGGGGAAAGCGGAGTCACACAGTGGGCCCCGAACCGGGGCGAAGAAGCGAGGAGTTGAGGTGCATACCGACATCTGGACCTGCCCGGAGGCGGCGAACTACCTGCCGGGTACCGACCTGACCGGCTACAAGGTCGAGGCACAGGACGGCGGCATCGGCACGGTGGACAAGCACTCCGCCGAAGCCGGCGCCTGCTACGTCGTCGTCGACACCGGGCCGTGGATCTTCGGCAAGCAGGTGCTGCTGCCCGCCGGAGTCATCGCCTCCGTGGACACCGAACGCGAGGTGGTCCACGTGTCCCGGACCAAGGAGGAGATCAGGAACGCCCCGGAGTACGTCCCCGACGAGCACGACCGCGACGGCGGCCGGCGCATGCAGTTCGCGGACTACTATCTGGCCTTCTTCCGCTGAACCCCGGCGCGGGACGCCTGCGCGCTCCCGTGCCGGCCTCACGGCACGGCGGCTTCAG
>NZ_JOBL01000161.1 GCF_000716335.1 Streptomyces sp. NRRL S-118 | reverse complement strand
ACCCGCCCCCACCCGCGCGGCCCGGCCCCCGCACCCGACACCGCCACCCCCGCCCCCGCGGACGCGGAACCGAGCGCGCCACGAGCCGGCACCCTCCCGGAACCGTCAGCCCTGCCCGCCGGGACTCCGGCGCCCGCGGCCGACGCGCCGGTGGACGCCGCACCCGGTACCGGGGCTCCCGCGGCCGGCCCCGCCGCCACCCGCGCCCCGGACGACGGCCCGGCCCGGCCGCGCTCACCCGGCGACAACGGCCGCCACGGCCCCCCGTCACCGTTGCCGCCGCGCGGCAGCGATCACCCCGCACCCTCGACACCGGTCCGACCCCCCGACACCCGGCCCCCACGCCCGGCCCCGGTCCCGCAGGCCGAGGGCAGCCCTGCCCGGCCGCCGGCCCCCGGGGGCCCGGAGCGCAACGGCAGCCCCGGGTCGCGGTCCTCCGTGCCTCCGGCAGCCCGCACCGCGCCGGGACTCCGTATCGAGGGGCTCCTCCTCGGTCTCGCCTCGGGCGACGCCGCCGGGTGGCCCGCCGCCCGTCACCGCGCCGCCCGCATGCCCGAGTGGACCCGCCGCCTCACCCGCGAGCTGGACACCTTCGCCGAGCAGAACGCCACCACCACCCTCCCGGTCCCCATCGCCCTCAACCAGCCACCGGAGCCCCTTCGGCTCGGCCCCTCCGACGACGCCGAGTGGGCGGTCTTCACCGCGGAGACCCTGCTGACCGCGGCCGGAGACCTCTTCCGTGCGCTCCCTCCCGCACGGCGCATGTGCGCGGCCGTCGATCTGGCCTGGAACTCCCTCGCCGCCGAGATCGCCGCCGCCGCCGACCGCGCGCCGGAGGTCGAGTCCGCCGTGCTCCCGCTGCGCGCCCGCATCTCGGTGCGTGCCGGGCTCGGCAACCTCGCCACCGGACTGCGCCCGCCCGCCACCGGCCACGACAACCCGCACTACTTCGACGACGCCGCCTGCGTCCGCGCCGCCGTCCTCGCCGTCGCCCACCCCGGGGACCCCCGCGCCGCCGCCGAACTCGCCGAGTTCGACGCCCGCTACACCCAGGACGGCGACGGCGTGCACGGCGCCCGCGCGATGGCCGCCGCCGTCGCCGCGGCCCTGGGCGGCGCACCGGTCGGCGACGCCGTGGAGGCCGCGCTCGGCCAGCTCCCGGACGCGACCGAGATCGGCCGCAACGCCCGGCATGCCACCCGGCTGGCCCGTGCCGCCGGCACCGCTTTCGAGCTGGTGCCGCTGCTGGAGCACCAGATCGTCGACCATGTCTACAGCTACGGCATCGCCGCCGCCGAGACCGTGCCGGTCGCGCTCGCCCTCGCCCTCGCCGCCGGCGGCGAGGTCACCGCGGCGGTGCCGGCCGCCGCGTGCCTGTCGCGGGTGGCCGACTCCGCCCCCGCCCTCGCGGGGGCGCTGACCGGTGCGCTCACCGGAGGCGACGGAGTTCCGGCCACCTGGCGCGACGCCTGCCGCACCCTCGCCGGCTGCGCGCTCCCCCGTCTCGCGGGCACGGACCTGGTGGAACTCGCCGAGCGGCTCGCACACACGGGACTCGCCACCCCGGGTGGACAATTCCGACATGACGACCTTTCCGACCTCACCGACGCCTCCGACCTCGCCGACGTCCCGGAGCACACCGACGTCCCGGACCGGCCCCGCGGCGACGGCCTCGCCCACGCCGCCCACGCTCACGCTCGAGGACCGGATCACCGGTAGCCTCGTCGGGGCCGCCGTCGGTGACGCGCTCGGCGGGCCCGTCGAGGGCTACACCCCCGAGCAGATCGCGGAACGCCACTTCGGCCGCGTCACCGGCATCGTCGGCCCGTGGCACGGCGACGCCTGGCGCACCGCCCGGCCCCTCGCCCCGTACCACAAGGGCGACGGGCACGTCACCGACGACACCCTGATGACGCACGCGCTGATCCGGGTGTACGAAACGGTCCGCGACCACCTCGACGCGTACGCCGTCGCCGACCACCTCGTCCCCGACCTGATCTCCCACCCCCGCTGGATCCCGGAGCTGGAGGCCGAGGCACTGCCGCTGCAGCGGATCTTCCTCGCCGAGAAGTGGCTGGTCACCCGCCTCCACTACGGCCACGCCGACCCGCGCGAGGCCGGTAACGGAAACATCGTCAACTGCGGTGCCGCGATGTACATGGCGCCGGTCGGCCTGGTCAACGCCGCCAACCCGGCCGCCGCCTACGCCGAGGCCCTCGACATCGCCGGCGCCCACCAGTCCTCGTACGGCCGCGAGGCCGCGGGCGTCTTCGCCGCCGCGGTCGCCGAAGCGTGCCGGCCCACCGCGACGCCCGCCACGGTCGTCGACGCGGCGCTCGCCCTCGCGAAGGACGGCACCCGCGCGGCCATCGAAGCCGTATGCGAAGTGGCCGCGCGCCACACCGACTTCGAGGCGGCGCTGCGTCCGCTGCGCGACGCCGTGGCACCCTTCGACACGGTCGGCCCCGACTACCGCTCCCCCTCCCTGGCGGCGCGGCGCCCCTCCCGGCTGCACTCCGTCGAGGAGCTCCCCATCGCCCTCGGCATGCTGCTGGTCGGCGAGGGCGACTACCGCCGTACGGTGCTGGGCGCCGTCAACTACGGCCGCGACTGCGACTCGATCGCCACCATGGCGGGCGCGATCGTGGGCGCGCTGGGCGGCGAGACCGCGGTGCCGGCGCCCTGGGCGAATCAGGTGGCCGAGGCCAGCCGCCTCGACCTGCACGCTCCGGCCGCGGCGCTGGCCGAGGTCACCCGGGAGATCTTCATGCGGGACACGGCCCTGCGCCGCGTCCACGAGACCGCGTTCATCGCGCTCTCGCCCAAGCCCGAGGTGACCCTGTGAGCGTGCGCCTCACCTGGGTCCAGCCGGAGGACCTGATCGGCCACGAACTGCGCCAAGCCGCGGAGGACGGCCGCAACGCCTCGGCCGTCGAGGCGCGCTGGTTCGCGGCCGGCGGCGCCCCGGCGCCGGTCGCGGCGGGTGCCTCCGCGAGCCCGGCGCCCCCGCACCTGCGCGCCCTGGCGGAGCGCCTGCTGGACGAACTGGCCGCGCAGCCGAGCCCGTTGGTCCTGGCAGAACCCACCTCCCTCGCTCTCATCAAGCGCGCCTGCCCCCACTGGCCGGAGCCCTCCTCCGCGCCCAGTCCGGCCCCGCCCGGCACGGCGCCGGGCCCCGCCGCACCATCCGCCGCCCACACCCCCGGCCCGCTGCGGCAGCGCGCCACGCGATCGGGCAAGGCCCCCCGCCCGGACGCCCGCGCCACCCCGGACCAGGGCGCCACCGACCGCGCCGCCATCCCCGGGCTCGGTGAACGGCTGCATGCCGCCTGGCTCGGCCGTGCCGCCGGGTGCCTGCTCGGCAAGCCCGTCGAGAAGCTCCCCCTCCCGGCCATCCGGGCCCTCGCCCGCGCCACCGGCAACTGGCCGCTGACCACCTGGTTCACCGCCAAGGGCGTGCCCCCGGCGCTCGCCGCGGCCCACCCCTGGAACCGCCGGTCCGCCGCCACCTCCCTCGCCGAGAACATCGACGGCATGCCCGAGGACGACGACCTCGACCACGCCCTGCTCGCCCTGCTGCTGCTCAAGCGGTACGGCCCCGGCTTCACCACCGCGGACGTCGCCCGCCTCTGGCTGGACGAACTGCCCGCCGGCCGCGCCTTCACCGCGGAACGCGTCGCCTACCGCAACCTCCTCTCCGGTCTCGAACCGCCGCTCACCGCCACCCACCGCAATCCGTTCCGCGAGTGGATCGGCGCCCGGATCCGCGCGGACGTCCACGGCTGGACCCATCCGGGCGACCCGGCCGCCGCCGCCGAGCAGGTCCACCGGGACGCCACCCTCACGCACACCGCCAACGGCGTGTACGCGGCGATGTTCACCGCGGCGGTCCTCGCCGCCGCGGCCTCCGGCAGCTGTGACGTCCACCAGTCGCTCGCCACCGGCCTGACCGTCGTCCCGCCCGACTCACGCCTCGCCCGGGCCGTCCGCTTCGGGATCGCCACGGCACGCGCCCACGCCGACTTCGACACCGTCACCGACCGCCTCCACACCGCATACGGCGCCTACCACTGGGTACATGCGGTCCCGAACGCCGCCCTCCTCTCCGCCGCCCTCACCCACGCCGACGGCGATTTCACCCTGTCCATCTGCCGAGCCGTCTCCGGCGGCTGGGACACCGACTCCAACGGCGCCACCGCCGGCTCCGTCGCCGGACTGCTCGCCGGACACCCGGACCGGATCCGGGAACGCTGGACCTCCCCCCTGAAGAACCGGCTCGCCACCTCCGTCCGCTCCTTCGACGGTACCGGCTTCGACACCCTCGCCGCCCTCACCCACGACCTCGTCCACCACCCCGACCCCCAGGAGGCACACCGCCCATGACACACATCGCGGTGCTCGGCAGCACCAACATGGACCTGGTCGCCTATGTGCCACGCGCGCCCAAGCTCGGCGAGACGGTCACGGGACGCGAGTTCCGTACGGTCCCCGGCGGCAAGGGCGCCAACCAGGCCGTCGCCGCCGCCCGCGCCGGGGCCGAGGTGTCGATGATCGGCGCCGTAGGCTCCGACGACTTCGGCGCCCGCCTCCGCGCCGCGCTCGAGGGCGCGGGCGTGGACACCGACCTCCTGCGCACCGTCGAGGGGCCCTCGGGAACCGCCCACATCGTCGTGGACGACGAGGGCGACAACGCCATCGTCGTCATCCCCGGCGCGAACGGCACCGTCACCTCCCTCCTCCCCGGCGACGACGCCCTCATCGCCACCGCGGACGCCCTGCTGCTCCAGCTGGAACTCCCCCTCTCCGCCGTCGTCGCGGGCGCCGAAGCGGCACGCCGCCACGGCGTCCGCACGCTCCTCACCCCCGCCCCCGCGCAGCCGCTGCCGCCCGGACTCCTCGCGGCCACCGATCTGCTGCTGCCCAACGAGCACGAGGCCGCGTCCCTCACCGGTGTCGCCGACCCGCACGCCGCCGCGGCCGAACTGCTGCGGCACGTCCCCGAGGTGGTCATCACCCTGGGCGCGGCCGGCAGCCTCTACGCGGCCCGGGGCGCCGCCCCCGTCACCGTCCCGGCCCCGCAGGTCCGGGCCGTCGACACCACCGCCGCGGGCGACACGTTCGCCGGCGCCCTGGCCGTGGCGCTCGGCGAGGGCCGGCCCGTACCGGACGCCCTGGCCTGGGCGTCGTCGGCCGCGGCGCTCTCGGTCCAGCGCCCCGGTGCCTCCTCATCGATGCCGTACCGCCCGGAGATCGACGCCGTATGACCACCACACCTCCCCTCGCGGGTCTCCGCGTCCTCGACCTCGCCACCCTCTTCGCAGGCCCGCTCGCGGCGACCATGCTCGGTGACTTCGGTGCCGACGTCATCAAGGTCGAGCACCCCCGCAAGCCCGACCCGTCCCGGGGCCACGGTCCCGCGAAGGACGGCGTGGGCCTGTGGTGGAAGCTGCTCGGACGCAACAAGCGCACCATCACCCTGGACCTGTCCACCCCCGGCGGCCGCGACACCCTGCTCCGCCTCGCCGCCGCCTCCGACGTGATCATCGAGAACTTCCGCCCCGGCACCCTGGAGCACTGGGGCCTGGGCTGGCCCGAATTGTCGGCCGTCAACGACCGGCTGGTGCTGGCCCGGGTCACCGGCTTCGGCCAGGACGGTCCGTACGCACGCCGCCCCGGCTTCGGCACCCTGGCCGAGGCGATGAGCGGCTTCGCCGCCATCACCGGCGAACCCGACGGCCCGCCCACGCTCCCTCCCTTCGGCCTGGCCGACTCGATCGCCGCCCTGGCCACCTCCTACGCCGTGATGACGGCTCTGCACGCCCGGGCCGCCACCGGTCGCGGCCAGGTCGTGGACATGGCGATCATCGAGCCGATCCTCACGGTGCTGGGCCCCCAGCCGCTCTGGTACGACCAGCTCGGCTACGTCCAGCCCCGTACCGGCAACCGCTCCCGGAACAACGCCCCCCGCAACACCTACCGCGCCGCCGACGGCTCCTGGCTGGCCGTCTCCACCTCCGCGCAGTCGGTCGCCGAACGTGTGATGCGCCTGGTCGGCCGCCCCGACCTGATCGACGAGCCCTGGTTCGCCGACGGCACCACCCGCGCCGAGCACGCCGACGAACTCGATGAGGCGGTGGGCGCCTGGATCGCCCGGCACACCCGCGACGAGGCCATGGCCGCCTTCGAGAAGGCCGAGGCCGCGATCGCCCCGATCTACGACATCCGCGACGTCATGAACGACCCGCAGTACCAGGCGCTGGGGACGCTCGCCGATGTCCCGGACCCGGACTTCGGCACCATCCGTATGCAGAACGTGCTCTTCCGGCTCTCCGAGACCCCCGGCTCCATCCGCTGGTCCGGCCGCCCGCACGGCGCGGACACCGACACCGTCCTCAGCCAGGCCGGCCTGACCCCGGCCGAGATCGGTGCCCTGCGCGCCGAGGGCGCCGTATGACGTCCGGCCCCTCCGCGCCCCTGACCCTGCTGTACGCACCGGGCGACCGCCCGGAGGTGGTGGCCAAGGCCCTGCGGTCCGGCGCCGATGCCGTGATCGTCGACCTGGAGGACGCGGTGGCGCCGGAGCGCAAGGCGTACGCCCTGGACGCCACCGTCGACCTCCTCTCCTCCCCGCAGCCCGTACCCGTCCATGTCCGCCTCCCCGGTGCGCACGACACCGCGCACGACAACGCAGCCATCGCTTCGCTGGCCCCCCTCCCCGGTCTCGCAGCTCTGCGTGTTCCCAAGGTGACACACGGCACTGACATCCACCGGATCGCGGCTCTCGCCCCCGGCGTCCCGCTGTACGCGCTGCTGGAGTCCGCGCTCGGCATCGAGCGTGCCCACGCCGTCGCCACCGCCCACCCGGCCGTCCGCGGCATCGCGATCGGGGAGGCGGACCTCCGCGCCGACCTGGGCGTACGGGACGACCACGGCCTCGACTGGTCGCGCAGCCGGGTGGTGGTCGCCGCCCGCGCCGCCGGGCTGCCGCCGCCCGCGCAGTCCATCCACCCCGACATCCGCGACCTCGACGGCCTGGCGGCGTCCTGCGCCCACGGCCGCGCCCTCGGTTTCCTGGGCCGCGCCGCGATCCATCCGCGCCAGCTCCCCGTCATCGAACGCGCTTACCTGCCCACTTCCACGGAGATCGCGGCCGCGGAGGAGATCGTCGAAGCCGCCGCCACCGGCACCGGCGCGCTCGCCCTGCCGGACGGCCGCTTCGTCGACGCGGCGATCGTCGCGGCGGCCCAACGGACCCTGTCCCTCGCCCGGCGGAGCTGACCGCGTGCACCCGGCCGGCCCGGACCCACCGCACACGCTCGGACCCGGACACGCACGGAGACGGCCGCACACGCACGGAGGCGGCCGCCGGAACCCCCTGGTCCCGGCGGCCGCCTCACCGTGCCGCGCGTCAGCGCTGTCGTGCCGGCCCGTGGCCGGTCAGGCGTCGGCCGCTTCGGCCGCGCCCGGCTTCCGCAACCTGTCGCCCGGCGCCGTGTCCCCGGCCGAATCCACCGGAACGGAACCGGCCGGGTCCGCGGAGTCCGCGGACTCCTGCGCGGTCGTGTCGGCCGTCCCACCGGACTCGTCGCCCTTGGAGCCACCGCCCGCAGTGACCGCCGCCGGCTCCACGACCTCCTCGCGCCCGGGCCGTACCCGGGACGAGACGACGATGTACGCCACGGCCGCGAGGAAGACCAGGATCGCGGTCCACACGTTGAGCCGGACGCCCAGGATGTGGTGCGCCTCGTCGACCCGCATGTACTCGATCCAGCCGCGCCCGGCGCAGTACGCCGCCACATAGAGGGCGAAGGCCCGCCCGTGGCCCAGGGTGAACCGCCGGTCCGCCCAGACGACGAGGAGCGCCACGCCCACGCACCACAGCGACTCGTACAGGAAGGTTGGGTGGTAGAGCCCCGCCTCGCGGTTCACGCCCTCGCTGATCTTCAGCGCCCAGGGCAGGTCGGTCGGCTTGCCGTACAGCTCCTGGTTGAACCAGTTGCCCCAGCGGCCGATGGCCTGGGCGAAGGCGATGCCGGGCGCGATGGCGTCCGCGTAGGCCGGCAGCGGGATGCCGCGGCGCCGGCAGCCGATCCAGGCGCCGACCGCGCCGAGCGCGATCGCGCCCCAGATACCGAGGCCGCCTTCCCAGATCTTGAAGGCGTCGACCCAGTCCTCGCCCTCGCTGAAGTACAGCTGGTAGTCGGTGATGACGTGGTAGAGCCGGCCGCCCACGAGGCCGAAGGGCACCGCCCAGACGGCGATGTCGGCCACGGTGCCGGCTTTGCCGCCCCGGGCGAGCCAGCGCTTGTTGCCGTACCAGACGGCGACGAAGACACCGATGATGATGCAGAAGGCATAGCCGCGCAGTGGGAGCGGTCCGAGGTGGATCACGCCGGTCGACGGGCTCGGGATGTAGGCAAGGTCCATGGCAGGACCGACGCTACCGTGCCGGGCGGGAGACAGGGCGTCCCGCCCGGCAAAGACTCCATAACGAGCCGGTGCCCGGTGGCGCAGGCGGTGACTAGGAGGTGGCCGGCGACGGGGAGGCCGGGGCCGGCGGGGAGGCGGGAGGGGAGGGGAAGGCGGTGCCGGGCTTCTTGCCCTTGTTCGCCTCGGCCACCCACTTCTTCAGGTTCTCCACGGAGATCTGCTCCTTGCCCTTGGTCGGGAAGATCGATTCTCCGTTGAGCAGCACGGTCGGCGTGCCGCGGAAGCCGCCCTCGCTGAACGCCTGGTTCGACTTGTTCACCCAGCTGTCGTGCGTGCCGTCCGACACGCACGAGCGGAAGGCCGGCGTGTCGAGCCCGGGCACCTTCCCGGCCAGCTCGAACAGCTTGTCGTCGTCGGCGAAGGCGTCGTCCGGCTCCGGCGGCTGGTTCTGGTAGAGGACGTCGTGGTACGCCACGAACTTGCCGGCGTCCTGGGCACAGGCCGCGGCGTTCGCCGCGTTCAGCGAGCCGCTGCCGCCCATGTTCCCGTCGATGATCGTGGCCAGGTGGTACTCGACCTTGATCTGTCCGGAGTCGGTCAGTCCGTGGATCGTGTCCCGGACGGCGTTCTCGAACTGGGCGCAGGCCGGACAGCGGAAGTCCTCCCAGATCGTGAGCGTGGACGGGGCGTCGGTGGCACCGACGGGGATGGCCAGCTGGTCCTTGCCGGCCGCGCCGGTGGGCGCCGCGACGGGCCCGGCGCCGGAGCCTTCGCCGTCGTCGCCGGTGTTGGCGGCGATGACACCGGCCACCGCGGCGAGGCCGAGCACTCCGACGACGGCCGCCGACACGAGCAGGGTGCGCCTGCGACGCTCCCGGGACTTCTGCTGCTCGCGTTCGATCTGGAGCCGTTCTCGCGCGCTCCGCTTGCCTGCACTGTTCTTCTCGCTCACGCCCACAGCAACGAACCGGGGAGGCGCGGGCGCGCCTCCCCGGTCCAGATCCACCCGTTCGAGCGACGAACGCCTTATGAGCGCTTCACTCCGCGGGCGAGTTCGCCCGCGAGGTTCCGTACGGCGGCGATGCCGGCCGCGTGGTCGCCGGCGTCGAGCATCCGCTTGACGAACGCCGATCCGACGATGACGCCGTCGGCGAAGGCGGCCACCTCGGCGGCCTGTTCGGCGTTCGACACGCCGAGGCCGACGCACACCGGCAGCTCGGTGGTGGCGCGGGTGCGCCGTACCAGGTCGGCGGCCTCGGCGCCGACGGACTCACGGGTGCCGGTGACGCCCATCAGGGAGGCGGCGTACACGAAGCCGGATCCGGCGCTCGTGATGGTGGCCAGCCGCTCGTCCTTGCTGCTGGGGGCGACGACGAAGACGGTGGCCAGGCCGTGCTTCCCGGCGTGCTCGCGCCACAGGGCCGACTCCTGGACCGGCAGGTCGGGCAGGATGCAGCCGGCGCCGCCCGCCTCGGCCAGTTCGGCGGTGAAGCGCTCGACGCCGTACCGGTCGATGGGGTTCCAGTACGTCATCACCAGGACCGGCTTGCCGGTCGCCTCGTGGGCTTCGCGGACGGTGCGCATCACGTCGGCGATCTTCACCCCGCCGCGCAGGGCGATGTCGTCGGCGGTCTGGATGACCGGCCCGTCGAGCACCGGGTCGCTGTGCGGCAGTCCGACCTCGACGATGTCCGCGCCGCCGTCGAGGACGGCCTTGACGGCCTCGATCCCGCCGTCGACGCTCGGGAAGCCGGCCGGCAGGTACGCGATGAGGGCGGCCCGGTTCTCCGCCTTGGCCCGCTCCAGGGTGTCGCTCAGCAGCTGGATGTTCCCGCTCACTTGGTCTCCCCCCGGGTCTCGGTGCCCCGCTGGATGTCGGTGTCCCGCTGGATCTCCGCGGCGCCGTCCTCGGCGGAGGCGTCGGCCTCGACGGGGGCGGCGTCGGTCTCGTACAGGCCGAAGTAGCGCGCGGCGGTGTCCATGTCCTTGTCGCCGCGGCCGGAGAGGTTGACGACGATCAGGCCGTCCTCGCCGAGCTCCCGCCCGAGCTCCAGGGCGCCGGCCAGCGCGTGCGCCGACTCGATCGCCGGGATGATGCCCTCCGTGCGGGACAGCAGGCGCAGGGCCTGCATCGCCGCGTCGTCGGTCACCGCGCGGTACTCGCCGCGCCCGCTGTCCTTGAGGTACGCGTGCTCCGGGCCGATGCCCGGGTAGTCGAGGCCCGCGGAGATCGAGTACGGCTCGGTGATCTGGCCCTCCTCGTCCTGCAGGACGTAGGAGCGCGAGCCGTGCAGGATGCCGGGCTCGCCGGCGGTGAGGGTGGCGGCGTGCTCACCGGTCTCGACGCCGTGCCCGGCCGGCTCGCAGCCCACCAGGCGTACGGAGGCGTCCGGGATGAAGGCGTGGAACAGGCCGATGGCGTTGGAGCCGCCGCCGACGCAGGCGACGACGGCATCGGGCAGGCGGCCCGCCCGCTCCAGGATCTGGCGGCGCGCCTCGACGCCGATGACGCGGTGGAAGTCGCGCACCATGGCCGGGAAGGGGTGCGGTCCGGCGACCGTGCCGAAGAGGTAGTGCGTGCGGTCGACGTTGGCGACCCAGTCGCGGAACGCCTCGTTGATGGCGTCCTTCAGGGTGCGGCTGCCGGACTTCACGGGGACGACCTCGGCGCCGAGCATGCGCATCCGGGCGACGTTCAGCGCCTGGCGCCGGGTGTCGATCTCGCCCATGTAGATGGTGCATTCGAGGCCGAACAGGGCGCAGGCGGTGGCGGTGGCGACGCCGTGCTGGCCGGCGCCGGTCTCGGCGATGACCCGGGTCTTGCCCATGCGCTTGGTGAGCAGGGCCTGGCCGAGCACGTTGTTGATCTTGTGCGAGCCGGTGTGGTTGAGGTCCTCGCGCTTGAGGAAGACCCGTGCGCCGCCCGCGTGCCGGGCGAACCGGGGCACCTCCGTGAGGGCGGAGGGGCGGCCGGTGTAGTGCACGAGCAGGTCGTCGAGCTCGGCCGCGAAGGCCGGGTCGGCCTTGGCCTTGTCGTACTCGACGGCGACCTCGTCGACGGCGGCGACGAGCGCCTCGGGGATGAACTTGCCGCCGTAGGCACCGAACCAGCCGTCCGCGCTGGGGACCTGGGCGTCGGGGTCGGGGATGAAGAACTCGCTGGGCATGCGACTGCTCCTCACGGGGGCGGGCGCCCCCGGGATGTCTGGGTCAACGGTGGTCACGGTGTGCGCCGACGCCACCGCCTCCGCCCCGTCGCGGGAGCCCCTCACCGGCGTCACCCGGAGCCGGGTGCGCGGAAGTGGTCCCGCCGCACCGGAGGACGTCCGGTGCGGCCCGTCGAGGAGGACGGGCTAGCGGTGGTGCAGGTGGCGCGCGGTGCGCGCACGCCATCGCATGCCGTTGACCTGGCCCGGCTCGTCCCCGATGACGTACCGGACGCGGCGTCCATGCACACGCCGTGCCGGGGCCCGGCAGCCACGCGGTCGGCAGCCGCGGGCGAGCCGGGCGTACGCGTCCGGGAGGGCGCGGGCGGCGCCCGGGAGAACGGTCGCGTACGGCGGGAGCGCGGGGTGCGCGGTCGTGGAGCTCACCGGGCTCGTGCCGGTCCCGGCGTCCGGGCACGCGCGCGTGGCGGCGGCCGGGTCCGCGGTGGCCGTGCAGCCGTCGGCCCGCCGGCGCACCGCACCGGCCGACGGCACCGGGCGCGCGAGCGCGGGGTGCGGTGTCGGCGTGAAGGCGCGGGCGGCGGCGGTCATGGCGGGGTCAGCCCCGTCCGTGCCGCAGGGCGGGGTGGGCGCCGGCGGCGACCAGGTCGGCCACCGCGGCCTTGGGGTCGCGGCCGGTGACGAGCGACTCGCCGACCAGGACGGCGTCGGCGCCCGCGTTGGCGTAGGCGATCAGGTCGTGCGGGCCGCGGATGCCGGACTCGGCGATCTTGACGATGCCCGCCGGGATCTCCGGGACGACCCGCTCGAAGGTGGAGCGGTCCACCTTGAGGGTCTTGAGGTTGCGCGCGTTGACGCCGATGACCCGGGCGCCCGCGTCGACGGCCCGCTCGACCTCTTCCTCGTCGTGGACCTCGACCAGCGGGGTCAGGCCGATGGACTCGGCGCGCTCGATGAGGGATTCCAGGGCGGGCTGGTCCAGGGCGGCGACGATCAGCAGGGCGAGGTCGGCGCCGTACGCCCGGGCCTCCCACAGCTGGTAGGCGGTGACGATGAAGTCCTTGCGCAGGACCGGGATGTCGACCCGGGCGCGAACGGCCTCCAGGTCGGCGAGGGAGCCGCCGAAGCGGCGCTGCTCGGTCAGCACGGAGATGACGGCCGCGCCGCCCGCTTCGTAGTCCGCGGCGAGACCGGCCGGGTCCGCGATCGCGGCGAGCGCGCCCTTGGACGGGCTGGAGCGCTTCACCTCGCAGATCACCTGGACGCCGTCGCCGCGCAGTGCGGCCGCGCCGTCCTTCGCCTGGGGCGCCTTCGCCGCCCGCTCCTTGAGCTCGTCGAGGGAGACCCGCGCCTGCCGCTCTGCGAGGTCGGCGCGTACGCCCTCGATGATCTCGTCGAGCACACTCACGCGAGAGGCCCCCTTCCGGGAGGGTGATGGTGAAGCCGGATCAGTCACCTCGATGGTATCCGGAGGTGGCCCGAGTCTCCGCATCCGGTTGTCGCCACCGCGCTGACCAGTGGCTTCACGGCGCCAGCCCGGAACCGAACGGCAAGTTCCGGACAATGGCGAAAAGCGCCAGGACAGCGCCCAGGGCCCACCCCCAGAAGGGCCCGACGGTGACGCGCACGGGCAGGTCGCGCGCGGCCCGGACCAGCCAGAGGACGATCACGACGGCGAAGACCAGATAGCCGGTGACGGCGAGGGCGTTGGCGCCGAAGGCGGCCGCGAGGTCGCCGTGGACGAAGGCGTGGGCACTGCGCAGGCCGCCGCAGCCGGGGCAGTACAGGCCGGTGAAGCGCAGCAGGGGGCAGACCGGGTAGTGCCCGGGCTCGTTGGGGTCGACGGCGCCCACGTACGCGAAGGCCGCGACGACCGCGGCGAGGGTGCCCAGGGGCGGTGCGAGCCGGCGTACGAGCGGAGGCCGGCCGCGCGACGGCACGTGCCCGGGTGCCGGGGGTGCGCCTCCCGCCGGTGCGCCCGCCGGTGCCGGTCCGGCGGGCGGAGGCCCACCATGTGCGGCAGGGGCTGCGGGCACGGTCCGCGCGGCAGGTCCGGCCTGGGCGGGTTCCGGGCCTTCGGGGGCAGGGTTCGGCATGGCGTCCACTCGGGGATTGTCGCGGGTGGAACGGAAAGGCGCAGCCCGGCCGTGCCGGACCGCGCCTCGTGTCGCGGCTGCCCCCGAACGGGTCAGGAGCGGGCGGCGTGGGCGGTCTCCGGGGTGTGGTCCCTGCGGGCCGCCTCCTCGCGGGCGCGCTCGAGTTCGGGCGACGGCTTCTGGCCGAGTCCGGCGAGCTTCATGGCGCCACCGACGACGCCGCCGAGCAGGATGAGGGCGCTGCCCGCCCAGAAGCCCAGCGGGTTGTTCGCCACCATGAAGGCACCGGCGACGCAGAAGCCGATGAAGGAGATGGTGACACCGGTCCAGGCGGCCGGGGTGTGTCCGTGGTCGCTGCCCGCCATGAATTGCTCCTCGTTGATGTTGCTCTGGTACGGCCCCGCCGGGTGCGGACGCTCTCGCGACATTGTCGCGCACGCGCGCGTGCCGGGTGATCCGGGGTCACCCTCGGGGGCCGGGGCCGGGGCCGGGGCCGGGGTGGCGCTGGGGCCGTGCGCCGGGTGGGGCGGGACGCGTCAGGCGGTGCCGGTCGGGTCCTCGCCGCGGTCCAGGGCCTTCCACAGGTCCTCCGGCCGGTCCGGGTCCGCGGCGGATCGGGCGCCGCGGGCACGCGGGCTGCCGTCGCGCTCGTACCGCCCGGACATGGCGGGCCAGGTCCGGCCGTAGCGCAGCGCCAGCAGTCCGGCGAGCAGGAGCAGCAGCCCGCCGGCAGCCGTGACGTACGGCCAGGCGGTGTGGGTGAGCTCCGCGACGCGGGCCGCGGCGTCGCCGGTGGTCCTCGCGGCCTCGGCGTCGAGCGCCGAACCGTCGGAGGCGCCCAGGTACGAGGCGGCGGCAGCGCCCGCGCCGCTCAGGGCGAGCAGCAGCGAGACGAGGAGCCGGCCCGCCCTGCGTACGGCGAAGACGGCCACCAGGGCCGCCAGGCCCACTATGGCGAGGGCGGTCGGCACACCCGTGACGTCGCCGCCCGCGGCGTCCAGCGGCACGCTGCCGCCGCCCACCGCGACGGTGCCCTCGGACCACGTCTGCCCCGACGCGAGCAGCACGACGGCCGCTCCGACGGCACCGAGGAACAGGGCGGCGGCGAGACTGCGACGGCCGCCGGGGGCGGCCGTCGTCTCGTTCGCGCGCGTGGCACGGGGCTGGGGTACGGATGCGGCACTCACGTACTCCACTATCCCTTACGCCGTCATGCGCCGTTCATCCGGTTCGCGGTGTGCACGGCCCGGAGCACGGCGGCCGCCTTGTTGCGGCACTCGGTGTCCTCGGCGACCGGGTCGGAGTCCGCGACGACACCGGCTCCGGCCTGCACGTACGCGGTGCCGTCGCGCAGGAGGGCGGTACGGATGGCGATGGCGGTGTCGGAGTCGCCGGCGAAGTCGAGGTAGCCGACGCAGCCGCCGTACAGGCCGCGGCGGGAGGGCTCCAGCTCCTCGATGATCTGCATGGCCCGCGGCTTGGGCGCGCCGGACAGGGTGCCGGCGGGGAAGCAGGCGGTCAGCACGTCGAAGGCGGTGCGGCCGGCGGCGACGCGGCCGGTGACGGTGGAGACGATGTGCATGACGTGCGAGTACCGCTCGATCGACATGAAGTCGACGACCTCGACGGAGCCCGGTTCGCAGACGCGGCCGAGGTCGTTGCGGCCGAGGTCGACCAGCATGAGGTGCTCGGCGCGCTCCTTGGGGTCGGCGATGAGCTCGTCGGCCAGCGCCTGGTCCTCCTGGGGGGTGGCTCCGCGCGGGCGGGTCCCGGCGATGGGGTGCACCATCGCGCGGCCGTCCTCGACCTTGACCAGCGCCTCGGGGCTGGATCCCACGACGTCGAAACCGTCGAAGCGGAAGAGGTACATGTAGGGGGACGGGTTGGTGGCCCGCAGGACGCGGTAGACGTCGAGGGCGCTCGCCGTGCAGGGGGTCTCGAACCGCTGCGAGGGCACCACCTGGAAGGCCTCACCGGCCCGGATGCGCTCCTTGATGTCCTCGACGGCTCCCTGGTACGCCTCTCCGCCCCACAGGGCGGTGTACGGCGGCAGCTCGGAGGGCGGCAGGGTGGCGGGCTCGGTGGCCAGGGGCTCGGCGAGGTCGGCGGCCATGGCGTCGAGGCGGGCGACGGCGTCCGCGTAGGCCTCGTCCACACCGGTGTCCAGGTCGTTGTGGTTGATCGCGTTGGCGATCAGCAGGACCGTGCCGTCCCAGTGGTCGAGCACGGCCAGGTCGGAGGTGAGGAGCATGGTCAGCTCGGGCAGCCGCAGGTCGTCGGTGCCGTGCTCGCCGATCCGCTCCAGGCGGCGCACGACGTCGTACCCCAGGTACCCGACCATGCCGCCGGTGAAGGGCGGGAGCTCCGCGGCCAGGTCGCGGGGGGTGTGCAGGGTCCCGACGGTGGCGCGCAGCGCCTCGAGGGGGTCGCCGTCGACGGGTACGCCGACGGGCGGGGTGCCGAGCCAGTGGGCCTGCCCGTCGCGCGCGGTGAGGGTGGCGGCGCTGCGGACACCGATGAACGAGTACCGCGACCAGGACCGGCCGTTCTCCGCGGACTCCAGGAGGAAGGTGCCGGGGCGCTCGGCGGCGAGCTTCCGGTAGAGCCCGACCGGGGTGTCGCCGTCCGCGAGCAGGCGGCGGCTGACGGGGATGACGCGGCGGTCGGCCGCCAGCTTGCGGAAGGTCTCGAGATCCATGGCGCCAGACCCTACTTGCCGAGGGGCAGCACGTCGTCGTCGAAGCAGGTACGGGCGCCCGTGTGGCAGGCGGCCCCCACCTGGTCGACCTTGACCAGGACGGTGTCGGCGTCGCAGTCCAGGGCGACGGACTTGACGTGCTGGACGTGGCCGGAGGTGTCGCCCTTGACCCAGTACTCCCGGCGGCTGCGGGACCAGTAGGTGCAGCGGCCGGTGGTGAGGGTGCGGTGCAGGGCCTCGTCGTCCATCCAGCCCAGCATGAGCACCTCGCCGGTGTCGTACTGCTGGGCGATGGCCGGGACCAGCCCGTCGGGGCTGCGCTTGAGACGGGCGGCGATGGCCGGGTCAAGGTTGCTGGTCATGTCGCCATTGTGCCGTGGTCGCGGCGTCTTCCCGGAGGTGCGTCCACTGGGCGGACCGGCCCCCGCCCCCGTAGGCTGGCGGACATGTCGACCCATGCCAAGCGTGAACGACTTCTGCTCGCCGATCTGTTGGAGGCGGCGGGCCCGGACGCCCTGACCCTGTGCGAGGGGTGGAAGACCCGTGACCTGGCGGCGCACGTGGTGGTGCGGGAGCGCCGCCCGGACGCCGCGGCGGGGATCCTCATCGGGGCACTGCGCGGGCGTCTGGAGCAGGTCCAGGCGGAGTTCGCCTCCAAGCCGTACGAGGAGCTGGTCCAGCTGATCCGTACGGGGCCGCCGCGGATGTCCCCGTACGCGATCAAGCAGGTCGACGAGGGCGCGAACACGGTGGAGTTCTATGTGCACGCCGAGGACGTGCGGCGGGCGCAGCCGGGCTGGACGCCGCGCGAGCTGGACCCGGTCTTCGCGGACGCGCTCTGGTCCCGCCTGGACAAGGCGGCGCGGATGCTGTGCCGCAAGGTCCCGGTGGGCCTGGTGCTGCGGCGGCCGAACGGCCAGACGACGGTGGCGCGGCGGGGCACCCCGGTGGTGACCGTGACCGGGGAGCCGGGCGAACTGACGATGTTCGCGTTCGGGCGGCAGGACTCCGCGCGCGTGGAGGTGGAGGGCGGCAAGGAGGCCGTGGAGCGGCTTCACGGGGCCGGCCAGCTGGGCCTGTGACGGCTGCGGCCGCGCGGCGGCCTCGTCGGGCCCCGGGTCCTCTCCCCAGGGGGCTCGCTCCGTAGCGGCCTCTCCGCCGGGGACCTCCTTCACCGCCCTCGGGGCAGCTCCGCGCGGCGCAGGGGTGCGGAGCTCAGGCCGAGGACGGCTCCTGCCGCGCAGATCGCCGCGCTCGCCGTGAACACGGGCCCGGGGCCCCACAGACCGATGGCCGCGCCGGTGAGCGGGAAGGTCAGCGGGGCGACGCCGAGGCTGAAGACGTGGGCGACGGAGGTGATCCGGCCCAGATGAGCCGGGTCCGCTTCGGTCTGGAGGAGCGCGGAGCACAGGGCGCCGCTGAGCCCGGTGAGCAGACCGATCGCGAGGGCGGTCACCACCGCGGTCTCCAGACGGGGTACGAACGCGAGGGCGGCGATCGCGACCGACCCGGCGGCGAGGGTCCAGGCCAGTACGGAGCCCGCGCGGGGCACCCGGCCCCGCACGGCCAGCAGCAGGGACGCGGCGGCGGAGCCGGTGCCGAACCCCGCGAGGATCCAGCCGATGCCGGCGGCGCCCCAGCCGCGCGCCTCGGCGAGGAGGGCGAGGCCGACGTTCAGCGGCCCGACGAAGCCCAGGTCGCTGAGGGCGATGACGACGACCAGCGGGGCGAGGACACGGTGCCGCCGCAGGGCGCGCAGTCCGTCGGCGAGGTCGCGCGGCACGGTGGTGGAAGGGCGGTCCGCGTCCCCGGGGAGCGGAGCGACGCGGAGGCACGCCAGGAGGGGCAGGGAGAGGGCGAACAGCGCCCCGGCCACGGCGAAGGCGGCGGCGGAGCCGCCCACGGCCACCGCGAGACCGCCCAAGGGGGCGCCGAGGACGAGGGCCACCCGGTGGGCGAGGCCTCGCATGCCCTGGACTCGGGCGAGCTGCCCGGCCGGGGCGATCCGGGGCGGCAGGGCGCCGACGGCCGGCATGAAGAGGGCGTCCACGATGCCGAAGAGCACGGCGAGGGCGGTGAGCGGCCAGAGGCCCGGGGTGGTGAGGAACAGCAGGGCGGCGACGCCGAGCGTGCTCAGGCAACGCGCCGTGTCGCTGAGCAGGACCACGCGGCGGGGCCCGAACCGGTCGGCGACGACTCCCCCGCCCAGCATGAGCAGGGCGCGCGGCAGGGCGCTGACCGCCATGACGACGCCCGCCTGGGCGGGGGTTCCGCTGCGGACCGCGGCCCAGGAGAGGGCCAGGTAGTAGACGCTGTCGCCGAGGGTCGAGGCGGTGTAGGCGCTGATCCAGCGCAGGACGTTGCCGTCACGGTGGGCGGGCGGCCGCGGGCCGGTCGCGGCCGGTCCGGCCGCGGCGGCGCGGCTCGCGGGGCTTTCCGGCACGGGGCCGCCACCGGCGGCACGGCCGGCCGCCACGGAGGTACCGGCGGGACTCTCCGGCGCGGAGCCACCGACGGCGGCGGGGCAGGCCGAGGCGGACGCACCAGCAGCCGGGACACCCGTCGCGGAGGCATCGGTGTCAGGGGATCGGGTCACGGGGCGGTGCCCCGGGCCCGGACCGGGAAGCCGTGGAGGCGCGGGGCGGAGTTCCCGCGCCCTTCGGTGCCGGCGGTCTCCTCGACGGCGCGGTCGCTGATCCGGCGCGGCGCTGGGCTGCTCATGCTGCGGGACCGTAGATCCGCCGGGGAAGGCGCGCAACATCTTTTGCGCTCGGCACGGACCTCTCCGGGTGCACTGGGGAAGGCGCCTCGTGGAGGGCGAGTGAGCCGAAGGGGCGCGGCGGTGTCGAAAGGGAGAACGCCAGGCTGTGAGGAACGAGCAGCCGAGCACGATCGGCCGTCGACACCGACTCGGGCGCCCCGGAGGCGAACCGGGCCTTGGAACCGCCGGTGGGGCGGAGCACCATCGGACGTACGCAGGCCGACCGGAGGACGCACCATGATCAGAATTGCGATGACCAGCGTGTACGTCGACGACGAGGAGAAGGCGCACGTCTTCTACCGGGACGTGCTCGGCTTCGAGACCCGCACGGACCTGGACCTCGGCGGGGCGCGGTTCATCACGGTCGCCGCGCCGGGTCAGGACGTCGAGCTGCTGCTGGAACCCGGGGACAGTCCGCTCGCGCAGCAGTACCGGGCGGGACTGCGCGCGGCCGGGCTGCCGTGCCTCGTGCTCGGGGTCGACGACCTGCGAGCGGAGTACGAGCGGCTGGGCGGCCTGGGTGTGCGGTTCACCCAGGCGCCCACGAAGCAGGGTCCGCTGCTGACGGCCGTGCTGGACGACACCGTCGGCAACCTCGTGCAGCTCGCGCAGCCGGCCGCCTGATCCCCGCGGCCGGCGGCGCGGACGTCAGCGGACCGGGTGGCCGGCCTCGCGCAGCGCGTCCTTGACCTCGGAGATGCGCAGATCGCCGAAGTGGAACACCGACGCCGCCAGGACCGCGTCGGCGCCCGCCGCGATGGCGGGCGGGAAGTCGGCGAGCCTGCCGGCCCCGCCGGAGGCGATCACCGGGACCGTGACGTGCTTGCGCACGGCGGCGATCATCTCGGTGTCGTAGCCGTCCTTGGTGCCGTCGGCGTCCATCGAGTTGAGGAGGATCTCCCCCGCGCCCAGCTCGGCGGCCCGGTGGGCCCACTCCACGGCGTCGATGCCGGTGCCGCGGCGGCCGCCGTGGGTGGTGACCTCGAACGTGCCCTCGGGGGTGCGGCGGGCGTCGACCGACAGGACCAGCACCTGGCGGCCGAAGCGCTCGGCGATCTCCTGGATGAGCTCCGGGCGGGCGATCGCCGCGGTGTTGACGCCCACCTTGTCGGCGCCGGCGCGCAGCAGCTTGTCGACGTCGTCGGCGCTGCGGACGCCACCGCCGACGGTCAGCGGGATGAAGACCTGCTCGGCGGTGCGGCGGACCACGTCGTAGGTGGTCTCCCGGTTGCCGGACGAGGCGGTGATGTCGAGGAAGGTGAGCTCGTCGGCGCCTTCGGCGTCGTACAGCTTGGCCATCTCGACGGGGTCGCCGGCGTCGCGCAGGTTCTGGAAGTTGACGCCCTTGACGACCCGGCCGTTGTCGACGTCCAGGCACGGGATGACTCGGACCGCGAGGGTCATGACGCGGCACCTCCTCGGTACGCCTCGACCTCGACCTCGACGACCAGGCTCGGGTCGACGAAGCCGGAGACGATGATCATCGATGCGGCGGGGCGGACGTCGTCGAACAGCTCCTTGTGGGCGCGGCCCACCTCGTCCACGTCCCGGGCGTGGGTGATGTACATCCGGGTGCGGACGACGTCGGCCGGGCCCAGGCCGAGCTGCTTCAGCGCGGCGAAGGCCACGTTGAAGGAGTTGACCGCCTGCTCGTAGGGGCCGCCGCCGGCGATCTCGCCGTCGACGATGGAGGTGCAGCCGGAGACGAGGACCAGGCCGTTGGGCAGTTCCACGGCGCGGGAGTAGCCGAACTGCTCCTCCCACGGGGCGCCGGTCACCACCTTGCGCACGGACGCGCTCTGTTCGGCCGCGGTCATTCCGCCACCGCCGCGACGGCCGCGAGGGCCTCTTCGAGGGTGAACGCCTTCGCGTACAGCGCCTTGCCGACGATCGCTCCCTCGACGCCCTCGGGGACGAGACCCGCGAGCGCCCGCAGGTCGTCGAGCGAGGAGACACCGCCGGAGGCGACCACCGGCTTGTCGGTGGCGGCGCAGACGTTGCGCAGCAACTCCAGGTTGGGGCCCTGCAGGGTGCCGTCCTTGGCGATGTCGGTGACGACGTAGCGCGCGCAGCCCTCGGAGTCGAGGCGGGCCAGCGTCTCGTACAGGTCGCCGCCGTCGCGGGTCCAGCCGCGGCCGCGCAGCGTGGTGCCGCGGACGTCCAGGCCGACCGCGATCTTGTCGCCGTGCTCGGCGATGACCTTGGCGACCCACTCGGGGGTCTCCAGGGCGGCCGTGCCCAGGTTGACCCGGGTGCAGCCGGTGGCGAGCGCGGCGGCCAGGGAGGCGTCGTCGCGGATGCCGCCGGACAGCTCGACCTTGATGTCCATGGCCCTGGCCACCTCGGCGATCAGCTCGCGGTTGTCCCCGGTGCCGAAGGCGGCGTCGAGGTCGACGAGATGCAGCCACTCGGCGCCCGCCCGCTGCCAGGTCAGGGCCGCCTCCAGGGGAGAGCCGTACGACGTCTCCGTGCCGGACTCGCCATGGACGAGCCGTACGGCCTGGCCGTCCCGGACGTCGACGGCGGGGAGGAGTTCGAGCTTGCTCATCTCAGCTAATCCTCGGTAGGGAGTGGAAGGAGCTAGGGAGCCGGGAAGGGGAGCTGCGGAAGCCGGGCGGCTAGAAGGAGTTCAGCCAGTTGGTCAGCAGCTGGGCGCCGGCGTCGCCGGACTTCTCGGGGTGGAACTGCGTCGCCCACAGGGCGCCGTTCTCGACGGCGGCCACGAACCGCTCGCCGTGCGTGGACCAGGTCACCTTGGGTGCGCGCATGGCGGGGTTGGTGATCTCCAGGCTCCAGTCGCGCACGGCGTAGGAGTGCACGAAGTAGAACCGGCTGTCGGCGTCGAGGCCGGCGAAGAGCTCGCTGTCCCCGGGCGCCTCGACGGTGTTCCAGCCCATGTGGGGCACGACGGGTGCCTTCAGCGGGCCGACCGTGCCGGGCCACTCGTCGAGGCCCTCGGTCTCCACGCCGTGCTCGATGCCGCGGGCGAAGAGGATCTGCATGCCGACGCAGATGCCCATGACGGGGCGGCCGCCGGAGAGCCGGCGCTCCACGATCCAGTCGCCGCGGGCTTCCTTGAGTCCGGTCATGCAGGCGGAGAAGGCGCCCACGCCGGGGACCAGGAGGCCGTCGGCGTTCATGGCGCGGTCGTAGTCGCGGGTGATCTCGACGTCGGCGCCGACGTGGGCGAGGGCCCGCTCGGCGGAGCGGACGTTGCCGAATCCGTAGTCGAAGACCACGACCTTCTTCGAGGTGCTCATCGCGCTCACTCCCAGATCCCCTGGATGCGCAGGACGCCCGCGGCCAGGCACATCGCGGAGGCGATGGCCAGCAGGACGATGACGCTCCTGGGCATCTTCTGCTTGCTGAAGGAGTACACGCCTCCCGCCAGGAAGAGGCCGACCACGATCAGGATGGTCGAGAGGCCCGTCACAGCGCGCCCTTCGTGGACGGAAGGATCCCGGCCGCACGCGGGTCACGCTCGGAGGCGTACCGCAGGGCGCGGGCGAGGGCCTTGAACTGGCACTCCACGATGTGGTGGGCGTTGCGTCCGTACGGCACGTGGACGTGCAGCGCGATCTGGGCCTGCGCGACGAACGACTCCAGGATGTGCCGGGTCATCGTCGTGTCGTAGGAGCCGATCATCGGCGCCATGTTCTCCGGCTCGGTGTGCACCAGGTAGGGGCGGCCGGACAGGTCGACGGTGACCTGGGCGAGGGACTCGTCCAGCGGCACCGTGCAGTTGCCGAACCGGTAGATGCCCACCTTGTCGCCGAGGGCCTGCTTGAAGGCGGCGCCCAGCGCGAGGGCGGTGTCCTCGATGGTGTGGTGCGAGTCGATGTGCAGGTCGCCGTCGGTCTTGACGGTGAGGTCGAACAGACCGTGGCGGCCGAGCTGGTCGAGCATGTGGTCGTAGAACCCGACACCGGTCGACACGTCGACCTTGCCGGTCCCGTCGAGGTCCATCTCGACGACGACGGACGTCTCCTTGGTGGTGCGCTCGACCCGTCCTACGCGGCTCATGAGCTCTGCTCCTTCTTCAGTGCGCGAACCGCATCCAGGAACGCGTCGTTCTCTTCGGGGGTGCCGGCGGTGACCCGCAGCCACCCCGGTACGCCGTTGTCACGGACGAGGACGCCCCGGTCGAGGATCCGCTGCCACACGGCGTGCGCGTCCTCGAACCGTCCGAACTGGACGAAGTTGGCGTCGGACTCGGTCACCTCGTAGCCGGTGGCGCGCAGCTCGGCGACGAGCCGGTCGCGTTCGGCCTTGAGCTGCTCGACGTACCCCAGCAGCGTATCGGTGTGCTCCAGCGCGGCGAGCGCGGTGGCCTGGGTGATCGCCGACAGGTGGTACGGCAGGCGCACCAGCTGTACGGCGTCGACCACGGCCCGGTGCGCGGCGAGGTAGCCCAGGCGCAGCCCGGCGGCGCCGAACGCCTTGGACATGGTGCGGGAGACCACCAGGTTGGGGCGGCCCTCGATCAGCGGCAGGAGCGAGGGGCGGTGGCTGAATTCCACGTACGCCTCGTCGACCACGACCAGGGACGGCCGGGCGGCCTGGGCCGCCTCGTACAGCGTCACCACGGTCTCCGCCTCGACGGCGGTGCCCGTGGGGTTGTTGGGCGAGGTGATGAAGACGACGTCGGGGCAGTGCCGTTCGATGGCGTGCGCGGCGGAGGCGACGTCGATGGTGAAGTCGTCGTTGCGGGGCCCGGAGATCCAGCCCGTGCCCGTCCCGCGCGAGATCAGGCCGTGCATCGAGTACGAGGGCTCGAAGCCGATCGCGAGGCGCCCCGGTCCGGCGAAGGTCTGCAGCAGCTGCTGGATGACCTCGTTGGAGCCGTTGGCGGCCCAGACGTTGGCCCGGCCGACCTCGTACCCGGTGGTCCGGGTGAGGTAGGCGGCCAGTTCCGAGCGCAGCTCGACGGCGTCCCGGTCGGGGTAGCGGTTGAGCGTGCGGGCGGCCTCCCGGACGCGCTCGGCGATGCGTTCGACGAGCGGTTCGGGCAGCGGGTAGGGGTTCTCGTTGGTGTTGAGGCGTACGGGCACGTCGAGCTGCGGCGCGCCGTAGGGGGACTTGCCGCGCAGCTCGTCGCGGATGGGCAGGTCGTCGATGCCGATGGTGTCGGGGGTCACTGCTGCGGCACCTTCCACCCGAACCGGGCCTTGACAGCGGCGCCGTGCGCCGGGAGGTCCTCCGCCTCGGCGAGCGTCACCACGTGGTGGGCGACCTCGGCCAGCGCGTCGCGCGTGTAGTCCACGATGTGGATGCCGCGCAGGAACGACTGGACGGACAGGCCGGAGGAGTGGCAGGCGCAACCGCCGGTGGGAAGGACGTGGTTGGAGCCCGCGCAGTAGTCGCCCAGCGAGACGGGCGCCCACGGGCCGACGAAGACGGCGCCCGCGTTGCGGACGCGCTGGGCCACGGCCGCGGCGTCGGCGGTCTGGATCTCCAGGTGCTCGGCGCCGTACGCGTCGACCACGCGCAGGCCCTCCTCCAGGCCGTCGACCAGCACGATCGCGGACTGCTTGCCGCGCAGCGCGGGCACGATCCGGTCCTCGACGTGCTTGGTGGCGGCGACCTGCGGCTCCAGTTCCTTCTCGACGGCCTCGGCCAGCTCGGCGGAGTCGGTGACGAGGACCGCGGCGGCGAGCGGGTCGTGCTCGGCCTGGCTGATGAGGTCGGCGGCGATGTGCACCGGGTCGGCGGTGTCGTCGGCGAGGACGGCGATCTCCGTCGGGCCGGCCTCGGTGTCGATGCCGATCCGGCCGGTGAAGTACCGCTTTGCCGCGGCGACCCAGATGTTGCCGGGGCCGGTGACCATGTCGGCCGGAGCGCAGGACTCGGTGCCGTACGCGAACATGGCGACGGCCTGGGCGCCCCCGGCCGCGTACACCTCGTCGACGCCGAGCAGGGCGCAGGCGGCGAGGATCGTGGGGTGCGGCAGGCCGCCGTGCTCCTTCTGCGGCGGGGAGGCGAGGGCGATCGACTCGACGCCCGCCTCCTGCGCCGGGACGGCGTTCATGATCACGGACGAGGGGTAGACGGAGCGGCCGCCGGGCGCGTACAGCCCGACGCGCTGGACCGGAACCCACTTCTCGGTCACCGTGCCGCCGGGCACCACCTGGGTGGTGTGCTGGCCGCGGCGCTGCTCGCGGTGGACGATCCTGGTCCGCCGGATCGACTCCTCCAGACCGGCGCGGACGGCCGGGTCCAGCTCCTCCAGCGCGCGCGTGAGCGCGGCGGCCGGGACGCGGACGCGGTCGAGGACCACGCCGTCGAACTTCTCCGCGTAGTCGATCAGCGCCGCGTCGCCCCGATGATGCACGGCCTCGCAGATGGGCCGCACCTTCTCCAGGGCGGCTTCCACGTCGAACTCGGCACGGGGCAGCAGGTCGCGCAGGGCGCCGCCCTTCGGCAGGGCGTCACCACGCAGATCGATTCGTGAGATCACAGGTCAATTCTCGCAGACGGCGTCGCGGAGCCGGACGTCCGTATCACTGGCTGATACACGCCGCAGTGGCGTCTTGTTGTCACACCTGACCGTTAGCGTTCGGTCCGTCACACAGCGGGAAGAACACTCGTACGAAACACGGGGAAGCGGAGGGGGCGGCAGTGACCGAGCCGCACGACGACGATGTGCCGGGCGACCTCAGTCCGACCGAGCTGGGGATGTGGCAGGCGTTCCGGATCGGTGCGACCTACGACCTGACCGTGGGCAACGCACTGCTGGACGATCCGTTCTCGCCTCGCGACTGGCCGCCGGAGCGCAGCGTCCGGGCCCGGGTGGTCGCGCTGCTGCTGCTGGACGGGCCACCGGCGCTGGCCGGGCGGGTCTCGGCGCTGAAGCTGCGCGGGGTGCAGATCACCGGGCGGCTGGATCTGGCGGGCGGCACGATCGCGCCGTACGTGGAGCTGCAGGGCTGCCGGTTCCAGGAGGAGGTGGTGCTGCCCGAGTCCCGGTTCGGCACGCTGCGCATGGTGGGCTGCGCGATACCGCGGCTGGAGGCGGCCCGGCTGCACACGGAGGGCGATCTGCACCTGCCGCGCTGCCGGGTCGAGCGGGGCGTGCGGCTCACGGACGCCCAGATCGGCACGGACCTGCTGATCAACCAGATACACGTCCGGCCGGACTCCCGGGGCCGGGCGATCGTCGCGGACGGCATGTCGGTCGCCCAGGACCTGCAGGCCGAGCTGATCGAGACGTACGGGGAGTTCTCGCTGCGCGGGGCCAAGGTCGGCGTGTCGCTCAGCCTGCGCGGCAGCCGGCTGCGCGGGGCGGAGGGCCGGCGGGCGCTGAACGCGCCGCAACTGAGCGTGGAGCGCACGCTCTACATGACGTACGCGTGGGTGAGCGACTCGACGGGGAACGTGGCGGGCGCTACCCCGCCGGGCGGGCTGGCCACCTTCAACACGCCGATGCGCGGGACCCGCATCCAGCCCTTCGAGTGCCGCGGCGGGGTGCGGCTGGACGACGGCCGGTTCGGTGACGCCGTCGACTTCCACCACGCGCGCTTCCTGCTGTCGTCGGAGCGGAGGGAAGAGCTGTCGCTGCGCCGGATCGTCACCCCGGAGCTGCGGTTCAACAGCGAGCGCCCGGAGGAGGGCCGGGTGGTGCTGAACGGCGCGAAGGTCGTCACGCTGATCGACCTGTCCACCAGCTGGCCGGGCCCGGGCGGGCTGGCGATGGGCGGCTTCGTGTACGAGAACCTCGTACCGTACGGGCACTTCCCGCTCGCCCGCCGTCTGGAGTGGGTGGCGGCGGCGACCCCCGAGTTCGCACCCGAGCCGTACGAGCGCCTGGCGGCGGTGCTGCGCAACAGCGGGGAGGACGCGGACGCCCGGGAGGTGCTGCTCGCCAAGCAGCGCCGGCGGCGCGAGACGCTGCCGCTGGCGGCGAAGCTGTGGGGCTACCTGCAGGACTGGACGGTGGCGTACGGGTACCGGCCGGGGAGGGCGGCGCTGTGGATGGCGGTGCTGTGGGCGGCGGGCACGCTGGCGTTCTCCCGGTGCGACCCGACGGCCATCAAGACGGACGAGCACCCGAACTGGAACGCGGCGCTGTACGCGCTGGACCTGCTGCTGCCGGTGATCAACCTCGGGCAGGACGGGTACTGGCGGCTGGAGGGCCTGTGGCAGTGGGCGTCCGCGGTGCTGATCCTGCTGGGGTGGGTCCTGGCCACCACGGTCGCGGCGGGCGCCTCACGCCTCCTCAGACGCAGCTGATCCGTCGCACGAACAGCCGGTCCACCGTTTTCTTTACGCGGTCTTGGCATTGGGCGGTGCAACCATTCCGCCGCCACCAAAGCTTCACAGCGGCCCTCTGGCCGCGGTTCCCACCTGCGGTTTTCAATGGTCCGCACCATGTCATTGCTCCGTGCCCTGCTCAGCACCGCCCGCGCGGTCCGGCACACCCCGCAGCTCGTCGACGGGCTGCCGCCGGACCACGCCGTGCTGCTCGACGCACCGGACGAGCGGCTCGGCCCGGCGCTGGTCGCCGCCGCCCTGGGCGACCACGCACCGGCCGCCGCGCTCCTCGCCGCCACGCGCGAGGCGGCCGAGTGGGAGAGCCGCGACCGGTACGTGGTGCGGCTGGCCGCGTTCGCGCACCGCCGCGACGCCTGGCTGGGGGGCTGGCTGGCCGACGCGCCGCAGGACCCGGACGCCCTGCTCGTCCGGGCCGAGCTTGCGGTGCGCAGGGCCTGGGAGTCGCCCGCCCGCGCCGAGCGGCTGCGCGAGCTCGGGCCGATGATCGAAGCGGTGGCCGCGGCCGCGCCGCGCGACCCGGTGCCGTGGCGCCTCGCGCTGGACCACGCCCGCGGGACGCAGGCCGCGCCCGCGGCGTTCGAGGCGCTGTGGGAGCAGGCGGTGCGCCGCTCCGCGCACCACTACGGCTGCCATGTGGCGGCGCTCGAGTACCTGTCGGCACAGTGCTGCGCCCGGCGTGACTCGACGCCCGCCGCCCGCCGCTGCGCGTACCGCGAGTGCTTCGACTTCGCCGAGCAGGCCGCCGCCGACGCCCTCCCGGGGTCGCTGATACGGGCGTTGCCGGTACGGGCCGCCTGCACGCAGTTGCTGGCCGGCGGCGGCGCGTCCGCCCCGGCCGAGCGGATCGACGCGGCCGCGGACCTGGCCGCGGAGCTGTCCGCGCGGTACGCGCCGGGCGATCCCTGGCCGGCCGAGGTGCGCAACGTGCTGGCGTACGTGCTGGTCGAGCGTGGGCGGTGGGCCGCGGCACTGGAGCAGTTCCGGCTGATCGGGCCGCACGCCACGTCGTTCCCCTGGGCTTCGTCCGGGGACGATCCGCTCGGCCGGTTCCTCGACGCGCGCGACGGTGCGCGCCGCGAACTGGCTCCGGCCGTCCCTTTGCGCGGACGGGCCGGTCGGGGCCGGAGCGGTGACCATTAGGCTTGGCCGTTGTGACCACCGCTCGCCTGCCCCTCTTCCCGCTGAACGCGGTGCTGTTCCCCGGCCTCGTGCTGCCGCTCAACGTCTTCGAGGAGCGCTATCGCGCCATGATGCGTGAGCTGCTGAAGACCGACGAGTCCGAACCGCGCCGCTTCGCCGTCGTCGCCATCCGCGACGGGCGCGAGGTCGCACCGACCGCGCCCGGCATGCCGGACCAGACCGGGCTGCCGGAGAAGGGGCCCGCCGCCGGGTTCGGCCCCGACCCGATCCAGGCGTTCCACCGGGTGGGGTGCATCGCGGACGCGGCCACCATCCGGGAGCGGTCCGACGGCAGCTTCGAGGTGCTGGCGACCGGCACGCGGCGTGTGAAGGTGTTGTCGGTCGACGCGGACGGTCCGTTCCTGACCGCCGAGCTGGAGGAGCTGGAGGAGGAGCCCGGCGAGGGCGCGGGCGCGCTCGCCGAAGGTGTCCTGCGCGCCTTCCGCACCTATCAGAAGCGGCTCGCGGGCGCCCGTGAGCGCTCGCTGGCGACCGGCGTGGAACTGCCCGACGAGCCGTCGGTCGTCTCGTACCTGGTGGCCGCGGCGGCGGTGCTGGACACGCCCGCCAAGCAGCGGCTGCTCCAGGCGCCGGACACCGCGACGCGGTTGCGGGAGGAGCTGCACCTGCTGCGCTCGGAGACGGCGGTGCTGCGCCACCTGCCGTCGCTGCCGGCGGTGGAGCTGACCCGTACCCCGACGAGCCCCAACTGACCCGAGGGAGCGGACCCGACGTGGCGAAGAAGACCAGGAAACAGGCCGGCGGCACCCCGGCGACGGTCGCCCTGACCGCCGCCGGCACACCGTTCACCCTGCACGCGTACGACCACGACCCGGCGTCGCCCTCGTACGGGGAGGAGGCCGCCGAGGCGCTGGGGGTCTCCCCCGAGCGGGTGTTCAAGACGCTCGTCGCGGACGTGGACGGCGAACTGACGGTGGCGGTCGTACCGGTGGCCGGGCAGCTGGACCTGAAGGCCCTGGCGGCCGCGGTCGGCGGCAAGCGGGCGGCGATGGCGGACCCGGCGGCGGCCGAGCGGACGACGGGGTACGTCCGCGGCGGCATCTCGCCGCTCGGGCAGCGCAAGCGGCTGCGCACGGTCCTGGACGCGTCGGCCGGGCAGCACGCCACGATCTGCATCTCGGCGGGCCGCCGCGGCCTGGAGGTCGAGCTCGCCCCGAAGGACCTCGCCGCCCTCACCAGCGCGGTGCTGGCCCCCATCGGCCGCGCGTAGGTCCTGCCGGACCCGGGCCCGCCGGCCGTCGGCCGGGAGCGCGGCTCGCGTGGCCCGGGCGGCCCCGCGGCTCAGTCCCCGTGCGGAGGCGGCGGGGAGGGCGGCCCGTACAGGTCCCACTCCGGCTCCGGGTCCCGCGGCGCGAAGAGCGCCGTCAGCCCCAGGTGGACGATCATCGCGGCGACCGGCCACGCCAGCAGCGCACCGTGCGCGCCCAGCTCCAGCGGCGCGTCGAAGACCACGCCCTCGCCCACCGCGCGGGCGTGCGCCACCACGTCGTGCGTGGGGCCCAGCAGCGTCCCGATGCCCCAGCCGAGCAGGGAGCCCAGCAGGCCGCCCAGCGCCAGACCGACGACCACCGCGATGCCGCCGTGGCGGCGCGTGCACCAGAACACGATCGCCGCGCTCAGCGCACCGAGGGCCAGCGCGAGCAGCGTGAACGTTCCGTCCGCGCCGACGGCGCTCTCGCCCTCGGTCTCCTTCAGGAACACCGCCTTGCCGTCCGAGATCAGCGGGATCCGCGGCGCCAGCCACAGCCACAGCAGCCCGAGCACCACGCCCGCGACCATCACGCCGAGCAGCACCACGGCCCCCTGCCGCAGCTCCGTGGCGACGTCCGGCGACGCGTCGTCCGCGGCGCCGGAGGCGGCGGAGGCGGCGGAGGGGTACGGCGGCGGCCACGAGGAGTCGTGCGGGGGTGGCTGGTGAGGCGGCGTCAACGGTGCGGTCACCCTGCCATCGTGCCAGGCGCCCGGCGGGCCTGCCTCACCGGACCGCCGCACGCCGGTACGCCCACGTCGCGACGGTCAGTGAGAGGACGCCGACGGCCGCGCAGACCCCGAGGTCGACGCCGACCGCCGCCCAGTCGGGGCGGGCGTCGAAGGTGCGGGCGAGCGCCTCCACCCCGTACGTCGACGGGAGGAGGTCCCGCGCCCAGCCGATCGGCTCGGGCAGCCGGCCGGCGGGCAGCACGCCCAGCAGCAGCGCCGCCGACATCCCGAGCTGGCCCAGCAGCGTGGCGAGTTCCTGCCGCGGCGCGAGCAGCCCGAGCGCCGCGCCGAGCCCGGCGAGCGCCGCCCCGGCGAGCGGCACGACAGCGCCGAGGATCCACAGGTGCGTCAGCGGCAGCTGGAAGAGGACGGACCCGGCGACCGCGGTCACCACCGTCCCCGGCACGGTGAAGGAGGCGTAGGCGCCGGCCGCGCCCAGCACCACCGCGGCGGGCGGCACCGGCAGCGTGGCGTAGTGGTCGAGCCCCCCGCTCGCCCGCAGCTGCCCGAAGTACTGGGCCAGCAGGTTGAGCGCGACGAAGGCGACCACGAGCACGGACGACCCCGCGACGACCGCCCGCGCCTCGGCGCCGCCGTCGACGACGCCCCGCATCAGCACCATGATCCCGACGGACTGGAAGGTGGCGACGAACAGCAGCGGGATACGGGCCACCCGGGCCCGGGACAGCTGTGCCCGGTACACGGCGGCGAGCGCGGGCAGCAGCCGTGCCGTCGGCGCGAGGGGGGCGGCGCCGCTCGCGGCGGGGTCACCGGCCGGCGCGGTGACGACCGCTCCGGGCGACAGGGTGGCCCGTACGGGCAGGATGCTCACCTGATGCTCCTGTTCATGCCTTGACCAGGCCTTTCGCCTCGCCGCCCAGCGCGAGGTACACGTCCTCCAGGCTGGGCGTCGCGACCGTGAAGTCGTCGAGCGCGGCGAACGCCGCGCCGCCGGTCACCGCCGCGACCGCGGCCCGTGCCTCGTCCGGCGCGAGCCGCAGCACCCACCGGCGCCCCTGCTCCTGCGCGGAGGCACGCAGGGCGGCGACCTCCGGGACGTCGAGGGGCGCACGTTCACGCCACACGAGTTCCACCCGTACGTCACCGGCCACCTGCTCCTTGAGCCCGGCCGGGGTGTCGCAGGCGATCACCCGGCCGCGTTCGAGGACGGCCACCCGGTCCAGCACGGTCTCCGCCTCGATGACGTTGTGGGTGACGAGGACGACGGTCGTGCCGTGCTCGGCGCGCCGCCGGTCGACCGCCGCCCACACGGCGCGCCGGGCGACCGGGTCCATGCCGGTGGTCGGCTCGTCGAGGATGAGCAGGGGCCGCTCCCCCACCAGCGCGGTGGCGAAGCAGGCGAGCCGGCGCTGCCCGCCGGACAGCCGCTTCAGGGCGCGCCCGGCGAGCTCGGTCAGGCCCAGCTCGGCGAGGACCGCGTCCCGCTCGGCCCGCGCCTCCCGGGCGGTCAGCCCGCGCAGCCGTCCGGTCGTCTCGGCGGCGAGTGCCACGGTCAGCTCGTCGAGCGCGGTGGACTCCTGCCCGAGGTAGCCGATCAGCCGGGCCGCCCGCTCGGGATGGCGTACGAGATCGTGCCCCAGCATCTCGACGGTGCCGGAGTCGGGCCGCATCAGGCCGGTCAGCTGGCGCACGAGGGTGGACTTGCCGGCTCCGTTGGGGCCGAGCAGGCCGAAGATCTCCCCGCCGCGGACGTCCAGGCTGACCCCGTCGGTGGCGCGCACCTCCGGGGTCGCGGGGGTCCCTCTCCGGGCGCGCGCGGCGGGGTACGTCTTGACCAGGTCCCGCACCACGCACACCGTACTCACGAGGGATGAGCCTAAAGGGTCGGGCTGCCCTATTCGCCCACGGGGGCGTGTTCGGCGGCCGCCCGGACGTCGATCTCCCTCCAGAAGCCGGCCCGGATCGCGTACCGGTCGTGCTCGTCGATCTGGTCGTCCTTGTGCGCGAGCAGGCCGAACCGGGCGGCGTAGCGCAGCAGCTCGCCGTCGATGCGGTGCGGGATGCGGGGGTACATGCTGGACAGTTTCCCGACGTGGCTCTGGTCGGGCAGCCGCTCCATCCAGCGCCGGGCGAAGACCTGCCCGACCTCGAAGGGGTCGCCGCCGACGGTGGTGATGTCCTCCTCGCGGTCGGCCCAGCGCTGCTCGGCGCTGGTCAGCTGGGCGAGGGTGGGCAGGGAGGCCGTCTCGGGCGGCTCGCCGATCTGGCTGCCGGGGCGGTCGACCCAGCCGCGGTCGGAGGACCAGCGCAGGGTGGCGTTGGCGGGTTGGGGGACGGGCGTCTGGGGGTGGCCGGGGCCGCGCAGCCCGGCGAGGTCCTTGGGGGTCGGCACGCCCTTGCCGCCGTTCGGGCCGGAGGGGGTGCCCGATCCGTTGGCGCCGGCGGTGGGCGGGGCGGCGGGGGCCGGCGCCGTCCGGTCCGCGGATCCGTTGCGTACGGCGGCGGGGACGGTCCGGCCGCCGGAGCCGGCCGCGGTGCCGAAGGTCTCCGGGGCGGAGGAGGCGGTGGAGGTGTTCGCGCCGAAGGCCGCGGGGGCGGACTCGGGCAGCGGGGCGGAGAGGATGGCGGCGATCTCGGGGCGCGGGACGGGGGGCGGGGCGCAGACGCCGCCCAGCTCCTTGGCCCGTACCGCCCGGGTGATCCACTCCCGGTCGAGGACGCGTCGTTCGTCGGCCTCGGCGACCAGGTCCTCGGACTGGTTGTAGTCGCCGTCGGCGGCCTGGACCGCCCAGAGGTGGACGGCGACGCCGTGCTCCTTCGCCGACATCAGGCCGGGCAGCAGATCGCCGTCGCCGGTGACGAGCACCACGTCGGAGCAGGCGCGGTTGCGGGCCAGCTCGGTGAGTTCGGCGTGCATCGCGGCATCGACGCCCTTCTGCGCCCAGCGTCCGTCGCTGCGGGTCAGTGCTCCGAGCCGGACGGTGACCCGGGGCATCACGCGGAGCCTGCGGTGTTCGGGCTGGGGTACGCGGTCGGGGGCGCCGTCGAACCAGTAGATCCGCAGCAGGGGCTGGGCCGTGTCGCTTTCGGCGCGTTCGCGCAGGCCCTGGATGAGGGCGGCGTGGTCGACGGTGATCCGGGAGCGGGCCGGTTCCCCGGCAAGGAGGCTGGCGGCGGCGCCCAGCAGGTAGCCGGCGTCCACCAGAACGACGCAGCGGTCCACGTGTTCCACCCTCTTTCGGGAACCTCGGGATCGGAAGTTGCTTCGGTACGTACTACGGGAAGTGCTCGGGGTTTCTTCGAGTCTGCCCGACTGCCGGAGTGTTAACGGCCGGAACTGGATCACCGGCGTGGCGGATCACCCTACGCCCCGCGCCCGGACCGCGACTACGGTCCGCAATGATCCAAAATGCGCGGCAATTATGCGTATGTGAGTCTGAACGCGGCCCTGGCCCCTACACCCCACGGAGGCATCACCATGGCCAAGAACAAGAAGCAGGACCGCAGTCCGATGAAGGCGTCGCCGGCCGAGCGGGGCGCGCAGCAGACGCAGAGCACGTCCATGGAGTCGCAGGCCGAGCAGCGGATGCCGGGCATCGCGCCGACCGACGTCGCCCACAAGGGCCGGCAGAAGCGCTTCGGGCACAACTGAGGTCCCTGACGGCGCCGCGTCAGGCCGTCGTGGTCCGTGACGGCGCCGAGACCGTGTGACGTGCCAGAAGGGGCGCGCCCGTGACGACGGGCGCGCCCCTTCCGCGTGCGACGGGAAGGCCGGTCAGCCGGCCAGGCAGGACGGGCCGAGCAGCACCTTCAGGTCGCCGAAGAGCGCGGGGTCCGGCTGGACGCGGTGCCGGTCGAGCCGCAGCACGGTGGTGGACCGCGGCCCCTGGAGCTTGATCCGTACCTCGGTGTTGCCCTTGTGGTGGCTGAGGATCTCGCCGAGGCGGCTGACCATCGGCGGTGTGACCTTCACCGTGGGGATGGTGAGGACGACGGGCGCGTTGGTGCCGGCCGAGGACAGGTCGGGGACCATGAGCTCCATCGCGACGAGCCGCGGCACGTCCTCGCGCTTGTCCAGGCGGCCCTTGACGAAGACGACCGTGTCCTCGACGAGCTGGGTGGACACCAGCTGGTACGTGGCCGGGAAGAACATGCACTCGATGGAGCCGGCCAGGTCCTCGACGGTGGCGATGGCCCAGGCGTTGCCCTGCTTGGTCATCTTGCGCTGGAGGCCGGAGATGATGCCGCCGATGGTGACGACCGCGCCGTCGGCGTGCTCGCCGCCGGTGAGCTGGGAGATCGCGGCGTCCGTCTTGTCGGACAGCACGTGCTCGATGCCGAAGAGCGGGTGGTCGGAGACGTAGAGCCCGAGCATCTCGCGCTCCTGGGCGAGCAGGTAGGACTTCTCCCACTCGATGTCGGAGAACTCCACGTCGAGGCCGAAGCCCGGTTCGCTGCTGTCCTCGTCGCCCATGCCGCCGAAGAGGTCGAACTGCCCCTCGGCCTCCTTGCGCTTGACCGCCACCACGTTGTCGATCATCGCTTCGTGGTGGGCGACCAGGCTCTTGCGGGTGTGGCCCATGGTGTCGAAGGCGCCGGCCTTGATGAGCGACTCGACGGTGCGCTTGTTGCAGACGACCACTTCGACCTTGTCGAGGAAGTCGGGGAAGGAGCTGTACTTCCCCTTCGACTTGCGGCACTTGATGATCGACTCGACGACGTTCGTACCGACGTTCCGCACGGCGGAGAGGCCGAAGAGGATGACGTCGTCACCCTGGGCGGCGAAGTTCGCCTCGGACTCGTTGACGTTGGGCGGCAGGACCTTGATGCCCATGCGGCGGCACTCGTTCAGGTAGACGGCGGACTTGTCCTTGTCGTCCTTGACCGAGGTGAGCAGCGCCGCCATGTACTCGGCCGGGTGGTTGGCCTTGAGGTACGCGGTCCAGTACGAGACGAGGCCGTATGCGGCGGAGTGCGCCTTGTTGAAGGCGTAGCCGGCGAAGGGGACCAGCACGTCCCACAGCGCCTGGATCGCCTCGTCGCTGTAGCCGTTCTTCTTGGCGCCGGCCTGGAAGATGGTGAAGTTCTTCGCCAGCTCCTCGGGCTTCTTCTTGCCCATGACGCGGCGGAGGATGTCGGCCTCGCCCAGCGAGTAGCCGGCGATGATCTGGGCGGCCTTCTGCACCTGCTCCTGGTAGACGATCAGGCCGTAGGTGACGCCGAGGACCTCCTTGAGCGGTTCCTCCAGCTCCGGGTGGATCGGCGTGATCTCCTGCTGCCCGTTCTTGCGCAGCGCGTAGTTCGTGTGCGAGTTCATGCCCATCGGGCCCGGCCGGTAGAGGGCCGAGACAGCGGAGATGTCCTCGAAGTTGTCGGGCTTCATCAGCCGCAGCAGGGACCGCATGGGGCCGCCGTCGAACTGGAAGACGCCGAGGGTGTCGCCGCGCTGGAGCAGCTCGAAGGTCGTCGGGTCGTCGAGCGGCAGGCTCAGGAGATCGATGTCGATCCCCTTGTTGGCCTTCACCATCTTGACGGCGTCGTCCATGATCGTCAGGTTGCGCAGGCCCAGGAAGTCCATCTTCAGCAGGCCGAGCGACTCGCAGCTCGGGTAGTCCCACTGCGTGATGGTGACGCCGTCGGTGTGCCTGACCCAGACGGGGACGTGGTCGACGATCGGCTCGCTGGACATGATCACGCCGGCGGCGTGGACGCCCATCTGCCGGACCAGGCCCTCGACACCGCGGGCGGTGTCGATGACCTTCTTCACGTCCGGTTCGTTCTCGTACATCCCCCGGACCTCGCCCGCCTCCGAGTAGCGGGGGTGGGAGGGGTCGGTGATGCCGGAGAGCGGGATGCCCTTGCCGAGGACGTCGGCGGGCATGGCCTTGGTGATGCGGTCGCCCATCGCGTACGGGTAGCCCAGCACGCGCGCGGAGTCCTTGATCGCGTTCTTGGCCTTGATCGTGCCGTACGTGCCGATCATGGCGACCTTGTCCTCGCCGTACTTCTCGGTCACGTACCTGATCACCTCGACGCGCCTGCGCTCGTCGAAGTCGATGTCGACATCGGGCATGGAGACGCGCTCGGGGTTCAGGAAGCGCTCGAAGATCAGGCCGTGCGGGATCGGGTCGAGGTCGGTGATGCCCAGGGCGTAGGCCACGATCGAGCCGGCCGCGGAGCCTCGGCCGGGGCCCACCGCGATGCCCTGGTTCTTGGCCCACATGATGAAGTCGGCGACGACGAGGAAGTACCCCGGGAACCCCATCTGGATGATGACGTCCATCTCGTACTCGACCTGCTGCTGGCGGTCCTCCGGGATGCCGCCGGGGAAGCGGCGGTGCATGCCGCGCTGGACTTCCTCCTTGAACCAGCTGACCTCGGTGTGGCCCTCGGGGATGTCGAACTTCGGCATGAGGTCGCGCTTCTCGAACATGCCGGCGGTGTCGACCTGCTCGGCGACCAGGAGGGTGTTGGCGCAGCCCTCCTGCCAGGCGTCCGAGGAGTCGATGGCGTACATCTCGTCGGTGGACTTGAGGTAGTAGCCGGTGCCGTCGAACTTGAAGCGGTCGGGGTCGGAGAGGTTCTTGCCGGTCTGGATGCACAGCAGCGCGTCATGGGCGGAGGCCTCGTGCGCGTACGTGTAGTGCGAGTCGTTGGTGACCAGGGGCGGGATGCCGAGCTTCTTGCCGATCTCCAGCAGGCCGTCGCGGACCCGGCGCTCGATCTCGATGCCGTGGTCCATCAGCTCCAGGAAGTACCGGTCCTTGCCGAAGATGTCCTGGTACTCGGAGGCCGACTTGAGGGCCTCGTCGAACTGGCCGAGGCGCAGCCGGGTCTGGAGTTCGCCCGAGGGGCAGCCGGTGGAGGCGATCAGCCCCTCCGACCATTTGGCGATGGTCTCCTTGTCCATGCGCGGCCACTTCTGCAGCCAGCCCTCCTTGTACGCGTCGGAGGAGAGCCGGAACAGGTTGTGCAGGCCGGTCGCGTTCGCCGCCCAGATCGTCTTGTGGGTGTAACCACCCGAACCGGAGACGTCGTCCCGCTTCTGGTGGGGCTGGCCCCACTGGATCTTGCGCTTGTTCCGGCGCGACTCCGGGGCGACGTACGCCTCGATGCCGATGATCGGGGTGACCCCCGCCTTCTTCGCGGAGTGGAAGAAGTCGTACGCCCCGTGGAGGTTGCCGTGGTCCGACATCGCGATGTGCGTCATGCCCATCTCGTTGCAGGCGTTGAACATGTCCTTGAGCCGCGCGGCACCGTCCAGCAGCGAGTACTGGGTGTGCACGTGAAGGTGCGTGAACGGCGGCTTCGACACGGCTGCGGCCTCCGGGGGTCGGGGATGGGGGACAGCCGGAAGTCTACGTCTCCCCACCGACACCCGGACGCGGCGGCGCGGGTCCCGACGGGGTCCCGGTGCCGCCGCCCGAGGGGCGGCGGGCGGGCACGCGGCGATACGGTCACGCGTTGAGACGGACGGACCACCCGTCCGTTTTGTCATGTACGAAGCCCTGCACGAATCCACGCACGCAACCGTGCGCGCACCGCACCAGGAGGCACCCCGCGATGTCGGTCACCCAGCCCACCGTCGAGGAACGCGGTGAGCAGATCCTCTCCGTCTTCGGCACCGCCTTCGGCGAGCTCCTGGCCGCCGACCCGGCCGCCTTCCGGGTCAAGTTCCGGAAGATGGCCGCCTCGGCCTTCGCCTTCTACCGGGGCACGGCATGCCTCTTCTACGCCGACCTGGACCAGGAGCAGCGGGGCGGGCCGTACCTGGACGAGCGGACGAGCCGGGTCTGGATCCATGGTGATCTGCACGCCGAGAACTTCGGCACGTACATGGACGCCAACGGCCGGCTGATCTTCAACGTCAACGACTTCGACGAGGCGTACGTCGGGCCGTTCACCTGGGACCTGAAGCGGCTGTCGGCCTCCCTGGCGCTGATCGGCTACACCAAGGCGCTGAGTGACGAGCAGATCACCGAGCTGGTGCTGATCTGCGCCGCCGCGTACCGGGAGCGGATCCACGCGCTGGCGAGCGGCGGCGGGCGCGGCGGGGCGGCGGAGCTGCCGCCCTTCACCCTGGACACGGCCCAGGGGCCGCTGCTGGACGCGCTGCGCGTGGCGCGCTCGCTGACCCGGTTCGGGCTGCTGGAGTCGATGACCGAGATCCGGGACTTCGAGCGGCGCTTCGGTTCCGGTGCCGGGACGGTCGAGCTGGACGCGGCGACCCGGTACAAGGTGCTGGCGGCCTTCGACGGCTACCTGGAGACCCTGCCCGAGTCCAGCCTGGCCCGGCCCGACTCGTACCGCGTGAAGGACGTGGTGGGGCGGCGCGGCATCGGCATCGGCTCGGCCGGGCTGCCGTCGTACAACATCCTGCTGGAGGGCAACAGCGACGCCCTGGAGAACGACGTCGTGATCTACATGAAGCAGGCGCAGACGCCCGCGGTGTCCCGCCACGTGACGGATCCCGCGGTGCGCGCGTACTTCCGGCACGAGGGGCACCGCACGGTCATCTCGCAGCGGGCGCTCCAGGCGCACGCGGACCCGTGGCTGGGCTGGACCGAGCTGGACGGGGCGGGGCAACTGGTGGCGGAGGTCTCGCCGTACGCCGTGGACCTGGACTGGTCGGACATCGACGACCCCGAGGAGATCGCGGCGACCGTCGCGGACCTGGGGCGGGCGACGGCGACGATGCACGCGGCGGCGGACGACGAGAGCGGCCACTCCCTGGTGCCGTTCTCCACGGAGCGGGCCATCGACGCGGCGATCGCCGCGGACGAGGAGGGTTTCGGCGCCCTCCTGGTGGACTTCGCGCACCGCTACGGCGCCCGGGCGCGGGCGGACCACCAGATCTTCGTCGACCTGTTCCGCAACGGCCGCATCCCGGGACTGTGAGGGACCGGCCGGCCCCGGCGGGACGGCCGGATCCTTAGGGACCGCTTACCGGCGGACATGGCACACTCTGTCGGCGATGGAAGACATATCCGGGACCCGGCTCAGGGGGCTGCGGGCGGCGCTCTTCACGGCACTCGTCGTGACGCTGTCCGCCGCCTCCCACGTGCTGCTGTCCCGGACGCCGCTGCCCCTCATGACGGTCGCCGCCGTCACGGCCGGAGTGTTCGCCGTGGCGTACGCGCTCGCGGGCGGCGCGGAGCGGGGCTTGTGGCGGATCGCGGGTCTGCTGGTGCCGCTGGAGCTGGCCGCCGACACCGTGTTCACCTCCGGTCAGCACGCCTGTTACGGCCCGGCCGGCGGCCCCGTGGCGGGCTCGCTGCGCGCGGTGGGCGTCGACGTGCTGTGCGGGGGCGCGGTGGGCGGGCCGCTGCCCGCGGTGGCCGGGCCGCCCGGCGGCGCGGCCGGCCTGCTGCACTCCCCCGACCCGGCGCTGCCCTGGCTGCTGCTCGCCGCGCACGTCTCGGTCGGGCTGGTCGCCGCGGCATGGCTGCGCCGCGGCGAGAGCGCGCTCGCCTCGCTGGTGCGGACGGCGGCGGTGTCCGCGTTCCGGCCGCTGCTGGTGGCGGTCGCCGTGGTGGGGACGTTCCGGCGCGCCGTACGGCGGGGCCCGCGCCCTCTGGTCCGCCCGCTCCCCGCCCGGCGCGGGCTCCTCGTGCACTCCGTGGCCCGGCGTGGACCGCCGCCCTGCCCGGCGGCTCTCCCCGCCTGAGCCGAGCAGAGCCTCGCCGGGCGTTCCCGGCAGTCCACCCCTCACCTCACACTTTCCACGGAGAAGTACGACCATGAGTGCACGCAACAGCCAGGCGAACAAGGCGGCGGCCCGCGAGCGGCTGCGCCAGGAGCGCGAGCGTCAGGCCAAGAAGGACAGGATGCGCCGGCAGATCACCGTCGGCGTCTCGGCCCTCGCCGTCCTGGGGCTGGCCGGAGGCATCGGCTACGCGGTCGTGCAGGCGAACAAGCCCTCCCACTGGGAGGCCATGAAGGACGAGAAGAACGTCACGGCACCGAAGAACACCACCGGCGACGACGGCACCACGATCGTCATCGGCAAGCCGGCCGCCAAGAAGACGCTGGAGCTGTACGAGGACTCCCGCTGCCCGATCTGCGCCGTCTTCGAGCAGCAGGTCGGCGAGACCATCGAGAAGGACGTCGACGCCGGCAAGTACAAGATCCGGTACATCGGTGCGACGTTCATCGACAACAGCGACCAGGGCGAGGGTTCCAAGAACGCCCTCTCCGCGCTGGGCGCCGCCCTGAACGTCGGCCCGGAGGCGTTCCTGGACTACAAGGCGGCGCTGTACTCCGCGAAGTTCCACCCGGAGGAGTCGCAGGACAAGTTCGCCAAGGACTCCTACCTGCTGGAGGTGGCGGAGTCGGTGCCCGCGCTGAAGAACAACGCCGCCTTCAAGAAGGACGTGGAGAAGGGCACCTTCGACGCGTGGGCGATGAAGATGTCCGCGTCCTTCGACGACAGCGGGGTCAAGGGCACGCCGACGCTGAAGATGGACGGCAAGACCATCACGGGCGCGGACGGCCAGGGCGCGCCCATGACGGCGGCCGAGTTCACGACGGCGGTCGGCAAGGCCCTCAAGGGCTGACCGGAGCGCGGCCGTCCCAGCAGGTGAGGGCGGTCCGGCGCGGGGGCCACGGGCAGGCGAACTTTCCGGTTTTCGCCTGCCCGTTGGTCGTACTGATCAGTAATGTGATGGTCCGTGACCAGTCGACACATTCCTGCCCCGAGCCGCCGCGCGGTCGTCAAGGCCGCCGCCGCCACCGCGGTCGCCGCTCCCGTCCTCGCCGCCGCCCCGTCCGCCGCCGCGGACACCCGCACGCCCGTCTTCCTCCACGGTGTCGCCTCCGGCGACCCCCTCCCCGACGGCGTCCTGCTGTGGACGCGCGTCACGCCGGCCGCCGACGCGGTGCCAGGGTCCGGCAAGGGCCCGGACGCGGAGGTCAGATGGGAGGTCGCGCAGGACCGTTCCTTCACCGGTGTCGTCGCCCGGGGCACCGTCACGGCGACGGCAGCCACGGACCACACCGTCAAGGTGGACGTAAGAGGCCTGCACCAGGCGACCGACTATTACTTCCGGTTCACCGTGGGGACGGAGGTCTCCCCCGTCGGCCGTACCCGCACCGCCCCGGCCGCCGACGCCGCCGCGCCGGGCATCCGGTTCGGCGTGGTCTCCTGCGCCAACTGGGAGTCGGGCTATTTCTCCGCGTACCGCCACCTCGCCGCCCGCGCCGACCTGGACGCGGTCCTCCATCTCGGCGACTACATCTACGAGTACGGCTCCGGCAGCTACCCGAAGCCGGAGCACGTGGTCCGTCCGCACGCCCCGGTGCACGAGATCGTCACGCTGGCCGACTACCGGCTGCGCCACGCCACCTACAAGTCGGACCCCGACCTGCAGGCGCTGCACGCCGCGCACCCGGTGATCGCGATATGGGACGACCACGAGTTCGCCGACGACACGTGGTCCGGCGGGGCCGACAACCACACCCCCGGCGCGGAGGGCGAGTGGGCGGCGCGCGTCGCGGCGGCCAAGCAGGCGTACTTCGAGTGGATGCCGGTCCGCACCTCCACGGAAGGCACCGTCTACCGGCGGCTGCGCTTCGGCAAGCTGGCCGATCTGCACCTGCTGGACCTGCGCTCGTTCCGTTCGCAGCAGGCGCCGGCGGGCAGCGGCCGGGTGGACGACCCGGACCGCACGATCACGGGGCGCGCCCAGCTGGACTGGCTGAAGTCGGGGCTGGCGGCCTCCGACAGCGCCTGGAAGCTGGTCGGCACATCGGTGATGATCTCGCCGGTCGCCTTCGGCTCCCTGCCGGCCCATCTCCTGGAGCCCGTCGCGGAGCTGCTGGGCCTGCCCGCGGGCGGGCTGGCCGTCAACGCGGACCAGTGGGACGGCTACACCGACGACCGCAAGGAGCTGCTCGCGCACCTCACGGACCGGTCCATCGCCAACACCGTCTTCCTCACCGGTGACATCCACATGGCATGGGCCAACGACGTACCGGTGAAGGCGGCGACGTACCCGCTGTCGCGGTCGGCGGCGACCGAGTTCGTGGTGACGTCGGTGACCTCCGACAACCTGGACGACATCCTCGGGGTGGCGCCCGGCACGGTCTCCATGGTGGCCGCCGGAGCCGTCAAGGCCGCCAACCGCCACGTCAAGTGGATCGACATGGACAACCACGGCTACGGCGTCCTGGACGTGACCGCCGAGCGCGCCCAGATGGACTACTACGTCCTGTCCGACCGGACCCGGCCGGACGCCTCGTCGGCGTGGATCCGCTCATACCGGACGGTGAGTGGAACGCAGAAGGTCGAGCGGGTGTACGCGCCCGTACGCTGAGGCGACCCCTAGGGTCGATTTTCGGCCATCCTGCCGGGTGTTAACGGGAGATCACACGGCCGTCACGGGTGGTGTGTTCGACAGATCGAATACGGACACACCACCCGCCCGCGGTGGCGCATTCGTTACGTGCGCGTCTCAACACCCGGGACGGACCGAAGGATTTCTCCCTGATGTCTTCAATTACTCAACGATTGATTGGGCTTGTTCACTGCTCATCAAGATCTGACATGGCCACGTAATCTCCCCGCGGTGGCGAGGAAGGCCCTCTCCACAACCCCCCGCGAGGAGTCACCATGCGTGCTCTTGCCCGAATATCTCCGCGTATGCACCGCCGTGCACTCGGCACGGCGGTCCTGGCCGGAACCCTGGCCCTCTTCCCGCTCTCCGCCCCGACGGGTGCCGCCGCCGCCAAGGCACCCGCCGCGGCCGCCGCGGAGGAGTGCGCGGACGACGCGGTCACGAGCGCCACCGCGCGCGAAGGCCGTCCCGGAGGCACCGGGCACGCCCACGAGCCCAACGAGGTCACCGACGCCAAGGCCAAGGCCATGGACGCGGACCTGAAGAAGAGACTCGAGGCCGCGCGGGCGAACGGCGCTCGCGGCTTCGCCGCCACCGCCACCACCATCCCGGTCTACTTCCACGTCATCCACGACGGCGAGACCGGCAAGCTCAGCGCGACCGACATCGACCAGCAGCTCGCCGTCCTCAACTCGGCGTTCGGCGGCCAGGGCACCGGCAACGCCGACTCCGGCTTCCAGTTCACGCTGGCCGCCACGGACTACACGAACAACGCGGCCTGGTACAACCTCAGCTCCGGCTCCCCCGAGGAGAAGGCCATGAAGTCGGCGCTCCGCAAGGGCGGGGCGAACGCGCTCAACTTCTACACCGCCAACCTCGGCGGCGGGCTGCTGGGCTGGGCCACCTTCCCGTCCTCGTACCGGTCCAACCCGACGATGGACGGCGTCGTCGTGCTCGACTCCTCGCTGCCGGGCGGGTCGGCCGCCAACTACGACGAGGGCGACACCGGCACGCACGAGGTCGGCCACTGGATGGGGCTGTACCACACCTTCCAGGGCGGCTGCAACGGCAACGGCGACTACGTCTCCGACACCCCGGCGGAGAAGAGCCCGGCGTACGAGTGCCCGACCGGCCGTGACAGCTGCGCCAGCAAGACGGGTGCCGACCCCATCCACAACTTCATGGACTACACCTACGACGCCTGCATGTACCAGTTCACCTCGGGCCAGGTGCAGCGCATGAAGGACCACTGGACCGCCTACCGCGCCGTCTGACGGCCGCACCGCACCGCCGCGGTCACCCGCGGCCGGTCGCTCGCCCGCGGTCGCGCCCCGGCCACCGGACCCGTCCGGCAGCCGGGGCGCACCCCTGTGCCGGCCAGGGCCCTGTCTTCCGGACCTCGCGGGCCTGACCCGGAGGACAGGCCTAGAGGCCCTGCACGAAGTCCACGGCGATCCGGAAGGTCCGCTCGGCGGCGTCCTCGTCGTAGTCCGGCAGGCCGGGGTCCGTGTACAGGTGACCGGCGCCCTGGTAGCGGTAGACCTCGGGGTCCGCGCCGATCTGCCGCATCCTCAGGTACCAGGCGTTCAGCCAGTCGTCCGGTTCGAAGGGGTCCGGAGCGGCGACGTGCAGCTGGACCGGCAGCTCGTCCACCGACGCGTTCGGCGCGATGTCGGACGTGCCGTGCACCAGCAGCAGCCCGCGGGCCTTCTCATCACCGAGGGCCAGCGTCTGGGCGATGGAAGCGCCCAGCGAGAACCCCGCGTACACGAGCCCTCGCTCGGAGTACGGCGCGGCGGCGAGGACCGCCCGCTTGAGCAGCTCCTCCTTGCCGATCCCCTCCTTGATCGCCATGCCCTCCTCCACCGTTCCGGCAGTTTGACCGCCGTAGAGGTCGGGCACGTGCACGTGGTGCCCGGCCGCGCGCAGCCGGTCGGCTGCCGTGTGGACGGCCGGGCGCAGACCGTAGGCCGAGTGGAAGAGCATGATGTCCATCCGGCCATCCTGCCAGCCGTCGTCGGAGTCCCGGACCCATGGAGAACGTACTGCGCCCGTTGACCGTCCTCGGTGGGTCGGTCGTGCTCACGCTGCTCGTCGGCTGGCTGGCCGACGTGCTGCTGCGCCGCATCGACGCCCGGCACCCGGAGACCCCCTTGTGGGACCTGCTGCGCCGCTGCCGCATACCGCTGCAGGTGGTCATGCTCACCGCCCTGCTGCGCGGCTCGTACCGGCAGACCAGGTGGCAGGTCATCGTCTCCCACCAGACCGCCATCGGCCAGGTGCTCGGTCTCGTCCTGATCGGGGCCGGCGCCTGGCTGGTGGTGCGGATCGCCGCCGCCATAGTGGAGTCCAGTTACGCCCGTTACGCGTCCTCCACGCGCGACGCGGCCCGGGTGCGCCGGGTCCGCACCCAGGTGACGCTCATCATGCGGATCGTCACCGCCGTGGTCGGTGTGGTGGCGGTCGCGGCGATGCTGCTGACGTTCCCGGACTTCCGCACGATCGGCACGTCCATGCTGGCCTCCGCGGGCATCATCGGCATCGTCGCCGGTGTCGCCGCCCAGTCCACCCTCGGCAACCTCTTCGCCGGCTTCCAGATCGCCTTCGGCGACATGGTCCGCATCGGTGACACGGTCGTCGTGGACGGCGAATGGGGCGTGGTGGAGGAGGTCACGCTGACGTTCCTGGCCGTACGGACCTGGGACGAGCGCCGGATCACGATGCCCGTGTCGTACTTCACCAGCAAGCCGTTCGAGAACTGGTCGCGCGGCGGCGCCCAGATGACCGGCACGGTCTTCTTCCACCTCGACCACACGGCACCGGTCGGCCTGATGCGCGACAAGCTCCAGGAGATCCTGCACGCCTGCTCCGCCTGGGACGGCCGTGACTGGTCGCTGGCCGTCACCGACACCACGCCCACCACGATCCAGGTGCGCGCGGTGGTGACGGCGAAGGACGCCGACGACATCTGGACCGTGCGCTGCAGCGTGCGGGAGCAGATGGTCGCCTGGCTGTGCCGGGAGCACCCGTACGCGCTGCCGCGCGTCGCCACGGCCACCGCCGCGCCCGCGCCGTCGCCGGACGGGCAGTGGCACGACCACCGGCCCCCGCGGGCGGCGGAGGTCCACAGCAACAACGTCGACGCGTACGTCGTACGGGACGCGGAGCAGAAGCCCGGCGTCCGCACCGGCCGCGGATAGCGGCAGCGGCAGGCGGCTCGCGCCCTGCGGCCTCAGCGAAGGCTGTGGACGTCCAGTTGCCGCAGCACCCGGTCGACGACCTCCGGGTCGGCGCCGGGTTCGCTGCGCGCGGCCAGCACCTCGTGGCGGGCGGCCGACAGCATCTCGTGCTGGATGCGCTGCACCGCCTTGAAGCGCTCCGCCCTCCGGGCCGCCGACGACCGCCGCTCCTCGTCCAGCACGTCCGGGCTGATCCTCACGCCCACCTCGAACGCGATGCGCTGGAGCCGCTCCTGGAGCTCCTCCGGCAGCTCGTCGACCTCCTGGATCTCCTTCAGGCGCCGTTTGGCGGCCCGTGCGGCGCGCAGGGCCAGGCTCCGCTCGAACTCCCGCTCCGTGTCCGTGTCGGCGCGTACGCCGAGCTTCCCGACCAGCCACGGCAGGGTCAGGCCCTGGAAGAGGAGGGTCGCGACGATGACGCAGAAGGCGATGAAGATGATCTCGTCACGCCATGGGAAGGGCGCCCCGTGGTCGTCGCGCAGCGGGACGGCGAGGGCCAGGGCGACCGACGCCACACCCCGCATGCCCGACCACCACATGACGACGGTCTCCCGCCAGCTGACCGGGATGTCCTCGTCGTAGTCCCGCCGCGAGTGCAGCCGCTTGGCCAGCCAGGTGGCGGGCAGCAGCCACCCCAGGCGTACGCCGACGACGCAGGCGGCGACCGCGCCGCCCCAGCCGAGCATCTCCAGCTCCCGTCCCTCGGCCGTGCCGAAGACGTGGTGCAGCTCCAGCCCGATCAGCCCGAACGCGATACCCGTGACCAGGACGTCGACGACCTCCCAGAACGCCCGGCCCGCCAGACGGCCCATCACGTCGTCGGCGTCTGCCGCGTGTTCGGCGAGGTAGAGGGCGATGACGAGGACGGCGAGGACGCCCGAGCCGAGCAGCCGGTCCGCCAGGACGTAGCCGACGAACGGCACCAGCAGGGTGAGCCCGGTCTGCAGGGTGGGGTCACCGAGCATGCCCATCAGCTTGTTGGACAGCCAGCCGAGCGCCAGCCCGACGACGACGGCGACCACGGCCGACAGCGCCAGCTCCCCCACCGCCTCCCCCCAGGAGAACGTTCCGGCGAGCGCCGCCCCGATCGCCACGTGGTACAGCACGATCGCGGTGACGTCGTTGAACAGCCCCTCGCCCTCCAGGATCGACACGAGCCGCCGCGGCAGCCCGAGGGACCCCGCCACGGCGGTGGCCGCGACCGGGTCGGGCGGCGCGACGAGCGCACCCAGCGCGACGGCGGCGGCCAGCGGCAGCCCGGGGACGACAGCGCTCGCGACGGCCGCCACGGCGGCGGTGGTCACGAAGACCAGCGCGACGGCGAGCAGGAAGATGGGCCTCCTGTTGGCGGTGAACTGGCGCCAGGAGGTGCGCTGGACGGCCGCGTACAGCAACGGCGGCAGGACCAGGGGCAGGATGTAGTCGGGCGGGAGCTCGATGTTCGGCACGAAGGGGAGCAGGGCGAGGCCCATCCCGCCGATCGTCATCAGCACCGGTGCGGGCAGGCCCAGCCGTTCCCCGAGGGGCACGGTCACCACCGCGCCCAGCAGCAGCACGAGGAGCAGAGCCAGTTGGTCCACGGTGCGCCCTTCCGCCCGCGAGGACCCGGTCGGAGGGTCCGGTCAGTCCGAGACGATCAGCACCCTCAACCCTGCCACGCGCGTCAGAGCATCCGCCGCATGGCGAGATGCGGCATGCCCGCGTCCTGGAACGGCGTGCCGTAGGCCTCGTACCCGAGCCGCTCGTAGAACCCCAGCGCCTGCGTCTGGGCGTGCAGGTCCACCGCGGTCAGCCCCCGCGCGCGTGCCGCCTCCTCGATGGCGCGCACGAGCGCCACGCCGGCCCCGAGGCCGCGGGCCGCCTTCACGACCGCCAGGCGGCCGAGCGAGCCGACGCCGTCGGCGCCGCCGGTCCTGCCGGCCGCGTCCGGCCCGTGCAGCAGCCGCCCGGTGCCCAGGGCGGTGCCGTCGGAGCGGCGGACGGCCAGGACGTGCACGGCGGTCGCGTCGTAGGCGTCGTACTCGATCTCCTCGGGGACGCCCTGCTCGACGACGAAGACCTCGTGGCGAACGGCGAAGCCCGCCTTCAGGTCCTCGTCGGTCACCGCCTCCCGGACGAGGAAGGGGCTCATGCGCTCTCCGCGGCGATCGTGTCGAGGGCGTGCTGGAGGTCGTCGGGGTAGCTGCTCGCGAACTCCACCCAGCGGCCGTCCGCCGGGTGCTCGAAACCGAGCCGCACCGCGTGCAGCCACTGACGGGTCAGGCGCAGGCGCTTGGCCAGCGTCGGGTCGGCGCCGTACGTCAGGTCGCCGACGCACGGGTGGCGGTGGGCGGACATGTGGACCCGGATCTGGTGGGTGCGGCCCGTCTCCAGCTTGATGTCGAGCAGGGAGGCCGCCCGGTACGCCTCGATGAGGTCGTAGTGCGTCACGGAGGGCTTGCCCTCGGCGGTGACGGCCCACTTGTAGTCGTGGTTCGGGTGGCGGCCGATGGGGGCGTCGATCGTGCCGCTCAGCGGGTCGGGGTGGCCCTGGACGAGCGCGTGGTAGCGCTTGTCGACCGTGCGCTCGCGGAACTGCGCCTTGAGGAGCGTGTACGCCCGCTCCGACTTGGCCACGACCATGAGCCCGGAGGTGCCGACGTCGAGGCGGTGCACGATGCCCTGCCGCTCGGCCGCGCCGGACGTCGAGATGCGGTAGCCGGCCGCGGCGAGGCCGCCGATCACGGTGGTGCCGGTCCAGCCGGGGCTCGGGTGGGCGGCCACGCCGACCGGCTTGACGATCACGACGATGTCGTCGTCGTCGTGGACGATCTCCATGCCCTCGACGGGCTCGGCGACGATCTGCACGGGCGCGGCGGGCGCCGGCATCTCCACCTCGAGCCAGGCACCGCCGCTCACCCGCTCGGACTTGCCGACGACGGCGCCGTCGACGAGCACCTTCCCGGCGGCGGCCAGCTCGGCCGCCTTGGTGCGGGAAAACCCGAACATACGGGCGATGGCGGCGTCGACGCGCTCGCCCTCCAGACCATCGGGAACGGGCAGCGTACGGATCTCGGGAATCGTGCTCACCCGTCGAGTATGCCTTGTCAGTCCTTGTGGACGGTCCCGTCGGGGTCCAGGCCCCGGAACGACAGGATCACGATCAGGAACCCGCCGCACACGATCGCCGAGTCGGCGAGGTTGAAGACGGCGAAGTGCGCGGGGGCGATGAAGTCCACCACCGCGCCCTGGAAGACGCCGGGCGACCGGAAGATCCGGTCGGTGAGGTTGCCGAGCGCCCCGCCGAGCAGCAGACCGAGCGCGATCGCCCACGGCAGGCTGTACAGCTTCCGCGCCAGGCGGATGATCACCACGATCACCGTCGCCGCGATGACCGTGAAGATCACGGTGAAGGCCTCACCGATCCCGAACGCGGCACCCGGGTTGCGCACCGCCTCGAACCGCAGCAGGTCGCCGATCACCTCGATCGGCTCGTGGTGCTCCAGCTTGGCCACCACGACCATCTTGCTGCCCAGATCCAGCAGGTAGGCCACGAGAGCCACGGTGAAGAGCGCGAGGATCCTGCGCCTTCCCCTGGGCCGCTCGACGGGCGTCGCGGCCTCGTCCCCAACATCCGGCGTACCGATGGTGCGCTCCGCCTCTGCCACGTGAGTCCCTCAACCTAGGTGCCTGACTGACCACGAGGGTACGGCACACACGTGCGGGTTCAGCCTCGCCGTTCCTGCTTCTGCTTGTCCTCCACGCAGAGGGTGGCCCGTGGGAACGCCTGCATGCGCGCCTTGCCGATCGGCTTGCCGCACACCTCGCACAGGCCGTACGTCCCCGCGTCGAGCCGCTGGAGGGCGTGCTCGATCTGCTCCAGGGTGGCCCGGGCGTTGGCGGCGAGCGCCATCTCGTGCTCGCGCGTGATGTTCTTCGTACCGGTGTCGGCCTCGTCGTGACCGGCACCGTCCCCGGAGTCCCGCATCAGGCCGGACAGCGCCTCCTCGGAGGCGGCGAGCTCGGCCTGGAGCCGTGCCACCTCGCCCTCCAGCTCGGCGCGGGCCTCCGCGACCTCCTCGGGGCTCCACGGCTCCTCGCCGGGCCGTACGGCCAGCTCCTCGGGCGCCGCACCGGCGATGCCCCGTGCCTGCGGCACCGGCTTCATGGCCCCTGCCGCCTGCGCCGGGGTCACATCCGCGATCTTCTTCGCTGCCACCGTCCTGGCTCCCGTCTTCTCCGCGGCCTGCGCCGCCCCCTCGGCCGCGGGTGCGGCCTTCCGGGCGGCCGCCTTGACCGCCCGCTTCTTCCCGCCCGCCTTCTCGGCCGGCGCCTCGCCCTTCGCGGCCCTTCTCCCCGCGCCGGCCATCGCTTCGCCCTCGCCCGCCTCCGCGGTGACCGTCCCGCCCGCCACCCTCACGGCGGCCACCTTCTCGGCGCCGGCCTTCTTGCCGGGTGCCTTCTTGCCGGGTGCCGTTTCCGTGAGCGCCTC
>NZ_JOBL01000160.1 GCF_000716335.1 Streptomyces sp. NRRL S-118 | reverse complement strand
CACCCGGGGGCGGGGTCGAACCCGGAGGGGCCGGCGGCGCGGGAGGCCCGGGCGGCACGGGCCCGTCCGGCCCCAGCTGCGCCACGAGCTGCGTCGGTACGTACCCCCCGGCCGGCGCCCCGGGAGCGCCCGGACCCGACGCGGGCGGCCGGGCCCCGGGAGTCCCCGGCGCACCCGGAGGCGGCGGAGTCGTCGGCCCGCCCGCCCGCGGGGTGCGCGCACCCCGCGGCGGCAGCGTGGCCTTGCTGGTCGCGGCGTCCGCGATGTCCCCGGCCGACGGACGGGACGCCTGCCCGCCGCCGGTGCCCGGGCTGTCGGGCACACTCGGCGTGCTCGGTGCCGCGGGACCGTTCGACGCCGGCTGCGGGTCCAGCGCCGGCGCGATCGCCGTACGCGCCAGCTGGCTGCCGCCCTGGATCAGCGCGGTCGGCGCGTCGGCCCCCACCGCCGGCGGCGGCGTGTCGTCGTCGTCCGCTCCCGACAGCGGCGGCGCGAACACGGTGGCGGGCAGCGGTACGGACCCGTCGTCCCCGGCGCCCGCCGGCACACCGGTGTCGGTCCACGGCGAGGCCGCGGGCACCCCGTCGGAGGCCGTGGGCTCGTAGTCGCCCGCGCCCCCGGCCGTGGGCCACGCGGTACCGGCCCCCGAAGCGCCCTGCCCCGGCGCCGCCCACACGTCCGCCCCCTGGGACGGCGGCTGCGACGACTGCGGCGACGGCATGGGCGGCTGCGTCGGCGTCGGCGCACCCGCGGGCGCACCCGTCGGAGCAGCACCGGTCGAAGCCGCACCCGTCGAAGCCGCATCCACCAGGCCCGCGCCCGCCGAAGACGGACCCCCCGAGGACGGCCCCGGCACGGATGACGCCTCCGAAGGCGCCCCCGGCGACACCGCGTCCGCAGGCACCGCGTCCGCGGGTGCCGCATCGGCGGGCACCCCGTCCACAGGCACCCCGTCCGCCCGGCGGTCCGTGATCCCCCGCCTGTCCGCCGCGTCCTGCAACCACTCCGGCGGCGTCAGCAGGAACGACGTCTGGTTCAGATCGATCCGCTCCGGCGGCGCCGCGGCCGCGGCCGGCACATCCGCCGGCGGCGCCCCGTACTCCTCCTCGTACCGGCGGATCACCTCGCCCACCGGCAACCCCGGCCACAGCGTCGCCTCACCACTGTCCCGGGCGATCACCAGCCGCTGCCGCCCGCCGTCCGACGTCGGGCCGTCCTCGCGGTCCTCCGCCCACACCACGAACCCCAGCTCGAACTCACGGACCCGCACCTCACGGTGCTGGTACGCGGGCACGTCGCCGTTGACCCACTCTTCCGCGCGCTCCTGCGCCTGCGCGAAGGTCACCACCGGACCGTCACCCCTCGTCCGAAACCGGGACGGCCCGTGCGAAGCCGCCGTCCACCATCAGGTTCGCCACCGTCTCCAGCTCCGGCGGATTACCCGCCAGCCGCTGGAGGAACTCGTCGAAATCGGCACCGCACGGCAGCAGCAACCGCTCCACCCGCTCCTGCACCGTCCAGCCGTCCTGGTCCCGCGCGTCGTCGTACGCGCAGAACCACACCGACCCCACACCCGCGCCCCGCACCTTGACCGCGAGGATGCCGCCCTGGACGAAACCGACCCCCAGGTAGTCCTTCGTCAGGTGGTCCCGCAGGCACTTGTTCACGTACACCAGGTCGTTGACCGCGGCCTCGTCGCGCACCGTGAAGAACGGCTGGTCCACCAGCAGTCCCAGCTCCGCGTCGAGCGCCGCGCCGACCGGCGCGCACCCGCCCGCCGCCTTCAGGAAGGACCGGTACGCGCCCGGCAGCCGGTACCCCAGGTCCTCCTCGACACCCTGCAACTGCGCCTCGGACACCGACAGCGCACCCTTCGGCAGCCCGAAGTGCGCCGGCCGCGTCTCCTGCAGCGGCCGCGTCCCCCGCTTGCCGTGGTCCACCGCGGCCGTCGCCAGCCCACCGTGGTGCCGCAGCAGCGCCTTCACCTCGACCGGCACCAGTTCCATGCGGCGCGTCCCCGCGACGTGGTGCCACGTCCAGCCGTGCGGCGTGGCCACCGCCGGAACCGTGTCCCACAGCTCGTGCCCGGCCGCCGCCAGCGCGGCGTTCGCCGACACGTAGTCCGTCAGCCGCAGTTCGTCGACCCCGAACCCCTCCGGGGGCTCGGCGATCTCGGCGGCCGCACGCGCGTACGGCGAGAAATCCGGATGACCGCCCGCGCCCACCCGCACCCCTCTGGGATGCCGGGCGGCACGGACCGGGTCCGGGAAGTGCACGACCTGCCCGGCGTAGGCCGCGTTCGGTGGCGCGGCATGATGCTGCCCGAGCCGACCTGTCGTCATGGCGGTTGCCCCCTGCTGCTGCTGGCTGGTTCCGCACAGCCTATGCGGTGGGGCAACAGGGGGAACCGGCCCTCCGCTTCGGTGACCAAGGGTCACTCCCAGGTGACCCACCGACGATCTCAAGGCACACCGATCACACGTTTCAGTGCCCCCGCTTCCCCATGAGCTCCCGCATTTGGCAGGCTGTTTCCCGCAACTCGGGGGATTGCAGAGGGGACACACGCACCATGCACACAGCGCAACCAGCGCAGCCAGGCACCACTCCCGCAGGCGACCCACGCCTCAGCTGGAGCAGCACCGCCTCCGACCGCACCCCCTTACTGCGACACCGCCGCGACGGCATCCTCCCCACCGTCGGCGCGGCCCTCTCCGTACGCGGCGAAACCCTCACCTGTACCGCCGGACGCGCCAACCAGCCGCCCGTCCTGCACCCTCTCGTACAGGACTTCCTGGACACCCTCACCAGCGGCCAGCGCGAACGCTTCACCGGCCGCTGCCCCGAGGCGATCCTGCTCTCCCGCCACCTCACCGCCACCGAGAACAACCGCTCCAAGCGCGCCCAGCGCAAACCGCTCACCCATGGCGAGGCCCGCCGCTCCCTCAAACACGCCAAGCTCACCACCCGCCGCATCCGCGAGGACGGCGACCCGCTCCACGGCAGCTACGCCGCGCCCTGCCGCTCCTGCGCGGCGCTCCTCGCCCACTTCGGCGTACGCACCGTCGACCCCACCACCGACCGGAACGGCTGACCGCACCACCATGCCCGACCTGAACACCACCCGCTTCCCCGTCGCCGTCGACGCCGCCCTGCGGGAGGCGGGCTGGCGCCCCGGCCGCTGGGACATCAAGCAGGCGGAACAGTGGGCCGACGCCCTCAGGGCCCACGTCTCACCCGCCGGGCACCGCCACAGCGTCTTCCCCGCGGCCGTCGAGGCGTGGGCCGAATTCGGCGGCCTCCACATCAGCGGGCCCGGGCCCGGCCGCCAGGTCGCCCCCGTCCCCGTACGCTTCGACCCCCTCGCCGGCCTCCACCTCGCCCGCAGCCTCGCCGACCTCGGCCGGGCGCTCGAAACCGAGCTCGCCCCCCTCGGCGAGGAAGCCGGCCACCAGGCCGTCCTCGCCATCGACGCCGAAGGCCGCGTCTACAGCCTCGACCACTCGGGCGACTGGTACCTCGGCCCCGACATCGACCACGCCCTCGGCACCCTCATCACCGGCACCCTGCCGACCCGCCTGACCTCCCCCTGAGGTCACGCCGCCGACGCCGAAGGGCACACCGCGAACCGAAGGTCACGCCACCAGACCGAAAGCCGCACCACCGAGCCGAGGCGGCACCACCGAAGCCGAAACGTCACGCCGTCGCTGCCGGCGCCACCGGCAGCACCGCCGACACCTTGAACCCGCCCTCGTCCGTCGGCCCCGACACGAACACCCCGCCCAGCGCCGTCACCCGCTCCCGCATCCCCACCAGACCGTTGCCGCCGCTCGGCAGCCCCGCGTCCGCCGCCGCACCGTCCGAGGGGCCGTTCTCCACCTGCATCGCCACCTCGTCACCCCGGTGCGCCAGCCGCACCACCACCTCGGCGCCCGCCGCATGCTTGTGCACGTTCGTCAGCGCCTCCTGCACCACCCGGTACGCGGTCTGCTCGACGTCCGGCGCGTACGCCCGCACCTCACCCATCACCCGCAGCTCCACGACCATCCCCGCCTGCCGGGACTGCTCCACCAGCTCCTCCACGGCGTCCAGGCACGGCCCGTCCTCCGCGACCTCCGCCGCGGCAGCGGCGGCAGCCGCGGCCCGCCCCACCGCCGCCAGCGGCCGCTCCGACGCCGACAGCCGCACGGACGCCGACGGCACCCCGGAGGACTCCGACGGCTGCCCCGGCACCCGCGCCCGCGCCGCCTGCGCCGACGCCGGCGGCCCCGGCTCGGTGGACCGCAGCACCCCCAGCATCTCCCGCAACTCCGTCAACGCCTGCCGCCCCATGTCCCCCACCAGCGCCGCGTTCCGCACCGCCTTCTGCGGATCCTTCAGCGCCACCGCCTGCAACGCCGCCGCATGCACCACCATCAGGCTCACCCGGTGCGCCACCACGTCATGCATCTCGCGCGCGATCCGCGTCCGCTCCTCCACGCGCGCCATCTGCGCCCGCTGCTCCGCCCGGTCCGCCAGCAGCGACAGCTCCTGCTCCAGACTGTCCGCCCGCTCCCGCAACGACTCCATCAGCCGCCGCCGCGCCCCTATGTACAGCCCGAACAGCACCGGCGGGGCGGTCAGGCCCGACGACAGGATCGCCGACATCAGCGGCACGTACCACGACGCCGTGTCGAAATCGGCCGTGGCCAGGTCCTGCCGCACCCGGACGAACGTCACGATGAACACCGCGGCCAGCGACATCCCCGCCAGCACCGCCGTGATCCTTCGCGGCACCTCCGACGCGGCGAGCGTGTACAGCCCGACGACGCTCATCAGGTAGCCCATCTCGGCCGGCGTGACCGCGATCGACACCAGCACCACGGCGATCGGCCACCGCCGCCGCAACACCAGCACGGCCCCCGCGGCCAGCCCGAACAGCGCCCCCAACGGGGCCGGGACCCCGACACCGTCCGCGAAGCCGACCCCCTCGGCCCCGCACTCCAGCGCCGACACCAAGGCCAGCACCACATCCAGCACGGCACTGCGCCGCCGTCCCCACCACCACCAGCCGCGGGCACCGGTGCCCGCGGCGTCCTGGTGCGCCCCCGTCGTGGTCATGCTTCCCAGCCTACGGGCGGCTGCCACCCATTTTCCGGGGCGCTCAGCAGCACGAACCATGACGATCCGCACCCGCAACACACAAAATTCCTTCGAACACGTGAATCGCCCGCCCATTCGACCCGGACGTCCGCATTCCGGACGAGGCTGTCCGCATGACCAACGCCAAGGACACCCTCCGGGCGAAGGCCCGCGAACTGCGGCTCCAGGGCATGACCTACGACCGGATCCAGCTGGAGCTGGGCTGCTCGAAGAGCTCGATCTCGCTGTGGGTGAGGGACCTGCCGAAACCGGACCCGCGCTTCACGGACGAGGAACGCCGCGCGCTCATGAACGCGGGTCTTCAGCGTGTGTACGCCGCACGAGAAGAGGAGCGCCGGGAAACCAAGCGGTCGGCGCGCGAGGCGATCGGACGACTGTCGGATCGCGAGCTGTTCATCGCCGGGGTCACGCTGTACTGGGCGGAGGGCGCCAAGGACAAGTCCTACCAGCGCCGTGAGTCTCTGCAGTTCATCAACAGCGACCCCAACGTCATCAGCCTCTACATGAGGTGGCTCGACCTCCTGGAGGTACCGCTCGACCGCATGCGCTTCCGGCTGAGCATCCACGAATCCGCCGACGTCGCGCAGGCCGAGAGGTTCTGGGCCGAGCTGATCGGCATCGACCCCTCGGCCTTCCGAAAGGCCACACTCAAGAAGCACAACCCCCGGACCACGCGCAGGAACACCGCAGAGACGTACCGGGGCTGCCTCGTGATCTACGTGACCAAAAGCGCCGACCTGTACCGTCGCATGGAGGGGACTTGGTACGGCATAGTAGGGGCTGCCGACCCGGCAACCTGACCTGATGTCCGGTTTGGCCGGGTTTTATCCCCCATGGTGTAATCAGGCAGCACTGCGGTTTTTGGTACCGTCTGTTCAGGTTCGAATCCTGATGGGGGAGCCGCCACCTTTGCCCGGGTCCTGGCCTCATGGTCAGGACCCGCACTCGTTTCCCCCCTGAAACCCCCCGGTATCCTGCGGGTGTCCACCACCCGAAGCCGAAGGGCATTCCCGTGAGCGCCAACCGCCCGGCAGCCGTCGTCGTCCTCGCAGCGGGTGAGGGCACCCGCATGAAGTCGAAGACCCCCAAGGTCCTGCATGAAATCTGCGGGCGCTCGCTCGTCGGACACGTCGTCTCCGCGGCGCGCGAGCTGAGCCCCGAGCACCTGTGCGTCGTCGTGGGGCACGCCCGTGAGCAGGTCACCGCACATCTGGACGAGCTCTATGCGGGGACGCGTACCGCCGTGCAGTACGAGCAGAACGGCACCGGGCACGCCGTGCGCATGGCGCTGGAGGAGCTCGGCCCGGAGGCGCTGAACGGCACGGTCGTGGTGGTGTGCGGTGACACCCCCCTGCTCTCCAGGGAGACGCTGCGCGCGCTCGCGGACACGCACGCCGCGGACGGCAACGCCGTGACGGTGCTGACGGCCGAGGTCCCGGACTCCACCGGGTACGGGCGGATCGTGCGCGACCCGGAGACGGGTGCGGTCACCGCGATCGTGGAGCACAAGGACGCCTCGGACGCGCAGCGTGCGATCCGGGAGATCAATTCCGGGGTGTTCGCGTTCGACGGGAAGCTGCTGGCGGATGCGCTGGGCAAGGTGCGTACCGACAACAGCCAGGGCGAGGAGTACCTCACCGATGTGCTGGGGATCCTGCGCGAGGCGGGGCACCGGGTGGGGGCCTCGGTGGCGGGTGACCACCGGGAGATCCTCGGCATCAACAACCGTGTGCAGCTGGCGGAGGCGCGCCGGCTGCTGAACGCCCGGCTGCTGGAGCGGGCGATGACGGAGGGTGTGACGATCGTCGACCCGGCCTCCGTCCTGGTGGACGTGACGGTGACGTTCGAGCGGGACGCGGTGGTCCACCCGAACACCATCCTGCTGGGGTCGACGCATCTGGCGGAGGACGCCGAGGTGGGTCCGAACAGCCGCCTGAAGGACACGCGGGTGGAGCGGGGCGCCCGGGTGGACAACACCGTGGCGGACCGTGCGGAGGTCGGCGAGGGCGCGTCGGTGGGCCCGTACGCGTATCTGCGGCCGGGGACGGTGCTGGGTGCGAAGGCGAAGGCCGGCACGTACGTGGAGATGAAGAACGCGCGGGTCGGCGAGGGTTCGAAGGTGCCGCACCTGTCGTACGTGGGTGACGCGACGATCGGCGAGTACTCGAACATCGGTGCCGCGAGTGTGTTCGTGAACTACGACGGTGAGAGCAAGCACCACACGACGATCGGGTCGCACTGCCGGACCGGGTCGGACAACATGTTTGTGGCTCCTGTCACGGTCGGGGACGGTTCCTACACGGCCGCGGGCTCCGTGATCACGAAGGACGTACCGCCGGGGTCGCTGGCTGTCGCCCGCGGCCAGCAGCGGAATATCGAGGGTTGGGTGGCGCGCAAGCGGCCCGGCAGCGCTGCGGCGCAGGCTGCCGCGGCGGCCTCCGAGCAGGCTCATCGCGAGGACTGACCGGAAACAGGTACGTCGAACTCGGCGTACCGTGATACGTGCACACAAATTCGGCTGGTTCGCGCGATGGTGGCTCGCGGCCAGGGAACACGTCTGAGGAGACAGTGCTGTGACCGGGATCAAGACGACCGGCGAGAAGAAGCTGATGCTCTTCTCCGGCCGCGCCCACCCCGAGCTGGCCGAGGAGGTCGCACATCAGCTGGGTGTCGGTCTGGTGCCGACCAAGGCTTTCGACTTCGCCAATGGTGAGATCTACGTCCGCTTCCAGGAGTCGGCGCGTGGGGCGGACTGCTTTCTGATCCAGAGCCACACGGCGCCGATCAATAAGTGGATCATGGAGCAGTTGATCATGATCGATGCTCTGAAGCGGGCTTCGGCCCGGAGCATCACCGTGATCATCCCGTCGTACGGGTATGCCCGGCAGGACAAGAAGCACCGTGGGCGCGAGCCGATCTCGGCGCGTCTGATCGCGGACCTGCTGAAGTGCTCGGGTGCGGACCGCATCCTCACGGTGGACCTGCACACGGACCAGATCCAGGGCTTCTTCGACGGCCCGGTGGACCACCTGTCGGCGCTGCCGGTGCTGGCGGACTACGTGGGCGCGAAGGTCGACCGGAACAAGCTGACGATCGTGTCCCCGGACGCGGGTCGTGTGCGGGTGGCGGACCGCTGGTGCGACCGGCTGGACGCGCCGCTGGCGATCGTGCACAAGCGCCGTGACAAGGACGTCGCCAATCAGGTGACGGTGCACGAGGTGGTCGGTGAGGTCGAGGGCCGGGTGTGCGTCCTGGTCGACGACATGATCGACACGGGTGGCACGATCTGCGCGGCCGCGGAGGCGCTGTTCGCGCACGGCGCGGAGGATGTGATCGTGACGGCGACGCACGGCATCCTGTCGGGTCCGGCGGCGGACCGGCTGAAGAACTCGAAGGTGAGCGAGTTCGTGCTGACGAACACGCTGCCGACGCCGGGTGAGCTGGAGCTGGACAAGATCACGGTGCTGTCGATCGCGCCGACGATCGCGCGTGCGGTGCGTGAGGTGTTCGAGGACGGTTCGGTGACGAGCCTCTTCGAGGAGCAGGGCTGAGCGCAGAGCCTTCGGCCGGGCTGAGCGCGTAGTCGTTCGGCCGGGCTGAGCGCACAGCGTCCGAGGGGCCGCTCCGACCGTGGGTCGGGGCGGCCTCTCGCGTTCGGTTAGACTGGTGCAGTTGCTCGGCGAGGGAGGCCGTACCCGTGAGGTGCGGCGGTCCGTTATCGACGCGCTCTTCGTAGCAGGCCAAGTCCAGTCGTGGCCGGGTGACCTTCCCCGAGCTCCTCCGGAGCAGGGGGCGCCCCCAGACCGTTGACCCGTCTGTCACATACGAGGAGTGCTCATGTCCGAGGTGAAGATCACCGCGCAGACCCGTACCGAGTTCGGTAAGGGTGCCGCCCGTCGCATCCGCCGCGCGAACCAGGTTCCCGGCGTTCTCTACGGCCACAACACCGACCCGGTCCACCTGACGCTGCCGGGTCACGACCTGCTGCTCGCGCTGCGTACGCCGAACGTCCTGATCTCCCTGGACATCGACGGCAAGACCAGCGAGCTGGCGATCCCGAAGGCTGTGCAGCGCGACCCGCTGAAGGGCTTCCTGGAGCACGTCGACCTGCTGCTCGTCTCCCGTGGCGAGAAGGTCAACGTCGAGATCCCGGTGCAGACCGAGGGTGAGCTTGCCCCGGGCGGCAACCTGCTGGAGCACGTCCTGAACGCGCTGCCGGTCGAGGCCGAGGCCACCCACATCCCCGAGGCCGTGACGGTCTCCGTCGAGGGCCTGGAGGCCGGTGCCTCCGTCCTGGCGAAGGACATCACCCTGCCCAAGGGCGTGACGCTGGCCGTCGAGGAGGACGCCGTCGTGCTGCAGGTCCTGGCCGCGCAGGCCGAGGAGCCGGCTGCCGAGGGTGCCGAGGCGGGCGACGAGGCCGCCGAGGCCTGAGCCACCGGCTGAGCCGGACACGGGGTGGTGGGCTGCGGCCCGCCGCCCCGTTTCGCTGTTCGCTCCGGATGACGGGTACGAGGAGACTGAGGACATGACGACGGATGCCAGCGCGCCCTGGCTGATCGTGGGTTTGGGCAACCCGGGGCCGGAGTACGCCGGGAACCGGCACAACGTCGGGTTCATGGTGGCCGATCTCCTCGCGGAGCGGGTCGGGGGGAAGTTCAAGCGTGCGCAGAAGGCGCAGGCGCAGGTGGTGGAGGGCCGGATCGGTCCGCCGGGGCCGGGGAACCGGCGGGTGATCCTGGCGAAGCCGATGTCGTACATGAATCTGTCGGGCGGTCCGGTGACGGCGCTGCGGGATTTCTACAAGGTGCCGACGGCGCATGTCGTGGCGGTGCACGACGAGCTGGACATCGAGTACGGGACGCTGCGGCTGAAGCTGGGTGGCGGGGACAACGGCCACAACGGTCTGAAGTCGATGACGAAGGCGATGGGTCCGGAGTACCACCGGCTGCGGTTCGGGATCGGGCGTCCGCCGGGGCGGATGCAGGTGGCGGACTTCGTGCTGAAGGACTTCTCGTCGGGTGAGCGCAAGGAGCTGGACTACTTCGTGGACCGTGCGGCGGACGCGGTGGAGTGTCTGGTGATCGAGGGGCTGGAGCGGGCGCAGTCCGCGTACAACACGTGACGCGGGGCGAGCGGGATTGACCGGGTGCGGTCATATCCCTGAGGATCGCGCCCCATGAGCAAGAAGCGGACTTCAGCGCTCCCGTATGCCCGGAACGCCGCCATGGGTGTGGTGGCGCTGCTGCTGGTGGTGGCGGGGGTGTGGGCCTCGTGGGGCACGGCGCAGCACGTCCTGTTGCCGAAGGGGCGTGAGCACGGTGTGCTGACGGTCACCGGCTGTGCGGCGGAGGTGTGCACGGGCCGGTACGACCCGGACGGTCCGGCGGGGGTGCGGACCGACATGAGGATCGCGCATTCGGTGGCGGTGGAGCGGGGTGGGCGTTATCCGGTGGTGGTGAAGCCGGACACGTCGGAGCTGGTGCGTACGGGGTGGGCGGGTGGTCTGCACGCGTGGCTGCCGTTGGGTGGTGCGCTGCTGCTGGCGGCGCTGGTGATAGGCGGCGGGTTGCGGTGGCCGAGGCTGGCGTGGGCGTCGGCGGCGGTGGGTGGTGTGCTGCTGGTGGGGACGTTCTTCGCGTTGTGAGGCCGGTGGGGCGAGGGGTGCGGGGGAGGCACGGATCCGGTGCGGAGAGGCGCGGATCCGGGGCGTGAAGGGCGCGGATCCAGGCGTGACAGGCGGATCCGGTGGCCGGCCGGTGCGGATCCGGCGGGGAAGAGGGGCTGATCCGGTGCGGGTGTGTGCGGGCCCGGTAAACGGAATCGATCATTCACCCAATCGTTACGGGGACCATTGGGGCAAGCGGCAGTGCTTGGTACGGATGAGGCGCGCGGTGCCTTGACGGGGTGGCGGAGCTCACATGAAGCTGAGCCGCCCCCCACAGCCTCCCTCTCTCGTTGGACTTCCCATGCGCACTTCTGCTTTCCCGGGCGTACTGGTGGCGGCTGCGGCCTGCTCGCTGGTGCTCGCCCCGCCCGCCTCCGCGACCGGAGGCGACAACGGTACGGTCAAGATCCATGACGCCTCGACCGGTGAGGAACTCCGGAAGAACGAGCCGCACGTCTGCACCTTCTACCTGGACGCCTTCGGGTTCGACGGCGGCCAGCAGGTGGACTGGCACATCGAGGCCTGGGCGCCGTCCGCCGGCGTCAAGGGCGAAACGGTGAAGTCCGGTTCGCTGGCGCTCGACGGCTCCGGTCACGCCCGCACCGGGGAGCTGTCCCTGCCGGACGGGCACTACAAGCTGTTCTGGAACTTCGACGGCGAGAACGGCCGCGCCAAGCACAAGGTCTTCTGGACCGACTGCGAGGACGAGCAGCCGCAGGAGCCGGAGCCCGGCGGCGGGCCGGGCGGGAAGCCCGGTGAGGGACCCGGCGGGAAGCCGGGCCAGAAGCCGGGAGAGGAGCCCGCCGCGGAGCCGGGCGGCCGGCCGTCCGCTCCCGCCGACGCTGCACCGGCGGCCACTTCCCCCTCCGCCGGTCCGGCTTCGCCGGACGGCGACCTCGCCGAGACCGGCAGTGGTGCGCCCGTCGGCATCCTGGCCGGTGTCGCGGCCGCGCTGGTCGCGGGCGGCGGCTACCTGGTGGCCCGTCTGGGCCGGGCCGGGAAGCGCTGACCCCGGCAGCATGACGAAGGGGGCGCCCGGTGAGAACCGGGCGCCCCCTTCTGTTTCCGTACGTCCCGGCCGCGCGGGCGTGCGCGGCCGCGCGGCCGTCAGCCGGTGTTGCGCAGTCCGGCGGCCACGCCGTTGACGGTCAGCAGCAGGGCGCGCGCCAGCAGCGGGTCCGGCTCCTCGCCGCGCTCGGCGGCGGACCGCTGGCGGGCGAGCAGGGCCACCTGGAGGTAGGAGATCGGGTCCAGGTAGGCGTCGCGGATGGCGAAGGTCTGCTGGAGGACCGGGTGGGAGTCGAGGAGCTCCTTGCCGCCGGTGACCCGCAGTACTTCGCTGACGGTGAGGGCGTGCTCGGCCTGGATGGTGGCGAAGACGTGCTTCAGGTCGTCCGGGACGAGGGTGTCGACGTAGTGGCTCGCGATCCGCAGGTCGGTCTTGGCGAGCGTCATCTCGACGTTGGAGATGAAGTTGCGGAAGAAGTGCCACCGCTCGTACATCTCGTCGAGGACGGCGTCGAGGCCGGCTTCGCGCAGTGCCTTGAGGCCGGAGCCCACGCCGAACCAGCCCGGCACGATCTGCCGGGACTGGGTCCAGCCGAAGACCCACGGGATGGCCCGCAGTCCGTCCAGGCCCGCGCCGGAGTCGGGGCGGCGGGAGGGCCGCGACCCGAGGTGGAGCTCGGCGAGCTGGTCGACGGGCGTGGAGGCGAAGAAGTACGCGGGCAGGTCGGGGTCCTCGACCAGGTTGCGGTACGCGGTGTGGGCGGCCTCGGAGGCGGTGTCCATGGCCGCGTCCCAGCGGGCGAGGGCCTCGTCCGACTGGCGGGGCGCGGTGTGCAGGGCGGACGCCTGGAGGGTGGCGGCGACCGTCAGCTCCAGGTTCTCCCGGGCGAGGGAGGGGATGAGGTACTTGTCGGAGATGACCTCGCCCTGCTCGGTGACCTTGATCTCGCCCTCCAGGGTGCCCCAGGGCTGGGCGAGGATGGCCTCGTGGGTGGGGCCGCCGCCGCGGCCGACGGTGCCGCCGCGGCCGTGGAACAGCCGCAGGCGGACCCCGTAGCGGTGGGCGACGTCCCTGAGCCTGCGCTGGGCGCGGTGGATCTCCCACTGGCTGGTGGTGATGCCGCCGAACTTGGAGGAGTCGGAGTAGCCGAGCATGACCTCCTGGACGTCGCCGCGCAGTGCGACGAGGCGCCGGTAGGAGGGGTCGGCGAGCATGTCGTTGAGGATGACGTCGGCGGCCTTGAGCTCGTCGGTGGTCTCCAGCAGCGGCACGATGCCGATCTTGGCCCAGCCGGCGTGGAGGTCGATCAGCCCGGCCTCGCGGGCGAGGACCGCGGCGGCGAAGACGTCGTCGGCGCCCTGGCACATGGAGATGATGTACGACTCGATGACCTCGGGGCCGAAGCGCTCGAAGGCTTCCTTGACGGTGAGGAAGACGCCGAGGGTCTTGGCGCCGGCCGCGTCGAGCGGGGCCGGGGTGGGGGCCAGGGGGCGGCGGGAGCGCAGCTCCTTGGCGAGGAGCTTCTGCCGGTAGTCGCGGGGCATGTCGGCGTAGCGCCACGACTCCTCGCCGAGCCGGTCGAAGAGCTGGCCGAGGGCGTGGTGGTGGGCGTCGGCGTGCTCGCGCACGTCCATGGTGGCGAGCTGGAGGCCGAAGGCCGACAGGGTGCGGATGGTGCGGTCGAGGCGGCCGTCGGCGAAGAGGCCGCCGCGGTGCTCGCGCAGGGAGGTCTGGATCAGGGTGAGGTCGTCGAGCAGCTCGGCGGTGCCGAGGTAGTCGCGGCCTTCCTGGTGGGGGGTGCCGTTGGCGAGGCGCTCGCGGGTGTTGAGGAGCTTCTGGCGGATGCAGGTGGCCTTGAGCCGGTAGGGCTCCTCGGCGTTGAGGCGCTTGTAGCGGGGGCTGATCTCGGGGAGCTGCTCCAGGTCGTGCCGGAGGGAGTCGTGGAGCTCCTGGGTGGCGCCGGCGTAGCGGATCGAGTTGGAGAGCTGCCCGCGGAGCTGGTCGATGAGCTCGATGGCGTCGGTGATGCCGTGCTCGTGCTGGAGGATCAGGACGTCCCAGGTCACGGCGGGGGTGACGTTGGGGTTGCCGTCGCGGTCGCCGCCGATCCAGGTGCCGAAGGTGAGCGGGCGGGTGCCGGGGGGCAGCTCGACGCCGACGCGCTCCAGCTCGGCGGCGAGGTCCTCCAGGACGTCGCCGACGGCGCCGGCGTGCAGCTCGTCGAGGTAGTAGATCGCGTTGCGGGCCTCGTCGGTCGGCTCGGGGCGGACGACGCGCAGTTCGTCGGTCTGCCAGATGAGGTCGATGGATTCGGCCAGGCGCAGGTCGTGGCGGCGCCGGTCGGAGGCGATGACGGGGGTTTCGAGGAGCTCGGCGACGCGGCGGAGCTTGTTCAGCACGGAGCGCCGCGCGGCCTCGGTGGGGTGCGCGGTGAAGACGGGCCGGACGTTGAGGTTCCGGACCGTGGCGCGGACGTGTTCGGGGTCGCCGTCCTTGAGCATGTCGGCGGTGCGGGCGAGGAGGCCGCCCTCGGCGGCGCGCTTCTCGCGCAGCTCGCGGCCGCGGTGGACCTGCTCGGTGACGTTGGCGAGGTGGAAGTAGGTGGAGAAGGCGCGCACCAGCTTGGCGGCGGTCTCCAGGTCGGTGTCGCCGAGCAGCGCGGCGGCGGCCTCGCCGTCCTCGCGGGTGAGGCGGCGGACCTTCTCCACGAGCTCCAGGAGCTCGGGGCCTTCCTGCCGGACGAGGGTCTCGCCCAGCAGGTCGCCCAGTCGGCGGATGTCGGAACGCAGCTCGGCGCTGGCGGTGGGGGTCTGGTCGGCACTGCTCACAGGTGCGGCTCCTTGCAGTGTTTGAGCACGTCTGGAGGGGTACTGAAAGCTGGCGGACCGCGCTGTCCGACGCCACCAAGGATAGGTGTGTCCGGACGCGGCGCGTTCCGCGGCCCTCTTGCCGCGCACGTGTGCGCTGCCATACTTACGTCGCCGTAGGTTACGGGACCGTAGGGACCGGCCTCGGCTTCCGTTGTATCCCTCACCCCCCAGGGGACCCCATGACAACAAGCCCCGACGTGCTCCACACCGCGGAGCCGGCCACCGCTGCCGCCTCCGACCTCCCTTCCGCCACGCTGGGCGGCGACAGCAAGCGCTCGATCGAGCAGATCACGCTGCTGCTGTTCATCACCGTGCCGTTCCTCGCCCTGATCGCGGCGGTGCCGCTGGCCTGGGGCTGGGGGGTGAGCTGGCTGGACCTGGGCCTGCTGGTGGCCATGTACTACATCGGCTGCCACGGCATCACGATCGGTTTCCACCGCTACTTCACGCACGGTTCCTTCAAGGCGAAGCGCCCGCTGCGGATCGCGCTGGCGGTCATGGGGTCGCTGGCGGTGGAGGGTCCGCTGGTGCGGTGGGTGGCGGATCACCGCAAGCACCACAGGTTCTCGGACGCGGAGGGGGACCCGCATTCGCCGTGGCGGTTCGGTGAGACCGTGCCGGCGCTGATGAAGGGCCTGTGGTGGGCGCACATCGGGTGGATGTTCGACGAGGAGCAGACGCCGCAGCACAAGTACGCGCCCGATCTGATCAAGGACCCGGCGATCCGGGCGGTGTCGCGCCAGTTCGTGCTGTGGACGATCGTGTCGCTGGCCATTCCGCCGCTGGTCGGCGGGCTGGTCACCATGTCGTGGTGGGGCGCGTTCACGGCGTTCTTCTGGGGCTCGCTGGTGCGCGTGGCGCTGCTGCACCACGTGACCTGGTCGATCAACTCGATCTGTCACGCGGTGGGCAAGCGGCCGTTCAAGTCGCGGGACCGCTCGGGGAACGTGTGGTGGCTGGCGGTGCTGTCGTGCGGTGAGTCGTGGCACAACCTGCACCACGCGGACCCGACGTCCGCGCGGCACGGGGTGATGCGGGGGCAGATCGACTCCAGTGCGCGGCTGATCCGCTGGTTCGAGAAGCTGGGCTGGGCGTACGACGTGCGCTGGCCGAGCGCGTCCCGTATCGAAGCCCGACGCCAGGACAGCGCCGCGAACGCGGCATGATGGACAGTGTGGCGATCGACGGCAGTGGCACGAGTGGTACCGATAAACCCAGGCGGGGGCGCCGGGTCCGGATGACGGGCGCCGAGCGTCGGCAGCAGCTGCTCGACATCGGTCGCACGCTCTTCGCCGAGCGGGGGTTCGAGGGCACGTCGGTGGAGGAGATCGCGGCGAAGGCAGGGGTGTCCAAGCCGGTGGTGTACGAGCACTTCGGCGGCAAGGAGGGGCTGTACGCGGTCGTCGTGGACCGCGAGATGCGCCAGCTGCTCGACATGGTGACCGGGGCGCTGACGGCCGGGCATCCGCGGGAGCTGCTGGAGCAGGCGGCGTTCGCGCTGCTGGACTACATCGAGACGTACACGGACGGCTTCCGGATCCTGGTGCGGGACTCTCCGGTGGCGCAGTCGACGGGTACGTTCGCGTCGCTGATCTCGGACATCGCCACGCAGGTGGAGGACATCCTGGGTCTGGAGTTCAAGGCCCGGGGCTTCGACCCGAAGCTGGCGCCGCTGTACGCGCAGGCGCTGGTGGGGATGGTGGCGCTGACGGGCCAGTGGTGGCTGGACGCCCGCAAGCCCAAGAAGGCGGAGGTGGCGGCGCACCTGGTGAACCTGGCGTGGCACGGGCTGGACGGTCTGGAGCCCAAGCCGCGTCTGATAGGTCACCGCAAGAGCTGAGGGCCGGGGGCCTGGTGTGCCGGGGCGCCGCGAGGGCGGCGCCCCGGTGCGTCATGGCGTCCGGCGGACCGGTGCGGTCGGCCCCGGTCATCGCGGCCCCCGGTCCCCCGGCCGGCGGGCTCACGGCGCACCGGTCCGCGCGGCCCGCCGGGTCACGGCAGCCGGGCGTGCGGGATACGCGGACCGCCGGGCTTGCGGGCGACGGCGAAGATCCTCCGGAACGGGAAGACCGTGCCGTGGGGGCCCGGCGGGTAGGCCTTGCGGAGCAGGTCGCGGTATTGGGCGAGGAACTCGGCGATGGCCTCGTCGTCGCCTTCCAGGGCGGTGAGCACGGGGCGCAGGGCGGTGCCCTTGACCCAGTCGAGGACGGGGTCCTCGCCGTGGAGCAGCTGGGAGTAGACGGTCTCCCACGCGTCGGTCTCGCAGCCGAGGTCGGTGAGGCGGGTGAGGTAGTCGGCGGGGTCGAGGATGTGGACGAAGCGGCTGCCCTGGCCGCCGACGCGGTGGCGCCACCGGGGGCTCTCGCACAGTTCGCCGAGGAGCGCGTGGCTGGGCGAGGTGAAGTTGCCGGGGACCTGGAAGGCGAGCGTGCCGCCGGGGGCGAGGCCGTCGACCCACAGGGGCAGGGACTCGGGATGGTTGGGCACCCATTGCAGGGCGGCGTTGGAGACGATCAGGTCGTACGGCTCGTCGGGGACCCAGTGCGCGGCGTCGGCGGGCCGGAAGTCGAGCCAGCCGCCGCCGGGCGTGGTGCCGGCGTGGTGCTTCTCGGCCTGTTCCAGCATCTCGGGCGACAGGTCGAATCCGGTGATGTGCGCGTCGGGCCAGCGGTCGGCGAGCAGCGCGGTGACGTTCCCGGGGCCACACCCGATGTCGGCGATTCGGGCGGGCCGGCCGAGGGCGGCCGCGGGCAGTTCGGGGATGCGGTGGAGCAGGTCGGTGAACGGGCGGGTGCGGTGGTGGGAGTGGCGCAGGTACTGATGTGGATCCCAGGTTGGTGCGGAATGCATGGTCGAGCCCCCTTGCTGGAACGGAGTACCGAAGCGGAACAGGGTCCCGGCCCCGTCATGCCCAATGGTCCAGCAGAATATTTCTTGACGTCAAGAGACTTCACATCGACAGATCGCCTACACTGATCGCCATGGAGGACGAGGTCGACCGACTGGTCGCTGCATGGCGCCGCGAGCGCCCCGACCTCGACGTGGAACCGCTCGAGGTGCTCAGCCGCGTGTCCAGACTGGCCCGCCACCTCGACCGCGCCCGCCGGCTCGCGTTCTCCGAGCACAACCTGGAGCCGTGGGAGTTCGACGTGCTCACGTCACTGCGCCGTGCCGGGGCACCGTACCAGCTCTCCCCCGGCCAGTTGCTCACGCAGACCCTGGTCACCTCCGGCACCATGACCAACCGCATCGACCGGCTCGCCAAGAAGGGCCTCGTCGAGCGGCTGCCCGACCCCAGCGACCGGCGCGGTGTGCTGGTGCGGCTGACGCCCGAGGGGCGTGACCGCGCCGATCAGGCCCTGGCGGGGCTGCTGGCCCAGGAGCGGGCCATCCTCGGGGAGCTGTCCCGGGCGCAGCGTGCCGAACTGGCCGCTCTGCTACGCCAGCTGACCGCCCCGTTCGACAACATCCCCGGCTAGCTCCGCGGGCCCCACGCCCGCCCGACGCGCGAGAGCGACCGCCGCCAGGGTGGAGTGCACGCCCAGTTTGCCCAGCACGTTCTGCATGTGCGTACGCACCGTGTGCGGGGACAGGAAGAGGCGCTCGGCGACCGCTTTGCGGCCCAGGCCGGCGACCATGCAGCGCAGCACCTCGCGCTCGCGCGGGGTGAGCGACTCGACCAGCCGCTCGCTCTCGGTACGGTGCCGGCGCGCGGTGGTCAGCTCCCGCAGCACCCCGGTGAGCAGCGCGGGCGGCAGGTGGGTCTCGTCGCGCAGCACGCCGCGTATCACCGTGAGCAGGCGCTGCAGCGAGCAGTCCTTGGCGACCCAGCCGGAGGCGCCGGCCTGGAGGGCGAGCGCGGCGCGGCGCGGGTCGTCCTTCTCGGCCAGGACCACCGTCCGCACCGCGGGCTGTCCGGAGCGGACGCCCGCGACGAGCGAGATGCCGTCCACGACGTCCTCGCCGTGGTCGGGGACCGCACGGGGCGGGGCGGCCGTGGGTGCGGCGCCCGCGCCGAGGTCGGCGTCGACCAGCGCCACGTCGAACCGGCGGCCTTCGGCGGCCGCCCGTTCCAGGCAGCGCATCGCCGCGGGGCCGCTGCCGGCGGCCGCGACGTCCACGTCGGGCTCCGCCGCGAGTGCCGCGGCGAGCGACTCGGCGAAGATGCGGTGGTCATCGACCACCAGGACCCGGATGCGGACCACTGACACCCCCATGTGTCGAGGAAGCGGAGCAGCCGCGGGTACGGCGCCCGGAGCAGGGGTCCCATGGGTCGTCGCACGGCCGCCGCCGTGCACTGACTGTTACCCCGCCCCGGGCGTCGTACCCGGCTGTCTCGCCCCCTGATCAGCACCGGCCCCCACCGGTGCTGTGCATCAGAGTACGGGCGGCCGCGGGGAGCGGAAGGTGATTTGCAGAACTGACCGAAAGGGGTGTGGACAGTGTGCTCCCAGCGTCGTAGCGGGACGGAAATCGACGGACTTCAGCGCACTCGGTGCGCGCCCGCGGACGGCACCGCGGGGAAGACGCGCGGCGCCGCGTGACCGGCCTCCGCGAAGGCCGCCCCGACCGCCTTCGTCACGGTCTCCACGGTGTCCTCCTCGGTCAGGACGATCGCCGAGCCGCCGAAGCCGCCGCCGGTCATGCGCGCGCCCAGCGCCCCCGCCCCGGTCGCCGCCGCCACCACCAGGTCCAGCTCCGGGCAGGACACGCGCAGGTCGTCGCGGAGCGAGGCGTGCCCCTCGGTGAGGACGGGGCCCACCTGCCGTACCTCGCCCGCGTCCAGCAGGGCGATCGTCCGCCGGACGCGGTGGTTGTCGGTCACCACGTGGCGGACGTACGAGCGGACCACCGGGTCGCTCACCCGCCTCAGCGCGTCGGGGAGTTGCACGGGCTCGACCTCGCGCAGCGTGCGGACGCCGAGCGCCCGCGCGCCGGCTTCGCACCCGGCGCGGCGCTCGGCGTACGCGCCGTCCCCCAGCGCGTGCCTGACCCGGGTGTCGACGACCAGCAGCGCGAGCCCCCGCGCGGGGAGGTCGAAGGGGACCTGGCGGTGCGACAGGTCGCGGGTGTCGAGGTACAGGACGTGGCCGGGCGTGCAGCACGCCGACGCCATCTGGTCCATCACGCCGCACGGCACACCCACGAAGGCGTTCTCGGCGTGCTGCGCGAGCAGGGCCAGCTCCGCGCTGCCCAGCCCGAGTCCGTACAGGTCGTTCAGCGCGAGCGCGGTGACGACCTCCAGGGCGGCCGACGACGACAGGCCGGCGCCGGTGGGGACCGTGGAGGCGAGGTGGATGTCGGCGCCGGTGATCCGGTGCCCGGCCGCGCGCAGCGCCCACACCACACCGGCCGGGTAGGCGGCCCAGCCGGCGCCGTCGGACAGCGGCCGCAGGTCGTCGAGGGCGAGGCGGACCACGCCCTGGCCCGTGTCGCCCGAGTGGACGCGCAGATGCCCGTCGGTGCGCCGGGCAACGGCGGCGACCGCGGTGTGCGGCAGCGCCAGCGGCAGCACGAGCCCGTCGTTGAAGTCGGTGTACTCGCCGATCAGGTTGACCCGGCCTGGCGCGGCCCACACGCCCTCGGGGGCGTACCCGTACAGCCGCCGGAAGTCCCGCCCGACGTCCGTCACCGGCCGGCCTCCCGCTTCTGGGCGAACTCCCAGGCGTCGGCCACGATGACGGCCAGGTCGGAGCGAGTGGGCCGCCAGCCGAGCCGTGCCCGTGCGGTGGCGGCCGAGGCGACCAGGACCGCCGGGTCGCCGGCGCGGCGGGCGGCGGCCACCTCGGGCACCGGGCGGCCGGTCACCTCCCGTACGGTCTCGATGACCTCGCGGACCGAGAAGCCGTTGCCGTTACCCAGGTTGCAGATCAGGTGCTCGCCGGGGGCCACCGCGCCGAGGGCGAGCAGGTGCGCCTCGGCGAGGTCGGCGACGTGGATGTAGTCGCGGACGCAGGTGCCGTCGGGGGTCGGGTAGTCGTCCCCGTACACGGAGACCGACGGGCGCAGGCCGAGGGCGACCTGGAGGACGAGCGGGATCAGATGCGACTCGGGATCGTGGCGCTCGCCGCAGGATCCGTACGCGCCCGCCACGTTGAAGTAGCGCAGGGAGACGGCGGCCAGGCCGTGCGCGGCGGCCTCGCCCGTGATCATGTGGTCGACGGCCAGCTTGGAGGCGCCGTAGGGGCTGGTGGGGGCGGTGGGGTCGGTCTCGGTGACCAGGGGGGAGACCGGCTCGCCGTAGGTCGCCGCGGTGGAGGAGAAGACGAGGCGGCGCACGCCCGCCGCGCGCATGGCGTCGAGCAGCGCCATGGTGCCGCCGACGTTGTTGGTCCAGTACTTCTCGGGGTGGACGACCGACTCGCCCACCTGCGAGAAGGCGGCGAAGTGGAGCACCGCGTCGTAGGAGGGGTCCAGGTGGCGGGCGGCATCCTGGACGCGCCCCTCGATGAAGCGGACTCCGGGCGGCACGCCCTCGGCGAAGCCGGTGGAGAGGTCGTCGAGGACGGTCACGTCGTGGCCGGCCTCCAGCAGGCGGGTGGCGACCACGCCGCCGACGTAGCCGGCCCCGCCCGTCACCAGGTACTTGCTGCTCACGTGGTCGCCACCTCTCGCAGGCGCCGGGCCGCGGCCTCCGGCGGTACGTCGTTGATGAACACACTCATGCCCGACTCCGAGCCCGCCAGGAACTTCAGCTTGCCGGACGTGCGCCGGACGGTGAAAAGCTCGAGATGCAGGGCGAAGTCGTCGCGCCGCGGGTCGCGCAGCGGCGCCTGGTGCCAGGCGGCGATGTACGGCGTGGGCGGCTCGCCGGACCCTTCCTTCCCGCCGCCCCTTCCGTCGAAGATCCGGTCGAACCGTCTCAAGAGTTCCAGGTAGACCTGTGGGAACTCTGTGCGCGCCGCGTCGTCCAGGGCGCGCAGGTCGGGCACGCGCCGCTTGGGGTGGAGGTGCACCTCGTACGGCCAGTGCGCGGCGTACGGCACGAAGGCGAGCCACTCGCCGGTCTCCAGGACCACCCGTTCGGCCGCGCTTTCGCGTGCGACGAGGTCGTCGAAGAGGTTGCGTCCGGTGGCGGCGCGGTGCTCGTCGAGGTTGCGGAGCATCAGCGCCGTGCGGGGGGTGGTGAAGGGGTACGCGTAGATCTGGCCGTGCGGATGGCCGAGGGTGACGCCGATCTCGGCGCCCCGGTTCTCGAAGCAGAACACCTGCTCGACCTGCGGGAGTTCGGCGAGCTCGGCGGTGCGGTCGGTCCATGCCTCCAGGACCAGGGCGGCCTGCTCGTCGGTGAGGTCGGCGAACGAGGCGTCGTGGTCGGAGGTGAAGCAGACGACCTCGCAGCGGCCGGAGTCCCCGGCGAGGGAGGGGAAGCGGTTCTCGAAGACGACGACGTCGTAGTCGGCGGCCGGGATCTCGCTGGAGCGGCCGTCGCGCGACGGGCACAGGGGGCACTCGTCGGCGGGCGGGTGGTAGGTCCGGGTCTGGCGGTGCGAGGCGATGGCGACCGAGTCGCCGAGCAGCGGGTCGTGGCGGATCTCGGAGGTGGTGGCGATCGGGTGGAGCGGGCGGAGGTCGACGGCGTCGCGCACGGCGTCGTCCCGCGCGTCGTAGTAGACGAGCTCGCGCCCGTCGGCCAGCCGGGTCGACGTCTTCTTCACCCAGGACTCCTCATCGAAGATCCCACCCCGAACAGAATCACCCACAAAAAAGCACAAACAAACAGGCGAGTCAACGACGGAAGGCGACACGTGCGACCACTGGCGCGCCGTGACGGAGGAAGGGGAGCGAGGGGGCGGCCGCCGTGAGGGGGACGGCGGGCCGGGAACCCGGCGGCGGCGCCGCCGGGCCGGTTCAGATCAGGCCCGGACCTTTGGAGGACGCGGCGCGGTCCAGCAGGCCGGTGCGGGCCGCGAGCGCCGCGGCCTCCAGACGGGAACCGACTCCGAGCTTCATCAGCACGCGCTGCACATGGGTGCGCGCGGTGCTCGGGGCGATGTGCATGCCCGCCGCGATCAGCCGGGTGTCCTCTCCCTCGGCGACCCGCACGAGCACCTCGACCTCGCGGGGGGTGAGCATCTGCAACAGCCGCTGGCCCTCGTCGTCGGGCTGCGCGGCCGGGTTCAGCAGCTCGGTGAAGGCACCCTGGAGCAGTTGCGGCGCCACCGCCGTCTCACCCGCCCTGGCCTTGAGCATCGCCCGCTCGACGCCCTCGATGCGCTCGTCGTGCCGGACGTACCCGGACGCGCCGGCCGCGAACGCCGCCGCGATGCCGCGCGGGTTCGGCACCGGCCCGAGCACCACGACCGCCACCTGCGGGCGGTCCTTCTTGATCCGTACGATCGGGTCGAAGGCGCCCGGCTCGGCCGGGGCCGCCGTGCCCAGCAGGCACACCTCGGGCGCCCGGCTCACCACCAGCTCAGCGGCACCGGCAGCGGGTGCGGCCGCCGCCAGGACCCGGTGCCCGCGCAGTTTCAGCGCCGAGGCCAGCGCCTCGGCGAGCAGTCGGTGGTCGTCGACCACCATGAGCCGCACGCCCATCCACCATCCCCCCATCCCCCGGGACCGGCCCCCCGCCGTCCCCGGCACTGTTGACCCGGCAAGCTACACGCTTGTTCGACATCGCGCGCCCCCTACTTGTCAGAAGCCCCCCGGAATGTCGAATTCTTCGTCAATCAGGGCTACTTGATGCTCTTTAGGCTGACGCCGACGGCCCGGCACATCGGTGACCGATGTGCCGGGCCGTCGGGCCGCGGTGCCGCGCGGGTCAGTTGGTGGTGTACCCGATCATGTAGAACTGGTCGTCGTCGACCCCGCTGTCGCTCGGCTCGGAGATCATCGTCTCCGAGATGAACAGCCGGCCGCCGCTGAAGAGCATCTCCGAGTGCCCCACCGAGAAGCTGGACTCGGCACGGCGCACCGACTCCTCGCCCGGGTTCTCCATCAGCACGGTCTGCTTCATGGTGGCGCCGTCGATGCTGACGATCTGGCCGCCCTTGTCGTAGGGCGGTTCCTTGTAGGCGAGGATGTTGCCGCCGTCCATGCGCAGCGGGAACATCGAGTAGCGGTCGCCCGCGTCCGACTTGTCACTGGTCGGCTTGCCGGTGGCGAGCTCGAAGGACACGATCTCGTTGGTCTGGCCGTACTCGCCGGAGCCCTCGTGGTCCTCGGTCGGCAGGTAGATCCGGCCGTTGCCGACGGCGACCTTGATGCAGGACTCGACCTCGGTCACGTCGCACTCCGCGGCGAACCGGTCGGCGTCCACCGCGATCTTCGCCTTCAGCTTGCCCGTCTTCTCGTCGATGGAGAAGAAGTCCGAGATGCCGGAGCCGTCACCGGCGCTGTCGCCGACGTCGGCCGCGACGACCAGCGGCTTGGTGGACACGACGCTCGCGTACTCGACACCGGTCGGCATCTTGAACTGCGAGAGCGGGGCGCCGGTGGCCGGGTCGAGGTTCTGGATGATCACGTACTGCTGGTCGTACGGGCCGCACTTGCGCGCCGCGACCAGGCCCGCACCGCCGCCGTAGCCCATGTCGTAGCACTGTTCGGCGTTGACCTGGGGCTTCCAGCGCTCCTTGCCGGTGGCCAGGTCCCACGCCGCGCCGCCGTCCGTGCCTCCCGCGGCGACCGTGCCGGCGCCGACGGTGACCTCGGTGAAGCGCGCCTTGTCGTCACCGCCCTGGCCACCCGTGACGGACTTGCTCCACAGCAGCTTGCCGGTGGACAGGTCGATGGCGCCGACCTCGCTGCAGGGCTGGAAGTTCTTCGGCGGCGTCGCCTTGGCGGGCTCGAACGCGATCGCGGTCCTGTTGCCCTCCGTGTGGCGCGACGCCGCGCAGACCTGGCCCGGCAGCGGGATGGTCCACAGCTCGGTGCCCTTGTCGAGGTCGTACGCGACGATCGAGTTGATGCCCGTCTTGACGTACGCCTTGTCGGTCACCCAGGAGCCGACCACGTTGGTGAGGTAGGTGACCTTGGGGTGGGGCTTCTGGAAGGCGACCTTCGAGGCCGTGTTGGCAGGTGCCTTCTCCTTGCCCGGGCCGTCCGCGGCCGTACCGCCGCCTCCGCCGCCGCCCTTGCCGCCACCGGTCGTGCCGGTGGTGCCCTTGGCGTCGGCGCCCTTGCCGCCGTCGTCACCCATCGCGAACCACACGCCACCGGCGATGATCAGCACCACGGCGACGGCCGCGGCGATGATGATCTGCATCTGGGTGGACAGCTTGCGGCCGCCGCCCTGCGGCGTGGCGGGCTGCTGCACCGGGGCGCCCGGGTACCCGTAGCCGTACGGCTGCTGACCGGGCACCTGGCCGGGGTAGGGGCCGGGCTGACCGGGTGCCTGGGGGAAGCCGTAGCCCTGCGGCTGGCCGGGCGGCGGGGTCTGCGGAGGCTGGGGCGCCTGCGGGTAGCCGTAGCCCTCCGGCTGGCCCGGCGGCGGGGTCTGCGGAGGCTGGGGCGCCTGCGGGTAGCCGTACGCCGGCGGCTGGCCCGGCGGCGGCGTCGGGCCACCGAAGCCCCCGGGCGGCGGTGGCGTCGGCGCGCCGAAACCGCCCTGCGGCGGGGGGTCCTGGGGCGCGCCGAAACCGCCCTGCGGCGGCGTCGGGGGCTGGTTCGGCGGTGGCGGCGGTGGCTGGCTCATGGTGTGGGTACCTCGGTGGTCTCATCCGCGGTGAAAGACATGATCGTCTCCCGCTTCTTCTCTTCTGCGTCACTGGAGCCGCCGATACCGCCGGCCACGATCGTGTAGCGGCCGTCGTCGTAGACGGCGCGGGGGCTTTCCATGCGGCGGTGCGGCTCCGCGCTGCCCGGCGGGAGCCGGAGCAGCGTCTTCAGCGTGGTCGCTCCCGGGGCCACGGAGGCGAGCATCCCGCCCTGGTCCTGGAGGGTCGGGTGCACCTCGACCAGCAGCTCGCCGCCGGCCGCCCGCAGCGGGAACACGGTCCGCCCGGCCGGAGCGGGGACGCGGCGCACGACCCGGCCGGTGTCGAGGCTGAACACGACGATCTGGTTGGTGCCCTTCAGCCCGGGCGTGGGCACCGTCGCCATGGAGAAGGTGGTGGCGTCCGCGGCGGTCCGGCACGTCTGCAGGTCGTTCGTCGCGCTGGAACGGTCGGCGCACCCCGGCGCGTACTGGTCCGGGCCGACGAGTGCCGCGCGCCGGGTGCCCTTGTCGGTGAGGGCGAGCACGCCCCGCTTGTTCTGCGCCCGGTTGTACAGCGAGACGACCAGCGGCTGGACCGAGTAGATGTGGTCGATGTGGTAGCCGCGCTTGACCTCGTGGGTCCACCGGGCCTTGCCGGTCTCGGGGTCGAGCTCCTGGACCTGCTCGTGCGGCTTGTCGACCGTTCCGTCCTCGCAGCTGACGGCGGCGATCAGCTTCGGACCGCCGGCGAAGGCGAACGGGTGGCAGGTGCCGGGGCCGCGCCCGAAGAGGCGGGTGCCGTCACCGAGCCGGTAGGCGGTGGAGTAGCCGGCCCGTCCGGCGGTGACCGTGTTGCCGGTGATCACCGTGGAGAGCTCGCTGAAGATGTCCCACTCGCCCTCCTTGGCGACCGCCTGCTGCCAGCCCTGCTTGCCCGTGCGAAGGTCGATCATCCGCAGGACGCGGCACTCGCCGGAGGAGCCGGTGCCGTCGCGGGTGACGACGACGATCCTGCCGTCGGCCGACGCCTGCGGGGTGGCGCGGCAGATGTCGCGGTCCAGCCGCAGGCTCCACTTCTGCCGCCCGTCCGTCACGGAGTACCCCGCGACGGTCCGGTACAGGGCGGTGGCGACCGTGTCGCCCACGACCCACGGGCCGAACTGGTCGGCGCCCAGGCCCGGGACGTCGATGTCGTTCTTCCGCGTCCAGTCGAGCCTGGCGTCCCCGGGGGCGCGGCCGGCGTTGATGCGCTCGGCGGCGGCGGTGTCGGGGCCGGTGGACCCGGCCGTGCCCGAGGGCGCCGAGGGGCTCGCGCTCCGCCCGCCGGCCGGGGCGCCGTTCCCGGCGCCGCCGGCGCGGCTGCCGCCGCCCTCGTCCTCGCCGCCCAGCGCGTACCAGGACACGCCGCCGGCGACGAGCAGCACGGCGACGAGCGCGGCGAGCACGACCGTGGCCCGCCGCCTGCCGGGGCCGGTCACGGGGCCCGGGCCGGTCATGGGGCCGGAGCCCTCCGCGGGGCCGGGGCCGTACCCCGGGCCGCCGTCCTGCACGGGACCGGGGCCCTGCACAGGACCGGGGCCCTGCGCCGGGTCGCCGGGCGGCGGGGACGGCTGCGGCCGGCGCAGGCGGTCCCCGCCGTACGGGTTGAGCGAGCCGTACGGGCCCTGTTCGGGGTGCGGCGGAGGGGTCGTCACTTGCCGAAGGCCATCATCGTCTTCGTCTGCTTCTCCTGCTCGTCGTCGGTCGCGCTGACCCGGCCGCTGACGATGAAGAACCGGCCGTCGGCGTACGCGTACTGCGGCGAGTAGAAGTCGCTCTCGATCTTGGCCGTGGACGCCGGGTGCTGCAGCAGCACCTTGGGGCTGCCGCCCGTCGGCGCGAGCGTGGCGACCGCGCCGCCCCGGTCCCAGGAGCCCTCCATGTAGAGCAGGACGTTGCCGCCCTCCATGCGCAGCGGGGTCATGGTCCGCTGCGGGCCCGCCGCGGCACGCCACTTGGGCTTGCCGGTGTCGAGGTTGAACGCGACCACGTCATTGGTGCCGTTGGTCAGCGCGGTGGGGGCGGTCGCCATGTAGAAGGTGGTCGCGTCGGCGGCGACGCCGACGCAGCCCTCCAGGTTCTGGCCGAAGATGATGAAGCTGCCGCCGCAGTTGGGCTGGAACTTGTCCTTGCCGCCGTCGAACGTGGAGCGCAGCTTGCCCGTGTCCGTCAGCGCGAACACGCTCCACTTCTTCTCCTTGCGCTGGGTCGCGGAGACGACGAGCGGGTCGACGGAGTAGACCTTGTCGACCTCCCAGTTGGGGGCGAGCTTGTACGACCACTTGGGCTTGCCGGTCGTCGGGTCGACCTCGCTGATCTGGTGCTGCTGCTTCTCGTAGTCACCAGTGGGGCAGCTGGCGGCGGCGATGAGCTTGGGGCCGCCGGCGAAGGCGTACGGCTGGCAGCCGCTGGAGGGCTTGCCGAAGAGCTGCTTGCCGTCGGTGAGGGAGTAGCCGTAGGAGTTGTTGGTACCGGCGGCGGTGACCGTGTTCCCGCTGATGGCGAGCGTGATGTCGGACAGGGAGCTGAATCCGGTGCCCTTGGTGACGGTCTGCTTCCAGCCGGCCTTGCCGGTCTTGAGGTCGATCTGCTGGAGCTGGAGGCAGTCGGCCTTGTCGCCGGCGCCGTCCTTGACGCCGATGACGATCGTCCCGTTGGTGGCCGCTGCGACGGGGGCGGCGCACACCTCCGTGGTGAACGGCACCTCCCACTTCTTCTTGCCGTCGGCCACGGAGTAGCCGGTGACGCTCTTGTACATCGCCTTGACGATGGTGTCGCCGACGACCCACGGGCCGTGCACGTCCGAGCCGTTGCGCGGCAGGTCGACGTCGTTGGTGACGAGCCACTCGACCTTGGCCTCGCCCGGCTGGCGCCCGGCGTTGAGGTCGTCCTGGGCGTCGCGGCCCCCGCCGCTGCCGCCGTCCTGGTCCACGTCACCGGAACCGGTGGGGGCGGGCGCGGCGCTGGAGCCCTTGGCGTCCGGCTTGGCGGGGTCGCTGCCGTCGCCGCTCAGGGCGAACCAGGTGCCGCCGCCGATGACGAGGAGGGCGGCGACCGCGGCGCCGATGATGACGGCGGGCTTGCCCTTGAAGGGGTTGCGGCCGCCGTTGCCGGCACCCGGTACGGGCGCGCCGGGGTACTGCGGCTGACCCGGGTAGCCGCCGTAGGGGCCCGGCTGCTGCTGCCCGTACGGGCCGGGCTGCTGGCCGTACGGTCCCGGCTGCTGGGCGTACGGGCCGGGCTGCTGCGGGTAGCCGTAACCGGGCTGGCCGGGGGGCTGTTGCTGCGGGTGGCCGTAACCGGGCTGCGGTGCGGCGGGCGGCGGCGTCTGAGGTGCCGTGGGCGGCATGGGCGGCATCTGCGGCTGCGCGGGCGGCTGTCCGGGCTGGCCGGCCGGCGGTGCCGGCGGCTGGGCCGGCGGCTGCGGGAAGCCCTGCTGCGGGTCCTGCGGAGACCCGAAGCCGCCCCCCTGCGGCGGTTGCTGACTGGGCGGCTGAGTCATCAGCGTCGCCTCCCCCTGTTTTGTGCGGTCCGGTGACCGACCGGCCTCCCCCGCGATTCCGGCGCGCAGGGCCCGCCGGAATGGAGCGAATCGGACATGGATTCCGCAGTGGTACGTGAGTCGAGCGGGGTTTCTTTCTACCACCCGGGTCCGACACGAAAGGGGCCGGTCCACCCCTGTTCCCAAGGGAGGACCGGCCTGTGATGCCCTCGTTACCCGCTCTCCACGCCTTCCCCACGTACGGGGAGCGGCTAGGCGTCTTCGGCGAGTTCCAGCCAGCGCATCTCCAAGTCCTCGCGCTGCGTCGCGAGTTCCCGGAGTTCGGCGTCCAGTTTCGCCACCTTCTCGAAATCGGTGGCGTTCTCGGCGATCCGGCTGTGCAGGCTGCTCTCCTTCTCGGAGAGCTTGTCCAGCTGCCGCTCGATCTTCTGCAGCTCCTTCTTCGCGGCGCGCGCGTCCCCCGCGGACTTCTCCTTCACGGGCGCGGGCGCCGCCGGGGCGGCGGCGGCCGACGCCTCGATCATCCGCTGGCGCCGTTCCAGATACTCGTCGATGCCGCGCGGCAGCATGCGCAGCGTGGCGTCGCCGAGGAGGGCGAGCGTCCGGTCCGTCGTCCGCTCGATGAAGAACCGGTCGTGGGAGATGACGACCATCGAACCCGGCCAGCCGTCGAGGAGGTCCTCCAGCTGCGTCAGCGTCTCGATGTCGAGGTCGTTGGTCGGCTCGTCGAGGAAGAGGACGTTCGGCTCGTCCATCAGCAGCCGCAGCAGCTGGAGCCGGCGGCGCTCACCGCCGGAGAGGTCGCCGACGGGCGTCCACTGCTTCTCCTTGCCGAAGCCGAACTGCTCGCACAGCTGACCCGCCGTCATCTCCCGGCCCTTTCCGAGGTCGACGCGGTCGCGCACCTGCTGCACGGCCTCGAGCACGCGCAGCGCCGGCGGAAGCTCGGCCACGTCCTGGGAGAGGTACGCCAGGCGCACGGTCTTGCCGACGGCGATCCGCCCGGCGGCGGGCTGCTTCTCGCCCTGGGTGACCGCGGCCTCGGCGAGGGCGCGCAGCAGGGAGGTCTTGCCGGCACCGTTGACGCCGACCAGGCCGATGCGGTCGCCGGGGCCGAGCTGCCAGGTGAGGTGCTTGAGGAGCACCTTGGGGCCGGCGGTGACGGTGACGTCCTCCAGGTCGAAGACCGTCCTGCCGAGGCGGGCGTTGGCGAACCGCATCAGCTCGCTGGTGTCGCGCGGCGGCGGCACGTCGGCGATGAGCTCGTTGGCGGCCTCGATGCGGTAGCGGGGCTTGGAGGTGCGGGCCGGGGCGCCGCGCCGCAGCCAGGCGAGCTCCTTGCGCATCAGGTTCTGCCGCTTGACCTCCTCGGTGGCGGCGATGCGCTCGCGCTCGGCGCGCGCGAAGACGTAGTCGGAGTAGCCGCCCTCGTACTCGTGCACGGTGCCGCGCTGCACGTCCCACATCCGGGTGCAGACCTGGTCGAGGAACCAGCGGTCGTGGGTGACGCAGACGAGGGCGGAGCGCCGGTTCTGCAGGTGCTTCGCCAGCCAGGCGATGCCTTCCACGTCGAGGTGGTTCGTCGGCTCGTCGAGGACGATCAGGTCCTGCTCGGCGATGAGGAGCTTGGCGAGGGCGATGCGCCGCCGCTCGCCGCCGGACAGGGGTCCGATGACGGTGTCGAGCCCCTGCGGGAAGCCGGGCAGGTCCAGCCCGCCGAACAGTCCGGTGAGCACGTCCCGGATCTTGGCGTTCCCGGCCCACTCGTGGTCCGCGAGGTCGCCGATGACCTCGTGCCGGACGGTGGCGGCGGGGTCGAGCGAGTCGTGCTGCGTGAGCACCCCGAGCCGGAGGCCGCCGCTGTGCGTGACGCGCCCGGTGTCGGCCTCCTCCAGCTTGGCGATCATCCGGATGAGGGTGGTCTTGCCGTCCCCGTTGCGCCCGACGACACCGATCCGGTCCCCCTCGGAGACGCCGAGCGACACCCCGTCGAGCAGGGCACGGGTGCCGTACACCTTGCTGACTGCCTCGACATTGACGAGGTTGACTGCCATTTCACTCCTGTACGGGGGGACGGGCCGACCTACCAGGGTAGTCGCCGCGAGGGGTGCGGTAGCGTGCGCCGGTCGATCGAGCGCAGGGGTGGGATCTTGATGGGACGGTACGGGGTGCGGGGCGTGGTGCCGGTGGTGGCCGCGGGCCTGTTGCTGGCGGGGTGTTCGGCGGGCTCCGACGCGCCCGGCAAGGCGGCGCCCGGGACGCCGTCGGCGGCGGCGTCGCCGTCCGCTTCCGCCTCCTCCGGGACGGCCGCCAAGGGCGAGCGGCTCGGGGCCGCGGGGTCGCCGTGCCCGATGCCCGTGACGTTCGACGCCGCGCGGCAGTGGACGGCGAAGAAGGTGACCACCGCCGAGGACCCGGATTTCGCCGAGCTCGCCCAGCAGGGCCCGGTCACGCTCGTCTGCGAGGTCGACGCCAAGCCGGCGGGGCACATCGGCTTCCTCCGCGTGTGGACCGGGGCCAGGAAGGCGGGGACCGCGCGCGAGGCCCTGGAGGCGTTCGTGTCCGCCGAGGAGAACGCCTACAAGGCGCGGTACCACGACACGAAGGCGGGCGCCCTGGCGGCCACGGAGGTCACGTACATGGTGGTGAGCGAACTCGACGGCGAGCAGAAGGACGAGCGCGCCTTCGCCGTGACGACACCGGCCGGCCCGGTGGTCGTGCACCTGGGCGGGCTGGACTCCGCGGAGCACCGGGCGATGCTCCCGGCGTACGAGCTGGCCAGGGCGAGCCTCGCCCTGGCCGGCTGACCGGCGCCTTACCCGCGGCCGGCCCGTTCCACCAGCAGCCAGCCTCCCAGCGCCATGGCGATGGCCGCCGGGGCGGTGACGTCCACCGCGATCAGGACCGCCGAGCGGCCCTCCAGCAGGCCGCCGAAGCCGGTCATCGACAGGCCGAGGACCCCGAGCAGGCACAGCGTGATGCCGAGCGCGGCCGACGGGGAGGACCCGGTCGCCGGGCCGGGGCGGCGGGGGGCGGGTGAGGCGGAGGGGCGCGGCGGTGCCGCGAGGGGCGACGCGTGGTCCGGGCGCGACCGGCCGTCGGCACCGGCGGCGGGCGCCCCGGCGCCGGACCGGGCCCCGGATGCCGCGGCGGGAATCTCGAAGCGGCGGAACGCGGCGACCAGCAGGGCCGTCAGGGCGGCGGCCGCCGTGAGCCGCAGCGGCACCTGCGCCCACCACGCGGCGGACGCGGGGGCCGGCAGCGGGACGTCCAGGGCGAGCATCGCGCCGTACACGCCGAGCATCGCCGTCAGGTGCCACAGGAACGCCGTCATGGCGATGCCGTTCGCGGCGACGACCGCGCGCCAGACCGCGGGGCGGCGTGCCAGCCGGCTGCCGGGTCCGCGCAGCAGCTCCACCGCGCCGATCAGCCACAGGGCGTGGCAGAGCAGCGCCAGCGTGGGCGGGGACATGTTGGAGACCTTCTCGCCCGGCATGCCGACCATGGACAGCGGGTACGGGCCGAGGGCGACGAGGGCCGCCGCGCCCGCCAGGCCGGTCACGGCCAGGGCGGAGGGCCTGCGGATGCGGTCGTCCGCGCGCAGGAAGCCCAGTTGGTGCACGGCCAGCCAGACGAAGGCGAAGTTCAGGAACTCCACGTACGGCACCCCGGCGGCGAACCGCAGGGCGTCCACGCCGGCCGCCGCCGCGACGAGGGCGCAGAACGCGCCCCACCCGTACCGCTCGTGCAGCTTCAGCAGCGGCGGGGTGAGCGCCACCATCGCCAGGTAGATGCCGATGAACCACAGCGGCTGGGCGACCAGGCGCAGCGCCACCCCGGTCGGGCCGGTGTCTGCGCCGGCGAGCTGGACGGTGAGGGCGGCGGCCGTCCACACCGCGATGAACACCATGGTGGGGCGCAGCAGGCGCTGGAGGCGGGTGCGCAGGAACACGGCGTAGACGGGGCGGGACCGGTACGACAGCGCGTGGGCGAAGCCGCCCACGAAGAAGAACACCGGCATGATCTGGAGCACCCAGGTGAGGGGCTGCAGCGCCGGTACGACGGCGAGCAGGTTGCCGACTGCGCCGTCGGCGCCCACCGCCGCCATCAGCCAGTGGCCGAGCACCACGGTCCCGAGGGAGGCGACCCTCAGCAGGTCGACGTACCGGTCCCGGGTGTCCGGGGTGCGGGCGGCGAGGGCGGATGCGGTCAGTGCCATGCCGGTACGGTCCCGTGCGGGGCCGTACCGGCGTCAGGGCGTTCGTACTCAGGTGCGGATCTGAGTAGCTCCGGGCGCCGGGGAGGTCGCCGTGCGGGCGGTCCGGCAGGTGCCCGAGGCCAGCAGGGCGTCGGCGACGACGGCGGCCGCCTCGGCGTCCTTCACCAGGAACGCGGTGGTCGGGCCCGAGCCGGAGACCAGGCCCGCCAGGGCGCCCGCCGCGGTGCCGGCCGCGAGGGTGGCGGCGAGGGAGGGGCGCAGGGAGAGCGCGGCGGGCTGGAGGTCGTTGGTGAGGGCGCCCGCGAGCGCGGTGGTGTCGCCGGTGCGCAGGGCGTCGAGCAGGACGGGCGAGGCGGTCGGGGCGGGGACGTCCGTGCCGGCGGTGAGCCGGTCGAACTCGCCGTACACCGCGGGGGTGGACAGGCCGCCGTCGGCCACGGCGAAGACCCAGTGGAAGGTGCCGCCGACCTCCAGCGGCTCCAGCCGCTCGCCGCGTCCGGTGCCGAGCGCGGCGCCGCCGATGAGGGAGAACGGCACGTCGCTGCCGAGTCCGGCGCAGATGTCGAGGAGTTCCTCGCGGGAGGCGCCGGTGCCCCACAGGGCGTCGCAGGCGAGCAGCGCGCCCGCGCCGTCGGCGCTGCCGCCGGCCATGCCGCCGGCGACGGGGATGTCCTTGGCGATGTGGAGGTGGACGCCGGGGGTGATGCCCCGGCGGGCGGCGAGGGCGAGGGCCGCGCGGGCGGCGAGGTTGGTGGTGTCCAGCGGGACCTGGGCGGCGTCGGGGCCGGAGCAGGTGATGCGCAGCTCGTCGGCGGGGGTGGCGGTCACCTCGTCGTACAGGGACACGGCGAGGAAGACGTTGGCGAGGTCGTGGAAGCCGTCGGGGCGCGCGGCGCCGACCGCGAGCTGGACGTTGACCTTCGCCGGTACTCGTACGGTGATGCTGTGGGTCACGCTGACCTGGCCTCCGCGATGCGTGCGAACTCTTCCACGGTGAGGGACTCGCCGCGCGCCTGCGGGGAGATCCCGGCGGCGACCAGTGCGGCTTCGGCGGCTGCGGCCGACCCGGCCCAGCCGGCGAGCGCGGCCCGCAGGGTCTTGCGGCGCTGCGCGAAGGCGGCGTCGACGACCGCGAAGACCTCTTCCCTGGTGGCGGTGGTCCTCAGCGGCTCGGTGCGGCGGACCAGGGACACCAGGCCGGAGTCGACGTTGGGCGCGGGCCAGAAGACGTTGCGGCCGATGGCACCGGCGCGCTTGACCTCCGCGTACCAGTTGGCCTTGACCGACGGCACGCCGTAGACCTTGTTGCCGGGGCGGGCGGCGAGCCGGTCGGCGACCTCCGCCTGGACCATGACCAGGGTCCGCTCGATGGTCGGGAAGCGTTCGAGCATGTGCAGCAGGACGGGCACGGCCACGTTGTACGGCAGGTTCGCGACGAGCGCGGTCGGCGGCGGGCCGGGCAGGTCCCGGACGTGCATCGCGTCGGAGTGGACGAGCGAGAAGCGGTCCTTCTTCCGCGGCATGCGGGCGGCGATCGTCGCGGGCAGGGCGGCGGCGAGCACGTCGTCGATCTCGACGGCGACGACCCGGTCGGCCGCCTCCAGCAGCGCCAGGGTCAGCGAGCCGAGGCCGGGGCCGACCTCGACGACGACGTCCTCGGGACGCACCTCCGCCGTGCGGACGATCCGGCGGACCGTGTTGGCGTCGATGACGAAGTTCTGGCCGCGCTGCTTGGTGGGGCGTACGCCCAGCGCGGCGGCCAGTTCGCGGATGTCGGCGGGGCCGAGGAGGGCGTCGGGCTCAGTGGTGCTCACCGATACAGCCTACGGCCGCAGTGCGGCCACGGGCTCGACCCCCGTTGCACGTAGAGCTTCTTCGCCCGGTATGTCTGCTCCTGGGCGGGGGCGTCCTGGGGGACGCCGCGTCCGCCGAGGGCCTGCCAGGTGCCGGGGTCGAACTGGTAGAGGCCGCCGTAGGTGCCGGACGCGTCGACGGCGTCGGGGCGGCCGCCCGACTCGCACCGGGCGAGGGCGTCCCAGTCGAGGTCGTCGGCGCCGGCGACGGAGGCGGGCAGGGGTTTGGTGCCGACCTTCACCAGCTGGGTGACGGGGTCCCGCACGACCTCCTCGGCGATCTTCCGGGGTGTCTGGCGCACGCCGTTGACCGTGCGCAGGGCGTAGGTGACGCGCCGGGCTCCGCTGCGGCCCTGGCGTTCGACGACCTCGGTGCCGGTGAAGAGGCCGGGGTCGCGGACCCGTTCCACGGCGTACGGGATGAGCTCCTCGCGCACCTCGCGGGTTGCGGTGATCCGCAGGACGGTGATCGTCTGGCCGTCGCGGGGAAAGCTGCCCGGCGGCACGGAGGTGGTGTCCTGGCCGCTGAGGACGATCCCGGCCTGTTCGACGGCCTCGCGGACGGTGGCGGCGTTGGTGCGGATGGTGCGCTCGCGGCCGTCGGCCATGAAGGTCACCGTGCGTTCGGTGCGGACGTCGAGGGTGAGGCCCGTGCGCGGGATCGGCGCGGCGCGGGGTACGGACAGGTAGGCGCCTTCGGCGCGCACGCCGAACCCCCGCAGCGCCTCCTCCACGGTGCGGGCGGTCGTCCACACGCGGCGGCGCTGCCCGTCGTCGAGAGCGAGGGCGAGGGGGCGGCCGTAACGGACGACGACCTCGTCACCGCTGGCGAGCGCCTGCCGCGGGCCCGGGGTGACGAGGTCGTGCCCGCCGACGGCGAGGCCCTCGTCGGCGAGGAGTTCGGCGACGTCGTCGGCGAAGGTGTGCAGGGTGCGCGGTGCGCCGTCGACGCTGAGCCGGACGGCTTTGTCGCTGGCGACGAAGGCGCTGGTGCCGCCGGCGAGGAACGCCACGACGAGCGCCTGCGGCACGAGACGCCGCAGGCCGTCCCCGCCGGGCCCGAAGGCCCTCCGCCGGGCGGCCCGCCGTGCCTGCGCCCGGCCGCCGGCGGGGCCCGCCGGGGGCAGCTCGACGGTCGGCGCGGCGGGCGCCGCGAGGCCGGCCGGATCGCGCGGCGGGCCCGCGAAGGCCGCGCCCGGTCCCGAGGGGAGGTACTCCCCCGCCGGCCAGGCGGCCGTGGTCCCGGCGGACCCGCCGGCGACGAGGGTCGCGAGCCCCGGGTCCTGCACCCATCCGCCGCCGGGCAGGAGGGCCGCCGGCAGGGTGGCGGCGTCCGGGTCGGCCAGGGCCGTCCCCAGCGGCAGGGCCTCGTACGGGTACGCCTCCCGGCCGTGGCCGCCGTCCGCGGGGCCTTGCGGCGCGGGGGCCGGAGCGGCGACGGGGGCTCGGTGACGGGCCGGGGTGTTGTCCACGAGGCCGGGACCATAGCGGAGCGTCCGTCACTCTCCAAAGCGGCTCGACCACGGAGCGTCGTACCGTTACCCTGCGACCCGGCTCGCCGCCGTGACCGGTCAGTAATCGAAGGCGCGGGCCGTGTTGACGCCGATCGCCGTCGACATGGCCTCCTCGTCGATGCCCCGCACCGCCGCCATCGCGCGGACCGTGACGGGAACGAGATACGGGGCGTTGGGCCGTCCGCGGTACGGCGCGGGGGTCAGGAAGGGGGCGTCCGTCTCGACGAGGACGAGGTCCAGCGGGGCGACGGCGAGCGCGTCGCGCAGCGGCTGGGCGTTCTTGAAGGTGACGTTCCCGGCGAACGACATGAAGTAGCCGGCCTCGGCGCAGACGCGGGCCATGTCGGCGTCGCCGGAGTAGCAGTGGAAGACGGTCCGCTCGGGGGCGCCCTCCTCGGCGAGGATGCGCAGGACGTCGGCGTGGGCCTCGCGGTCGTGGATGACGAGGGCCTTGCCGTGCCGCTTGGCGATCTCGATGTGGGCGCGGAAGGACCGCTCCTGGGCGGCCATGCCCTCGGGGCCGGTGCGGAAGTGATCGAGGCCGGTCTCGCCGACGGCCTTGACCTCGGGCAGGGCGGCGAGCCGGTCGATCTCGGCGAGCGCGTCGTCGAGCGCCGCGTCGCCCCCGGCCTCACGGGCGCCCTGCCGGGACCAGCCGTCGGCGTCCCCCAGCACGATCCGCGGCGCTTCGTTGGGGTGGAGGGCGACCGCCGCCCAGACGGAGTCGTACGCGGCGGCCGTCTCGGCGGCCCAGCGGGAGCCCTTGAGGTCGCAGCCCACCTGCACGACGGTCTCGACGCCGACGGCGGCGGCCTTGGTGAGGGCCTCCTCGACGGTGCCGGACTGCATGTCCAGGTGGGTGTGCGAATCGGCGACCGGCACCCCGAGGGGCTCGGGCAGCGGCGGCGGGGCGTCCTTGGAACTCATGCCCCGATCGTACGAGGGGGCGGGGGCGGGTCAGGTGCGGTGCCAGTGGCGGAGCAGGTCCCGGAAGTGCCAGTGGTGCGGTTCGCCTTCCGCCGGCCCGGCCGCGTCACGCTCGCTCTTCGGCTCCTCCGCCTTCTGGCCGACGGGTCCGGCCGTGGCGACCGGCTCGGCTTCCGCCTTCTTCGGCGCCTTGGGCGCCTTCTCGTGCGCCCGGGCCATCAGGTCCAGGACCGACGACACCCGGCCGGGGCGCATGATGCGGACCCGGTGCGATTCGCAGTTGGGGCAGGTGGGGTCGGAGAGCGGCGAGGGGACCCGATGCCCGTCGGCCTTGTAGACCACGAACTCGTGCTGCCGCGCGTCCGTGTGGTGCTCTATGTCGTACGCCTGCTCCCAGCCGTATCCGCACTGCATACAGGCGAAGGAGTACGCCTCGTGGGCCGCTGGAGGAGTGCTCGTGGTCTCGCTCATGCCAGCTCCTTTCCACTGCTGCCAGTGGACGCCTTCACGGGCGGGAGCGCATCGGGCATGCCCGGGAATTGGGCCGGTCTTGACGCGTCTCATGCCGAAAGGCCTGCTGCGCGGTCTGGGCTTTGCCTTTCACGATAGTCCTTTACCGGCCACAGGGCTTCCGCGTGGTTCAGCCTTCCGCGTTCTTTGCCGCCACCACCGCATCGAACACCTCGCGCTTGGGAAGGCCGGCCTCGGCGGCGACCGCCGCGATGGCCTCCTTGCGCCGCTCCCCCGCCTCCTCGCGCACCCGCACCCTGCGCACCAGTTCGTCGGCGCCGAGTCCGGCCGGGCCCGTGTCGGCCGCGCCCTCGACGACGACCGTGATCTCGCCGCGCACGCCGTCGGCGGCCCACGCCGCCAGATCGCCGAGGCCGCCGCGCTTGACCTCCTCGTACGTCTTGGTCAGCTCCCGGCAGACCGCGGCGCGCCGGTCCGGGCCGAACACCTCGGCCATCGCGGCCAGGGTGTCGTCCAGCCGGTGCGGTGCCTCGAAGTAGACGAGGGTGCGCCGCTCGTCCGCCACCTCGCGGAGCCTGCCGAGCCGCTCGCCCGCCTTGCGCGGCAGGAAGCCCTCGAAGCAGAACCGGTCCACGGGCAGCCCGGACAGTGCCAGTGCCGTCAGCACGGCGGACGGGCCGGGTACCGCGGTGACCCTGATGTCGCGTTCCACCGCGGCGGCGACCAGCCGGTAGCCGGGGTCGGAGACGGACGGCATGCCGGCGTCGGTCACCAGCAGGACGCGCGCGCCACCCGCGAGCGCCTCGACCAGCTCGGGCGTCCGGGCGGACTCGTTGCCCTCGAAGTACGACACGACCCGCCCGCGGGTGTGCACGCCGAGCGCCTGCGTCAGCCGGCGCAGCCGCCGGGTGTCCTCGGCGGCGATGATGTCGGCGTTCTCCAGTTCGCCGGCCAGCCGCGGCGGGGCGTCCGCCACGTCGCCGATCGGGGTCCCCGCGAGGACGAGTGTTCCGGTTGCCGTTCCCGTTCCTGTCACAGGTGTCATCCTCGCAGCCCGGACGAGCGACGCGCACAGGCGCGTTCCCTACGATGGCGCGGTGACCAGTACTGCTCATGAGGCCCTGCACGCGCAGGACGCCGGGAACACCGGGGGCGACGCCCGCCCGCCGTCCTGGCAGCGGCGCCTGCGCCGCTTCGGCTACGCCCCGCGGCCGGTGACCGGCCTGCGGGAGCGGCTGGTGCCCCCGTACACGCGCCCGTCGGGCCGGATGTGGACCGTCCTCGGTGTGCCTCCCACGGCGGTGGACCGGCTGGTGCGCCTGACGGCGTGGGGCGGCCCGCTGCTGGTGGCGCTCGTCGCGGGGGTGATGCGGTTCTGGAACCTGGGCCGGCCGCACGCGGTGATATTCGACGAGACGTACTACGCGAAGGACGCCTGGGCGCTGATCAACCAGGGGTACGAGGGCGCCTGGCCGAAGGACGTCGACAAGGCGATCCTGGAGAACCCCGGCGCGGTGCCGGTGCCGGTGGACCCGGGCTACGTGGTGCATCCACCGGTCGGCAAGTGGGTCATCGGCCTGGGCGAGTGGCTGTTCGGGTTCGAGCCGTTCGGCTGGCGGTTCATGGTGGCGGTGCTCGGCACGCTGTCGGTGCTGCTGCTGTGCCGCATCGGGCGGCGGCTGCTGCGGTCGACGTTCCTGGGCTGCCTGGCGGGCGCGCTGCTCGCGGTGGACGGGCTGCACTTCGTGATGAGCCGCACGGCGCTGCTCGACCTGGTGGTCATGTTCTTCCTGCTGGGGGCGTTCGGCTGCCTGGTGGTGGACCGGGACCGGGCGCGGGCGCGGCTGGCGGCGGCCCTGCCGGTGGACGCGGACGGGGTGCTGCGGCCGGACGCGGCGGTCGCGGAGACGCTGCGCCTGGGGTGGCGGCCGTGGCGGCTGGGGGCCGGGGTACTGCTGGGCCTGGCGTGCGCCACGAAGTGGAACGGCCTGTACTTCCTGGCGGCGTTCGGGCTGATGGCGGTGGTGTGGGACGTGGGGGCGCGTCGTACGGCCGGTGCCTTCCGTCCCTGGGCGGCCGTGGCGCGGCGCGACCTGGTGCCCGCGTTCGTCTCGACGGTGCCGGTGGCGATCGCCACGTACATCGCCTCCTGGTCCGGGTGGATCCTCACGGGCAAGGGCTACTTCCGGAACTGGGCCACCACGGACGGCAAGGACAGTGCGTGGTCGTGGCTGTTCCCCGACTGGTGGCGGAGCCTGTGGCACTACGAGAGCGAGGTGTACACCTTCCACGTCGGGCTGACGTCGGGTCACGCCTACCAGTCGAACCCGTGGAGCTGGCTGGTGCTGGGGCGGCCGGTCTCGTACTTCTACGAGGACCCGGCCGCGGGCCGGGAGGGCTGTCCGGCGGACGCCACGGAGAAGTGCGCGCGCGAGGTGCTGGCGATCGGTACGCCGCTGCTGTGGTGGGCGGCGTGCTTCGCGGTCCTGTACGTGCTGTGGCGCTGGTTCTTCCGGCGCGACTGGCGCGCGGGGGCGATCGTGTGCGGGATCGCGGCGGGCTGGCTGCCGTGGCTGCACTACGAGCACCGCACCATCTTCCTGTTCTACGCCGTGGTGTTCGTGCCGTTCCTGTGCCTGGCGGTGGCGATGACGGCCGGGGCGGTGCTCGGGCCGCCGGGGCCGCACGGGTCGGCGGAGCGGCGGCGCACGGTGGGGGCCGTGGGCGTGGGTGTGCTGGTGCTGCTGATCATCTGGAACTTCATCTGGTTCTGGCCGCTGTACACGGGCCAGTCCATCCCGATGGACGACTGGCGCGACCGGATGTGGCTGGACACCTGGGTCTGAGGCGCCGTGCCCTGTGGGGCGCCTCACGATTCCGTTCCCGTAACGCCCGACTCCCTTGTCACGCCTGTCCCGTAGGGTGATTCCCGCACATCTTGAACATGTTCAGTTCAGGTGGGGCTCCAGGGAGGGGACTGCACACATGCGCAGCGGAGCAAGAACAGCGATCGTCGGCGGAGTGTTCGCCGTGGTCGCGGGGGGCGTCGGGTACGGCGCGTACAACGTGTGGACGGGGATCTCGGGCGGGGCGTCGGGGACGACCACCGCGCGGGCGGAGGGGACGCGGGAAGCCGGCAGCGGCCCGGTGACCGCCGAGGAGGTGGAGCGCACGGCGAAGGACTTCCTCGCCGCGTGGGCCGAGGGTGACGACGCGGCGGCGAGCGCGCTCACCGACGACGCGAGCACCGCCGCGGCGGCCGTACGGAGCTTCCGCGAGGAGGCGCACGTCTCGAAGGCGGTCATCACGCCGGGCCGGGCGGTCGGGGCGAAGGTGCCCTTCACGGTGGACGCGACCGTGGCGTACGAGGGCAGGACGGCGAAGCTGTCCTACACCTCGGAGCTGACCGTGGTGCGGGGCCTCACGACCGGCGTGCCGCTGGTGGACTGGCGGTCGGCGGTGATCCACCCGAAGCTGCCGGAGGACGGCACCCTGCGGACGGGGAAGGCGCCGAACCCGCCGGTGCAGGCCGTGGACCACGCGGGCCGCGAGTTGACGAAGGAGAAGTACCCTTCGCTCGGCCCGGTCCTGGACCAGTTGCGGGAGAAGTACGGCGCGAAGGCGGGCGGCACACCCGGCGTCGAGACCTGGATCGAGTCGTCCTCCTCCGGTGAGGGCACGGCCGGCCCGACGCTGCTCACGCTCTCCAAGGGCGTGCCCGGCAAGCTCCGGACCACCCTGGACGCGGACGTGCAGGCGGCGGCCGAGCGGGCGGTGCGGCGCTACGACCAGTCCTCGGTCGTCGCCATCAAGCCCAGCACCGGTGAGATACGGGCGGTCGCCAACCACCGCGACGGCGACTGGAACGCGGCCTTCCTGGGCAAGCAGGCACCCGGCTCGACGATGAAGATCGTGACCGCGGCGATGATGCTGGACCACGGGCTGGTCTCCGGCCCGGGCGACGGCGTGGCGTGTCCGGCCACCGTGACCTGGGAGGGCGTCCCCTTCCACAACCTCGACGACTTCGAGATCACGGGCGGCACCTTCCGCGACAGCTTCCGGCGCTCCTGCAACACCGCCTTCATCAAGGCCGTCAAGCCGCTCAACGACAAGGGCGTCGCCGGTACGGCGCTGGGCGACACGGCTCGCACGTACTTCGGCATCGGCGAGGTGTGGAACACCGGCATCCCGTCCGTCGACGGCAGTGTGCCGGAGTCCACCGGGGCGGAGACCGCGGCTTCGTACATCGGCCAGGGGAAGGTCACGATGAACGCCCTCAACGTCGCGTCGATCGCCGCCACCGCGAAGAACGGCTCCTTCAAGCAGCCGGTCATCGTGGAGCGCGCCCTGGACGACCGACGACTGGCCACCGCCCGGCCGCTGCCGGCCTCCGTGGCGGGCGCCCTGCGCGACATGATGCACGCCACGGCCACCGGCGGGACCGCGCAGCAAGCGATGTCCGGGCTCGGCACGAACGACAAGGGCGCGAAGACCGGCTCCGCCGAGGTGGACCACCAGGGCACGTCCAACAGCTGGTTCGCCGGATACGCCGACGACCTGGCGGCCGCGGCGGTCGTCCAGTCGGGCGGCCACGGCGGCGACGCGGCGGGGCCGCTGGTGGCGTCGGTGCTGAAGGCGCGGTAGCCCTCGCCCGGTCCGCAGGCCCACCGCTACCGTGCCGGCCATGAGCCCTTCCCGTCCATGCGAGCGACCGGCGTGACGCCGCTGGTCGCGGCCGCGGTGCTGACGGCCGCGGTGACGCACGCGAGCTGGAACGCGATCGCGCACCACATCAAGGACCAGTTGCTGTCCTTCACGCTCATCGCGGGCGGTGGTGCGGCGATCGGGGCGGTCCTCGCGTTCTTCGTCCCGCTGCCCGCCGCGGCGGCCTGGCCGTACCTGATCGCCTCCGCCGCCCTGCACGTCGGCTACATGAGCCTGCTCATGCGCTCGTTCACCCTCGGCGACTTCGGCCAGATGTACCCGATCGCCCGCGGGACGGCGCCGCTGGCGGTGACGGTCCTCGCGGCGGTGTTCGTCCACGAGGTGCCGGACGCATGGCAGTCGACCGGGGTGGCGGTGGCCTGCGCGGGTCTGGTGGGCCTGGCCCTGTGGGGCATCCGCGGCACCGGGCGACGCCCCGACTGGCCGGCGCTGCTCGCCGCGTCGGCGACGGGCCTGGCGATCGCCGGCTACACGGTGGTGGACGGCGTCGGGGTACGCGCCTCCGGCACACCGCTCGGCTACATCGCGTGGCTGATGGTCCTGGAGGGCCTGCCCATCCCGCTGTACGCGCTCGGGCGCCGCCGCGCCGCCCTGCTGCCCCAGCTGCGCCCGTACGCGGCGCGCGGGCTGCTCGGCGCGGTGATGTCGGTCGCGGCGTACGCCCTGGTGCTGTGGGCCCAGACCCGTGCGGCGCTGGCCCCGATCGCGGCCCTGCGCGAGTCCTCGATCGTCGTCGGGGCGGCGATCGGCGCGCTGTTCTTCAAGGAGCGGTTCGGCGGTCCCAGGATCGCGGCGGCCGCGCTGATGGTGGTGGGCATCGGTCTGATGCTCCACGCGGGCTGACGCCGGCGGGCGCCCGGACCGCCCGGGCCGGCGAGGCCGGCCGGGCGGTACGCGGTGCCGGAAAGGCGGATCAGACCGTGCCGGAGGCGGCGATGGTGACCTTCGCCTGCGGCGTGCCGGCGCGGGTGCCCAGCGCCTCGATCTTCTGCACGAGCTCCATGCCCTCGACGACCTCGCCGAAGACGACGTGCTTGCCGTCCAGCCAGTCGGTGACGATCGTCGTGATGAAGAACTGCGAGCCGTTGGTGTTGCGGCCGGCGTTCGCCATGCTGAGCAGGCCCGGGCGGTCGTGCTTCAGCTGGAAGTTCTCGTCCGCGAACTTCTCGCCGTAGATGCTCTTGCCGCCCGTGCCGTTGCCCGCGGTGAAGTCGCCGCCCTGCAGCATGAACTGCGGGATGATGCGGTGGAAGCTGGAACCGGCGTAGCCGAAGCCGTGCACACCGGTGGCCAGCTCGCGGAAGTTGCGGGCCGTCTTGGGGACGACGTCGTCGTACAGCTTGAAGACGATCCGGCCGGCCGGCTCGTCGTTGATCGTGATGTCGAAGTAGACGTTGCTGTTGTCAGTCATGAGGCTCACCCTAAGTGACGCCTCAACCGATCGCCGCACGCACCGCCCGCACCAGCGCCTGGGCCCGCGGGTCGGCCGTGACACCCTTGCGCATGCCGTTGGTGACGTAGCCGAGGGAGACGCCCGACGCCGGGTCGGCGAACCCCAGGGAGCCGCCGCGGCCGGGGTGCCCGAAGGATCCCGGGGACAGCAGCGGTGACGCCGGGCCGTGCAGCATGTAGCCGAGGCCGAAGCGGGTGCCGACCACCAGGACCCGGTCCGGGCCGGCGGACTCCTCGGTGCGGGCCATGGCGAGCGTCGCGGGGGCGAAGAGGCGGTGGCCGTCGACGGGTCCGAGCGTGGCCGCGTAGAAGCGGGCCAGCGCGCGGGCGGTGGAGACGCCCGCCGAGGCGGGGAGTTCCGCGGCGCGGTAGGCCGGGTCGTTCTCGTCGGGGGCGGGGTCGATCGCGCCGAAGGCGCGACGGGTGAGGGAGTCGGGGTCGCGGTAGGCCTCGGCGACCGAGCGCTTGGGGCGCAGCTTGAGGGCGCCCCCGCCGGCGGGCTCCTCGACCGGTCCGAGCCGGCCCACCCGGTGGGCCTCCTCCGCGGGCAGGCCGATCCACAGGTCCAGGCCGAGCGGGCGGGCGATCTCCTCGGCGACCCAGCGGCCTATGGAGCGGCCGGTGACGCGCTGGACGAGGGCGCTCAGCAGGAAGCCGTACGTCTGGGCGTGGTAGCCGTGGTCGGTGCCCGGCTCCCAGGCGGGTGCCTGGGCGGCGACGGCCGCGGCGGCCGTCTCGGCGTCCGCGGCCTCGGCGAGGCTCAGCGGGCGGTCGAGGACCGGGACCCCGGCCTGGTGCGACAGCAGGTGGCGCACGAGCGTCCGCTCCTTGCCGGCCGCCTTGAACTCCGGCCAGTAGGTGCCGACGGGGGCGTCCAGGTCGAGCTGCCCGCGCTGGTGGAGCAGCAGCGGTACGGCGGCGGCGACGCCCTTCGTCGCGGAGCGCACGACCTGGGCGGTGTCCACGGCCCAGGGGGCCGTGCCGTCCACGTCCCGGGTGCCCGCCCACAGGTCGACCACCTTGCGGCCGTCGCGGTAGACGGCGACCGCCGCGCCCCGCTCGCCGCGCTGCTCGAAGTTGCGGACGAACGCGTCCCCGACCGGCTCGAAGCCCGCCTGCACCGTGCCCTGGACGTCCACGCCCCACGCTCCCTTACGCGATCGACCCCTCGGCCTGCCGGTTCCCATGGTGCAACGCGCTAGCGGGAGGCCGGATTCCGGGTGGGGGTGGCGGTGGGGTCGAAGCCGAACGGCAGCTCCAGCCGGTGCCGCCGCATCAGCTCCTCGTCGGCCAGCAGTTCGCGCGTCGGGGCGTCGGCCGCGATGACCCCCTCGCTCAGGACGACCGAACGCGGGCACAGCTCCAGGGCGTACGGCAGGTCGTGCGTCACCATCAGCACGGTGACGTCCAAGGAGCGCAGGATGTCGGCGAGTTCGCGGCGCGAGGCCGGGTCGAGGTTGGACGACGGCTCGTCCAGGACGAGGATCTCCGGCTCCATCGCCAGGACGGTCGCGACGGCCACGCGCCGCCGCTGCCCGAACGACAGGTGGTGCGGGGGCCGGTCCGCGTACGCCTCCATGCCCACCCGGGCGAGGGCCTTCGCGACCACGGCCTCCAGCTCGGGGCCGCGCACCCCGGCCGCCGCGGGGCCGAAGGCGACGTCCTCGCGGACGGTCGGCATGAACAGCTGGTCGTCGGGGTCCTGGAAGACGATGCCGACCTTGCGGCGGATCTCCGCGAGGTCGGCCTTGGCGACGGGCAGCCCGGCGACCTCGACCGTGCCCACCCCGCCGCCCAGGATGCCGTTGAGGTGCAGCACGAGGGTGGTCTTGCCGGCGCCGTTGGGGCCGAGCAGCGCGACGCGTTCACCGCGTTCGACGGTGAGGTCGACTCCGAAGAGCGCCTGGTGGCCGTCGGGGTAGGCGTACGCGAGGCCGCGCACCTCCAGCGACGGGACGAAACTCAGACTCATAGGGTCCATCCCAGCAGACAGACGACGAGGGCGGTGAGCGGGAGGGCGGCCGCCGAGGCCCACTGGGCGGGCGAGGCGGTGACCTCGTCGAGGACCGGCATGGTCCCGGTGTAGCCGCGGCTGACCATGGCGAGGTGGACGCGTTCGCCGCGCTCGTAGGAGCGGATGAACAGGGCGCCGGCCGACTTCGCGAGGACGCCCCAGTGGCGTACGCCCTTGGCCTCGAAGCCGCGGGAGCGGCGGGCGACGGACATGCGCCGCATCTCGTCGGTGATCACATCGCCGTACCGGATCATGAACGAGGCGATCTGGACGAGCAGCGGCGGCAGCTTCAGGCGCTGGAGGCCCAGCAGCAGGGCGCGCAGCTCGGTGGTGGCGGCGAGCAGGACCGAGGCGGCGACGCCGAGGGTGCCCTTGGCCAGGACGTTCCAGGCGTCCCACAGGCCGGGGACGGAGACGGGGACGCCGAGCAGATGCGTCTGTTCGCCCGGCACCACGAACGGCATCAGGAACGCGAACGCGACGAACGGCACCTCGATCACCAGCCGGCGCAGCAGGAAGCCCGGCGGGACGCGGGACGCCGCCGCGACGCCGCCGAGCAGCGCCGCGTGGAGGGCGAAGGCCCAGACCGCCTCGCGCGGTGTGGAGACCACGACCAGGACGAAGCAGAGCACGGCGGCGAGCTTGCAGTGCGGGGGCAGCGCGTGCACGGGCGAGTGCCCGTGCCGGTAGAGCTTGTGGCTGTGGCCCGCGCCCATGTCAGACGGTCTCCCGGGCGGCGGCGGGCGCGGCGGATCCGGCACGGCGCCGGCGCACGGCCCGGAACACTCCCGTGCCCACCAGGACCGTGGCGCCGACGCCGATGGTGCCCGCCAGCCCCCCGGACAGGCGGGCGTCCGTGATGCCGCTGACGCCGTAGTCGGCGAGCGGCGAACCGGCGGTGGCGTGCTCCTCCACCCTGCGGTCGATGCCCTGGTCGGCGGCGACCTTCTCCAGGCCGTCGGGGCTGGCGGAGGCGTAGAAGGAGACGAACCCGGCCAGGACGACGGAGGCGGCCAGGCCGGCGGCCCAGAGCTTCCTCGCCGGGCGGGCGGGCCCGCCGGCCGGTGCCGCGGCGGGGGCGTCGACCAGCTCGCCGCCGACGCGCAGCTTGAGCGGCGCGGTCAGGCCGCGGGCGCCGTGGACCAGGTCGGGGCGTACGGCGATGACGGCGCCGACGGTCGCCGTGGTGATGACCGCCTCGCCGATCCCGATCAGGACGTGGACGCCGAGCATGGCGGTGAGGACCTTGCCGACGGGCACGTCGGTGGTGCCGCCCATGGCGTACATCACGGTGAACGCGGCGGCCGCGGCGGGTACGGAGACCAGTGCGGCGACGAACGAGGCGACGGTCACCGAGCGGCGGGTGCGCGGCAGGACGCGGACCAGGCCGCGGAAGAGTCCGTACGCGGTGAGGACGGTGACGGCGCCCATGACGGTGATGTTCACGCCGAGGGCGGTGAGGCCGCCGTCCGCGAACAGGACGCCCTGCATGAGCAGGACGACGGCGATGACCAGGACGCCGGTGTACGGACCGACGAGTATCGCGGCGAGCGCGCCGCCGAGGAGGTGTCCGCTGGTGCCGGCGGCGACCGGGAAGTTCAGCATCTGCACGGCGAAGATGAACGCCGCGACCAGGCCGGCGAGCGGCGCGGCCCGCTCGTCGAGTTCCCTGCGCGCTCCGCGCAGGCCGACGGCGACCGCGCCCGCGGCGGCGAGACCGGCGGCAGCCGAGACCGGCGCGTTGATGAATCCGTCGGGGACATGCATGCGGGGACCACTTTCGGACAGGCTGCTGAACCGTTCGATGATGGGCCCTGTTGCGAACAGGTTGCAAGAGCGCAGAGGAGACAGAACGAGCCGGGGCGCGCGCCGCCGATAAGTGCGACATTAGAGACAAGTGCGTCATATGTGAGGAGTGGGACGATGCCCCCCGCCGAGGATGGTGCCTACGTCGAAGTCCATGCCAAGGGCCTGATCGTCAATGACGGCCCGCTCTCCCGGCCCGTCCCCGTCGCCCTGCGGTACGACCCGGGGGCCGAGCCCACCATGGTGCGCCTCGACTTTCCCGGCGGGACCTCGTGGGTCTTCCCCCGTGCCCTGCTGGAGGCCGGACTGCGCGCGCCCGCCCGTCGCGGCGACATGGGCGTGTGGCCGTGCGGCCGGGTGCAGACGGTGGTGGAGCTGCACTCCTCCGGCGGGGTCGCGATGGTGCAGTTCGACTCGTCGGTGCTGCTGCGCTTCCTGCGCAGCACGTACGCCGTCACCGCGTCGTCCGTGACGCGGTGACGGCGTGACCGGCGGGCCGGTCAGACCCGGGCGAGCTCCCGCTCGTCCTCCCCGGGCGCCTCGGCGCCCAGCGTCCTGCGCAGGGCCTCGCCCTCGACGTCGACGTTCGGCAGGGCCCGGTCGAGCCAGGTCGGCAGCCACCAGGCGGTGCGGCCGAGCAGCGCCAGGACCGCCGGGACGATCGCCATCCGGACGATGAAGGCGTCGAAGAAGACGGCGACGGCGAGCCCGAAGCCGATCATCTTCACCATCTGCTCGCTGGAGCCGATGAAGCCCGCGAAGACCGCGATCATGATCACCGCGGCGGCGGTCACCACCCGCGCCCCGTGCCGGAACCCGGTCACGACGGCCTGGCCGGGCCGCTCGCCGTGCACGTACGCCTCACGCATCCGGGTGACGAGGAAGACCTCGTAGTCCATGGCCAGGCCGAAGACCACGCCCACCATGAAGATCGGCATCATGCTCATGATCGGGCCGGTCTGCTCGACACCGAAGAGCGAACCGAGCCAGCCCCACTGGAAGACCGCGACGACCGCGCCCAGGGCGGCGACCACCGAGAGCAGGAAGCCGAGCGCCGCCTTCAGCGGGACGAGGACGGACCGGAAGACCACCATCAGCAGCAGGAAGGCCAGGCCGACGACGAGCGCCAGGTAGGGCAGCAGCGCGTCGTTCATCTTCTGCGAGAAGTCGATGTTCATCGCGGTGGCACCGCTGACCAGCACGTCGTCCCCGGTGGTGTCCCGGATGTCGCGGACCAGCTCCTCGGTGCCGGCCGAGGAGGGCCGGTCCTTCGGTACGACGGTGATGATCGCGGTGTCGCCGGCCTTGTTGGGCGTGGCCGGGGTGACGGCGGCGACGCCGTCCAGGCCCCGGATGTGCTCGGCCGTGCGGTCCGCGGCGGCCTTGTCGCCGTCGACGACGACCATCAGCGGGCCGTTGGAGCCGGGCCCGAAGCCATCCGACAGCAGGTCGTAGGCGCGGCGCTGGGTGGTGGAGGCGGGCTGCGCGCCGTCGTCGGGCAGGCCCATCTCCAGCGAGGCGGCGGGCAGCGCGACGGCGCCCAGTCCGATCACGCCGACCAGGAGCACGACGAGCGGGCGGCGCAGGACGAACCGGGCCCAGCGGGTGCCCATGTTGGGCTTGTCGTCCTGCGGGGCCTGCGGCTCCTTGCGGGCCTTGCGGCCGAGCACGCGCCGTCCGGCGTACCCCAGCAGGGCGGGGATGAAGGTGAGGGCGATGAGCACGGCGATCAGGACGGTGCCGGCCGCGGCGAGGCCCATCTTCGTCAGCATGGGGATGTTCACGACGGCCAGCCCGGCCAGCGCGATGACCACGGTGAGTCCGGCGAAGACCACCGCGGAGCCCGCGGTGCCGACGGCCCGCCCGGCCGCCTCCTCGCGCTCGCGGCCCTCGGCGAGCTCGGCGCGGTAGCGGGAGACGATGAACAGGGCGTAGTCGATGCCGACGGCGAGGCCGATCATCATCGCCAGCGTGGAGGTGGTGGAGCCGAGGTCCAGCGTGCTCGCCAGCGCCGTGATGCCGGAGACGCCGATGCCGACGCCGATGAGCGCGGTGAGCAGCGGCAGCCCGGCGGCGACCAGGGAACCGAACGTGATGACGAGGACCACGCCGGCCACGATCACGCCGATGATCTCGCCGGCGCCGGTCTCGGGCACGGTCTGCAGCGCGTCACCGCCGATCTCGACGGTCAGGCCGCTCTCCCGGGCCTCGGCGCCGGTGTCCTTGAGCGCCTCGCGGGTGGCGTCGGTCAGCTCCATGCCGCTGACCTTGTAGGAGACCTGGATGTAGGCGGTCGAGCCGTCCGGGGAGACCGCCTTGACGGCGTAGGGGTCGGTGACCGAGGCGACCTGGTCGGAGCCGGACCGCAGGGCGCCGACGGCCCGGTCGACGGCGGCCCGGCTGTCCCGGTCGGTCATGGTGCCGCCCTCGGGCGCCTTGAAGACGACACGGGCGGTGGCGCCGTCGGCACCGGCGTCCGGGAAGCGCTCTTCGAGCAGGTCGAAGGCCTTCTGGGCCTCCGTGCCGGGTATCGAGAAGGAGCTGGAGGTCGCGGCGGGCGCGGATGCGGCGCCGACGCCGGCGAGCGCCAGCAGGGCTATCCAGATCAGGGTCACGACATGGCGTCGCCGGTAGGCGAGGCGGCCGAGTCGGTGGAGGAAGGTGGCCACGGGTACGTACTCCCGGAGGTGTGGACGGACAGGGGCAGGGGAGTCGGCCCGACAGCGCGAGCGGTACGTGTCAGGTGGAGCGTGCGGAACGGGTCAGACGCCGAGGGCGGGGAACAGCACGGCGTCGAGGTAGGTGGTGAGGAACTCCTGGTCCACCGGCCGGTCGTCGACCAGCGGGCGGGCCACGAAGGCGCCGATCAGCATGTGCGGGACGAGCCGCAGCGCCGGGTTGTCCGCGGCGACCTCGCCGCGGTCGACCGCGCGCCGCAGGACCCGGTCCATGCCCGTCATCTCGGGTTCGATGAGGAGCTCGCGCAGCGCCTGCAGCAGGTCGGGGTGGTCGTGGACGGCATGGGCGAGGCCCCGCATCAGCGCGGAGTCCCGCTCCATCTGGCAGTCGTCGGAACGCATGAGCATCTCGTGGAAGTCGCCGCGCAGCGAACCGGTGTCGATCTCGTCGAGCCGCACCGGCTTGGTGTGCCGCAGCGCCCGGGCGACCAGCTGCGGCTTGCTCCCCCACTGGCGGTAGAGGGTGGCCTTGCTGGAGTGCGTGCGGGCCGCGACGGCGTCCATGGTGAGGGCGTCGTAACCGACCTCGCGGAGCAGGTCGAGGACGGCTTCGTACAGCTCGGACTCGCGTTCCGGGGTGAGCCTGCTGCGTGCCACGGTCCTCGTCCTCCATCGAGACGAAACGGTTTCGTACACCTCGTACGGTACCCGCGAGCGGAGCGAAACGAAACCGTTTCGTACGTGTCGCGCATCACGGGAACACGCGGTCGAGTTGCCGGTGCCCCCCGGCGCGGAAAGCATGGCTGTGTGAGCAGCGACGGCGCGTACCTCCGGTATCCACACCTCCACCAGGACCTGCTGTGCTTCGCGGCCGAGGACGACGTGTGGCTCGCCCCGCTCGTCCCGGACGGGGAGCCGCCGGGCCGGGCCTGGCGGCTCACCGTCGACCGGACCCGGGTCGGGCACCCGCGCTTCTCGCCGGACGGGCGGTCCATCGCGTACACGAACTGGCGCAGCCTGGACCCGGAGGTCCACCTCGCGCCGGTCGACGGCGGGCCCGCGCGGCGGCTGACCTACTGGGGGTCGCTCGACACGCGCGTGTGCGGCTGGACGCCCGAGGGCGACATCCTGGCGGTGGCCTCCCACGGCCAGCCGTTCTCGCACTTCTCCTGGGCGTACAAGGTCCCGACCGACGGCTCGCCGGGCAAGCGGCTGCCCTGGGGGCCGGTCTCCGACATCGCCGTCGCGGACGTCGACGGGCAGCACCGGACCCTGCTGCTCACCGGCAAGCCGCCGCACGAGCCGGCCGCCTGGAAGCGGTACCGGGGCGGGGCCACGGGGCGGCTGTGGCTGCACGGGGAGCGGCTCCTGCCGGACATCGGCGGCCACCTGGACTGCGCGATGTTCGTGGACGGCAGGATCGCGTTCCTCTCCGACCACGAGGGTGTCGGCAACCTGTACTCGTGCCTGCCCGACGGCTCGGACCTGCGCCGGCACACCGACCACGACGCCTTCTACGCACGGCACGCCTCTTCGGACGGGCGGCGGGTGGTGTACCAGTGCGCCGGCGATCTGTGGATCGTCGACGCACTGACGCCCGACTCGGTGCCGCGCAGGCTGGAGGTGCGGCTCGGCGGGCCGCGCACGGGGCGGCGGCGGTACCAGGTCCCGGCGGCGACCCACGTGAACGCGGTCGCGGTCGACGAGACGGGCCGTGCGAGCGCCGTCTGCGTACGGGGCAGCCTGTACTGGCTGACGCACCGCGACGGGCCGTCGCGGGTGATCACCGACACGCCCGGGGTGCGGGTGCGGCTGCCCGTCATGCTGGGCAGCAGCGGCCGGGTCGCGTACGTCACGGACGCGCCGGGCGAGGAGGCGATCGAGATCGCCTACCTGCCGCGGGCGAGCGGCGACCGCGAGCCCCGGCGGATGGCGGGCGGCGACCTCGGGCACGTCCTGGAGATGGTGGCCGACACGGACGGCGAGCGGCTCGCGATCGCCTCCCAGGACGGCCGCCTGCTGCTGCTCGACGCGTCGGAGGAGTCGACCGGGGAGGTCAGCGAGCTCACCCGGTCCCTCAACGGGCCGGTGCGCGACCTGGCCTTCTCGCCCGACGGCGCGTGGCTCACCTGGTCGCACCCCGGGATCGGCCGGTCCCTGCGCCAGATCAAGATCGCCCGGATCAAGGACCGGACGATCGTGGACGTCACCAACGGCCGCTTCGAGGACGAGAGCCCCGTCTTCACGCGCGACGGCCGCTACCTCGCCTTCCTCTCCTGGCGGGGCTTCGACCCGGTGTACGACGTCCACACCGGCGACCTGTCCTTCCCGCTGGGCTGCCGCCCCTACCTCGTCCCCCTGGCCTCCACGACACCTTCGCCCTTCGCGCTCTCGCCGGAGGGCAGGCCCGCGGCGGGCGGGCTGGACCTGGCGGGCGAGGAGGCCGGTGACGGCACGGTGGTCGTCGAGTTCGAGGGCCTGGAGAACCGGGTGACGCCGTTCCCGGTCGCCGCGTCCAAGTACTCGTCGCTGGCCCCGGTCAGCGGCGGCGGCCTGGTGTGGCTGCGCTGGCCGATCTCGGGCGCCCTCGGCGAGACGTTCGTGAACCCGGCCGACACCTCCGGGCGGCCCACCCTCGAACACTTCAGCCTCACCAAGGCCAGGAAGGCGGAACTCGTCGACAACCTCGACTGGTTCGCGGTCAGCGGCGACGGCACGCGGCTCGTCGTGGTCGACGAGGGCGAGCTGCGGGCGGTCCCCGCGACCGAGGCCGGCGACAGCGACACCACGGTGTACGTCGACGCGCGGCGGATCCAGCACGAGGTGGACCCGGGCGCGGAGTGGCGGCAGGCGTACGACGAGGCGGGGCGGATCATCCGCGCCTACTTCTGGGACCCCGGCATGAGCGGCATCGACTGGCAGGAGGTCCTGGACCAGTACCGCCCGCTCGTCGAACGGGTCGCCTCGCCCGACGAGTTCGCCGACCTGCTGCGCGAGGTCCTCGGCGAACTGGGCACCTCGCACGCCTACGTGACACCGGCGCGCCGCAACGAGGGGCCGCCGCACTACCAGCGCGCCATCGGGCTCCTCGGCGCCAACTTCACGTGCCGCGAGGGCCGGTGGACGGTCCAGCGCATCCTGCCGGGCGAGTCCTCCGACTCCAAGGCCCGTTCCCCGCTGGCCGGTACGGGCATCAGGGAGGGTGCGGTCCTCACGCACGTGGACGGCCGCCCGGTCGACCCGGTCACGGGCCCCTACCCCCTCCTGGCCGCGGCCGGCGGCACCACCGTCGAGCTGACCTTCCAGCCGGCCGAGGGCGAGGGCCGCTCACGCCGCGTGGCCGTCGTCCCCCTCATCGACGAACGGCCGCTGCGCTACCAGGACTGGGTCGCCAAGCGGCGCGACGTCGTACGGGAGCTGAGCGGCGGCAAGTGCGGCTACCTCCACATCCCGGACATGGGCGGCTCGGGCTGGGCCCAGTTCAACCGCGACCTGCGGCTGGAGATGTCCCGCCCCGCCCTGATCGTGGACGTACGAGGCAACGCCGGCGGCCACATCAGCGAGCTCGTCGTGGAGAAGCTCACCCGCAGGATCCTCGGCTGGGACCTCACCCGGGGCGCGCAGCCCGTCTCGTACGCCTCCAACGCGCCGCGCGGTCCCATCGTGGCGCTCGCGGACGAGGCGACCTCGTCGGACGGCGACATGATCACGGCGGCGTTCAAACTCCTCGGCCTGGGCCCGGTGGTGGGCCAGCGCACGTGGGGCGGTGTCGTCGGCATGACCGGCCGCCACCGGCTCGGCGACGGCACGGTGATCACGGTGCCGATGAACGCGGCGTGGTTCGACGAGTACGGCTGGTCCGTCGAGAACCACGGCGTCGCCCCGGACATCGAGATCCTGCGCACCCCGCTGGACTGGGCGGAGGGCCGCCACCGCCAGCTCGCGGACGCGGTGGAGGTCGCGCTGAAGCTCCTGGCCGAACACCCGGCGGCCCGCCCGCCCGACTACTCCCAGGTCCCCTCACTGCGCCGGCCCCCGCTGCCGCCCCGCAGCTGAGGGGCCGCCCCGCGAACGGGCAGGGG
>NZ_KL591026.1:101404-101574 GCF_000716335.1 Streptomyces sp. NRRL S-118 | reverse complement strand
CTCGTCTACCAGACGGAGAAGTTCCTCAAGGACAACGAGGACAAGATCCCGGGCGACGTCAGGACCGAGGTCGGGACCGCAGTGGACGAGCTCAAGGAGAAGCTGAAGGGCGGGTCCTCCGGGGGCGACGCCACCGCGGAGATCCGCACCGCCACCGAGAAGCTCGCGGT
>NZ_KL591026.1:93256-101204 GCF_000716335.1 Streptomyces sp. NRRL S-118 | reverse complement strand
GGGGGACACCGGGTGAGCCGCCTGACCGATGTCTCGCGCGGGCCCGGCACCCCGCTGATGATCACCGGGCCCGCCCCGGCCCGCGCCCCCGCGCCCACCGAGCGGCCGGCCCGCCGGGAGCGCCCGCCCGGCGGGGCCGACGGCGTCGCGCCGGTCCAGGACCCCGCCCTCCGGGCCGTCCTGCGCGAACGCACGGCCGACCTCCAGCGGCTGAAGGCCGAGTACGACAACTACCGCAAGCGGGTCCGCCGGGACCGCGCCGCGGTGCACGGGATCGCCGTGGCCAACGTGCTCGCCCGGCTCCTTCCGGTGCTGGACGCGCTGGACGCCGCCGCCGACCAGGGCGAGGTGACCGGCGGCTTCCAGCAGGTGGCGCGGGCCCTGGAGACGGAGCTGAGCGCGCTGGGCCTGCGGCCCCTGGGCGCGGTGGGCGACCCGTTCGACCCGCTGGTGCACGAGGCCGTCTCGTACCATCCGTGCCGCTGGTTCGACCGGCCCACGTGCACCGTGGTCCTGCGGCCGGGGTACGCGGTCGGCGAGCAGCTCCTGCGGCCGGCCACGGTCGTGGTCGCCGGTCCGCCGCCCGGCCCGCGGACGGCCACCGCCTCGGGGCCGATGCCCTGAGCGCGGTGCCGCGACGAGGGGGCCGGGGGTGACGGCCCGGCCCTCTCGGCCGCGCCCCGTCCGCCCGGGCCGCGCCTTCTCCGTCCGGGCCGCGGCCGGCGACGGGGAATGCCCTGTCGACCCCGGGAACGCCCTGTCGGCGCCCCGCGAACGCGACCGCCCCGGCCGGGCAGGATGCCGGCCGGGGCGGAACGGTGCCGCAGGGGCGCGAAGGGGAGCGCCTGGCTCAGGCCAGCGTGGCGAGGGCCTGGTTGAGGGTCTCCGACGGGCGCATCACGGCCGCGGCCTTGGCCGGGTCCGGGTGGTAGTAGCCGCCGATGTCGACCGGCTTGCCCTGGACCGCGATCAGCTCGTCGACGATCTTCTGCTCGTTGTCGGTGAGCGTCTGGGCGACCGGGGCGAACGCCTTCGCGAGCTCCGCGTCGTCGGTCTGCCGGGCCAGCTCCTGGGCCCAGTACATGGCCAGGTAGAAGTGGCTGCCGCGGTTGTCGATGCCGCCGAGGCGACGGGACGGCGACTTGTCCTCGTTCAGGAAGGTGCCGGTCGCGCGGTCCAGCGTGTCGGCGAGGACCTGGGCCCGGGCGTTGCCCTCCTTCTGCGCGAGGTGCTCGAAGCTGACGGCGAGGGCGAGGAACTCGCCCAGGCTGTCCCAGCGCAGGTAGTTCTCCTTGACGAGCTGCTGGACGTGCTTCGGGGCCGAGCCGCCGGCGCCCGTCTCGAACAGGCCGCCGCCGTTCATCAGCGGGACGACCGAGAGCATCTTGGCGCTGGTGCCGAGCTCGAGGATCGGGAACAGGTCGGTGAGGTAGTCGCGCAGCACGTTGCCGGTGACGGAGATCGTGTTCTCGCCGCGGCGGATGCGGTCCAGGGAGAACCTGGTGGCCTCCACCGGCGACATGATCTCGATCTGCAGGCCCTCGGTGTCGTGCTCCGCCAGGTACTGCTCGACCTTGGTGATGAGCTGGGCGTCGTGCGCACGGTTCTCGTCGAGCCAGAACACGGCCGGGTCGCCGGTCGCGCGGGCGCGGGTGACGGCGAGCTTGACCCAGTCCTTGATGGGCGCGTCCTTGGTCTGGCAGGCGCGGAAGATGTCGCCGGCGGAGACGGTCTGCTCCAGGACGACGTTGCCGGCCTGGTCGACCAGGCGGACGGTGCCGGTGGTGGGGATCTCGAAGGTCTTGTCGTGGCTGCCGTACTCCTCGGCCTTCTGCGCCATCAGGCCCACGTTCGGCACGGAGCCCATGGTGGACGGGTCGAAGGCGCCGTGCGCGCGGCAGTCGTCGATCACGGCCTGGTAGACGCCGGAGTAGCTGCTGTCCGGCAGGACCGCGAGGGTGTCGTGCTCCTGGCCGTCCGGGCCCCACATGTGGCCGGAGGTACGGATCATGGCCGGCATGGAGGCGTCGACGATGACGTCGCTCGGGACGTGCAGGTTGGTGATGCCCTTGTCGGAGTCGACCATGGCCAGCTCCGGGCCCTCGGCGAGCTCGGCCTCGAAGGAGGCCTTGATCTCGGCGCCGAGGTGCGGCACGCCGTCCAGGCCCTTGAGGATGGCGCCCAGACCGTCGTTCGGGGACAGGCCGGCAGCGACCAGCGCCTCGCCGTACTTCGCGAAGGTCTTCGGGAAGAAGGCCCGTACGACGTGACCGAAGACGATGGGGTCGGAGACCTTCATCATCGTGGCCTTCAGGTGCACGGAGAAGAGCACGCCCTCCTCCTTGGCGCGCGCCACCTGCGCGGCGAGGAACTCGCGGAGCGCCGCGACGCGCATGACCGAGGCGTCGACGACCTCGCCCGCGAGGACCGGGACCGACTCGCGCAGGACGGTGGTGGTGCCGTCGTCGCCCACCAGCTCGATGCGCAGCGCGCCGTCCTCGGTGACGACCGTGGACTTCTCGGTGGAGCGGAAGTCGTTCTCGCCCATCGTCGCGACGTTCGTCTTCGACTCGGACGTCCACGCACCCATGCGGTGCGGGTGGGCCTTGGCGTAGTTCTTGACCGACGCGGGGGCGCGGCGGTCGGAGTTGCCCTCGCGCAGGACCGGGTTCACGGCGCTGCCCTTGACCTTGTCGTAGCGGGCGCGGATGTCGCGCTCCTCGTCGGTCTTCGGGTCGTCCGGGTAGTCCGGGAGCGCGTAGCCCTGCTGCTGCAGCTCGGCGACCGCGGCCTTCAGCTGCGGGATCGAGGCCGAGATGTTCGGCAGCTTGATGATGTTGGCGTCGGGGGTCTTGGCCAGCTCACCCAGCTCGGCGAGCGCGTCGTCGATGCGCTGGCCCTCCTGCAGGTACTCCGGGAAACCGGCGATGATCCGGCCCGCCAGGGAGATGTCACGAGTCTCCACAGTGACACCGGCCGTCGAGGCATACGCCTGGACCACGGGCAGGAACGAGTACGTCGCCAGGGCCGGGGCCTCGTCGGTGTGCGTATAGATGATGGTCGAGTCAGTCACCGGGTGCTCCGCTCCACGTCTGTAACATTGCTCGACATCAAGATATCTCGTGATCGACCCCTGTTCGACAGGACCCCGGTCACGGATGTCGCCCGCCCGGTCCTGCGATCCGGCACCTGCCCAGCCGTACCGGCCCGGGGCATTACCACGCAGGGGGGATGGAGGCAACGTCTCCCTTTCTGCGCGTGGCTGGTTATGATCGGCATCCTTCTCGCCCCCGCGCCGAAGCCGGATCGGCCGTCCCCGAGCCCCTCCCCAAGGGCTGCGCCGTGCCCGGCTGCCGGTCGGTCCCCGCTTCTCCGCTCCGAGGACTGATGTCTCCCATAGAACCCGGCACAGCACCCGAAGGACCGCGCACCTCGCCGGAACCGCGCCGGCGCAGGCGTACCGTACGCCTCCGTACCCTCCTCGTCCTGCTGGCGGTCGTGCCCACCGTGGCGATGGGCACCCAAGTCGCCGTCACCGCGGACCGCTTGCTGGACCAGTCCCATCATCTGCGCGCGGATGTGGAGGCGGGCGAACGGATCGGCGCACCCCTGCACCGGCTGCTGGGCGCGATGCAGGCCGAGCGGGCGGCGAGCGCCGCGCGGTGGTCCGGCGCGTCCGTGCCGGAGGGGGAGCTGGACGAGCGGCGGGCGGCCACCGACCGTGCGGCGGCGGAGTTCCGCCGGGCAGCGGCTCCGGGCGCCCGGTCCGAGGGGGCGCGCCGCCGCCTCCAGGAGGTGACGGAGGGCCTGGACGACCTGGCCGCCTACCGGGAGCGGACGGACCTCCGCACCGGCAGCGCCGACAGCACGGTCGTGTACTACACGAACGTCATCGGCCAGATGATCCGGTTCTACCAGGACGAGTTCAGTCACACCGAGGACGCCGAGCTCACGCTGGAGAGCCGGGTCGTGGTCACGATGTACTCGGCGTCGGAGATGCTGGCGCGGCAGGACACGATCCTGGCGCTGGCCGGGCCGTCGCGGGAGCTGAGCGAGACGCAGTTCTCGGACTTCGTCAACGCGGTCGGCGCCCACCGCTACCTGTACGACACCTGGGTCGTGCCGCAGCTGCCGCCGGCGGAGAGCGAGCTGTACGCGCAGCTCGTCGGCTCGGACGCGTGGCAGGCCAAGGTCCGCATCGAGAACACCGTCATGTCCGACCACAAGGACATCGAGTTCGGCGTGCGGCTGCCGCGCGAGGTCGGCGGCTGGCGGGCCGCGCAGGCCGCGTGGGGTGCCCGGCTGGACGAGCTGAACACCGCGCGGTCCCAGGGGCTGCTGGCCCGTGCCGACGCGAAGGCCGACGAGCTGGAGTCCGAGGTCACCTGGCTGATCACGGCCAGTGCGGGCGCGCTGCTGCTGGTCGCGGCGGGCGTCGTCGTCACCACGCGCTCGGTGCTGCGGCGCCTGGGCCGGTTGCACCAGCGCACGGTGACCATCGCCGAGGAGACCCTGCCGGACGTCGTCGACCGGCTCCAGCGCGGACTGCCCGTGGACTCCGGCACCCTGCCCGCGGTCACCGGGAACCGGGACGAAGTGGGGCGGATCAGCGACGCGTTCGCGCGGGTCGTCGCCGTGTCCGTGGACGGCCACCGGCAACTGGCGGCGGAACGTCACGGCTTCGGGATGTTCGCCGCGGGCATCGCCTCCCGCACCGGGAACCTCGTGAGCCGGCAACTGACCCTGACCGAGGAGTTGCAGGACGCGTTCGGGCACGACGAGACGCTGCTCGCCCGGCTGATGCGGTCCGACCAGCTGACGGTGGGGATGCGGCGGCAGATCGAGAACCTGCTCATCCTCGCGGGCGGGGAGATCCCCGATCCGCACACCGACCCCATGCGCGTCGCCGATCTGCTGCGGGAGTCCGCCGCGGAGGTGGAGGACTTCCGGCGCATCGAGCGGCAGGCGCTGGACGAGATCAGCGTGGAACCGCGGGCGATCAGCCAGATCAGCCATCTGCTCGCCGAGCTGCTGGACAACGCGACCCGGTTCTCGCCGCCGCGCTCGAAGGTGGTCATCCGGGCCGAGCTGGTCACCGACGGGCTGTCGGTGGAGATCGAGGACCGGGGCCCGCGGGTCACGCCCGCGGCGTACGAGGAGATGAACGGGCGCCTGCACTCGGCGCCGCCGTACGCCGTCCTCGCCGAGAACGCCCACCGGCTGGGGCTCTTCGTGGTCGGCCACCTCGCCGACCAGCTCGGGGCCACGGTGACGCTGCGCCGGTCGGTGTACGGCGGCACCTCGGCCGTGGTGATCGTCCCTGCCGAGCACCTCGTACCGACCGGGCCCGGGCAGGACCGCGGCGGCCGCGCCGCGGCGGAGCACGGCGGCGAGCGGGAGCCGGCGCGCGCTGCGGTGCCGCCGCCGTCCGCCCCTGCCGCCGGCCCCGCGGCCGACTCCGAGCCGGCACGTGTGCCCGCGCAGCCGGGCCGGGCGGCCCTGCCGCGCCGTGCGGAGGAGGACAAGCCCGAGCTCGTGCCGCAGGCCGGCGCTGCGGGGCTGCCCGTGCGCCGCACGCAGCAGCGGGCGCAGGCCGCTGCGTCGGCACGGCCCCCGACGCCCGGGACAGGAGGCGCCGCCCGGCCGCCCCTCCCCGAGCGCGTGCCGCAGACCCACATGGTCCTGCAACTGCGCGAGCCGCCCGCACCAGAAACGACGGTCGCCCCCGACACGGCGACACCCGAGGAAGTGGCCGACGCCTGGTCGGACTACGAACACGGAACCCAGCAAGTCGAACAAGAGCTCCGACGGGATCAGCCATGACGACATCGAACGACATGATCTACAGCGTCCTGGACAACAACCTGAGCAGGATCGCCGGCATCCAGGGCGCCGTGCTGCTGTCCAACGACGGGATCAAACTCAGCGCCTACCTGCTGGACCGGCCCCAGGCCGAGCGCGTCGCCGCGGCGTCCTCCGGCATCGCGGCCACGATGAAGGCGATCTCCCGGGAGATCGACGGGGGCCGGGTGATCCGCCAACTGGTGGAGATGGACGACCGGTACCTGTGCATCGTCGGCTGCGGCGAGGGCAGCACCCTCATCGTCGTGACCTCGCGCAAGGCGCGCCTCGGCGAGCTGGGCGGGGAGGCCGTGCGCACCGCGCAGGCGCTGGGCGAGTGGCTGGGGACGCCTGAACGCACCCAGACGTCCACGTCGTAATGACGGACGAGCCGCCACGCGCGGGCCGCCGGCGGACGCGGCTGTACGCCCTGACCGACGGCCGTACGGCAGCCCCGCACACCGCCCTGACCATGGACACCACGATCACGGCGGCCGTCGCCGAGGACGCGCGGGGCGGCCTGCCCTCGGAATGGCAGGCCGTCCTGGCCATGTGTCCGCCGCCGGGCGGGCTGGCGGTCGCGGAGATCGCGGCCCGGATGCGCATGCGCCTGACTCCGATGACGCTCCTCCTCGGCGAGCTCGCGGACCGCGGGCTGATCCACCACCGGCCGCCACTGGAGGAGTCCGAGACCACCGATGCCCGTCTGCTCATGAGAATCAGGGACAACCTTGCCCGTATCTGACCCCCGGTCCCCGTCCCGGGAAGCGCCGTCCGCGGAAGCGGCCCCCGTCAAGATCCTCGTCGCCGGGGGCTTCGGCGTCGGGAAGACGACCCTGGTCGAGACGATCTCCGAGATCGAGCCGCTGCGTACGGAGGAGCGGCTGACGGCCGCGGGCGTCGGCGTCGACGACCTCGACGGCATCGAGTCCAAGGCCGTGACCACGGTGGCGATGGACTTCGGCCGGATCACCCTCACCGACGCCGGTGTGGTCCTCTACCTCTTCGGCACGCCCGGCCAGGAGCGCTTCTGGTTCATGTGGGACGACCTGCTGAACGGCGCGCTCGGGGCGGTCGTGCTCGTGGACACGCGGCGCCTGGACCGCAGCTTCCCGGCCGTCGACTTCTTCGAGAGCCGGGGGCTGCCCTTCGTCGTCGGCGCCAACTGCTTCCACGGCGAACAGCCCTACACCGTCGAGGAGATCAGGGCGGCCCTGCGGCTGCGCGACCCGGACACGCCGGTCCTGCTGCTGGACGCCCGGTCACGGGGTGACGTCCGGGACGCGCTGCTCTCGCTCCTCGACCTGCTCATCGCGAAGGCGTCGGCACCCGGCCGGCCGGCGCGCCGCTGAGCGTGCGGTGCAGCAGGCCGGAGGCGGCGTGGCCGAACGCCGGATCGTCGATGTGCGTGCCGATCCCGACGACCTCGACGGCGCTGCCGCGCAGCCCGTCGCGCAGCCACCCGTACTCCGGCGCCTTGCTGTGCAGAGTGCCCACCAGGAGGACGATCGCCATGGCGGCGACGGTCCCGGGACCTGCGGCGGAGCGACAAGGTGCGTGCGCGGGGAAGAGCGCGGTGCGCTCCGCGCGCGGGTCCACCGCGACGGCGACCGTCGGCGTTCCTCGCGGGTGACCGGACGACCACTGCCCGCCACCTACCGGAAGAGCCTTTCGTCCGAATACGTCGGTTGCGGGCGAGTCAGCCGCCTTGTCCGCTTCTCAGACTCGATCGGCGAATAGCCACTTTTGCACCGGCCGTGATATGACTCACCCCCGATCGGGGCCTTCCGGAGCCTTCCACCTCCATTTCCGCTGTTCGGGAAGAAAGTTGAGTTTCCGGCAGGAAGCACACGATGGCGTTTCCGTAACCGGTCGTGCGTAATTCCGGACTTGTTCGGGCGCGTTGCTCTCGCTTACCGTCACGGTCAATCCGGTCGGACCGCCGAATCCTGCCGCCGCCCGGAATCCGCACCCATCCACTGACGCACGGCAGGAGCGGGGGACCCAGGTAAGCCGCCGGCCCGGAATACGGGACGGCTCGGGGTGAAGTCGCGCGCAGCGCGGCCGGGCATCTCCAGCCCGAACCCGACAGCTCACCTCGCAGGCG
>NZ_KL591026.1:34923-93167 GCF_000716335.1 Streptomyces sp. NRRL S-118 | reverse complement strand
GCCGGGCATCTCCAGCCCGAACCCGACAGCTCACCTCGCAGGCGACGGAGAGGAATGCCCCATGCCCGCAAAGGGTAAGCACCGCCGTGCCAAGAACAATCCGCTCGCCCGCCGTTTCGTCGCCGTGAGCACGGGCGGCGCCGCCCTCGCCCTGCCGGTGTTCGGCGCCACCGCGGCCGAGGCCGCGCCGAACGCGGTTCCCTCCGCCGCCGTGGAAAGGGCCGTGACCTCGCCCGTCACCTATTCCGTGGTCGCCGGTGACACGCTTTCCAAGATCGCCCGGGTGCACGAGGTGGCCGGGGGCTGGAAAAAGCTGTACGAGGACAATCGCAAGGCCGTCGGTGACAACCCGTCCCTCATTCATCCCGGTCTCAAGCTGACGATCGGCGCCAAGCCGAAGCCGAAGACCGAGGCGAAGACCGCAGCGAAGACCACGGCAAAGGCGAAGGCTGTTTCCGCCGCCCCGGCGGAGCGGGCCGACCGCTCCACGCGGACCAGCCTCGCCCCGAAGCCCGTGGCGTACGCGAACAACCTCGACGGCTGGATCAAGGAAGCCCTGGCCATCATGGCCGAGCGTGGAATTCCCGGCACGTACGAGGGAATTCACCGCAACATCATGCGGGAGTCCTCGGGCAACCCGCTGGCCATCAACAACTGGGACTCCAACGCCGCGGCCGGAACCCCGTCCAAGGGACTCCTCCAGGTCATCGACCCCACGTTCCGTGCCTACCACGTGCCCGGGACCTCGACCGACCCGTACGACCCGGTCGCCAACATCACCGCAGCCTGCAACTACGCCGCTGCCAGGTACGGCTCCATCGACAACGTGAACGGCCCCTACTGACGGGCGCCGTCACCCCGCGTGGGGGCCGGTCCGGGGATCCTTCCCCGGACCGGCCCCTTTTTCCTGCGCGCCTCCGGCGCCGCGACCGCTCCACCGCCGCGGCCGCCACCACCGCGTAACGGCGTCAGCCGGCGACGAGTTCGGGGTGGTGTCGGCGCGCCACCTCGGGGTGGGCCCGCACCCAGCCCTTGAGTTCGTTGCGGCCGTACTCGGCGTGCAGCGGGTTGTCGAAGTCCTGCGCGACGCCCGGCGCGTGCTCCAGGTAGGTGCCGGGCACGGTCCTGATCACCGCGTCGAGCCGCGGGTTGTAGAAGAACGGCACCGAGAACCGCTCCACCGCACCGGGCGGGCTGACGACCCGGTGGTCCGTCGCGGACAGGTAGCCCTCGGTGGCTATCTCCAGCAGCTCGCCGAGGTTGACGACGAAGGCGCCCGGCACGGGCGGTACGGCCACGTACCCGTCTCCCGAACGCACTTGGAGACCGCCCACCGCGTCCTGCAGCAGCAGGGTCAGGAACCCGTAGTCCTTGTGCGAGCCGACGCCCTGGCCGGCGCCCGAGGGGGCCGATCCGGGGTAGCGGATCAGCTTGGTGTGCAGGTGCGGGCGAACGGCGAAGTCCTTGTCGAAGAAGTCGCCCGGCGCTCCCAGGGAGACGAGCAGCTCCCGCAGCAGCCGGTGGGCCACCGCAGCCAGCCGGTCCTGCCAGGCGAGCACGACCGTGCGCAGCTCGGGCAGCGCGGCGGGCCACTGGTTGGGGCCCTCCAGCCACAGGTACGGCGGGTCGCCGGGGCCGATCGGGGGCGCCGACCGCTCCGCGCCCACGTCGAGCTGGTCGCGCCAGTCGGACCGGCCGCCGGTGAGTTCGTGGCCCACTCGGGTGTAGCCGCGGAAGTGCGGCGAGTGCAGGTTGGCGATCGCCAGCCGGTCGGCCTCGGGCAGGGCGAAGAACGCCTTCGTCACGGCGAGGACGCGCTCGGTCTCGGCGTCGCTCACGCCGTGTCCGGTGAGGTGGAAGAACCCGACGTCGCGTGCCGCCTCGTGCAGATCACGGCGGAATGCCGCCCGGGTGAGCGGGTCGTCGGCCCGGGACAGATCGATGACGGGGAGGGAGCTGGGCAAGGCAGCGGGCATGGACGGCATGGTGGCCTTCCGTTTCTGGTGTGACGAGGGCCCTGCTCCCTGGGATGGCGGGATCGCGGCGTGCGGAAAGCGGTCGACAGGGGTGAGCCGTGCGTCGTGAGGCGTCCGCGGCAGGGCCGGGTGGAGAGGTGACGGGGTGATCAGGCCTGGGGCGGACAGCCCATGGTCGTGACGCGCGCGTAGTCCACGTGCCGGCGCATCACGAGAAGAGTCACGCGTTGATCATACGACGAACGCCGGGCGCCGGACGATGTCCCGCCCATCACATCGCGCCAGTCGGCCGGCGCCGCACGGGCCCGCGCCCCGGGCCGGCCGTGGCCGCGAAGTGGCGCGTGCCCGCCGTTCCCTGCTCCGCACCCGATGGGGAACGCCACGTGTCGGGTGCGGATCGCCGGGTAACAGGTGCGGCACGCGAGACGGAACGGGCACCTACGGGTGCGGAAGAAGGAGAACCGGCGTGCTGATGGCTCACCCCGCGGTCCTGAAGAACCTGGTCGAGCAGTACGAGACGCTGAGGCTGCTGCAGGCCGACGAGGCCGCCAGCCCGGAGGTGCGGCAGCGCATCGACGACATCGCCTACACGCTGTGCGTCTCGACCGGAACGCGCGATGTGGACGCGGCCCTCATCGCGGCCCGCTACCGGCTGCCGGGTGCGCGCCCCGAGGACGACTCCCTGCTGACCGGCAGCTGACCCCCGGCAGCGACCGCTCGGGTCGCCGTGACCCGGTGACGGCCGCCGATGCGACCGACGCGCCCGGGGGCCTGTCCCGCCGCGCCGGGCACCGCAGGACCCTCCGGGAGGACGCACGGCCGGCCGGCGCGGGCAGGCGGTCCTGCTCCTGCCGCGCCGGTCCCCGGCCGCCCGGCGTGTGCCGCCCCGTCCGGCCCGGCACACGCCGGCGGACGCCCCGCGGCCCCGGCGACCGGTCAGCGGTCAGCGGTCAGCAGTCAGCGGATCAGCGATCGAGTGCTCCCGAGGGAGGGACGGTCGCGCCGCCGCCCGCGCGGACGGCCGCCACCACGGCCTCGTGCAGGACCCGGCTCTCCTGCTCCGTCGTGCACGCCACGGGGCTGCCGGTCATGGCGAACCAGTCTGATGCCCCGCTGTGCTGCACGGCCACCCGGGCCTCACCGTCGACCCAGGTGGTGTGCACGTCGAGCTCACCGGTGAGCACACCGGCCGTTTCGGTGTGCACACCACCGCGGCCCGCGAAGACCCGGACTGTCGTCCACGATGCCCACATCACGTACCCATGCTCACCCCGCGGGGCCGCTCGCGCGACCCGCGCGGACGCACCGGATCGCGGGACGGGCCGCACCACTACGCGCCGTGCCCCCTCGTGTGCGCGAGGTCGCGCCGGTCTTCCGCCGGGCGTGCGCGCGCGACCGCTCAGCAACCGAAACCGGCTATGCCGTACCCCTCCTTGGCCCGTGCCTGCCGCATCCAGTCCACGCAGGACTCGACGGCCTCCAGCACCTCCGGGTCGAGGGCCTCGCGCTGCTCCGGCGTGCTCGCCTCCCACTGCGCCAGGCCCTGCGCGCACTGCTCCGCGCTCCACTCCCCGTAACCGGGCAGCTCGCGGTAGGGCAGCGGGTCCGGCCCGGACCCGTACATGAAGTCGGTGACCGCGACCGCCGTGATGCCGAGGGCGCTCAGCCCCGCGTCGACGTCCTCCAGCCAGGAGCCGCGGAACGGTGAGAAGTGGTTGTTGAACAGGAACCGGCCGTGGAACTCGCAGATCATCCGGTACGCGTAGCCGTACTGGAACGCGAACTCGGGGGCCGCGTCGAACGGTCCGCCGTCGATCACCGCCCGCAGCGCGTCGTACCGGGTGGGTGCGCCGCGCTCGATCTGGTCGGCGAAGTAGTCGTCGTCCTGGGCGAGCCGCTGCTTGAAGCGGCCGCCGATCATCCGTCGCAGTTTCACGTCGCCGGAGGCGACGGCGCCGCGCACGACGGCCAGGTCGACGAGGTAGGGGCTCAGGGAATAACTCATGATCGCAAGAGTAGAAGGCGCCACTGACAACGCCCGCACGGCCTGCGCCGGTTCACTGCGCGGCACGGTCCCGCAGCGCCGCCCGCCGGGCCGGTGCCGGCTCCTCGGACCCGGACTGCGCCCCCGGCGGGGCGGCCGCCCCGGGCGAAGAAGTCCGCGAGCGGCAGGAGCGCGGCGCCCACGGTCACGGCGTCCGGGCCGAGCTCGCCCGGTCGATCCCGACGCGCGCCGCCGGGTACACCAGCGCGTACGACCGGGCGTGCGCCCGCACCGGCTCCAGGAAGCGCGGCCCGGGCCGGAGCCCCCGCCCAGCCGCGGGTGTCCCCGCTCGACGGCGCGGCCGGGGCCGAGGGGTCCACGGTGCCGGTCAGCGGACGGCGACCAGGACGTGGCCGGTGCCGAACTGCCAGACCGCCCCGGCGTCCCGGAAGCCGGCCTCCCGCAGCAGGGCGAGGTGGCCGGAGAGGGTCAGGTCGTTGCCCTCGCAGCGCGGGTGGCGGCGGTCGTCGTGGGCGGCGAAGAGGGCGGCCAGATCGGGGTCGGCGGCAACACCGGACCACCAGGTGTTCCAGTCGTCGTGCGCGCGGGCCAGGCGCCGCTCGGTGCGGCGGCGCCCGATGTGCAGGGCGATCTCGGCGACCCCGGCGGAGTCGGGGCGGATGTGGTCGCCGTTCACCAGGACCCCGCCGGTGCGCAGCCGGGCCGCCAGGTCCCGGTAGACCCGGCGCAGGGTGCGTTCGCCGAGGTAGTGGAGGGCGGTCGAGGAGACGGCCGCGTCGAGCGGGTGGGCCGTGCCGAGGGCGTCGAGCCAGCCCGGCGCGCCGATGAGGGCCTCCACGTAGTGGACGGCGGGGCCGTAGTGGGCGCGGCCCAGCTCCAGCAGCCGGGGGTCGGCGTCGACGGCGAGCACCCGGGCCCGGGGCATCCGTCCCACCAGGCGGGCCGCGAGGGAGCCCGGTCCGCTGCCCAGGTCGACGACGAGGGGTGCGGACCGGTCCGCCGTGACGGCCTCGACCACATCGGCGATGACCCTGAACGTCTCCTCCCGGTCGACCGCGTACCGCTGTTGCTGGCTCTCCCAGCGCTCCACCCAGCGCGCGGCCGCCACCGTGCTCACACCCATGTTCGCTCGCGCCTCTCCCACACCCGGAAACGGTCATGGAAATCATTGCAGACTGGCGAGCGCGGCGAGGAGTCCGTCGACCTCTTCGGGGGTGCTGTAGACGTGCAGGCTGACGCGGACCGACCCGTCCTCGGGGCCGGCGCCGGCCTGGCAGTGGCCGTCGGAGCGGACCATGAAGCCGTGGCTGTAGAGGATGAAGCCGAGGTCGTGGGCGCTGATGCCGCGGTGACGGAAGGTCACGATGCTCCGGCGGCGCTGGACCTCGGAGGCGGCGTCCAGGCTCGCCCGGCAGCCGAGCACCTCGTAGGAGTCCATCCTGGCCAGGCCGTCGGTCAGCCGGGCGGCCAGGGCGACGGTCCATCGTTCGATGCGGTCCGTTCCCGCCGCGTCCAGCCAGTCGAGCGCAGCCGCCAGGCCGGCGATGCCGGCCGTGTTCGGGGTGCCCTGCCAGCCCCCGGGCCGCAGCTCCGGGCCGCGCCGGCCGCGCGCCCAGACCGCGCCGGTACCGGGCGGCGCGAGCGCCTTGTGGCCGGAGAACACGACGAAGTCGACGTCCAGTTCGCGTACGGACACGGGCAGGTGTCCGACGCTCTGCGCGGCGTCCAGGCAGATCGGCACGTCGGGGCCGACCACCCGGCGGATGCGGTGCACGTTCATGTCGGAGCCGTGGACGTGGTGCACGTGGGTGGCGGCGACGAAGCGGGTGCGCGGCCCGGTCACCCGGGCCAGGGCCCGTTCGTCGTAGTCGCCGGAGCCCGCCTGGTACGGCAGTTCCCGTACGCGGATCCGGATGCCCTCGCGCGCCAGCAGCCGGACCGCCTCCAGCCAGGGCGAGAGGTTCGCCTGGTGGTCGGCGAACGGGACGACGATCTCGTCCCCGTCGGCCAGCAGGCCGGGCAGCCAGTCGCGGGCGATGGTCCGCAGGCCCTCGGACGTCCCGCTGGTGAAGTGCACGGCCGAGCGCCCGGGGTCCGGGTCGTCCAGGAACTCCTTGATCCGCTCCCGGACCCCTTCCACCAGGGCGGTGGTGTGGTTGGCCCACGGGTAGGAGCCGCGGCCGGCATTCGCGTTCGACGTGGTCAGATAGGTCACGACGGCGTCCAGCACGGCCTGCGGCTTCTGGGCCGTCGCCGCGCTGTCCAGGTACGCCAGCTCCGGGTGCCCGGTGATGATCGGGAACTGGGCGCGCAGCGGGCGCTGCCAGGGGGTGAGCAGCTCGATGTCGTCGCCCATGTCAGTCCCGCACCAGCGGGGCGCCCGCGTCGCGCCACGCGATGATCCCGCCCGCGAGGCTGCGGACGTCCTGATGGCCCATGCGGGTCAGCAGCGCGGCGTACCGGGCGGACTTCTCCCCCACCGGGCAGGCGAGCAGGACGGGCTGTCGCCTCCCGAACGGCAGGCCGCCGCGGACGAGTTCGTCGAACAGCTCGTCCACGATGTTGACCGAGCCCTCGATGTGCAGCGCCCCGTACGCGAAGGGGCCGCGCAGGTCGATCACGAGGGGGCGCTCCGCCGCGATCCACTTCCGGGCGTCGGCGACGTCGATGGACGTGGCCGAGCGCACCTCGCCGTCGGTCAGCGTGGCCACCGAGTTCTTCGCGGGCGGCATCCCCAGCAGCTCGGGGCGGCGGGTGCGGACGTACCCGAGGTAGCTCTCGACGCGGTCGCAGACGATGAACACGGCCGTGCGGCGCCGTCCGGTCCCCTCGTCGCCGAGCGCCTTCAGGTGGCGGACCGCGCCGTGGTAGGCCGCTCCTCCGGTGGGGCCGGAGAGGATTCCGCAGCGGCGGATGAGGGTGAGCATCCCGTCGATGGCCTCGTCGGCGCCGACGGTGTCGATGGTGTCGTACGTCGCCGGGTCGAACAGGCCGACCTCCTGCACCTCGTCGATGGTGCGGATCCCCGGGACGAAGTCCGTCTTGCGCGCGACCAGCCCGACGACCCCGACGGAGGGGTCGTGCGCGCGCAGCGCCCGGGCCACGCCCGTGGAGGAACCCGCCGTGCCCACGCAGGCGATGAACCAGTCGGGCGCGCGGCCGTCCAAGTCGGCGATGATCTCCGGACCGGTGCCGGTGGCGTGCGCCTCGGTGTTGAGGATGTTGAAGTACTGGTCGGTGTGGAGGTGGGCGCTGCCGGGCGCGTTGAGCCGCTGGTGGAAGAGGGTCAGCGGGTCGTCGGTGGCGGTCGGGTCGAGGCACTCGCTCTGCCCGGGCAGCTCCTCGATCTCCGCGCCCAGCAGCAGGAGCAGGTCCTTGATCTCGGGGATGCGCATCCGGTTGGTGACGCTCTTGAACCCGATGCCGTGCATGCCCGCGATGAGGGCGAGCGCCTTGGCCGTGTTGCCGCTGGACAGTTCCACGATGGTCCCGCCGCGCTGCCGGGCGCCCGGCAGGCCGGCGCGCACCATGTTCCAGGCGGCCCTGTCCTTGACCGACCCGAACGGGTTCAGCATCTCCAGCTTCGCGTAGAGGTCGATGCCGCGCAGGCCGTGCACGGCCGGGTCGATGCGGACCAGCGGGGTGTCGCCGATGGCGTCGGTGATGCTCTCGTACCTCATGCCTGTGGTCCCCCTGTGCGTGTGATCGGCCAGTACTGTTCGTCCAGGCACCAGTGCCAGGAGCCGTCCCCGTCCCGGCGTACGGCGGCCTTGCGGGCGACGGGCTGCTGCTGTGCGCGGGTGGCGCCGAAGTCCATGCAGTAGCCGGCGGTGTTGGCGAAGGCGAGCAGGTCGCCGGGGCACGGCAGCCGGGGCAGGAAGACCGTCCTGCGCGTGACGAGGTCCGCCTCCAGGCACAGGTTGCCCATGAGGTGCACCCCCACCGGTGCGTCCGCTCCGGCGGGCGCGGGGGCCCGTGGCACCAGTACGGGGTCCATGAGGACCCCGTGGTCCTCCAGGCTGACGTCGCCCGCGTTCATCGCGAGGCGCACCAGGTGCTCGCCGCCGTCGGTGGAGCGTACGTCGAGCACACGGGCCAGGGAGATCCCGCACTGGTCGGTCAGGGCCCGGCCGGGTTCGGTGTACAGGTCGTAGAGGCCCTCCAGGAGCAAGGTGCCCAGGGGGCGGTCCAGGCCCGGGGCGGGGCGGGAGAGCAGGTCGTCGAGATAGGCGGCGCCCGTGACCTCGCGGTGGGCCGGGTAGAGGCCGAGGGTGCCGCGCAGGGTGCCGCCCTCGGCGTGGAGGCCGTAGCCGTGGCCGCCCCAGGTGAGCGGGGGGCGGCGGCCCAGGACGGCGTCGGTGAGTGCCGTGGTGTACCGGTCCCACTGGGCGGCGTGCGCCAGGTAGCCGACGCCGAAGCCGCCGCCGATGTCGAGGGCGCGCGGGTCGAACCCGCGCAGGCGTAACTCCTCCATCGCCCGCAGGCAGCCGGCGAACGCGATCGCCTTCTCGTCGGGGCTGGTGGTGTCGAGATGGTAGGCGACACCGATGGGCTCCAACTGGTCGCCGTGGCGCTCGACGGTGTCCAGCAGCCGGTCGAGCGATCCGGCGGGCGAGCCGAAGCGGCTCCTGCGGGACAGCCGCCTGACCCCGGAGGGGGTCCCGAAACCGGAGAGGCGCAACAGGACGCGTACGCGCCGCAGTCCGTGCGTACGGATGAGGGCGGCGGCCTGCTCCAGTTCGCCGGCGCTGTCGGCGTTGAGCGTGACGCCCGTGAGGAGGGCGAGCCACAGGAACTCGGGGTCCTTGGGGCCGGTCGCCACGATCCGGTCGGCGCCGAAACCGGCCCCCAGGGCGTGCTGGAGCTCGCCGAGCGAGGCGACGTCGATACCGGTGCCGGGGCCGGTCGCGGCGAGGTGCCGGATCAGGGCGCTGGACCGGTTGGCCTTGTGGGCGAAGAAGATCCGGCCGGAGAGGCTGTGCCGACGGTAGACGTCGCGGAACCGCTCGGCGTTCTCCGCGATCTGGTCCGGCAGCACCACGTTGAGCGGCGAGCCGAGCGCGTCCACGAGCATGTGCAGGAACACGCCGTCCGCCAGCAGCGCGGTCGGCCGCGGCGCCAGCCGTGGCTCCAGGTACAAGGGCGCATCGCTCACGCAGCAGTCCTCCCCCACGAGGAATGCCGACGGGCGTCACGTCGGCACAGGGGTCCTATCCACGCCGACGGGTGTTAATGCCCGCCGGCGAGGCGTGATGGCGTGAACCCGGCCTGTGGGAAGGCGCGTTGGGCAGCGCGGGCGGACCGGTGCGGGCGCGGACCGGTGCGGGAGGGTCCGATACGGGCGCGTGCCGGTGCGGGAGGGTCGCGGGGCGAGGTCCGGTGCGGGTGCGCGCCGGTGCGGGAGGGTCGCGGGGCGAGCCCTCCGGCCCGGTCGGCACCCGCGCGGGTCCGGTGCGTGCGCGAGTCCGGTGCGTGCGTGCGGCCCGGGCCGGTACGTCGCCTGCCGGCGGCGGCCCGGCCCGCCGCCGGCAGGCCGGGCCGCCGGCCTCACAGACCGGCGAGCGTCAGGGCGGCCGCGGTGACGGACTGCGCGACCGTGGCCGCGAACTGCGGGTTGTGGTCCTGGTCGAGGAGGGTGTCGCCCGGTGTGTGGTACTGCCGGGTGCCGGTCCCGGGCGTGCCGTCGGGGGTGGCGAACAGGTCCTCGGAGACGGCGACGGCCGCCCACCCCCGCTCGTGGAAGCTCGCGTGGTCGCTGCGACCCACCGCGGGGTCGTCGGGACCGGTGAGCTGCTGGACCGTCACCGCGGGGTCGATGACCGGCACGGCGCGTGCGACGCGGCCACCCAGTTCGTCCGAGGCGTTGACGACCGGGCCCGGCACCAGGGAGCCGGCGTGGATCTCGACGATGGGCGTGCTGCCGTGCTGACGTCCCGCGATCATGTCCATCTGGAAGACGCCCGCGATGCGGTCGCCCGCCGCGGCGGCGGCCCGGGCGTAGAACTTGCTGCCGACGAGTCCTTGTTCCTCGGCGTTGAAGAGGACGAAACGCACGGTGCGGGCCGGGGATCCGCCGTCGTCGAGCAGCGTCGTCAGGCACTCCGCGGCAGCCATCACGGCCGCGGTGCCGCTCCCGTCGTCGTCGGCCCCGGGCGCGGGGTCCACGGCGGGATCGTACGGGCGCGGCTCGCCGTCCGCGTCGGTGAAGACGCCGTTGCCCGCGGTGGAGTCCATGTGGGCGGTGATGAGCACGGTGGAGTCCGCCCCGGCGACCCGGTGTTCGGCCTCGACGTTGTAGAGGCGGTGTCCGTGCCAGGGGAACGGACGCCGCCGGACCGTCAGCCCGAGGTCCTGGAACCGGCGCGCCAGCGCGTCGACGACCCGGACGTTGTCCTCGGCGGCCGCGTCCCGGCTCCTCACCTTCAGCGGGAGTCCCTCCTCGAGCGGCTCGGCACCGGAGATGCAGGCCACGTGCCGGCGCAGCACCTCGGGGGTGATGGCCGCGCGCACCGCGTCGATCGTCCGGCGGGACGGCAGTCCGTCACCGAAGACGGCGGTGAGGCCTTCGGCGAGCGTCGCGCCGCGGCCGGTGAGGAGCGCCGGGTCCGGCAGCAGCCGCTCGGTGTGTCCCGGCTTCGCGCCGGGCAGGTGCAGCTCCTCCACCGGGGTACCGGCGGGCGCGGCGAGGTACACGCCGCCCGGCGCGGGCCCCAGCGGTGTGACCGCGAGGGCCGCCGTCGCCGCCAGTCCGTCGGCGACGTAGCCGAAGACCGCCGTGGCACGCCGCGCCGTCGCGGCGGCCGGAGCGGGTGCGGGCGCGGCGTCCGCGGCAGGGCCGGTGGCCGGGAGGGAACGGTTGTCGCGGATGAGGAAGGCGGCCGTGTCGTCGACCGGTGCCCTCAGGTCCACCCGGAATCCGGCGCGTTCGAGGTCGGCGGCGCCCTGGGTGGTCATCATGGCGAGCACGAGCGTTTCGGAGGTGACGTGCACCGGAACGACCTCGGTCTCCTCCGTGACCGCCGCCAGCCGGGACAGCCGGTGCCCTTCCGGCAGTTCGATCCGCGCCCAGAAGACGGGGCGGTTCTCCAGAGCGGCGAGGGTGAACACGGGGCCGGGCGCGGTGCGCATCCCCGCTTCCCGGGCGAACGCCCGCTCCTGGGGATCCTCGCCCACGAAGACGCACTCGTCGGCCGAGTGCGGCCGCGCTGCCGCACCGGCCGCGCTCGTGACCGCCTCGTCGAAGAGCCGGCGGCTGTCCTTCGGGCCCCAGTGCACGAGCCGGTCGTCCGGGAAGCGGCCGGGGAACGCCTCGTGGAGCGCCGCGGCGGCCGTCTCGGCGGCGCCTTCGTGCGTTCCGGGGTGGGAGAGGATCCCCCGGGGCACGTCGCGGAAGGCGTCGAGCACGGCCAGGACGCGCGGCCGCGGCTCGAGCTTCAGCGAGCCGTCGGCCTCGATACGGGCGTCCGCCAGGGTCGCCCCGATGTCGAAGAAGAGCACGGACATCTCAGAACCTCCGCGACCCGGAAGCCCAGGGGGCCGACGGCCCTGCGCCGCGGCTTTTCGACCGTGCACGCTGCTCCGGGGACAGGCTCCCGGCCACTCCATCCTCGTCCCGCAGTTGCGTCCCCGCATCCGGGGCGTAAGGGGCGGCGGGACGCACCACCCGTTCAACACGCCACAGTTGAAGGGGATACGAGCGCGAGGGGCTCTGTACCGTCCGGTTGCCGTTCGCGCAACTCGGTGTGACGTTGGAAGGGGACGTACGAGGAGGAAGGGGCGGCACGGGGGTCACCAGGAGCGAGGGGCGCAATGAGGGGTCGTAGTCATGTCAACCTTGGAGAGATTCCGCTATCACTTCGCCGATGACCCGCTGGCGCGCGGCGCGCCGCCCGGTCCGGAGTCGATCCGCGGGCTGGAGGCACCGGACGGCGCGGAGAGCCGGTCCGGCTTCAACTCCCCCGAGTCCGCCGCCCGGTTCTACCTGGCCGAGAAGCTGGCCCAGGAGGAGGCGCCCGCGCTGCGCGGGGCCGTCCGGGACGACCGGCCCGAGCGGGTGCCCGATCTGGCTCTGAGCACCGAGCGCCGCCAGGCCGGCACGGGCACCACACTGGTGCGCTTCGAGCAGACGCGGAAGGAGATCCCCGTCTTCGGCGCCGAGGCGCTGGTCGAGATCGACGAGGACCAGCGGCTGGTCTCGATGGACTGCCGGCTCGGCGAGGTGACCGACGTCGGCTCCGTGCCGGAACTGTCGGGCACGGAGGCACTGGAGCGGGTCAGGACTGCGACCGGGACCACGGTCACCGCCGAGGAGGTGCCGCCGCCGACGTTGGCGTACGTCAGCCGCGACGACCACTGGCACCTGGCGTGGCATCTGCGCGGGGTGCCGGCCCAACTGCCGGAGAACCGCCGCGAGGAGGGCCAGCGCGGCCACGGCCTGGACGCGTCACCCCGCGAGGACCACCCGATCACCGGATACCTCGTCGACGCGTATTCCGGAGAGATCCTCAGGTCGTACGGGATGGCTCCGACGATCACCGTGCCCACCCGGCTGGAGGGCGACGACGAGGCCCGGGTCCACCACCGGTTCCAGGGCAGCCGTCAGGACGGCTCGTTCCTCCTGCACGACCAGTGGCGCGAGATCGCCACGTACGACCTGGACTTCGCCGACCTCGCGACCGCACCGCCGCCGGCGTCGGCGATCGGCTCCCCGCAGGCGGACTTCGGCGGCGGCCACCGGGCCGGGGTCTCGGCGCACGTCAACGCCGAGCGGGTGGAGAAGTTCTACCGCGACCAGCTCTTCCGCAACGGCATCGACGACGCCGACATGGACCTGGTCTCCACGGTCAACTGCATCTACCGCGAGCACGGACCGGGGCCCGAGTGGGTCAACGCCGTGTGGTGGAACGGGCGGATGTGGTACGGCCAGATGTCCGAGGGAAGCCGGCTGGTCAGCCTGGCGCGCTATCTCGACGTCATCGGCCACGAGATGACCCACGGGGTGATCGAGACCTCCAGCGACCTGATCTACCAGGACCAGTCCGGTGCCCTGAACGAGTCCCTGGCGGACACGATGGGCGTGATCATCGCGAACTGGTACCAGGCGCGGGACCGCGAGGACGTGCGCACCTGGAACTGGGAGATCGGGCCCGGGCTGGGCGGTGGCGCGCTGCCGCTGCGCGACATGAGCGATCCCCGGCGCACCGGCGATCCCGACCACATGGACGACTACCTGCACACGTCGCACGACAACGGCGGGGTGCACACCAACAGCAACATCCACAACAAGGCGATGTTCCATCTGCTCACCTCGGTGGGTTCGGCCGGCAAGCCGGTCCTCAAGGCCGAGGAGTGGACGCTGCTGATCTATCTCGCCCTGGTACGCCTCCTGCGGCATTCCGACTTCGCGGACATGCACCAGGCGCTGCGGGACGTCACCGCCACGTACCTCGCGGGGAACACGGCACTGCTGACCGCCGCACGGGCGGCGATCGACAGCGCCTACCAGAAGGTGGGCATCGCCTGACCGCCACCGCAGGGCCGCGCTCGCGGACGGCCGGGCCGGGTCCCGGAGGAGCCCGGCCCGCACCGCGGTCCGCTCACCTCAGGGGAGGGTCCACTTCCGGTGGGGTCCGGTGTGGCACGTCCACAGATGGAAGCAGCGGGCGGGACAAGGCCCCCTGCCGGTGCGGGGCGCGTGGCAGGGGGCCGGGCCTCTTCCATGGGCTCAGTAGTTCTTCCACTCGTCGCTCGTGTACTCCAGCACCGCGGGATCCATCAGGGTGCTCGCCCGTACGTCCTGGGGGCGGCGGTCCACGGGGAAGACGGTGGCGGCCGCGAGGACGGTGTCGTCCAGGAAGCGCAGGCGCGGGGCGTCCCCGGCCAGGCGGAGGGGCGGCGGCGGGCCGTCCGTGCCGGGAACGGCCAGGAGGAAGCCCCAGTTGCCGAAGCTCGGCACGTCCACCTGGTACGCGGTGGTGGCGTACCCCGCCTCCCCGATCGTCGTGGCGATGGACCAGTACGACTTCGGTGCGAAGAACGGCGACCCGGCCTGCACCACGACCCGGCTCCCGGGCGTGAGGACGTGGCCGAGCAGGTGGTAGAACTCGACGCTGTACAGCTTTGCCAGCGCGGCCGTGTCCGGATCCGGGAAGTCGACGAGGACGGCGTCGTAGCGTTGGCGGGCGTCCCGCAGCCAGTTGAAGGCGTCGGCGTGCACGACGGTGACCCGCGGGTCGGCGAGGGCCCGGTCGTTCAGGTCCCGCAGGGGCGCGTAGGTGCGCGCCAGCCGCGTCATCGCCGGGTCGAGGTCGACCAGCGTGACCTGCTCGACGTCGTCGTACCGCAGCACCTCCCGCAGCGCGAGCGCGTCACCGCCGCCGAGTATCAGCACGGAGGAGCGCTTCCCCGACAGCGCCGGGTGGACCAGTGCCTCGTGGTAGCGGTACTCGTCCACGGAGGAGAACTGCAGGTCGCCGTTGAGGAACAGCCGGGTGTCCGGCTCGCCGTTGAACGCGGTGGAGCGGGTCAGGACGATGTCCTGGTACGGCGTGGTCTCGGCGTGGATGATCGGGTCGCGGTAGAGCTGCTGGCGTGCGGTGACCTCGATGTCGTCCGCGAGGACGTACACCGTGCCCAGGATCGCGAGGACGCCGGCCGCCCCGGCCAGGAGCGCGGCCCGCACCACCCGGCGGGTCTCCTTGCGGAAGATCCACAGGACGACCACCACCCCGGCCACGGCGTTGACCGCGCCGACCACCAACGCGCCCTTGAGCTGCCCGAAGGCGGGCAGGAGCAGCAGCGGGAAGCACAGCCCGCCGATCAGCGCTCCGACGTAGTCCGCGGCGAACATGTCGGCCACGGCGCTGCCGGCCTCCTGCCGTCTGATCCGCTGCAGCAGCGTCATCAGCAGGGGGATCTCGGCCCCGATGAGCAGACCGACGGTGAACGAGACCACCACCATGGCGGGCATGTAGAGCCGGAGCCAGGCGAACGCCGCGTACAGGACGAGGACCGACAGGCCGCCGACGAGCGCGAGCAGGATCTCGACGAGCGCGAAGGCGCCGACCGCGCGCCGCTGGAGCGGCTTGGCGGCCAGGGAGCCGATGCCCATGGCGAAGACCATGACGGAGATGACCACGGAGGTCTGGGTCACGGAGTTGCCGATGAGGTAGCTGCCCAGGGCCGTCAGGGCCAGTTCGTAGACCAGGCCGCAGGCGGCGCAGACGAACACCGCGAGCAGCAGCAGGAACCGCGTCCCCCGGCCATGACCGGCCGCCCGCGGTGGTGCGGTGTGAGCGGTGCCCGCGCCGTCAGCGGCGCCCGCCCCGTCGGAGGAGGCGGCGGAGGCGGTGGCCGCGGAGTCCTTGTCGGCCGGCCGGGGGGCGCGGTCCAGGAGGGGGCTGCTCATGGCGGGCGGTTCAGGAGACCGCGGCGCCGACCATGAAGGCCGTACCGATGTACATGGCCGCCTGGACCCAGGCCGCGGGATGGGGTGCGACGCCGTTGTCGTCGAGCACGGCGGCGCCCATGCGGCCGGGGGTCAGCCAGCCCACGAGGCAGGAGATCAGCGTCATCACGACCACGCCGGCCAGGCCGTACAGCAGGGTGCTGAACAGGCCGTAGCCGAGGCCGAGCTCGGACTCGCTGGCGCGGATGGACTGCTCGATGACGAGGCCGATGGCGATCATCTGACCGGCGAGGAGAACCGCGGCGCCGCGGTTGCGCTCGGTCCACACCACGTGGAAGAGCTTTCCGGGCGTGACGAGGTCGAGCGCGATGAAGCCGACCACCATCACGACGAAGCCGACCAGGCCGTAGAGCAGGGCGATGCCTGCCGACTCGAAGATCTCTGCCACGGGTGTGCCTTTCGGGGACGTCGTCGAAGGGTGCGGGAACGGGAGGGACTACTTGCCGGAGCCGGGTCCGCCGCCGCGGAAGGAGGCGCTGTCGGGATCCGGCCAGACGTTCCCGAGGCGGGGCTTCCAGCGGCGGTAGCCGGTGCGGTAGTCCGCGATCTCGATCAGGCTGCCGGTCCGGTGCGGGGAGATCGCCACGATGTCGTCCCGGTAGAGCAGGAAGACCATGCCGTCGTCGCTGTGGCGGTCCTGCGCCGAGGTGTTGCCGTCGATCTCGTCGGCGACGCGTGACGTCGGGTCGCTGCTGTCGACGTAGCCGGTGCCGGCAGGGGTGTACGTGTCACGGATCCAGCCGGACGGTACGGCGTTGCCCTCCTCCGGCTCCTCGGAGCACGCCGTGAGCACGGCCGCGGCGAGGAGCGCCGCGCTGATCCGTCGAACCGTCTTCATCGGGCCTCCAGCCGGGTGTGCGTCGCCACGATCCGGCGGCTCTGCGGGTAGGTGTGCCAGGTACGCCAGCTCAGGCCCGTGTCCTGCCGCTCGACGGTCAGCGCGGTGACCGCCTCGGGCGAGCCCGGGAAGACTCCGTACAGGGCACGCGGGTGCTCCTCCGACGCGGCGCGGATCAGCGCCACCCGGGCGCTGAACTCCGCCGGCGCGTAGAGCCGCACCTCGGCGGCGAAACGGTACGCCCAGTCGTCGAAGTCCTGCTCCGCCACGGCGGGCAGGCCGCCCTCGACCCCCGGCAGACAGGCGACCGTCTCCCGAACGGGCCCGGCGAACACCTGGTGGGACGCGCCGAGCAGCCTCAGCTGCACCTCGATCCCGCCGATCTCCAGGTCCCGGACGGCGAGCGCCTCGTGCGCGGGGCGCCCGAGCGTGAAGGAGAGCTGGTCGGCGTCGGTGTCCAGGTACGGGGTCGACAGGGCTATGCCGCTCATCGCGGTCCCCCGGGACGGCGGCCGCCCGGCGTCCCGCGCACGGCGAGCTTGACGTTCAACGAAGTTCCCCCGACTCCCGGAAAGGGCAAAGAGCGCGGCTGAGTATGGCACAAGGGAAAATCACGCCACTTCGAGGGGACGGCCTGCCGGTGCACGGCCGGCTCCGGCCACGGGCCCGTGACACGTGGCGCCGCGGCGGCCCACGCGCCCCGTCGCCGACGGCCGGCCTCGCCCAGGGGCTCGGGCTGGGGCCGGCAGCGCGGGGCCGGCGTGCGGGTCTTGCCCGGTCACCGGGCCATGGGCGGATACTTGACGGGTGAACGTGTCCGCGCCCGGTCTGGCCGAGCTGCGCGAGCGACTCGGCAGCAGCCTCTTCACCCGTGTCGCGGGCCCCTCCGGCCCGGACAACCGCGCCCGCATCCACGGCACGCCGGGGCCCCGCTGGTTCGGCCCGGAGCGGCCCGTCCGCAGGGTGCACGGCGACGCCTCGATGTTCATCGGCGGGCTGCGGGCCCTGCTGCTCCAGTCCCTGCACCCGTTGGCCATGGCCGCCGTGGCGGCACACTCCGGCTACCGGGGCGACCCCTGGGGACGCCTCCAGCGCACCAGCACCTTCCTCGCGACGACCACGTACGGCACCGCGGACGACGCACAGCGGGCGGTGGACCGCGTCCGCGCCGTGCACCAGCAGGTGCGGGGCGTCACCGCCGCCGGGGAGCCGTACCACGCGGCCGACCCGCACTTGCTCGCCTGGGTGCACATCGCCGAGGTGGACAGCTTCCTGTGCGCCCACCAGCGCTACGGGGCGCACCCGCTGGACCCGGCCGGCTGCGACGCGTACGTCGCCGACATGGCGCGCGTCGCGGCGGCGCTCGGCGTCGTCGACCCGCCGCGCGACCGCGCAGAGCTCGCCGCGCGGCTCGACGCGTACCGCCCGGAGCTGCGGGCCACGCGGGAGGCCCGCGAGGCGGCGCGTTTCCTGCTGCTGCACCCGCCGCTCCCGCTGCTCGCCCGGCCGCCGTACGCCGTCCTCGCAGCGAACGCCGTGTCCACGCTTCCGCTGTGGGCCCGCAGCCCGCTCCGGCTGCCCTACCTGCCGGGACTGGAGGACACCTGCGTACGGCTGAGCGGCCACGCGCTGACCAGGACGATCCGTTGGGTCATGACGCCTCCCCCGGCGGCCGCGCGTCCCCGGCCGGGCGCGGGCGCGGGCGCGGGCGGGGAATGAGGGCATGCCGCCGCCGCTCCCGGGGTCCGGCGGCCGCGGGCGTCACGTGCGCCGCCGTGCCGGGCGTACGGGATGTGCGGGCGTAGTGCGGACATGCGGGACGTGCGGACGTGCGGACGTACGGGACGTGCGGATGTACGGGACGTGCGGATGTACGGGACGTGCGGATGTGCAGGCGTACGGGCCAGGGCCGTCCGCAGGCGCTTGTGGGCCGTTCCGGCAAGCCACTACCGTGCCGGAGTGGATCTCTTCTCGCACTCCTGGACGGCGTTGCGCACGGCGGTCGACGAACTCTCCGACGAGGACTGGCAACGGCCCTCCGGCTGTACCGGCTGGCTGGTGCGGGACCTGGTGTGCCACCTGGTCATCGACGCCCAGGACGTCCTCATCACCCTGGTCACCCCCTCCGATGCCGAACCGACCGTGGACGCGGACACCTACTGGAACCTCGTCGATCCCCCCACCGGCGAGGACCCCCTCGACGCGCTGGTGCCCCGGCTGGCCGCCGCCTACGGCGAGCCCAGGTGGCTGAAGTTCCACTTCGACGACGTCGGTTCCGCCGCCGGGCGCGCCGCCGTACTCGCCGACCCGGCACTCCGTGTCAGCACGCGCGACGACGTGCTGACCGCCGGCGACTACCTGACCGCGTACGTCATGGAATGGACGCTGCACCACCTCGACCTGATCGCGCACCTGCCCTCGGCCACCGAGCCGCCCGCCGAGACACTCGCGGCCGCCCGCGCGTCACTGGAGCGGATCGCCGGGACGCGGTTCCCCGCGTCGTTCTCCGACAAGGACGCGCTGCTGGTCGGGACCGGACGCCGGGCGCCGACCGACGCCGAGGAGGCCGCACTGGGCGAGGCGGCCACGCGGATCCCGTTCGTGCTCGGCTGACCGGCTGTCGCCGGCGTCGTGGCGGGCGGTGGGGCGGGGCCGGGAGACCGGCCGCGTCACCCGGGCGTGGCACGGGCGTCATGCGGGGGCCTCCCGCCGGCAACGATCAGCGTCTTACCATGCGCAGGCGAGGCGTGTGCCGCGCGCGACGGCACAGGGGGAGGCCCGATGTCCAGGAAGCAGCGCCGCGGCATGCCCGGAGGCATACCGGACGGTGTGCGGACAGCGCTCCCGGGCGGGGTGGAGGTGTACCACCTCGGTCCGGACGGCGGAATCGTCCTGGCCGACCGGGACGGCGCCCGCGAACTGGGCCCCGACCGCGAGTTCCTCCGCTTCATCGACGACGGCCAGTTCGCCCACTACCTGGTGGGCGACGCCGCCACCTCGCCCGAACGCCCCTCCAACGCCACCGTGAAACTCGGGGTGGTGGCCCCGCGCAGCGCCTTCACCCCGCACGCGCACGGCGGGGAGCACTTCGTGCTCAGCCTCGGCCACGCGGCCTGCGGGCTGTACGACGCGGACCGCGACCGGGTCACCGAAGTGCCGCTCACACCGGGGATGCTGATACGGATTCCGGAGATGATGCCCCACTCCTTCGCCAACCGGGGCACCGATCCCCTGACCATCCTCGCGGCCAACACCGGGTACGGGATCGACCACGAGGACTACGCGATCACGGCGGCGGAGGCGGAACGGCGGGCCGGGTCCCCCGACGGCCCCGCGCAAGCCGGCCACTTCACCGACTCCACCTCCGCCCCGGCCTCCATCTCCCCTTCCGCCTCCGCCCCCACCATGACGACCACCGCGGCCGCCACCGACTTCCGGGCCCTCGCCGCCGCCCTGCGCGACATCGAGCACCTCCAGCGGACGCGGGGCATCACCGCCACCACCGTGCGCGAGCGCCTGGCCGCGCGGATGCGCCGGCTGGCCGCCTCATGGGAGGCCGGCCGGTGATCTGCCCGCACTGCGCACGCGATCTGCGCCGCACGGAGCGCACGGGCAACGTCTGCGGGCACTGCCGCCGTTCGTACGCGCTCGACCCGAAGACCAACCCGCTGGGCCTGCACGACCTTCGGGTACGCCGGGTCGTCGCCCGGCTCACGAGGGCCGGGGAGATCCGGGTCACTCCCGGGCAGTTGTGGTACGCGCTGTCACGCAGGCGACTGGTGAAGAGCGAAGCCACGTCGGGGTGCATCGCGGCGGCGCTGTTCGCGGGCGGGATCACCGGTGTGATCGGTCTCGATGAGGACCTCGTCCTCCTGCACATCGCCTCCGTCGCCCTGCTGCTCCTGACCGCCGGCCTCGTCCTGATGCGCGTGGCGGGCGTGGGCAAGGGCATACCACCTCAGAGCCGGGAGGCGTTCCGCTCCGGCCCGCTCGTGGAGTGGAAGAAGCTGTACGGGGAGCTTCCGCCGGGGCTGGTCGACGACGGCCGGTTCCCGCGGGACAGCCGGCCGGCCGCGGCGGAACGCAGGGCCGTCCTCCTGTGCCCCGACCCGTCCGTGGCCGCCTTCCTCGCCGCCGACGGCCTGCCCGGCCGCTACGGCGTCGTGCTGGCCGAGGACATGCACGAGGTCTCCGCACACTGCCCCGACGGGCCCGTCATCGTGCTGCACGACGCCGACGCGCGAGGCCACCTCCTGGTGCGCGAGGCGCGTGAGGCCCTGCCCGGACGGCGGGTGATCGACGCCGGGTTGTCCCTGCGGTCGGTCGACGGCATGCCCTGGGCGGTGCCGTACCGCGACGAGCAGGACAAGCCCGACAGCGCCACCATGGACCGGCTCGCCTCCGGGGTGGGGCTGACGCCCAAGGAACTGCGGCGGCTGGCGCGCGGCTGGCGCTTCCCGCTCGTCGGCGTGCCGCCGGCCCGGCTGCTCGCCGTGGTCACCCGGGTCGTCGAGCGGACCATCCGGGCCGTCGACCCGGACCGGCGCCGCGCCGCGTCCGTGGGCTTCCTGACCTGGCCGCAGGCGCCCGCCCAGGGCCCGGCCCCGGCGGGTGAGCGATGAAGTGCCCGCACTGCGCCACCGACCTCAAGCGCGCGGAGCGCACGGGCCGCGTGTGCGCCCACTGCGAGCGGCGCTTCGCGCTCGATCCGCGTGAGGACGGCAAGGGCATGCACGACCTGCGCATCCGGCGATGCGCGGAGCGCGCCACCGACGCGGGGCGTCTGACGGTCACCCTCACCCAGTTGTGGTACCTCTCGCGCACCCACGACTTCGCCCGGCCCGCGGTCGCACGACGCGGGGTACCGCCCGGGCTCCGGTGGCTGGCCGCCCTGCCGGCCGCCGCCGCGCTCGTCGTCTGCGCGATCGTCGTCGAGGCCGTACCGGCGTACGTCCCCCTGGCGGCCGCCGTCGCCGCCCTCGTGGCGGCGGCGGTCATGCGGCACCGGCCGGCCCGGGCCGCCGATTCCGGGATCGAACCGTTCGAGGAGACCTTCCGGCGCCTGATGACCGGCCACTGGACGCGCGCGTACGGGAGTCTGCCGGAGGGGGTGGTGGACGACCGGCGGGAAACGCCCTCGCCGGGCTCCTCGCCAGGGGCCACGACATCACCGGGCACCACCTCGCGAGGCGCCGCCGCGCGGGTGTCCGGCCCGAGGGCCGTGATCCTCTGCACCGATCCCGCGGTATCGGTCTTCCTGGAGACCAACGGCATCCCGGCTCGCTTGCGGGCGGTCCTCGTCGATGTGCCGGGAAGGACCGGGCCGGCCAGGTACGCGGCCGCCCTGTCGCCCGCCCAGGTCACCAGGGAGGCCCTGCGCGGACTCGACCGGTTCCGCGCCGGACTGCCGGTGGTCGTCCTGCACGACGCCGGCGTCCAGGGCGCCCTGCTGGCCCCGCTCCTCCGCGCCGCCCGGCCGGACCGGGTCGTGGTGGACGCCGGTCTCCCGGCGTCCGCGGTCAGGCGCAGCCGTCGTGCCGTCCGCCTGCTCATGTCCGCACCGCCCGTCGGCGCCGAGGAGCTCCGTACGGTGGCGGGGCTGTCCGAGGCGGACGCCGCCTGGCTCGCCGAGGGCTTCTGGAGCCCGCTCGCGGCCGTGCCACCGCCCCTTCTGGAGTCGGTGACCGTACGGGCGGTGGAGCACGCCCTGACGGCTCCGGCGCCCGTCCCCGGCACCGGCGACGCCCGCAACCACGGATTCCTCACCTGGCCGGCGGACGCACACGCACCAGGCACCGGCACCTCCCGTACGGAAGGCACGAGCACCGCATGACGCCGCACCACCGCACCCCCGGCATCCCGGCCGCCGAGGCCCCGCCCCCTGGCGGCGGCGCGAGCTCCGGCGGCCGCCGCCGCGGCCCGGGCGCCCGGTTGCTCGACCTGGCGATCGGCCGGGCCGCCGCACGCGCCGCGGCTCCCGGCGGTCTGCTCTTCACGGAACGGCAGCTGTACTACGCGACCTGTCGCGTCCTCAGCCCGGGAGCGGCCCTGCCGGTCCGCATCCCGCACACCCCGGCACCGCCCCTGCGCCTGCCCGTCTTCACCCGTGCGCTGGACGCCCGCGGCCGGCAGAGCGTCGAGGGCCTGCTGCCGCCGGTGCCGCCCCGCACCGGTGGCGTGCCCGCCGTACGGAACGTTACGGGCGAGGGCGGCACGGGCGAACCGGACCTGTACGACTACGGCCTCCCCCGCCTGCTGGTCTGCCAGGACCCTGCGATCGCCCGCATGCTGCTCGCCAACCACGTCCATCTGGAGGCGGCCTGCCCGGTCATCGCCGCGGCGGACGCGCTGCCGCTCGACCCCCGGCTCGCCGCTGCCCTGGAGCGGGCCGGCGGCGCGACGGTGCACGTCCTGCACGACGCCGGCCCCGCGGGCATCGCGCTCCCGGCACGGATCCGCTCCGCGCTCGGGCCCCTCGCCGGTGTGCGGGTCACGTCGATGGGGCTCGTACCGCGTCATGCCGCCGCCCTGCGTCTGCCGTCCGGACGCGGCCCGGCGCCCGGCCCGGCCCCCGGCGCCCTGCCGCCCGCGCTGCGGCCCGCGGAGGCGGACTGGCTGGCGCGGGGCCGGTTCGCCGAGGTCGCGGCCGTGCCGCCGGCCCGCCTGGTGCGTACGGTGCTGCGCCTGACGCGCGGGACGCGGCCGCCCCGCAGCTCCCTCCGGAGCGATCTGCGGGGGTTGCGCGCCACGGGCTTCATGACGTGGCCCTCCGCATGACCCGCACCCGACCGCCCTCCGCTCCCCCGCAGCCGCGACCGCCCCACCGACCCGAGGAACCCCGACGATGATCCGGCCCCAGGAGATCGGCTACAGAGACGAACTGCTCGCCGACGGCAGCGTCCACCGGCGGTACGAGGACGGCCGCCAGGAGTGGCGCCGCCGCGATCCGTCGCGACCCCGCGTGGTGCAGTGGCACGACAACCGGGACGGCTCCGGCACCGACGAGCTCCTCGGCGAGCGCATCATCAAGCGCACCCTCGCCGACGGCACGGTCACGTACGCCCGGGACATCGGCTACGGCCGCACACTGTGGGCCGGCGGCGAGCGGGTCATGGTCAACCGCACGTCGTTCGGCGGCCGGATGGGCGCGATGCTGGCGGGCCTGGGCGTGGCCGGCCTGGCCATCACGGCGGCACAGTTGCCGCCGTCGAGCATGAGCCCGGAGGAGGAAGAGGAGCTGCGCCAGCAGGCCCGGAGCCAGGCGTCGTCCTCCTCGGGGGGCGACGGTGGCGGGGGCGGCAGCGCGGACGGGACCGACTCCGGCGGCGAAGGCGGATCCGGCGACGAATGGGACGCGGGCTGGGACGACCAGGACGGCGCCTGGAACGACGACGACTTCGGCTGAGGCGACCCGCCCCACGCACCACCGGCACGAGCACGGAGAAACACCGAGGAAAGGAGCCGTCCGTGGCACGCTTCTGCGCTTGCCTCGCCCCGGCCACCGGGCAGGCCCGCGCCCACGTCACGGCGATGGGCGCCGCTGCGACGGGCCGGGCGCCCGGGGACGGGATTCCGGGGACGGCCCTGGGGCTGATCGGCGGCGAACCGGGCCGCGCCGAGGGCCCGTTCACGGCGGACGGCCTGGCCGCGGTCGGCGAGGTCACGCTCCACAACCGGGCGGAGCTCCTCGCCGCGCTCACGGCCCACGCCGCGCCGGCGCCGCCCGGCTGCCCCGACGGCGAGCTGCTGCTGCGCTGCTGGGCGCGGCTCGGCGAGGAGGGAGTGGCGCTCGCCGAGGGCATGTTCGTCCTGGCGGTCGCCGACGGCCGGGACCTGGTCCTGATCCGCGACCACGTCGGCGCCCGCACCCTGTTCTACGCGCGCGCGCAGGACGCGTGGGCCGCTTCCACCTCGTTGCGGGCGCTGCGCCGCTGGCCGGCCCTGGGCACGTCCATGAACCTCGCGGCGGTGCGGTCCTTCCTCACGTTCGCGTACCTCCCCGGTGAGGAGACGCTGCTCACCGGCGTACGGGAGGTCCTGCCCGGCCGCGTGCTGCGGCTGTCGGGCGACGGCACGGTCACCGAGTCGGTGCACTGGGAGCCCCGGGAGCGCCTCGACGGACCGGCACCCGAGGACCCGCGGGGCCATGTCCTGGCGATGCGGGCGCTGTTGGAGGACGCGACGGCAAGCAGGCTCCCGGAGGGGGAACCCGCGGCGGTGCTGCTCTCCGGGGGCATCGACAGCTCCCTCGTCACCGCCCTGGCGGCGAAGCTGCACTCGCACCCCGTGCACACCTACTCGATCAGCTTCGGCGACGACCTCCCCAACGAGCTGGGCTACTCGGGCCTCGTGGCGTCCCACTGCCACACCCGCCACCGGGTCCTCGACGTCTCCGGCCGGACGGTGGCCTCGCGGCTCGCCGAGGCGGCGGCGCTGCTGGACAGCCCCGTGGGCGATCCGCTGACGGTGCCGAACCTGATCCTGGCGGAGACCGTGGCCGCGGACGGCGCCTCGGTGGTCCTCAACGGCGAGGGCGGCGACCCCGTGTTCGGCGGTCCGAAGAACCTCCCCATGCTGGTGCAGGAGATGCACCGGGAGCCGGGCGCACCCTGGGACGAGGACCGGGCGACGGCGTATCTGCGCTCGTACCGCAAGTGCTGGACGGACCTTCCGGTCCTGTTGACGCAGGACACCCTGGAAGCCCTGCGCGACGCCCCGCGTCCGCAGCGCTTCGTGGAGCCGTACCTGACGGCCGGCGCCGGCAGCCCGCACCGCATGGGACACCTCCTCAACCAGCTCCTCCACTGCAACCTGCGCACCAAGGGCGCCCACCACATCCTCAACAAGGTGGAGCGCCTGACGTCCTCCCAGGGCATCGAGGGCCGCGCCCCGCTCTTCGACCGCAGGGTGGTCGACCACGCCTTCGCGACCCCGCCCGCGTACAAGCTCCGCGGCACGGCGGAGAAGTGGGTCCTCAAGGAGGCGGTGCGCGACCTCCTGCCGGACACGGTCGTCGACCGCCCGAAGAGCGGTATGCGGGTGCCGGTGCAGCAGTGGCTGACGGGTCCGCTGCGCGACCTCGCGGGGGACCTGCTGCTGGGCCGGCGGTCGCGGCAGCGGGGCCTGTTCCGCCCGGACACCATCCGCACCTGGATGAAGGGCGAGGGCACGCTGCTGCCCCGCCAGGGGGGCAAGCTCTGGCTGGTGCTGACGCTGGAGCTGTGGCTGAGGTCGTACGACGTGTGAGGCACGCGCACGCGCACGGAGCACGACGCACAGGACGAGCACGGCGATGCACGACGAGCACGACGAGCACGACGAGCACGACGAGCGAGCAGGAAGCAACGGCGAGGAACGACCATGGACACCCGACGCACCGAACTCACCGACCCCCGCACGGGCCGCGCCCGCGGCACCGCTCCGCTCTCCCGTGAGCCGGAAGTGGCGGCCGCCGTGGCGGCGGCCCGGGCCGCCCTGCCCGCCTGGAGTGCCGCGACCCCCAAGGACCGCGCGCGGCGGCTGGACCGGCTGGCGGCGCTGATCGAGGAGAACGCGGCCCGGTACGCGGCCCGCGAGCGGGCCGGGACCGGCAAGCCGGAGGCGGAGACGGCGGGCGAGATCGAGCAGGTCGCCGACCTGTTCCGGTTCTACGCGACGGCGGCACGGACCCGGACGGCTCCGGCGGCGGGGCGCCTGGTGGAGGGGCACGAGAGCTGGGTGCGCTGGGAACCGGTCGGCGTGGTCGGGGTGATCGTGCCGTGGAACTACCCGCTGCTGATGGCCGCGTGGCGCTGCGCCCCGGCGCTGGCGGCCGGCAACACGGTGGTGGCGAAGCCCGCGGAGACGACCCCCGACACCCTGGAACTCCTCGCGGAGCACGCGGCCCGGGCGCTGGGCGAGGGAGTCCTCCAGTCGCTGCCGGGAGACCGGACCACCGGGCGGCTGCTGGTCGAGTCCCCCGTGGACATGATCGCCTTCACGGGCAGCGGCGCGGCGGGCCGGGACGTGGTGGCACGGGCGGGGACGCGGCGCACCAGCCTGGAACTGGGCGGGAACGCCCCGGCGCTGGTCCTGCCGGACGCGCCGGAGGACACGTACGCGGCGCTGGCGGAGGCGGCGACGTACAACGCCGGGCAGAGCTGCGCGGCTCCCGCCAGGGTCATCACGCTCACCGGCAACTACGCGGAGACGATCCGCCGGCTGACGGCCGCGATGGCCGCCCGGACCGCGGGGCGGGACTTCGGCCCGCTGAACAACGCGGACCAGGCGGCCCGTTACGACCGTCTCGTCGCCTCGTCGGGCGCCCGGCTGGACGCGGCGGGCCCGCTGGACCTCGCACCCGGCGAGGAGGCGGGCCACTGGCGGCCGGCCCGTCTCCTGGCGGACCTGCCGCACGACGACCCGACGATCACGGAGGAGGTGTTCGGTCCCCTTCTGACCGTCCAGCACGCGGACACGGTGGACGCCGCCGTGGCGTTGGCGAACAGCGTCCCGCAGGCTCTGGCGGCCAGCGTCTGGACCACCGGCCTCGGCACCGGCCTCGACCTGGTCTCCCGTCTCGACGCGGGCGAGACGTGGGTGAACTGCCACCTGGTGCAGACGGCGGAACTCCCGCACGGGGGGCGCGGCTCCTCGGGCCACGGCACGGACCTCAGCACGCTGGCGCTGCACGAGTACCAGCGGCCCAGGACGGTGACGGTACGGCTCACCGGCGCCCGGCCTTGAGGAGTGTCCCCCCGGTCACGATCCGGCTGCCGACCAGGGTTCTACGGCGCCTCGGCGGGGGCTCAGCGCGCCCGCGGGGCCGCGGGGCGGGCGGTGTCCTTCGTGGCCGTGCGTGACACGTGCGCCACCAGGAGGAGGAGCACTCCGCAGGCGGCGACCAGGATCCAGCCGGGACGGGACGCCCGGGCCAGTTCCGCCGGTCCGGCGGCCGCGACCAGACCGCCGGCGACGGCGATGCCGAGCGCGGAGCCGAACTGGCGCGCCGTGGACGTGATCGCTCCGGCGACGCCCGCGCGGGCCGGGGGCAGTCCGCTCACCGCGGTGTTGGTGATCGGGGCGTTGGCGAAGCCGAACCCGGTGCCGATGAGCAGGTAGGCCGACAGGAGCAGCCACACGCTCGTGTGCCGGTCGAGTCCCACGAGGCAGAGTCCGCCGGCCGTGATGAATCCTCCGGCCAGGGCGAGCGGCGGGCGGGGGCCGAGCCGGCCGACCATGCGGCCGGACCACGGTGCGCAGAAGGTCGCTCCGGCGGCCATGGGCAGGGTCGCCGCTCCCGCCTCCAGCGGCGTCCAGCCCCGGGCGTGCTGCAGGTGGAGGGTGGTGAGCAGCAGCGTCACGTTGAGCGCGACGAAGACCGCCACCGCGCCGAGGACCGCCCCGCTGAAGACCGGTCGCCGGAAGAGCCGCACGTCCATCAGCGGCTCGGGCCGGCGGGACTCGACACGCACGAAGGCGACCGCCGCCACGACGGCGACCGCGTACAGGGTCAGCGCCGCGGGCGAGGTCCAGCCGATACGGGGCCCTTCGATGAGGACGCCGATCGAGACCCCGATGACCAGGGTCAGCAGGGCCTGACCGGGCAGGTCGAGCCGCCGGGCCCGCGGTGCCCGGGATTCGGGCACGAACAGCGCCGTGAGCACCAGGGCGGCCGCGATGACCGGCACGTTGACCCAGAAGACGGACCGCCAGCCGAAGGCCTCGATGAGGGCCCCGCCCGTGACGGGCCCGGCGGCCATGCTGAGCCCGAAGACCGATGCCCACACGCCGATCGCCTGCGCCCGTTCCTTCGGGTCGGGCATCGCGTTCACCACGATCGCGAGGGCCACCGGACTGAGCATCGAAGCGCCGATCCCCTGCACGGCACGGGCCGCGACGAGCACGCCCGGGGAAAGGGCGAGCGCGCAGACCAGCGAGGCCGCGCCGAAGACCACCAGTCCCGTCCGGAACACCCGCCGGCGTCCGAACCGGTCGGCCAGCGCACCGGAGGAGATCAGCAGACCGGCCAGGACGAGGGTGTACGCGTCCACGGTCCATTCGAGACCGCGCGTATCGATGCCGAGGCCGTGCCCGATGGCGGGCAGGCCCACGTTGACGATGGTGGTGTCCAGGCCGACGAGGAACATGCTCAGGCAGCAGACGGCCAGCACCGTCCAGCGCCGGCGCGCGCTCGGAAGGGGCTGAACGGGTTGGGTCGTCGTGGTCACGGGCTGCCTCTCGCGTCGGGTGCGTCTGCCCGGCAAGGCTGCGGCCGGCCACCGCCCGTCACCCAGAATTCTTGCCGGGACGGCAACACGAGCTCCGTGGACGCGGAACCGGAGCGGATGCCCGACGGCATCGGGCCACGGCTGCGCGGGGTGCGCCGGAGCGCGGACCCACGCCGCAGTCCCTCGCGGCGGCGACGGGCATCCCGGTGAGCGCGCTGTCCCGTCCGGAGTCGGGCAAGCGCCGCCCGGCCCCTGGATGTCCTCGCACCGCTGGCGCGGTATCCGGGCGGGGTGAAGGGGCCGCGTCCGGCGCCGGAGAACCACACTGGTCCCGCCCGGCGGGCTCGAACCCCGTGGAGATCCGCGCTGTTCAGGCCGCGGGGCGACCAGGCGGCCGTCCGCGCGGGTCCGCTTCCCCGCCGGAGGCATGACGCCCGGCGGGTCGCCGGTCGGTACGCCGCCTAGAAGGACGCTCCCGGCACGTAGAAGGTGGACAGCATCGTGTCCATGATCTGGCGCTGCCGGGGCCAGTCCGTACTCGGCCCGGCGACCTGGACGCCGTAGACGGTGCTGTCGGGCGCGGTGAACACGCGGTAGAGGCCGCGCCGCCGGGTGCCGTCCGTGGCGTCGTACGCGAAGTCCACCTCGACCGCCGCGCGCGGTCCGTCGCCGACCGGGCCGAGCGACATCTCCTCGTAGCCGGGCCAGACCGACCTCACGGAACTGGAGAAGGCGCGTCCCGCCTCCAGCGGATGGAGGTCCGCCGGTGCGGGGCTCACCTCCAGGAACGAGGCGTGGTCGGGGGCCACGTAGCCGTGGGTGGTCCCGCTGACCTGGTACGACCAGTCCCTCGGGACGGCGAGGCTGGCGCCGCCGGGGCCGGCGGCGATGCGGTAGTCGCTGCCGGGGGCGGTCGGGGAGGCGGTGGGGAAGGCCGTCGAGGCGGGCCGGCCCGCCTCCCCCGGTCCTCCGCCGTCCCCGGTGCCGGCCAGCCACCACGCGGCCGCCGCCACGAGCGCCACCGCGGCGAGTCCCGCGACCAGCCGTCGCGGCCGGCGGGCACCGGGCATGGGGCGGGGGCGCGGTCCGGAGACACCGGGGCCCGCCTCACCCGCGCCGCGGCCCTGGGCACCGGATCGTCCGCCGGCCGGGGCGTCCTCGTCGGGCGGCTGCCAGGGGACCGGCGGCCGTGTCAGCGGGTGGCGGCCGGGGCCGGGGCGAGGCGTGTCCGGCGGTGCCGTGAGGCGGTGGTCGAGGGCAGGCCCGTCAGGCAGGTGGGCGGCCTCCCCGGGCTCCGCCCGTACGGACGTGCCGGTCCCGGTTCCCCCGTCGGGCACCATGGCGCTCTCGTCACCGGCGTCGTACTCCCAGCTCTGCGCGCGGGCGTTCCAGCGGGGCCGCGGCGGACCCGGGTACACCCTCAGCCGCCCAGCAGGGCCGCGACGGCGGTGGCGACCGCGCCGCCGGAGGCGAGGAGCTCGACCACGGGAGCGGCCGAGACCAGTGCGGCGCGCAGCCGGGCCAGCCGGCCGGTGGCGACCGCGTCGCCGGCCTCGATCTCCTCCTCCACCGCGACCAGTTCGGCGTCGAGCACCGCCACTTCCGTCCGCTGCGTCACGGCCGACGTCAGCCGCGCCAGGTCGGCCCGCAGCTCCCGTACGGCCGTCAGCAGCGCGGCCGTCTGCTCCTCGGCCGCCGGCGGTCCGGCCGCGAGGCCGTTGACCGTACTGACCTCGTTGTGGTCGCCCACGGCGAAGGCGCTGCCGGTGACGGAGCCGATGTGCACGGCCCTCCCGGGGCGTTCCGTCTCCGGTCCCGGCTCAGGTCTTGTCACGCTTGGCTCTCCTCTCTCCCCCGGCCGCGCCGGTCGACGCGCTGACGGTGTTGCCGTCGCCGATCCCGACGGCACTGTTCTGCACCGACTGGATCCACACCGCACCCTCGCCGAGGTGCACGGCCTTCCGTTCGAACTCGGCCGTCTGCCACCCCGCCTCGTACAGCGCGAGCTGCACCCCGCGCGCCACCCGGTCCTGGATGGTCTTCAGGTAGCGGTCGACGTCCATCGCCTGGAAGAGCGAGGCGTCCGGATCGGCGCCCAGTTCGCGGACCGCGGCGCGCGGACCGGCCGCCGGCGCGCCGGAGTCCGCGGCGGTCAGCACGAGCCAGAGGTTCCGCAGCGCGCGGACGAGGGCGGCCAGCGCCGCCCCGAGGGCCCGGGGTGCCTCGACGAGGGCCCGCAGCGCGAGGGCGGCGGCGTTGTCCCCGGTCAACCGCTCGGCGGCACGGGCGTCCGCGTCCCGGAACCGGCGCCGTACGGGCCGCAGCACGTGCGGAGCGACCTCCAGCATCAGCATCCCGCCCTGCGTGTGCACCCGGACGAAGACGGTGACGACGATGTCCTCGTCCCAGCCGCCCACCCGGATGCGCAGAAAGTGCCGGCGCTTCTCGCCGCCCTCCTCGATGGCGCACGCCCGGTGCTCCTCGAAGTCCTCCTGGGTCAGTGGCACTTCCTCCCGCCAGCGCAGCCCGGCCGCCGGAAGGAAGACGCACTCGTCCACGACGAGTTCGCGCAGCCGGTCCAGTACGGCGGCCGCGGCCTGCGGGGAGCCGTGCGGGGACGGCACGCGCAGCGCCTCGACCAGCGGGACGACCCGGCGGAGGATCTCCTCGTTGTCCACGGCCTGGGGCCGGGGGGCGCCGGGGTCGGTGCGGGGTCGCAGCTCGACCGACAGGTGCCAGGGCTTGAAGGGCATTCCCGCGCCGCAGAACGGGTTCTCCGTCGCGTACATCACCAGGGGCCAGTGCTGCTCTCCGCGGATCAGCTCCTGCACGAGGCGGAGGCGGGCGTTGCGGGACCGTTCGGCCGGATCGTGCGCGAGGTCCGGGTATTTCTCCGGGGACAACGGCCCGGCCATGGTGCGGGCCGTCCGCTCGCGCCGCAGGGCCACGAGCGCCGCGAGCAGCAGCAGGAAGCCGAGGACGAGGTACGGGGACGGCACCAGGCCCTCGTCCGGACGGTGGTACAGGGTGAAACGCCACTCCTCCGGCAGGATCCGGTACTGGAGGTCGATGACGGACGTGGTGGCGTGGATCAGCTCGATGAGCCGGTTGTCGAGGAGGTCGCGGTCCGCGCGGATCAGCGGGGCCACCGCGGTGGTCAGCAGCAGCAGTCCGAGCAGCACCCGCGCGTACAGCTGGAGGCCGCGGCTCAGCAGACGCGGTGCCGGGGCTGTCCGGGTGACCTCGACGGCGTGGCCGGCCACGCTCAGCAGGAGGCAGGGCAGCAACAGCAGGACGGCGAACCAGCCGTCGGTGACGAGCGAGGCGACCACCCACACCGCCACGATCGCGGCCGACCAGCCCACTTCCTCGCGCCGGGCGTGCAGCGCGTGCGCCAGGACGCGGGCCGCGTCGATGCCGTAGCTGGGTGCCGCGACGCGTTCGTCGTGGACGTACAGCTCGTCGATGACGCGGTCCCGGAAGCGCGGGTCGAGGTACGTGCCGGCGCAGAGCAGTCGGCCCGCCTCGCTGGCGGCCGGGTCGACGGGCGTCTGCCGGGACGGGAGGGGACCGCGGGCACCCGTCGACGGGGAGGGAAGCGCCGTCTGGCTCATCCGGGTGAGGATAGAGGTACGCGGGGTGCTCCGACAGGCGGAATCGAGCCATGCGCGAGCGGGCGACGCCGGCGGGAGCCCCCTCCGGGTGGCCCGCGCACGCGGCCCCGCCCGTCACTTCTCGACGATGACGACGTCCTCGATGAGGCGGGTCATCCTGATGGTGTTGCCGGTGATCTCGACGATGTGCTGCAGACCTTTGAGGGTGCCTGGTTGCCCGACGATGAAGAACTCCTCGTACTCACCGGCCAGATAGGCGGGGAAGCAGGTCAGGGACGGGCCGAAGAGGCGGATGTGGTCCGCGAGGCGGCGGAACAGCTTCGGCAGGATCACCTGGCGCTCGGTGATCGATTCCAGGTACTCGATCGTGGCGCCCTGCTCGAAGGTGACGTCGTGGGCCCACACGCCGTCAGGGTCTTTGGCCGCGCGCGCCCGGCGGGTCGTCTCGGCCATGTCCTCGCGCAGATCCCCGGGGAACCTGCTGTAGAAGGTCGGATAGACCAGACCGCGTGCGAGCAGGTGGTGGTTGGCGGTCTGGTGCAGGTGGTCGGTGGTCACCACCGCCCGCTTGCCGTTCTCGAGATCCGGCGGCAGTTCACCCCGGCCGACGAGGGCGACGCAGCGCTGGAACGTGTCGGCGCCGCCGGCCAGGATGTAGCCGGGCACGGCCTCCGGGGTCGAGGCGGTGACCTTCCCCTTCTCGTTCCAGGTGATGTCGGTGAAGCCCAGCCAGCGCAGCAGCTCGTCGCGTGCGGCGTGGGCACCCAGTTTCAGTGGCTGGTGCACCTCCCCGGGGCCGACGCCCTCGTAGTGGGTCTCCAGCGCGTCGATGGCGTCCATCCGGATCTTGCCGGCTCCGCGGACGTTGCGCTTGATCCGCTTCCCGGGCACGTCGCACCAGAAGCCGGGGTCCTGGGGCAGGAAGGAGAGGGTGTCGCCGTCGGGCCGGGTGTCGATGATCCGGAAGGTCCCTCTGATGGGCAGCATGTTCATGGTCGTCTCCGGTGCGTTGGGAGGAGGAGGGGAGGGGGGCCACAGCTTCGTGTTCCTGACCGCGGCCGCCACCGCGCCGAGCTGCCGCGTACGCGCCCACGTCGGCACCCGGCGGGCCGCGGTGACGGGCCGTGACGCGCTACCAGCGGTCGCGTCCGGGGCGGTAGGCCAGCACCGCCCACATCACGAAGAAGCCGGTCAGGATCATGACGATCGACCAGAAGGGCTGGTACGGCAGCCACATGAAGTTGGCGATGATGCTCAGCCCGACGACGACCGCGCCCACCGCCCGCGCCCACGTCGCACCGCTGAGCAGCCCCGCCCCGGTGACGACGACGATGATGCCGACGATCAAGTGGATCCAGCCCCAGGACGTGAGGTCGAACCCGAAGGTGTAGTCGCCCAGGCGGGCGTACACGTCGTCCTTCGCGACGGCGGTGATGCCCTGGAGCACGGCGAGGACGCCGTAGACGATCATCAGTGCCCCGCCGAACGCCAGTCCTCCGGCGGCCCAGCCGTTACGGGTACCGTCGTCGGAAGCCGAGCGGGTCGGGGGCTGGTGCGCGGAGCTGCTCATGACTGCCTCCACCATCGATGGGCCCGAGGGTCCTCACTCTGGTGCAGCCAGGGCCGCACGGCCCACAGGGAGTGGGCCACGGGAGTGACACGGGCGCTGGACGCCACCCCACGGGCCGCGCGACCGTGTCCGTGCGGGGCGCCCTCGGTACCTCGGGCGGCCGTCGTGCCCCGCCGCGGGGCCGGACAGGGCCCGGGTCGCGCCGACCGCGGCCGCACCCGGCGCTCCACACCCGGCTTGGCCGGCAGGCGGGAGATGTCGTTCTTGACGGTCTTCTCCGCCAGGTGGATCCGCTTGCCGACCTGCCGGTTCGTCAGCCCCTCCGCCGACCAGGGCGAGGATGTCGCCCGGCATGCGGGACCGCGACTCCCGGCGGACGCTCACGCCGTCGCCGACCGGCAGCCGCATGTCCAGGACGGCGACCTGCGGGCGCAGCGCCGGCACCCGAACCAGTGCCCGCCGGGCCGTACCCGCTTCACCGACGACGGTCAGGTCGGGTGGGGACCTCGGGCAGGGCCGGACGGCCCCGATCCTGTGATCCGAGGGACCTTCGGCACCGCCGGCAGGGTCCAAGGGGCCTGCTGCTCGCGGCCGCGTCCCTGATGGACTGCGGTCATCGGCATCCGGCGGGGCGGCCGGCCCCGGGCCGGCCCCGTACGGAGAGGGCTGTCGCCATGAGCACGGCGCACATCAGCATCACCACCACACCGCTCGACGAGAGGACGCTGGCCATCGCCCTGGCCGGGGAGCTCGACATCGACACGGCGGATCTCATCGAGCCGGCACTGAGCGGCCTGACCGGCACGGCCCCGCAGGCACTGGTGCTCGACCTGGCGGGCGTCAGCTTCTGCGACAGCTCGGGCGCCGCCCTCTTCGAGCGTCTGCACAGGCGTTGCGCGGAGGCGGGAATACGGCTGTGCCTGTGCCGCATCCCCCGGCTCACCGCGCTGGTGATCCGCACGCTGGGAGTGGACCGTACGGTGCCCTGCTCCTTCGCGACCGACCGGTCGCGGCACCTGTGACCTGCGGCGGCGTTCCCGGGCAGCGGGACCGGGACACCACGTGAGGAGCGGTGCGGCGCCACCCGGCACGGTGCGATCACCGGCCCCCCGCGACGCCACCCGGCGCGATCCTGGCCGGGTGATCCACACGAGCCATGGCCGGGCACGTCATGCCGCCCCGGCACGTACGCGACGCAGGCGTGCCAGGAGGGCACGGGCCGCGGGGCTCGCCGGGCCGTCGGTGCGCCAGGCGAGAGCGACCCGGCCGCGCAGCGCGGGGTCGGTGAACGGCAGGGTGTGCAGCCCGAGTCCGGCGGCCGTGCGCGGGGGGGGAGCTCCGGCAGCACCGCCAGGCCCAGCCTGCGGGCGGCGAGCCGGGCGAGCAGGGCGGGGGCCGCCGCTTCGAACGCGATACGGGGGCGGAAGCCTGCCGCCGCGCAGGCGTCGTCGAGCACGCCCCGCAGGCCCGTGCCGCGCGGCAGGCTGATCAGGGCGCGGTCGCGAAGTGCCGTCAGCGGGACGCCGTCCCGGCCGCGGGAGGCCAGGAGCGGGTCGCCGGGGGCGACGGCGGCGACCAGCGGCACGTCGATCACCACGTCGTGAGCGATGCCGGGCCCCGGGGACCGCCGGTCAGTCCGATCACGGCGATGTCGAGCTCGCCCCGGGCGAGTGCCGCCGGCATCCGTTCCGAGGTGTCCTCGGTGAGTGCGATGTCCACCCCCGGATGCGCGTCGTGGAAGTCGGCCAGCAGCCCGGCCATGTCCAGTTCCTCGTCGGCGGCACCGGAGACGAGGCCGATCGTGACGCGGCCGCGCAGGAGCCCGGTGTACTCCTCCACCGTGCGCCGTACGCCCTCCGCCGCCGCGAGCGCGGCGCGTGCGTACGGCAGGACCGCCTCGCCGACCTCCGTCGGTGTCACCGTCCTGCCGGACCGGTCGAGCAGCGGCTGCCCCAGCTCCTTCTCCAACTGGCGGATCTGCGCGCTCAGTCCCGGCTGCGCCAGGTGCAGCCTCGCTGCGGCGCGGGTGAATCCGGCCTATCGACGACTACGAGGCAGTACCGCAGCTGCCTCAACTCCATAACCACCGATTCTAGGTGCGAGAACACCTATGTCTTGGACTTATGCGGGCCTTGTGGCGAAGGTGGAGACATGGACCTCACGAGCCTCATCGCCGCCGAACGCCGGGACATCGCCGACCTGTTGGACGGTCTGACGGCACCGCAGTGGGACGCGCCGAGCCTGTGCGCGGGCTGGCGGGTACGGGAGGTCGCGGCCCACATGTCGATGGGGTTCCGCTACTCGTTCCCGCAGGTGGCGGCGCGGCTGGTCCGGGCGCGCGGCAATCTGCACCGGATGACCGACCGGCTGGCCCGTGAGGACGCGGCGACGGCGAGCACGGAGCAACTCGCCGCCTGGCTGCGGGACAACGCCCTGCATCCCTGGACGCCTCCCGTGGGCGGGCTCGCCTCGGCTCTGGGGCACGACGTGGTGCACGGCCTGGACATCACCGTGGCGCTCGGACTGGACCGCCGGGTGCCGGCGGACCGGGTGCGGGTCCTCCTCGACCATGTGACGTACCGGAGCGCGAAGTTCTTCGGCGCCGACCTGACCGGCGTGCAGCTCCGGGCGGATGACGCCGACTGGGTCTTCGGCACCGGCACACCGCTGGCCGGCAGCGCGCAGGACCTGCTTCTGGTCGCTTTCGGACGGAAGCTGCCGGCCGGCCGGCTACGGGGTGCGGCGACGGCACGCCACACCATGGCGGGATGACACCCGGCAGGACGATCTCGCTGCCCCGCGGCGCGGCGATGCCGTCGCCTTCTCGTCCTTGCGCAGCGCGTCGGGGAGCACCGGGCTCTCGCACGGGTCCGCCTCCCCGGCGCAGCGGCCTCGGACGACCGGCCGCCGGCCGGAGTCAGTCGGCGTTGCGGGACGACGGCCCGGCGGCCGGCCGGATGGTCATGCCCGGACGGCGCCGGTGGACGGTCAGATACGTCAGGCCGCGGGAGCCCGCCACGAGGCCGCGGGCGCATCCGTGCGGAAGCCAGGTGAGGCTGCCGGCGTGCAGGAGGCGCGATCCCTCCGTGGTGACGAGGTCGCCCTCCCCGGCGATGACCAGCAGCAGGACGTCGAGATCCGGTTCGGTGTGGGGGTCGACGCGCCGCTCGGGCGGGATGCGGACGACATTGGCGTCGAGCTGCCGACCGGGTTCGGCGAGCCGCCAGAGAGCGCCGGTCGCCGCCGGGGCGAGTGTCTGCAGGGCCCCGGTGTCACACAGGACCCGCGGGACGGGGGCGTCATCGGCCGGCCCCGGGGAGGCGCTGTCTTCCACAGTCATCACGTGCCACCGTTCGATGTGCTGGTCCGCGCCGGCGCGACCGGTTCCGGTCCGGGGCCGCGTCGCGAGCGAGCCGTCCACGGCCCCGGTGACGCAGCCCACATGAGCACGAGCGCTTTTGAATAGGAATCTAGCATGCGTATTTGCTAGCGTTCGGACCGTGCGATTGACCAAGTTCACGGACCTGGCACTCCGTTCCGTCATGCGCCTGGCCGTTGCCGCCGACGGCGAGGCCCTCACCACGCGCGAGGTGGCGGAGGCCATGGACGTGCCGTACACGCACGTGGCGAAGGCCATCACGCGCCTTCAGCACCTCGGCGTACTGGAGGCGAGACGGGGCCGCGGCGGCGGCCTGGCCCTGACGGAGCTCGGCCGGCGGGCTTCGGTCGGCTGGCTCGTACGGGAGCTGGAGGGCGACGGCGAGGTCGTCGCGTGCGACGACGATCCCCCCTGCCCCCTCCGAGGGGCCTGCCGCCTGCGGCGGGCGCTGCGCGACGCACAGGAGGCGTTCTACGCCGCGCTGGACCCGCTGACCGTCGGCGACCTGGTGGCCTCACCCACCGGGCCGGTCCTGGTCGGCCTGGTGGGGCGGCCCGCGGACTGACCCCCGCACGACCCCGGAACACCCGGAGCCGGACCCCGCGCCAGCGGAACCACGCGAACCACCGTCCCCGGACACGGGGCGTTCACCCGCACATCAAAATACGAAGATCATCTACTGATTAAGTGAGGAGTCGCTGTGCTGTCCGACGAGTCGACCCCGGTCATCCGCGCCACCCTCCCCGTGGTCGGCGCCTCCCTCGGGGCCATCACCGAGCTCTTCTACCGCCGGCTGTTCGACGCCCACCCCGCGTTGCGGCGCGACCTGTTCAACCGGGGCAACCAGGCGAACGGGGAGCAGCAGCGGGCGCTCGCGGGATCCATCGCGGCGTTCGCCGGCATGCTGCTGGACGAGCCGGACGCCCGCCCGGACGCGATGCTCTCCAGGATCGCCCACAAGCACGCCTCCCTCGGGATCACGTCCGATCAGTACAAGATCGTCCACCACCACCTCTTCGGGGCCATCGCCGAGGTGCTCGGCGACGCCGTGACGCCCGAGGTCGCCACTGCCTGGGACGAGGTCTACTGGCTGATGGCGAACGCGCTGATCGCGGCGGAGGCGAGCCTCTACCAGCAGGCCGGCGCCGCGGAGGGCGGTGCCCGGCACCCCATGGAGATCGTCGAGCGGCGGCAGGAGACCCCCGAGACCGTCTCGTTCACCCTGCGGCGGGCCGACGGCCGCCCGGCCGGAACGTTCCGCCCCGGTCAGTACGTCAGCGTCCAGGTCGAACTGCCCGACGGTGCGCGGCAGATCCGCCAGTACAGCCTCTCCGCCGCACCCGGCCGGCCGCACTGGAGGATCACGGTCAAGCGGGTCCGGGGCGCGGCGGGGCCCGACGGCGAAGTGTCGTCGTGGCTCCACGACCATGCCCGGCCGGGGGATGTGCTCACCGTGTCCGAGCCGTTCGGCGACCTGGTGCTGCCCCAGGGCGACGGCCCGCTGCTCCTGGCATCCGCCGGTATCGGCAGCACGCCCATGCTGGCCATGCTCGACCACCTCGCCTCCACCGGTTCGACGCGCCCGGTCACCGTGGTCCACGCCGACCGCTCCCCCGCCGACCACGCGCACCGCGAGGAGCTGCACGCCCTGGTACGGGCGCTGCCCGGAGCCCGCCTCCACCTCTGGTACGAGGAGCCCGGCGCGCACCCGGGTGCGGAGCCCGGCGGCTCGGAGGTGTCGGCCGGCCGGGCCGACATCGGCACCCTGGACCTCCCCGCGGGGCTGACCGCCTACCTGTGCGGGCCGCTGCCCTTCATGCGTACGGTCCGCGGCGACCTGCTGCGCCACGGGGTGCCGGCGGAGCACATCCGCTACGAGGTCTTCGGCCCGGACCTCTGGCTGGGCCAGCAGTAGCGGCACGCCGCCGGGCGGGACAGGCCCGGCATGCCCGGGCTCCTCCGGCCGGAGGAGCCCGGGCGCACACCGGCGCGCAGTGGGGACTGCCGTGCGCCGGGGGCGCACACCGCTCGTAATCGGTGCCCCGACGATGACGCGGCCCCCGCGGTGTCCGGGCCTCTCCGGCGCACCGCGTGCGGAATCATGGCTTCCCGTCGGTTCCCGTCGCCCCGGCGGCCACGACCGGGCCGGGGCCGGCTTCCTTGAGCGGGAGGACCTGTTGCACTCCAGAGGGACGCACGCCGCGCAGACCGGGACGGCCACGGGGGTGCCCCGGGCGGATGCCGCGACGGACGCCGGGAGGACGACGGCCGGGGGTGCGGCTAGGGGGCCGTGCGGGGGCGTACCCGACGGGGACGCTCCGAGCACGCCCGTACCTGCCGGCGTCCCGGCGGCAACGGCCGCCGACACCACGCCCCTTCCGGACGCCGACGCGCCGGCCGCGCACACTGCGGCCCCCGGCCCCCTGGAGGCAGGCGCACCGGGCCTCGGCCCTCGGAACACGGGCGCACCCGACGCACCCGCAACGGCGGGGGGTGCCGACGCACCCGCAACAGCCGGGGTTCCCGAGGAGCGACGGCCGTCGGCGCCGGCCGGGCCGCCGTTTTTCACCCCGGCGATGACCCGCCGCCGGTTCCTCGCGGCCTCCGGTGCCGCCGCGGGGGCCGCGGCGGGAGCGTCGGTGCCGGCCCCGGCCGCCGCGGCGGCGGCGCGGGACCGGTTCATCCGCCTGCACTACACCGCCGCCACGAACGGGGCCGCCGACCTCGCACCCTCCGGCGAGCGGCTGATCGCCGAAGTGCAGGGCGTCCTCTGGTCGTTCCCCCGCACGGGCGGCCCCGCCGTCGCCCTCACACCGGCCGCGCTGGAGCCCAACCGGCCCGTGCACTCCCCCGACGGCTCGCTGGTCGCGTTCTGCGCGTACCAGGACGGCGGGTTCCACGTGTGGACCATGCGGCCCGACGGCTCGGACGTCCGGCGGCTCACCGACGGCCCGTGGGACGACCGGGGCCCCGCGTGGTCGCCCGACGGAACCCGGCTCGCCTTCGCCTCCGAGCGCGGCGGGGACCCCGTCAGCGGCGCCCCGTACCGCATCCGGGTCCTCGACGCGCGCACCGGTGAACCGGTCGCCGTCACCGGGCTGCCGGGCCAGAACGGGCCTTTTCAGGATGGTCGTTGGGAGGACTTCGACCCCGCATGGTCGCCGGACGGTACGAGGATCCTGTTCGTACGGGCGGCCGTGACCGCCACCGCCTCGGGGACGGCTCTCGATGCCCGGACCGTGGTCTCCGTACCGGCGGACGGCAGCGGCCCGGTGACGGTCGTGCACACCGAGGCGGGCGCCGGTCAGGTGATGGCACCCGCCCTGTCACCGGACGGGCAGCGGCTCGCGTACCTGCGGGTCACCGCGTCCCCGAACGGAGGGTGCACCCTCGTGGTGGACGGTGAGCCGGTGAGTGTCGCCGGGGACATCGCCTCCGTACCACCGCGCTGGACCGCCCGAGGGGAGCTCCTGCTCACCGTCGACGGCCGGTTCACCCTCGTGCGCCCCGAGGCGCCCCACGCGCTGGAACGGATCCCCTTCGACGCGACCGTGCCCGTCCGCCGCCCGCGCTACCGGCCCAAGGCGTACGACGCCGACGGCAGCCGCGCGCGTCCCGTCCGCGGGATCCACCTCCCGGCGCTGGCACCCGACGGGCGCCGGCTCGCCTTCGCCGCGCTCAACTCCCTCTGGGTGGCCGACACGACGGGCGGTCGGCGCCCGCGCCGGCTGACACGGGCCGGCGCGACGCGGTACCTCCTCGGCCCGGTGTGGACGTCCGACGGACGGTCCCTGCTGTACGCCGACGACAGCGACGGACTGCTCGGGGTGTACCGCCATGACCTCGCCACGGGTGCGCGCACGGCCCTGGCGACCGGCGGACGGGTCCTTCCGGCCCTCTCACCGGACGGCAGCCGGCTCGCGTGCCTCGACCTGACGGGCCGTCTCCTCGTCAAGGACCTGGCATCGGGCGCCGAGCGCGTCCTCGCGACCCCTCTGGGCGGCGGCGGCCTGCCCGGCCGGCCCAGTTGGTCCCCGGACGGCCGATTCCTCGCCCTGTGCGACCGCAACCGGCTCAACCAGCGGTTCCGGGAGGGCTACAACCTCATCCGGATCGTGGACGCCGCGACCGGCGCCACCCGGCTGCGCGCCGTCGCGCCGCACGCCTCGATCTCCGACCGCTACGCCTCCGGACCCGTGTGGTCGCCCGACGGCCGCTGGATGGCGCTGGTCGTCGAATCCGCCCTGTGCCTGCTGCCGGTCACGGCGGACGGCGAGCCGGCGGGCCCCCTGCGACCGCTCACCACCGAACCCGCCGACCACCCCTCCTGGTCCGGCGACTCGGGGCAGCTCCTCTATCTGTCCGGCCACCGCCTGCGGTTGGCGGACGTCGACGGACGAGGCGCGCGCACCGTGCACGTACCGCTGGACCACCGGCGGCCCGCCCCCGCCGACACCGTCGTGCACGCCGGCCGGTTCTGGGACGGCACGGGCGGTGACGCGTCGGTCCGGGAGGACGTCGACGTCGTGGTGCGCGACGGACGCGTCGCGGCGGTGGAACCGCACCGGCCGGGCCGCACCAGGCCGGCGGTGCGACGCGTCGACGCCTCGGACCGGACGGTGCTCCCGGGGCTGTGGGACGCCCACGCCCACCCCTGGCAGAGCACGTACGGCGGGCGGCAGACGGCGTGCCAGTTGGCGTACGGCATCACGACAGCGGTGTCGCTCGGTGGCTTCGCCCACGAACAGGCGCGGATCCGTGAGGCGGCCGACTCCGGCGAGCTGGCGGGTCCCCGGCTGCTCAGCTGCGGTGAGCTGCTGGACGGCTCCCGGGTCGCCTACAGCATGGGCAGGGCCCACCGCACACGCGAGGGACTGCGCCGGTCGCTGGAGCGGGGCGCGGCCCTGGACTGGGACGTGGTCAAGACGTACGTCAGGGCTCCGGGCTGGGTGATGGAGGAGGCGGCGCGCTTCGCCCACGAACGGCTCGGGGTGCGGGTCGGCAGTCACTTCTGCTCGCCCGGGCTGCAGACCGGGCAGGACATGACCACCCATCTGCAGGCGACGCAGCGCGCCGAAGCCGGTCACGCGGTCACCGCCGCCGGGCTGGCCTACCAGGACGTGCGGGAGCTGTACCGGCGCGGTACCGGTTTCACGTTGATCGCCACTCCGTTCACCGCGATGTGGCTGGTGGGCGCCGACCCGGCCCTGGCACGGGACGAGCGGGTCACGAGGATCATGCCGCCGTGGGACTCCGCCCTCGTGCGCGACATGTCGGGCCGGCCGCCGAGCGCCGCGCAACTCGAGACGCTGCGGACGGAGATCGCGGTGTACCGGCACGTCCTCGCGGCCGGCGGGACGGTGGCGCTGGGGACGGACGCGCCGATCGTCCCGGTGGGGCTGTCCCTGCACCTGAACCTGCGGGCCCTGCACCGCGGAGGGTTGTCACCGGCACAGGTCCTGTCCACGGCGACCCTGCTTCCGGCGCGGGCCTTCGCCCTGGACCGGGACCTGGGCAGTCTGGAGGTGGGCAAGGTGGCGGACCTCACGGTGGTGGACGGCGATCCGTTCAGCGACTTCGACTCGCTGGTCCGCACGAGCGCCGTGCTCAAGGGCGGGGTGCACCACGAGACGAGCGCCCTCGTCGGGGCGTTCCACCCGCCGGCCGGCGAACGGGCCGGGGACGGGGCGCCGCGTGAGCGGCCCGGCCACGGGCACCGGGCGGACCGGGAGAACTGGCTGGACGTCGGCCGTGCCATGCGGCGGGACGGCTGCTGCTCCCCCGATCCGGCCGTATTCGCCCCCGGGTGACCGCGTCCGCGCGCGGTACTCGGGGGCAGGTTGCGCCGGCGGGCGCGCTCAGTCCTGGGCGTCCTGCGGGTACCACCGCAGCTCGACCGTGTTGCCGTCCGGGTCCTTCACGTAGACCGACTGGGCACTGCCACGCGCGCCGAAACGGCTGACCGGGCCTTCCAGAACGTCGAACGTGCCGGAGTCGATGACCTCCTGCCAGTCCAGGGGGTCCACCACCAGGCAGATGTGATCGACGTTGGATTCGCCGCGGGGGCGCGCGAACAGGTCGATGATCGCCGTCGGGCTGATCCGCACGGACGGGAACGGCACCTTGCCGGCCCGCCACTCCTCGACCCGTACCGGCTCCAGGCCGAGCGGTCCGCAGTAGAACTCCAGGGACCGCTCGACGTCCTCCACATTGAGCACCACGTGGTCGAAATCCTTGACCCGCACAGGGCCACCCCCTCCCGTGGTCCGGCCCACCGGCCGGACCGCTCGTACACCTCAGGTCGGTCACCCGGCCCCGTCACGTCGCAGCGGCAGGACGCTGCGACGGCGTGGCGGGAAGCCGGGACGCCGGCCAGCCACAGTACCGGCGGCCCGGACGGGTGGGCGCGGGCGGGGACGGCCTTACCAGCGGACGCCTGGCACCAGGCCGAGCGCGGGCGCCACCGGCGCGACGAGCTGCCCGAGTTCGCCGAGGCGCTGCACCCCTCCGAGGCCTCCCAGCTGCTGGGTGATCCTCGGCACCTCGGCGCGGCGCTCCGGGGTCACATGGCTCACCGACAGGTCTTCGACCTGACTGATGAGGGACGGTCCCTGCGGTCCGACGGGCACGATGGCGGCATCGGCCGCCGGGGCGGTCAGTGCCGAGGACCCGGCCGCGAGAGCGAGGGCGGTGAGAACGCGCTGTGTCTTGGTCATAACCGGACCAACGCCGCGACTCGGCGGAGGATACGGCTTTCCGCGCCATAGGGGTCGAGCGCGGTCGCACACCCGCGGGTACGCGGGTGCCGCGCGCCGGCTGCCGCCCGGTGGCGTCCCGACGGGAATTCCCCGCGGGGCGAGGGGTGTTACGGAAGGACGGCACGCAGGGAGGGCGGCATGTCAGGCATCGACGAGCGCACCGGTATCCGTACGGACCGGCGGTGGAGCCTCGGCTCCCTGCCCGTGGCCGCGACCGCGCTGACGGGCACGGTGGCGGTGTACATGGCCCTGGTGGCCTTCGGGAACCTGACCGACTTCGGTACGAACCAGCAGTTCGTCCAGCACGTCCTGGCGATGGACACCACGTTCCGGGACCCGGACCTGATGTGGCGTGCCATCGAGTCGCGGACCCTGCAGAACGCCGCCTACATCGCCATCATCGCCTGGGAGGCGCTGACCGCCGGCGTGCTGCTGTTCGCCACCGGCCTCTGGGGTGCGGGGCTGCGCGACGGACGTCATGAGAAGGCGCGCAGGGTGAGCTCCGTCGGACTCGTCATGATGCTGCTGCTGTTCGGGCTGGGGTTCTTCGCCATCGGCGGGGAGTGGTTCGCGATGTGGCAGTCGTCCGAGTGGAACGGCCTCGACGCCGCCGCGCGCAACGTCATGCTCGCCGCGTTCACGCTCGTCGTGGTCCACCTGCGGCCGTCGTCCCGGGACGGCGGCTGAGGAGCCGGAGCAGCGCATCCCGTCCCGCGTCACCGCTCGGCCGACAGGGCCCAGCGGACTGTCGAGGGCGCCGTGACGCGGACGTGCCCCTCGGCGTGGTCCCTCTTCAGGAGGGCCTCGTTGTAGGTGCTGCTTCCCCGGTCGGCGCACTCCAGGGAGAAGGCGAGTCCCACGGGTTCGACCGCGACGGAGAGGGTCCCCTCTCCTCGGCACACGACCTGTATGCCCAGCCGGCCGGTGCCGATTCCGCCGAGTGGGATGGTGGCGCTTCCGGCGCGGGAGTGCGTGGCGGCGAGCAGGACGCTGCCGTTCAGCGGTTCGGGAGCGACGCTCACCGTCTCCGCGGCACCGCCTCCGCCATCGGAGGATCCGCTCGGCCGGGGCGCGGCGGCGGGGGCGCTTGCGCCCGAGGGCCGGGCACCGGGCGCCTCGCCGCTGTCGCAGCCGGCCAGGGCCAGCGCCATGAGGCAGGCCGACAGGGCCCTGCTGTGCCGTGCCCCCACCGGCGGACGTGCCGGTCCTCGCATGCGTAGCCCTCCCCCGACACCGCACTCTTGCGTCGGCCTCAGTAAGGCACGCGGCTGACGCGATGCGCAGGGAAACGGTGAACTCCTGAGCGAAACGTGAGCCGGGGCGTCCGGAACGGGGCGGGGGAACCATGGATCGTCGCGCCGCCCGGACAGCGCCCGGGCACTGAGCATGGCGTACGGGACGACGGCTGCACCGGAGGCGGGCACGTCCGGGAGGGTGCCCTGTCATGGCCGCTGCGGGCGGGCGGCCGAGGCCTGCCGCGTGTCCGCGCCGGAGCTGACGTGGCGCTGGGTCTCCTGGGGGCCGTGCCAGTCCAGGCACATCACGGTGGCATCGTCTTCGAGTTGGCCGTCGGCGGCATCCCGGACCGCGGAGGTCAGCGTCAGGGCGGTCTCCCGTGGGTGCAGGTCCCGGGTGCGCTCCAGCAGGGCGGGCAGGTCGACCGCCTCCCCGTGCCGTTCGAGCATGCCGTCGGTGATCATGAGCAGCCGGTCACCGGGGCGCAGATCGACGTCCTGGACGCGGTACGGGTGGGGCCTGAACTCGGACAGGCCGAAGGGATGGTCCACCTCGAAGGTGATCGTCTCCACGGTCCCCCGGCGCATGCGCAGGGGCCAGGGGTGGCCGGCGTTGACGATCCGGGCCTGCCCGGTGTGGAGATTGATGCGCAGCAGTTGCCCGGTGGCGTGACCGAGGCCGTGGTCGGCCAGGGCCTGGTCGGCGAGGTGGGCCTGGTCGGCGAGGCCGGCGCCCGCGCGGCGGGCGCCGCGCAGGGCGCTCACCAGTACGGTGGCGGCCAGGGCCGCGTCGATGTCGTGACCCATGGGGTCGGTCACCGACACGTGGAGGGTGTCGCGGTCCAGGCAGTAGTCGAAGGTGTCGCCGCTGAGGTCCTCGGAGGGCTCCAGGTTCCCGCACAGGGTGAACTGCGCGGCCTCGCACGACAGCGACGGGGGCAGCAGCTGGTACTGGATCTCCGCGGCCAAGGTGGGGGGCCTGGATCGTTTGCCCCAGGTGTAGAGGTCGGTGAAGCGCCCGTTGGCGATCACGATGTAGGCCAGGAGGTGGGCGGCTTCCCCGACCGCCTCGAGAACGTCCTCCCCCGGATCGGCGGGAAGGAGCAGTTCCAGGAGCCCGATCGCGTCCCCCCGGTTGGTGACCGGCACGATCACCTGCTGTCCCTGGCCGGTGGCGTGCTGATGCAGCCGCTGGGTACGGATCACCTGCTCGTAGACGCTGCCGAACATGGGGATCCGTTCCGCCTCCCGCCCGCCTTCGGCAGGGGCGGTGGACAGTCGCGCCACCGCCTTCCCCGTCAGGTCCACGATGAGGAATGAGACCTTCGTGGCCTCGAAACGCCGCCGCAGATCCTCCGCGACCACGTCGACCGCGTCGACCGGCGCCGCCGCCTCCGCTCCCGTCAGCAACCGGGGAAGATCCCTCTGCCCGCTCATGGCCACAGCCCCTTCCACCGGCCCTCCTACCAGCTTGGGAACCTCCACCGGTTGCGTCAATCCGCGACCCATCACCCTCGGTGACGATCGCCACGCCACGTGTGCCAGCGCTGACGAGTCGGCCCTGGCCCGCCCGCGCGCGTAGCCGTCACCACGGCCCTGGCCGCAACGCTTCACCGCGAGCACGCCCGGGCCAGGGCGTCACGGGCCGTGACGCCACCGCCGTACGGATGGACCTGGGCGAGTCCGGCATGCGGCTGTCCCGCGGGACCGCTCGCGCCGGAAACGCCGCGCCCCGGCGGGACGGCCGGCCGGGTGCCGCAGCACGGCACGCAGCCTCCGGGCGGTGATGGGCGACACCGCTCAACCTCATGCGTCACCCGTGCATCCGCCACGGCGTTTCGGCCATGCCGGGTGGGGACGCGCACCGGACGGGCCAAGGGTCCATGGCTTCTACATGAGCCGCCGCACGCCCGGTCATGCGGATCCCGCCGCGTCCGAAATACGTGTGTTCGATATCGCGGTGCGGCTCGTTGTCCCGGATGCCGCCGGCGTTCCCCCGAACAGCACGACGAAGGAGTCCAGTTGGCCTCAGCAGAAGCCCAGGAGCAGCAGGCCGGTCCGGTCCCTCCCCCGCCGCCCGCGGAGATCCGGTACACGGGCGAGTACTCGGTCAATCCCCTCGGAGCGGTGTCCCTCCGCAGGGTCGCCGCCCGGATCCCGCAGGTCGTGCGCCGGATCATCGGCATGTCGTGGCGCATCGACCGCCGGGCGGTGCTGCTCCTGCTGACCTGCCCGGTGGTCACCGGGGCCGCGGCGGCCGTGCTGCTGGCGGCGACCGCCCGCGCGATGCGCCCGGTCCTCGGCGGCGGCCCGGTCGCCGAGCGGCTGCACCAGGCGCTCCCGGCCCTCGTCGTCGTCGGCGCCGCCGCCGCGGTGACCCGGATCGCGGCCGCCGTGGCCACGTACGCGGAGCGCCGTATCACGCCCCGCCTCACCACCGAGACGGACACCGCCCTGGTCGAGGCGGTCTGCCGGGTGGAGGCGTCGGCGTACGCGGTCGACGGGTTCTCCGACCGGCAGGAGGCCGCGGAGATGGGCGTCATCCGCACGCACGTCATGGTCACCGACACGCAGCGGTTCCTGTCCGCCCTGATCAGAATGGTCACGGCCGCCGGAGCACTGTCCGTCCTCAACCCGCTGCTGCTGCCCCCGCTCCTGCTCGCCGTGCTCCCCGCGGGCGTCGGCGCGGTGCTCACCGCCCGCGTGGACTACGAGATCCACTACGAGAACATCGCCGACCGCAACGTACGGGGCATGATGCGGTGGTGGTCCACGACGCCCAAGTACGGCGACGAGGTCCGCGCCAACTCCATGACCGACTACCTGCTGTTCTGGTACCGGTCGCTGTCGGACCGCTGCGACCGGCGCACCCTGGCCGCGGCCCCGCGTACGCTCCGGATCTCCCTCCTCTCCTCACTGGTCGCCGGGGTGTTCCTGGTCGCGACCTGGGGAGCGCTCGCCTGGCTGGCCATGACGGGGAGAATCGCGCTCGCGCTCGCCGCGACGGCCGTCGTCGCCGTGCAGACCACGCTCGCCGCCCTCTCGCAGGTGATCATCAACGGTGCCGCCCTCTTCCACACGAGCCTGTACCTGACCGACATGCAGGCGTTCCTGGACGACGCCGGACGGCGGGCGCCCCGGCGCGGCACGCTGGCGGTCACCGCGCCGGTGGAGGAGGTCCGGCTGGAGGAGGTCGTCTACCAGTACCCGGGCAAGGACCGGCCCGCCGTCGACGGCGTCTCGCTCACCCTGCGCCGAGGGGAGATCCTCGCGATCGTCGGCACCAACGGCTCGGGCAAGTCGACCCTCACGCGCCTGATCACCGGGATCTACCTGGCCGACAAGGGCCGGGTCAGCTGGAACGGCATGGACCTCGCCGGGACCGACCCGGGCACGGTGTGGAAACGGACCGGCCTCGTCCCGCAGATCTTCGCCCAATGGCCCCTGCGCGTCCGCGAGAACGTCACCCTCGGCCAGCCCCGCACCCACGACGACGGACCGGTGTGGGACGCGGTGGACGCCGTCGGGATGCGTCAGGCCGTGGAGGACCTCCCCGCCGGCCTCGACACCCTCCTCGCCCGCGAGGTCTTCGGCGGCGCGGAGCTGTCGGGCGGGCAGTGGCAGCGCCTGGCCTGCTCCCGCGCCCTGTACCGCCGTCCGTCGCTCCTCATCCTGGACGAGCCCACCTCCCAGATGGACCCGCGGGGGGAGCACCGGATCTTCGAGAGGATCAAGTCCATCGCCGCCGACCGCATCACGATCGTCGTGACCCACCGTCTGGAGAACACGAAGATCGCCGACCACATCGTCGTCATGGAGGAGGGCCGCATCACCGAGCAGGGCCGGTACGACGATCTGGTCCACGCGGGCGGCACGTTCGCCGAGCTGCTGGAGCTCTCGCAGGACCGCTGAGCCGTGTCCGCACGGTTCCGGGCGTCGCCCGGCCGCGGGCTGACGTTCTCCGGGCGGTGGCGCCGTCCGCGGTACCGGAGCGGCGCAGAGGCGAGGCCACAGAGCGGGGCGCGGGAGGGCGGTGCGCGGAAGGGCCCGCGACACCACCTCGCCGGCTCGGCTCACAGCCGCTGGTCCGCCACCTCGTCGTCGGTCGGGCCCTTCCCGGAGGGCAGGTGGCGGCGGGCCCGCAGGGCGCGCAGTCCGTCCAGACGGTGGATGACGGGCGAGGCCGTCACCCCGTGCAGGGCGACCGAGGCCAGCACGGTGAAGGTCACCACGGCCCACAGCTCCTCCGGAGGGACGTGGAAGTCCTCCGATCCGAGCGCATGGGCGAGGTAGTACAGCGACCCGATGCCGCGGATGCCGAAGAACGCGATCACCGCGCGCTCCCGGGGGCCCGCGGCCGTGCCGATCTGCGAGACGCCGCCGACGAGGGGGCGGACGACGAGCAGGAGGAGCAGGCCCACGGTCGCGCCCTGCCAGGTCAGGGCGGCCAGGCCGCCCTGGGCGACGTAGGCCCCGAGCAGGAAGAGCAGTCCGGCGGTCAGCAGCCGCTCTATCTGCTCCACGAAGTCGTGCAGCACGGTGTGGTACCCATGGGCCCGCTCGGCGGCGCGGACGCGGCAGGCGGTGATGAAGACGGCGAGGAATCCGTAGCCGTGCAGGAGTTCCGTCAGCCCGTAGGCGAGGAAGGTGGCGCCCAGCGCGACGAAGCCCTCGCGGTGCTCGGACAGCCGTACCGAGGCCCGGCCGGCGCGGAAGAAGAGCCAGCCGAGCATCCTGCCCACGGCGAGACCGGCCAGGACGCCCACCACGCACTTGTAGCCCACGTCGACCAGGAGCCAGTGTCCGACCCAGCTGCCGGACAGCCCCGTGCCGGCCGCGGCGGCGAGCGCCACGGCCGCCATGACGAGGGGGAAGGCGAGGCCGTCGTTCAGGCCGGCTTCGCTGGTCAGGGCGAACCGCACCTCGTCCTCGTCGTGTTCGGACTCCGTCGGCTCACCGACCCGGACCTCCGAGGCGAGCACCGGGTCGGTGGGCGCCAGGACGGCCGCGAGCAGCAGCGCGGCGGCCGGGGGCCAGTCCAGCAGCCACCAGGCCGCCGAGGCCACCGCCACCACGGTCAGCGGCATGGTGACACCGAGCAGCTGCCAGGAGGCCCGCCACCGCCGTGGGCCGACGGGGCGGTTCAGGGCGAGCCCGGCACCCATGAGCGACACGATCACGCAGAGCTCGGTCAGGTGCTCCGCCCATGTCCGGTCGCGCACCGGATCGATCACCGGCAGGGACGCGAGCAGCGGTTGCAGCGCGACCCCGCCCGCCAGGAAGACGAGGGGCATGGACAGCGGGCGGCCTGCCACCAGCCGCGGCAGCACGGCCGCGGCGAGCGCACCCGCCCCTGACAGGGTGTAGAGAAGATCGGCCGAGGTCACGGAAGTCCACTGCCCCGGACGTGCGGCGGCACGCCTGCGCTGCGACCCGCAGCACGGCGGCGGGAACTCCCGCTTCCCGGGCGGTGGGCACGCCGCCGGGGATCCCGGCGGGTCCGTCAGCGCGGGGTGCGCGTACGGGACGGGCCTGCGGGGGTCACGCCGGGGAGGAGCAGGGGTCCGGCTTCGGCCGCCCGCCCCGGGCCAGCTCGGCGTTGAACTGCGCCCCGGCCAGCAGCACCACATGGGAGACCCACAGCCACACGAGGAACGCCACCATGCCGGCGAGGGACCCGTAGAGGCGGTTGTACGTCGCGATGTGCGAGGCGTAGAACGCGAAGCCCACCGAGGCGAGCAGCCAGAGAACCACCGCCAGCGCCCCGCCGGGCAGGTTCCGGCGCAGCCCGCGCGTCTCGGCGGGTCCGGACCGGAACAGCAGCAGGACCAGGGCGACGACCACGAGGAACAGCAGCGGCCACTTCATGGCCGTCCATACGAGCGCCGCCTGGTGGTCCGCGCCCGTCCCCCGGCCGATGGCCCGCGCGATCCGCCCCGTGGCGGTCAGCGTCAGCACCCCGCAGAGCAGCAGCGCCAGGACGGTCAGCGCCCGGAGCAGGATGGCGGGGAACGCCTGCCACGCCGGTCGGCAGTCCGCGACGCCGTACATTGCGTGCAGAGCGCGCCGGAACACGGCCAGGTAGCTGGAGGACGACCACAGCGCGGCGCCGAGGGTGAGCACCACGAGCAGCCAGGGCACCGAAGCGCCCTCCTGGCGGCTGCCCAGGGCCTGTTCGAGCACCGGACGGGCCTCCTTCGGCACGAAGGCGCCGAACTGCGCGATGAGTTCGTGGGGGGAGCCCGTACCGAGCAGGGCGATGGCGAAGACGATGACCAGCAGGGCGGGGAACACCGCCAGGACCGCGTAGTAGGTCAGCGCGGCCGCCCAGTCGGTGAGGTCGTCCTCCCACACGGCGACCGGCGTGCGCGCCAGCGCTCTCGCGTACTCCTCGCGCTCGCGAGGGGGCACAGCCCCGTTCGCGGGGACACCGATCGCCATGCAACCACCGCTTCCGTCCCGGCCGGCGTGAGCCCGGCCCCGGTCCCGGTCCCGGTCCCGGCAGACGCCGCGACAGGGGTTTGTCCGGTCTGCTGCCCCGCACCGGCGTTCTCACGCCGCGCGGCGCCCGGACGGTTCGGCTCCTCGCGCAGGCGCCCCGTGAGGTGGCGGCGTCCCCTCCCGCGCCTCACCCGAATCGGGGGCTCTGCGCCCATCTCGCGCGGGGGACGGTGCCGCCGTCCTAGCCTGGCGCCGGACGGCACGGTTGTGCTCCCCGCCCACGTGGTGGTGGCTCCGGCGAACATGGCGTCCGGGGCCCGGGGGCCTGTGCCGGACGCCTTCCCCATGGCAGTCCACCACACCCTCGAGAGGAGCCCGAGTTGGAGCACTCCGGTTCACCGCAGAGCCCCGCCGCACCGCGGATCCCGGCTTCCCGTCAGAACCCCGCCGCGCCGCGGATCCCGGCTTCACCGCAGATCCCGGTCGCACCGCCGCGCCCTGTGGCGGAGGCGGGAGCCGGCCAGGCGCTTGCGCCCCGCCTCGCCACTCCCGCCGACGCCGGCGAGATCGCCCGTCTGCGTTCCGAGCTCATCCTCTCCGAACGGCTCGACGAACACTGGCTCGCCCTCTGCCGCGAGCAGCTCGCCGCACGGCTCGTCCCCGGCGGCGATGCCCGGGCCTACGTCGTCGACGCGCCCGCCGGAGGACTGGCCGCCTGCGCACTGGGGCTGGTCCAGGCGGTGCTCCCGGCACCCGCGTACCCGAAAGGGCTGGCCGTGCGGATCCACTCCGTCGCCACCGAGCCCGCCCACCGCCGGCGCGGCTTCGCCAGGGCCGCGCTCTCCGCGCTGCTGACGCACCTGGAGGAGGAGGGGGTCACCCTGTACGAGCTGTACGCCCACGGCGAAGGGTCCGCGCCGCTGTACGCGTCGCTCGGCTTCGCCCGCGACCCCGCGCTCATGCGCATGACCCGCGTGACCGCCCGGACCGGGACGCAGGCGTCATGAGCGCCACCTGGCTGCCGCCCGAGCAGTACGCCGAGACCCTCGTGAAGGCGACGGCTTTCGCCTGCCTGTTCGTCACCGACGAGCACGACCGTCCGGTGCAGCTGCGTGCGGTGTACTCGCAGGACCATCCGTGGCAGTGGCCCGGCGGAACCATGGAGCCGGACGAACGCCCCTGGCAGACAGCCGTGCGCGAGTGCCGCGAGGAGACCGGGATCGTCTTCGGCGGACCCCCTCGGCTGCTGGCCGCGGTGTTCGGTCTCCCGGGCGCGCAGTGGCCGTACAACACGGTCGGCTTCGTCTTCGACGGCGGCCGCCTCACCGCCGAGGAGATGGCGAGCATCACCTTGGATCCGGAGGAGCACGACGAGGTGCGCGCCCTGGCGGTGGAGGAGTGGCGGGCGCACATGCCCCGGCAGGACTTCGCCCGGCTGGAGGCGGTCATGGCGGCCCGCCGTACGGGCACGACGGCGTACTTCGACACCTGGGACTGGGGGGACGGGGACTGCTGACGGACGGGCACGGCCTCCGCCCGGGACCGGGACGCAGCAACCGCCCCCCACCGTCACGGCCACAGCCACCGCCCGCCACCGTCACGGCCACAGCCACCGCCCGCCACCGTCGCGGCACGGCCCCTGCGGGCAGGACGTCAGCGCTCCGCGTCCTGGGCTGACAACGTTGTGCCGGACCGCCCGTGCACCCGCTGATGGGCCAGCGCCCACCAGACCTCCGCCAGGGCGGCCGGGTCACGCAGGCTCGTCCCGGACAGCGCCTCGAACCGCCGCAGGCGGTTGCGCAGGGTGTTGGGGTGGACGAACAGGCTGCGCGCCGCGGCCTCCAGCCGGAGGCCGTGGTCGAGGAAGGCCGCCACCGCCTCCTCCAGTTGCGTGCCGTCCTCCCCGTGCTCGCGCAGCGGGGCGAGCCGCTGGTGCGTCAGGCGTTCGCCGATCTCCGGCGTCTGCACCACGGCCGTGCGCAGGCCGAGTTCGTCGGTGGTGTGGACGCCGGTCAGGCCGAACGCCACAGCGACGCGCAGGGCCAGCGACGCCGAGACGAACTCGTCGGCGACGTGGCACGGCTGCACCGCCGCACCCAGCCCGAGCGCGAGCTCGCGGAAGAGCCGCGGCGGGCGGGCGGCGAGCAGCCCGGCCACGTCACCGTCGACCACGGTCACCATGAGGCCCCCGGCGGGGCCCTTCGCGATCCAGGGGCGCAGCTGCTCGATCACGCGGACCGCGTCCGTGGCACCGCAGGCCGCCCGGGCGCGGAACGGCATGGCGGGCGTCGCCGATTCACCGGCCCGGCCCCGTACCGCCGCGGCGTCCACGGGTACGAGCAGCAGCATGCGGACGTACTCCTCCAGCGGCGGCCCGGCAGGCCGGCTCCCGCCCGGTGGACGGGCACCGTCCCGCACGGCTCTGCGGCGCACGATCCGCACCGTCATGGCGGCTGCCCACGCCCACACCTGCTCGCCGATGGCCAGCAGTTCCTCGGGGTGCGCACGGCGCTCGGTCATCTCCCGGCTGAACCGGGACCACACGACGTCGACGCCGATCCGGTGGGCCCGGATCACGTCGTCGACCGGGAGTGCGTCCCCGATGGCGGCGGAGCCGGCCGGGTGCCGGGCGCCGCGCCCGCCGGGCGGGGGACCCACCGGTGCCGGGCCCCGGGGAGCGCAGAGCCGGTGCACGACCGACAACCCACGGTCCACCGCACGCGCGACCCGCAGGGCGAGGAGGTCGGGCGGTACGCGCGCGTAGGACGGCAGTTCGGCGCGCAGACGGCCCGTCACTTCCTCGACGAGCGGGCCCAGATCGGCCCGCAGGGCGGCCACCGCCGCCGGCACCGTTGTGGAAACCTCCACCACACTCCTCATCGCCCGGTGCCTTCCTCCATGGTGCGGATCCTTGACGATCGCCATGCTAGGACCCTGCCGCACCGACTCCCCCATGCGCCAAGTGGCGCGGGAGCGGGCGGACTCGGGGTGCCAGGAGGCGCCCACCCCCCACTGCACAAGGACTTCCATGGCTGTTTCCTGGAGACGCGCGGCGCTGCCCGCCGCCGTCCTCGGCATACTCGTACCAGCCGGTTTCGGCGCACAGGCATTGCTCGGCTCCTCCGGTGACGGACCGGCGGGGGGCGTGGCGGCGGCCCGGCCGACGGGCAGCGCGTCCGCGCCGGCGTTCGCCGGGGCGGAGACCGATCACAGCGACGCTGTGGTGGCGCAGCCGTCGTCCGCGCCCGACCGGCAGGTGCACGCGTCGTCCGTACGCGTCGCCTCGTACGACCCGCAGTTGCGACGCGCCGTGCTGAAGACGTCCGGCGACCGGGCGGTGCGTACGGGCGACGTCGTGGCCGCGGCCCCGAACCGGTCGGCTCCGGCCGGTGCGCTGTTCAAGGTGGCCCGGGTGACCGGCACCTCCGACGGCGAGGTCACGGTGAACACCGCGCCGGCGACCCTGCCGGAGCTCCTCGGCGACCGGACGGTGAAGCAGCGTGCCGCGGTCTCCCCGGACCGGCTGCGGGTCAAGCCGCTGTCGTCGGGCGTCACCGCGACGACCGGCCGGCCCACCGCCGCCCCGGGCACGGCCGGCGGTCCGTCCGCCGGACCCACGGACGGCACGCCGCCGTCCCCCACGGTGCCCGATGCCACCGCCTCCCCCTCGGGACCGCCCTCCGCGTCCGCACCGGGGACGCCGCGCGGCACCGCGCCGCAGGCGCCCGCGGAGGCGGGCGACCAGCAGCGGGAGGTTTCCGGCACGCCCACCGCGCGGGCGGCCGCCGAAACGCCCCGTCCGCCGGCGGAGGCGTCCTCGGCCGCACCGGCCGGCTCCGGGCTGCCCCGGGAGGCGGCCACGCCGCTGACCACGCTCAAGCTGGCGCTCGACGTCCCGCTGCCGGCCGGCATCGAGGCGACCGACCGCTCACCGGCCCGGCTGGCGGGTGAAGTGCGGTTCACTCCCGAGGTGTTCTTCCAGTACGAGAAGCGCGGCGGACTGTCCGTCCTGCCGGAGCGGGCGGCCGTCGGGCTCGGCGGTTCGTACGGGTACGACTGGGAAGTGCACGGCAAGGTGTCCCGCGCCGTGGACTCCGGCGAGGTCACCACGCCCCTCGCGTCGGTGACGGGTCAGCACACCTTCTGGGTCGGCCCGGTGCCCGTGGTCGTCAACACCGAGGTCGTCTTCGTCTACCGCTTCACCGCGGACGGCCGCATCGTCCTCGACGCCGAGCAGCGCACGGCCGGTTCCTTCGACATCGGCGCCCGCTACGACCGTACGCAGGGCTGGCAGGCGGTCCGTCACGCGCAGCAGCGCACGGAGGGCGCCCCGCCGCGGGTGGAAGGAGCAGCCTCCGCGAAGGCGTCCATCGGGGCCCGCGCCACCGTCTCGCTGTACGACACGGCGGGCGTCGGCGGCGATCTGTCCGTACACCTGAGGGGGCGTGCGGCTGCGGCGACGGACGGTCCGCCCGCCTGGGAACTGAGCGCCGGTTACGACCTGAAGACCGAACTGACGCTGCAGCTGAAGATCTTCGGCATCCGGATCGTGGACCTGCGCACCACTCCGTGGACGGCACGCGACGAGCGGCGCCTCTTCGGCGAGGGCACCCTGCCCCCGGTGTGAGGCCGCCGCCACGGGTTCCCGGGGGCCCGCCGGTGAGCCGGCCCTGCCGGTGCTGCACGGCCGGCCTCTCCGGACCCCCCGCCGCCCCGGCGGCGGGGGAAGTCCTCGGGCTCCCGGGTCCGTTGCCCACCGGGGCGATGAGTTCTCGGGGCGCGGGGAGTCTCAACCGTCGTCATCGACGGACAGCACGGGAGAAACACGTGGCTCAGCTGCTGAGGGTGCAGAACTTCAACGTCTCGAGTGACGGCATCGGCGCCGGTGAGGACCAGAGCCTGGAGAATCCGTTCGGCCACGCCGACGCCGGGAGGCTGTTCGCCTGGGCCGGCGCCACGGCGAGCTGGCCCATGCGCACGGACCCCGGGGGCAGCCGGGGCCTCGACGACCACTTCACACGGGACCACGCGCGCAACATCGGCGCCGAGATCATGGGCCGCAACAAGTTCGGGCCGCAGCGCGGGCCCTGGCAGGACCACGAGTGGCGCGGCTGGTGGGGTGACGAGCCGCCGTTCCGTACCCCGGTGTTCGTCATGACCCACCACGAGCGTCCTTCGTTGACGCTCTCCGACACCACGTTCCACTTCGTCGGCGGCGAACCGGCCGCGGTTCTGGAGCAGGCGCGGGAGGCGGCGCAGGGCAGGGACGTGCGGCTCGGCGGCGGTGTCACGACCATCCGGCAGTTCCTGGACGCCGACCTCGTCGACACCCTGCACGTGGCGGTCTCGCCGGTGAAGCTCGGGTCCGGGGTACGGCTCTGGGAGTCGCCCGAGGAACTGCTCGACCGGTTCCACCTCGAGGTCGTGCCCAGTCCGAGCGGTGTGACGCACCACCTGTTCTGGCGAAAGTGACGCGGCCGGTGGTACCCGCGCTGCGGGCCGGGGCGTCTCCGTCACCGCGGCGGGTTCCGCCGTTGTTTCCGCGGCAGGGGGAAAGGGAAGGCTCGTGGCGCTCGCCCGGCCCGGTTTCCCAGCGCTCCCCGGAGGAGGGCAGGTTGAGAGCTGTTCCCGTCGCCTTCGGTGGCCCCAGGGCCTGGAACCGGGAGACGCTGCGGGCAGAGGATCTCCTGATCACCCTGCCGCCCGCGTGGGCGGAGAGGCTCCGGACGGTCCGGACGGAGAGTCCGGGGGCGGCCGGCGGGCCGCCCCCTCCGGCCGGGCTCGTCGGCCGCATCGCGCGGCAGCTGTCCGACGGCCCAGGAGTGGCGGTGGTGCGGGGGTGGCCGCTGGACGGCCTCGGCGAGCCGGAGTGCCACGCCCTGGCACGCTGGTTCGGCGCGTACCTGGGCATACCTCGGCCGTCGGACGCCACCCAGGGACACGTCGTCGTCGCTGCCGTACCGCCGCCCGGGCAACCCGGGCATCCGGCACCAGGACCGGGCCCGGGCGCGGGACCGATACGGGGCGCGGGACCGATACCGGGCGCGGGAGCGGGTGTCGCGGGCCACGACAGGGACGACCGCGAGCTGGCCTTCCACACCGACCGCGCCGGTCCCCCCGGCCCGCCCCGCATCCTCGGGCTGCTCTGCGTGCGTCAGGCCGCTCACGGCGGCGAGTCGCTGCTCGTCAGCGGCTGCACCGTCCACGACCGGCTGCTCGCCCGGCACCCGTCGGCTCTGCCACGCCTCTACCGGGACTTCCACTTCGGCCGCGGCGACGGCTTCGACCGCGTCTACCCCGTCTTCCGGCGGCGCGGGAACCGCCTGCTGGTCCGGTACAACCGGCACTGGATCGAGCGCGGCGGGCGTGAGGCCGCGGCACCCGTGTCGTCCGCGGACTCGGCGGCCCTGGACGCCTTCGACGAGATCCTGGCCGACCCGGGGAGCGTGGTCCGGATCCGCCTGCGGCCGGGTGACCTCCTCCTGCTGGACAACACGTCCGTACTGCACGGCAGAACCGCCTTCACCGACGCCGCGGACGACCCGCGGCACCGGCGATGCCTGGTGCGTGTGTGGCTGGACTGAGACCCGGCAGCACCGTCACCGCAGGCACGGACCGGCCGGGACCGGTGCGTCGGGGGTCCGGCTGCCGGCGCGGCCCGGGCTGTCGCCGCCGCGGAAGCCGCCGGCGATCCCGGAATCACCCGCCTCCCGGAGCCGCACCGGCCTTCCCGAACCACCGGCCGTCCGGAG
>NZ_KL591026.1:0-34885 GCF_000716335.1 Streptomyces sp. NRRL S-118 | reverse complement strand
CCGGCCTTCCCGAACCATCGGCCTCCCCGGGGCCACCGGCTTCCACGGAGCCGCCACCAGCCTTCCCCGGAGCCACGGCGTGCTCAGCCACCGACGCGTTCATGGCCGTACGTCGAAGCCGCCGCGTCCGTCGAACCGAACCTCCCGCACGGCATCGAAGCCGTCCGCCGTCGACGGCCTGCGCAGCCGCTTCAGCGTGGCCAGCACACCGATGTCGGGGACCCGGTCGCGGCCCTCCCGTGCGGCATTGCGCTGCAGGCAGCCGGTGAGGTCCGGCGGGAACCAGTAGGCCGTCACCGTCGCGTCGAAGGCGTGGGCCAGTTCCACCAGCGGGCCCCATTCCTCCGGTGACGGATTGGTGTTGTCCACCGCCACCGGCCGCCCGGACGCGAGTGCCTCCTCGACCAGGCGCATCTGCCGCCGCTGCTTGTTGCGGGCGCCCCGTGGGAAAAGGTCCTTGCTCACCAGGTCGTACCGGTCGGCCAGGCACTGGGCGTAGAACGTGGACTTCCCGGACGCCTGGAGCCCGACGAGGACGGCCATGTCCACTCCTGTCGCCATACCGGCCACGATGACAGGCCGTCGGCGTGCGGCGGAAGCCAGGGCCGGACGTGTCGTGACCGGGCACCGGCCATGCCGGTCTCCCCCTGGGTGCCGCCCCGTGCCGCGACTGCGGCTTGGGCGTATCGTCCCGATATGGGGCTACGTGGGATGCGCGGTGAGCGCCTCCGGTGCGGAGCGTCTCCCGGCCGGAGGCGGCAGCGGGGCGCGCCTGCCGGGGAGCGGCACGGACGGGCGCGGGCGCTCCCCTGTCCGCGGCGGAGCCGGCTTGCGAGGTGGGACCACTGACCGGAGAGGTTGCACGGCCGCGGGGCGCCCACCAGCCGGACGAGGCGCTCGCCGCGGTCGTACGCCGTGCCGGCGCCTCCGCCGGGGGCGTGTACCTGCTCTCCGGCGACGAGCCGGTGCTGCACCTGGTGGTGATGTGCGGGGTGTCGGCACTCGTCGCCGGGCCGTGGCGGCGGGTGCCCCTGGCGACCGTGGGCCCGGTCTCCGACGCCGTACGCGAGGACCGCCTGGTCTGGGTGGGCGGACAGGACGACATGGCGCGGACCTATCCGCGGACCGCGATGGCGTTGCCCTACCGGTTCGCGATGGCGGCCGCCCCGCTCGACGGGGCCCGGCAGTGCTGGGGCGCCCTGCTCCTGCTGTGGCCGGCCAGCCACCCGCCGGCCCTCACCCACCGCGAACGGGGCCACCTCACCTCCAGCGCGCGGCAGATCGGCCGCCTGCTGGACGAGGGCGGCCGGCGGCCGGCCATCCCGGAGGAGCCGCGTCTCATCCGGCTGAGCCGTACGGTGACGGGGCCCGCACAGTCGGCGCTCGCCGCCGCGGACCTCGTCGAGCGCCTGCCCGTCGGCACCATGGCGCTGGATCTCGAGGGCCGCGTCACGTACGTCAACACGGCCGCCCTCGATCTGCTGGGCCGCAGTGCCGGCCAGCTGCTGGGAACCCTGCCGTGGCAGTCGCTGCCCTGGATGGACAACCCCGTCTCCGAGGACCACTACCGCACCGCCGTGCTCAGCAGGGAGCCCGTGGCCTACACCGTGCTGCACCCGCCCGACCGGTGGCTCGACTTCCGGCTCTACCCCGACGACAGCGGCATGAGCGTGCTGATCACCCCGAGCGGCGCGGGCGGCCGGGAACCCCGGACCGCGGCAGCTCCCGGGACCGGTGCGGCCCTCGGGGCCGGTCCAGTACCGCCGTCGCCGCGCCCGGCCGGTCCCGGCGCGACGGACGGTGCCGCCGGGCGCATCCACCAGCTGCTGCACCTGGCCGCGGCCCTGACCGAGACCGTGGGCGTGCGGGACGTCATCGACCTGGTCGCCGACCAGGTCATGCCGGCCTTCGGAGCGCAGGGCATGGTCCTCTCCACGAAGGACGCCGGCCGGCTCCGGATCGCCGGGCACCGCGGTTACCAGCCGCGAGCCGTCGAACGCCTGGACGGACTCTCCCTGGACACCGGTCTCACGCCGGCCGGGCAGGTGCTGATCACCGGCGCCCCGCAGTTCTTCAACGACCCCACCGAGATGGCGCGGGCCCATCCGCTGGCTCCCGCGCTCAGCGGGAAGCAGGCCTGGGCGTTCCTGCCCCTCATCACCCGCGGCCGGCCGGTCGGCTGTCTGGTCCTGTCCTACGACCACCCTCGCCCCTTCACCGCCGGCGACCGCGCCGCCCTCACGTCCCTCGCCGGCCTCATCGCGCAGGCGCTGGACCGGGCCCGGCTCTACGACGCCAAACACGACCTCGCCCACAACCTGCAGCAGGCCCTGCTGCCGCACTCCCTGCCCCACCTCGACGGGCTCGAGGTGGCCGCGCGCTATCTGCCCGCGACGCACGGCATGGAGATCGGCGGCGACTTCTACGACCTCATCCGCCTCGGCGACAGCACCGCCGCCGCCGTCATCGGCGACGTACAGGGCCACAACGCCACCGCCGCCGCCCTCATGGGACAGGTACGCACGGCCATCCACGCCCATGCCACCGCCGGCGCGAACCCGGCCGAGGTCCTCAGCCGCACCGACCGCGTCCTGGCCGACTTCAACTCCGAGCTCTTCGTCTCCTGCCTCTACGCGCACATCGACCTCGAGCGCCGGAGCGTCCGGCTGGCCAGCGCAGGGCACCCGCCGGCGATATTGCACCACCCGCGTCACCACCCCGGCGGCCGGGTCCTCGACATCGAACCCGGGCCGCTGCTGGGCATCGGCCTCGACGCGCCCTTCCCCATCACCACGCTGCCGCTGCTGCCGGGGACTCTTCTCGCCCTCTACACCGACGGCCTCGTCGAGACGCCCGGCACCGACATCACCCAGGCGATCAGCAGGCTCGCCCGGCGCCTCGCGGACATCCGGGGGACGCACATGGAGCACCTCATCGACGAGCTCATCCGACGCACGCTGCCCACCGGCCGGCACACCGACGACATCGCCGTACTCCTTCTGCGCGCCCGGGATCGTGCCGGGTGACCCGGACGCGGAGGGGTGTGGCGCTGCCGGGCGCCCGGCCGGGGGCAGGCCGGACGCCCGTTCTCGCCGGGCGGGGTCAGGACGTGCCGCTGCCCGCCGTCGTCGGCGCACCGGCCAGGATCGTCGGCTCGAGCTCCTCGTAGCGGCGGCGCCGGTCGGCCGCGTCCCGGTCCTGGAGGACCGTGGCGAGCCAGCCGGCCAGGAACCCGAGGGGGATGGAGGCGAGGCCGCTCGTCGTGTACGGGAACCAGTTGAAGTCCTGGTCGGGGAAGACCGCCTGCGGTGAACCGGACACCAGGTTGCTCCCGGCCAACAGGATGAAGGTGGCCGCGGTGCCCACGATGAGGGTGGCGAGCAGCCCGGTACGGGTGTAACGGCGCCAGAAGAGGCTGTACACCAGCGCGGGCGCGATCGCGGAAGCACCGACGCAGAAGGAGAGGATCAGCAGCGCCTGGAGGTTCAGGTGACGGACTCCGGCGGCGATCGCGATCGCGACGAGCCCGACGCAGGCCGCGGCGGCCCGGGCGAGGGCCATCTCCGTGGAGTTCTTCAGGTCGGCCCTGCGAAGCCCGTGCGCGATGAGGTCGTGCGCCAGCGTGTTGGCGCAGGCGAGGGTGATCCCGGCGACCGAGGCCAGCAGCGTCAGGAAGACCGCGGTGGCCACCATCGTGAACAGCAGGGTCTCGATCGCGGTCGGATCGGTGCCCATGACGGCCTGGCTGACCATCAGGAACGCCGTCTGGCCCTGCGGGTCGCCGGCGACGAGGGCCTTGTGGCCGACGATCGCGGACGCGCCGAACCCGATCACCGCGAGCAGCAGGCAGGTGACGACGACGGTCGAAACGGCCCAGGACATCGAGCGCCGCACGGCTTGCGCACTGCGCGAGCTGAAGGTGCGCATCGTGATGTGCGGCAGCACCGCCGCACCCAGCACGACCGTGAGCTGGGTGGCGATCATGTCGACGCCGTCGCCCGCGAACTGCATCCCGGAGGCGAGGTACGCCTCTCCCGCCCCGCTCCCGTGCTCGGCGGCGTCCAGCAGCCGGGGCAGGCTGAAGTCGAACCGGTCGAGGACGAGCACCGCGATGGCGGTGGCCGCGCTGAGGAGGACGACGGTCTTGACGATCTGGATGAGGGCGGTGCCCTTCATCCCGCCGATGGCCGCGTACGCGATCATCAGCAGGCCGAGGAACACGATCGCCCCGGTCTTGAAGCCGTCGGTGTGGAAGCCGAGAACGACGGCGAGGAGGTCACCCGCACCGGCGAGCTGGAAGATCACCAGCGGCAGCAGTGCGGCGAGGGTGACCACGGCCGTGGTGATCCGCACGATCGGGCCGGGGGCGCGGCGCGTGAGGACGTCCCCGGTGGTGAACCGGCCGGTGTTGCGCAGCGGTTCGGCGAGCAGGAACATCAGCAGGACCAGGGAGAGCACGGTACTCAGGGTGAGCGTGACTCCGTCGAAGCCGAGGAGCGCGATGATGCCGATGGTGCCGAGCACCGTACCCGCCGAGATGTAGTCGCCGGCGATGGCGAGACCGCTCTGCACGGGCGACAGCGAGCGGTAGCCGGTGTAGAACTCGCCCAGGTCGCCGTGGTCGGGTCCGGTCATCACGCACACCAGCAGGGTGACCGTGATGACGGCGATGAACGCGACCAGCGACATGGTCTGGGCGTCGGAACCGAACTCGGTCATGACCGGCCACCCCCCGAGGGGCCGCCGGGCCACGGGAACGGGTCCCGGCCGCCGGGGAACCCGGCGGCATCCGCCCGCCGGCCGCCGCGGGCCCCGAAGGCGCGAGCCTCCTCCTCCGGCGGCCGCGTGCGCTCGCGGATGGCCGTCGCGAGCGGGTCGATGCGGTGGCGTGCGATGCGCTCGTACAGGGCGATCGCCGCGAGCGCCACCGGCAGCTGGCAGAGCCCGAGCATCAGGCCGGTGGTGAGTCCGCCGGTGATCGTGCTGGTCATCAGCCCGGGCGCGAAGGCCGAGAGGAAGAGGAAGAGGACGAAGTACCCGAGTGCGGTGAGCGTCGAGACGCGGCGCAGCTTGCGGTAGCCGGAGCGGAGCGCGTCGAGGTCGCCGTGGGGGCGGTCCGGCTCGTGCCGGCCTTGTTGCTGCGGCGGGGCGGGCGCGTCCCAGAAGTACGGGGCCGTGTCCTGGGGCGGGTGGGAGGGGGGCGGATCAGGGAAGGTGCGGTGGTACGACATCACGTGCTCCTAGCCGCCGTGGGGGCAGGCGGGCGGGTGGGTGCCGGTTGGTGCGCGCATGTTACTCACCGGTAGAGCGAGGGCGTAAGAGCCATCCCACCGACTGGACGGACGGGTTCCGTGGAGATTCCGGGCAGGTCGGAGGGCGGGCCGGCGACCGGTCGGGCCGGGGAGCGCGGGAGCGGCGTCGACAGCCGGGACGTACCGGGGCACGGTCGGCACCCGGCGCGCGGCCAATGCCGGGGGGCCGGGACTCCGTTACCCGGCGCCCCGGCCGAGGTTCCTCCACCGTCCGTCCGTACGCCTCGCCGTCCTCGCCCACCGGGCAGCGGACGACCGGGCACCGGAGCCGGTGAAGCAGTGCAAGCTCCTCGCCAGGGCAAGCCCGCTACCGGACGACCGGCCCACCAAAGCCGGCACACCCCTGCCGGGCGCCGGAGCCACGGACCAGCGCAAGCCCCTCCCCAGCGCAGGCCCACCACCGGACCGACCGGCCCACCAGGCAGCGGACGACCGGCCCACCGGAACCGGCACAGCACCGCCGCCCCCGCCAGGACGCACCGCGGTTGTCGCGGTCCACGACCACCGGCCGGGGCAGGCGCGGCAGTGGCGGTATCAGGCCGGGACAGGCACGGCAGCGGCCGTATCGGGCCGGGGCAGGCGCGGCAGTGGCGGTACCAGGCCGGGACAGGCGCGGCAGCGGCCGTATCGGGCCGCGCCGCGTCCCGCGACGGCAGCGGAGGACCGGGTCAGCGGCTCCTGCGGACCCGGGCCGCCGCGCGGGCTTCCGCCGCCTTGCGGGCCTCGGCGGCCTTGCGGGACTCCTTCGCGGGGCGGCCCGGGCGGGTGCCGAGCCCGCGGAAGGGTGCGTTGCCGCCGGCGGTCTTCGCCGGTGCCGGCGGGCGCTTCGCCCCGGTGATGGCGGTCAGTTTCTGCTCGCCCGAGCGCACCTGGGTGACGGTCGGCCGGATCCCGGCCTCGGACATCATCCGGTTCACGTCGCGCCGCTGGTCGGGGGTGACCAGGGTGACCACGTTCCCGGACTCCCCGGCGCGCGCCGTCCGCCCGCCCCGGTGCAGGTAGTCCTTGGCGTCGGCCGGCGGGTCGACGTTGACGACGAGGTCGAGCGCGTCGATGTGGATGCCGCGCGCCGCGACGTTGGTGGCCACCAGGACGGTGAACCCACCGTCCTTGAACCGGCCGAGCGTGTGCGTGCGCTGCGGCTGCGACTTCCCGCTGTGCAGGGCGGCGGCCCGTACACCGCTGGCCTGGAGGTGCCGGGTGAACCGGTCCACCCCGGCCTTGGTGTCCAGGAACATCAGGACGCGGCCGTCCCGCGCGGCGATCTCGGTCGCGGTCGCGTACTTGTCGGCGGGGTGGATGTGCAGCACGTGGTGTTCCATCGTGGTGACCGAGCCCGCCACCCGGTCGACCGAGACGAGCACCGGGTCGTGGAGGTGGCGCTGCACCAGCTGCTCGACGTCGCGGTCGAGAGTGGCCGAGAACAGCAGCCGCTGCCCCTCGGGGCGGACCTGGTCCAGGATGTCGGAGACCTGCGGCAGGAACCCCAGGTCGCACATCTGGTCCGCCTCGTCCAGCACGGTGATCCGCACCTCGTTCAGGTGGCAGTCCCGGCGCGACACCAGATCGGTCAGGCGCCCCGGCGTGGCGATGACCACGTCGGCGCCGGCCCGCAGCAGCGCGGACTGCCGGTTGAGCGACAGCCCGCCGACCACCGTCGCCAGTCGCACGTTCAGCGCCTGCGCGTACGGCTCCAGCGCGTCGCTCACCTGCTGGGCGAGCTCCCGGGTCGGCACCAGGACCAGGCCGAGCGGTCGCTTGGAGTCCGCGCGCCGGCCCGCCGTCCGGACGAGCAGCGCAAGCCCGAACGCCAGCGTCTTGCCGGAGCCGGTCCGCGCGCGGCCGAGGACGTCACGGCCGGCCAGCGCGTCGGGCAGGGTCGCCGCCTGGACGGGGAAGGGCTCGGTCACCCCCAGGCCGGTCATCGTCCTCAGCAGCTCGGACGGCAGCCCGAGTGCGTCGAAGGACTCGGCCGGCGGCAGGGCCGCGGCGCCCGTCCGCGGCATCGGGAGATCGCCCTGGGGCGCTGCGTCCCGCTGGGGCTCGCCGGCACGGGGGTGCCCAGGGGCGGGCGGCTTCGCGTTCATGGGGAACCTTCCTCGGTCTGGCGCCCGGAACGCGCCGGGGCCCGTACCCCTTGGTACGGGCCCCGGCGGTGTCGAAGCGTGTCCCCGATTTTACCAGTGGGCGTCAGGTGCCTTCCCGGGGTGCGCCCGGGGCACGGCCCGAACGGTCACTGCGACGGAACGGTCGTACGCGTGTGCGGCTCGTCGGGTTCGGACTCCTGCGGCGGCTCGCCGAGCTGCTCGCGCAGGTAGTTCCAGACCACCGCGATCAGCGCGGCCGCCGGTACCGCGAGCAGGCTGCCCACGATGCCGGCCAGGCTGCCGCCCAGGGTGACCGCCAGGAGGACCACCGCCGCGTGCAGGCCGAGTCCCCGGCTCTGGATCATGGGCTGGAACACGTTGCCCTCGAGCTGCTGCACCACGACGATGATCGCCAGCACGATCAGCGCGTCCGTCGGACCGTTCGAGACCAGGGCGATGAGCACCGCGACCAGTCCGGCGAAGAGGGCACCCACGATCGGCACGAACGCGGACACGAAGGTCAGCACCGCGAGCGGGAGCACCAGCGGAACGTCGAGGAACCACAGACCGAGGCCGATGAGGACGGCATCGAGGAGACCGACGAACGCCTGCGACCGTACGAACGCGCCGAGGGTCTCCCAACTGCGCTCCGCCACGATCGGGACGTCCGTGGCCAGCCGGCCGGGGAGCTGGCGGGCCAGCCAGGGCAGGAACCGCGGGCCGTCCTTGAGGAAGAAGAACATCAGGAACAGCGCCAGGACGGCGGTCACCACACCGTTGACCACGGTGCTCAGCCCGGTGACCACCGCGGTGACCATGCTGCCGATGCTGTCCTGGACGCGGGCGACGGCCGTGTCCAGGGCACCGGTGATCTGGTCGTCACCGATGTTCAACGGCGGCCCGGCGGCCCATTCCCGCATCCTCTGGATGCCTTCGGCCACGCCGTCGGCCAGCTCACCGGACTGCGACGCCACCGGAACGGCGATCAGCGCCACGATGCCCGTGACCACGAGCAGGAACACCACGGTCACCACCGACGCGGCCAGGGCCGGAGGCCACCCGCGCCGGCGCAGGAAACGGGCCAGGGGCCAGGTCAGCGTGGTGAGGAACAAGCCCACTATGAGAGGCCATACGACCGACCACATCCGTCCCAGGAGCCACAGGGCTACCGAAGCCGCCACGAGGACGAGCAGCAACTCGACGGAGGCACGCGCCGACGTGCGCAGTGCGGCGGCGGTTTTCGTGGAACTCAACGAAGCAGGCATGGGAGCACTTTAGGGGGACTTCCCCTCGCGCCCCCGCTCCCGCCGGGCCGGCGCGGTTCCCGTCCGCCCACCCGGAGTGCCGCCATGGACAGTTGCTCCCTGACCTCGGGGGATCCGGGGCGACCTCACCGCAGCGGGCCCGCGATCGCGGCGAGCGCGGCGAGGTGACGCCGGTAGGCGGCGAGTCCTTCCCCGGTCAGGCGCAACCAGGTTCGCGGCCGGCGTCCGACCTGGCCCTTCTCGACCGCGACCCACCCCGCCTCCTCCAGGCGCGAGACCTGCTTCGACAGTGCGGAGTCGGTGAGCTCCACGAGGTCGCGTACGTAGGCGAACTCGGCCTTCTCCACGGGAGCGAGGGCCGCGACGATCGACAGGCGCACGGCCGACGTCAAGAGGGGTTCGAGTTCGTGACGCGGGTGCGGGCCCTGCCCCGATCCGCCCGAGGCTGCGGTCGTCATGCGGCACGCCGCCCCTCACGCCACGCCGCCCAGGCAGCCGGCAGGGCGCATCCGAGGGCGGCCGCGACCGCGAAGACGACGCTGTCCGGGAAGGCGGTGAAGGCGAGTGCGAGGGTGAGCAGGTAGGCGACCGCCCAGCCGCCGATCACCCTGAGGTGCCGGCCGCCGTGGCCGCGCGGAATCACGGGCTGCCGGATCGCGAAGAGGGACAGCCCCACGACGACCAGGGCGTTGGCCAGGGTGCTGACGAGTGTCCCCGTCCGCCCGTGCCACAGCACCACCGTGGGAACGAGAACGAGCTGCCACCCGGCGAAAACCCACAGGTATGCGGCGTACCAGCCGCTTCGCCCCCGGGCCGTCCCCTCGATCCGCTCCATGTCCTTCAACGATGCCGCCGCATCCGCCCGTGCATCCATGACAGCCCCCTCCCGTCGCGCCGGACTCGCTTGCCTTACCTGACCGGCATCTACTTTCCACATTAGCAAGTACTTGCCGTTACGGATACGCGGATTCCTGAGTGCGGCCCTTCGGCGCATCCCTCGGCAGGCCGCCGCGCGGCACCGGCGCACGGACGGGGCCCCGGGATATCAGTGGTGAAAGACGGCGATCAGCGGTGATCGCCACTGTCCGAAAGGCGGGAGACCGTGTCCGTCCAGCCCATTCCCGAGGGATACCCGCGCGTCACGCCGTACCTCTGCGTCGATGGAGCCGCGGCAGCGATCGACTTCTACGTGGCCGTGCTCGGCGCGGAGGAACGGATGAGGATGCCGGCTCCGGACGGGAGGATCGGCCACGCCGAGCTGGCGCTGGGCAACTCGGTCATCATGCTCGCGGACGAGTTCCCGGACATGGAATTCCGTTCCCCCAAGGCGGTCGGGGGCACGCCGATCACCCTGCACGTGTACGTGGCGGACGTCGACGCGGTCTTCGCCAAGGCCCTCGCCCAGGGCGCCCGGGAACTCTCACCGGTCAAGAACGAGTTCTACGGCGACCGCACCGGCCAGTTCGAGGACCCGTACGGTCACCGCTGGAACATCGCCTCGCACATCGAGGACGTCCCTCCGGACGAGTTGGAGAAGCGGGCCCGGGAAGCCATGTGAACCTGGGACCGGAAGGCCGGGGCGGGGGCCGGGCCCTCGTCCAGGAGCCACCTTCGGGCACCGGCGCCCGCATCGTACGGCCGTCACCGCCCGCCACCGGTGGCGCGCGGACCAGCCCGGCGTCACACGCTCCGTATACGCCGGAACGGCCGTTCCGCCTCCAGCTGGAACGCGACCTCCAGCAGCGTCCCTTCGCTGCCGGGGCGGCCGGAGAACATGACACCGATGGGGAGCCCCTCCTCCGTCGCACTCGCCGCGGGCACCGAGATCGACGGAGTTCCGACGACGTTGTTGATCGGCGTGAAGGCGACGTACGCGATGATGCGTTCGATCAGCGTCGGGTACGGAACGACCGGGCTGAGGTGACCGATCCGCGGCGTGGTGTGGGCGAGCACGGGCGAGAGGACGAGGTCGAGCCCGCGGAACGCCGCCGCGTACGCCACTTTCGTACGCTTCAGCCTCCGCAGCACACCCGGAGTCCGCCGCCAGTCCCGCAGGTACGCCTCGCGCAGTCCCTGGCTGAGGCCGTCCATGCGGCGCCGGTCGAAGTCGGCGCCGAGCGTGCGGCCCGTGACGCCGAGGAGAAACGACAGCATCCCCCAGTAGGTGAGGAAGTCGCTGGTGAAGCGGGGGTCGAGGGGCAACTCCACCGGTTCCACGGAGTGGCCGAGCCGTTCGAGCGTCGTGACGGTCTCGGTGACGGCCGTGCGGGTGGCGGCGTCGGAGCGGACGCCGTTCGGCGAGTCGAGCAGGAACCCGATGCGCAGCCGCCGCCCCGAAGGACCCTCGACCAGGCCGACGGGCGGCAGCTTCGGGCTGGGCCGGTACCTCTCGGCGGCGGCGAGGAACGCGGCCGTGTCCCGCACGGAACGGCTCAGGATGCCGTCGGAGATGATGTCGATCGGCAGTTGACGGCTCTGGGCGTTCGCCACGACCCGGCCACGGGTCGGCTTGAGGCCGACGAGTCCGCAGCAGGCGGCCGGGATCCTGATGGAACCTCCACCATCGTTGGCGTGCGCGATCGGCACCGCCCCGGCGGCTACGAGCGCCGCGCTGCCGCCCGACGAACCACCTGCCGAGCAGCCCGTGTTCCACGGGTTACGCACGGGCTCGGCGTCCTCGAACTCCGTCGTCGGGCTGAAGCCGAACTCGGGCAGCCGGGTCTTGCCCAGCACCGTGACGCCGCTGCTCAGGAACTGCCGGGCGAACGGGGCGTGCCGCCGCACGGCCTTCGGGGTGAAGGCCGCGCTGCCGTGCCCGGTGGGCAGTCCCAGGAAGTCGGTGTTGTCCTTGACGAAGGTCGGTACGCCCGCGAAGACACCGCCCGCCGCGGCAGCGTGCGCCGGAGCATCGATGTGCACCTGGACCGCGTTGAGCCGCGCCTCGACCGCCCGTACCCGCTCACGCGCGTCCCGGGCCACCTCGGCGGCGCCGACCTCACCCCGCCGGATCGCCGCGGCGAGCCCGACGGCGTCATGCTCCCCCAGGGCGTCGTCGCGGAAGGCGTGCACCGTGGTCCGTTCCTCGAAAGTCGTCACCGCTGCCTCAGCCTCCGCCGTGTGCCGTCGTTGCCCGTCATCATCCCGTACCGGCAAGTAACACGCGAGGGGTCGGCCGCCGCTCGCCGCCACCGGTTGCCGCCTGCCCGTGCACGGCGTACGGACCGGTGCCACACCGCACTCAACGGACACCCGCCCATCAGCCCCGTCAACAACGCTGCGGGTCGATACGGCTAGCGCGGACCGGAGCGACGGCGCAGTACGTATCCGACGGCCGCGACCGCGACCAGCGCGGCCGCCGCGATCCCCGCCCAGGCGCCGGCCGACATGCCGTCGTCGCCGTCGGACGCCGCGGCGGTCGCGGTGGACGTCGGCGTGGGAGCAGCCGGCGTGGGTTCGCTCGGCGCCGGGGCGGTGGGCGTGGGGCTCGTCGTGGCGGCGCCGGGTGCCGCCGGAGCGAGCTTCAGCACGGGGGCGCTGTTGCCGTGTCCGTGACCTGCTCCGCTTCCGGAGTTGCCGAGCTCGATCCAGCGGTCGATGCGGCCGTCGCTGTAGATCTGCAGCGTCTTGAACGCCAACTCCCCGGCGCGGGGCAGTTGTCGGACGATGACGGAGTACTCGGCGTCCTCGCCGGCCGCGACGGCCGGGCCCTTGACGGTGTAGCCGTCGGCGCCGCGGCTGAAGGACCAGCCCTTGGGGCCCTTGCCGTAGGTGACATCGGCCGGGGTGATGCCCTGAGGCAGGACGACGCGCAGCTCGGTGATGCCGGCCGTGTCCGATTCGGATTCGGCGTCGAAGGTGAGCGTGACGTTCTCCGCGAGGGCTTGCGCCGTGTCGGCCTCGACCTCGACATGGGCGACGGCGGGCCCCGCCCCGAGGAGGATGGCGGCGACCGCGGTGGTGAGGGAAGTGCCCAGGCGGCGCGGGGTGATGTGCGTACGGGACAAGGCGTCTCCAGTTCATGGCGGTCAGGCCGGGGCGGCCTCGGGCGACCGGGCCTCCCGGAATGGATCACGTCGCGGGATGCCGCCCATCCGGCGGCCCCCGCCCCACCACTGCGCATGTCTGCCGCGAGGCGCCCCTGGGGCGACGGAGGACCATGCCCGCCGACGCCGGGACCCCGCCACGCAACGGGGTCACTGCGGCCGGGTGGTGGACGCTCAAGCCCAGGACCGTACCCACGACGGCGAACGCGCCGGCCCGGGCAGGACACGGCGCGCGGTGTGGTTCATAGGGTCGGTGCATGGCCCGCTCATCATGGTCCACCAGCCGGAAGGCCGGCAGCCGCTTCGGGGCAGGACGGCCAGAGCGTGTACCGGAAGGGGGCTCCTCACGCCTCACGGGGGAGTCTCAGCAGCTCACCCGGAGGGCGAGGCCGGCTCGCTGCCGGCGGTGGGGCCCGGCGCCGCCACATGGCCCTGGCCATGGCTGGAACACCGTTGCGGTACTAGGCCGCGGGGAGGTCGGCCCAGCGTGTGATCCCTTCGGTGCCGACGCGTATGCCGCAGCGGGCAGCCAGCGCGGTGACGATGTCGATGCCGCGGCCGTGCTCGTCCGGGTCCGGGGCTTCCCACCCGTCACCGGCGAGGACGGGTCCCGCGTCGGTGACTTCCACGCGCAAGGCCCCGCGTCCGTCGACACGGACCCACGACAACCGCAGCGTCGCCGGTGGCAGGGCGTGGACCAGCGCGTTGGTCAGCAGTTCCGAGACCACCACGAGTGCGTCCATGACGGCGTCGGGAGACAGGCCCCACTCGGCGAGTACGTCGCGAACACGCCCGCGGACGGCGGGCACGGCCCCCGGGGCGTGGGGCACGGGGCAGACGTGATCGACAGCGTCGGGGCCGGGCCGACCGACTGCCCTGGGGCCGACGATGTTGAGCTGAGCGGCCATCTGCCCTCCTTGACGAATGAAGCCGACGGGTGCCGACATCACGCACGCTATGAAGTGAGATGAAACCGGTCAATAAACGACGGTCGGCATTACCGAACGCCAGTCGATATCGGGAGAAACCGCCACGTCATGGCTGATGTGGGACGGCGAAGGCGGATCTAGAATCGCGGTATGGCCGGTCCCGTCCAGTCCATCGAACGGGCGGCGGCGATTCTCCGCCTGCTCGCCGCGGGCCCCCGTCGGCTCGGTCTCGGCGAGGTGGCCGCCTCGCTGGGGCTGGCGAAGGGGACGACCCACGGCATACTGCGCACCCTCCAGCACGTGGACTTCGTCGAGCAGGACGCGGCGACCGGGAAGTACCAGCTCGGGGCGGCCCTCCTGCACCTCGGCACCAGTTACCTCGATGTGAACGAACTGCGATCGCGCTCGATCAACTGGGCCGACGCCCTGGCCGCCCGCAGCGGCGAAGCGGTCCGCCTCGGCACTCCCCTGGAAGGCAGAGTGCTCGTCATCCACCACGTCTTCCGCCCGGACGACACCCTCCAGACCCTGGACGTGGGCGCCCTGCTGCCCCTGCACGCCTCCTCGCTCGGAAAGGTGCTGCTGGCGTTCGGCACCGCGAACCTCGATGCGGCGGTCGACGCCGGGCTGGAGGCGTACACCCGGCACACCCTGGCCCGCGAGGACGAGCTCGTCCAGGCCCTCGCCGAGATCCGGGAGAACGGCTGGGGCGCCGAAGTGCAGGAGATGAGCATGGGGGAAGCCGGCGTCGCCGCGCCCATCAGGGGGCACGGCGGCCTCGCGGTGGGCGCCATCGGCCTGTCCGGCCCGGTCGAGCGGATCTGCGACGTCAGGGGCCGGCCGGAGATCAAGCTGCTCACTCTGCTCCGTGAGGCAGCCCGGGCGATCTCACGAGACCTGGGAGCCGCCCGCTGGTAGATCCGCACAGCGCGTCTCCACGCAGCGCATCCCCACGCATCGCATCTGAACGCATCGGAAGGCGGTCCGGATCATGGTCGAACGGTATGTGATGTCCATCGACCAGGGCACCACCTCCACCCGGTGCATCCTGTTCGACCACCGCGGACGATTGGTGTCCGTGGCCCAGCGCGAGCACCAGCAGTTCTTCCCGAAGCCCGGCTGGGTCGAGCACGACGCCCTGGAGATCTGGCGCAATCTGCGGCGCATCGTGCCCGAGGCCCTGTCCGGCGCGGGCGACGGCGTCGCCGCGGAGGCCGTCTCGGCCCTGGGCATCGCGAACCAGCGCGAGACGACCGTCCTCTGGGACCGGCGGACCGGCACCCCGCTGGACAGGGCGATCGTCTGGCAGGACACCCGCACGGCCCCGCTCGTCGAAGACCTGCGCAGAGACCCGGGCGACGCGTTCTTCCTGGAACGCTGCGGCCTGGCGCCCTCGACGTACTTCTCCGCACCACGGATCCGCTGGCTCTTCGACCACGTGCCCGGGCTGGCACGGCGGGCGGCGAACGGCGACGTCCTGTTCGGCACGATGGAGTCCTGGCTGATCTGGAACCTCACCGGCGGGACGGCGGGAGGCCGCCACATCACCGACGTGACCAACGCCAGCCGCACGATGCTCATGAACATGAGCACGCTGGAATGGGACGAGGAACTGCTGGGGTTCTTCGGGATTCCGCACGCGATCCTGCCCGAGATCCGGTCCTCGGCGGAGTGGTACGGCGAGGACCGCTCGGTGCTCCCCGGCAGGCCCATCACGGCCGCGCTCGGCGATCAGCAGGCCGCGCTCTTCGGGCAGACCTGCTTCTCCCCGGGCGAGGCGAAGTGCACCTACGGAACCGGCAGCTTCCTGCTGCTCAACACCGGCACCGACATCGTCCGGTCCCGCAACGGGCTGCTCACCACCGTCGCCTACAAGATCGACGAGCAGCCCGCGGTCTACGCGCTCGAAGGCCCGATCGCCGTCACCGGCGCCCTGGTCCAGTGGTTCCGCGACCGGCTGGAGCTCATCAACAGCGCACCGGGCATCGAGACCCTCGCGCGGACCGTCGAGGACAACGGCGGCTGCTACATCGTCCCGGCGTTCTCCGGTCTCTTCGCCCCCCACTGGCGCAGCGACGCACGCGGCGTGATCGTCGGCCTGACCTCGTACATCACCAAGGGGCACCTGGCCAGGGCGGCGCTGGAATCCACCGGCTGGCAGACGAAGGAGGTCGTCGACGCCATGAACGCCGACTCCTCGCTCACCCTGCGGGAGCTGAAGGTCGACGGTGGCATGACGTCCGACAACCTCCTCATGCAGATCCTCGCCGACGTCCTCGACGTGCCGGTGGTGCGGCCCATGGCCGCCGAGACCGTCTCCCTGGGCGCCGCCTACGCCGCCGGGCTGGCCGCCGGCTACTGGGCGGACCTGGAAGTGCTGCGCGGCAACTGGCACCGGGCGGCCCAATGGCTGCCGGACATGGACCCCGCGCGACGGGCGTCGGAGTACGACAACTGGCAGCGGGCCGTGGAACGGTCCCTGGGCTGGATCAGACGGCCGAGCGGCCCCTGATACCGCAGCGGTGTGTCCGCCGTGACGGTCGGGCAGCTCCTGGGGGCGGTACGCGACGGCTCCCACGGCACCTCGCCGGTGGAGACGAGCTCCCGGCCGCTCCGGCGTGGCGCCGTCGGGTGAAGCCCGGCCGGAGAACGGGAGTCGTCCCGGTCGCCGGAGGAGCCTCGCCCTGCGGGGGTCCTGTGTCAGGGTGCGGCGGCGGAGTCGCCGGGCCGACCATCGGCGCCGGCGTCGGCAGGGGGCCTGTCGTCATAGGGGTCGGTCGGCTCCGGGATCTTCTCGAGGCCGGTCGCGTCGAGGGCGGGTCTCGCCTCTTCCGACCCCGGAGAGCCCAGCGGGCGCCACACACCTGTGACGGTGACCCAGGTGTCCGCCGCCGGGGCGCGCATCCCGAACACCTCGACCTTCATCACCCCGGCGTCCGCCGCGCAGCACTGGATCAGCAGCCGGCTGAGGTACCACCTGCCGTCGTCCCCGGGCGTGACGAAACCGGTCAGGCGAACGGTCCGGCCCCGCAAGGAATGCTCCGTGTCGTAGATCGCCCGCGCGCTGAAGTCCCGTACGGCCATCGGGACCGGACCGGTGGCAGGCAGGTCGGGGAACGTGGCCGTGCGCGAGGCGGCCATGACGTCGTCGCGCGCGGCGGTGTAGGAGCCGAGCGCCGGCGGGGCGAAGAGCAGGAGCATCACGGCCGGCACGTAGAGGAGCCATGCCACGCGCGGGCCATGGGCGTGGTCGTGTCCGTGGCCCGCGTGCCCGTCCTCCGGCTCGGCGAGCACGGGGTGCTCGTCCTCCGGTTCCGTGAGCCGGGCCCGCGCGTACGAGCGCGCCTCCCGCACGGCCGCGAGGAGACCGAGGACGAGCAGCACCGCTCCGGTGGCGATCAGCAAGGGACGCAGTCCCGCCTTCACGTACCGCAGGTACACCTCGCTGAGCAACGAGATGCGCAGCACCGCCGCACCCGTGAGGACCAGGAGCAGTGCCTGGAACCGGCCCTTCACAGCAGCCACCACCCGACGAGAACGCTCGAGAGCACGGCCACCACGAACGTGGCCGAGGAGAACCGGAGGGCGAAGGGCCGTCCGAACGTCCCTGCTTGGAGGGCGATGAGCTTCACGTCCACCATCGGGCCCACCACCATGAAGGCCAGCCGGGCCGTGGGCGAGAAGCCGGTGAGGGAGGCGGCGACGAACGCGTCCGCCTCGGAGCAGACCGCGAGGACGACCGCGAGGACCGCCAGGGCCAGCACGGACAGCCACGGCGAGGAGGAGACGGTCTCCAGCACGGACTGCGGAACGAGGATGTTGAAGGTGGCCGCCGCCATGGCGCCCACGACGAGGAAGCCACCCGCGTGCAGGAAGTCGTGCTGGAGGCCGTCGCGGAACACCTGCCACCTGCCGGCCGGAGCCGTCCTGCGGGGCGCGGGCAGCCGGAGCCACTCGGGCCGGCCCAGGGCGGCCCACAGCCAGCCCATGGTGACCGCCACGGCCAGCGACGCGATCAGGCGGGCCAGCACCATCTCGGGGCTTCCGGGGAAGGCAACGGCCGTGGCCACGAGGACGATCGGGTTGATCGCTGGAGCGGACAGCAGGAACGCCAGGGCCGCGGCCGGGGCGACCCCGCGCCCCATGAGGCTGCCGGCCACGGGCACGGACGCACATTCGCAGCCGGGCAGCACCGCACCGGCCGCACCCGCGACCGGCACCGCCAGCGCCGGCTTGCGCGGCAGTAGGCGATCGAACACCGAGGCCGGCACGAACGCGCTGATGGCCGCCGAGATCAGCGTGCCGAACACCAGGAACGGCAGCCCCTGCACGGTGATGGCCACGAAGACGGTCCGCCACGCCCGGAAAGCCGGTGTGTCCAGATGGAACAGGACGTCCGGAACGACCACCATGGCCACGGTGCCGACCGCCAGCAGCAGGACACCGCCGGCCACCAGGACCCCGAGGCCCCGCAGCAGCGTTCCCAGCCACCCGACCGGTCCGGCCCTCCCGGACACCGGGTCTTCCACGTGCACGTGCCCCTCCCTTGCGAGGGGGCAAGACTAGCGACGGCTCTCGCGAGGGTGCGAAGGAGCCCTTGCCGGGAGCACGGGCGACGGCCCGGACCGAGGGCCCGGAGGCGTCGTATGCCGGTCTCAGTCGTGTGGAGCCGCGCCGCTGACGCGGTGGTCCGCGTGGCTGAGCGCCTCCAGGACGAGGCGGCGCAGGTGGCCGTCGCGCAGGCTGTAGTAGACGTGCCGCCCTTCCCTGCGCGTCTCCACGAGCCCCGCCAACCGCAGCTTCGCCAGGTGCTGGCTCACCGCCGTCCGTGATGCCGCGCAGCGCTCGGCCAGCGAACCGACGTCCGACTCCCCCCGCGCGATGAGCCACAGCAGATGCAGCCGGGTGGGGTCGGCCAGCATGGCGAAGACCTCGGTCGCCTCGGCAAGACGCACGCTGTCCGGCGCGCGCAGATGCGTACCGGGCGCAGCTGGGAGTGATTCGCGGGCGGCCATGCACACAGCGTAGAGGCCTATCGCCCGCTTTCCGCCGCCGCGGGTGTGACCGGATCCCTCATGTGCGCAGTTGCGCACATGAACCTATAGTCGTGGTGTTGGCCGAGCCGTCGTGGCAAGGGGGACCGCCGCATGCTTTCGGTACTGCGCCACCGCGCCTATCGCCACCTCTTCGCGGCACAGGTCATCGCCCTGGCGGGCACGGGCCTGGCCACCGTCGCCCTGGGACTGCTCGCCTACGACGTCGCGGGAGCGGACGCCGGCTCGGTGCTCGGCACCGCCCTTGCGATCAAGATGGTGGCGTACGTCCTGATAGCCCCGGCCGTCGGCGCTGTGGCCGACCGGCTTCCCCGCCGCGCCCTGCTGGTGAGCGCCGACCTGATCAGAGCCTGCGCCGCTCTCGCGCTGCCCTTCGTCGGCCAGGTGTGGCAGGTGTACGCCCTGATCTTCGTCCTCCAAGCCGCGTCCGCCGCCTTCCTGCCCGTCTTCCAGGCGGCCGTGCCGGAGGTGCTGCCGGACGAGCGCGACTACACCCGGGCACTGTCCCTGTCCCGGCTCGCCTACGACCTGGAGAGCCTGGCCAGCCCGGCTCTCGCCGCCGTGCTGCTGTCGATGACGACGTACAGCGGGCTGTTCGCCGGCACCGTGATCGGTTTCGTGGGGTCCGCGGCGCTGGTGGTCTCCACCGCGCTGCCGAAGGCGGTCGCATCGCCGCGCACGGGTGGCCTGTGCAGGCGGACGACCGCCGGCGTCCGGTCCTTCTGCGCGGTGCCGCGACTGCGTGCCCTGCTGGCGCTCGACCTGGTGGTTGCGGCGGCGGGCGCGGTCGTCCTCGTCAACACCGTCGTGTACGTACGTGATCACCTCGACCGCTCCGCCGGGGACGTCGCCGTCGCGCTCGGTGCCTACGGGGCCGGCTCCATGGCCGTCGCGCTGGTGCTGCCACGCGTGCTCGACCGGGTGTCCGACCGTGCCGTCATGCTGCGCGGTGCCCTGCTCATCGCTCTGGTCTTCGCCGGTCCGGCCGTCATCAGCGCCGCCGGGACGGGTGACTGGCGCTGGCCCGCCCTGCTGACGGCCTGGGCCGCGTTCGGTGCGGCGTCCTCGATGGTGCTCGCCCCTGCCGGTCGGCTGCTCCGCCGCTCCTCCGGGCCCGCCGGCCGCACGGAGCTGTTCGCCGCGCAGTTCTCCCTCTCGCACGCCTGCTGGCTGCTGGCGTACCCGCTCGCGGGCCGGCTCGGCGCGACGGCAGGGCTCCTGCCGGCCGTCATCGCCCTGTGGGTGATCGCCTGTGCGGCCGGGGTGCTCGCGGTGCGCCTGTGGCCGCCGCACGACACGGAGCCGGTCGTCCATCTGCACACCGGGCTGGACGCCGGGCATCCCCATGTGGCGGATGCCGCTCCGGTACCGGGTGGCTGGCAGCACAGCCACGACCTGGTCGCCGACGCGCTGCACGCCCCCGCGCGCTGACCGGGCCACCGGCGTGGCCGCACGCCGCGCGGGGTAACCAGCCTCCACTGCAGGGAACGACAAGGCGGTGCTCATGGTGCTCTCGCGACGAGGTTCCGCGACCACGACCGTGGCCAGGGCGGCGGTCGCGGCCGTCGCGCTCCTGCTCACCGCGGCATGCGACGACGCCCAGGAGCCGCCGCCCCGGCCGACCGCCACCGGCCCCTCGGCCACGCCACCGTCCCGCAGCCCCTCCCCCGGCACCTCCCCGTCGGCCCCCGTCTCCCCCTCGCCCGCACCTACCGCGGCCACACCGGAGGACCCGGCCGCCGCGCAGGAGGAGATCCGCACCTCGTGGGCACGCTTCTTCGGCCCGGAATCGTCCGTTCAGGACCGGGTGGACGTGGCGGAGAACGGCGAGCAGTACCGACTCATGATCGAGGCGCTGACCACGGACCGGGAGGCCCGGCTCCTGCGGGTCCGCGTCGACTCGGTGACGTTCGGCTCGGACCTGCGCGCCGCGGTCCGCTACAAGCTGTTCAGCGACGGCCGGGACACCGGGCACGACGCCCCGGGCAGTGCGGTGTACCAGGACGGCACATGGAAGGTGTCCTTCGGAACCGTCTGCTCCCTCACCCAGTACGGCGAGGACGTCCCCCAGGCAGCCACCTGCCCGCCCCCGGACTGACCACCCGGCGCTCGCTTCGGCTCTGCCAGAGCGGCGGTGGTGACGGGGTCACCGTGAAGACCGGCACGCTGCCGTCCGGCATCCCCGGCGCGGTGTTCGGCCCGCGCTCGCTCACCCTTCCGGGGTGATGCGGCGAAGCACCCCCGCACCCATCGTCGGAAGTGCACGGCAGCGACGCGGAGGAGACGGCGATGGACGGTTATGTCGACTTGGCCTATGACTACCCCCTTCTCGGGGCCTTCTGGACCACCATGTGGGTCTTCCTGTGGATCCTGTGGTTCCTCATGCTCTTCCGGATCATCGGTGACATCTTCCGCGACGACACGCTCTCCGGGCTCGGCAAGACGGGATGGCTCGTGTTCGTCATCGTGCTGCCCTTCCTCGGCGTCTTCGTGTACCTCCTCGCCCGCGGAAAGGGCATGGGCGGGCGCCAGATACGACACGCCCAGGAGCAGCAGGAAGCACTGGACACCTACATCCGGCGGGCCGCGGGCACGCCGGCCGCCTCCGAGGTGGAACAGCTCGCGAAGCTCTCCGAGATCCGCGCCAGGGGCGACATCTCGGACGTGGAGTTCCAGCGCGCCAAGGAGAAGATCCTGCACTGACACCGGCACGGGCACCCACGGACGCGCATACCGGGAAGAGGGCGGCATGCGGACCACGCACGCACCGGCCAGGAGCAGCGGGACGTTCGCCGGCGATCTGCTGATCTTCGCGGCCGTCATGACGGTGATCGCGGGCGTCCTGGACGTCCCGCGCCGGCATCTTGGGCATCGCCGGGGACGACCTCTTCCTCGAAGCGCCCGGCTGCACCTCCGCGTTCGACCTCGCCGGCTGGAGCTGGATCCACCTGGTCGTCGGCGCCCTGGCGGTCCTGATGGGCGTCGGACTGGCCAAGGGCCGTCCGTGGGCCCGTCTCCTGGGAGTGGTGGTGGCGTCACTGCTGCTCATCGCCAATTCCTCTCCATCTCCGCCTACCCGCTGTGGTCGATCGTGGCCGCCGCCCTGGACGCCTTCGCCATCCGGGCTCTGTGCGTCGGTCAGACGGGAAGGCGCTGATCACGTGAAAGGGTGATCGGTCATGTGCCGGTGGCTGGCCTACTCGGGAACGCCCATACTGCTCGACAACATCCTGTACAAGCCCGCGCACTCACTCATCGACCAGAGCCTCCACTCCCGCCTGGGCGTCGAGACGACCAACGGCGACGGATTCGGCATCGGCTGGTACACGCCGGACGGGAGCACCGGCACTCCGGCGGTCGTACGCGATGTGGGCCCCGCCTGGAACAACCGCAATCTCCGCGAGATCGCCCAGCACATCCGCTCCCCCCTGTTCTTCGCCCACATCCGGGCCTCGACCGGGACGGCGGTGCAGCAGACGAACTGCCACCCCTTCCGCCACGGTCGCTGGATGTGGATGCACAACGGCGCCATCGCCGGCTTCCACACGCTGCGCCGAGAGCTCTGCCTGGCCGTGGAGCCGTCCCTGTACCCCGATATCGAGGGATCCACGGACTCCGAGGTGATGTTCTTCCTCGCTCTCACCTTCGGCCTCGACGAGGACCCTCCGGGCGCGGTGGCCCGGATGGCGGGGCTGGTGGAGCGCACCGGTCACGCGCACGGCATCGCCGCTCCGCTGCAGATGACCGTGGCCGTGACGGACGGCTCGGTGACCTGGGCGTTCCGCTACGCCAGCGGCGGCACCGCCCGGTCGCTGTACTACAGCACCAAGGTCGACTCGCTGCGGGCGCTGCACCCCGACCTGACGTTTCTGCAGGAGGTGTCGGACGAGACGCGCCTGGTCGTGTCGGAGCCGCTGGGCGATCTTCCCGGGGCGTGGAACGAGGTGCCCGAGCACCATTACGGCGTCGTACGGCCCGGGGCGGACGCACTCCTGCCCTTCGCCCCCGCACCCGTCTGACGCCACGGAACCCGTGGCCTCCCTCGTCGTGACATCACCGCCTCGTTTCACCCGCCGGGGGTGATCCGGACCTGTCACCCCGTCCCGCACAGTCGAATCGACCCTCGAACCGACGACGAGGAGGTGGCGGACCACCACCGGCGACCAACGGCCGGACAACCCGCCCAGCGGGGCCGGACCGCCGAAACAGGGGTGCGGGGGTGATGTCCGCGGCCCCGACCTGCACCTACCATCCGATCAGGAGTCAAGAACCCATGACCACCATGCACACCCAGACCAGGAGACACGACGCCCTGGCCAGTGGTCTCGTGACGTTCGCGGCTGTGATGCTCCTTGTCGCAGGCATTCTGGACATCTTCCGCGGAATCATGGGGATAGCCGAGGACGACGTCTTCGTCACCACGCCCGAATACATCTTCCGGTTCGATCTCACCACGTGGGGATGGCTCCACTTGGCCTTCGGTGTCCTCGCGGCCATCGTCGGTGTCGGCCTGCTGAGGCCGTCGATGTGGGCACGGGTCGCCGGTGTGGGCCTGGCGGCCATTCTCCTCGTCATCAACTTCCTGTCCCTCCCGTACTACCCGGTGTGGTCGATCGTGGGCATCGCGATGTACGCCTTCATCATCTGGGCGCTGTGCACCGTGCGGTCGCCGGATTCCTGACCCGTCCCGGGCGGCCGGGTCGCACGCGGGCATCTCACCCGTCGGGCGACCCGGCTCCGACGATCGCGCACCCCCTGGGCGACGGTCCCGGCGGCGATGTCCGTCCGTACGTGGGCCAGGGAGGTGTCGGTGCCCCCGACCCGGCTGATCACCTTTGGTCACAGCACTGCCGACCGGGCGGCGCTGATCGCATTGCTGCGCCGGGCCGGCATCGCCGCCGTGGTGGATGTGAGGACCGCCCCCGGCAGCCGCCGCGAACCGGACCTGTCACGGCAGCGGCTGGCCGATTGGATGCCCGCCGCGGGCATCGCCTACCGGTGGGAGCAGCGTCTGGGAGGGTTCCGCAGACCGCCGCCGGACTCGCCCGACACGGTCTGGCGTCATGCCTCCTTCCGCGGCTACGCAGCTCACGCCCGTACGCCGCAGTTCCTCGCCGCCATGGAGGAGTTGTTGCGGCAGGCAGCGCAGGAGCGCACGGCGGTGATGTGCAGCGAGGCGGTGTGGTGGCGATGCCACCGTCGCCTCATCGCCGATTTCGCCGTGCTCGCCCGCGGTGTGCCCGTCGATCACCTCATGCACGACGGCCGGCTGACGGCGCACTCCCCCACACCCGGGGTACGGCTCCGGGCCGACGGCCTCCTCGTCTACGACGCGGCTCCGGCGCCGTCGTGACGGGCGCGGAAGCCTGACAGCCGGGCCGGCTGTCAGGGGCCGAGCGTGGTGAGAAGCCCCCGACGATGGCTCCGTAGCCGATGTGGACGAGGACGGTGATCACGGGCGTGCTCGGTCCGTAGTTGAGCATCAGGAAGCTGCACCAGGTAGCCGGCGGCCTTGGCGCGCGTGCGGTCGACGGTCACCGCCGTGCCGAGCAGGAACGGCAGGTCCATGCGCGTCAGGCGCATCTCCCCGGCGGCGCGCAACGCCGTGGTCAGCACCGGCGTGCCGACGAACGCCCCGGCGGCCGTCCCCCACGCGCTCACCTGTCCGCCTCCTTGCCGGTGGTGTCGAGGGCGCAGGCGGCGCTGATCAGCGCCAGGTGGCTCAGCCCCTGGGGCAGGTTCCCCAGGAAGTCACCGGTGGCCGGGGCGATCTTCATCCCGGCCGTCGCTTCTCTCGTCCCGGCCGTCCCTTCTCCTGCACTTCGGCCGCCAGGACGACAAGTCCCCCTGGCGGGCGGTGTGCTGGCGCAGGACACCGCCAAGAGGCGCCGACACCGGCGTCTTCGACGCCACTTGGGCTCCGGCGCCCCGCGGGACAACGGCCCGGCCGGCGCCCTGAACGTCCGGGAGCCGGTCGCCGGCGCGTGACTGCCCGGTCCACCGACGCCTCGTCCCGCACCCGCTCCCGGCCGTCCCCGGTTGTGCGAGACACCGCTGCGCGGACGGCGGTTGCGGCACTTCGTCCCGCACACGCCTCGGCAGGCCGGAAAGCGAAGAGCCGGCCCGGCCGACTTCTCGACGTGCGTGTCACCACGCGCGGGTGAACCATGGAAAGAGATCGTGCGCACAGCGACCGCATGCGGGGGGACGTCAAAGCAAGGGCTCCGACGCACAGAGGTGGCGAGCGTGGACGTTTTCGATGCCGTCGTCGTCGGGTCGGGTTTCGGCGGGTCCGTGACCGCCTTTCGCCTGGCCGAGGCCGACCTGAACGTATGCCTTCTGGAAAGAGGCAAGCCGTTCCCACCCGGGTCCTTTCCCCGCAGCCCCCATGACGCGGCCAAGAACTTCTGGGATCCGGACTCCCGCCTGTACGGGATGTACGACATGTGGAGCTTCTCGAAGCTCGACGCCCTGGTGTCCAGCGGGCTGGGCGGAGGCTCGCTGATCTACGCGAATGTGCTGATCCGCAAGCCCGAAAGCTGGTTCGTGCACGAGTCGTTCGACGGTGGCTACGAGGACTGGCCCGTCACACGTGAGGACCTCGATCCTCACTACGGTCGCGTCGAGACCATGATGGGTGCGCAGCCGTACCCGTTCGGCGTGCCGCCCTACCGGGACACGCCCAAGACCCTCGCCATGCAGCAGGCCGCCTCGCAGCTGGGTCTTCCGTGGGAGCTTCCGCGGCTGGCCGTCTCCTTCGGAGAGCCGCCGGTGCCCGGCGCCCCCATCAAGGGCGGTGAGGACAACCTGCACCACAGCCCGCGCTCCACGTGCCGGCTTGTCGGTGAATGCGACATGGGCTGCAACTTCGGCAGCAAGAACAGTCTGGATTTCACCTACCTCAGCGCCGCCGACCGGCTCGGGTCGGACATCCGGACCCTCTGTGAGGTCCGCTCGTTCGAGCCCGTCCGGGAGGGGTTCCTGGTCTCGTACATCGACCACGGTGCGGCCGGGGGCGGGGATCCGCTCGCTCCTCCCGAGCTGCACACCGTCAGGACGAGACGGCTGATCCTCTCCGCCGGTGCGCTCGGCACCACCTATCTGCTGCTGAGAAACCGCAGCGCCTTTCCTGCCCTCAGCCCGGCGCTGGGTACGCACTTCTCCGGAAACGGGGACTTTCTCGGGCTGGTGGTCAAAGCACGGGAGAAGCGCCGGGACCGGCCCGGTGAGACGGTTCCGCGCATGCTGGAACCGAGTTTCGGCCCGGTCATCACCAGTGCGATGCGCCTGGACCGCAAGGAGAACGACGACTCCGCCCGGGGCTTCTACATCGAGGATGCCGGTTACCCGGAATTCCTCAACTGGCTTGTCGAGCACAATGTGCTGACCATGTCGAACAGGGTCACGCGGTTCCTGTTGCGGCGCGGGTGGTCGCAGCTCACGAGAACCGCCAGGAGCCGTGTGGGGCGACAGCTCGGTGACGCCATGGGCAAGGGGCTGTTCACCGCGACGTCCATACCGCTGCTCGGAATGGGGCGGGACGTGCCCAACGGCCGCATGTTCCTCCGGGACGGACATCTGGACCTCGACTGGGGTCTGGCCGCCTCCGATCAGTACTTCGACCACATGAACGAGACGATGATGCGTGTGTCCCGCAGTCTGGGCGGACGCTACGCCTCGAATCCCCTGTGGTGGCTCAACCGCCTCATCACCGTGCATCCCGTGGGTGGCGCACCGATGGGGCGCACCGAGCGGGAAGGCGTGGTGGACTCCTTCGGGCGCGTGTACGGCTATCCGGGCTTGTCGATCGCCGACGGCTCGGTGATGCCCGGTCCCGTCGGCCCGAATCCGTCGCTCACCATCGCGGCGCTGGCCGACCGGTCGGCCGAGCGCATCATCGACGATCACCGGCACAATCCTACGAGGCCCTCATGACGACCGGTCGGAACAGCGAGCACCGCAGCGGCACCCCGCGCCGATCCCTCATCCTCGCCGGCGGCGGGCTGAAGGTGGCTTTCCAGGCGGGGGTCCTTCAGGTCCTCCTCGACGAGGCCGAGCTGGAGTTCGACCATGCCGATGGGGCCAGCGGAGGTGTGTTCAACCTGGCGATGTACTGCCAGGGGATGTCCGGGCGCGAGATCGCGGACAACTGGCGCAACCTCTCTCCTCTGAAGGGCGTCGCCCCGAACTGGCGTGAGCTGCCGAAGGGGCCGTACGCCCGTTCCCTCTTCACGCTGGACGGCTATCGGCGTCGCGTCTTCCCGGGATGGGGACTGGACTGGGAGAGGATCCGGGCCACCGATCGCGAAGCCACGTTCAACCTCTACAACTTCAGTGCCAACGAACTGGAGACGGTGACCGCCGCCCACATGGACGAGGATCGCTTCTGTGCCGGGGTGGCGCTGCCCATGTGGTTCCCTCCGGTCGTCATCGACGGGCAGACCTACATCGACCCGGTCTACCTGACCGATGGCAACGTCGAGGAGGCGATTCGGCGGGGCTGCGACGAACTGTGGATCATCTGGACGGTCAGCCGACTGCACCGCTGGCGGGACGGCTTCGTGGCCAACTATTTCCACATCATCGAAACGGTCGCCAACGGTCAGCTGCAGCACTGGCTGCGCCGGATCGAGGCCAGCAACGCGGCCATCCGCAGAGGAGATGCCGGAGAGTTCGGCCGCCTGATCGACGTGAGGCTCCTGAGCGCCGAGGTTCCACTGAACTACCTCATCAACTTCAGCAAGGACCGTTTCGCCCAGGCCGTGGAGCTCGGAGTGCACCGTGCTCGCGACTGGTGCACGGCCCAGGGAATTCCCTGGCGGACCGGCGCCCCTCCGGACCGCCCCGACCCCACCCGTATCCGGTTCACGGAACGCATGGCCGGCCGTGTCGCCTTCGGCACGAAGGACGTCCAGGAGGTGTCCTCGTCGGACGGTGGAGCAGCCGCCGACCTGGCCGTGCACCTGACCATCGACATCCGGGGAGTGGATCGCTTCCTGAGCGATCCGGAGCATGAAGCCGCTCTGCGGGGAGAAGTCGTCTGCCAGGAGCTGGGCGGACGCCTTCCGGTCGAGCGAGGAACCTTCCAGCTGTTCGTGGCACAGGGCGACCCGGAACACCTGCGGATGCTGTACCGCTTGTTCTTCACCGACCGAGCCGGTCATCGGCTCACACTCAGTGGACACAAGAGCGTCAGCGTGGACTCCCGCCGGGGAGTCTGGAAGGACACGACGACCCTCCACACACGCATCGTTCGTGGCCACGTCGATGCCGAGGAGGAGCCCGAAGCCGAGTTGGTGGCCTCGGGATCCGTTCGCATCCGCCCCACCGACTTCCTGAAGCAGCTCACCACCTTCAGGGTCGAAGCGGCGACGCTCCCCGGCAGGGCGACGACGCTGGGACGCTTCGGTCGGTTCTTCCTCGGAAAGCTGTGGGACGTGTACGGACAGGCCGTCCTGCCCTGGTCACCGCTGTGACCGGCGCCCGCGCCGCCACGTGACGCCGTACGCGACGACACGCGCCGCAAGAGAGATCCCGGGCCGACGGAGGAGCCATCGTGAACCTTGACGAGTTGCGCACGCACGCGGCGGCGCTCCGGTTCACCCCACAGGAACCGGTGCGCTGGCTGGCACCGAGGGAGCTGGCTCGTACCGCGGTGAAGGTCGGGCTGGCCGCCGTGTTCGCCGGCTACTCGGACAAGCGCGAGGTACAGGGCGCGCTCGAGAGCGGTCTGCTGCGGGCACCGCTGGCGGATCCGGACGCGGAGGAGATCTGGATCGACTTCGTCGCCGACCTCGGCGACGGCTTCGAGGCGACGTACTCGGTGGCATCCGCCCTGGCCGCGAACCGGCTCTCCGTCGCCGGGGCCGACTCGTTCCCTCGTGGCTCGCTGCTCGTCCTGGGCGGGGACCTCGTGTACCCGGTGGCCTCGACGACGGCGTACGAGGACCGGATGAAGGGGCCCTACCGAGCCGCGCTCCCGTCGGCACCGGACCAGCCGCTCATGGTGGCGCTGCCGGGTAACCACGACTGGTACGACGGACTCACCGCGTTCCTGCGGATGTTCGCCCAGGGACGGCGCATCGGCGGCTGGCGGACCCGGCAGACCCGGAGCTACTTCGCCGTGAAGCTGCCGCAGCGCTGGTGGCTCGTCGGGCTGGACAGCCAGCTCGGCTCCTACTTCGACGATCCGCAGCGGCGCTACTTCGAGTCCGTGCTCTCTCCGCAACTGCAGCCGGGCGACAGCGTGATCGTCTGCTCCGCCGCGCCCACGTGGGTGAAGAGCGACAAGGAGCCCAACGCCTTCAACTCCCTGCACTGGTTCGACCGGAACATCATACGGACCCGGTTCGACCCGGACACCGGGAGACGCGAGGACACGGGCGCGTCCATCCGGCTGTGGCTGACCGGCGACAAGCACCACTACGCCCGCTACGCGGAACGGCTCCCCGACGACCGGCCCGGCTCCGACGACGCCCTCCCTCCGGACCCCCGTCGACGCCAGATGGTGACGTGCGGCCTGGGCGGCGCGTTCCTGGCCGCCACGCACTGGCTCCCGAAGGCCCTGCCGCTGCCGCCCGCCACGTCGCGGATGCGGGAGAAGGACGAACCGCCGTCAGGATTCGCCCTCGCACAGCACACGTACCCCGATGCGAAGGAGTCCCGCTCGCTCGCCCGCGCGATCGCCCGGCCTTGGTCGCCGTACTGGCTCCCGTGGCGCAACCGCGGGTTCGCAGTACTGGCCGGGATGGTGCAGGTGATGCTCGTGCTGTTGGCGAGTGGCGCGTTCGCGCTCGCCGACGGCAGACGCAATCCCCTCGACGCCCTGCGCCGGGCCGGCGTCGACGACCTGCTCGGCCTGCTCTGCACGAGTGCCGCCTTCTTCGTTCTGCCCTTCTTGTTCGGCTGGGCCGGGCGGCTGCGGACCGGACGGCGGCCGTCGTTCGGTCCGGTCGTGGCCGTGCTGTTCCAGTTGGCGGCCGCGGTCGCGGCGCTGTCCGTCGCTGTCGCCGTGGCCCGTTCGGTCCCGCTCACCTGGAGCCGGATCTGGATCCTGGCGATCCTGCTGTTCTTCGCCGCCGCGCTGGGCGCACTCCTCGGCTCGCAGTTCTTCGCCCTGTGGGTGCTGTGGACGCACAGCGGTCAAGCCGCCGAGTGGCAGATGTCCGGGCAGTCCATCGACGACCGCACGGGATTCGTCCGGATGCACATCGCACCGGACGGCACGCTCACCCTCCACCCGCTGGCGCTCGACGGCACCTGCCGGGACTGGCTCCTCGACGAGGTTGCCGACACCCCCGCGGCCTGGACGCGGCCGGTGCCCAGGACGCCGCCGACCGCGCGGCTCATCGAAGAACCCGTCGTGATCGCGCCGACGCGGGGGCCCGGTGCCTAGGAGGACATTCCGGCGAGGCCGCGGACGGCCTCGCCCGATTCGCCGGTCCAGCCGGGCGCCAGGACGCAACGGCCCGCACGGGGACACCGAGCCGGTCGAGGCGGGTGGCGGACGCCGGCCCGGGAGTCAGGCGTCCGTGTACCGGGCGGCGTACTCCTCGCTGGGCGGGACGACGGTGATGACGTCGATCAGCACCCCGTCGAGGGCAGCAACGATGAAGTGGCGCTGGCCGAACTCCTCCGTACGCAGTGGCAGTACCTCGGGCAGGCCGGCCTCCACGACGAGCCGCTGGTGCTCGGAGTCCACGTCGTCCACCTCGAAGTTGAGCAGCAAGCCGCCCCGGAGGGCGACCCGGTGGCCCTCGGGGACGGTCGGGTGGGCATGGTCGAGGAGGGCCAGTTCGTAGTGCGGGGCGTCGGGGCGGCGCAGACTGACGTACCAGTCCGCCTCGAAGGTCACCTCGAACCCGAGGTGGCGGGTGTAGAAGTCGCGGGAGGCCGCCACGTCCCGGGTGGCCAGCACCGGGTAGAAGCCGCCGAGGCGGGTCGTGGGCATGGTCGTGAGTGCGTTCGTCATCGCAAGGGTCCTTCGGTCCATTTCACATACCGGGGGTATGCGAGTCGGGGCGTTAGCATACCCTCGGTACGCGAAATGGAAAGGGCGGTGTGCGCGATGGCGGTCAACCGGGCGGAGCAGCGGGCGGCCACGCGGAATGCGCTGCTGGCGGAAGGACAGCGGCGGTTCGCCGCCGACGGGTACCACCACGTGGTGCTGGCCGAGGTGGCGCGGGCGGCCGGGGTCACCAAGGGGGCCGCCTACCACCACTTCGCCAGCAAAGCGGGGCTCTTCCGGGCCGTCGTCTCCGAGGTCCAGCGGCAGCTGGGCGAACGCGTCGCGACCGCAGCCGAGCAGTACGAGGACCTCTGGGAGCAACTCCGGGCGGGCTGCCGGGCCTTCCTGGCCGCGGGTACCGACCCGGCGGTGCGGCAAATCCTGCTGGTCGACGCGCCGACCGTGCTGGGCTGGGACGAGTGGCGGACCATGGACGAGGAGTCCTCCGCCCGGCACCTCGAAGAGGCACTGGCGGCGCTGGTCGCAGCCGGGCTCATCGCCGATCAGCCGGTGGAGCCCCTGGCCCGGCTGCTGTCGGGGGCGATGAACGAGGCCGCGCTCTGGATCGCGCGGGGCGGGGACCCGCAGGCCGGGGAGCAGGCGCTCGACCGGTTGCTGGCGGGGCTGCGCACCCCGGCCCGACCCTCCCCAGCAGACACTCAGCACCCTGCGCCGGGCGCCTGATGCGCGAGTCCGCGCGATCAACTTGCCCTCGCCCCGCTGCCGGCGGCTTTCGTGCTCCGACCCGCGCCCGCACGCGCCCGCACGGGTCGACGGCACGAGCAACACCGCCCTCCTCTGCGCGCTCCCGCTCTTCCCCTTCCCATTCCCCGACAGCCGCCGTCGGCGCGATCGTCATGGTCTTCCCGAGGGGGTCGTGCGCCGGCTCCGGCGGAGCCAGTCGATCCAGACGGGTACCGCACCGGTAGAGCCGAGCAGGCCAGGGGCCGAGTTGCTCCTCAGCGCACGCCAGAGATACCGGAGGGGGCTTTCTTGAGACGTCGTAGCGGAGGGGACTGCGGCCGAGGGGGACGAAGGCGTCGTGTCCGCTCGATGGCGCTCCCGGCACACAACGAGGCGTGGGAAGTCCGGCGGCGCAGTGCGTCGCGGTGGGCGTCGGAGTCGTAGTCCTTGTCGCCGGGCGGCGCTACGGTCCGCGCCGGGGTCGGCCGGGGGCGGCCCGCGACGGGCGGGATGTCGTCGACGCGACCGGCACCGCACCCCCGGCCCCCCGTGCACATGGCAGCCAACTGATCGGCCTCGCGGCGGATCAAGCGCCCCAGGGGCCGCTCATGAGGCGGCCGGACGCCATGGCGAACACGACCGCCGCTGCGGAGCAGAGCGCGAGGACGAGGAAGAGGCCGTCGTATCCGCCGAGTGGTCCGGCCAGTGCCGCGCCGGCCCATGGGGCGACGGCTGCCGCCACGGTGGCCGGCGCAATGAGCAGAGCGGACAAGCGGCCGTAGTCCGCGGTGCCCCAGCGGTCGGAGACGGCAGTGGCATGGAGGAGGGTGAGGTTGCCGCGTACCACTCCGGCCAGGATGGCGATCACGACGAGCGGGGCGATCGGTCCGGGTACGAGGGCGAGGGCCGCTGTGGTGACTCCCCCGGCCGCGATCAGGATCGTCGTGCGTGTCGTCACGCCGGTCCGGTGCGCGAGCGTGGCGTACAGCGTGCGGCCGAGTGTCTGGCCGGCGCCACCGAGCCCGAGGGCCCAGGCTGCGGTCGTGGTGCCGGCGCCGCGTTCGGTGAGCAGCGGCACGAGCCCGATCACGACGGCGTACATGGCGAAGCCGGAGAGGGTGAAGGCCGCCGCCAGCAGCAGGAAAGGGCGGGAACGGCTGATCCGCGTGGCCGTGGCGGATGCCTGACCGCTCGGGGTGGACGGCGCGGGCGGCCAGGGGGCCCGCAGGGCGAGGGCATGGGCGGGGATGGTGACGACGGCCAGGACCGCGGCGAGCACGGCGTAGGTCGCCCGCCAGCTCAGGTGCTCGGCGAGCGCGGCGGTCAGCGGGGCGAAGACGGTGGAGGCCAGGCCGCCGGCAAGGGTGATGACGGTGAGGGCGCGGACCCGGTCGGGCCCCCACCAGCGGGTGACGGCGGCGAAGGCGGGGTGGTAGAAGGTGGCCGCCATGGCGACACCGGCCGCCATCCATGCGGCGAAGAAGACCGTCATGTTCGGGGTCGCGGCGATGGCCAGCAGGGCGAGGACCGCCAGGACCGAGCCGCCGGTCATGACGGCGTGCGGTCCATGCCGGTCCAGGAAGCGGCCGATCGGGATCCCGGCCGCTGCCGAGACCAGCAGGGCTGCCGAGAACGCGGCGGTCGTCGTACTGGCCGACCAGCCCGTGTCGGCGGTGATGCGGGAGAGCAGGACGGGAAAGGCGTAATAGACGATGCCCCAGCCGGTGATCTGCGTGGCGCACAGGGCGGGCAGGACGGCGCGGGGCCGCGACCGGTCCCCCGTTCCGGTCGCGGCCTTGCCGAGGTCGAGGCGTGCCACGGTGGTCAGCAGCCGCCGGAGGAGACGGGAGCTCCGATCCCGATCTGAAGCGTGGAGGGGGTCGCGCAGCACCCTCCGCCGCTCGCCGCGCCGGACGCCTCCGGCTCGTCGAAAAGGCCGGCCCCGCCGCACACGCCGGTCTCGGGCAGCGTCAGCTCGACGCGCTCGGCGGCCTCCCGGTCACCGGCGAGGGCGGCGGCGATGGAGCGGACCTGCTCGTAGCCGGTCATCGCGAGGAAGGTCGGGGCGCGGCCGTAGCTCTTCATGCCGACGAGGTAGACGTCCTTCTCGGGGTGGGCCAGCTCCTTCACCCCGTGCGGGTAGACGGTGCCGCAGGAGTGGACGTTGGGGTCGATGAGCGGGGCGAGGTCCAGCGGGGCCTGGAGGCGCTCGTCGAGGCCGAGGCGCAGCTCGGAGAGGAAGGACAGGTCGGGGCGCAGACCGGTCAGGACGACGACCTCGTCGACCGGGTCGAGCCGGCGGCCGTCCTCGGCGACCAGGACCACCTGTTCGCCGGCACGCTCGACGGCGGTCGTACGGAAGCCGGTGACTGCGTCCGCGCAGCCGTTGTCCACGGCCGCCTTGGCCGCGAGACCGAGGGCGCCACGAGCGGGGAGCTGGTCGGCCTCACCACCGCCGAAGGTGGAGCCGCTGATCCCCCGGCGCAGGATCCAGGTGGCGTGCGTACCGGAGCCGTCATGGGACGTGGCCAGCTCGGCGAGCGCGGCGAGGGCGGTGAAGGCGGAGGCGCCGGAGCCGATGACAGCGGTGCGCTTCCCGGCGTAACGGACACGAACGGCAGGGTCCTTGAGGTCGGGGACGCGGTAGGAGATACGGTCGGCGGCCGCGAGCTCGCCGAGGGCCGGCAGGCCGTCGCCGCCGATGGGGCCCGGCGTGGACCACGTACCGGAAGCGTCGATCACCGCCCGGGCGGTCAGGCGCTCCTCACGGCCGTCGGCGTACGCGACGTGGACGGTGAAAGGCTGCGCGTCGCGGTCGGCGTCGACGACCCGGTCACGGCCGAGGCGCGAGACTCCGGTGACCCGGGCGCCGAAGCGGACCTTGTCCCCGAGGACGCCGGCCAGCGGCTGGAGGTACAGCTCGGCCCAGTCGCCGCCCGTGGGGTAGGTCGCCCCGTCGGGAGCCGCCCAGCCGGTGGGGGCCAGCAGCTTCTCCGCCGCCGGGTCGACGAGCTCGGCCCAGGGCGAGAACAGACGGACGTGGCTCCACTCGCGCACCGCCGCGCCCGCGGCATGGCCGGCCTCCAGGACCAGCGGTTCCAGGCCGCGCTCGACGAGGTGGGCGGCGGCCGCCAGGCCGATGGGGCCTGCTCCGACGACCACGGTCGGAAGCGCGGTCGCGGACGCGTCGGTGGTCGGCGCAGACATGATGACTCCCTTGATTCGACATCTGTCAATGGCTTGCGCACCCAGCATGACAGTTGCATCGATGTGCGTCAACATAGACATTCATCGAAACGGGGAGCCGATGGGGCGGCTCGACGTCGTGATCGTGGGGAGCGGATCGGGGGCGGACAGTCCAACCTCGCCGCCCCGGCGGTCCGGGCGTCAGTGCGTACGCCCTGACACGACACGGTGGCTTCGATCCGGTGGGCGAAGCGCGCGCGCCGACCTTAGGCGGCAGCCGGCCCTGCCGCCCTGGTTCGACATGTGTCAACATAGACG
>NZ_KL591025.1:61238-88807 GCF_000716335.1 Streptomyces sp. NRRL S-118 | reverse complement strand
ACTATGAATGGAGTGACCCTACCCATCCGGCCCCTGCCCGGGCCAGAGCCGGGAGCCGCCACTGGTGGCTTTCAGCCGACAAGCGCGTCGAAGTCGCCGTCCCGGGCGCCCGCCACGAACGCCGCTATCTCCTCCCTCGTATAGACGAGAGCCGGCCCTTCCGGGTCCCGGCTGTTGCGCACGGCCACCCGCCCGTCCGGCAACGCCGCCATCTCCACGCAGTTCCCCGTGGCGTTGCTGTGACTGCTCTTGATCCACGCAGCCGATGCCAGGGAGCTCGAACGCATGCCGTTGAACAACTCCACCCCCACATACCTCTTTCGAATCGCTCGTACGTGCCCATGAGAATCGGACAGTGCAATCCCAGATGCAATTGCACTCGCGTGCCGACCTCGACGATACTCGTCCCGCACCGGCTGCCGCAGCGTTCGAACCCCGAAGCTCGCAGGGAGACTTCACCGTGACGATTCACATGCCGGACTCGACGAGCACGTACGCCGGGCCGATGAGCCCGCCGGGTCATGTCTCCGGAACCTGTGCGCCGTTGCCGAGCGAGCCACCGGACATGGACCTGGACGACGAGGGCTTCCTCCCCGCCGGCGGCTTCGCGGCGTGCGGCTTCGACGGCGCGCCGCGCAACGTCGGCCAGGCGCGCCGGTTCGTCGCCCACACGCTCGACCGGTGGGAGTTGCCGGCCGTCACCGGTGATGCTCAAGTCGTCGTCAGCGAACTGGTCACCAATGCGGTACGGCACGCCGTGCGGCCGCCCGCCGGGGAACGGGACGGGGACGGCCCCGGCGAATTCCCCGTCTGGCTCGGCCTGTTCCGCCACGCCACCCACCTGGTCTGCGCCGTTTCCGACCCCAGCTCCGTCCCGCCGCGTCCGCGCGAGGCCGGGGACCTGGCGACGGGCGGCAGGGGGCTGCTCCTGGTCGGCGCCCTGTGCGACACGTGGTCCTGGGCCCCGACGCCCCCGCGGGGCAAGACGGTGTGGGCCTCACTGGCCCTGTGACGACAGGGCCGTGGTCCCCGCCCGGTCCGCCGTCTCCGGATACCCCTTCCTCCGGACCCCTCCTCCAGGGCCCCTCCCGCAGGGCCGCCAGCCGACGGGCATCCCTCAGGACCGCCGGCCGTTGAATTCGTGACGAAGGTCCTGCTTCCGCCGTGTGACCCGGGGTACCTGCGGAGCCGTGACCACGCCCGGCCCGGGTGTGCCGAAGGACGGATCTGTTCCGCTGATCCGTTACGGCCGCCCCGGCGACGGTCATGGCTGTGGAGTTGCTGTCCGAGCACGGAGGAACGATGGCGAACCAGAACCAGGATCCCAATCCGCTCAAGGCGGTCGCCCACAAGGTGACCGAGGCGGTTCGCGGCGACAAGGGGCCCGCGGCCGAACTGCCCGGCCGCCCGGCGCCCGAGCCGGCGCAGGTGGACGAGCCGACCACCGTACGCGGGCCGCTCCCGCCCAAGCCCGACCAGAGCGGCCCCGACACCTGTGGGCCCACCGGCCGGCCGACCGGGGCCGACCGGTCACGGGTCGCGCAGGCCGGGCCGTACCTCACCACGGCGCAGGGCAACCGCCTGTACGACACGGACCACTCCCTCAAGGCCGGGCCCCGCGGCCCGGTCCTGCTGCAGGACCACCACCTGCGCGAAAAGATCATGCACTTCGATCACGAGCGCATCCCGGAGCGGGTCGTCCACGCCCGCGGCGCCGGTGCGCACGGGGTCTTCCAGGGGTACGGGACGGCCGCCAAGGTCTGCAAGGCGGCCTTCCTCGGCAAGGACGTCGAGACCCCGGTGTTCGTCCGCTTCTCCACGGTCCTCGGCTCCCGCGGCTCGGGCGACACGGTGCGCGACACCCGGGGCTTCGCGACGAAGTTCTACACCGGCGAAGGCGTCTTCGACCTGGTCGGCAACAACATCCCGGTCTTCTTCATCCAGGACGCGATCAAGTTCCCCGACGTCATCCACGCCGGCAAGCCGCACCCCGACCGGGAGATCCCCCAGGCACAGAGCGCCCACGACACCTTCTGGGACTTCGTCACCCTCCACACCGAGGCCACGCACCACACCCTGTGGAACATGTCCGACCGCGGCATCCCCCGCTCCTACCGGATGATGGAAGGCTTCGGGGTGCACACCTTCCGCCTGGTCAACGACGAAGGCGCCACCACCCTCGCCAAGTTCCACTGGAAGCCGAAGCTGGGCGTCCACTCCCTGGTGTGGGAGGAAGCCCAGATGATCAACGGAGTGGACCCCGACTTCCACCGCCGGGACCTCGCCGACGCCATCGAGGCCGGCGCGTACCCGCAGTGGGAGCTGGGCATCCAGACCTTCCCCGACACCCCGGAGCAGACCTTCGAGGGCATCGACCTGCTGGACCCGACGAACATCGTCCCCGAGGAACTGGCCCCCGTGCAGCCGATCGGCCTGCTCACCCTCAACGCCAACCCCTCGAACTTCTTCGCCGAGACCGAGCAGGTCGCCTTCCATCCCGGGCACCTCGTCCCCGGCATCGACATCACCGACGACCCGCTGCTGGCGGGGCGGCTCTTCTCGTACCTCGACACCCAGATCACCCGGCTCGGCGGTCCCAACTTCGCCCAGATCCCCATCAACCGCCCGCACGCCCCGGTCAACGACATGCTGCGCGACGGCCTGCACCAGACAGCCGTCCACACCGGCGTGGCGCCCTACCGCCCCAACTCGCTCGACGGGGGGTGCCCGTTCCTCGCGGGCGCGGACAACGGCGCCTACATCGAAGTGCCCGTCCCGGTCCCGGCCGCCGAGAAGGTACGCGAGGCACCCGCCTCCTTCTCCGACCACTTCAGCCAGCCCCGCCGCTTCTGGCTCAGCATGACCCCGACCGAGCGCGAGCACATCATCGGGGCCTACACCTTCGAACTCGGCAAGTGCTACGAACAGGCCATCAAGGAACGGGCGCTGAAGGTGCTCGCGAACATCGACCCCGAACTGTGCGAGCGGGTGGCCGCCGGCCTCGGCCTGCCGGCGCCCGAGCCCACCGAGCCCCTGGCGCCGGTCGAGCCGAGCCCCGCCCTCTCCCAGATCGGGCGGACCTGGCCCCCGGCCGGCCGGATCATCGGCATCGTCGCCGACCAGAACGCCGACCTTGACGGGGTGCGGGCGGTGCGCCGGGCGGCCCTGGACGCGGGCATGGTGCCCCTCGTCATCGCCCCCTCCGGCGGCACGCTCGACGCGGACGGCGACGAGCCGGTCGCCGTGCAGCGGACCTTCGCCACCGCCCGCTCGGTCGAGTTCGACGCCCTCGTCCTGGCCGGAGTGCCCGGCCATGGCGACGACGCCTACGGCGCCCGCGACGCCAAGGCCGGGGACGCCGTCCAGGCCGGGGCCACCAGCGACCCCCGGGTGCTGCTCATGCTCTCCGAGGCGTTCCGGCACGCCAAGGCCCTCGGCGGCTGGAACGGCGCGGTGAGCGCCTTCGAAGCGGCCGGCGTGCCGTCCGGCGCCCCCGGGGTGGTGATCGCCGACGACGGTACGGGCACCCTCGCCCGCATCGTCGAACTGCTCGGCAGCCACCGCGTCTGGGACCGGTTCCCCGCCACCGCCTGAACGGCCGGGCGGCCCGCCGGCGGCACGACGCGCTCACGCCTCCGCGTGCGCGTCGTGCCGCAGCGGCGTGAGCTGCTCGATGTCGTACCGCGCCCGCAGCGCCGCGATCGCGGCGTGATCCACGGGACCGCCCTGATCGAGGATCTCCAGGAGTTCGTCGAAGTAGCGCTCGTGGTCCGGTGGCGGCGACGCCTGGAAGAACATCTTCGCCGGTGCGTCCGTCCGGTTGGCGAACGCGTGCGGACAGCCCGGCGGCACCACGATCACCGTGCCCGGTGTGGCCCGCACCACCCGCTTCCCCGACGACGACTCCCAGTTCCGCCAGTCGTCCCGCGTCCGCACCCGCGGCTCGAACGCCAGCACGTCCAGCTCGCCCTCCAGGACGTAGAACAGCTCCTCGCTGCGCGTGTGCACATGCGCTCCGACGTCGAAGCCGGGCGAGACCACGACCTCGAAGCTCGACGCCACCCGCGAGTGCTCACCCGTCACCTTGAACGTCACCTGCTGGGCCGGCGTACGCAAGGTACGGCCCTGCCCCGGTGGGACGAGCAGCCCCTCGGGTGCGCCCTCCAGCAGGGACACCGGCGCCCCCAGGTGCGCGGTCACCAGGTCACCGGGAGGGACTCGGGCCCGCGGATGAGCGCACCGCGGCGGAACCGCAGCTGCTCCACCGGAACGGCGAACCGCAGCCCGGGGAACCGGTCCACCATGGCGTCCACGAGGAGCTCCGACTCCAGCCGCGCCAGCATCGCGCCGACGCAGTAGTGCGGCCCGTACCCGAACGCCACGTGCGGATTGGGACTCCGGTCGAAGTCCAGCGTCCCGGGGTCGGCGAACACCTCCGGATCGCGGTTCGCCGCCAGGTACGACACGTAGACCGGATCGCCGGCCCGGATGCGCACCCCGGCGACCGTCACGTCCTCCAGCGCGATCCGCGACAGGCCCACCGCGCTGCGGTGCGGGATGTAGCGCAGCAACTCGTCGATGGCGCGCGGGCGGATCTCCGGCTCCTCCCGCATCCGGGCGAGGTGCTCCGGGTGCGTGAGCAGGAGGAACAGCATGTTGCCGACGTTGTTGGTGACCGCCTCGCCGCCGATCTGGATCAGCAGCGCCAGCCCGACCGCCTCCGACGCGGTGATCTCACCGTTCTCGATGGCCGCCGCCAGCAGGCCGATGACGTCCTCCCCGCCGGGGTGCCGCTCGCGCAGCACCTCCGCGAAGTAGGCGCACATCTCCTCCTTGGCCTGCTGACTGCGCTCCGCTCCCTGTGCCGAGGACAGGATGAGCGACGTCCACTCGTGCATCCGCGGCCGGTCCGCCTCCGCGACACCCATCAGCTCGCAGACCACGGCCAGCGGGAACGGGCCGAGCAGCCGCTCGGTGAAGTCGGCCGGCGGCCCGTCCTGCAGCAGCTCCTCGACCAGCTCGTCGAGGCTCTCCTTGGCCCGCTGCCGCACCCGCTCCACACCGCGCGTGGTGAACGCCGGTGCCACCGCGCGCCGCAGCCGCGTGTGGTCGGGCGGGTCCTCGAAGCCGACCGCCCCGTCGACGGGGATGAAGTGCGGGGCCAGCCGGGTGACGTCGTGCTGGACGACCAGCTTGCGGCTGAAGCGCGGATCGTTGGTCACCATCCGCACATCGTCGTAACGCGTCACCAGCCAGGCCCAGCCCTCACCGTTGGGCAGCTTGATCCGGGTGACCGGCCCCTCCCTCATCAGCTCGGCGAGCACCGGGTCGAAGTCCACCCCGAACAGATCGAGCGCGGGCCATTCGCGCACGGGGGGAAGGGGGGCCGTGGTCGTCTCATCCAGCACGGTGCGATTCCTCTGCGAAGACGCGGTCAGGAGCGGTCGGAGATGGTCCAGCGACCGAGGGACATCTCGGCGGTGATGCCGGGGCCGAACCCGGCGAGCAGGCCGCGCGCATCGTGCTCGGCGCTGCCTTCGTCGAACAGCCGGCGCAGCGCGTCCAGGACGACGGCGCTGGCGATGTTGCCGTACTCGGTGAGCGTGGCCCGACTGAAGCGGAACGCCTCCGGCGGTACGCCCAGGAACTTGCTGAGGTCGTCGAGGATCCTCGGCCCGCCGGCGTGGATGATGTAGAAGTCCAGGTCGGACGCGTCCCAACCGTGCTGCCCCGCCAGCTCCTTCAATGCGGGCGCCAGCGGTTCCATCGTGCCGGGCACGCGCTTGTCGAGCTTGAAGTGGAACCCGGTGTCCTTGATGTCGTACGCGATCCACTCCTCGGTCTGCGGGACCAGGTACGAACCGTTGCGCTCCAGCGAGATGCCCGTCCCGCCCCGGCCGCGCATGACCGCGGCGGCCAGACCGTCCCCGAACAGGCCGTTGGACAGCAGGTTGCCGACCTCCAGGTCGGTGGGCTGGTAGCACAGGGAGCAGAACTCGCAGGCCACGATGAGCGCGTTGGCCTCCGGGTAGGCGGTGCAGAAATCGTGCGCGCGGTTGATGGCCGCACCGCCGGCGGCGCACCCCAGCTGGGCGATGGGGATCTGCCGCGTGTCCGTGCGGAAGCCCATCGTGTTGATCAGCCAGGCGGTCAACGACGGCATCATGAAGCCGGTGCAGGACACATAGATGATCACATCGATGTCCTGGGCGCGGAGTTCCGCGTCGTCGAGCGCCTGGCGGATGACCGCCGGCACACGCGCCTTGGACTCCGCTTCGTAGACCGCGTTGCGGGCCTCGAAACCGGGGTGCTTGAGTGTTTCCTCGATCGGCCGCAGGAGATGCCTTTTCCGTACGCCGGTGTTCTCCATCAGCCGCAGCGCCAGCGCCAGCTGCGGGTGGTCCGCGTGGATGGACCGCGCCAGATCAAGCGTCTGCTGCATTGTGATGACATGCTCAGGGACCGCCACTGCGGGTCTGCACAACGTGGCCATGACGTAAGCCCTTTCGTCGCGTTTGCTCAAAGAATCACGGACCTGCGACCGCGGCGCGCGTCGAGGATTTCCCGCCCCGGTTGAGCCGAAGCGGTGACCGGACGACCCAGCGGTACCGGCGAACGGCCGCTCCGGGACGGGCGCCCGGGCGGCCCGCCGCCGCCCGGGAACGCCTCCGGCGAGTGCCACCGCCCCCTCCGCGCCCCGGATGGTCCCGGCCCGCGACGGTGAATGGAGAGCGGCGCTCGCGCGGCGCGCAACAACAGAGACCGTCCGGCGAGCCCACTCCTCACCCGGGTGGCCGAGCACGACATGCCCGGGGCGGATCCCGCGGCGCAGCATGAGTGCATGCCGCACCACCTGCGTATCGTCCACGGCCGGCCGACCGCCATCGAGCTGGCCGCGCTCACCGCCGTACTGACCGCGCTCGCCTCCCGGGACGCGGCCGGGGCCGCCGGAGCCGAGCCGGACCGGGCGCCCCGCCGGGCCGAGTGGGACCGGGGCTGGAGGGCGCACGCGCTGCCCGGCTCGTGGCGGGCGCGCATCGGCGCGGTCCTCCACCACCACCATCACCACCGGCGATGAGCGACGAGGTCCGGCTGGTCCTCACCTCCGACACCCATGTGCCGAAATGCGCCAAGAGCCTGCCGGCCGAGCTGCTCGACGCCGTGGAGCGGGCCGATGCGGTCGTGCACGCCGGGGACTGGGTGGACACCGCGACCCTCGATCTGCTGGAGTCCCGTGCCCGCCTGCTGGTCGCCGTCCACGGCAACAACGACGGCCCGGACCTGCGCGCCCGGCTGCCCGAGGTCGCCCGCGCCGTCCTCGGCGGGCTGCGGTGGGGCGTCGTCCACGACTCCGGTCCCGCGCAGGGCCGCGAGCGCCGCTGCGAGCAGCGGTTCCCCGACCTCGACGTCCTGGTGTTCGGACACAGCCACATCCCGTGGGACACCACGGGCCCCGGCGGGCTGCGGCTGCTGAACCCCGGCTCACCGACCGACCGGCGCCGCCAGCCCCACCGCACGTACATGACCGCGCTCGTGACCGGCGGCCGGCTGGCCGGGGTCGAGCTGCACCGCCTCGGCGCGGTCACGGGTTAGAACGGCGTACCACGAGGAACACGGAACGCATGAACGAGCCGAAGCACCGGCCCCGGACGGCCGAGGACGAGGTCCTGCACGAGTTCGAGGAGGCGGAACTCCGCCTCGACGAGGACGCGGACGACACGGACGACGGTGAGGCGGCCGACAGCCTCACCCCGAGCCCGACCGCTCAGGAATCCGTACGCAAGAAGAACACCCCCGGCGCCGGCTCCTAGGAGTATCGACCTGGAGCGGTGTCCCGCCAATCATGCCGGGTTCGCGGCGGGTGCGCCGGAGGGCCCGGCAGGGCGATGCGGCTGCTCGTGCGCGCGCCGGGCGCGACGCGCGGCAGCTCGCCGGGCTCCATCAGCCGGCCGCGCGGGTCGTCGTCCGGCCGCTCGCCGGTCACCACGACCGCCGGGACGGACGCCAGGCCCCCCGAGTGGCCCGCATGCGCCCGCGGTGCCGCTGCGGTCCGGGCAGGGGCCACGGGCGCCCGGTCGGCCCATGGGGCGCCGTTCTCGTCGAAGCACCCGACGCCCGTGGCGCCGGTGCGCGGCCGGACCGGTCCCGGAGACTGTCCGGGGCGGCCGGCAGCCGGAAGGCGGCGCGGGCGCGGCGCGGTACGGTGCGCCGATCGTCCCGAGGAGCCGGCACATCTCACTGCCGCCCGGAATGCTGAGGGTCCTTCGTCTCGGCTCCGTGGGCGAAGCCGCCGGCGTCGTCGGCGTTCCGCCGTGGCCCACCCTGCCGTTCCAGCCGACCCACCACCCGCCGCAGGTCGTCCAGCAGCAGATCGGCCAGGTCGTGCCCGAAGCCGTTGCGGACCACGATGCGCAGCACTTCGAGATCGGTGCGGTGGGCCGGGAAGGTGTACGCGGGCACCAGCCAGCCCCGCTCACGCAGGCCGGCGGACACGTCGAACACGTTGTACGCGCCGACACCGTCGCCCAGCCGGAACGCGAACACCGGCGTCTCACCGCCGTCGGTGAGGAGCTCGAAGGGCCCCAGCTCGCCGATGCTCCGGGCCAGTCGCGTCGCGACGTCGCGGCAGGTCTGCTGGACCCTGCGGTAGCCGTCGAAGCCCAGCCTCAAAAAGTTGTAGTACTGCGCGACCACCTGGGCACCGGGCCGGGAGAAGTTCAGTGCGAACGTCGGCATGTCGCCGCCCAGGTAGTTGACGTGGAAGACCAGGTCGTCGGGGAGGGCGTCGGCATCCCGCCACAAGGCCCACCCCACGCCCGGCATCACCAGGCCGAACTTGTGTCCGGACGTGTTGATCGACGCCACCCGCGGTACGCGGAAGTCCCACTCCAGACCGGGGTCGACGAACGGCGCGATCATGGCCCCGGACGCCCCGTCCACGTGGACCGGAACGTCCAGGCCGGTGCGTTCCTGCAAGGCGTCGAGCGCGGCGGCGATCTCCTCGACCGGCTCGTAGCTGCCGTCGAACGTCGACCCGAGCACGGCCACCACCCCGATGGTGTTCTCGTCGCACCGCGCGGCCGCGGTGTCCGCGGTGAGGTGGTGGCGGTCGCCCTCCATCGGCACGTAGCGGGGCTCGACCTCGAAGTAGTTCGCGAACTTCTCCCAGCAGACCTGGACATTGATCCCCATGACCAGGTTGGGCCGCCCCGTGTCCTGCCCGGCCGCCCGGCGCCGCCGCTGCCAGCGCCGCTTGAGCGCCAGCCCCGCCAGCATCGCCGCCTCGCTCGACCCGGTGGTCGAGCAGCCGGGTGCCCGCTGCGGATCAGCGGCGTTCCAGAGCCGGGCGAGCATGCGCACGCAGCGCATCTCCAGCTCGGCGGTCTGCGGGTACTCGTCCTTGTCGATCATGTTCTTGTCGGCGCACTCGGCCATCAGGCGCAACGCCTGGGGCTCGGCCCACGTGCTGACGAACGTCGCCAGGTTCAGCCGCGCGTTGCCGTCCAGCATCAGCTCGTCGTGCACGAGCTGGTAGGCGACGGCGGGGTCCGTCGCCGTGTCCGGCAGGACGTCGCGCGGCACCGTCACCGGCTCCCTGCTGAAGAGCGGATTCAGCTCCAGGTCGCGGTCGGCGGCGCGCACGCCGCCGCCGGAGTGGTGCAGGGCCATGGCGTCCTCTCGTCGAGCGACCGGGAGCCCCCCTTGACCTCATGCCCCGGGAGGGACGGCGGCGCGCCGCTTTCACCCGTATGCCGCACGACGCGGCCGGGCGCCCGGCCGCGCGAGAGCGGAAGGACTCCGGTTTCAGTCGGTGGCGACGGCCGTGGCCGCCGGAGCCGACATACCGAGCTCGGCCGTACCGAGCTTGGCCATACCGAGCTCGGCCATGGCGACGCCGACGCCGGTCAGGACCTCCCCCGGTGTTGACCTCCGCGCCGTGAGCTCCCAGGTCACCGGGTGTTTCCCGGCCGCCGGCCCGACGGGCAACAGGAAACCCGTCGACCCCGGTGCGCGGCGGCGGCAACCTGAAGTCGCCGGGAACGACGGCACGGCCCCCGCGGCACGGCCTCGACGGCACGACCCAGCAAGGCACGACCCAGCAAGGCACCACCTGCAAGGGGGAAACGACATGCGCAAGATGATCCGCAGCGCCGCCGCACTCGCCACCGCGGCCGCGGCCGTGATGGTGTTCACCGCCTCGGCCGACGCCAGGCCGGCCGCCGACTGGGCCGGATGCCCCGAGGGAGCGGTCTGCATCTACCCGCAGAACCAGAACCCCGCCGTCCGGCCGACCCACGTCTTCTACCGCTACGGGGCGCACAACCTGAGCAACCAGGTCGGCAACCACTGGGTGCTCAACAACCAGACGGGCGGCGCGACCGCGAACCTGTGCACCGGCTACAACGGCGGGGGCTGCGGGGCGCCCATCGCCGCCAAGACCGGCGTGTACGCCGACCTCACACCCATCAACTCCATCCGCCTGAACCGGCCGTAACCTCCGTCACGGCCCCACACCGACCATCTCCTCCCGCAACAGGAACGTCCGGAGCAGCGAGCCGCCGCTCCGGACGTTTCCTGTTCTCGCCACGCCGGACGTAACGTGCACAAACCGTCCCACCCCCGCTGTAGCCTGGGCATCTGCCGTCTCGATGCCAGGGCGCACAGGGCCATGGGGGGATGCCGTGGGGGACCCGGACAGCGGACCGCACACCGATCACCAGGACGAGGCGCCCGACGCCACCGCGATGTCCTTCCCCGCACAGCTGCGGCGCCTGCGCGCCCGGCGCGGCCTGTCCCTGGCCGATCTCGCCCGCCGTACCCACTACAGCAAGGGCTACCTGAGCAAGATCGAGACCGGTTCCAAACGCGCGACCGTCGATGTCGCGCGCCGCTGCGACGAAGTCCTGCGGGCGGACGGCCTCCTGCTGCGGCTGGTACGGCAATCCGCGGCGCCCGGCGCCGAAACCGCCGACGCCCCCGCCGCCGGAACACCGCTGGACGGGCCCTGCCCCTACCGGGGACTGCGCGCGTACACCCCGCACGAGGCCGCGTGGTTCTTCGGCCGGGAGCGTGCCACGGCCGCGCTGGTCGAGCGGGTCTTCGAACGCGTCGGCAACGGACCGCTGATGCTGGTCGCCCCCTCCGGCGCCGGGAAGTCCTCCCTCCTCAACGCCGGTCTCGTACCGGCCCTCCGCCGCGACGGCGGCTTCCCCATGCCGGGCGCCGACCGGTGGCCCGTGATCGGATGCACGCCCACCGCCCACCCGTTCCAGGAACTCCTCGACCGCACCGCCAAGGCCCTCGGGAGCGACACCGGCCTCACCGCCCCGGAACTGCGGCGCCGTCCGGAGAGCCTCCTCGACGTCGTCCGCCGCCGGGCCGACGACACCACCCCGCCCGGGCCCGACGGCCGGCGGCCCCCGCCCGTCCGCCCGGTCCTGCTCGTCGACCAGTTCGAGGAACTGTTCACCCTCTGCTCCGACGAGGACGAGCGGCGCGACTTCGTCCGCGTGCTCCGCACGCTCGCCACGGCCCGGCCCGAGGCACCCGGGACCACCGGCCACGACGCCGCCGTCGTCGTCCTCGGCGTACGGGCCGACTTCTCCGGGCGCTGCCTGGAACTCCCCGAACTGGCCCCCGTCTTCACCGACGGGCTGTTCTTCCTGCCTCCGATGTCCGTAGCGGAGCTCCGCGAGTCCATCACCCGCCCCGCGGAGCGCGCCGGCCTCACGCTCGAACCCGGACTCGTCCAGCTGATCCTCCGCGACGCGGGACTGCGCGACGACCCCGCGGCCGCCGGGACCGCCACGCCCGACCACACCCCGTCCGGAGCGCTGCCTCTGGTCTCCCACGCGCTGATGGCCACGTGGGAGCGCCGTGAGGGCTCCACCCTGACCGTCGCCGGATACGAGCACACCGGCGGCATCCACGGCGCCATCGCCCGGACGGCCGAGAACGTCTTCGCCCGCCTCTACCCGTCCGAGCAACGGACCATCCGCCGCAACCTGGTTCGGCTCGTCCACGTCACCGACGGCACCGGCGCCCCCGACGGCACCGGAGCGACACGGCGGCGCATGAGCCGCGCCGCCCTGATGGAGCAGCTCGCCGACGCCGAGGGCGCCGCATCGGCCCTGGACGCCTTCGTGCGGGCCCGGCTCATCACCCTGGACAGCGACACCGTGGAGATCGCCCACGAGGCACTCCTCCACGCCTGGCCCCGGCTGCACGGCTGGATCCGCGCCGACCGCGACGGACTCCTCCTCCACCAGCAGCTCACCCAGGCGGCCGCCGCCTGGGAGCGCGAGGGCCGCGACCCGTCGGCCCTCTACCGCGGGGCGCGGCTGGCCACCGTGTGCGCCTGGGCCGGCGAACTCGACGGCAGCGGCCGGCTCAGCCCCCTGGAGGAGGCGTTCCTCCGGGCCGGCCGGGCCGAGGAGGAGCGGCGGACGCAGCAGGCCCGGCGTCAGGTCCGGCTCCAGCAGCGGATGCTGGTCACGCTCGTCGTCCTGCTGGCGCTCGCCCTGACCGCCGGAGCCCTGGCGTACCAGCAGCGCGCCGGCGCCCTCGCCCAGGAGCGCGTGGCCCGCTCGCAGGCCCTCGCCGCGCGGTCCACGTCCCTGGCCGCGGGCCAGCCCGAGGCGTCGATGCTCCTCGCCGAGGCGGCCTACCGCACCTCCGCGACCACCGAGGCACGCGGGGCCCTGCTCAGCACGCAGGCCCAGCACTTCTCCGCACGTCTGACCGGGCACGCGGGCCCGGTCAACGCGGTCGCGTTCGCCCCCGGCGGGCGGCTGCTCGCCACAGCCGGCTCCGACGGCACCGTGCGGCTCTGGAGCGTCGCGGGCCGGAGGCAGTCCGCGGTGCTCACCCTCCCCGGACGGGCCCGCTCCGTCGCGTTCAGCCCCGACGGGCACACGCTCGCCGCCACCGCCACCGACAGCCCCGTACACCTCTGGAGCACCACCAGCCGCCGTACGACAGCGGTCCTGCCCGACACCACCGGGAGCCGCGCCGTCGCCTTCGACCCCCGAGGGCGCTCCCTGGCCACCGCCGGGGCCGACGGGACGGTCGCACTGTGGCGGACCACCGGCCGCCACCGCGCCCTGGCGACCCTCCGCGGCCACACCGGCAAGGTCAACGCGCTCGCCTACGCCCCCGACGGACTGACCCTGGTGTCCGCCGGCGCCGACCACACCGTACGGGTGTGGGACACCGTCGGCGCCCGCCCCCTGGCCGTCCTGCGCGGCCACACCGACGAAGTGCTGGGAGTGGCGTTCGCGCCGGACGGGCGCTCGATCTGCAGCGGTGGCATGGACCGTACGGTACGGCTGTGGGACCCGGCCGCGGCGCGGCCCGCCGCGACCCTGACCGGACACAGCGACGACATCAACGCGGTCACCTACACACCCGACGGAACCACCGTCGTCAGCGCGGGGGGCGACGGCACCACCCGGCTGTGGGACGTACGCAGCGGCCGGCCCACCGCGACGCTCTCCGGACACACCGACTACGTCCTCGGGGTGGCCGCCGACGCCGGCGGCTCGGTACTGGCCACCGCCGGGTTCGACCAGTCCGTCGTCCTGTGGGACCTGCGCGGATCGGCCCTGACCGCACGCCCGTTCACCGAGATCTGGCAGGCGGCCTACAGCCCCGACGGGAGACTGCTGGCCACCGCCGACGCCGATCACACCGTACGCCTGTGGGACGTCGCCCGGCGCCGCGTCCTGGCGGCGTTCACCGGTCACCGCGAGACCGTCTTCTCGGTGGCGTTCGCCCCGGGCGGGCGACTGCTGGCGTCGGCCGGGTCGGACGGCACCGTGCGGCTGTGGGACGTCGCCGCCCGCCGGCCGCTCGCCGTCCTCACCGGTCACCGCGAGACCGTCTTCTCGGTGGCGTTCGCCCCGGGCGGGCGACTGCTGGCGTCGGCCGGGTCGGACGGCACCGTGCGGCTGTGGGACGTCGCCGCCCGCCGGCCGCTCGCCGTCCTCACCGGTCACCGCGAGACCGTCTTCTCGGTGGCGTTCGCCCCGGGCGGGCGACTGCTGGCGTCGGCCGGGTCGGACGGCACCGTGCGGCTGTGGGACGTCGCCGCCCGCCGGCCGCTCGCCGTCCTCACCGGTCACACCGACTTCGCCAACGACGTCGTCTTCAGCCCCGACGGCCGCACCCTGGCGAGCGCCGCGGACGACCTGACCGTGCGGCTGTGGGACGTCGGCGGGCGGCGCCAGACCGCCGTACTGGCCGGGCACACGGGCGCGGTACGCGGGGTGGCGTTCAGCCCGGACGGGCGCACGCTCGCCAGCAGCGGCAACGACGGCGCCGTACGGCTGTGGGACACCCGGCGGCACCGTTCCCTGACCGCGCTGACGGGCCACACCGGCTCCGCACGCGGCATCGCGTTCTCCCCGGACGGACACACCCTGGCCACCAGCGGTAACGACCGCACGGTGCGGCTGTGGGACGTGCCCGGGCGCCGGCTGTGGGCGACCCTGACAGGGCATACGAACGCGGTGTGGGGCATCGCCTTCGCCCACGACGGTAGGACGGTGGCCAGCAGCAGCAACGACGGCACCGTACGGCTGTGGAACCTGGACATCGGTGCCCGGCTGGCGCAGACGTGCCGGCTGCGCGACCGCATCGGTCCCGGGGAGCGGCAGGCGCTCCTGCCCGGGCTCGCCGTCCCCCCGCACCGGTCCTGTGCCCGGCCCTGATGCCCGCGCCGGGCCCGACGGTGACCCGCGCAGCTCGTACGGGGTTTCCCGGCCGTTTCCCGTTGCCCGTTCCACCCGGGCGCCGCGCGCCCCTGGATCACGCGCCACTCAGGCCCGCACTCTGCTGTCCGGCGCCGCACGACACGTCGGCGCTCCCACCGCACCGTCACACGGGGGTCCTCGTATGCGTCACCGGCCCGGCCTCATCAGCACACTCCTCGCCGCCCTCGCCTTCTCCCTGTGGGCGCCCCTGCCCGCCGCCGCCGGCGCGCCCACGACCGGTGCACCCCGCGCGGCCGCCGCCGAGAGCATCTGCGCCGTCCTCGCACCGGGCGCGTCCGCAACCGCGGAGCGCGCCGTCGCCGCCGCCTGCGCGCAGGTCGCGGCGGACGTCTGGTACACGTGGGGCGGCGGCCACGGCCCGCGACCGGGGCCCACGTACGGGAAGGTCGACCCGGACGACCCGGCCAGCGCGCACGACCCCGAACGGCTCGGCTTCGACTGCTCCGGCCTGGTGCGCCACGCCTATGCCGAGGCGACCGGCTCGGACATCCTCAACGGCGTCGCCGGCGCCCAGTACTACACGCACCGCGCCGCCGCGCGCTTCACCGCCGGCCAGGGCCTGACCCCGCTGCTCCCCGGCGACCTGCTCGCCTGGGGCACATCCCAGCACCTGCGCCACATCGCCATCTACCTCGGTGCGGGCAGGATGGTGGAGGCCAGGCAGTCGGGCACCAGACTCATGGTCAGCGACGTCCGGTTGGACAGCAACTACTTCGGAGCGGTCCGCGTCAACACCGGTCCGGTGACCGGGCACGTCTTCCGGACCTGGGGCACGGGGGTATGGACCAAGGCGCAGCCGTCCACCAGGGCCGCGCGGGTCTACGCCTTCCCGCAGCCGACGACGATCCGCGTCGAGTGCCAGAAGCACGCGGAGCTCGTCACTTCCGACGGCTACACCAACGACGCCTGGTCGTACCTGCCCGACTACAAGGCATGGGTCACCAACATCTACATCCAGGGGCCGGCATGGCTGGACGGGGTGCCGGTCTGCACCTCCTGAAACGCCGTGCGCCGTTCGCGCCGGCGCCCGCCACGGGGGGCCACCGGCGCGAACGTGCCCCGTCGGGGCGACGGAAGGTCACCCCTGCCGCTGCGACGGCACGGCCCCCGGACGGCGCAGGCTGTCGGGCGCGGCGAAGGGCTGCGGCATCGCGTGCGCGGGCGCGGAGGACCGGGCCCGCGCACCGGCCTCGGAACCGCCGAGCGCCAGGGTCACATGGCGCAGCATCGCCTCGTCGATCGGGTGGGACTGAAGGTTCCCCTGCTCGTCGAAGCGCTGGTACTTCATGAGGTTGTAGCCGATCGCGACCTGCCGCCGGCCGTCCTCCGTGGACAGCGCCCAGGTGCCGGCACCGAAGACGCCTCCGTCGTGGCCCCAGTACCACCGGCCGTCGGGCATCTTCAGCGTGTAGAGGCCCAGGCCGTAGCGCATGGCGACCTCCTCGCCCGCCGGCGCCTCGTACGTGGGGACGGTGGTCTTCATGGCGGCCAGTTCGGCGGGACGGAGCAGCCGGCCGCTCAGCAGCTGCCGGTAGAAGGAGTTCAGGTCGTCGACCGTCGACACCAGGGACCCGGCCGGACCGCACCACGACATGTCGTAGACGCTGTAATCACGGGCGGGCTCTATCAGGCCGTACATCGACTCGTACATCTTCGCGTGCCGTCCGGTCAGGAAGGGCGTCCGCGGAAAGTACGTGTGCCGGAGCCCGGCCTTGCGGATGACGTTGCGGGTGATGTAGCGCTCCGGTTGCTGGCCGGTGACCTCCCGCAGCAGCAGTCCGGCCAGTACGTAATTGGTGTTGGAGTACGCGTACGTGCCGCGCGGCGCCGCGGCGGGCGCCTCGAGCCCGAGGCGCACCAGCTCCTCGGGGGCGAAGCGGTGGAAACGCCTGGCGTCGAGGGCCTTGCCGGGGTCCTCCAGCAGGCCGGGGAAGGCGCCCAGGACGTGGTCGCCGAGACCGCTCGTGTGGTTGAGCAGCATCCGGACGGTGATGGTGCGGCCGTGCTCGCCCGGCACCAGGTCGGGCAGGTAGCGGCCGATCGGCGCGTCGAGCTCGATGCGGCCCGCGGCGACCTCCTGCAGCACCGCGACGGCGGTGAACGTCTTGGTGATGCTGCCGACGCGGTGCTCCGACCGCGGGCGCACCGGACGCCCGGTGGCCAGGTCGGCGACACCCGCGGCACCGCGCCACTGTGCCGAGCCGTCACGGACGGCCGAGTACGTGCCGTACATGCCGGCCTGCCGGATCGCGTCGAGCGACTCCCGCAGCGCCTTGTGGTCCAGGCCCTGACCGGCGGTGGACTCCACGGCGGCCGGCCGGGCGGGCGCCACCGGCACCGCCTGCGCCGGGAGCGCGCCCGCGGTGAGCGACAGCAGCACGGCGCCGGACGCCAGCGCCGTGAGACGGAGCCCGCGGCGGTGCGCGGGGCGGGCGGGACGAGGGGTGAGATCCATGAGCACTTCCTGCACGGTCGACGGCGCACCGGTGTGTGCGCCCGGACCATCCTCACCGCCCCGCAACGACCCTTCCCTCCTCCTGAGGACCGATCGTGCACATGAAATCCCATGACATTTGTCAGATGGGGCACGGCAGTTGAGGTTTTGGAGCGGGGGCGGCCCCAGGTGCCCGCCCCGGCGGCAGTACTGCCGGTGCGGCTTTGCCAGGGCCGCCCCGCGGGCCCCGTGGCGCTGGTGACCCCTGACCGTGACCAGTCAGGAAGTGAGCCGACTCGCGACCGGGGCGCGTGAAGTCCGGGGGCACGGGCACGCGCTACTCATGGGAGAGCTGAAGCGGTGGGAACGCGCGATCGAGCAGTTCGAGCAGACGCTGATCGCCAAGGTCTTCGGCAGGGAACCGGTGGAGGTGCTGGACGCCCTGCGCCGGGAGTGCGACGACCACGCGGTCGTGTGCAGTCACAGCCGTGTCGTGGTGCCGAACGTCTACGTCGTCGAACTGGCCGACGACGTCCATGCCGAAGTGGACCGGAACGCCGAGTCCGTGGGACAGGAGCTGACGGACTCACTGGCCCGGCACGGTGAACGGAAGGGGTACGAGTGGGCGGGACCGCTCACCGTGCACATCACCGGATCCGCGCACGTGCCGAACGGCCGGTACCGGGTGACGTGCGCGCCCATGCCGCGCATCAGGGCCGACCTGCTCCTGGAGGACGGCACATGAGCGGCGGGCGGCACCGGGATGTGCCCGGCGCCGCCCGCTTCTTCCGCCCGCCTTCTTCCGCCCGGAGTGCTCGGCGGTGCGGGAACGGAGGGCTCAGACCCTGTCGGCCACCCGGCCGCGGACCCACTCCACGACTTTTTCCGTGGTCGTCCCCGGCGTGAAGATCTCCGCCACCCCCAGGGTCTTCAGCGGGGCGATGTCCGCATCCGGGATGATGCCGCCGCCGAACACCTCGATGTCCGCGGCGTCACGGTCCTTCAGCAGTTCGATCACCTTGGGGAAGAGCGTCATGTGCGCCCCGGACAGGATGGACAGGCCCACGAACCGGGCGTCCTCCTGGATCGCGGTGTTCACGATCTGCTCCGGTGTCTGATGCAGGCCGGTGTAGATGACCTCCATCCCGGCGTCACGCAGAGCCCGGGCGATGACCTTGGCCCCGCGGTCGTGACCGTCGAGGCCCGGTTTGGCCACGACGATCCTGATCTGGTCGTGCATCGTTGCGTCACCCTTTCTCACAGCAGGCTCAGAACGCATCGGTGGGGGTGTACGTGCCCCACACCTCGCGCAGCGCGTCGCACACCTCGCCGACCGTCGCGCACGCGGCGAGCGCGTCCTTCATCGGGTAGAGGACGTTGTCGGTTCCTTCGGCAGCCTTCTTCATCCGGGTGAGTGCTTCGTCCACACGTGTGCCGTCCCGCCACGCGCGCAGCTTGGCGAGGCGTTCGGCCTGCTGGGCCTCGATGGCCGGGTCGACGCGCAGGGGCTCGTAGGGCTCCTCCTCGTCGAGCTGGAAGCGGTTGACACCGACCACGACCCGCTCGGCGCTGTCGGTCTCCTGCGCGATGCGGTACGCCGAACGCTCGATCTCGCTCTTCTGGAAACCGCGCTCGATGGCGTTGACCGCCCCGCCCAGCTCCTCGACCTTGGCCATCAGCTCCACCGCCGCGGCCTCGACCTCGTCGGTCATCCTCTCGATCACGTACGAACCCGCGAACGGGTCCACCGTCGCCGTCACGTCCGTCTCGTACGCCAGCACCTGCTGCGTACGCAGCGCCAGCCGCGCCGACTTGTCCGTCGGCAGCGCGATCGCCTCGTCGAAGGAGTTCGTGTGCAGCGACTGCGTCCCGCCCAGCACCGCGGCCAGACCCTGCACCGCCACCCGCACCAGGTTCACCTCCGGCTGCTGCGCCGTCAGCTGCACACCCGCCGTCTGCGTGTGGAAACGCAGCATCATCGACTTGGGGTTCTTCGCCCCGAACTCCTCGCGCATCACCCGCGCCCAGATACGGCGGGCGGCGCGGAACTTCGCCACCTCCTCCAGGATCGTCGTCCGGGCGACGAAGAAGAAGGACAGCCGCGGCGCGAAGTCGTCCACGTCCATGCCCGCGGCGACGGCGGTCCGCACGTACTCGATGCCGTCCGCGAGGGTGAAGGCGATCTCCTGCGCGGGCGAGGCACCCGCCTCCGCCATGTGGTAGCCCGAGATCGAGATCGTGTTCCACTTCGGGATCTCGGCCCTGCAGTACTTGAAGATGTCCGCGATCAGGCGCAGGGACGGCTTGGGCGGGAAGATGTACGTGCCGCGGGCGATGTACTCCTTCAGCACGTCGTTCTGGATCGTGCCGGTCAGCTTGTCCGCCGCGACCCCCTGCTCCTCGCCGACCAGTTGGTACAGCAGGAGCAGCAGCGCGGCCGGGGCGTTGATCGTCATCGACGTGGAGACCTTGTCCAGCGGGATCCCGCCGAACAGCACCCGCATGTCGTCGATCGAGTCGATCGCCACACCCACCTTGCCGACCTCGCCGTGCGCGATCGGCGCGTCGCTGTCGTGGCCCATCTGCGTCGGCAGGTCGAAGGCGACCGACAGACCCATCGTCCCGTTCGCGATCAGCTGCTTGTACCGGGCGTTCGACTCCGTCGCCGTACCGAACCCGGCGTACTGCCGCATCGTCCACGGCCGGCCCGTGTACATCGACGGGTACACGCCACGCGTGAAGGGATACGAACCGGGCTCACCGAGTTTCTCGGCGGGGTCCCAGCCCTCGAGCGCATCCGGTCCGTACACCGGCTCGATGGGCAGTCCCGACTCAGACGTGCGCACCATGGTGCCTTGCTTTCATGCGTTTCCCCCAGTGTTGGTGTCGTCCTGCGTGCGGCGGCTTCGCCGAAGCCAGGCAGGCAGAACTGTTGTGTGGTGCGCCGTTCCGGTGCGCCTTCGGCGCTACGGAGCGGGCGCGGTGGCGGGGGAGCAGGCAAGGGCCTGGCGGATGCGGCGCGAGTCGACGGCCCGGCCCGTGCCGTCGCGATCGGCGACGGGACAGGGAACCGGGCAACTCGGCCTCGAGCTGTACGCCCTGCGCAGCGCGCAGGGCAGACGACATCGGTGGTCCGGGCGGCGGGAGAACACGTGGCAGTGTCTCCGGCGCATGGAGCCGACGACGCATCAGGCGCCGTCTTCCGACGGCACCCACCCCCCGATGGTGTGCATGGTGGAACTGTCGTGCGTGAACCAGAACATAGAAGCTGCGAATGCCCCCGTCAACAGCCGGACGGGCGCGTTGAATTCCGTTCATGTTACCGGCGAGGAAAGATTTCCTGCTTACCGGCTCTGCGTACGTCGGCAGGCCTCCTGGGTGGTGAGGCCGCGAACGGATACGAACGGCGCGTGCCCTCACTTGTGGTCAGGGTTCGCAGCGGAAAGGGTACTTCCCGATATGTTCGAGTGCAGAATCCTAACCGCTGAAGGTCGCCCGCGAACAAACGGAACGTTCCCGGGAGTCGGCCCGGAGGAGGGTACGGCGAAACGGACTCGCGGGTAACTTCCGCGTGGTCCGGCCGCGAGGCTTGCCGGCCGGCCTGCGGTCACGGGTTTCGCGGGGGAGCGGCCTTTGACGGTGCCCCCACTCTTCGCCATACTCCTTCTCACGTCAGCCGGTTGAGGAAAGCGGCGAACGATCGGGGGAGCGGGGGAACGGCAAGCCGTCGGCGGTGTTGCTTCGGTGTGGTGACGTGTGTCATCGAAGCGGCCCACGATGCGGCTCGACCATGCGGTGAACGACGGAGAAATCAGCAGGGCGCGGGCTTTCTCGCGCCACGGTCCGTTTCACGCAACGGCGGTATGCCGTTCGTCGTGCGGCTGACGACGTGTGCAGTCGGTCGCCCTTTTCGCGTAACGCATGGGGTGGAGTGGTGTGCAGGACTTTTCCGTGCACCCTGCGCATTCACGGGGTTGCTGATTTTTTCGCCGGGGTTCCGGCCGGCGGCCGGCCGCCCTGTTCCCGCCGTGTGCCGCACGGGCGACGGATGGGGTGCGGAGGGACAGGGCGGCATCAGGCACGTGCCCGACCGGGCGCGCGGCCCCGCGGCCGCGCGACGGCCGTCCGTCCTCAGCCCGTCGCGGCCTGGTAGAGGCCACGTCCGGCGCGTGCGGCACGCGAGGTGGCAACGAGCCGGTCGAGGGTGCTGCGGACGGTGTTGATGCTGCTCGTGGAGCCGTCGCGGCCCAACTTCTGCGCCACCTCACGGGCGCGCATGGGCCGGTCGGCACGCTCCGCCAGAATGGCGACGACCTGCTCGGTGAGCCCGTTGCCGTTCTCGCCGGCCGTGCCGTTCGCGTTCCCACCGGTGTCGGTCGCGGACACCGCGGAACCAGCCGCTGTCTTGGGCTCGGCAGGCGCTGCGGGCGACGTCTTCCTCCGCGCGGTGGTCTTCTTCGGTGCGCTGGACTTCTTCGCGGCTGTCGCCTTCCCCGGTGCTGCGGTCTTCTCCGCCGAGGGCCGCTTGGCCGCGCGCTTGCCGGACGTCGTCCTGCCCTTGCCGCCGCTTGCCGGAGCCTTCTTGCGGGCCGTGCGTGCGGTGCGTGCCGTGCGGGCTGGGGCAGTCGTCGCGGCGGCGCCGTCGGCGTCCGTGTCGTCGTCGCTGTCCCCGACCACGCCGTCCTCCGGCGCGGACTCCACCGCCGGAGCCGGCGCATCCTCGGTGTCGGTGTCGGTGTCGGTGTCGGTGTCCGTGTCGGCGTTGGAGTCGGTTGTGGTGGGCGCAGCAACGGGGGCGGGAGCGGCGGCGGAAGCCACGACCGCGTTCTCCTCCGCCGCGCGCGGCTTGGGAAGAACGGCGGTTCCCGCCAGGTCGTTCAGTGCGGCCAGCGCGCTGCGTACGGAGGCGAGGCGTGCGGAGACCGCCGCCAGCTCGGCCTGGAGGGCTTGCTGGTGGCGCTCCAGTTCGGGGAGTTCGGCCTGCAGCAGTGAGGTCGTTGTTTCGATGCTGTTGGCGGCGTTCGGCGTCGATGCCATCGATGCGGCTCCAGTCATGGTCAGAGGTGTGATGCTGTGAGGCTGCCCAGAATGGCGTCATCCATGGTACGGCTGATCAAACGTGCCAACAGCGGTGAAGGTGTTGTGGACCTCGTCCTGCCGGAGCCGTGTTGCGTCAGATGACAACGCTCAGCGGCTCGTCATCACCTCCTGCGCGCAGCCATGCCGCGGTGTCGGGCCCCAACGTGCCGTCGGCCACCGGGGCGCTGGCGAGCAGGACGGTGTGCCCGCCCGGCAGTGGGACGGGACGGGGCGTGAAGTTGACGACGCACACCAGACCGTCGCCCCAGCCGAAGGCGAGCACGCCCGTCGGCGCGGGGATCCAGCGGAGGGCGGAGGCGCCGGCCGGGGCACCCGCCCGCGTGGTCGCCGCCCGGCGCAGGGCCAGCGCCGAGCGGTACAGGGTGAGCATGGAGTCCGGTGCGCCGTCCTGTGCCGCTACGGTGAGCGAGGCCCATCCGGCAGGCTGCGGCAGCCAGGGGTCGGTGCCGTCGGGTGCGAAACCGAACGGGGGCGCCGTCCCCGACCAGGGCATCGGCACCCGGCAGCCGTCCCTGCCGGGGTCGGTCCCTCCCGAGCGGACGTGCATCGGGTCACGCAGCCGGTCGGCGGGCAGGTCCTCCACCTCGTACAGCCCCAGTTCCTCGCCCTGGTACAGGTAGAGCGAGCCGGGCAGTGCGAGCGTCAGCAGGCAGGCGGCGCGGGCCCGCCGGGTGCCGAGCGCCAGGTCGCTGGGAACGGCATGCCGCTTGCCTGCGAAGTCGAACGACGTGTCGGCCCGGCCGTAACGCGTGACGGTCCGGGTCACGTCGTGGTTGCACAGCACCCATGTCGGTGGAGCGCCGACCGCCTCGTGGCTCTCCAGGGTCGCGTCGATGCAGGCGCGGATGCGTTCGGCGTCCCACGGAGACTGGAGGAACGAGAAGTTGAACGCGGTGTGCAGCTCGTCCCCGCTCAGGTACCGGGCGAGGCGTGCGGGATCCGACAGCCACATCTCACCCACCAGGAGGCGCCCGCCGGGGTACGAGTCCGCGATCCGCCGCCAGGAGCGGTAGATCTCGTGCAGGTCGTCCCGGTCGGCGTAGGGGTGCGGATCGGGTGTCCGTCCCGGAACGAGGTCGGGCAGGGCGGGGTCCTTGGTGAGGAGTGTCGCCGAGTCGACGCGTATCCCCGCCACCCCCCGGTCGAGCCAGAAGCGCAGCACGGCTTCGTGCTCGGCCCGCACCCGCGGATCGGCCCAGTTGAGGTCCGGCTGTTCCGGGGCGAAGAGGTGCAGGTACCACTCGCCGGGTGAGCCGTCCGGTCCGGTGACGCGGGTCCAGGCGGGGCCGCCGAACTCGGACACCCAGTTGTTGGGCGGCAGACCGCCGTCGGGGCCGCGCCCCGGACGGAAGTGGAACAACGCCCGCTCCGCACTGCCGGGCGGTGCGGCGAGTGCGGCGCGGAACCACGGATGGTCCCGGGACACGTGGTTGGGCACGACGTCCACGATCGTCCGCAGTCCGCGCCGCCGCGCCTCCTCGATCAGTTCCTCGGCCTCGGCGAGGGTGCCGAACAGCGGATCGACGCCCCGGTAGTCGGCCACGTCGTACCCGCCGTCGGCCATGGGGGACGGGTACCACGGGGTGAACCACAGGGCGTCGACACCCAGCGACGCCAGATGGTCCAGCCGTTGCCGTACCCCCGCCAGGTCACCCACACCGTCCCCGTCACCGTCGGCGAAACTGCGCGGATAGATCTGGTAGATGACGGCGTTGCGCCACCATGCGTCCGCGCGCTCTTTTCCGGCCTCGTCGGTCATGTCCGTACCTCGCACGTCCCCGGGCGGCCGGCACCGGCGGTGGGCGCGGACGGTGCGCCGCGGCGCAGCGGCGCGGCGAAGTCGACGGTCCGCAGGTCGGGCACCACCCGGTCGGCGGAGCCGTAGTCCAGGTCGCGGGTCAGGGCGGTGGGTACCGCAACGACCGTCATACCGGCGGCCCGCGCCGCCGCGACACCGGTGAGCGAGTCCTCCACGGCCACGCACCGGGACGGTGCGACCGCCAGGGCGGAGGCCGCCGCCAGGTACGCGTCGGGTGCCGGCTTGCGGTGGGCGACGTCGTCCCCGGTGACCACGGCTTCGAAGTGGTGGCCTATCCCGTGGTGCCGCAGCCACCGGTGCACCCACCCGGCCTCCGAGGAGGAGGCGACGGCCAGGCGCAGGCCCGCGGCACCGGCCCTGTCCAGGGCGTCGCGCACCCCGGGCAGGAGGCGCACGCGGTCGGGTGTCATGAAGGCCTCCCAGTGCGCGGCGAGCCGCTGCCGCAGCAGGCCCTCGTCCGGTGGCGCACCACCGCACCCGTCGCGGAGCACGGCGAAGAGCCGCGGGTAGCCCTCGGGGCGGCCGCAGACCTCGCGGGCCCACAGATCCTGCGGCAGCCGTACGCCGTACTCCTCGAAGAGGGCGCTGCAGGCGAGGAAGTCGGGGCGGACGGAATCCACGAGGGTTCCGTCGAGGTCGAAGACGACGGCGTCGTGATGCGAGGCGCGGCGCACGGCGTCGGACACGCCGTCCGACGTGGCATCGGACACGGCACCGGACGCGGCGTCGGGCCGGGCCCGGTCCGGAACAGGCGAGCCGGGGGAGGGGGCGCCGTCCGGGCGGCCGGGCCGCGTCATGCCACGTCCCTGATGATCCGCGCCGGGTTGCCCGCCGCGAGGACGCCGGAGGGCAGGCTCTTGGTGACCACGCTCCCCGCTCCGACGACGGTGTCCGCACCGATCGACACGCCGGGCAGTACGGTGACGCCGCCACCGAGCCACACCCGGTCGCCGAGGGTGATGGGGCGGGCGCTCTCGTACAACTCGCGCCGCAGCGACGGGTCGTAGGGATGGTTCGCCGTGAACAGCTGGCAGCGGGGCCCGAGGAACACGTCCGCGCCGAGGACGATCGGGGCGCAGTCCAGCAGTATCGCATCGAAATTGATCTTGGTTCCGGGGCCGAGTTCGATGAAGAACCCGAACTCGCACAGGAACCGCGGCATCACCCACCCGCCCGGCTCCACGCGGTGCAGCAGTTCCCGCAGGACGGCTTCACGGGTGCGGAAGTCACCGAGAGCGGTGTTGTTGAACCTGTCGAGCAGTTCCATGCAGCGGGCACGGTAGGGACGCAGCACCGGATCGGCCGCCGGGTACAGCTCTCCGCTGCCGAGCCGCTTCTTGATGGCGTCCAGGCTGTCGCCGTCCAGTCCGGTCGGTCGCACGCGTGTCGTCTGCCTTTCGGGATGGTGCGGAACGGGGTCATGTGGTCGCCGGGACGGAGGACCGCCGGGCCGCCCACCGGGGCTCGTCCCGGTCACCGGCGGCGCAGCCGGATCGTGACGGGCCGGTGGTCGGAGGCGGGCGGCCGCTCGCCGCGCGGCTCGGGCCACGGATCGGGGGAGCGGTACCCGGCAAGGGCCGGTACGAGGGACGGGGACAGCAGCAGCAGGTCGATGCGGCGTTCCGCCTCGCCCGGTGCCGTCGTACCGTACGTCGGCGACCGGTCGCCCATCAGGGCGCCCGCGTCCACGAGGAGGGGGTCGGACGGGTCCCCGAGCAGCCGCCGCAGCGGCGCACGGTCGGACCGTTCCTCCGCGGCGAGCAGGTGGTCGCCCCGGCGGTGCCGCGGCACACGGCTCCAGTCGGGCTCCGGGTCACCCGGAGGCAGGCTGTTCGCGTCCATGCCCACCACCAGCGGCGGCAGGGACGGGTCCGCGTACCGGCGCAGATGGTCGGACTCGATCCGCCGGCCCGTCGGGCTGAACGGATCGAGGTGCGCCACGAGGAAACGCAGCGGTGCGGACCAGCCCGGGAGGCGGAGGGTGACCAGACCGTGGCCGTGCCAGTGCGTCAGCTCGTGCGCGGGCCGCTCGGTGCCCAGCGGTTCGATGTCGCGCTGCCAGAACACCGCCTGGTGGCAGCCGGTCTTCGCGGCGAACAGCTCACCGTCCATCCCGAAACCCGCCTTGGCGTCCTCGAAGAGCGCCCCGCCATCCAGGTGCCAGCCCCAGCCCTCCGTGGTGAGCAGGACACGCGGGCGCAACGCGGTGACCAGCGCGCACTGGGCCAGCCACCGCTCGTCCCGGCCGTCCAGCCGCTCGATGCCGGCCTCGTACAGGTTCCAGAACATCACCAGGTCGGTGCCGGCCGGTTCGGCCGCAGGGTGGTGCGCCGGGCTCATTTGATGCCGACCACCATCGACTCGGGCCCGTCCAGGTGCTCCACGTAGGTGTCGCGGAACCCGGTCCGGCGCATCCACTCCTGGCACTGGGCGCCGGTGTAGTCGAATCCGCCGGGCACTTCGGCGTGCATGATCAGGCTGAGGATCAGGCCGACGGCGTTGCTCCGGCGGTCGTCGTCGATCAGTGTTTCGTACACCAGGACGGCCCCGCCGGGCGGCAGCGCCGCGTACGCCTTCTCCAGCAGTTGCAGCTTCTCAGGCTCGCCCCAGTTGTGCAGGACGTGGCCCAGCACGATGACGTCACCCCACGGCAACGGGTCGCTGAAGAAGTCACCCGGCCAGAACTCCACGCGGTCGGCCACGCCCAGCCGGCCGGTGTACTTCTCGAACCCCTCCCGGGCCGGCGGCAGGTCGAAACCGACGGCGGTCAGATGGGGGTGCCGGCGCAGCAGCCAGCCGGGCAGCGCGCCCTCCGCGCAGCCCACGTCGACCAGGGTCCGGTAGCGCTCCCAGGGGAACCGCTCGGCGATGGCGCGGGCCGATCCGATGGACAGCGCGGTCATGTCCCGCTGGAAGGCGCGCACGGAGTCGGCGGTCGCGTAGGTACCGGCGTAGAAGTCGCGCCCGTCGCGCGCCGCACCGGACGCCTCGCCCGTACGCAGCACGCCGACGAGGTCGTCGGCGAGGCCGGCGCACTGGGTGAGGAAGCTGTCCCCCAGGTAGCTGGCGGGCTTGGCGGCGTCGAGGTACTCGTCGGCCTCGTCGGTGTTGGCGTACACATCACCGGTGCGCCGGAGCAGGCCGAGGGCGACCAGGGCGTCGAGGAAGTCGGCCGCGGGCCGCGGGTGCAGCCCGACGCGCTCGCACAGCGCGGCGGCCGGCAGCGGTTCCTTGGCGAGCGCGGTGAACACACCCAGTTCCACGGCGCTGAGCATCGTCTTCGTCTTCCAGTGCGCCCACATCAGATCGGTCACGGGCTGGGGAGAGATCACGGGGAAGCCTCCAATTCCTCGGAAGGGGTGGGGGATGGGGTTGTCGGGGCGGGGGAGGGCGGCGGCTCCCGCCGGAACCGGCGCCCCGCCGCCCGCGCCGCCAGCCCGAG
>NZ_KL591025.1:379-61111 GCF_000716335.1 Streptomyces sp. NRRL S-118 | reverse complement strand
GGTACGAGGGGTACGGCGGCCACCACGGCGAGCGCCGCGAGCGCGAGCGGGATCGACGCGGGCACGGCCCCGGTGGTCAGCCGGCCGAGTACGAACGGCAGGACCGCGCTGCCGGCCAGGTTGGCCGTCAGCAGCACACCGCTGATGCGCCGGGGACCCGGCAGGACCGTGACGGCCCAGGCGAGGAGCGTCGGGAACACGGCCGCCAGACAGATCCCGGCCACCGCGTACGCCGCCGGCGCGAGCCCGGCGGCGGCCGCGGCCGTCAGCGCGCAGGCGCCCGCACACAGGGCCCCGAGCACCAGCGGGACGGGGGACACCCACCCGGCCGCGAGCGGCAGCAGCAGCCGGCCCACTGTGAGGCCCGCCCAGAACAGCGCACTGAGCCGTGCGGCGTCCTCGGGCGTGTGCCCGGCTGCGGAGAGGTGGGTCGCCTCCAGGGCGCCGATGGCCGCCTCGAGCCCCGCGTACAGGAAAGCGGCCGCGGCACACGCCACGAGCAGCCCCCGCGGCGCAACGGCTTCCGCGGCCGCCGGGCGCCACCCCGGCGCGGCGGGTCCGGCACCCGGCCCGGCGGGCGCCGTGCCGCGGCAGGGCGGCACGGAGCCGGGGGAACCGGCCTCCGGCGGGCCGGCGCCGTCGGCCCCGGGGTCGCCGGCCCGCCGGAACGGCACGCAGCACACGGCCAGTACCGCGACCGCCCACAGCAGCTCCCGCACCGCTCCGGTCCCGCCCACCAGCAGCGGTCCGGCCGTCGCCCCGGCGCCGAACGCGGCGTGCAGCGCGCCCAGGCCGCGTACGCCCGCGGCACCGCCGGCACGGCCGAACCAGGCGTTGGCGTACAGCACCAGACCGCCGAACCCGACCCCGGCGACGAGCGCCCAGGCGGTGAGGACCCACCAGGCGGGCGCCGACGGCATGCCGGCGCACCCGGCCGCGAAGGCCGCCAGGTACCACGACACCAGCGAACTCGCCGGAAGCCGTCGTTCCAGCCGCCCCGAACCCAGCAGCGCGAGCAGCGCACCCAGGTTGTACGCGACCACGACCTCCGTACCGCCGCCACCGTCCCCGGAGCCGTACGCGGCGCGCAGCAGCGGCAGTGCCGCGCCCAGGGCGGCGGTGACCGCGCCGAGCAGCACGGACAGCGCCAGGCCGGCCACGACGGCGGCGCGCCGGGTGGCGGAGGCGTTCACCGCCGGTCGGCCAGTGCGGCGGGGACGTACCGCGGCACCGAGAACACGGCCGTGCAGGCGGCGGAGAACGGCGCCTGCGCGAACAGCCCGATCCGTACGTCCCCCGCGCCGGAGCCGAAGAAGGTGCGGACGAAACGCCACTCCCCGCCCTGCTCCTCACGGCAGAACACCGCGTGCCGCCGGCCCTCGCGGGTCACCAGCAGTTCGGCGCGCGGGGCGGCCAGGGCAGGGCCGACGGCCTCGTCGGACACCGGTCGCGAGACGACCGTGACCACGGCCCAGCCGCCGGCCCGGGTGCGCTCCACGCACACCTTGAACCAGCCGCCGTCGTCGTGCACGACGATGCCACCGGCGTCGCCGAAGGCCGTGCCCCGGACGGTGACCCCCACCCGGAACGTGTGGTCACCGGTGACCGTCCGCCCCAGCAGCGGGATGCCGGACGCCTCGTACGACCCGGGCATGGTGAACAGGTCGCAGCCACGCTCGGCGAGGATCTCCAGGGCGTGCGGATCACGGACGGGCACTGCACCGGGGCCCGAGAAGGACCAGTCGGCGCCGTCGAAGGGGAGGTCGCGTTCCTCCGGGGCGGCCGCGGAGTCCCCCGCGGTGGTCGCCGCGGGAGCGCCCGGCGCGGCGTGCGCGGTCACGGCGCCGTCATCCCGCCGTCGACACTGATCGCCTGTCCCGTCACCCGGGGGGCGGACGCCAGGTAGAGGACGAGCCCGGCGATGTCCTCGGGGGTCTGGAACTCCCGCTGCGGGATCATTGACCTCATGCGCTCCCAGCACTCCTCCTCGGACTCGCCGGGACGGACGAACTCCGAGAGCAGATAGCGCCACATGTTGGACCGGACGATCCCGGGGCAGACGGCGTTGACGCGGATGTTCTCCTTCGCCACCTCCTGCGCGAGCGCGGCCGTGAAGCCGACCACCCCGAACTTGGCCGCGCAGTAGTGTGCCACCTTCGCGAACCCCGAACGCCCCGACACGGACGAGAAGTTGACGATGGAGCCGCCCCCCGAGGAGCGCAGCAGCGGAAGCGCTTCCCGCGACGACAGGAACACGCCGTCGAGGTTGCCGGACACCACGTGCCGGAACTCGGTCAGCTCCATCCGCTCCACCGGGCTCACATGGGTCACACCGAAGGCGTTGACGACCGTGTCGAGCCGGCCCGGCCCGTCGGCGATCCCCGCGTACAGGGTGCGTACCGCCTCCTCGTCGGTGGCGTCGACCTCGGCCGCCGTGACGCTCAGTCCCTTGGCGGTGAGCCGGTCGGCCAGGTCGCGCGCCTCGGTCCAGCCGGTGACGGACGTCGAGCGGTAGTGGTTGAACGCGGAGGGCAGCCGGTCGGTGTCGGCGGCCACCACGTGCGCACCGCGCCGGGCGAACGCCTCCACCACCGCGGCCCCGATGCCGCGGCCGCCGCCGATGACCAGCGCCACCCGTCCGCTCAGGGGTGCGTCGTGATCCGTTGTCATGGGGTGTCTCCTGTCAGGGCGGCGCCCACCTCGGCGGGCGCGAGCGTGTACGTGAGCGGGGGCAGGACCAGGGCGTCCAGCAGGCGCGGGAAGGCGCGGTAGTCGGCGAGGTTGCGTTGCGGCGCCGCGACGACGCGGCGCAGGGCCGGGTCGTCGCGCCCGGTGCGTGCGGCCCGCGCGTCCAGGGCGGCGGTCAGGGCACCGTCGCGGTGCTCGAAGAAGTCACGGAACAGTGCGGTGGCCACCGCGGCGTCCGCAGCCGCACCGGATCCGGTGCGGGGCGCGACGCGGACGGCCGAGGGCAGGACCCGGTCGGGGTCGGCCGGCACCGGCAGCGGATGCCCGGCGAGCGTCCGCAGGAAGGTGCTGTCCGTGTAGGGCGTCACCGACCGCAGCGCCGCCGGCTCGATGTCCCGCGTGAGCAGCTTCTCCACGAGCGCGTCCTCGTCGACGCGGCCCAGCGGGCCGACGCGGCCCATGTCGAACGTGCCCTTGGTGTCGAGGGCGGTGGTGACGAGGTTGCGCGCCGGGAGCAGCTCGACCGCCGGGCCGACGGCGGCCGCGAGCACCGGGACGCCATGGGCCAGGGCCTCCAGGACGACCCGCCCCAGGGTCTCCCGCGAGGCCGTGCTCGGGAACAGCAGCACGTCGATCGCGTCGAAGAACTCCGTCAGCCGCTCCTGCGGCCGGACGCCCTCCATGCGCACCGCGCCCTCGGCCACTCCGGCCTCCCGCAGGACGGCGCGGACCCGGCCGGCCTCCCAGCGGGGGTCGTTCGGCTTGCCGGCGCACACCAGGCTCACCCCGCCGCCCGCTTCCCGGTGGCACCGGGCGAACACCGACAGCACCTGGTCGAAGTTCTTGGCCAGCGACAGCGCCCCGAGGTAACCGATCCGCAGCGGGCGGCCGGCCGGCGGCAGGGCACGCGGGGCGCGGCGCGGGAGCCGGTCCAGCATGGGATAGGCCACCGCGGACCCGGACGCCGTGACGGAGGGGAAGTTCCGCAGGAACAGCCGGCGGGTGTACTCGGTCGGGAACAACGCCATGTCGCCCGGGCGGACCAGCGGCGCACAGAGCTCCTCCTGCGCCCAGTAGCCCGACCACAGGGCGGTGTGCACCTCCCGCACGATCCGGAAGTCACCGCCGCACTGCTCCCGCCAGTGGTGGTAGAGGAAGGCGTACGGGCCCGAGCCCGCGTACACGACGTCGCCGCCGCCCAGGCCGGCCACGCAGCGGGGGCCGGCCGTCAGGTCGTGCAGCGCGACGGAGCCGCGGCGCGCCAGCAGTTGCGACATCTCCCGGTGCATGAGGATCGCACCGTCGACGATGCCGTCCGTGTCCGGCGCCCGGTAGTCATGCGTGTGCAGGCGCATGCCCCGCCTCCCGGCTCTCCAGCAGCGCGGCGAGGCGCTCCCGCAGCATCCCGACGCTCATCCCGTGCAGCGGAAGCTGACGCTGGTGCACCCGGTTGGCGATGTCCCGGCGCACCGCGTGGACCTCCACCGGCAGCAGGTGCTCCGAGCGCAGCCGCTCCCCGAAGCCACCGTCGGCGCCGTTGTACTCGACGCTCAGGATCCGGCGGGCACGGGACAGGACTCCGAGGTCGGCCGGCCCGAGCCGCGGGTCGAGCGCGGCGCAGTGCAGGTGCGGGACGCCGAGGTCCCGGTTGGCCTCGTCCACCAGCACGCCCGCGTAGCCGAACGTCACCACGACCGCGTCCGGCGCGGCCGGCGCGCCGCCGGGCGGGGTGAGCCACACCCCCGCGTCGATGTCGGCCGCGCAGTCACGGGCGGGCGGTGCGAACTTCGCGTCGACCATGCTGACGACGTGGGTGGTGGCCGGGTCCCGGCCGAGCCGGTCCAGGCACGCGGCGAACTCGGCGGCGGTGACCGGCTCGTACACCCGTGTGTGCAGCAGCAGGCCGAGCAGGTTGGTGGCGTTGTGGGCGCCGCCCCACGCCCCCCAGCTCCGTCCGGCCAGGACCAGCAGGTTGCGCACGCTGGTGGTGGCCTCCGTGAGCATGCTCATCGAGTCCATGTAGTACATGGCGTCGGTGGCCACCACTTTGGTGGTGTCGTCGGGCAGGGACAGCGTCATGCCCACGGTCAGCGTCTCGGCCAGCCCCGTGTTGGTGTACGGGACGTGCCCCCGCAGGCCGAACCGGGCGGCCATGTCGGGCGTGAAGACCGCCAGGTCCCGCCCCGTACGTTCCTGGTGCGCGGCGAGCATGCGCCCGGCGGTCGAGGCGAACGACACCGGGCCCGCCGCGGCCGCCGCTCCCGCAGGCTTGAAGCTGTGGTCGCCCTTGCGGGTGCGGCAGACGAGCACCGCCGGGCCCGGCAGGGTGAGCAGCGCCCCGAGCGCCGCCTCGACGGCCCAGTCGTCACAGCCGTCGACCTCCATCAGCCGGCCCAGGTAGGCCGACAGATATCCGGTGTTCACCGGCTTGGCCAGCGGTTCGATGCCCTTGGCGTTGGCGTCGACGACCAGGACCAGGTTCGTCAGCCCCGCGTCGTGCGCGAAGCGCAGCGCCTCGAAGGCGGCGCCCTCGTGGAGTTCGCCGTCCCCCGCGAGGCAGACCACCTTGCGGTCCTCCCCGCGCCGTGTCAGCTCCCAGGCGAGACTGACCGCCTGGGCCACACCGACACCGAGGCTGTACCGCATCGTGTTGCGGAACCCGAGGTCGCGGTGGACGACCCCGGTCAGGCCGTCCTGGTGCAGCGTGGCCAGAGGAGCGAACGGCAGCGCCCCCCGTACGTAGTGCTCGGCGTAGAAGGCCGGCGCGATGTGCCCCCGGCCGACCACCAGCTCGGCAGGGCCGCCCCCGTCGCCGTCGTCCACCAGGCCCAGGGCGAAGCAGGCACGCACCAGGGACAGCGACGACAGGTTGCTCTGGAGGTTCCCGGAGCCCGCGATCTCGTGCATCCGCAGCAGCACTTCGGCGCTGTTGGTGTAGAGCCGTTCGGGGACCTGTGCGGCGACCTTGCGCAGACCGTCCAGCAGGGAGTTCCCGCCGTGGTCGCCGTGCTCCAGTTCGTCCAGCTCCCGGACGACCACGGCACGTTCGGCGGCGGTGAGCCGGGGCAGCGCGTCACGCGCGGGCCCGGCGAAACGCTCGTGCAGGTCGTTCACCGGCCGGCCCCGCAGACCTCGTCGAGCGCCTCGCCGAGCACGCCCACGATCTCGTCCACCTCGGTCGTCGTGGTGACGAACGCCGGCGCGAGGACCACCCAGTCGTCCTGCCCGCGGATGATCAGGCCCCGGCGCAGACAGGCGGACGCCACCCGCTCACCGAGGCGCTCACCGCCGCCGGCCAGCTTGATGCCGTACAGCAGGCCCACCGCCCGCACGGTGCCGCGGTCCCCGGCGACCGCACGGAGCCGCGGCTCGGTGTACGCGGACAGCTCACGGATCCGGTCGAGGTAGCCGCCTTCGCGGAAGAGCGTGACCGCGGCGAGCCCGGCGGCGGAGGCGAGCGGGTTGGCGGCGTAGGTGTGCGACGGGGCGAACGACACCGGCCCGCCCTTCTCCCCGAGCCCCTCGGCGATGTGCTCGGCCATCAGCACGGCGGCCAGCGGTGCGTACCCGCCGGAGATCCCCTTGCCGACGCACAGGATGTCGGGCGTCACGCCGAAGGTCTGCGCAGCGAAGGGGCGGCCGGTCCGGCCGAAGCCGGTGACGATCTCGTCGAAGACCAGCAGGACACCGTGGCGGTCGCACACCTCCCGGACCCGGGCGAGGTAGTCCGCGGACGGGATGGCCATGCCGCGCAGGTGGATCACGGGCTCGATGACGAGCGCCGCCACCGAGTCCGGCCCCTCCGCCTCGATCGTCCGCTCGATCATGGCGGCGGCGAGGGCGCCGGACTGCTCCGCCGGTACGTCCCAGAAGGCCTCCAGGCAGTCCGGCGGCCAGACGTGCACGACACCCGGGAGGCCGGGTCCGAAGCGGGTGACGTCGGGCCGTCCGGTCAGGGTCAGCGAACCGAAGGTGGCTCCGTGGTACCCGTGGTAGTAGCTGAGGATCTTCACCTTGCCGGGGTTGCCCCGGGAGCGGTGGTGGAGCCGCGCCAGCCGTATCGCGGCCTCCACGCTCTCCGATCCGCCGTTGACGAGCTTGGCGGCCGTGATGCCGGCGGGCGCCAGGTCGACGAGGCCCTGCGCGAGTTCGAGGGCGGCACGGTTGGTTCCGTGCAGCGGCGGGTTGAAGGGGAGGGTGCGCAACTGGTCGGTCACGGCGCGGACGATGGGCTCGCAGTCGTATCCGAAGCACGTCACGAAGACACCGGACAGGGCGTCCAGGTAGCTGCGTCCCGCCGCGTCGGAGAGGCGCACCCCCTTGCCGGACTCGAAGAGCAGGGACTCCTCCGAGTGCGGCACCTCGAAGCAGAACGCGGAGAGGTCGGAGGGCCAGGACGACAGCGGTGCGGGTCGGGTGGTGGTCACTACGACTCCTTGGAAGGACGAAGGAACGGACGAACGGAGAAAGCGGGGGAGGGGAGTGCTGCGGCGGTGGTCAATGCGGCCTGTCCGGTGCGCGGGTGTACGGGGCGGCGCACCGGGTCGAGGGGTACGGGGCGGTGGGGCGAGGGGCCGGAGGTCAGCGGGACGCCACGCCGGTGAGCAGTTCGTGGACGGCGAGCCTGCGCATCGGGGACAGCAGGTCGAAGTAGGCGAGCCACTGCGGGGTGAGGACGGCGCGGTCGAGGATGTCCTTGGCGATGTCCACGACGACCGGGAGCGAGTGCGCCATCAGCACCGGCATCAGCAGCTCCTCGTCCCCCGGGCGCAGCAGTCCGCGGCGCCGCCCGGCGTCGACGAACCGGGTGATGACGTCACGGGCCGCTCCGGCATCGTCCCCGCAGGCGAGGACCGCGGTGTCGGCCACCCATGCGAGGTCCAGCAGCCGGTCGTCGACGTGGAGGTTGTCGAAGTCGAGCAGGGCAACCACTCGTGGTTCGCCCCGCTCGGCGAGGAGGAAGTGGTGGATGTGCAGGTCGCCGTGGACGACGGCCGGGCGGGTGGCCGCCGCACGGACCGCAGTTCCATGGCCGCTGGCGAGGGCCGACCGTAACAGCGGTGCGGCCGCGTGCAGTTCGCGCAGCACGCCGGCCGCGGCGCGGTGCCACCGGTCCGTACCGCGTTCGGCCTTGGGCAGCAGTCGTCGCTCGGCGTCCCGCAGGGCGGCCGGCCAGTGCTCCTCCTCCACCAGCAGGGGCAGGTGGACGGAGGCGAGTTCCCCCGCCACGTCCGGCGGCAAGGTGTCCAGGGCCTCCCGCAGGGCCAGTCCGGCCTCCACGATGGCGACGGCCTCCGCCCCGCTCGTGCCGCTCGCCCGGGTGCCGGGGGAGTAGGGCGACAGCTCGCAGACGAGGCCCCCGTGGCGGACGCCGGGGCTGCCGTCGGCGGCGGGTACGACGGGCAGGGCGGGCACCCCCTGGCGACGGCAGTGCCCGATGACACGGTCCTTGAGCGGATAGAAGGGGCCGGGCCGTGCCGCTTCGCTGTTGAGCTGCACCTTGAGAACGTGGGGACCGGTGGGGGCGGCGACCCGCCAGAGCCCCGCCGTGTGGGTGAGCGGTGCCGCGCCTCCGACGGTCAGCGGGCGGAGCCCGCTCCCGGCCCACGCCTCGCCCCAGTGGGCGGCGAGGACCTGGCGTACCCACTCCTCGGTTCCTGCCGGGGCGACGACGGTCATCGGGTTCCTTTCGGTGACGGGGAACGGAGCGACGGGCAGTGGGGCGCGGTAGGGGGGATGAGAGACGAGGGACGGGAGATGGGGCGGATGGCGACGGCGCGGCGCGGGCAGGCGGGGGCGGTTGGCGGGGGCGTGGCGTGGTGCCGTCCCGGAAAGCGTGGCGGGCGGGGGTGGCCCGGAGCCAGCGTTCTGCAATTGCGTTGCCCGTTGTTCTCCTGAGCGTGCCCGTACGTACCCTGCGCCCGGCGGTCAAATGAGCCCGGACCGAATGGCGTAGGAAACGGCGTGTGCGCGGTTGCGCAACTCCAGCCGCCCCATCATTCGGTACAGGATGTTCTTGACGGTTCGCTCTGAATAAGCCAATTTCTCGGCGATGTCGGCCAGATCGCATCCCTCGGAGATGAGCCGCAATATGTCCGCCTCGCGCACGGTGAGTTGCCGAGCGGAGGCGAGGCCCTGCGGAATGAGGACATCGCGGCAGGTCCGCTGGATCTGATCGAGCAGCCGGCCCTGGAGGTCGGCGGGCAGTGATCCCCCGCCCTCGCCCAGCCGGAGCACCGCCCGCACGAAGGTCTCGGGCGTGGTGTCGCGCCGCCACAGCACCGCGCGCACGCCGCACTCGACGGCCAGGGCGACGTCCGTCTTCCAGCGCGTGCCGGCCACCACCAGGAACGGGCCGGTGCGGCGCCGTGCCGACAGTCCGCGCAGGACATGAAGGGTCTCGCCGCTCACCGTGTCGGCCGTGAACACCGTCACATCCGCCTCCTCCGCGCTGTCCCGGCCCACCACGACCACGCGGGGGTCGCCCTCCAGATAGCGGGCCAGCCCGGTGTAGGTGACGTGGTCGGTGGCGTGGACGGCGACGCGCAGCGGTGCCCCGCCATCGGGCCGCCGCTCGTCCCGCTGCCGGCCGGGCGCCCGCTCCGGACGGGCATCCGCGCGGGTGCTGCTCATGACGGCCGCCGCGGGACAATCGCGTGCCGACGTGTTCACATCAAACTCCATTTCTCCCGGGGAACGCGTGGGATATTCCGCCGCCGGGCGGGTGCGAGGCTGCCCGCCGGGCATGTCGCGACGGCCTCCGGAATGCGTGGCCGCCGGCGCCGGACCAACGTGACACAACGGCCTTGTCGAATTCTCGACCTGTGAAGCGAAGGCATTTCGCCATCCTTGACGGGTTCTTGAGAGGCGCTTGGCCCGTACTTGTCGCCTGTGCGAGGATCGGCGTGCGGCGGGGGGAACGGTGCGAATGCCGTGAGGCTGGGCGGACGAGAAAGCGAACGACCAATGGCAATTCCCGGTGGCGAGCGGGACGTATACGAAACCGACGCCTGCGGAATTCCGGAACCCCGCCCCACCGCGGGTGCCGGACGGGTACGGGGCGCCGCCCGCGCTCGCAGCGCAGGCCCGCCGCGCCCCGAGGTGCCGGAGATCGCGTCCCGCCCCCGTCTGTGGCTGCTCGGGCCGATGGCGGCGGACGCGGGCGGCCGGGCCATCGAACTGGGGCCGCCGCGCCGCCGAGCGCTCCTGGCACTCCTCGCCGTGCGACTCGGCAACGTCGTGCCGGCCCAGCAATTGCTGGAGGAACTGTGGGGCGACCGGCTTCCGGACCGGGCCCTGCCCTCCTTGCACAGCTACATCTCCCACCTCCGGCGCGCACTGTCGCCACGGCCCGACCCGGGCGACCGGACCCGGCTGATCCACCGCGTGGCGGCCGGGTACGTGCTGGACCTGACCAAGGACGAGGTGGACGTCCACCGCTTCGAGAACGCGGTGGCCGAGGGGCGCAGGCTGCACCGCGACCACCGGCACGCCGAGGCCAGGGACCTGCTCCGCACCGCCCTGGACATGTGGCGCGGCACCCCCTACGAGGAACTCGTCGACTACCCGGTGCTCGCCGAGGAGAGCGAACGGCTGGCACGGGTGAGACTCTCGGCGGTCGAGACGTGGGCCGACGCCTGCCTCGTCCTCGGCGACCTGGAACCGGTGGCCGAACTCGACGCGGACGTACGCGCCCACCCGGGACGCGAACGCCTCGCCGGACAGGTGATGACGGCGCAGTACCGGCTCGGCCGCCAGGCCGACGCGCTGCACGTGTACGCGCGGACCCGCGACTGGCTCGCCGGGGAGCTGGGCGTGGACGCCGGAGAGGAGCTGCAGCGGCTCCACCGGGCCATCCTCCGCCAGGAGTTGCCCACCCACACCGCCCAGGCGCCCGCCCTCCCCGCCCGGTCACCCGGTCCGACCGGCTCCACGGAGTCCCCACGGGCCGCGCTGGGCGAACACCCGGCGACGCCACCGCAGCAGCCCGTGCTTCCGCCGATCGCACCGGGGACGGCGCCCGGTGGAGTGACGCCGGAGGCGGCGGCAGGCGCACCCGGCACCGTCACGGAACGCCGCGTACCCCGTACGGGCCGGGCCCCGCTCCGGTCCGGCCCGGTCCGGACGCCCCGGCCGTCCCCGGCGGCCCTCCCGTCCACCCCGGCCGCCCCTGTCAGCCCGGCTTCTGCGCCCCTCCCGGTGGCACCGACTCTCCCGCCCGCCGCGCCCTGGGCTGCCGAGAGCCGCCCACCGTCCGCGAGTACGGACCACCCCGGCACGCATCACACCGCCACCGCCACCGGCCGCGACAGCCACGGCGCAGGCACCGCCGCGCCTCCTCCCGCCGCGCAGCCGCACACCTCGCGGGACCGGCGGTCGTTCGTCGGCAGGGAGAGCGAGCTGGCGGCGCTGCGCATCCTGGTGGCCGACCTCCTGGGCGGCAAGGGCCGTCTCGCCGCCGTGCTGGGAGAGCCGGGCATCGGCAAGTCCCGGCTCCTGTCGGAGGTCGCCCAGCGGGTGCGCAACGACCGGGTGGAGGCCCTGTGGGGCTACTGCTTCCCGGGTCCGGGAACGCCGCCGTACTGGTTGTGGACGCAAGTGCTCCGTCAGGTGGCCGCATCCCGGCCGGAGGCGTTCGCCGCCGTGCGGAAACGTTTCGGCGACGGCCTCTCCCCGCTGCTCGACAGCTCGCCCGACGAGCACCGGCACCGCGACCGCCACCCGGAGGTGGCGCCCGACCGCTTCCGTACGTACGACGCCGTCTGCGAGACGCTTCTCTCCCTGGCGGACGACGCACCGCTGCTGCTCATGCTGGAGGACCTGCACTGGGCGGACGCTCCCTCCCTCCAGCTGCTGCGCCTGCTCACCAGCCGGCTCAACGGCAGGCGCCTCGGCATCGTGATCACCGCACGCACCTGGGAGATCGAGAGCGACCCCGAACTCGGCCAAGCCCTGGGCGAGACGCTGTGGAGTCCCCGAACGGACACGATCAAGCTGGACGGGCTGCCCGAGGAGGCGGTGTCCGTCCTGGTCTCCGCCGCGTCCGGGCCGGGGGTCTCCCGCGCGACCGTCCAGCGGCTGCACGAGCGCAGCAAGGGCAACCCGTACTTCGTCAACCAGCTGATGTCCCTGCTGGGCGATCCCGCCCGGCTCCATGATCCGCGCGCCGTGCGGCGGCTGTTCACCCACGTGCCGTCGGGCGTGCGCGAGGTGCTGACGCAGCGCTTCGCGGCCCTCCCGGAAGCCACCCGGGACCTGCTGCGCCTGTGCGCCGTGATCGGCTCGGAGATCGACCCACGGTTGCTGGCGGAGGTGTCCGGCCACGACGACGCCGTCTGCGACCACCTCGAACCGGCCCTGCGCGCACAGCTGCTGTCCGAGGACCCGGCCGGGAGCGGGGGCCTGCACTTCACCCACGCCCTGGTCCGGGAGACGCTCTACGGCGAACTCAGCCGCCGCCGGCGGGCGCAGTTGCACGCCCGGATCGCGGAGACGCTCGCGGCCCGGCCCGCCGGCCGCCACGACGGGGTCGAGCAACTCGCCCACCACGCCTGGGAGGGCTCGCGGGTCCTGTCACCGGCCAAGGCGCTGCCCGCCCTGTGCCGCGCCGGGGAGGAGGCCGAGCTGCGCCTGGCCTACGAGCAGGCGGAGATGTGGCTGCGGCGCGCCATCGACCTCGTACGCCTGCTGCCGCCCGGTGACGACACCGCTCCGCTGCTGGAACAGCAACTGCAGATCCAGCTCGGCCAGATGCTCGCGACCACGCGGGGATACGGCGATTCCGACGCCGAAGCGGCGTTCACCCGCAGCAGGGCCCTCAACCCCGTCACCGGCGCCACGGACCAGCCCACCGTCCTGTGGTCCCTGTGCACGGCCAACCTGGTCACGGGCCGGTACGACGGCGCCCTCGGCTTCTCCGACCGGCTGCGCGCCATGCCCGGGACACCGCAGGACCCCGTCGCGTACCTCGGGGCGAGATACGGCCGCGGCATCGTCCTGCACGTCCGGGGCCGGCTGCCGGAAGCGCTCGCCGAACTGGAGGACGCCGTCGAGCGGGCGGACGCACTGGGCACCGAGGGCGGGCGCCGGGTGGCGCGCTACTTCCAGCACGACCCGAGGGTCTCGTGCCGTTCGTACGACGCCTTCACGCGCTGGCTGATGGGCGACGAGGACGCTGCCGCGGCACGCCGCGTGGAACTGCTCGCCCTCACCCGCCACGACAGCCGTCCCAACGACCGGGCGTTCGCGCTGTACGTGGACGCCGTCCTGGCGGCCCTGGAGGGGGACGTCGCGACGGCGCGGAACTCCGGCGGACAAGGGCGTGAGGTCGCCGACCGCTACGGGCTGCGCTACTGGACGCACATGCTGTCCGTCTGCGAGGGCTGGGCCGTCGCCCACAGCGGTGAGCCGGACGCCGGCATCGCCCTGCTCACGTCGGCGCTGTCCGGGCTGGAGACGTCGGGCACCCTGATCCGCCTGCCGCTGCACCTGGGCTTCCTCGCCGACGCGCTGCACCACGTCGGACGGGTGACGGAGGCCGGCACGGCCCTCCACCGCCTGCTGCAGGAGACCACGGCGCGCGGCGAACACGCCTACCTGCTCCCGCGCCTGCCCTCGACACGCCTGATGCGCCACCTCCTCCCGGAGCCGGTCACGGCGCAACCGTGCCCGTAGGGCCTGTTGTGACGTTCGAGGGCCGCCGGCGGGCTGATCCCGACCCCGGCGACTGTGTACGGGTGGTGGCAGAGGTGGACGAGCAGGGCGGCCAACCGGTGAACCGGCCCGATCACCCGCCGCATGGCTGAGGCCGACCTCGCTCATCGCTTCGTGGCTTCCGGCGCTGCGGGCGCCGGATCAGGCAGGGCGCCGCGCGTGGAGGTAGAGGTGCGGCTCCGGTTCCGCGTCGTGGCCGTGCGGACGGTACAGGTCGGTGTGGTGATGGACCACCTCGAGGCCGGCGTCCCGCAGGACGCGCAGGTGGTCCTCGGTGGACAGGCTGCTGACGGTGACCTCGTGGCCCATCCAGACGATGTCGAGGCCCCGGACGTCGCCGGGCACGGTCGCCATCGCGAACACCCCGCCCGGGGAGACCCAGGAGGCCATCCTCGCCAGGGATTCCACGATCTCCGGCTGATCCATCATCAGCAGGGGAAAGAAGGCGCACACCGCGTCGTACCCGCCCTGCGACGGTCGGTGTTCCCGGACGTCGACCTGCTCGAAACGGGCACCGGGCACCCGCTCGCGGGCGAGCCGCACCATTTCGGCCGACACGTCGATCCCGGTGACGTCGAACCCGGCCCTCACCAGCGCCTCGGCGGTGGGGCGGCCGGTGCCGCTGCCGACGTCCAGCACACGGGACCCCGGCGCGAGGCTCCCGGCGACCCAGTCGACCGCCGCGAGCTGTCCCGGGACACCGGCGAAGACCTCCTCGTAGCGCGCGCCCACCGCGTCGAACACCTCAGCGGCGGAAGCCCCTCCCGGTCCTGGCACCCGGCTCACGTCACCACCTCCCAGCCCGAACGCCGTGCGTCCGGTACGGCACTTCCGGCGAGTGTACGGCCGGCCACGGCCACGGTCACGGTCGCTGCTCCGCCGCCGCGTCATAGGCGGCGCGGGCCTCGGCGACGGCCGCCCGGTGGCGCTCGGCCCAGTCCACCAGCCCGGTCAGGGAGGCGTGGAGTTCCCGGGCCATGGGCGTGAGGCTGTACTCGACCTTGGGCGGCACGGTGGGATGGACGGTGCGGACGAGCAGCCCGTCCCGCTCCAGCCGGCGCAGGTTGAGTGTCAGCATGCGCCGGCTGATGCCGCTGATGGCGCGTTCCAGTTCGGTGAAGCGGACGGGGCCGTGGGCGGCGGCGATCAGGATACCGATGCTCCACTTGCCCGCCACACGGTCGAGCACCTCGGTGACCGGGCAGGCCTCGTCCCTCACCGCTTCGGCAACACGGGTGTTACCAGGTGACATGAATGTGCCTCCTTCCGCTGAGCAGCAGGGTTACTGATGATGACTGTTGTAACAAGTCGTCACCCAAGGGGGAAGACATGTCCGTTCGTGCTCTCGTCGTCGATCCGTCCGCACCCGCCGCCGTTCGCCTGGGCGAGGTTCCCGACCCGGTGCCCGCGCCCGGCCAGGTCGTGGTGGAGGTCTCCCATGCCTCGCTGAACTACGGCGACCTCAACGACGCTCGCTCCGGCCGCGTCCCGGTGGGCGCGGTGCTCGGTTCCGATGCCGCCGGGGTGGTGGTCCGGGCCGCCGCCGACGGGACCGGTCCGGCGGTGGGCACCCGGGTGGTGGCGCTGGCCTCCGGGGCGTTCGCCGAGCGCGTCGCGATCGACACGGGAGCGATCGCCGAGGTGCCGGAGGGCCTGGACCTGGCGAAGGCCGTCGCCCTGCCGGTGGCCGGCGTCGCCGCACTGCGTTCCCTGCGGGCTGCCGGGTCGGGACCGGGCAGGACGGTGCTGATCACCGGCGCGTCCGGTGGAGTCGGCCGGTTCGCCGTCCAGTTGGCCGCCAGGGCCGGTGCCCACGTGATCGCGTCCGTGGGATCGACGGCCCGCGGGGAGGGGCTCGCGGAGCTCGGGGCCGACGAGGTGCTGGTCGGTCTGGAGGGACTCGAGCGGCCCGTCGACGTGGTCATCGACAGCGTGGGCGGGTCCCAGCTGGTCGCGGCATGGCACCTGCTGGCTCCCGGGGGCAGCGTGCAGAGCGTCGGCTGGACCTCCGGCGAGCCCGCGGTCTTCCCCCCGTACGCGACCGTCGGCCCGGCCAAGTCGCTGACCTCCTTCGTCATCGAAGGCGGTGCCGGTCCGGACCTGGCCGTTCTCGCCGGGCTGGCCGCCGAGGGTGCCCTCACCGTCGAGATCGGCTGGCAGGGGGCCTGGGACCGCTTCACCGAGGCCGCCGAAGCCCTCCGCGGGCGCCGCGTCTCCGGCAAAGCGGTCCTGGAGGTGTCCCGCGAGGAGCGGCGGGCGCCGGCACTTCTTCCGCAGGGCTGAGCCGTCCCCGGACGCGGTCCGTACCGCCAAGCCGTCACAGGTCGCTCGTCGACGCCGTCGGTTCTGTCCCCCATCGGTGGCTGGTGTATCGACAGGGCGGCCTGAACGGATCGGCCAGCCGGCCGGAGAGACGTGCGGCGCCGGAACGGAGGGCATCGGCCAACGAGGTCTTCTCGCCGACCGCGAGCCTGACGGCGTCGACGTCGTGGGCGGCGTGGTCGGTGTCGCACCGCGCGGGTCCGCTCCCGGAAACGCCTGGCGCGCGAGGAGACGGGCTCCTAGGGTCGTCGCCATGGCGATCATGGGTGCACACGACATCGACGAGGCGGTCCGCGTCACCACCTCGGCGCTCCGCGCAGTGACGGACCAGGACTGGTCCGTCCCGGCGGCCGGACTGGAGTGGAGCTGCTACGACACCGCCGTCCACCTCGCCGGCGCCTTCGCGGGCTACGCCGGTCAGTTGACCGGCCGCGCGACCGACGGATACGTCCCCTTCGAGATCGTCCCCGAAGAGGGGACCACGCCGGACGGGCTGGTCCGTGTCATCGAGGCCATCGGCGGTCTGCTCTCCGCCGCCGTCTTCAGGGCACCCTCCGGCGTACGCGCCTGGCACACCTACGGCGCCGCCGGCGGCGACGGGTTCGCGGCCATGGGGGTGGTCGAGGCGCTCCTGCACGCGCGCGACATCCTCCGCGCCCTGGGCGTGGACGACTGGCAGCCGCCCGGTCGGCTGTGCGCCCGGGCACTGGAAAGGCTGTTCCCGCAGGCACCTCACGGCGCCGATCCCTGGCGGACGCTGCTGTGGGCCACCGGCCGCGGTGACCTCGACGGGCTGCCCCGCCTGGGAGCCTGGCGCTGGTACGCCGAACCGGTCCGCTCCGAGCATCTCTTCCTGTGCGAGGTGTCACCCGTGGTCGCGGCCGATCTGCACGGCGGCGGCAGCGGCGGCTTCGCCTGGGTCGAAGGAGGCCCCGAGGAAGGCACGCGGTTCGCCGGTGGCATGGTGGTCAAGGCCAGCGAGGCGGGGACGTACCGGCCCGGGTGGGGCCCGTACGCCATCGTGCGCGCCTCCGACCGGCGCGCGGTGGGAGCCATGGGCTTCCACGCCGCCCCTGACCCCGACGGCGGCGCCGAGATCGGCTACGACCTCGTGAAGTCCGCGCGCGGCCACGGGTACGCCACCGAGGCGCTGCGCGCCCTGACCGCATGGGCCTTCGCGCGTCCGGAGCTGAAGCTGCTGCGCGCCACCGTGGACCACGACAACGCCCCCTCCCACGCCGTCCTCACCCGCGCGGGCTTCCAGCAGGCCGGTTCCAGCGACGAGCACGTCCACTACGTGCTGACGCGCACCTGACGGCGGGAACCGAGCTCCCGAGCCTGACCTCACCGCACGTCCCCCACGCGGGCCGGGCGGTGCGTCGGCGACGGCATGGCCCGTTCCGCGGCGCCGGCGAGCGATGGCGCAGCTTCCCCCGGCCGGTGCCCGCACCACGCTCGACGTGGCGCGCATGACCGGAAGCATGCCCCGGCCCAGACCGGCGGGAACGGTGCGCCGGCCAGGCCCCGTGCGACGGTGGCGCCCGTACCCGCGCGGGCACCGGGCAACGGCCCCCCGGGGAACCGGAAAGGTGCTGCGGGGTTCGCCGAGCGGCACCCGGCTGGCTCGCGCGCAGGCGCTGACCACGTACTTCGAGGACGTCTGGGGCCAGTTCGACGAAGACCACGCCCGTCCCGGTGCCCCGCTGTGCCCCTCCGAGCGCAAGAATGCAGACGGCTCCTCGCGTCGGGTTGGCGACGACGCCTTGCGCAACGGCCTGGCCGCCGCGGCCAAGGCCCATCTGCCCGCCTGGGCCGACACGCTCACGCCGCCCGTCCTGCGGCACTTCTGCGCGTCCGGGCTCTATCTCGGGGGTCTTGTTCCGCTCGGGATCCAAAGGTCCTCGGACATTCCTGGATCGCCACCACGATGGTGGTACTTCCACGTCCAGCAGACCCGGGTCGAGGACGCCTGGGCGTCCGGGCAGCGGTGGGCCGCGAAGCGGCTGGAAGGACGATGGGATGAAGTGGAACCTGCGGCTGACCGCCGCGAACAAAGGGATCTGGAAGGCGTCCGGGCTCCAGCGGAGCCTGGCCGAACACGGCTTGGTGATCTCGGCCGGGAAGATGTCCGGCCTGTGGTCAGGTCAGCCAGTCTCCCTGAACCTGGAGCACCTGGACGTGATCTGTGTCGTGCTCGGATGTGAGATCAGGGATCTGCTGACTCCCGAGCCCGGGAATGTCAGGCGTGCAGGGCAGCAGGCCGGCGTCCAGGCGGCCACGACTGGCTCGGTGGTGGCCCGCGGCTGAGGTGCCCAAGCGCTGCGACGGCCGTTCCCTGCGCCGGGTCGCCATCACCATGGGGAAGATCAGGGACACTGTTCCGTATGAGGGGGCATCCGGCATCCCCTACGGACCCCAAGGGGGTATTCCCCCCTTGCAGGCCGGGGGGTCGCTCCATGTCCCAGCCGAGCGGCCGACGGGCATGATCCATCCATGACTTCACGGCGAACAAGAACCCGGATTCTGGCTGGTGCGGCGGTCCTCGGCAGTGTGTCCGCCCTGGTGGCTCCGGTCTCGGCTGCGGCCGGCTCCCACAGCGAGCGGGCACAAGGCGGGACCGTCGTCTCCGTCGAGCAAGCGGCCGACCTCACAGCGGAGGAAGTGGCCGGGGAACTCCAGGGAAAGATCGACTCGTCCCAGGTCCGCTACGGCGTGACCGCCTATCGGGTCACCTACCGCACCACTGACAGCAGGGGCACCCCCACGACCGCGAGCCAGCTCGTCGTCCTGCCCAAGAACGGGACGCGCCACCTGTCCACCGTCTCCTGGCTGCACGGCACCACCGTCTACCGCAAGGACGTCGCCTCGGAGAATCCGAAGTCGAACGACCGGCTTGCCGCCCTGCTGTTCGCCTCGACCGGGCGGGCCGTTTCGGCGCCCGACTACGTGGGCCTCGGCTCGGGCGAAGGCTTCCACCCCTACGGTGACCCTCAGGCCACCGTTGCGGCCTCGGTGGACGGCCTCCGCGCGGCCCGGACACTCGCTCACCGGAACGGCCGGGAGCTGAAGCGGAAGGTTCAGGTCAGCGGGTTCTCGCAGGGCGGCCCCGCGACCATGCTGGTAGGCCGGGCGCTTCAGAAGAATGGCGCCGACCGCTACTTCAGGCTGGGGGCACTCGCCCCGGTCAGCGGCCCCTACAACCTCTCGGCCTTCGAGGCCGCCGCGGCCGATGACAAGATCGCCAAATCCGGCATCTACCTCGCCTACTTCGTCACCGCCTGGAACAAGATGTACGGCCTTTACACATCACCCGGAGACGTCTTCCGCTCCCCCTACGACAGCAAGGTGGAGGGTCTCTTCGACGGCCATCACACCGCCGGGCAGATTGTCAGCGAACTCCCGGCCACCTCCAAGGACCTGTTCACCGAGGACTTCCTGAACAAGATCCGCAAGCCAGACGGCGTCCTGAAGGACAAACTGCGCCCGATGGACAACACGTGCGACTGGCGGCCGAGCGTACCGGTGGAGATCTTCTACGGCCGGGGCGACAAGGACGTCGACGTCAGTCACGCGGCGTACTGTGCCGACCAGTTGACCAGGAACGGTGCCGCACGTCGGCTGACCGACGTCGGCGACTACGACCACAACGGCTCGGTGCGGCAAGCCCTGCCCCAGATCGTCAGGTTCTTCGACGAGTCGGCGAAGACCGACTGAAGCGCGCCACCGGCAACGGCTGGTCGAGCGTGACGCGGGCGATGGGTGGGTGTCCGTTGAGTGCGGTGTGGCAGCGGTGGTGGTTGTAGGTGTCGAGGAAGTCTGCCAGGGCCTCGGTTCGCTCCTGGTTTGAGGTGTAGGGCAACGCCACCTTCGCCGCCCGCGACGCCGCGTTCCCGCACCGGGCGGACCCCTCCGGCCAGGCCCTGGCGGCGCCGAGGTGAGCCCTGTGCCGACGGGCCGGTGCCTGTACCGGCCTTGGGACACCGGGACAGCCGATATCGGCGAGCTTGATCTTGAATGGTGAGAGGACCCCGCCAAGTCCGTGAGGGGCGGCCGGGACCCGGCTGCCCCTCACGGCTGCTCCCGTACCGGAGCTGGCGTCCGTCAGGTCACTCGGCGGCGGATCCACCAGGCGCAGAACCCGGTCAGGGCCAGGGCGAGGCCGAGACAGAGCCCGGTCTCGGCCCATTGAAGGGCCCAGAAGTTCCCGGCGGGCTGGTACGTCACCTGCTGCTTGTAGCCCAAGGCGCCGAGGTCGGCGATACAGCGTTCGAATTGCTGCAGGGTGGGCGGGCCCGACTCGGTGCGCAGGCAGTCGGGGAAGGACGACGGCACGGGGGCCGGCTGACCCGCGGCGTTCAGCGTCTGCTGGGAGGTGACCCAGGCCCCGGGCACCTCGTCGAGGTGCGCGATGATCTGCCCGGCCTCGTCCTGGACGCTGATGGGGGCGCCGTCGGGCTCGATCGGCACGGTGGTCCGGTCCGCGGCGGCCAGGTGGGACCGGATCCACGTCGGCACCACGATCTGGACGGCGGCGTAGAGGGCGAACGTGGTGGCCATCGCGGGCAGGGTGCGGCGGATGACCAGGCCGAGGGCGACGCCCAGGACGAAGGCGAAGGCGGCATGGGCCATGGGGACGACACCCCGTGCGGCGAAGGCCACGGGGTCGAGCCGCGGGAAGTACGTGTCCGTCGCACCGCCGCCGTTGACAGCCCGGTCGATGGGGCTGCTCCACCAGCTCACCGCGAGGCTGGTCAGCCCCGCGGCGGCCATGGAGGCCGCCGCACCGAAGCCCAGCTTGGTCGCCAGCCAGCGCGTGCGGGTGACGCCCTGGTTCCACGCGAGGTAGTGGGTGCCGGTCTCGAGTTCACGGGAGATCAGCGGCGCACCCCAGAACATCCCGATGACCGCCGGCACGGCGAGCACGACCAGAAGTCCGGTGTAGTAGAGGGTCTGGTCCGAGCTGGACACCTGGTCCACCAGGCCGCTGCCGGCGGTCCGGTAGAGGTCGGCCAGCTGTGGGCCGGTGACCGCGAGGATGGTGGCGAGGGCGGCCACGGCGGCGAAGATCACGGCGGCCTGGGTGCGGAACTGGCGCCAGGTCAGCCAGATCATCGGAGTACCTCCAGTGCGGGTCGGGTGTCGCGTACCGCATCGGCGGGCCGGGTCATGTAGGCCAGGACGATGTCCTCCAGACCGAGCGGACTCACGGTCCAGGACGGATCGTGGACCGCGGTGTCGGTGCGCACCAGGAGGGTGGTCTGCCGGTCGGTGTGGCTGGCGGTGATGACGTGCTGACCGGCCGGGAGCGTGTCCGGGTCCCTGCGCGGTCCGGTGAGCCGGTGGTGGCAGGCGACCAGGTCGTCGATGTCGCCGGCCACCTGAACCCGGGAATCGACCAGGACGATGATGTAGTCGCAGGTCCGCTCCACGTCGGAGACCAGGTGGGAGGAGAGCACGACGCTCAGCTCGTGCTCGGCGACAGCCTCCATCAGGTCCTGCATGAACTCCCGTCGGGCGAGCGGGTCCAGGGCGGCGACCGGTTCGTCGAGGATCAGCAGCTCCGGGCGCTTGGCGATGCCCAGGGTGAGAGCGAGCTGCGCGCGCTGGCCGCCGGACAGCTTGCCCGCCCGCTGCTCGGGGTCCAGACCGAGGCGACGGATCCGGTCGTGCGCCACGGCGTCGTCCCAGTTCGGGTTGAGGCGCTTGCCGAATTCGAGGTGGTCGGCGACGCTCAGCGCCGCGTAGGTCGGGGTGTCCTGGGCGACGAAGCCGACCTTGGCCAGCTGTTCCACGCCCGCAGCAGGACGGCCACCGCACACCTCGATGGTGCCCGCGGTCGGGGTCAGCATCCCGGACGCCAGGTTCAACAGGGTCGACTTGCCGGCGCCGTTGGGGCCGACCAGGCCGACCACCCGGCCGGCGGGCACGTCCAGGTCGCAGTTCTGCAGCGCCCAGCGCTGCTTGTACCTCTTGCCCAGTCCCTGGGCTCGCAAGACGGCGCTCACGCTACGTCCTCTCCGGCGGCTTCACGAAACGTGGTCATGAACAGCGCCTCGATGCTCTCGTCGTCGAGCCCGGCCAGGCGGGCCTTGGTCAGCCAGCGCTGCAGGTCCTTGCGCAGCGGTCCCTGCGCGGCAAGCGTGCCGTCGGCCAGCGTCCGGGTCACGAACGTCCCGACGCCGGGACGGGCGGCCACCAGGCCGTCGTGCTCCAGCTCGCGGTACGCCTTGAGCACCGTGTTCGGGTTGACCGCCATCTGCTTCGCCACGTCTTTGACCGTCGGCAGCCGGTCCCCCTCCTTCAGCAGGCCCAGGCGCAGTGCATGTCGAACCTGTTGGACCAGCTGCTGGTACGGGGACAGGCCGGACCGGCCGTTCAGGTGGAACTCAATCACCGGTTCCTCCATTTATCTAGTTGCCTAGCACTATAGCTCTCTACGTCGAACATCCGGCAAGGCGTGCACTGCGGGCGCACACCTGTTCATCGGCTACGCGCGGGCCCCGACCGCCGACCAGGACCCTGATCATCAGATCGACGCACTGCTGAGGCAGATGTCGACCGCGACCGCATCCACGTCGACACCGGCGACACGTTGAAGGTCGCCAGGCTCGGCCGGCTCTCCCGCTCGGTGCTCCACCTGGTGACCCTCGGCGCGGACCTGCGCGAGCGCAGCATCGGCCTGCACGCCATCGAGCAGCCGCCGGTCGTGGTCGGGGCGAGCTCGGTCCCCCCGGGACGGCACCCGCGCGGCTATGCGTGTTCTTTACCTTTCGGCGGGGTTCATCCCAGCCCGTACGGCTACGCGGAACACGTCGCCGTCAGCGGACACCGGGGACGGCTCCGGACGTGCTCCTGTTCCGGCCGCCGGCGACAAGCATGACAACCGGCACGACAACCGAACCGCTCCGGAGCACCGGCAGTACCGGCGGCACCGGGGCCCGGGCGACACCGTCGACGTGAGCCGACGCACCCGCGCGGGGCATGTGCGCTCCCGTGCGGCCGATTGCGAAGGAAGCCATGAACCGACACCGGTACCACGATCCCACCACCGAGCGGCAGGCCCGCCTGCTGGGCTGGGTGAGCCTCGGCCTGGGCGCGGCCCAGCTCACCGCTCCCCGCGCGGTCTGCCGCCTCGCGGGGGTGGACGACTCGACCACCGCACGTAACGCCGTCCCGCTGGTCGGTGTGCGCGAGCTGGCGCACGCCGTGCTGCTCCTGGGCAGTGACAGGCCCGCCCCCCTGGTGTGGACCCGCGTCCTCGGGGACGCCGTGGACCTCGCCGCGCTGGGCCGGGTAGTCGCCTCCCGAAGCGGTGGCCGCCGCGTCCGTGCGGCCGCCGTCACGGCCGCCGTGGCCGCCATCGCGGCCGCCGACGTCTACACGGCGTCCCGCGCCCTGCGGAACAGGAACGCCGCTCGCAAGGGAGCGGCCGGCAAGGAAGCGGCACCACTGGAGGTGCACGCCTCCGTCACCGTCAACCGGCCCCGTACCGAGGTGTACCGCTACTGGCACGACTTCACCCACCTCCCCACCTTCATGACGCATCTGGACTCGGTCGAGTACGACGACGGGCATACGCACTGGAAGGCGCACGGTCCGATGAAGCGCACCGTCGAATGGGATGCCGAGGTCGTCGAGGACCGCCCCGACGAGCTCATCGCCTGGCGCTCCACCACTCGTGGCGGCGGAGTGGACAACGCCGGGACGGTGCGGTTCAGCGACGCCCCGGGGGACCGCGGCACCGAACTGCACGTGGACCTCTCCTACCGGCCACCCGCGGGCAAGGCGGGCGCCGCCGTGGCCAAGCTGTTCGGCGAGCACCCCGAGCAGCAGGTACGCGACGGTCTGCGCCGCTTCAAACAGGTCCTGGAGACCGGCGAGGTCGTCCGGTCGGAAGGCAGCCCCGAGGGAACCCACGCCCTGCGCCACGCCAGGCAGCGCCCTGCCCAGCCGCTCAAGGCCTGAGTCCGGCTTGAGTCCGGGCGAAGCCGGACGTGCCCGGGCGAAGCCGGACGTGCGGAGCCGGCGTGCGCAGCCGCCGCGCCGAGCCGAAAGGAGAGAGCATCATGAAGGCCACCTGCTGGACGGGACGCAACAGCGTCGAGGTTGTCGACGTCCCCGACCCCAGGATCCTCAACTCCCGGGACGCCATCGTCCGGGTCACGTCCACCGCGATCTGCGGATCGGACCTCCACTTGTACGACGGGTACGTCCCCACCGTGAAGAAGGGCGACATCCTGGGCCACGAGTTCATGGGTGAGGTCGTGGAAGTGGGCAAGGACGTCTCCAACCTCGCCGTGGGCGACCGGGTCGTGGTCCCCTTCCCCATCGCGTGCGGCCACTGCTGGGCCTGCGAGCACGACCTGTACTCGGTGTGCGAGAACTCCAACCCCAACGCGGGACTCGCGGAGAAGGTCATGGGGCACAGCCCGGCCGCCATCTTCGGCTACTCCCACATGCTCGGCGGCTATCCCGGCGGCCAGGCCCAGTACGCACGGGTCCCGTTCGCCGACATCGGCCCGGTCAAGATCGAGGACGAACTGCCCGACGACAAGGTCCTGTTCCTCTCCGACATCCTGCCCACCGGATACATCGGCGCGGAGATGTGCGACATCCGGCCCGGCGACACCATCGCCGTGTGGGGCGCGGGCCCGGTCGGGCAGTTCGCCGTCGCCAGCGCCTTCCTCCTGGGCGCGGAACGCGTCATCGCCATCGACCGCTTCGACTACCGGCTCCAGCGGCTCCGGCGGCACACGGGTGCCGAGACGCTCAACTACGAGGAGTCCGACGTCCTGGAGGCGCTGCGGGACATGACCGCCGGACGCGGGCCGGACGCCTGCATCGACGCCGTCGGCATGGAGGCGCACCACCCCACCGGTCCGGTGCACGCCTATGACCGCGCCAAGCAGGCCACCCACATGGAGACCGAACGCCCGCACGCCCTGCGGGAGGCGATCCTGTCCTGTCGCAACGGCGGCACGGTCTCCGTCGTCGGCGTCTACGGCGGGCTGCTGGACAAGTTCCCGATGGGTTCGCTGATGAACCGGTCCCTGACGCTGCGCGGCGCGCAGTGCCACGTCCAGCGCTACACGAAGCCGCTCCTGGACCACATCCGCAGCGGCCGGATCGACCCGTCCGTCGTCATCTCCCACCACATGCCCCTGGAGCAGGCCCCGCAGGCCTACGAGATGTTCAAGCACAAGCAGGACGAGTGCAACAAGGTCGTGCTGACTCCCTGAACCGGCCTCAGGCCCCACGCCGCATCAAGCGCCGGCACCGAACGGTGCTCCGTGTCCGCCATGTCGTCCGGGTTCGCTCGTTGTACGTCGTGTCGTCCGGGTTAGCCGGGTTCGCCGTGTTGTGGTCGGGTCGCCGAAGGCGAGTCTTTCCGGCCATGCCGCAGCCCGGCGGGATTGCCGGACCGGATCCGGGGCACCAGCATGCAGACCCGAGCTCGGCTGCCCCCCGACCGTGCCGAGCCAAGGCCCCGCCGCACCCCCCGCGGCGGGGCCTTCCCCTGGCGCGGGACAGGAGCCGAAGAGCTGCCGGGTCTCCGGCCTAGCTCCCGGAGTCACCGAGCCGTTGACGGCCCGCAGGGCTGCGGTCGAGGACGTGCAGGAGGGGGGAGAGGAGCCACAAAGACCAGTCCGCCCGCTCCGCGTCCGCGCTCTCGGGCCGGTCGTTCAGGGCGGCGACGGTGCGGCGCAACAGGCCCAGTCCGCCCATCAACAGCCGGGGCCCCGGACGCAGGGCGAGCACGGAGCCCACCTGGCCGACGAGGCCCGGCCACTGGACCTGATGGGACAGGAGCGCGGTGAGCCGGATCGCGGCGGTGATGGAGGCGCGGTTGCCCGGCAGGTGCTCCCGTAACAGCTCGACGAGCGGCCGGGCGATCGTACGCTCCGGCTCGAGGACTCCGAACTGGACCGCGCAGGACCGGCCGAAGTCCGCGACAGCCGCCTCGTACCGCTGCTGGTAGACGTGCACGACGCCACGGCCCAGCAGCGCCCACGGCCACGCGTGGCCCTCGGCGAGCGCACGGTCGAAGTCCTGCCGCGCCTCGGTGAGCCGGCCCGCTTCCCATCGCAGCCAGCCCCGCATGGCGAACGCCATCGACGCGGCACCGTCCAGCTCCGCCGCACGGTCCAGGTCGGCGAGGGCGTCGGCGTCCCGGCCGCCCAGGCCGTGCAGCGCCCAGGCGCGGAGCGTGTAGGGCCAGGCGCGGCTGCGGGGACCGTCCTCGGCTTCGTCGGCCAGCGCCCGGCCGACCTGCTCCAGGGCTTCCGCATGCCGCCCCAGGTCCAGCAACTGGTCGGCGAGCAGGGCCCGGTACCAGGAGGAGTCGGGGCCCAACGCGGCAGCGCGGGCCATGTCGCGCACGGCCTCGTCCCACCGCTTCAGCCGCCACCGGCAGCGCGACCGTTCCGCGTGGGCCTCGGCGTACTCGGGGTCCACCGCCAGGGCGCGGTTCAGATCGGCGAGCGCCTCCTGGTGACGGCCCCTCGCGTTGTACAGCCTGGCGCGGCCGACGAGGGCCCAGTCGTGGTCGGGGTCGAGCTCGACGGCCCGGTCGAAATCGGCCAGCGCTTCGTCGTGACGTCCGGCCGTCACGGCGATGTGCCCCCGGTACGCGTGGTTCCGGGCGTGGCCGGGCGCGATGCGGATGGCGTCACCGAGGTCGGCGAGCGCCTCCTCGGGGCTGCCCGTCCGCTGGTGCGTGAAGGCACGCTGCACGAAGGCGTCCTCGCACTCCGGGTCGAGGACCAGCGCCGCGGTGAAGTCCGCCAGCGCCTGCTCGTACCGGCCGGCGGCCCCGTGGGCCCGGCCGCGGACGAGACGGGCGTGCAGTTGTCCGCCGGAGGTCAGGCCCGGGTGGCCGAGCAGGGCGTCGAGGGTGGCCACGACCGGAGAGCCGTCGTCCCGGGACGCGGAGGTCAGCCGGGCGCCCCACCCGGCGAGGCAGCCGTCCGCGGTGTCCGTCCCGGCCTGCGCCAGCAGCTGCGCCCAGCGCCGGGCCGTGCCGTTGCCCTGCTCGCAGGCGTGGACGACCGCCTCCAGCGCTTCGGGCAGGGCCCGAGGCGGATCGGCGCACAAGCGGTGGTACGTCTCGTTCAACCGGTGCTCGCGCCACGCCGCGTCGTCCCAGCGGCCCGGGCCCGGCACGCTCTCCTCCCGCTGCTCCCGCCAGGCCCCGAAGGTGCGCGCGAGCGATTCGTGCGCACCGCGCCAGCGGGCGGGGGACTGGGTGCGCTGGAGCCGCAGCATCGGGGAGCGCACGACCTCGTGGTACCTGCACCGCCCCGCCTGATCGGTGACGAACGCCAGCCGGCGCACCCACGGGTACAGCTCCGCGGCCTCCGGCGGAGCGACGGCACGGAAGACGTCCTCGTCGAACTGGAGCGGCAGGGCGCACGCCAGGGCAGCGGCCCTCCGCGACGGCTCCGTCTCCCACTTCAGGAACCGCTCCACGGCGGTCCCCGAAGGGTCGCCCACGGACCCGGACGACGCGGGGCGCGACTGCGCGAGGGTGTGCACCAGAACGGGGAGCCGGCCCGACAGGCGCAGGACGACCTCGACGACCTGCTCGTCGATGACCCCCTGCACCGTCAGCAGCGCCCGGGCCTCCTCCTCGGTGAACACCTCCAGCGGCACCTCGGTGACCAGATCGAGCCAGTCGCCCCAGCACCGGGCGTCCAGACGTCCCTGACCGGACAGCACGATCTGCACGTTGGCGGGCAGCGCGCCGTGCACCTCGCCGAAAGCGATGTCGCGCAGCCACTCGTCCAGCACCGGGCCGGTCCGCTCGTACACGTCGAAGAACAGGACCACCCAGGGCCGTCGCCGCGCGGCCTCGGCCAGATCCTCCAGGAACACCGGCGTCAGGCCGCGCACCGGGTCGACCACGAGACGTACGTCGTCGTGGGACCGCATCCGCGCGCCCAGGGCGGCCCGCAGCCGGTCCGCACCCAGCGCGACCTGCGACGGGTCGACCGCCCCGGCGAGCGCGCCCACCACCGGCACCATTCCGAGGCCGGTCAGCCCGACCTGCGCGGCGACCAGCCCCGGCAGGGAGGCCGGGGGCGGCTGAGCGGCGCCGCCCTCCTGCGCGGCCGTCTGCGCGCCCAGCTCCAGCTGCGCCTCATGGGCGCGCTGCCGGAACGTCGCCAGCAGTTTGTCGAACCGCCGCAGCTCCAGGCCCTGGCGTCCCAGGCGCTCGCCGACCGCCTCCATCACTTCCACGGGACTCTGCGCGGCGTCGTCGAGGTACGCCGTCGCCGACCCCAGCTCGCGGGCGGCCGCCTCCCACTGCCGTACCAGCGAGGTCTTGCCCACCCCCGCGTGTCCCCGCACGTGGAACAGGAACGTGCAGTCGTCGGCCACCGGATCACGGGCGAGGTTGTCCCGGAACACGCTCATCTCGCCGCGCCGGCCCACGAACCCGCTCCGGCGCCGTCGCCGTGTCAACTCCTGCCGCGAAGGCCGCTGCTCCGCCATGCCGCACCACCCCCGGTCGGCCAGTATGGCAAGACACCCCTGCCCCCCGGGGCCGTCCGCGGCAAGGCGGACCCCCCCCGTCAGCCGGGGGGCGGCACGGGGGGCTCGGACCGGACGCGGTCCCCGCGGGCATAGGCGCGGCCGATCGGTTCGGTGCTCAGCCCGTGCACCACGATGCTGACCATCACGGTGATCACCATGACGCGGCTGATGAAGTCACCACTGACAGCGGGCAGCTCGACCGCCGCGAGGAGCCCGAAGACGATCGAGGTCGCTCCTCTGGGTCCCATCCACCCCAGGAACAGCTTGTCGCGCGGCGTCATGCCGGTGCCCGAGAGCATCAGCAGCACCGGGACCATCCGGACCAGGGTCACGGCGACGACGGCGTACAGGACCACGGAGAGGTGGAAGCCGTCCCAGAACTCGTCGTTCACCATCTGCCCGAAGAGGAACCACAGCGAGAGGGACAGCAGCGTGACCAGGTCGTCGGTCATCTCCACCGCGTCCCGGGGAAGGTGCGGCATGGCCGGTGCCAGGCAGAGGCCGGCGACGAAGGCGGCGACGAAACCGTTCCCGCCCAGCGCCACGGACAGGCTGTACGAGGCCATCGGCACGGTCAGCACACCAAGCCGTGTCGCCGCGGGCTGCGTCCAGCCGTGCGCCCAGGACCGGCGCAGCAGCCAGCCGGCCACGTAACCGATGACCGAACCGGCGGCGACGGCCCACGCCGCCGAGACCACCGCCCCCAGCAACGCCTCCGTGTAGTCCTCGCTCCTGGTGTGCGAGGCGACGGCCGCCGCGACGCACAGGAGGAACACCGGGGAGATGATGCCGTCGTTCAGACCCCCTTCGACGTTGAGCACGTCACGCAGGCGCGCCGGGATCCGCCGGTCCCGTACCACGGCGGAGGTCGGGGCCAGGTCCAGGGGGACGACGACGGTCGCCAGAGCCGCCAGCACCCACCCCGGCTGCTCGGGGAAGAAGGCGAGGGCGGCGAGGAACGCGGCGCACAGCGTGAGCGGCAGTGCGCCGCCGAGCAGACGGGCGACGGTTCCCTTCTCCCTGCCGATGACCCCCGGGGGCACCTCGGTGGCGTCGACGAAGAGGATGAGTGCCAGGACCACCTCCACCGCGTGCTCGAGGGAGGCCGTGTCGAAGTCGAAGCGGAAGACCGGCTCGTCACCTCGGGTGAGCAGGATGCCGGCGACCATCATGGCGATGGGTGCGGTGATGCTCCAGCGGGCGAGCCGGTGCGACACCACGGCCCAGGTGAACAGAATGCCCGCGATGACGGTGACGGCAAGCATGACGTCCTGCGCTTTCCGGCTGGGCCCTTCCCGATGTGCGCAGCTTAGGGCCGGACCCCGGCCGGACGCGCCCGCGCGCCGGTGCGGCGAGTCGGACACTCCACCGGGCCGAGCGTCGCGGCACCGCCGCCCGGTCGCGGCCCGACATGCCGGCGCAACCGCACGCGGGGGCAGGGGCCGCGCTCAGACGAGCAGCGCGGCGGCCGCCGCCAGCAGGTCCTTGTTGTGCCCGGTGACGTCGCGCTCCGTCGGACGGTGCACCTCGTCCGCCTGGACGCCGAGGTCCTCGAGCGGGACGTCGACGTTGCCGCGTGCCCGTGTGGCGCGCCGGAGCGCGACGCGGAACCCGGCGCCGCGCGGCAGCTCGGCGAGCAGCTCCGGCAGCCACACGCGCAGCATTTCGTGCGTCCAGACGTTGGCGCCGCCGGCACCGGTCCGCGGCGCGGTCCCGAGCACGGGACCGAGACCGTTGTCCTGGAAACCCGCGGCGAAGACGTCGGCGGCCGAATAGGAGAGTGCGTCGGTGATCAGGACCTTCGGGCCGGCGTGGCGCGGCAGCCCCGCGGCGATCGCCTCCGGGTCGGTGAGCGGGAACCCCTGAGAGTACGCCTCGCCCGTCTCCACCGCCGCGCGGATCGAGCCCGTCCAGGGACGGAAGCCCGGGCCGGCCCGGGCGAGGGCCAGCGCGGCGCGCGTGGTCGGCAGCGAGAAGCTCACCGGCACGACCGGACCGCCGCTCAGGACCTGCAAGGCGGCCTCCGCCGCCGGGACGTGGCCCCCCGGATTGCCGCGGATGTCCACGATCAGCCCGCCCGCCGGGGCGCCTGCCGCGATGTGCGCCACCTGCTCGGCGAACACCCGCGCGCCCGGGACGTTGAACGAGAAGATGCGCAGGTACCCGTACGACCGGCCGCGGAAGCGCACCGTCCGGTGGTCGACGACGCTGCGGAGGGACCGTGGGGCCGAGCGCCGCGCCGGGGGCGGCGCGAACAGCGCACGCTTGACCTGGCGGGTGGCCTCCCGTCCCGCGTCGATACCGAGGCTCGTCGCCAGCGTGGGGACCGGATCCTGCGCGCGCCCCGCATGCCGTTCCGCGGCGCGTACGCGCCACGGGACACGCGTCTCGCGGCGCCGGCCGTCCGTGGCGCGGTAGGACAGCAGCACCCAGTGCTCGTCGGGCGGGGGACCGGTCCGCAGCGGGCGCAGCGCCAGCGACTCCAGCCCGCGGGCCAGGCGCGCGTCGAGGTGGGAGCCCGCCTGTGCGGCTGCGTTGCGCTCGACCGCGCGCTCGATCGGGACACCGTTCCAGGCTTCGAGCTCGGCACCGACGTCGAAGCCCGCGTGGACGAGGGAAGCGTCGATCTTCGAAACGATGTGGTGCGGCGTCCCGTCGGAGTCGGCGTAGCGCTCGACGAGGAAGCCCAGCGCGGCGACATGGCCGCGGTACGGGTCGGGCAGCTGGTAAACGGTGTGCAGGTCGCGCAGGCTCCGGAAGACGTCCGCCAGTTCGGAGTGGAACTGCAGCTCGCTGAGCGGCGGAAGACGGCGCTCCAGCAAGCGCAGGCGCTGGACCGGGTCGATGGCGTGCATCGCCCGCTTGAGCGGCAGGTGGACGTAGAGCTCCTCGAGCAGGACGCGGGCGGCGGCCACGAGCCGGTAGCGGTCCGCGAGCGGCAGCGGGTCGGCCTCGACCCGCGCCAGGAACTCGCCGAGTCCCATGGATCCCGGCAGGCTCCGGTCCGGCCGCGCCACCGCCGGGCTCATGGGTAGTAGTCCGCGAGGTGCTGGAGCTGGGGCACGCCGCTGCGTGCCACCGCGGCGAAGTAGGCCGCGTCGTGGGTCAGCGGGTCCGGGCGGGGGACGACCAGGTCCGGCGGGACCTCACCGGCGGCGGCGAACAGCCCCGTGTCGCCGTCCGGCATGTCACCGAAGAGCGTCAGCGGCGCCTCGGGGTCGTCGAGCGGCCCGCCCCACTCCGCGAGCGCGTCCTGTGATGCCCGCCAGGCGGCGACCGGGTCGTCGCGGACCGCCTCCAGCGCGCGTTTGACGCCCGGCCAGTCGAGCTGGGCGTCGGTGCGGCCGGGCTGACGCACCGACACGCGACGCCTCAGGCCGGCCACCGTGATCGTATCGGTGTCCGTGGCTTCGGCGGCGGTCATCAGCGCGGGCGTCCCGTAGAACGGCCGGCCGCGCACCGTCACCAGTCGTACGTGGCGCTCGGTCGCGTCGATCAGGTTGCGGTAGGCGTCCCGGGCCGGCTCGTGGCGCTCGAGGACGAGCAGGTCGGCGGCGTTGCCGTGCTGAAGCCGCCCGACATGCGGTCCCCAGGCGGTCGCCAGCGCGTCGCCGGGGTTCGCGGTGACCATGTCGCACAGGTCCCGGTCGTCGAAGTGACTTCCGAACTCGTGGCGGTTGACCGCGTCGGCCACCTTGAGCTCGCCGAGCACGTGCTTGGTCCCCGACGGTGCCCAGTCGGAGCCGAGCGCGATGCGCAGCCCCTTCCTGTGCGCCTCGGCCACCTGCGTCGTGTCGTGGTAGAGCCAGTAGTTGGAGAACGGGGACCATACGACGGTCCCCTGCTCCTCCGGGCTGATCGCCGTCACCGCGTCCTGCCACTTCCCGAAGTCGGCCGGGGCCAGGGCAGTGGCGTGCACGCCGATGAGCCCGGGCTTCAGGCACGGCTCGAGCTCCTCGAACTCGCGGCGGACGATCGACCCGCTGCTGCCCTCCGCGACGTGGTAGATCAGCAGACGCGTGCCGTCGAGCCGGGGCGCCCGCTCCTCGCGCAGCACCTCCGCGTCGAGTTGCAGCGCCGCCGTCATCACCATGTCGGTGCCCGCCGGCAGCTTCTCGTTGTCGACGATCCGCAGAAGCCATCCGTCGACCGCCCGCGTCGAGTGAGGGGCTCCCTGGATGGACGTGGTGCCCCCGATCAGCGCCTTGACCTCGACGTACTTGATCAGCGCCTCGGGCGCGGCCTGACCCAGCACCTTGGCCGGCCAGGTGACGGACGTGGAGTAGTCGGGCGTCCGCTGCTCGCCGACCCACCGGTCGTGGTGCAGGTAGGGGACGCCGACCGCTTCCCACAGCGGGAGCGTGTTGTAGGCGATGTGGTTGTGCAGGTCGATCAGGCCCGGGAAGATCAGCGCCCCCGTGTCGATCCGCGGCGCGTCCGGGAACCCGGCGGGTGCCGCCTGCCCGGCCGGCCGCACCGCGGCAAGGCGGCCGTCGTCGCCGACGTACACGGAGCCGGGGTCGAGGATCCTGTGGTCGCTGTCGCAGGTGACGACCGTGCCGTCGAGTATGAGCGCCATCAGCTCCGTGCCTCCCGGGTCGGCGTGCGACCGTCGCCGGCCGCGAACCGACGACCTCGTGCACGGTGCGGGCGGCCGGCCGGACGCATGTCTCTCGCGCGGGCAGCCCGAGCGTCAGGGCGTCGGGGGGCCTGCCGGGTTCGGCCTCGGGGGCCTGCCGGGGTCCGGCGGGCCGGGCCGGTCTTTCCTTCAGCGGAACACCGCGTGGCGCTCCTCGCAACTCGTGACGGGAACCGCCCCGCCGCGCGACGTCCACGGCCGCGGGATGGTGACAGGCCGCCGTACGCCGCTGTCCCCGCGGCGCCGGGTCAGGAAACCGTCGCGGGCGGTGGGGTCCAGCGCCGTGTGGGAGGGACGGCCGGGTCGATGCCGTAGTCGCTCTTCAGGTGCTCGGGGATGGCGTAGTGCATGACGCGGCCGCGAGTCAGGGCGGACAGTTCGAGGATCGTGGTGAGGTGCCCGAGCCGGTCCAGGGCCCAGGCGCCGCAGGGAGAGCGGTCCTCGATGGACTCCAGTACACCGAGCAGCCGTGGCGCGGCCTTGACGACGGTGTCCCAGGTGGTGCGGGGCACCTCCAGCCAGTCGGCGCAGGTGTCGCCGATGAGGTAGCGGATCAGCGCGGAGACGACGGGGTCGAAGAAGGTACCCGGGACCACCTCCTCGTACAGGTCGATCAACTGCCTCGTGAGGTGGGCGCCTTCGGTACTCGGGCCCATGTGGCGCAGCATGTAGAGGTCCAGGAACCCGCGGGCTTCCTCCACCGTGCGGGGGACGGCCTCCTGGTCGACGCCCAGCATGGCTCCCACGACGCGCCAGGCGTAGTAGTAGGCCTCGGCGCCTTCCGTGCTCATGTGGATGCCGAGCCGGTGGAGGGTGTCCAGGACGAGCAGGGAGAAGAACATCTGCCCCCCGATCATGTCCTCCTGGCAGATCGGCACCCCAAGGGCCTCGCTGTCCCAGTGGTCCCCGCGCAGCAGGTGATGACGGATGGAGGCGTGCAGCAGACGCACCTTCTGGGCGGCCGGGATGAAGCGGCTGCCGGCCTCGAAGGCGTCGGGCTGCATGAGGTGCACGGTGAACTGCCCCGTCTCCGCCATCCGCTTGGAGGGATAGTGCAGTCCGTGGGCCGCCGACAGCAGCCGTGCCACGTGCGGGACGACGTAGCAGGCGGGCATCGAGGCGAAGGACAGGGCGGTGGAGATGTGCACGTTGTTGTCGATGAAGAACAACCGGGCCTTCTCCATTTCGGCCCAGTCGACCCAGCTCGGAGGCGCGGCGGTCTCCCGGAGGTAGGCGCGGGCCACATCGGGCAACCCGTCGGGCAGCGGGGCGCCGGCGGTGGAGACGTAGCGCATCAGGGTGTTGAACTTCCCGACCTCCCCCCGTTCGAACAGGGTGGCCACGACCGCGTCGGCGAGCTCGTCGCCGCTCTGCCGCAGTACGTCCATCGATGCCTCGGTGTACATCATCACGCTCTCCTCGAAGTGGCCCGCCGCTCCGGCCGCCCGACGGACGGGGACGGGGACGGCGGGCGGCGGGCTCGAACTGCGGCACCGGACACGGGGTCAGTGGTGGCGGGCGGTCGCGCGGTGGGCCAGGTCCAGCAAGGCCCGGTGAGCCTGCGTGGGCACATCGACGCCGTCCAGGGAGCGGACGGCCTCCTCCACGCGTGCGTCGATCATCCGCTCGATCCGTGCGGGTGCCCCGACGTCGGTCATGAGGGTGCGGACGTCGTTCAGGTGCTCGCCGTGGAGGCCGTCGCTGCCCAGGAGCCGGCGCAGCTGCTGCCGCTGGGCGGCGTCCGCGCTCCGCCAGGTGAGGGCGAGCAGGGCGGTGGGCCGGTGGGTGCGGATGTCGTCGAGGCCGGACTTGCCCGTCCGCTCGGGGTCGCCGAACAGGCCGAGCAGGTCGTCGCGCAGCTGGAAGGCCTCACCGAGGGGGATGCCGTAGCAGGAGCAGGTCTCGCGCAGCGGCCGGGAGGCACCGGCAAGCAGGCCACCGAGGAGCAGGGGCTGCTCGACGGTGTACTTGGCGGTCTTGTACCGGATCACCTTCAGCGCGGTGTCGGTGTCCGTGTGGTCGCCGCCCGTGTGCAGGATCTCCAGGCATTCGCCGGCGATCAGCTCCCGGGCCAGGGCGGCCCAGACGGCGCGGGCCCGTGCGAGATAGGCCGCGGGCAGACCGCAGGTGGTGAACAACTGCCCGGCCAGGGCCATCAGGTAGTCACCGGCCAGCATCGCCAGGGCGCGTGCGGCCGCCGGAGTGTCGGTCCGTCCGCGCACGGCGTCCTCGAGCGCGAGATGGGCGGTGGGCACACCGTGGCGCAGCGGGCTGCCGTCGATGAGATCGTCGTGGACGACGGCCGCGGCGTGCACCAGCTCCATGGAGGCCGCTGCTCGCATCAGTGCGTCGCTGTCGGGTTGTCCCGCGGCACGCCAGCCCCAGTAGCAGAACGCCGCGCGGAGCCGCTTGCCGTGCCGGGCGACCTTCTCGATCTCTTCCCCCACCGGTCGCAGGGCCTCGTCGATGTCCAGGAAACGGTTGACCTCTTCGGTGAGGAACGCACGCAGGATGTCGTCGACGCGGGACTTCAAGGCCTCCGGCTCCACAAGGTCAGACATCGCCACCGTCGGCGGCCTGCCGTGCGAGCACCCGCTGGGCCAGGACCTCCAGGTACGCGGGCGGAACACTGTCGTAGCGGTCCAGCACGAGCCGGCCTCGCGCCTCGAGATCCGCTTCGGCTTCCTTGACGAGTTCGGCCGCGTCCGACCGGCGCAGCAGTGAGCGGACGGCGCCTGCCGCCGACCCGACGGCGGTCACCGCGAGGTCGGCCATCCCGGCGACGATCAGCAGGGCCTGCTGGTCCCGGCGCCCGGCAGGTGGCGTGGTGTGCGGCATACGGGCGTCCCCAGGGGTCGTTCGCGGCGAGAGCGCGTCCGTGCACCACGCTCCGCGACCAGCATGCCGACCCCGGTCCCGGCGGTACGAGCTGATCCACTTTCGAGCGACACGGGGGAACGCACGTCGGAGCGCAGGCGCCCCCGTGCCGCTCGCCCGCCGCCGAGCCGGATCCGCGACCTCGCCGCGTTCGAGCTCTCGGTCGTGGAACTCCTGGCCGACGAGGAGGCCGGTACCCGGGCTCGCCACACGGGCCGACGCGACGTCGGGCAGCGGAAGCCACGGCATGTGGTGCCGCACCCCGCTGCCCACTCCACCGGACGAGATGGCACCGGTGACGCCGCCGGAGTGACGGCCGCGGCCGCGGCGGCGCGTCGAGCGACGAAGGCGACATGACGACGGCTCATGGATGACGCCTCTTCCCGTACGAGGAGGGGCGGTGCGTCGGTCCCCCGTCGTCGCACCCCGGCCGGAGCCGAAGGAGCGGCTGAGTACGAGTACTCAGGCACCGCGCGGCCTGCCGAAGCACACTGTGGACTCCACGAAAGACCAGTGGGGGAGCAGGAATGAGACGGACCGAAGTGGCGTGCGTGGCGATGATGGCCCTCGGCTCGGCGGTTGCGGGCGTCGTGCCCGCGTACGCGGCCGGCGGTGTCCTGTTGCCGCACCCCGGGCCGGACGGCCTGGTGTGGGTGGAGGAGCGTACGGGGGACGGCGGTGTCGTGTCGGGCGGTGCGCACCAGGGCCTGCCGACCGTTCTCACGGTGGCGTGTGAAGGCGGCGGCAGCGTGCGGGTGACGATGGAGTCGCAGCAGGTGGAGGTGGGCGCCTTCGCCGTGGAGTGCCCCGCCGGGGGCGCCGCGGTGGGTTCGCTGACCATGGATGCGGGCGTGGTCCTCCCGGGCTCCTTCTCCGTGGCGGTCGATGCCTCCACGGAGACGGTCCGCTGGGCCCTGACGGTGACACAGCCGGAGTAGGGCCGCACCGGGACGGTGTGGCGTCAGGAGACGTAGAGGCGCGTGGGCTTCGGGAAGTTGCTGCGGTAGCCCTTCAGCTCACGGATGTCGGACGGCTTGAGCTTGATGCAGCCGGCCGACTTGTAGTCGCCGTTGCCGTCCCAGCGCGTCGGCTCGCTGCTGCCCTGCTTGCCGTTGGACTTCATCTCACTGTGGATGAACAGCGCGTCGCGCTTGGCGCCACGACGGCCGCCCGGGTCCGGGAGGACGACGCCTCCGAGGCTCCCCCGTACCAGGGGCTCGCCCGGTTCGCGGCGGCGGCCACGCTCGCCGACGAGATCCTGCTGTGGCGCATCGCGGCGCCGCAAGCCCCGGTGTTCCGCTACACGCTGGTCAACGAAACCCCCTACGAACTGCGCCTGGACGTCGCCGGCGGGGCCATACGGTACGTCTCCAGCAGCGGAACGATCGTCCGGTCACTGGCCCTGGGCCGAGCCGTGACCGGCAGCCGGCTCGACCGGGGGACCGACGAGGCCGAGTGGAGCCCGGACGGCCGGTGGCTGGCCACCGTGGGCGGCACCGGTGACCGGGTCGGCTACCGGCTGCTGGACGACCGCGGCCGGCTCCTCGCCAGGCTTCCGGGTGCACCGTGTCCGCCGCTCCCGCCGGGCGAGCCGTCCATGGACTCCGACGAGGACGCGGACGACGAGGAGGCGGACGACGAAGGCGCGGACCACGAGGGCACCGCGGAGGGGGAGGGCATCGCGGACGGGGAGGCTTCCGACGAGAGGGGCCTTGAGCCGGCGGCCGCCACGCCGCAGCCCGCGAGCAGCTGTTTCGACCGCTTGGCGTTCAACCCCCACGGCGGATTCCTCGCCTACGGGCGGGCCTTGCAGGACGCCGCCCCCGACTCCGCCGTACCGCAGCTCATCACCGGGTGGGACGTACGCGCGCGCCGGGTGCTCGCCACCCTCCACCTCGACAAGGGCGGTACGCCCCTGCTGGAGGACGAACTGCCCCTCGGCGTCTCCGGGCTCGCGCTCGGCGCCGACGGCCGGACGCTTGCCGTCTCCCGTATGGGCGAGCGTGAAGTGCTCGAACTGTGGGACGTACCGGGTCGCAAGCGCCTGCGCACCCTGGCCGGCTTCAGCGGAGAGGAGCTGGCCCTGCGTCCCGACGGCGGCACGGTCGTCTCCTGGGCCGACTCGGTCGCCGAGTTGCCCTCCGGCCGGGTCCGGCGGCGCGTGCTGGGCGGTGACGACACCACCGCCCTCGCCTTCAGCCCGGACGGCACCCGCCTGGCGGCGGGCGACCTGCTGGGCCGCGTCACCGTCTGGGACGGCGACCTGCGCGCACGTCTCGGGGTGCTCCCCGGGACACACACGGGAGCCCGCCACATGGAGGACGAGGCCGTGTCCGCGCTGGCCTTCTCGCCCGACGGCACGGCCCTCGCCGTCGCGGGCAACTCCGGCACGCTGCAATGGTGGGACACCGCGTCCCACCGCCTCCTCGGCGCGGCGCTGCCGACGCCCGGCGACACGATCCGTGCCCTCGCCTTCGGCCCGGACGGAACCACCCTCCGGGCGGCGGGCGCGCACGTGCTCGTCCAGTCGTACGACATCGATCCCGGCCGCACCGCCGCATCACTCTGTGCCCGCTTGGGCACCGGTCTTTCTCCGGCGGACTGGAAGACCTTCGTTCCGGGAGTCCCCTACCGCGAAACCTGCTGAACGTCCGGACCCGTGACCGTCCACGGCTTCACGCGCAGGCGGCAGCGCGTCGCGCTCCCCGACCCCCGGCGGCCGGGGGCCGGCGGAGCCCGACAACCCGACGCGGCCCGGCGCAGCGACCACGCCCCGTGCCAGGGCGGCATGGCCCGTTCCGGTTTCCCCGGCCACGGGACAGCGCGTCGCTCACCGAGCAGCAGCAGCAGAAGGAGGAGGCGGCCGGCGCGCCCGGTCAGCCGGCCGCTCGGGATTCCGTCCCCTCCGCCGCCTTGAGTCGCTCGGCCAGGACGAACGTCACGCTGATGAGGAGGGCCCAGGCGCCGAACTTGCCGAGTGCCACCGGTTCCCACCCTTCGAGCTGGTGAGGGTAGCTCCAGGCGCCGACGTACGTGGCCGCGTTCTCCGCGACCCACAGGAAGAACCCGATCAGGACGAAGGAGACCGCCAACGGCATCCGGTACCGTCTCCGGCCCACGGTGAACCCGACCCATGCCCCGGCCGTCACGCCCACCATCGCGGCGGCCAGCGGCCAGCGCAGATCGGGCAGCCAGTGGTGAGTGAAGAAGTTGACGTACACCGCTGCCGCGACGACCGCCGTCGCGGCGGCGCGGTATCCGGTGAAACGCAGTTCGAACAGGTGCCAGGCCCGGCAGACGTAGCTGGCCACCGCGGCGTACATGAATCCCCCGTACAACGGCACACCGGCGATCTTCGTCACCGCATCCTCGGGGTAGCTCCATGACCCGAGACGTACCTTGACGAGCTCGAACAGCAGCCCCACGACATGGCACGCCGCGATCACCAGCGTGTCCCGTCGGCTCTCCCAGCCCATCATGCGGGCGCCGACGGTCAGCAGGATCCCGTAGACCAGGACCAGGTCGTACCGGGCGATCGGCAGCTCCGGCAGCACGCGTGAGACCGCGATACCGCCGAGCAGCGCCACCGCGAACGCGCAGCAGCGCGCCTGCATGACCGCGAACCTGAGAAGCTGACCCACGCCGCCGAGGAATCCGTGCATGCCGAGGAGGACGCCGCAGGTCACCGAGTGGTTCAGCACGGCCCGAGAACCGTGCGGGAGCGGATCGCCCGGATCCGGTCAGCGCCAGCCGAAACGGCGGTCGACCACCGCCGCGAACTCCTCCAGGGTCAGGACCGCGTCCCCGTTCTGGTCGGCGGTGTCGAACAGCGCGGATGAGGCGTCGGCGTCCCCCAGGGCCCAGAACGGCAGATCCCCCGACGCGGCCAGGGAGGGTCCCTTCGTCCGCAGCGCGGTGATCACCTCTTCGCGGGTCAGGGTGCCGTTCGCATCGAGATCAAGCGCCTCGAAGAGCTTCCGGGCCTTGTCACTGCTCACGTCGTCGCGTTCCTTCCCTCGGCGGACGGGCCGGTTCACCCGCTCACGCTTCTGAACGCACCACTTCCCGACCCGGTTCCCCCGGTGTCCCGCGACCCAGGGTGCGGTGCCGACGGTCGTTCCTCCGCGTGCTCACACGGAAGCAGCACGTCACCGGAGTGGGAGGCGCACGCCGTACGCGCCGCGCCGCGGAGACGGCCTCGAGCCTGCCGGCCGTCCGGCCCGCCGACTCGGGGCCGGCCCGGGCCGGCGGAGGCTGTTGCGCGACGACGCGACGCGGTGGACGTCACCGGTCACCGGACGTCGCCCCGCAACTCAGGGGCGGGCGTAGGGCCGCGTCATGATCTCCATGTTGTGGCCGCTCGGGTCGTCGAAGTAGGCGCCGCGGCCACCGAACAGCCCGTTGGTCCGGCCCGGGTCGGTGTGTCCGGGGTCGGCGTAGTACGTGACGCCGACCGCCTGCAGGCGGCCGATCATGGTGTCGAACTGCGCGTCGGGCACGAGGAACGCGTAATGCTGCGACTGGATCGGCTCGTCCCGCATCTCGTAGTAGTCGAGTGTCACGCCGTTGCCCAGGTCGACCGGGAGGAACGGCCCGATCGGCTTGCCTACCTCGAGTCCCAGGATGGTGGCGATGAACTCGGCCGAGAGCTGCCGGTCGCGGGCAAGGACGGCGGTGTGGTTGAGCTGGACCGTGGTCGTCGGGACCGCGGAATCGTGCGGGTGCTGCTGGTCGTACGGCATGTGTGAGGACTTTCCCGTCTTCGAGGTGGTGGAGAGGGCGCCCACAGGGGGGCGGGGAGCGAAGGTACGGAAAAGAAGGGGCGGGCCTCGTGCCCGCCTCGAACTCACGCCGAGGCCGGGGAACCCGTTCGTGTGTGGCCCATGGCCGACCCGGCAGTCACGTACGGGACTCTAGCGGCACGGTGCGATCACAGCAAGATCGTATGTATGAACCCTCCATGACGATCGGTCAGGCGCACTGTGAACCCTTCGCGGATTCCGGCCGCGTGCAGGTGGCGGTCGTCTCGCCGGGACGGCATGCGGCCCTGCGCCTTCCGGAACGACGGGACCGGCGGGCAGGCCGGCTGCCGCGTGCAGAGGAACGATCCGGGGGACCAGTGACAGCGTCATCCGCGGAGCCGGCAGTCGGTCGGCCCGGGATGCCGGTACGCCCCGTGGCACCGAGACCGGCGTTCCGGCGCGTCATCGGACCGTGTCGCCCGCCGGCGCCACACCCACGGTCCGCAGTCGCACCACGCCGCTCTCGTGGGCCGGGCGGCGCGGCCGGAGGGGTGAGCACTGCCTGTGTTGCACGTTCGGTCCGGGTAGTGCGCGGTGCGGAATTGAGTACGCGTGCTCAGGCTCGCCCACCCGAGCCCGCCGACGATGAGGATCACGTCGTGATCACGTCGTCGAGACCGGGAGAACCACATGCTCAGCCGCCTGGCGCACAACCTGGTGCCCGCCTTCGGGCGCCTCACGGTGACCGCTGACGCCGATGCCGCCCTGGCGCCCGGCAGCATCGTCGCCGCGAACCACACCTCGCTCGCCGACCCCGCCGTCGTCCTCGCCGCGCTGCGCCGCCTTGGTGTCCAGCCCGTCGTCATGGCGGCAGCCGGGCTGTGGCGCCTGCCCGTTCTCGGCGGCGCCCTGGCGCGCGAAGGGCACATACCCGTGTACCGCAAGGACCGGCGCGCCGCCCAGGCACTCGACCGCGCCGCGGCCGCCCTGGAGGAGGGGCGCGTGGTCCTCATCTACGCCGAGGGCGGCCTCCCGCTGCGCAAGGACGCTGCCGAAGCCGCGCCGGGTCCCTTCCGCTCGGGGCTGGCCCGGCTTGCTGAGCGCAGCGGCGCACCCGTCGTGCCGGTCGGTCAGGCCGGAGCGCGGCGGATCACCTCTGGGAGCGTGGCCAAGCAGCTCGCGGGCCTGGTGACGGCACCGGCGCGCCGCCCCGACCTGCACGTCCACGTGGGGGCGCCGCTCACGCTCACCGGCGACCGTGCCGCACGCACGGCGCAGGCGCACGAAGCGGTGACGGACGCCTGGCGTACGGCGGCCGCTCAGCTCGGCGAACCCGCCGCACTGGCCCCACTGGCCCCACTGGCCCCACTGGCCGTGCCGGCCGAACCCCCGCTTCCGGCCCGGCGGAATCCCAGCCCGTCGGGCGCACGGGGGTGAAACGCGTCGGGCGCCGCGCACCGCGTGATGCGGACGTGTCGGCCGTGGCGGGTGTACGCCAGACGGGAACGGCAGCGCATGGAGACGGCGTTGGGGCGGGTAGGCAGACCGTGAGCAGCCGTCGCATCTCGACGCGGCGGACATCAGCTTGCATGCATGACGCGCGCCTGAGCGCTTGCGCTGCACCACGCCCTGCGGAGGCTGCGGAAACGCTTCGCCGGGAGGAAGGCGTGGCGTCACCATGACGACACACGACAATGAGCGCTGGACAACACACGGTGCGTTGCCCGGAGAATCGATTCCGGTGCCGGACGGGCAACAGCGGCGAGCGGCCCCCGTCATCCGTAACCATCCCTGTTGTGGTGCACGGCCCGTGGGCGGGCGGCGCGCAGGGAGGAGGCGGCGGATGAACACTCACGTGCAGGCTCTGCCCGATGAGCACGACACGAGGATCATCCTCTGCTCCGGCGAGCTCGACATCGCCACCACACCCCAACTCCGCGCCGTCCTGGAGCAAGCGGCAGCGGACGACATCCGGCGCACCGTGGTCGACCTGAGCCTCGTCTCCTTCGCCGATTCGTCCCTCATCAGCGCGCTGGTCCGGGCCCACCACACACAGCGCCTGGTCATCACCGTGCCGCTGACATCCCCGGTCCGGAGGATCTTCGCCCTCACCGGCCTGGAGGGAGTCCTGCACCTGACCCCTGACTTGGCCAGCGCGGTCGGCCCTGAGCCGGAACGGTGAGTAGTCTCGATCCATGGCGGATCACGACCAGTACGAGCGGTACCTGGAAGACTCCGAAGTGCTGGCAGCGATCGGGACACAGGTCGACGCGCAGGTCGGCCGGGTCGCGGTGCGGCTGCCCAGGCCCGTGGCCGAGGCCGCGGTGGCGGCGTGGGAGCGCGACGAGGCGGACGACCCGGGTGAAGAGAGCCATGAGCAGTACGCGCTGCGGGACCGGGCGGCCGAACTGGCGCTGATCGGCCTCGCGATCTCGCAGCGGGGACGCTGGGAGCGCGACGAGCTCGTCATCGACCTGGACGTCGACTCCGCGGGCGCCGCCTTGCGGGCGTCGCGACCGTAGGGGGCCCGCGCCGCGGCCGGCGAGTCCGGCGGCGGCCCGCCCCCACCGCGTACGGGCGTGAGCGGTCGAGGCAGGCATCCCGTCAGTCGTCGAGCAGCCGCCATGCGGTGAGGGCCAGGCCGGCGCGCATCAGTCCGGTGGGTTCGGTGAGTGCGATGCCGAAGGTCTTGCCGATCTGCTCAAGTCGGCGGGCGACGCTGCTGTGGTGGAGGTGGAGGAGATCGGCGGCCCGTCGCAGGGAGCCGGTGGCGCAGTAGGCGTCCAGTGTCTCCAGATCCTCCGGGCTGGCGGCGATGCGGGCGACCGCGGCCACGTCGGCGTTGTTCCGCACGGCGTCCGGAGGCACCTGGGCGAGCAGCGCCAGCGCCCCCAGACCGTCGTAGTGGACGACCGGCCGACGCGGAGTGCTGAAGCGGAGGGCGGTACGGGCCTCCCGCCAGGACCGGTCGGGGCTGTCGGCGGTGCCGATGCCCGCCCGTACCCCTGCCGGAAGCCGGCCCGGGGCCACCGTGGCTGCCAGGATGACCCCCACGTCGGCGACCAGCGCCGCTTTCACCGGGCGGGCGGGGCAGAGGAGGCCGCCGAGCTGATCGAGCGGCAGCTGCGACCGCACGGCGACGACGTGAACCGGCAGCTCGGCGGCGAAACCGAGGAGCCGCAACGCCCGTGCGCGGGACGCCTCGTCGCAGTCGGCGCTGATCGCCAGCTCGACGAGGGCGGGGTCGGCCATGGTGGTACGGGCCGGACCGTACCGTTCGACGACCGCCGCGGTGGCGATGGCGAGCCGGTCCAGCATCAGCGCGTCGAGTTCGGGGGAGCCGGGAGCGCCGGGGCGTTCCAGCCACACGACACCGATCTCCTCCTCGTCGAGCGTGATCGGCGCCGTGCAGGAGGCGGATGGCGGAGGGACGGACGCCGGGGTGCCGTCGGGCGCCATGCGGATCACCTGTCCCGTGCCGTGGAGCCGGATGCCGGCCACGCACTCAGCGAGGACCGCCGAGGCCCGCGCGAGGGCCGGGAGATCCACCCGCCGGCGCATCATGGTGTCGTAGAACATGACGATGCGGATCGCGCCCTCGGCCAGCGAGTCCAGTTGCGACAGCCGTAAGGCCAGTGCCTCCATGACCCGATGATATGCGCCGGTCGTCGCACGGCCTCGGGGCCCGGGACCGCGCGCGACCGGCAGGACGCGCCTACCGGTTGTCAGTGCCGTGTACGACACTTGCCCCATGGCCAGGCGTCCTCGAGTCAAGTGCCCCGTGTGCGGCGGGGTCTACGCCGGCGCGCCCACCAGCGTGCTCGGCATGGTGTCCGTTCACGACCACAAGCGCACCGCACGCTCCCTCGTCCTGTGCGAGGGCAGCATGCGGCGTGTACCGGCGGTCGACGCCACCATGTACCAGGAGGAGCTGCCCGACGGGCAGGACACCAGGGGCGCCCCCGCTCAAGGCGTCGAGGCACCCCCGCTCTTCTGACGGGCTCCTCCACGGGGCTGCGGGAGCCGGGCCGGGTGCGGGCCAGGCTTCGCCCAGGGCCGCACGGAAACGGAACGGCTCAGTGGTGGAGGTCCTGAAGGCGGAGGACAGGCGTCGGCGCTTCGTCGGTGCGGGGCAGTCCGAGGGCGAGGCTTCCGACGTGGATGAGCCGGTCCTGGCAGGGGGTGAGGAACGAGGCGCTCGAGGAGGCGTCGATGGCTCCGATCGGGCAGGCGGCGAGCCCCAGGTCGGTGGCGGCCAGGCTGAGGGTTTGCATGAGGCAGCCGGTGTCCCGGTAGATCAGGGCAAGGACCAGGCGGGAGTACTTCCATGCCGTCCGGGCCGTGAAGGAAGTGAGGTAGAGGCTGACGGGCGGGGCTGTTCCATCGCGGCCCGGGGGGCGGCCGAGCGGGCCGCGGACCCTGCACGCACCCTAAAGGCGGAGCGTCCCGGGGAACGCGCCGTGCCCGACTCCCGGTGAGGTGATAGCCAGCCAGCCGTGACCCCGCCGCTCGGTGTCCGGGCCGACCTCGCCGGGGTCGACCGAGAGGTGCCCGCAGGCGGACCGTGCGCCCGTGGTGCCCGCGTTGCGCTCGTCGTACTCGGGGTCGAAGCCCGGTTCGTCGGCCGCGAGGGTCTCCCACGGCAGCGGGTCGCCCTCCCATTCGGGGTCGCCCTCAGCCGCGTACCGGCGGATCACCCGGCCCTTCTCGGCGACCATCCATATGTCGGAGCCACCGGCGTCGTCCAGGAAGAAGAACTGGGCCTGGCCGCAGTGGACGCTGACACGCTCGGCCGTTTCGATCATGCCATCCCAGAGATCGTCGCCGATGAGCAGTTCGAAGGCGCCGAAGACCAGGCGCCATCCGTTCAGCTCCGGGGTGACGAAGACCCGCCCCACGGTGCGGTCGGCGCCGTCCGGCCCCGGTACCTGGATCCATCGGCCCTCCGCGGCCTCGATGCCGGCCGCGACCGTGAGCGGCCGCCGGTCGTGCAGGCCGAGGGCCTCGAAGACCCCTTCGTACGACGCCCCGGGCACGGCCATCCACCAGCCGCTCAGGGTCGTCGACGGAAGCTCGGGAATCTCGTCCAGGATCTTGACCCGTATCAGCCGCTCGACCGCCGCCCGATCGCGGTCGTCGAGCGCGTCGACGCCGCCGCCCGCCACCAGTGCGGTCCTCGCGGCCCGCCGGATCGCCGGGGGCGCGGCCGGGTCACGGCGCAGGGAGCGCAGCCGCGGACGGAAGCAATCGTGCAGCAGCCGAGCGTAGTCGGATGCCTTGTAGGGGATGCGGCCGCCGCGGGCGAAACAGCCCACCAAGGCCGTCAGTCCGGCCTCGGTGTCCACCCGCAGCCTGGCGAGCCCGGAGAAGCCGCTGTCCGACGTCCCGAAGTCCGGATCGGCCGCCAGGGCCGCGTACTGGTCGGCGCAGCGCTCGTCGAACGACGCAAGGAGTCGGTCCGCATCCCAGTCCGACACCTGCTTCGCGCGCCAGGCCGCCAGCAGGGCGTCGAAGGCGGATGGCCCGATGCGCCTCAACACCTCCATGACCGGCTTCAGATCAGAGGCTCGCCGAGCATCGCCCAGATTCCGCAGCAGGGTCCGCAGCACGCTGTCGGCCTGTTCCGCAAGCCGTGCGGCAGCGGCCTCCACACGCGTCGCGTCGTCGCTGTTCAGCTCCTCGAGAAGACATTCGATCTTCATGGGGCAGCACAGTACTCCGGCCTATGAACCGCGCCCCGCGAGGGCAACCGGGTTCAGCGGCCCAGGGCCCCCGAGGTGTGCCGGCCTCCAAGGTCGGCGTTGACCGCGGAGCTGGCCGCCTCCTCGGGGGTGAGGACGGTGCCGGCGCTGTCCGTACCAATGCCGCCCCTCCGTGGGGCGGCCCCTGCTGCGCCGAGGGACGACCACCGCACCAGCCGGCACCCAGCTCGGCACGGCGTTCTCGCCCTCCGGCTCGCCCCGCGACGTCGCGTGGACGTGACGGGCCGCCAGAACGCCCTGCACTACTCGGTCCAGGCCGTTCTTGTCGAAGACCTCGGAATCGTTGGCCGAGTTCACCCACACCCTGACGCCCTGGCTGTGAACGACGACATCGAATGGGGATTCCTCGGGTGCTGTCCGCGTCACAACGGTGAACACCCCGCCCGGACGCATCCAGTGATCGGTCCCCCCCCGGCTCCACCCACAGGCAGAGCATGCTGTCCGTCTCGTTGCTCACGCCCGTCCTCGCCACGCGAGCACCCTGACGAGCATCATGATCCGCCGGACAGCTCCTGGCTGCCGGGGTCCCACGCCTCCGCGGCCCAGCGCTCCGCGAGGTCCCGGACCGCCGGATACCTGCCGAAGAACTGCTCGTCGGGCAGGTCCATGTCTGATGAAGGGATCGCGGTACGGATCACGGACCCGTCCGGCAGGGTGAGACACCGCGTCGTGTGCTCGTCGCTCATATGGCCCTCCGTCTGTGCAGGGACATGCGCCGGGCCTCCCGTGGGGAGCCGGGAGGTGCGGCGCGACCCGCCCGGCGTGAGCGCGGGCGAGGCCGGTTTGCGCTGCTGCTCGACGGGGGTTGCGAGCAGCAGCGCAGGTCACAGCATGCACCCGAACCAGTCGCCGGTACAGAGGTATGGCCGGAAACAATTTCTTTGAATGCGTCGGTGCAGGTCCTCGGCATACATCGCCGAAGCTGGAGGCCAGGTCCGGGGGCTTCGGCCGGAGCGCCCCCTGACGCAGGAGCCCCGAAGGTGAGGCGGCTGCCGGCCCGGGAGCAACGGCACTCACGGCCCGCCCCGCGCCGGCCGGGTGGCGCACCGCGTGGCAGGAGGCGCTCGCCACGGCCGCGGTCTCCGCCGGCGGCGAGCGCGCGGACCACAGTCGCGCCGCCGCGGCGCACCCCCTGACGAGGGCGCCGTGGCCCTACGGGAGGTGCTTCTCCAGCAGCGTGACGGCGTAGGTTCCACCGAGCCCGCCGTCCTTGGAGCCCTGCTCGCCCACGACCGTGTATCCCGCCGCTTCGTAGTACTCCCGCAGCCGCGGGTTCGTGGCGAGGCAGTCCAGCCGGCACACGGTGCGGCCGACAGCGGCGATGCGGCGCTCCGCCTCGGTGAGCATCCGGCGTCCGGTGCCCGGAGGCGCGGTACGGCGGTCGGTCATCAGCCGGTGGACGTAGCCCGCTGTCGGGGGCTGGACGCCCCAGGCCGCCGGGTCGTCCCACCACAACTCGAACGCTCCGGCCACCGGACCCTGCGGGCCGAGAGCGGCGATCCACACCTCGCCGTCCTCGAGGCGTGCGCGGAAGTGGTCCTCGCGCAGCTCGCCGGGCTTCCACTGGTCGATCCCGCGGTCGATCTGCCAGCGTGCCGCGTCGTCGCGGAGCCGTACGAGCTCCGCCAGGTCGTGCTCCCCGGCCCTGCGGAAGAACAGCCCCTCATGCTGCCGCGGGCGGTCAACGGCCAGGTCGGAGTGGGTGCTTATGGGTGCGGAGGTCATGTGTCGGTTCACGACGCAGTACCTTAGGCCCCGTGCGCCGGGCACCATCGCGAGACGCCTGCCGGACCTCCTCGGCGCCGGCGCCCGCCTGCGGCTTGCGGCCCCGGGGGCTCCGCCGGAAATCAGGTGCGGGGCATCGCCCGGCGTGTCAGGCTCCGCCGGTGGACCGTGAACAGATATCCCGACGCGCGCACGCCGATCATCCGATCGCCGCCCCGCTCGATGACGCCTCCGTGCGCCGACTGCTGGAGCAGAGCCTCCCGCGCGGCGACGAGCGCGTACTGGACCTCGGCTGCGGCGGTGGTGAGTGGCTTCTGCGTGCCCTGAGCGCGCATCCGCGGACGCGCGCCGTGGGCGTCGACCTCGCCCGGAGCTCGCTGGCGCGCGCCCGTCGGACCGCGCTGCAACTCGGCGTCGAGGAGCGCCTGGTCCTCCACCACCAGGACGCCGCAGACTTCGCCGCGCCCCACGCCTTCGACCTGGTGCTCTGCGTCGGCGCCACGCATGCCTTCGGTGGTCTGCTCCCGACCCTCGAGGCGGCGCGCAAGCACCTGGCCCCCGGGGGACGTGTCCTGGTGGGTGACGGCTTCTGGGAGCGTGAGCCCTCGCCCGAGGCCGTCGAGCTGCTCGGGGACCTCACCGACCTGCCCACCACGCTGGACCGGGTCGTCGCGGACGGGTGGACACCTGTCCACGGCCATGTCAGCACCCGTCGGGAGCTCGACGACTACGAATGGGCCTGGACGGGCTCGCTGGCCTCATGGGCCCTGGACCACCCCGGTGATCCGGACAGTCCCCAGGCGCTCGAAGCGGCCACCGTCCACCGTGACCAGTGGCTGCGCGTGCACCGGGACGTCCTGGGCTTCGTCTGCCTCGTGCTGCGGCCGACGGGCGGCTGAGCGGCGCCGGGTCAGGGCGTGCCCGGAACCTCGGGGCCGACGGCGTCCTCGGCGTCCTCCGGGTCAGGGATGCGCAGGGCGAGGACGGCGACGTCGTCGTCGTTGTCCTCGGGCCGTACACGCTCCAGGAGTACGGTGCAGAAGGCGTCGAGCGGCTGCCCGGCCTGCGCCGTGGCCTCGGTGAGCAGGCGGGCCAGCCCGTCGTCCAGACTGTGGCTGCGGGATTCGATCAAGCCGTCGGTGTAGAGCAGCAGGGTCGACCCGGGCGGCAGCGCCGCCTCGGCGTCGGCCCGGGGGAGCGCGGCGCGGGTGCCGAGCATGATGCCACCACCGGCGGTGAGGAAACGCGCCCGGCCGTCCTGCTCCACCAGCAGCGGTGGGAGGTGGCCCGCGTTCGTCCACCGGAGCCACCAGCCGCCTCTCGCCCGCCTCTCGACGCGCGAGAGGACGAGCGTGGCCGTGGACGCCTCGGCGATGTGCTCCACCGCCTCGTCGAGCCGCTGGACGACATGGCTCAGCGGGCCTTCCTGGGACCACGCGAAGGCACGCAGCATGTTCCGCAACTGCGCCATTCCGGCGGCCGCGTCGAGGTCATGGCCGCCGACGTCACCGATCACCAGGGCCGTCGTACCGTCGGTGAAGGGAAAGGCGTCGTACCAGTCACCGCCGACCTGGGAGGCATGGGGCGCCGGCAGGTAGCGCGCCGCCATCAGCAGGCCCGGCACGGTGGGCAGGTGCGGCAGCAGATGCCGCTGCATGGTCTCGGCCACGCGCTGCTGGCGCTGGTAGAGGCGCGCGTTGTCCAGCGCGAGGCCCGCCCGGCGGGTGATGTCCTCCAGCAGGGACAGATCCGCGGGGGTGAACGCGGCCGGCTGCCCGGAGCGACCCAGGGTCAGCGCCCCGAGCACCTCGCGCACGGTGCGGATCGGGGCGATGGCGGCCGAGTGCATCCCGGTCGCCTTGAAGAGCCGCTGCTGCTCCACGGCGATGCCGGAATCCGCCGGGCCGCGGTACGTGTCGGGCCCGGCCAGCGCCGACGCCGCGCCGCGCAGCGCACGGGAAAGCGGCATCGGCGATTCCTCCGGCACCGGGGGCAGCATGCCCTCCAGGTCCCGCCGGTGGACCAGGGCACCGTCGTCGTGGTGCACCACGGCGGCGCGCCGCACATCGCCGCCCTCGACCAGCAGATCGATCACCACCCAGTCCGCGAGGCGGGGCATGAGGAGCTCGACCAGCCGGCTCAGCGCCTCCTCCACGTCCAGCGTGGAGGTCAAGCGCGTCGTCGTCTCGGCGAGCAGGGCGAGCCGGTCGAGCTCCGTCGGAGCCCCCGCGGGAACTGTGCCCGCGCCCTGTGCGGCCGCACCGGGCGACGACTCACGGAAGACGACCAACGCGCCCTTCCCGGCCTGTCCCAAGGAGCAGGGGACGACCAGCCACCACAGTTCCAGCAGCTCACCGTCCGCCCGCTCGAACCAGCCCCGCTCGTCGTACTCGACGTGCCGCCCCAGGAAGGCGTGCATCATCGGACACTGCGCGCGCGGCATCGTGCGTCCACCGCTGTCCCGGTGCAGCAGAGCGTGGGCGTCCTGACCGATCATCTCCCCGGCGGACCACCCGAACAGGGCCTCCGCCCGCGCGGTCACCCTGGCGATCACGCCTTGCTCGTCCACCAGGTACGCGGCAGCCTCGAGACCGTCGAAGACATCGGCCGCGGCAGGCCCCGCCGCCTTGCCCGCATCGCCGTCGGCACCCGCCACCACGCCCGCCACCTCCGCACGCAAGATCCCCGAAGCTGCGTCTACTCTCCCACGCTCGCGCGGCTTCGCGAGCACGCGCCCGACGACTGTGCGAACCTCGTACGCAGACACGCGCCGTGTCCGTATCCGGGGCCCTGTGTCCTGGCGGACACTCCGGGTGGAATCCCGTACGGGGGCGGGCGTGGGCGGAGCCCGCCGGCGGAGGACGTCATGGCCGCGCCGCCAGCACCGTGCCCGACAGCCGCATGGTGCGCGAGGCCACCGAACTCGTCCTGGAAGACCGCCACACTTCCGGGGCACGCCGCCGCGGCAGGGCCCCGCGGCCTGGAGGCCGACGCCGGGTGAGGTTCCGCACGACGGACGATTCGGCCGGGGCCGACGCCTTCCATCGCCCGGGACCGGCCGGCCGACGCGGCGCGGATCCCCATTCGAGCGGCTGTACGTGACCAGCCCGCTGTCACGGCCACTGCTGCGGCGTGTTCCCGCCGGCCGGAGGCGCTCCGGGAGCCGACAGGCGGACTCCGGGTGCTTCTACGCCCCGTTCCTGGGGGCGGGGACACGGACGAGGTTCCGGACGGTGGAGGGGGTCGACTGCCCGGCGGTGACGGCGGTCAGTGCGAGCACGAATCCGACGCCCTGCCAGGGCGTCAGGGTTTCGCCGAGGCACAACCCGCCCAGGATCGTGGCGATCACGGGCGAGAGCAGCGGGAGGAACGACACCGCGACCACGGGCAGCTTGCCGATGCCGTGGAACCACACCGGGTAGGAGAGCAGGGCACCCACGCCGGCCAGCCACGCGTAGCCGCCGATCGCACGAGCGTCCAGCCCCGTCGGCAGACCCTCGAAGGCGAGCGCGAACGGGACGGGCACGAGACCGCCGGCGGTGAGCTGCCAGCCGGCGACGGTCGTCGCGCCGACGCCCTCCGGGCGGCCCCAGCGTTTGGTCAGGACGATCCCGCCGGCCATCACGCCGGCGGCTGCGAGGCCGGCGAGCACGCCGGGGAGGCCGAAGGAGAGCCGGCCGCGCAACACGATCAGGCCGACGCCCACCACCCCGGCCACGCCCCAGCCGAGCCGCCAGCGGGTGGGCTTCTCCCCGAGCAGCAGGAGGGCCAGGCCGACGACGAGCAACGGCTGGACGGCGAAGAGGGTTGCCGCGACGCCACCCGGCAGGTGCTGGGCGGCGACGAACAACAGCGCGAACGGCGCGCCGATGTTGAGCGCGCCGAGCAGTAACGCGCGCCACAGCCACTCGTCGCACGGCAGCTTGCGCGTGAGTGCGAGCAGGATCAGCCCCGCCGGCAGCGCGCGGATCACACCGGACCCCAACGGGTGGCCGGAGGGCAGGAACTCGGTGGTGACCAGATACGTGGTGCCCCATCCGGCCGGCGCGAGCGCGGTCAGGGCGGTCACGCCGAGCGTGCCGCCGGACAGGGAAGCACGTCCCGCGTGCGTGCCACGGCTCAGGGTCCGCATCTTGATTCCTCTCAACGTTGAAATGTTCAGCGTTGAGGAAATTAGCCGCCTGTTACGCTGGCGTCAAACATCTTCACGTTGAGATATTCCGGAGGCGGCGAAGTCGTGGGGGACGGCCAGGACAACGTCGACCGGCGGCTCGACCAGTGGCGGATCGAGCGGCCCGACATCGACACCACGGCGATGGGCGTGGTGGCCCGAATCCAGCGCGCCTGCCGACTGCTCGAGCGCGAGCTCCGCGATCACTTCGCCACGCACGACATGCAACTCTGGGAGTTCGACATCCTGGGGACGCTGCTCCGGTCAGGGCCTCCGTATCGGCTCACGGCGGGACAGTTGGTCGAGTCCGCGATGGTCACCTCCGGCGCGATCACCAACCGGATCGACCGTCTCGTCGCCAGGGAGCTGGTGACCCGGGAAGTCGATCCGCAGAACCGACGCAGCGTGCTGGTCACACTGACCGAGTCCGGCCGGGAGCTCGTCAATGGAGTGGTCGTCCACCACGCCGACCTGGAGACGAAGCTCCTGAGCAAACTGAGCCGCCGTGACCAGGACGAACTCGCCGGTCTCCTGCGCAAACTGCTCATCGGCCTCGGGGACTGCTCGCCCGACAATTCTCCGAACTCGTGAGAGGGCCGGCCGCCGCCGCACGCCCGGGACCGATCGCCTCCACACCGGGCATCGTCGACCAGGCATGAAACACATCAGCGAGGCAGTCACGACTGCTGGCCCCGCGACGGCGGCCCTCGGTGCCGCCATGGTCACTGCGCCCGCTGCGCCGGCCTCTTCGGCGCCGCCCTGAGCCCCTCGTCCGGCAACACCTGGGACACCTTCGGCCGTCAACCTCCGTTGATCCACCATGGATTGGTCAATTACGGTTGACCCATGGATCTCAAGCGGCTGACCGCACTGGCAACGGCGACGGCCGACGACGATCCGCTGGTGGGCCCGGGAGCCGTCGCGCCGCCGCGCGGCGAGACGGAACGCATCGAGGTCCTGGTGGTCCGCGCACGCCACCGCGACGCCACGGGGCCGCGGATCGCCGCCGCCATGGGCGTCCCGAAGCAGGCGGTCCACAAGCAGCACGGTGGTCGCGGCCTGCGCGGCGGTCGCTCATGAACGCCACGAGCCATGGCGACGACCGGCTCGGCGCCAGGCTCCGCGAGCTGCTGGGTCCGCGCGTCCCGGCAGCCGCCGCCGTGGTCTCGCCTCGCGGCGCGACCGTGGCCGGACGCGGTACCGACCCCGACGACGACTTCGAGATCGGCTCGATCTCCAAAGGGGTCACCGGCCTGCTGTACGCCGACGCACTCGTACGAGGGGAGATCAAGCCGGACTCGACCCTCGGCGAGTTCCTGCCGCTCGGCGACGCCCCCGCGGCACAGGTGACGCTGCAGTCCCTGAGCACGCACCGGTCCGGCCTGCCCCGGCTGCCGGCCTCGGCGCAACCCTGGCGGCGCACCATCGCGCTGTGGAGACACGGCACGAATCCCTACGGCGAGGACCTCCGACAGCTCCTCGACCAGGCCCGGGACGTTCCGCTCGGCAGCCCGCGGCCCCGCTACTCGAACCTCGGGTATGAACTGCTCGGCCACGCCCTCGCCCACGCCGCCGCGACGACGTACCCCGAGCTGCTCCACCGGCGCATCGCCACCCCGCTGGGGCTCGACCCCTTCTACGCCCCGGCATCGGCCGACCAGCTCCGGCCCGGGGCGCTCACCGGAACCAGCCGCCGAGGACGGTTGCGGCAGCCATGGACCGGCGAGGCGCTCGGGCCGGCCGGTGGCATCCGCGCGTCCATCACCAGCATGGCCCGTCTCACGGCGGCGCTGCTCGACGGCACCGCCCCGGGCGTCGCCGCGCTCGATCCGGCCGCCCCTTTCGGCGCGGGCGCCCGCATCGGCGCCGCGTGGCTCACCATCCCCATGAAGGGCCGCCCGATCACCTGGCACAACGGCGGTACGGGCGGTTTCCGGTCCTGGCTGGGGCTCGACCGCGTGGCCGGAACCGGTGTCGTCGTCCTCGCGGCCGGCACCGCGTCGGTCGACCGGCAGGGATTCGCGCTGCTGACCGAGTACGCCGACAACAAGCCCCGCTGAGAAGGGCCGGGCCCTCCACGGCTTCGCGTCACCTCGTGCCTCGTGCTGCGCGGAAGTGCTTCGCCGTCTCGCCGACGCCCACCGCCAGCACGCCCAGCGCCGCCGCGGTGTAGAACGCGTCCGGCGTCTGCCAGGAGCCGTTGACGGACTCCAGCAAGGCCGGGTTGAAGAACTCCTGCCGGTGGAGGATCCATGCCAGCGGCAGTGCGAACAGGGCCTCCACGGCGGCGCTCCACGCGGCGAGGCGCAACGTCCACGGGTGCATCGCCCGGATCACGCCGAGCACCACGAGCCCGGTGAGCCCCGCGAGGACCGGCCACATCCAGCCGGACCACAGGCCCGGGTGGAGCACCTCCAGGCGTTCGCCGCCGGCGGTGCGGTACGGCTTCGCGGTGTGCTGCCAGACGACCAGGGCGAGCAGCAGCGCGTGCCACGCCACCCCGGCGTAGGCCGCAGTGCAGCGCCTCTGCGGCGCCCGGCGCTCGGGCAGGTCGTCGGGAGTCCACTCCCGGCCGACCGCTTCGACCCGCTTGCCGGACCGCTCGGCCACGGCGAAGATCACGGTCAGCCAGGCGATCACCTGCGCTCCGACGGTGAGGGCCGTCTCGACACCGCTGCCGATCACTTCGCCCAGGCCCTTCCCGTCGAGGACGTCGAGCCCCATGGTCACGGCCATCACGACGGGCAGCGCGGTGGACAGCAGCAGCACCAGTAGCCGTTTGTACGCCGGATAGAACGCGGGCCCGATCAGGGCGAGCGGGCGGTCGGCGTACCGGGCGGCGAGCCGGAGCGGGTCCCCCAGTTCGGTGAGCACCGCGCGTTCGGCCGCCTCCTGGTCGGCCGTTCCCCGGGCCTCGACGGTGTCGGCGATCGTTGCCCGCAACTCGTCCGCGACGTCGTCGCGCTGGCCGGCCGGTACGTGCCGGACGACCTCGTCGACATAGCGGTCGGCCAGTGTTCCGGCGCCGGACAGGCTCGACACGTTCGAAGTGGCCGGAGGGCTCGATGTTGTGGATGCCCTCGATATGCGTGATGTACGTGATGTACGTGATGTACGTGATGTGCTCAACGGTCCCCCTTGGTCAGGCGTGAGAGCGAGTCGACGAGGTCCCGCCACTCGCGCGTCAGTCCCGCGCACACCCGGGCGCCTTCCGGACTGACCCGGTAGAACTTGCGCGGCCTGGACTCGTCGGTGTTCCACTCGCTGATGAGCAGCCCCTGCTTCTCCAGCCGGCGCAGCAGTGGATAGAGAGTGTTGCCGTCCACCGCGATACCGGCGTCTCCCAGCGTCTCCAGCAGTGCGTAGCCGTACTGCGGTTCCTCCAGGAGCGTCAGGCAGGCCAGGACGACCGTGCCACGGCGCAGCTCCTGGGCTTGGGCGGCGATCAGCTCTTCAGCGGCCATGAGGTCACACGATACTGTGCGCCGCACACTAGTGTCATTTGTGATGGCGGGTTGCGCGTATGAGAAGCTCGACCGGTGATCATCGAACGCGCGTACGCACACGCGCCTTCCTGCGCACCGGAGGAATGGCCCTGGTCGGTCCCCTGTGTCCGGGCGCTGTCGGAGGACGGCCTGAGCTTCACGGCACCGGTGACCTTTCTCGTAGGTGAGAACGGCTCGGGCAAGTCCACCCTCGTGGAGGCGCTCGCGGAGGGCTTCGGCCTCGACTCCTGGGGCGGCTCGCACGACTGGCGTTACGCGAGTCATCGCCCCAAGTCCGCACTGGGGCAGTGGATCCGCTTCGAGGCGGCCCCGCGGGGGCGGCGCATGCTCGGCAGCTGGTCGGCCCGCAAGGGGTTCTTCCTGCGGGCCGAGACCGCGCTGGACGCCCTGGACCGCGAAGGTTTCGCACCGGACAGCGTGAGTCATGGGGAGGGCTTCCTCGCCGCCTTCCGGGGCAAGTTCCTCCAGCCGGGGCTCTATGTGATGGACGAGCCCGAAGCCGCGCTGTCCTTCGCCTCCTGCCTGGAGCTGCTCGGCCACATCGACCAACTGGTCAAGAACGGCGGCCAGGTGATCTGCGCCACCCACTCGCCGCTGCTCACCGCCCTGCCCGGCGCCGACATCATCGAGGTGGGCGAGCACGGCATGCGCCGGGTCGCCTGGAAAGAGCTGGCCCTGGTCGACCACTGGCGCCGCTACCTCGCCGACCCGCAGTCCTACTTGCGGCACATCGTGGGGTGAGCGCTGCGGCGCCGGCCCTCCCCTCATGAGCCCTTGAGGCCGGAACCGCCGAGGCCGGAACCGCCGAGGCCGGCGGCCGGCGGGCCCGTGTCCGGATGTGAGACGACCTCGTCATTGCGGACACAGGCCGGGAGGGCGAATGATCGGTGCATGCCCGCACCGCGAACAGTCGTCATCGTTGCGTTCCCCGGCGTCGAACTGCTCGACGTCACGGGGCCCGCCGAAGTGTTCTCGGTGGCATCCCGAGTGGCGGGACAGGAGCGGCCCGGCTACCGGGTGCACATCGCGACGCCCGCCGGGGGAGAGGTGGTCACCTCCAGCGGTGTCCGGCTGATGTCCGACCTGACCCTGGCGGAAGTGGACGGCCGGACCGACACCCTGCTCGTGTCCGGTGCCATCACCGGGGACGGGGACAAGGTCGAGGCGGTCGTCGACGAGACCGTCAGCACGTGGTTGCGCCGCGGCGGCCACCAGGCCCGCAGGGTCGGCTCCATCTGCGCCGGCGCGCACCTGCTCGCCGCAGCCGGACTGCTGACCGGCCTGCGGGCCACCACCCACTGGCTCACCGCCGGGCAGCTGGCCGCCGACCATCCGGAGGTCGGCGTCGATCCCGATCCCATCTTCGTCCGGTCCGGGCGGGTGTGGACCTGCGCCGGAGTCACCGCGGGCATGGACATGGCCCTGGCGATGGTCGCGGAGGACCACGGTCACGCCATCGCGCTCGCCACCGCGCGCATGATGGTCATGTACGTGAAGCGATCCGGCGGGCAGAGCCAGTTCAGCGTGCCGCTCTCCGTAAGGCCGGGTCCCGACGACCCGATGGAAGCGCTGTGCCGCTGGATCGGCGAGCATCCCCGCGAGGACCTGTCCGCCGAGGCCCTCGCCGCACGGGTCAACCTGAGCCCTCGCCACTTCTCGCGGCTGTTCACGAAGCGTACGGGCGCCACCCCCGCCTCGTACGTCGAGACCGCGCGCCTGGAGGCGGCCCGCCGGCTGCTGGAGGAATCCGACCTCGGTCTCCCGGAGGTGGCCGCCGCCAGCGGCCTGGGGTCGGTGAAGACCCTGCACCGGTCGTTCCAGCGCCGGCTGGCAACCACTCCCGCCGAATACCGCCGCCGCTTCCGCTAGGCGATTCCGAGCCCCACCCCGTCAGTGCAAGGACACGGCCCGCCCACGGTGCCGTGTCCCGAGCCGGCCTGCCCTGAAGCCACCACGTCCTGTACCGAGGAGAAAGCGATGCCCCGCACCAAGGTCGTTCCCCTTCCCGTCCTCGGCCGGCACGCCGTCAACGCGTACCTGCTGCTGGGCCGGCGTCCCGTCATCGTCGACGCCGGGATGCCGGGCAGTGCCCGCAGGATCCACGAGCGCGTCACCGCGCTCGGCGTGGACCCCGCGGACATCGCGCTGATCGTCATCACCCACGGCCACCTCGACCACTTCGGCTCCGCCGCCGAGCTCCACCGGCTCACCGGAGCTCCCGTCGCCGGTCACATCGCCGACCTCGAGCCCTATCGCACCGGCCGGGTGCGCACGCCCTACCTGCCCACGGGACCCATGGGCCGCCTCATGGCCCGCAACAGGAACCTGCACGTCCAGGTCGAGCCCCTGGAACCCGACATCCTGGTGCGGGGCGAGACGAGCCTCGACGACTTCGGGCTCGACGCCCGCATCATGCCCACCCCCGGGCACACCGCCGGTTCCGTCTCCGTCCTCACCGACACCGGCGACCTCGTCGCCGGAGACCTGGTGGCCAACTCCTTCATGGGCCTCATCCGGGGGAGGCCGGCCAACCCGCCTTTCCATGACGACCCGCTCGGCAACCTCGCCAGCCTGCGGGAGATGCTCGCCCTCGACCCCACCCGCCTCCACGTGGGCCACGGCACGCCGCTCGACCCGGACCGCGTACGACGCTGGGCGGCCCGGGAAGGACGGCGCCTCGCCCGCCTCGCGGCCCGTGGACGCCTCACCACCCGCGCGGACGTGGGTGACGTGGCGCCCGACCGGGGTGATGTCACTGCGGGTTGAGCCCGTCCGTCCCGCACCCGGTGCCCACTCGGCGTGGAACGACCGGGCCGACGTGTCCGCACTGGCCGAGGGTGCGCGGGCCTGACCGAACACCCCATCGCATGCACCACCACGGGCGGCCGGGGGGCGGCAGGACCCCGACGGCCGTGATGCTGCCGCGACGGCCGGGTGAGCCGGGGCGTGCTCAGCCCGCGGTGGACCACCTCGGTGCGGACGCCCCCGCCACTGCGAACGGCCGCTTCCAGAAGGGTGAGGCCCCTGCCGGGTCGTGCGGACTCCTCGGTGCGTACAGTCGGTGCCCATGACGCACATGGCGACGCAGACGACGGACGGCAGGGCCTCCTTCGTGGTGCACATCCCGGATGCCGAGTTGGAGCCCGAACCGCTGGATCCGGAGCAGATCGTCTCCGGTGATCCGGTGGTGACCGGCAAGGTGCTCTGGGAGTCCGCGGACGGCACGCAGGTCCGGGGCATCTGGCAGATGACCCCCGGCGTGGTGACGGACACCGAAGCGAACGAGTTGTTCGTCGTCGTCAGCGGGCGCGCCACCGTGGAGGTCGAGGGCGGGGACACCCTGCAGATCGGGCCGGGTGACGCGGGCGTCCTGCGCGCAGGCGACCGGACGACGTGGACGGTGCACGAGACGCTGCGCAAGGCGTACCACGTATGCCTCTGAGCCGTTCGGGCCGACCGGAGAGCCGGGGGCCGCGCCCCGGTCCGCCCCGACACCGTGCCGGGCGCCGACCCGTGTCCGCGCCCGTGGCCCCGCCCGCGGTTCGCACCTCGTGCAGGCCCGCCGCAGAGCCGGTGCACGGTGTACGCCGGGGTTCGAGCACGCGCTCGCACAGGGGGGCCATGATGCCGGGCTGGCTGGAGTGGCCGTCATGAGTGATCGTTACGCCCCGCAGACCTCGTGGCCGGTGCCGCTCGGTGCAGAGGGTGGCGACTGGCTGCCTGTCACGGCGGGCGAGTCCGGAGCCGCCGTGTTCCGCAGCGCCGACGCCACTCGCTACGCCAAGTGCGTGCCCCCCGCGGACGCGGCCGGCCTGCAGGCCGAGTGCGACCGGGTCGCATGGCTCGGCGCACAGGGCGTGCCGGGGCCGCGGGTGCTCGCCTGGCACTCCGGTGACGCGGGTGCCTGTCTGGTGACCAGTGCCGTCCCCGGCGTGCCGGCCGATCAGGTGCCCGCCGCCGAGCTGCGCACCGCCTGGGACAGCATCGCGGACGCGGTCCGTCGGCTGCATGAGGTGCCGGTGTCGGAGTGCCCGTTCCGCCGTGGCCTGGACGCCATGGTCGCCGTGGCCCGCGACGTCGTCTCCCGTGACGCCGTGAACCCGGAATTCCTCCCCGCCGAGCAGCAGCACACGCCCGCAGCGGAGTTGCTCGCCCGGCTCACCCCGCAGGTCCCCCGGCGACGGGAGCAGGAGGCCGCCGACATGGTCGTCTGTCACGGGGACCTGTGTCTGCCCAACATCATTCTCGACCCGCGGACCCTGGATGTGTCCGGCTTCATCGACCTGGGCCGCCTCGGGCCGGCCGACCGCTACGCCGACCTCGCGCTGTTGCTCGCCCAGGCGCGCGAGACATGGACGGACGAGGCACAGGCACGGGCCGCGGACGCGGCATTCGCCGAGAGGTACGGCATCAGCCTCGACCACGACCGCCTGCGCTTCTACCTCCACCTCGACCCGCTCACCTGGGGCTGACCGGGGCTGCCGGGTCTGACGGGGGACCGCTCGGATCGCACCCCGGTCGACCGGTACCCCCGCACGTGGCTCGAGTGTTCGACGGCACCCGTGAGGGAGCGGCCTTCGTGCAGCGCCCTTACTGGCGCGCTGCACGAAGGCCGCTCCCGGGTCACCGGCTCACAACCCTGCCTCGGAGTCTGCTGTCGAGGCCTGCCCGGAGCACGAGGTTGTTCAGTCTTCACTCACCAGTGTTCGCAGCGGTGTTCACGCACTGGTCGAACGGGTTCTGCTGCAGGCACTTCGGAAGCGAGTCCTCCCACTGGGAGAGCTTCTGGGTCGCCGCGGTCCGCTGAGCAGCGGCGGCGTTCGGGTTCTGGGACACCTTCAGCGTGTCGTTCACCTGCTTGGCGAAGTTGGTCGCCGCCGTCTGCTGCGCCGGCTTCGTGCCGGGCTTCAGCGCGGACACCAGGATTTCGGTCGTCGTCTTCACGACATTCGTAGCCGTCACCTTGACCGCCGGCGATGCTCCCGAGTTGAGGATGTTGACCAGGACGTTGGTCGTCGTCTTCACCGTGTTGGTGACGGCGATCTTGACC
>NZ_KL591025.1:0-257 GCF_000716335.1 Streptomyces sp. NRRL S-118 | reverse complement strand
GTCGTCGTCTTCACCGTGTTGGTGACGGCGATCTTGACCGCTGGCGACGCGTTCGACTTCAGCACGTTGACCAGGACGTTGGTCGTCGTCTTCACCGTATTGCTGACCGCCACCTTGACCGCCGGCGAAGCTCCGGACTTCAGGACGTTGACCAGGACGTTGGTCGTCGTCGTCACGGTGTTGGTGACCGCGATCTTGACCGCCTGGGGCGCCCCGGACTTCAGGACGTCGACCAGGACGGTCGTCGTCGTCTTCAC
>NZ_KL591024.1:101189-109811 GCF_000716335.1 Streptomyces sp. NRRL S-118 | reverse complement strand
CCACAGCGCTGCGCGCTGTGCAAGCGAACCCCCGCGCTGCGCGCGGGGGTTGCGCTCCCGCTCCGCGGGAGCGCTAATGGGACGCTGCGCGTCCCACTCAACCTGCCCGCCCCGCGGGCGGGTTGACGCTCCGTTCGCTGCGCTCTCGGAGCTTGTGGGACTCCGTCCCACGGCTGGTCTTCCGCTTCGCTGCAGACCGGCTGCAGCGGGTCCGCTGCGCTCCCCCGCTTCGGGCTTTCCGGCTTCGCCTTCAAGCCCGTGGCCCGCTGCCGCGGGCCAGGCTGGCTACAGGGCAAGGGGTCGGGTGGTGGAGTTCAGGCGTTTGCGTGATGGGGAGTGATGGCCCGTCGGGGTGCGGCCTGATGCGCCGGCCTGGGCCCCGGGGCTGCCTGAAGGCGGTATAGCCAGAGGGAGGCGGCGGCGAGCAGGCCGGTGAAGACTGTCAGTAGGAGGAGGGAGAGCCACATCTGCCGGCTTCCGGGATGGGTCCATCCCGTCCAAGCCGCGGCGGCCGCCCACAACAGGGCACCTGCCGTATAGAGGGCGCGGACTCGGCGCAGCTGCCGTACGGCCCGCAGGGACATGTGGTGTTCAGTCTTCGGCGCCATGCCGGCCCATGTACCCCGATCCGCGCCATCCACCGGCGGTTAACTCAGCTCTTTCAGCTGCCCGTGCTGTGGTGGGGGCCCGTTCGAGTCGGCTTCCGGTGGTAGCGCGTGCATCAGCTTGATGCAGCATGTACCTTTGGCGGAAACACGGGACACGCCATGGGTGATGCCTTAGCGGATCCAGGTGCTGAATCTCGTTTCTGGTGGATCACATTGGCCGTACTCGATGGCTTTTTCGTATGAATGGCTGCCGAAATAGGTGCACGGCGAATAGATGGGTTGCGTGCCATACCAAACCGTCCAGACCAGGGCAGTAAGGGCAAGTGAGCAAGCCAGATGCTTCCACGTAGGAGGTCCTGCGAGGGGGCGGATCATGGGATTGATCATAGGACAGCGGGCTGAGGGTCGTGATTTCACTCAAGGAACACCAGGTAGATCAGCGGTCGGCGTTTCGTAAGTGGGTGGGATTTCCTGCAAGATCACCTGTGCCCCCGCAGGGTGCCCGGGGCACGATCGTGTCAGCGACCGGGTCGGGCAAGACGATCACGGCGGCCGCGTGCGCGCTGGAATGCTTCCGGGACGGGCGGATCCTTGTGACCGTGCCGACCCTGGACCTGCTCGTGCAGACCGCTCAGGCGTGGCGCTTGGTGGGGCATCGGGCCCCGATGGCGGCGGTGTGCTCGCTGGAGAACGACCCGGTGCTGAGCGAACTGGGGGTGCGCACCACTACCAACCCGATCCAGCTCGCCCTGTGGGCCGGGTCCGGGCCTGTGGTCGTGTTCGCCACGTACGCCTCGCTGGTGGCCCGGGAGGACATCGACGCACCCGAGGGCCCACGGAAGGTTCGCGGGCCGCTGGAGGCCGCCCTGGCGGGCGGGGAACGGCTCTACGGCCAGCGGATGGCAGGCTTCGACCTCGCCATCGTGGACGAGGCCCACGGAACCGCCGGTGATCTTGGTCGGCCGTGGGCGGCGATGCACGACAACCAGAGGATCCCCGCGGACTTCCGGCTCTACCTCACCGCGACCCCGCGCATCCTCGCCTCGCCCCGGCCTCAGAAGAGCGCGGACGGTCAGGAGATGATGCTCGCGTCGATGGCCGACGACCCCGAGGGTACCTACGGCGCGTGGATCGCAGAACTCGGGCTCTCGGAGGCGATCGAGCGGGGCATCCTCGCCGGGTTCGAGATCGACGTGCTGGAGATCCGCGACCCCTCCCCCGTCCTCGGGGAATCGGAGGAGGCCCGGCGCGGCCGGCGCCTGGCGTTGTTGCAGACGGCGCTCCTGGAGCACGCCGCGAAGTGGAACCTGCGTACGGTCATGACGTTCCACCAGAAGGTCGAGGAAGCGGCGGCGTTCGCGGAGAAGCTGCCCGAGACAGCGGCCGAGCTGTACATGAACGACGCCTCCGATGAGGACCTGGCGCGGGCGGAGGAGCTGCCCGCGTCGTCGATCGACGCGGAGTTCTACGAGCTGGAGTCCGGCCGCCACGTACCCCCCGGCCGGGTGTGGTCGGCGTGGCTGTGCGGCGACCACCTCGTCTCCGAGCGACGCGAGGTGCTGCGCCAGTTCGCAGGCGGCATCGACGCGAACAACCGGCGCGTGCACCGGGCCTTCCTCGCCAGCGTTCGCGTGCTCGGCGAAGGCGTCGACATCACCGGCGAGCGCGGAGTCGAAGCCGTCTGCTTCGCCGACACCCGCGGCTCCCAGGTCGAGATCGTCCAGAACATCGGCCGCGCGCTCAGGTTGCACCGCGACGGCTCCACCAAGGTCGCCAGGATCATCGTGCCAGTCTTTCTCCAGCCCGGCGAGGACCCGACCGACATGGTCGCCAGCGCCTCGTTCCGTCCCCTCGTAGCCGTGCTCCAGGGCCTGCGCTCCCACGATGAGCGCCTGGTCGAACAGCTCGCCTCCCGCGCCCTCAGCAGCGGCAAGCGCAAGATCCACATCCGGCGCGACGAGGACGGGCAGATCATCGGGACCAGCGGCGCGGGCGACGGCGAGGAGCAGGAGGACGACGACACACAGTCCGCCGCCGAAGCCGCCCTGCTGCACTTCTCCAGCCCGCGCGACGCCGCCACCATCGCGGCCTTCCTACGCACCCGGGTCTACCGGCCGGAGTCCCTGGTGTGGCTGGAGGGCTACCAGGCCCTGCTCCGCTGGCGGAAGGAGAACGAGATCAGCGGCCTGTATGCCGTTCCCTACGATGTCGAGACCGAGGTGGGCACGACGAAGGCTTTTCCGCTCGGGCGATGGGTCCACCAGCAGCGGAAGGCGCTGCGAGCCGGGGAGCTGGAGGAACGGCGCAAGACCTTGCTGGACGCCCCCGAGGCCGGGATGGTCTGGGAGCCCGGCGAGGAAGGCTGGGAGAACAAGCTCGCCGCGCTCCGCTCCTACCGGCGAGCCACTGGCCACCTCGCACCCCGCCAGGACGCCGTCTGGGGCGAGGCCGAGGCCGAGGGGATGGTGCCCATCGGGCAGCTCATGGCCAACCTCCGCCGCAAGGGCGCGAAGAACGGCCTGGGCAAGGACCCGGAACGGGCCACCGTACGCGCGCAGCAGCTGGCCGCGATCGACCCCGACTGGAACTGCCCATGGCCACTCAACTGGCAGCGCCACTACCGCGTCCTCGCCGACCTCGTCGACGCCGACGGCCACCTACCCGACATCGCACCCGGCGTCACCTTCGACGGCGACGACATCGGACGATGGCTCCAGCAGCAGAAGCAGCCGGCCACCTGGGCCGGCCTCCTGCCCGAGCAGCAGCAGCGGCTGTCCACGCTGGGCATCAAGCCGCTTGAGGCACCGTCTCCCGCCCCTGCGGCCACGCGGGCGACGAAGGGCCCGAGCAAGGCACAGCAGGCATTCCAACGAGGCCTGGCCGCCCTCACACAGTGGATCGAGCGAGAAGGCGTGAACCGGCCCGTACCCCGCGGCCACAGCGAGGAGATCACCGTCGACAGCGAGGCGGAGGCGGTGACCGTCAAGCTGGGCGTATGGATCACCAACACCAAAACCCGCCGCGACAAACTCACCCAGGAACAACGGGACGCACTCGCGAAACTGGGCGTCGACTGGGCGTGAACGGCGGCGGCCGGCCGCTGGCGCAGAACGCGTCCCAGGGCCTCCTGGGTGATGCGGCGTGTCTTGTTACTGGTGGGGGCGTTGTCGTCGGAAGGACATGGTGTCAAGACGAGCTGGAGCAAGCGGTGGGCTACTACGGCGGAGGAGGCCCTGACTGGGCGCTGATCGGCGCGCGGCGGCGGGCCGAACAGGAAGCGTCAGAGGCTCGTTCGAACGCGGCGCGGTGGAGGGAGCGGGCGGAGGCATTGGCTGCGCTGGTCTATGAGACGGCTGACCGAGTCTGTCCGGCTCATACGGCAGGGGACTGCCAGTGCCGGAAGTGCTGGGAGGCTCGCATCAGTCAGGTCTTTGGTGTTGGTGCCGTGCCCTGGCCTGGGGCCGCTGCTGACGCGGCCCAAGCGGGTCCGTTCTGGGACCTTGTCAAGAAGGTCTCCCGTGAGGCTGAGGAGCGCCGCAGGCGGCCCTAGGCGAGCTTCGCGGCCTGGGCAGCTGACGCCGGTCTGGGGTGGCACGTCACCCGGGCGGCCGCGTGTCGTTACCCGCTACGAGCGCTGAAGCGCTGCCGAGTCGCGGGAGGTACCGGGTGGTCACGCTCAGCATCGAGTGCTTTTTGTTCGAGGTCGACAGGGTGAAGCACGAGGTGAGGCTCGATGCCCCCCTACCCGCGCTGACGGGAGTGACCTCGTCGGGCAAGAGCACAACGCTGGAATCGGTGTGGTGGGTGCTGGGGGTGGAGCATGCCAAGGTGATGGATGCCGTATCGATGTGCAGCCGTGTTGGGTTCGTCGCCCGGATCGGCGGGGAGCGGTGGGAGGTCATCCGCAGCACGGAAGACCGGCAGGAGGATGTGGTCTTCACACGCGGCACGTTGGGTATCCCGGAGCGTCATCCGGTCAAGCGCAGTGACTCCCGGCGGTCGGCGGCCGATGTCTTCCAGGATCTGCTTGGGATCCCCCGGCTGGGCGCCGGACGTACGCGCGTGACACTGGACAAGCTCGTGCCATGGTTCTACGCGCGCCAGCGCGACCTCCCGAACGTCTACCTCGGCGGGCAGAGCAAGGAAGAGCGCACGGCGGTGGGACGTGTGCTGCTGGGGGCCGATGACGAGAAGGTCGACGCGCTGCGCCAAGAGGACGACGCCAGGACGAAGGAGTGGCGGTCGGCGAAGAACCGCAGCAAACGGATTCTGCGTGAGCGGCAGGAGCGTGATCTGCCGTCCGTCGAGGACCTGCAGCGCCGCGGTGAGCAGTGGACCGCTCAGCACCAGCAGGAGGCGTTGAGGGCGCAGAAGGCCGGGGCGGAGCTCAGCCGGCTGCAAAACCAGCTCGTCGTGCTGGAGCAGAAGGTGGCCGCGGCGCAGGAGTCCCGGCGGGCCGCAGGCGTGGCGGCCGAGGACCGTCAGCGTACGGCGCGGCTTCTGGATACGGCCGCAGCTGAGGCAAGGGGACGTCTGGCTGGGTTGCGGGAGGCAGCCACCGACCCGAGCCTGTGCCCCACGTGTGTAAGGGCCCTGGATCTGACGGGACTGTCGGAGGACGACTGTCCAGTGTGCCGGCGTTTCGACCCTGAGCGCCGTCAGCGTGCCGAGGAGTTCACGCGGCGGATGTCCCAGGCGCAGCAGGCCGCTGAGCAGGCCCGTGAGGCGGCCCGACGTGCGGTGCAGGCGGCGGAGGAGGCCCGTGGACGGGTCGGTGACGCCGACCGGGTTGTCGTGGAGGCGACGGCCGCGGTGCGGGCGTTCACGCAGGATGTGATCGCGCCGCAGCAGCAGGTCGTGGTGGAGGCCGAAGCGGCGGCACGGGAGCTGGCCGCGCGGCTGGAGCAGAACGCGGAGCACCTGCGTGAGGTCGCGGAGCTGACGGAACTACGCGAGCGGCTGCCTGAGCTGGAGAAGGCTGCGGAGATCGCGAAAGCCGCATACACCACTGCCCGGCAGGACACCGATCTGATGGTCAAGCAGGCGACCGACCGGTGGTCGCGTCATGCGCTGCGCCGGCTGCAGGCGTGTGACCCCGAGGTCAACACGGTCTCCATCAGCCCGGAAGATTTCTCCGTCACCATCAACGGAAAGTCGTTCGACTCCCGGGTCGTCGCCGGGCACGCGATGACCCGCGCGAACGTCAGTGTCCTGCTGGCGCTGCGCGATACCGCCCGGGAGGTGCCGGCGATGCCGGTACCCCAGTTCCTGATCGTGGACGGCCCGTTCACCGGCCTGGGTGACGGCCCGGAGGACCAGCGCAGCGCCAACGCGCTCCTCGATGGCCTCACCGACCTCGCCACCTTCGAAGATCCTTCGGGTGCTGGAGGTCAGGTCATCATCGCCTGCCGCGAACTCCGCGGCACCCCGGGGCCAGTTGTTCGGGAGATCCGCACCAATCTGACCGATGGTGTGATCCCTGGCCTCCCCCCACGCGAGACCAGCCCCGTGTAAACGCCGCCGCCCAAACAAGGACGGCCAAGACGCGGCGCTGGGACGGCGCCGCCCGCTCCGTATCGTCGATGCTCAGCCCGGGCGGAGCTTGGTGCCGGTCCACTCCCCGGTGCACCGGCAGCGGGCGCCGGAGTCCGGCCGGGAGCCGGGTGACGGGGTCCTGGTCGGCCTTCTGGCCGTCTTGCTGGGCGATGGATGGTCACAGCGGAGGCTCGGCGAACTCGGCGTGAAAAGCCCGCACGGGCCCGCAAGGCGGCGGCGAAGGGGACAACAGCCACCGGGCTGGGAAAGGGCGGTGAGGCATTCCAGAAGGGCCTGCGGGCCCTTCAGCAGTACATCGAACGGGAAGGCCAGATGCCGGGGCGGGCCGTCGTCGAGCGGCTGCCCGAAGGCAGCGAGCACCGCACCGGGATCTGGTATGCCAACCAAAAAGCCCGCCGCGACCGACTCGACCCCGCACGGCTCACCGCCCTCCTCCGCCTCGGCATCGACTGGGCACGGTAGAAGGCCGGTGCCCCTTGCGCTGGCCCCAGTCGGCCAGCGCAAGGGGCTGTGGTCTACCGTCGGAAGCCTCGTCGAGGGTCCCTGTTGCTGCGGTTGTCGAACGGGTCGAACCAGGCGGCCTCCCGAAGGTCGCCCACGCCCATGAACTGGTTTGCGGGGTGATCGGGGTCCTCGATGCCGGTGAACTTGGAGTGGAAGAGCATCAGGACGTCGTGGTCTTGGAACAGCAGGTCGGAGCAGCTGTCCCAGCTGTAATCGTCCTCGTGTTCCGGGAGGCTGTTGTGGTCGTCCTCTGCGGGGCGGTCTTCCAGGTAGGTCGGTGCGTCCTCGATGGCCAGGTGCAGGGCCATCTCCTCCGCAGTGCAGGTGGGGTTGGGCCAGTTTCCCTTAGCGAGGTCGGCGGCCAGGTCGTCAAAGGCGCGCGCCATCCGCCGTCGCCAACGGTGGTCGGCTGTCCAGGTGAGCGGGGGCAGTCGGTCGAAGACCTCCCACGTTGCGGAGTCAGCGTCTGACAGGAACTGGTCCCCCAGACGCTGCGCGTCGTCGTAAGCCTGGTCCGCGAGGACGACCAGTGCCGTGTGGAGCAGGTCAGCGGTACGGGGCGTGAGCTGCCATCCGCACTCCTCGACATTCCTCGTCCTCGCCCTTGCACGGACAGTCCCGGGTGGCGAAGAGCGCTGCGAAGTTAGGAGTCTGTTCTTCGGCTGCGGGCCGGGTCTGCTGGCCTCGCAGGCGCCAGCCGTGAGTGAAGCGGGTGACGACCGGCGCCGCGCTCCAGTCCGCCAGCTCATCCCCGTCTTCGGCGCGCAGAAGCTCCGCGGAGCTCTGCTCTTCCAGGGTCTGGGTTCCGGCGATATCCGGGTCCTCGGTGAGGGTCATCACGGCTCCGATCAGGTCGCGTGGATCGTCATCACCGAGTTCGGATGCAGGCAGCGGCTCCCAGCCGCGGTCGACAGCAGCGCGCAGGAGAGCGTCCTCGTCGGTGACGTGGAACTCGTGCAGGTGCGCGATCCGCACGACCTTTCCCGGGAGGTCCTTCAGCCGCGGGTGCCCCACCGGTCCGGACGCCACGTCGGAGACTGCTTCGTCCTCTGACGGATCCGGGTCGGGTACCACGAACAAGGTGCCAGGTTCTGCCTGCCAGATGCCGCTCGCGGCCTGGACGACGGCCTGGCGCAGCGAGCCGGCCGGTGCGTCCGGCATCTCAGCCGTGAGGGCCTTCAGTTCGTCGTCGACGGTGGTGGCATCGCGTCGGGCCAGGACTCGGCGCAAAATGCGCACCGCTTCACAGGCATGGTCGGGGTCCTTACAGGTCAGGACAGCGGTCAGGGAACTGGGGCCGTTGTCGTGAGTCAGCAGGGCCATCACACGGCTCTTGCTGGAGGTGTGCTCACACAGGAAATCGATCGCTTGGACTACGGGCAGCGATGAAAGCATCGCGGGACTCCAAGGGAAGAGTGCTCGGCGCGCACCGGACAAGGCGGCACACGCGCACGCGGCAGGAAACCCGCTGGTGGACACGGTACGAACGCGTCCCCGGACGGTCACAAGAAGACTGGAGCGCGCGTTGCGCACCCGGGCCGTTCCCTCAAGCACCGAGGCCCGCCTGCGGTTTCTGCTGACGACGCACCGAGGTTCCACCCAGCAGGTGGCCACCGTACTGGGGGTGTCGCAGCGCACCGTGCAGCGGTGGGTGACGAAGAAGCCAGGAGCGCGTCGTCCCCCGGGTCCGGCGAAGGGTCTGGCGATCGAGGAAGCAGTGCTGGCTCGGTGGCAGCCCCGAGTACGGGCCCGTCGGCGTGCCCAGGCTGAGGCGGAGGGCTTCGTCTTCCATACCCGTGCGCGATTCGGGTGCGCGGCTCCGACAGGCTCCTCAGACGATCCGCGGGTGCGGTGGATCACCCAGGATCTGCCGGGAGAGGTGGCTCGGGAACTGTTCGCCGCTCGGGATGCCGGCGCGGGTGAGCAACAGCAGACGGTGATCCTGGCCCGGGCG
>NZ_KL591024.1:98530-101077 GCF_000716335.1 Streptomyces sp. NRRL S-118 | reverse complement strand
CTAGGGCGTGTGTCAGAAGTGCTCTAAGTTGGCTGACGTGAGTGGGCGGGGGCGGAGTTATCGATATGTCGGACCGGTTGAGCTGAAGGCTGCGGTCCGGCCTGGTGACGGCGGGCGTCGGATCGGCTCGGCGGCTGACTTCGGTGGCTGGATCGTGGAGCAATCGGTGGCGGAGCTGGCCGAACCGTTCACCTTCGTGGTCGGTATGGACGGTGTGCTTCGGCTGGCACCGCGGCGAAGCGAGCATGTGGCCTGTGCTGGCGGAGACAGGGTTCTGAGTGCTGGCGAGATCAGCTTCATGCGCGAGGCTGACCGGTGGATCGTGAGCGAGGTCAGCAACCAGTCCACCGGGTACTGCCCGGACGTCACCTCCTGGGCGGAGGTCGCCCGCGCTCTGGACGCTGTAGAGCTCCGGCGGCCCTCCGGCTTCACCCACGAGGTGGTGTTCCGGCGGTGCCTCGACTGCCAGGAGCACAACATCGTCCGCGAGGACGACTTCGTCTGCGTCTTCTGCGGCAGCGATCTGCCCGCGGCATGGAACGTGGATCTCACCGCGTGACGGCCAAGGGTCACAGCCACTCGCCGATGGCAGCGACGAGGACGGTCGCCTCGTAGCGGACGGCGAGCTTGTCGTAGCGCGTGGCGACAGCACGGTGTCTCTTGAGGCGGTTGATCCCGCACTCGACCGCATGACGCTCGCGGTAGTCGGCCCGGTCGAAATGCGGCGGCCGGCCGCCGCGGGAGCCGAGTTTTCGTCGGTTGCGCGCCTGGTCAGCCTTTTCCGGGATCGTGCAACGGATCCCGCGGCGGCGAAGGTAGGCGCGGTTCCTTCGGGAGGCATACGCCTTGTCAGCGCGCACCCGATCGGGACGGACGCGTGGCCGGCCCGGCCCAATGCGAGGCACGCGGACCTTCTCCAGCACCGGTTCGAACTGCGGCGAGTCCCCACGCTGCCCCGCCGTCACCACGATCGACATGGGCTTCTGACCCTGTTCGACGGCCAGGTGCAGCTTGGTGGTGAACCCGCCGCGCGACCTTCCCAGCCCGTGATCACGGGGCTCGGTGAAGACACCACCTGGTGGTTCTTTCTGCAGGTCGCCCCGCTTGCGAGCCCCGGCCGCATGCTGATGGGCACGGCACACCGTGGAGTCGACGCTCAGGTCCCATGTGATCGCACCCTTCGCGTCGGCCAGGGACTGGAGGCGGGTGAGGATCCGCTGCCAGGTACCGTTCCGCTGCCACCGGCGAAACAAGTCGTAGACCCGGCTCCAGGGTCCGTACTCAACGGGGACGTCCCGCCACGGAACACCGGTCCGAACCCGGAACCGTATGCCGTCGATCAACCGCCGTCGAGGCCAGATGGGCGGCCGCCCCGCCCTGGCCCCCTTCGGCAACAACGGCTCCAGCACCGCCCACTGCTCGTCCGTGAGATCTCCCCGACCCATGAACCGTGATCATTCACAGCACAAGATCCACTTTTGACACACGGCCTAGCACTAGCTAATGATCATCGATGCGATGTGGGACCGGATCGAGCCGCTGATGCCGACCGATCCGGTCCGCGGGCGGTGATGGGCTGACCACCGTCGCACTCTCGAGGCCATCGCGTGGAAGTACCGCACCAACCCGTCCTTGCGCGACCTTCCCGACGAGCCCAGTTCATTCCGGACCGCTCACAAGCGGCTGATCAGATGGGTCGTCGACGGCATCTGGGAGAGGATCCTCACCGCGGTCCTGGCGGCGGCGGACGCCGACGGCGCCGCGGCGGACTGAGCACCAAGGTCCACCTGGCCGCAGAGGCCGCGCACGGCCGCCTCCCGGGACCGCCGTTGAGCCGGCGAACGAGTGGCTCGTCCTCCCCCCCCCGCGAGGTCCGCCTCCTCGTCGTCCGGGCGCAGTGGGGACAGAGTGATGCTCCCGTCGCACCACTTCACTTCATGAATCCGCTGATTCTTGACGCCACAGCCGTGCAGCACCGCCTGATGCTGCGCGGCAGCACACAGAGCTCCCCGTGCGAGGTACCGTTGTCGGCTCTCAGTGCCCGGTAGGCGGCTGGAAGCAACCGGTCTCCAAGTAGGGGCCGTTCACGGACACCTGGTAGTTGGTCCGCTGGATGAACGCGGTGACACAGGCGTCGTCATGGACGCGCAGACCCACCCGCGCACCCTCGGGTACCACTCGCCGACCGTTCTCCAGGCGCGAGTTCATCGGCTCGACACGCAAAGTCCCGCCGAGACGATTCCACTGGGCGTCGAAGCGCTCCTCTTCATACCCGAGCTCGAGCATCGCGGCGCGGACCGTCTTCGGGTCCCATGTCCGTTGCTGCCACAGCCGCTTGAGCACCGGCTCGATACGGTCTGCCTCCCGCCGGGCGTCCTTCGCGCTGGCGGCGGACATGTCGCCGGGGACACGGAAGCCGTTGTTCTCGCGGTAGTGAGGGGCTCCATCACCGGCCCCCGGCTCCACGTAGGGGGACGTCACCGAGGGACTCGGGGTGGTTTCCCGCCGGCCGGTCGTGCTCCCGTCGGTCGTGCTCCCGTCGGTCGT
>NZ_KL591024.1:90837-98459 GCF_000716335.1 Streptomyces sp. NRRL S-118 | reverse complement strand
GTCGGTCGTGCTCCCGTCGGTCGTCGTGCCGCCGGTCGCCGTCCGGTTGGTCGCCCCCGTCGTCACGCGCTCCGTGCCGCAGGCGCCGAGTACCGGCGTCGCGAGGACGATCAGAGCCGCCACCGCGGCAGACCTGCGCCGCTGCCCGGATCCGTACCGTACGGCCACTCCTGACATGCCCTGCCCCATGCGTTCCTCCGCACCTCTGCGCCCCCCGTACCGAAGTCAGGCTCACGGTACGAACCATGCATCCGGGGGACATGAGTACGCGTACTCACCTGTGCCCCAAGGCTTTTGGCGGCAGACAACCGCTCAGGCGGCGGCGTCGGGCGTCCGTGCCTTGCCCCGGGGCACGCGGCTCGTGGCGCGCCGAACGGCGCGCGAGCGGGTGGGGATGCGCGACGAATGGCGGGTGAACCCTCGGGCGGCGACCGTGAGGATGGACGTCATGGATCCCGAACTCGAAGCGTTCATACCGTTCCTTCCCAAGCCCGACATGAACGACCCGGTCGCTGCCCGCAGGAACTTCGCGGAGCGTGCCGCCGCGATTCCGGCGCCGGACACCACGGGCCTGGAGGTGGAGGACCGCACGGTGACCGCCGACCCGGACGTGGCGGTGCGGATCCACCGCCCGCACCAGGCACGAGGCGCCATCGTCTGGCTGCACGGCGGCGGATTCGTCTTCGGCGACCTGGACACCGAGCACCCGTGGGCCACCCGGCTCGCGGCAGGCTCCGGCGCGGTCGTGATCTCGGTGGACTACCGGCGGTCGCCGGAGCATCCGTTCCCGGCGGCGTTCGACGACGCGTACGCCGTACTGACCTGGACCGCCGAACACGCGGCCGATCTCGGTATCGACCCGGAGCGGATCGCGGTCGGAGGCCACAGCGCCGGTGCGGGGCTCGCGGCCGCGGTGTCGCTGCGGGCTCGCGACGAGCAGGGGCCGCCGATCCGCTTCCAACTGCTCAACCAGCCCGGGCTCGACGACCGGCAGGAGACGTGGTCGCAGCGCAACTTCACCGACACGCCCTGGCACGATCGCGACACGCTCACCACGGTGTGGCGGTACTACCTGGGCTCCCGGCCCGCCACACCGTACGCCGCCCCGGCCCGGGCCACCGACCTGTCCGGCCTGCCACCGGCCTACATCGCGACCGCGGAGTTCGACCCCGTCCGCGACGAAGGCATCGAGTACGCGCTGCGCCTGCTGCGGGCCGGCGTTCCGGTCGAGCTCCACCAGTGGCCCGGAACCTTCCACGGGTCACAGGCGATCCTGTCCGCCGAGGTCTCGCAGCGGCAGATCGCCGAGCTCGCCGCAGTGCTGCGCCGCGCGCTGGCCGCGTGAGCCGCGGACACCGAAAAGCACGGGGAACAGTCCCCGTTGCACTCATCGATCACGAGAGGACGGACGTCATGAAGATCCGCACGGTGTTGTGTGCGAGCGTGGCCGCGCTCAGTGTGTGCGCCGGCACGACGGCGGCGGCCCCCGCGCCCGAACGGACCCGAACCGCCCCGGTCGCCGGCACCACCGGCCCGTCGGCCGGCCTCGATCCCGCGCAGCTGGAATCCGCCATGGACGGCGTCCACCACGCGGGGGTGCCCGGGGTGTTCGCCGAGGTGCGCGACGGCGGCACGACCTGGCGCGGCGCCGCGGGGGTCGCCGACGTCAGCACCGGCAGGCCCATCAGACCGGACATGCGGCAGCGCATCGGCAGTGTCACCAAGACCTTCACCGCCGCCGCGATCATGCAGCAGGTCGAGCAGGGCCGCATCGACCTCGACGCACCGATCGGCGGCTACCTGCCGCGGCTGGTGCCGGGGGAGCGGGGCAGGAAGATCACCGTCCGCATGCTGCTCAACCACACCAGTGGGCTTCCCGATTACATCCCCTATGCCTTCCCTTCCCTGCGGGGATTCCCCACCAGCCCGGATGTCTCGTCCAGGAGCCTGGACGACAACCGGTTCCGGGAGTTCCGCCCGGCCGAGCTGATCGAGATGGGGCTGGCGGCCCCTCCCGCCGGCGAGCCCGGAAGCCCCACAGGCGTGTACTCCAACACCAACTACCTGCTCCTCGGCCTGCTCCTGGAGCAGGTGACCGGTACCACGGCCGAGGAGTACATCACCCGGAACATCATCGAGCGGGCCGGACTCCGGCACACCTCGTTCCCGACCGGGCCGCGTATCAAGGGACCGCACCCGAAGATGTACGAGGCGCTCCACGGCTTGATCTCCCCACCGCGTGACTACAGTGTCTACGATCCGTCCTGGACGTGGACGGGTGCCGCCCTGGTGTCGACCATGGAGGATCTCAACCGCTTCTACGGCAGCTTGCTCGGCGGCCGAATCGTCCATCCGTCGTCGCTGGCGCAGATGCAGCGCACACTGCCCGTCCGCCACCTGGACGGATCGACGATCGAGTACGGCCTCGGTCTGCACAAGGTCGACCTCGCGGCGTGCGGCACCTTCTGGGGCCATGACGGAACGGTCTGGGGAGCGGGAACGGTGTCCCTGATCCGTGCCGACGGCAAGCGCCGGATGTCCGTCGCGGTCAACCTCCAGAGGTGGAACGAGGTGGACTCCTCGGGAACGCCGCAGCACCACCCCATCGACGACGCGCTGTTGAAGCTGTTCGGGCAAGCGATGTGCGATGACGGTGACGCCCGGGCCGAGCCGGTCGCACCGGCCCGCGTGTCCGCTTCGTAACGGGAACTGCCGCATTCCCGCCGGGCCTGTCTTCCCGGCCGCACCGCCCGGAAGCCTCCGGCCGGCCCTGCCGGTGCCGTCCGGGGGCTCAGCCTCCGTGGTCCGTGCGCGCGGACAAGCTTCGACCGAGGCACTCGGCGAGGCGGGCGGCGATGGTTCCCCCGGGGTCGAGGCGGGGGTTGAAGATCGTGACGTCGAGACCCACAGCCCGTTCGTCCGCCAGCGCCGTTCGCAGCACATGCTCCAGTTCCTGCCACGACAGCCCGCCGGGGATGCGGTGGTCGACGGCCGGCATGAGGGCGTCGTCCAGGACGTCGACGTCGAGGTGGACCCAGAAACCGGCGCTCCCGCCGGCCGCGAGACGGTCGACCGCTTGGTGCGCCGCCGCCGCGGCGCCGGCCGCGCGCACGCCGTCGAGGCCGACAGCGTGCAGCGGACTCGGCCGAGTCGCGGAAGCCGAAGGCGACGACGTCCTCGTCCCGGAGCAGGGGGCCGCGGCCTTCGAGGTCGGCGAGCAGCCGCGGGCCACGGCCGGTGGCCAGGGCGAGCTCCATCGAGGCCGCCTCCCCGGCCGGCTCCGCCGACGGCTGGTAGAAGTCGGTGTGGCCGTCGAGGAACAACAGGCCGTAGCGTCCGCGGCGTTTCAGGGCGAGGAGGTTGCCGAGCAGGATCGTGCAGTCACCGCCGAGGACCACGGGAAAGCCGCCCCGGTCGAGAACACCGCCGACCGCGTCGGCCAGGCGGGCGGAGTACTGCGCGATACCGGCCGGGTTGAGGATCCCGGTGGCCGCGTCCCGCTCGGAATCGTAAGCCGGCGCCTCGACCCGGCCGGCCCGCGCCGCCCCCAGGCGGTCCTGCAGCCCCGCGTCGAGCAGAGCCGTCGGCAGGTCCTGGACACCGGATGGGCGCAGCCCCAGTACGGACGGTGCCTCGATGATCGCCAGCTCCTGCACGCCGGAACCCTTTCGTCGGCGGTCGGTCACCTGACCGACCAGCTCTCCGGAACACCCACCTCGGTGCATGGTCCCCCGGAGCGGACGGTACGCCGAGCCGACTCGGCGGTCGTCCGCCGCGCAGCCCGTGCCGGAGCCGCAACGCGCACTCGTCTCCGTCGTTGACCGCGCCGGTGCCGCAAGGCGCACCCGCATCCGTCGGTGCCCCCGCTGGAGCCGCAACGCGCACCCGTATCCGTCGGTGCCCACCGGTCGTCCGCCGAGCGGTACGACGACGGCGGAGCGGCAACCCGGTTCCTCTCCGCCTCCAGCGACGCCGCCTGCGCCCAGGCCTCCTCCCCGAGCCTGCTGGCATATCGGCTGATGAGATGATCAGTCATGTGAAACCGTCACATCGGGACTTACTGCGCGCTCGGCATGAGAACGGGCTTTGACCAGGGGCGATGCTCGTCTTCACCGGGCCTCCACGGATCATGACGTCATGTCTCACACCTCACGGCGCAACGTGCTCGCCCTCTTCGCGGCCTCGGCCGCCACCGTCCCGCTGAGCGGTCTTGTCGCCACCCCCGCCCGGGCCGCCGGTTCGGCACCTGTCCCTGTCGATCCTTTCCCCGGCCCGGCCGGCCTCACCTCGGCCCGTTCCTCCGTGACGCTGCCCCCGCTGAACGCGTCGTACTTCACGCCGCTGACGCTGAACACTCCGCTCACCGCCGCCGTCCTGCCCGGCACTCCTGCCCGCACCGAGGTCACCTCCGGCGGCAAGCGCGTGGCGCTGCTGACACACGGCGCGCGGACCGTCGTCCTGCCCGGCCCGACGCGGACGTTCACCGAGAACAAGAAGCCGTTCGTGGACGACTTCCAGCGCACGCTGCCGGACGCGTCGCTGCCCCTCGCGGACCGCCAGTACTGGGGCACCTCGCCGGGCGGCGGCAGCTGGTCCACCCTCGGCCCCGCCGACACCGACTACTCGGTCGTGCCGGGCACCGGCATCATCGCCCTCACCACTGACTTCGCCAGCCGCCACGCCACCCTGCGCGACGACGAGATCACCGACGTCGACGTGCGCTCCGTGGCCCGCTTCGACAAGGTGCCCACCGGCCAGGCCTGCTCGTACGCCCTGTCCTTCGGCTACCAGGACACCCACAACAGCTACCGGGCCCGCCTGTCCTTCCTCACCTCCGGCGCCGTCGAACTGCGCGTCGAGAAGGAGGTCGCCGACGAGGTCACCCAGCTGACCGCGGCCGTCCCCCTCGCGACGGGCGTGCCCGCGGGCACCGACTGGACGATCCGGGTGCGCCGCCAGGGCGCCCGCATCCAGGTCAAGGCGTGGCGCTCCGCCTCCACGGAGCCGTCCGCGTGGACCGTGGACGTCACCGACCCCACCTTCGGTGCGGGCCGCGTCGGCCTGCGCGCGCTCGCCAACGACGGCTGCACCAACCTCCCCGTCAAGCTGCTCGTCAGCCGCTTCGAGGTGGACGCCGCCAACTGGGCCACGCCGCCGAGCGTCACGCACGGCGACTGGGTGCGCGTGCTCCCGGAACCGTTCGACGGCACCTGGACCCCGGAACTGGAGCAGGTCATACGGGGGTGGGCCGGCTCCACCGCGCCGGACGTCCTCGCGTACGCGGCGATGTTCCTCGCCGGCGCCCCGGCGGTGACCAGTGGTTCCGGTCCCGCCAAGGACAAGCAGGTCCTGGGCGAGTCGGGCTACGGCTACCTGGACCCGCAGGGCTACCGCTACGAGGGCGCCGACTTCCACGAGTACATGAACGTCGGCTGGACCTTCCCCGACGGGACGTACACCGGCCCCTCCAGCAAGCAGGTCGGCAACCTCGACTGTTCCGGTTACACACGCATGGTCTACGGCTACCACATGGGCGTCCCGCTGGCCGCGGGCGAGGACACGTCCAGGACCCGCATCCCGCGCAAGTCGCGGAACATGGTGGAGTACGCGCCCGGCGTGCGGATCGACCGTACGGCCGACGGTACGACCCCGCCCGCGGCGGCGTTGCTGCAACCCGGCGACCTGGTGCTCTTCAACGCCGACTCGGGTGACGACAACCCGACGATCACGGTCGACCACGTCGGCATCTACCTGGGCAAGGACGCGGCCGGCAAGCGCCGCTTCCTCTCCAGCCGCAAGACGATCAACGGCCCCACCATGTCCGACCTGGGCGGCGCCTCGCTCCTGGACGGCACGGGCACCTACGCGAAGAAGCTGCACACGGTGCATCGCATCTGACCTCGAGGAGCCCGGGCGCCACCGACCGCCTCCTACGGCAGTCCGGTGGCGCCGCCTCTCGCCGCCTTTCGCCGGCTCCGCCCGGCGTCCGCCCGGCGAGGCGGCGGCCGTCGGCGTATTCACCAGTGCGCGGCAGTCGTGCCGGGGTACTGGTTCGAGGACGAGAAACCACACTCGGTCGCGGAGGACGCCGACGCCGCGTGACGCAGTGTGGGCCGCATCCGTGCGCAAGGGCACCACCGAGGAGCCCGGGCGCCACGCAGGAAGGGCTCCATGGGCACGGTCGTACACGTACCGCAGACGCGGGACATGCTCGGTGACGAACTGTCGGGCGATGAGGCGTTCACCGCACTGCGGCACTACGGCGGACGCAAGCTCCTCGTCGACTCCTTCGCACGCTTCCGCTACGCCGACGGCTTCAGCTTCGCGCGTTCGCTGGGGTACCAGGTGGTGCTGGGCATCGTGCCGTTCACCATCGCCCTCGTCGGCATCACCACCACCGTGCACACGGAAGGACTCGGCAAGGCCGTCGAGCTGGCCCTGGCCCGCATCGTGCCGGGTACGAGCGCGGAAGTCGTACGCCAGGCACTCGCCGACACCCGGCGCAGCGCCGGGGACACGGCCGGCGCGGTCGCGATGTGGATGGGCATGGGGTTCGCCGTGGTCAACCTGGCGTCGGCCATGGGGCAGATCGAACGCGGCTGCAACCGCATCTACGGCATCGAGCGGGACCGTCCCTTCGCCGCCAAGTACGGCAGGGGGACGCTCCTGGCCCTGTGCGCCGGCCTCCCGCTGGGCGGCGGCTTCCTCGCCATGGTCGCCGGGCCGGACATCGGAGAAGCAGTGGTCCAGGCGCTCCACTGGCCACCCGCCGTGCTCACCTGGTGGGAGGGACTGCACCTCCCGGTCGGGATCGTGCTGGCGGCACTGGCGTCGGCCGTCATCTTCCGCTGGGCACCGCGCCGCGATCAGCCGGGTTACACCTGGCTCGTCTTCGGGTCAGGGGTGCACCTCCTGCTGTGGACGGGCGCCACGAGCCTCCTCGCCCTCTACGTCAGCCGGAGCGGATCCTTCGGGGCCGTCTACGGGCCGCTGACCGCGTTCGTGGCGCTGCTGTTGTGGGCCAACGTGACCGGGATCGCCCTGTTCCTGGGTGTCGCCTTCGCCGCTCAGCTGGAGGCGGCACGCGCGGGCATCACGCAAGCCGTCCACCCGGACCCCGGCCCGGGCCGATGACGACGCGTCAAAGGCGCGTGCCATCATGGTCGACCATGATCGAGATCGGGTCGCTGCGCGACGAGGATCGCGCCGGCTGGGACGTGCTGGCGCGCGGTTACAAGGCCTTCTACCGCACCACGGTGCCGGACCAGGGGTACGAGGAGACGTGGCAGCGGCTGCGGCTCGGCACGGACTTCCACGGCATCGGCGCATGGTCGGACGGGAAGCTGGTCGGCATCGCGCACTATCTGTTCCACGCGACGTTCTGGATGGGGGAGAGCTGCTACCTCCAGGACCTCTTCGTCGACGGATCGGCGCGCGGCCGGGGCGTGGCGCGGATGCTGATCGAGGGGGTCGCGGATGCCGCGCGCGAGCGGGGGGCCGCACGCCTGTACTGGACCACCCAGGAGGACAACACCACCGCGCGGGCTCTGTACGACAAGGTGGCGAGCTTCAACGGGTTCATCCGCTACGACTACCCCATGGTGTCTCTTATACACATCTCT
>NZ_KL591024.1:28656-90730 GCF_000716335.1 Streptomyces sp. NRRL S-118 | reverse complement strand
GCCGGAGCCGGAGCCGGAGCCGGAGCCGCGTGGCCGCAGGGGCGGCCGGCCGGTGGCGTCCCAGCCCAGCCGCACCGATGCGCGACCGCGGTGACAGGCGATTTCTCGGCCAGCAGGACCGGCGCGTGGTGGAGCCGCAACTGGGTGCGCCACTGCGGGAACGTCATGCCGGGGTCGCCGCGGAAGGGCCGGGACAGGGTGCGGTCGCCAGCCCCCGCCTGGCCCCCGGTTCGGCGAGGGTGCGGCTGTCCGCCGGATCGGCGCGCAGGCGTCGCACAGGGTGCGCAGCAGGGGAGTGGCCGGCGCGGGCAGGTACAGCGGCTCCTGGGGCCAGGCCCGGAGTTCGTCGAGCAACACCGCGCGCAGCCGGGCCCGTAGGACGGGAGCGGAGGCCGATGCCGTCCGCACCCCGCCCGGTCGGTGGCGTGGGTGACGCGCCCGCACCGTACGGGGCCGGCCGCGCGCCGCCCAAGGCGAAGTCCCCGCTCGATGCCGGGACTTCGCGGAGACATCTGTGTCAGAGGACTCCGACCTTCTCCTCGATCGCCTTCACGAGGCTGGTGACGGCCAGGAAGGAGATACCCGAACAACCCAGGCCCTCCAGCGGTGTGGCTCCGAGGTGACGCCCCAGCAGGTAGGCGATCAGCCCGGCGACCGTGCCGCACAGGACGGCGATGATGATCGCCATGACCTTCTTGGTCTGGTCCGGGGGGCCCGGTGCGGGGCCGGGGCCAGGTGCGGGTGCGGGTCCCGGCCCGGGGCCGGGTCCAGGTGTCAGGGTCGGGTCGGTCATGGCGGCATCGGTCCTTGCTCGTGCGTCCTGGGGACCGGCCCTCGCCGGGCCGGCCCAGCCGCGGGAAGCGGCGTAGGACGAGCAGAACGTCCGGTGAACCGGTCACACCAGACCAACTCCGTTCCTGAATGATTTCGAGCGCAGTGAGGGGAGTTCTCCCACGTGAGAGCCTCGATGCCCGGCGCGTTGAACAAATTTGGTACGGCGGTGCACCTCATGCGGAGCCGCAAGGGCAGCGGTATCCGCGATCCTGGTGACCTGGATGACAGGGCGGAGGGTCGCGGGCGATGGCCGAGACGTGGCGGGACATGCTGAACAAGTCGGGACCGGAGGACTGGCAGTCCTACCGCACGGCGTTACGCGCCCTGAAGGAGTCGACGAAGCGGACGTTCGACGAGCTGCAGGCACTCGGTGGTCCTGTCGTCAGCCGGGGCGACGTTCCCGGGATGAAGGCGTCACCGTCGAAGGGGACATGGCATGCCCTGACGAGTGACGGACGGACCAGTCCGCCCGCCTGGCCGCAGGTGGAACTCCTGGTCCGGATCGCCGCCGTGGAGCTGCGGCTGCCGACGGACGACCTCGTGAGGGAGTGGGCAGCGGCGTATCAGAAGTGCGGAGGTTCTCCCGGCCGCTTCACCGTGCTGGCCACGCCGGAGGTGACGCCGGCTCCGGTGCCCACGCCCCGGCCCTGGTGGAAGCGGAAGCGGATCGCCATCCCCGGGGTCGCCGCGGCCACGATCGTGACGGTGGTGACGGCCCTGGCGCTCCTCCTGACCGGTGCCGACCCGGGGAGGAACGCCAAGCCGCCCGCGACGGAGCCGTCCGCGTCACCCGGCGGCGTCCACAGCAGCACCCCGTCCTCGCGCCCCACGGTGTCGCCTTCTGCCACAGGCACCGCACCGCGCACACCGCCCGGGCCACCGGACGTCGTCCCTCCCCGTGCCACCCGCTCCGGCAGCGCAGGCGCCGACGCCACGGAGAGCCGGCCCACGCGCTCCAGCGGCCCCGGGGGCAAGGAGGGCGTCCAGCCGCCGCCGTTCACGCCCCCGCCGGGGAGGCCCCAGCCGTCCACTCCGGAACCCGAGCAAGTCGTCCCCGGAGAGGTCGCGTGGTCCAAGGACGGGGAGGGCGGCGCACCGGACTCGGGAGCCGTGGAGGCCTACCGGACGCCCACGGACGCCGGACCTGAGTGGCGTACGGGCGTGTACCCCCCGGGCCATACGATCGCGGTGCACTGCAGGGTCTCCGGCCGTGTCGTCCCCGTGGGCAGTGCCTACACCGGCCCGCCCGGACGCGAGGGCGTCTGGTATCTGATCAAGAACGATCCGGAACTCGACAGCTTCCTCCCCGCGGTCTACGTCGACACGGGGTGGGGCACGGTCCCGGACTGCTGACCCCGGACGGGCAGGGCGCAGGCGACCGGGGTGTCGCGGCCCTCGGCGGCAGTCCGAGCAGTCCTAGCAGTCCGAGCAGTCCGCTGCTCGCGGTCCGCGGTGCGTGCTCCCTCATCCGTCCGGGGCCGGGGCCGGGTCGGGCTGTGCCGGTCCGGCCGGGGAACGGCCGTCCGGCGGCTGGGGTACGACCTCACGACCCGCCCGGCTAGGATCCGGAGCCATGCCGCTGACCACGAACGACGTGAACCGGTTCGAGGCCGCAAGGCCCCGTCTGGAAGCCATCGCCTACCGTCTCCTCGGCTCCGCGAGCGAGGCGGAGGACGCCGTGCAGGAGGCCTTCCTGCGCTGGCAGGCCGCGGACGTCGAGCGCATCGAGGTCCCCGAGGCATGGCTGACTAAGGTCCTCACCAACCTGTGCCTCAACCAGCTCACGTCGGCCCGGGCGCGGCGCGAGACGTACGTGGGTCAGTGGCTCCCGGAGCCCCTCCTCGACGGGGACCCGATGCTCGGCCCCGCCGACACCGCGGAGCGGCGCGAGTCGGTCTCGTACGCGGTCCTCACGCTCATGGAGCGGCTGTCCCCCAATGAGCGGGCGGTGTACGTGCTGCGGGAGGCCTTCGACTACCCGCACCGGGAGATCGCCGAGATCCTCGACCTCACCGAGGCGGCCAGTCAGCAGATCTTCCACCGCGCCAAGAAGCACATCGCGGACGGCACGGCCCGCAGCGAGGTCGACGAGGCCGCCGCCCGGCGGATCGTCGAGGAGTTCCTGGCGGCCGCCACCAGCGGGAAGACCGAGCCGCTCGTGAGGCTGCTCACGAGTGACGCCATCGCGATCGGCGACGGCGGCGGGAAGGTCCCGGCCAGGACCAAGGCATTCGAGGGCGCCCTCGCGGTCGCGAAGTTCATGCGGGGGCTGTTCAAACCCGCACGGTCCAAGCGTGCCTTGGTCGGCGGCTCGCCCGAGATCCACGTCACGACCGCCAACGGCGGCCCCGCCGTCGTGGCGGTCGTCGGCGGCCGGGTCGTCGGCATCATCGTCCCGGAGGTCACCGCCGAGGGCATTGCCGCCTTCCGCAGCCAGGTCAATCCCGACAAGCTCGAGCGTGCGACCGGGGTGTGGGGTGCCGTCGACCACGGGGAGCCCCTGTTCCACGCCTTCTGACCGTGCCGGAAGGCCCCGATGATGAGGTGAGGTGCTGCTGAGCTCGATGTGATCCGGTTCACATCGCGTTCCTGTCAGGAAACGGCGGGCTGCCCGGTTCAAGGGGCGTCACCGCGCAGAACAAGGGTGGGACCCGCAGACAGGAGCAGGAAATGCAGCACCGCATCATCGTTCTCGGCGCCGGATACACCGGAACAGTGCCGCCTCGCCAGGCGGCTGCACCGTGACGACGTCACCATCACGCTCGTCAATGCCGATCCGGACTTCGTGGAGCGTGTCCGGTTGCACCAGCTCGCGGCCGGCCAGCACCTGCGGCCCCGGCCCTTGCGTGACATGTTCCGGGGCACCGGCGTCGAGTTGAGGCTCGCGCAGGTCACCGGAGTCGACGTCGACCGCAGGGCCGTCGCCGTCGTCGGCGCGGACGGCGACGCCGATGAGCTGGAGTACGACACCCTCGTGTACGCCCTCGGCAGCGGCTGGCACGACCACGGGGTACCGGGCGCCGCCGAGCACGCGTACGAGATCGCAAGCCGTCCGGGGACGCTCCGGCTGCACGAGCGGCTGGCCGGTCTGGAGGCCGGCGGGTCCGTGGTCGTCGTGGGCGGCGGCCTCACCGGTCTGGAGGCCGCGACCGAATTCGCCGAGACCCGCCCGGACCTCGCCGTCGCCCTCGCCACCCGCGGCGGCCTCGGCGACTGGCTGTCGGACAAGGGGCGCCGGCACCTGCGGAAGACGTGCGACCAGCTCGGCATCACCGTGTACGAGCACGCCACCGTCACCGGCGTCGAGGCCGACCGCGTCACCACCGCCGACGGCAAGGTCATCCCGGCGGCGGTCACCGTGTGGACCACCGGCTTCGCGGTCCACCCGATCGCGCGGGCCACCGCCCTGGAGACCACCGGCACGGGCCAGATCGTGGTCGACGGGACCATGCGCTCGGTCTCCCACCCGGACGTGTACGCCGTCGGCGACGCCGCCATGGCGATGGGCCCCGGCGACAAGCCCCTGAGGATGTCGTGCGCCTCGGGCGTCCCCGCCGCGTGGCAGGCCGCCGACGCGATAGCGGCGCGCCTGACGGGCGGGAAGGTCCCGCACATCCCGATCCGCTACTTCAACCAGTGCATCTCGCTGGGCCGCAAGGAAGGTCTCATCCAGTACGTCACCGCCGACGACCGGGCCGTCGGCGCGGCGCTGACCGGACGGGTCGCCGCCGTCTACAAGGAGTTGATCTGCAAGGGTGCGGCCTGGGGCGTGGCCAATCCGACGCTCGGCCTGCCGGCCCGCCGCCGCCGGGTCGTCCGGGGCGCGGTGGCCACGGCGGGCTCCGCGGTCCAAGCGTCGGCCTGACGCCTGGTCCATGACGCCGGCCGCGCACGGTGAAGCGGGCGCCCGCGTGGGGCGCCCGCTTCCGTCCGGGGCATTGCCCGGACGGTCAGAACGCGTAGACGGCGTTTCCGTTGAGGGTCGCGGACATGGCGCACGCGTTGGAGAAGGTGTGCTTCCAGGAGATGCGCTTGCCCTGCCACACACCGTCCGCGGTGACGGTGACGGGGTCGTAGTGCATCGGGCAGGCGCGGTCGGAGTCCGGCGCGGCCAGGAGCGTGTCGAGGGTTCCGGCGGTGGCGTCGAGAGCCGCACAGGCGGCCTCGGGGTCGGGGTGCGTTCCCTGGGCGGTCGGTGCGCAGCTGAGGGTGGCCGCCCGTACGACGGTGCCGTCCTCCCCGCCCTGGGCGACGGTGAGGACCACGGCGGAGGGGGCGTACAGGCTCGTGGGCTGCGCTTCCGCGACACCGGTGGCGCAGGCCAGGGTCAGAAGGGTAGCGGCGGAGACGGCAGCGATGTGGCGACGCACGGCGACACTCTCTTTCGATTCGAAGGGCAGAGGCGGAAGTTGCCTGTGCTTTGCGGGCTGTACGTCGCAGAGTCTGTCGGGTGTGAAAGGCGTGTGCACATCCGTGACCGATTTACAGACATCTCGTTCGATTATCGGCGACCGAATGGTCGTTCAGGCAGGTCAGCGGGGGTGCGCGCAGTGCGTGATCGCCCCCGGACGCACCGTGACACCTGGACGTGAGAGCCGTGCGCGGCCCGCTGACCTGCTCTCCGTCGCGGCGCGTTCATCAAACGTCCATCCAAGCTGACCGAATAGCGTCGCTACCGCCGCAAGGGTCGCCCTTGGGGCGCGACGGACGAGGGCCTGGAGGTCCGGGCGCCCGGAGGGAACCGTGGGAGCGGCGGGCCTGTCCCGGCTGTCCGTGGGTACCGGAAGCGCATGCCCCGACGTCCTGACGGATGGTCAACCGCGGTACAGCCGCAGAGGGTCGGCGATGCCGCCGTCTCGCCGGGCCGGTGTACGGCGCCGGGCCCGCCCGGTGCCGCGGTCGGGCGCCGTGCTGCCGTCACGGCGGACAGGCAGGCGGGCGGACGAATGGAGAGCACATGTCGGTCGACCTCATCGGTTTCCTCGGCGTGGTGCTGGTGGCCTACGTGGTCCCCGGCCCGGACTTCCTCGTGGTGGTGAGAGCGGCGGCCGAGCATCCGTCGATGGGGCGCGCCGCCGCGCTGGGTGCGCAGGCCGGGCTGTGCGTCCACATGCTCGCCGCCGCCGCCGGGCTGTCGGCGATCGCCGCCCGTTCGCCCTCGGTGTACGGCGCGATCAAACTGTTGGGCGCCGCCTACCTCGTTCACCTGGGGGTGCGGGCGGTGCTCGCCGCGCGGCGCGCCGTTCGGGAGCGGCGGCGTACGGACGGGGAGGGGGTGGGCGGGCACGAGGACGGCGCCCATTGCCCGGCCGGGACGCCGACGGCGGAAGACGGAGGCGCGCCGGGCAGGCGGCGGTCCTTCTTCGGCCAGGGCTTCCTCACCAACGTACTCAACCCCAAGGCGGCGCTGTTCTTCCTCAGCATCCTGCCGCAGTTCGTCGACGACAGTGGCTCGCCGGCCCGGCAGATCTTCCTCCTCGGCATCCTGGACGTCCTCATCGGGGTCGTCTACTGGTTCGGCCTCGTCCTCGTCGCCGCCCGGCTGCGGGCCCTGCTCGCCCGGCCGAAGGTCCGCCACCGCTGGGAACTGACCACCGGTTGGCTGTTCATCGCCATCGGCGCCGGGGTCGCCGCAGCCGCCTGAACACGCCCGCTGTCCGGCCACGGTGATGCTGCGCCGGCCGAGCGAACCGCCATCAGGCGACGGCTCGACCCGCCGTACCGGCTGGATGGATGGGCGGTCGCGAGCCATGTCGGCATCGGCCATGCACAGCCGTGCAGGTGTGGAACGTTCGCGGTGCGCCACGGAAAGAGGCCGGCACCGCGTGCACTCCCCGTGCCGACGGCTCCGGCAGGAGTGGTGCGCCCGCGCGCATCCCTCGGGAACGGGACTGAGAGGGAGCGGCGCGGTCGCCGTGCGCAACCGGCGGGGTGGGGGCCGCAGGCTCGTTGCACCACCTCCGGCGCCGGCCCCCGCCGCGCCGCCGTCCGTGCCGGCGGGCGTGTGCCGGCAGGGTCGTGTTCAGGCGCACGCGGCCCATGCCGCACGCAGTACCCGCGCCAGTTCCCCGGGAGCGTCCTCCGCCAGATGGTGCCCGCTCTTGACGGAGCGGCCCGTCACCGGACCGTCCGCCCAGGACTGCCAGATCCCCGTGATGTCGTCATAGAGGTCCGGCAGATCGCTCTCCTCCCCCCAGACGGCCAGGGTGGGGCACTGAACGCGCCGGCCCGCACGCCGGTCGGCCAGGTCGTGCTCGTTGTCCACGCCCAGCCCCGCCCGGTAGTCCTCGCACATCGCGTGGATGGTGCGCGGGTCGCTCAGGGCGTTCTGCAGGTCCTGCCAGGACTCCTCGCCCATCTGTTCCGCCGTGTCCTGGTACCAGAGCGAGAGGTTGCTGCCGATGATGGTCTCCGGCCCGGGATGGGGCTGCGCGCGGAAGAACCAGTGCCACCAGCGGGTGGCGAAGTCGGCGTCGCAGCGCTCCAGCGCCTCGGCGATCGGAACGATGTCCAGGGCCGTGAGGTGGGTGACGGCCCGCGGGTGGTCGAGGGCGAGCCGGGTGGCGACGTACCCGCCCCGGTCGTGGCCGACGACGTGGAACGTCTCATGGCCCAGCGCCGTCATGAGCCGCAGGCAGTCCGCCGCCATGCGCCGCTTGGAGTACGTCTCGTGCCGGCCGTCCGTCGGGGGCTTCGACGACTGGCCGTAGCCGCGCAGATCCGGGCACACCACGGTGTACTCCTGTGCCAGGAGCGGCGCGAGCCGGTGCCATGTGGTGTGCGTGCGCGGGTGGCCATGGATCAGCAGGACGGCCGGCCCCGTCCCCCCGTGGCGGACGCGGAGGGAGACCTCGTCCAGAGAGATGTGCTCGAGTGTGAAGTCGGGAAACATGAGAGACCCGTTTCCGTATGCACCGGACAGAAACACGGAAAGCGGAAAGCCCCCCGCTGCCGAGATCGCGGTCTCTTCAGCAGGGGGCCGTCGGGGCGGGAGGGTGGCGGTGCGGTACGCCGTCAGGCGATCGTGACTCCGTACTGACGCATCCACGTGCCGACTTCGAGGAACGGGAGCAGCAGATGACTGGCCTTCAGTCACGTCATGGTCTTCGTGCCGCTCGGGGAGACTCTCCACGCGCTGGGGGTCGAACATGCCGAACTCTTCGAGGCTGTACTACATCACTTCCCGCCCCCGTGCGTTGAGGCCCTCTTCCCCCGGCAGCCGGGGCACCTCCGCCTTCAGCGTGAGGTGGCGGTCGTGCTCCGCGTCGGCCGGCCCGACGCGACGGTGCGGGTCGAGCGCGAAGACATCGGCCAGACGGGGGGCGTAATTCCTGCCGGTGCCGGGCAACCCGACGGCTGATCCTGACGTCGTACGGGTTACCAGGTCTTGATCATGACGGAACGGGGGAGTGGGAACGATGCCGGAGGTCGGTGCGCCCGGTGCGGGGCCGAAGGACGGGCGGGCCGAGCCCGCGGAGCCCTCGCTGAGCAGCAACACGTGGCCCGTCGTATTCCTGGGCCCGGCCTTGATGTTGTTGCGCTTCTTCGAGGGGCACGCCTGGGCCTACTGGACGGCGGCCGTCGTCGGGTCCGTCGGAATGGTGGGCGCGGCCGTCGAGGTCGTCGCCACGGTGAAGGCCCTGGCGAAGGGGCGGCAGCCGCTGGTCGCCATCTGGGTGATCGCACTGCTGGCCGGCGCTTCGGCACTCCTCGTCCACCGGCTGATGACGGGCTGACACCTCCGCCGGTCCGCGACCGTCCCAGCGGCGACTGCCCCGTGCGCAGCCGGTCGGGGATGTTGTTCCGGACGCCGTTGTCCGCCGGGCGGGCGGGAGCCGACCACCGCCGCGAAGTGGCCTTCGATGCTGTCCACGGGCGGCCGGTCCGGCATGGAGGGGGCGAAGGGATGGTCCTCCTCCACCGCGGCCGGGTCGTCGGGCAGCTCACCGCCGGGAACCAGCCCTGCCGGGTCCAGGACGGGGACTGAGGCTGGTGGGCTCGTATGTCGAGGTGTCGCGTATTCGGAGCTGACGTCGGCGGCTCATGACGCTGAGTGAGCTGTCAGGGGGGCGAGCGCGGTCTGGGATGATCGCGTGGTGAGTGATGCGAGGCTGCTGGCCGCGGAGGCTGTCGAGTCCCATGTCCGGATGTTCTTCGAGGGGCACTCCGTGGAGGTGGTCGACTGTGATCTCGGGCCGGAACGGCGAGAGGTGGCATCCGATCTGCGAGTTCTCGTCGTGGGGCCCGGTCCCCGCGGGGACAGCTGGGCCTATGTGACCGCCGGGTGCTGGGCCGCGATGGAGAAGGACGGTCACGGCCTTGAGTTCGTCATGACCGCCCACGTCCGCGACCAGCGGTTCATCGAGCTCATGGCGATGATCGCCTCCTACCACTGCGGAGGACATCGGCTCGACCTGGAGCACAGCATGCCGATCGGCGAACCGTGGGTGCCAGGGTCAACCTGCGATCACCTGCTGATCAGCCTGCCCTATCTCCACGGACCAGACCTTGAACACTGTCCCGTCCCCGGGGGCCATGCCCGCATCCTGTGGGCCCTGCCCGTAACGACAGCCGAGATCGAGTTCCGCGGGCGTCACGGGCACGAGGCGTTGGAGCAACTCTTCGACGAGGCAGAGATCATCCCCACCGATCCTTTCCGGGCGTCGGTTGCCTGAGTTTCCGTCCTCCGGCTCCAGGTTCCGCCAGCCTCGGTGACCAGCCGGGTGCGGCGCCCTTGCGGTGCCGTCCAGCTCTGCGTCGGGAACTGAAGTGATCAACCGCCCTCGCGGCTTGCCCGGCCGCGGCTCGCACCGACCGCCGCCGATCGGCCAGGGGGAACGCCACACGCCCCGGCGTGTCAGACCCTTCCGCCATGCTCTCCGGTATGAACGAGGACGTCTTCTGGCAGCTCATCGAGGAGTGCAGCCCCTCAACGCCCGACCCCGAGGGCGCCTGGCTCGCCGCGGCACTGACAGCCCGCCTGGCCGCCGGACCTGTGGCTGGTGTCGTCGGCTTCGCCGAACAGCTCTCCTGGGCTATGTACAGGTTGGACCGCAAGGAGTACGGCGAGGGACTGTCGGGCGATGCGTTCCTGTACACCCGGGCAGCGGTCGTTGCGGCAGGCCGTGAGGAGTACGACAGGGTACTTCGAGAACCAGCGCGTTTCATACCGTTCGTCACCGACCTCGCCTGGGCCGAGGACTTGCTCTACGTGCCGGACAAGGCCTACGAGCTCCTCACCAGTGAAGTATGGGATCGCGGCACCCGCTACAGCTACGAGTCGTACTCCAACACGGCCGGATGGACCGACGCCTGAGGGCTGTCCCGCATCTGCTGGCCCGGGGCCGGGAAGCAGGCTGCGCCATTGCAGGATGGGCCGCCCGGCTTTCCGCGTCGGTCACGGCCGGAGCGCTGAGCTGAGCGCGCCCTGACGCGCCGTTTTGGGTGGCGTGCCGCCCGGCACCCTGCCCGAACCCGAGATCTACGCCCGCCTCGTTCGCGAACTGACCGCCGTCCCCTGCGGCATGCTGACGATGCTGCACGCCGCGGCGGGGCTGGTCCGCACCCCTTGCACGCTCGCCTTCGCCGCCCTGGCCGCCGTCGACAGGAGCACCTTCGCCATGGCCTCGTACCTGCGGTACGAGACCCTCGGCCCACCCTCCCCGGCAGCGCCCGTCCAGGTGCCGTGCTGTGGGCGCTCGCGCAGCGCATCGCCGATGAGTACCCCAGCGTCATGCGCCGGGCCGGACACCCCAGCGCCGACGCCCTGTTGCGAGAGGTGATGAGAACGAAGATCAGGGGCAAACCGGACACGGCCCGGCGGGAGTCCGTGATCTCTCAGAACTACTCATTTGTGAGAGTCGCGGACCACCGCTAACCCGCCGACCCGGGTCGTGATGCCCGTCGGCCCTCGTCGGGCCGAAGCGAGCACGCTGGCCGGTCGACCGAGGGTGTCGCCCTGCTCCACCTCGATCGCGATCGTCTGTGCCCTTGCCGTGTCGAGCAGGTGGGCGGCCAGGCAGCCGGTACTGTTGGCGTTGGCGACGTCCTCGTCGACGCCGATCGCCGGCGCGAACATCCGCGCCGCACCCGGTCGGTCGCCCACCGGCGGTACGTACACGAAACAGCCGAGAAGCCCGTACCGCCGGCACACCTCTGCCAGCCTGCCGAGGTGTGGGCGGACTCGGAGCAACGCCGACCGGTCGTGGACCGGTACCAGCATGCGTGGTGCGCCGGGCGCGGCGATCCGTGGCGCGTCCATCGGATGCGGGTCGTCCGCGGTGAGCCCGAGCGCGGCGACGATCGCGGCGCGCTCGTCCGGTGCCGGGTGACGCAGCGCGACGAGTCCCTGATCGAACCACACCTCGATGCCGGCGGGGCGGCGGATCGCGACGGTGTCGAACGTGCGCCCGCCGGTGTGTTGGCGGTCGTTCAGCTCGCCCAGCCCGGTGCGGGTCAACCGGACGGCCTGCGCGGCAACGGTGCCGTGGCCGCAGCCGGACAGTTCGGCGGCGGCGGTGAAGAACCGGACCGGCCAGCCACCGTCCGGCGTCCGCCCCGGGCCGAGGAACGCCGCGTGCGAGGTGCCGGCCGCAGCAGCGACCGCACGCCGGTTGGCGTCCGTCGCCGCCGGGTCGTCGTCGGTGACGGCCGTGGGGCTGCCGCCCCGGCCGTCGCGCCGCACGCACGCATCAACCACCGTGACATCCGGCCAGGACATCGGACCACCTTCGACGCTCGACGAACCGGCAACCGCGAACGGCGTCCGCCGATAGCCGCACCTGGCCACAACGGCCGACCGAACGCGTCCCGGATCGTACCGGCCTGCCTCAGCCGGTGCCGTCCTGCACCGGATAGTGGTGCGCCGGCCCGGGTAGGTGCACGGCGGTTCCAGCAGGGCTATCCGCGACGTCGGCTCTCCCGTCGAGTTCGTTTCGAAATCAGACCGCATCCAGCGCCCGCCGACGCTGTTCGGGCACGGCATCGGCGCCGGGCAGCAAAGGCGCGACCAACCCCGTCAACGCTCTCGCGGCATCCTCGTCCGGCCTGAACGGATGCCGTGACGGATCAACGTCTTCCCACGTCAGGGCATGTGCCCCTCGGCTCGGTCACCGGGGCGGTCCGCCGTGCACCGCCGCACGAACGCCATCAGGATTTCGAGCGGCCGAGCCACAGCGCTGCGGAGCGATCACAGTCCGTCCGGCGGGGGCGTACGGTGCCGGTCGGCATTGTTTCAGCCGGGTATCAAGGAGCGCTCAGTTACCCATCGAAACACTGCACCACCATGGCGAACGGGGCACCGCACGAAGCCGGCGTGCGCTGCGCAGTCGGCCTCCCGGGCCGGTGGGACCGTCCGGAGACCGGAGTTCACGGAGGCGAGGGGACCTGCGGGTTCGTCTTCGCGACGCGGTCGCCGCGTCCGGGGTCTGCCGTATCGTGCTTTTCAGGTCGCCGGCCGTGCATGATCCCCGCTGGACCGATCACTCAGCCCGTCCACCCGAACAGGAGTCACCCACCCGTGTCCTCGTCAGCCCCGGCCGGGGTCTCGTCGCGCCCTGTGCGTGTGCTGCTGGTGGAGGACGACGACCTGATGCGCCGGTCCTTCACCGTCGCCCTCGAACGCTACGGCTACGGGATGAAGGCCGCGGCCGACGGCCTCGCCGGGCTCGAACTCTTCCGTGAGGAGAGCTTCGACCTGCTGGTCCTGGACGTGATGCTGCCCGGTCTGGACGGGATCGGTCTGTGCCGCAGGGTTCGGGAGACCAGCCTGGTGCCCGTGCTGATGATGTCCGCTCGTGGCGACGGGCTCGATGTCGTCGCCGGTCTCGAGGCCGGGGCGGACGACTACGTGGTGAAGCCCTTGGACACGTACGTGCTCGTGGCACGCATCCGCTCGCTGCTGCGGCGGGCGACCTACGCGGCCACGCCGGGACCCGGGCGCGCCGCCACGAGCGAGGGGCCGCCGTCCGAGGGGGAGGTGCTGGTGTTCGGGGACCTGAGCATCGACACCGCCGGCATGGAGGCGCACGTCTCGGGCAGCCCGGTGGCGCTGACTCCCACGGAACTCAAGCTGCTGCTGGAATTCGCCGCGCACCCGGGCGTCGTGCTGGAGCGGCACACCCTGCTCCGCAACGTGTGGGAGTACGGCTGGGACGGCGACAGCCGGGTCGTGGACCTGTGCGTGCAGCGGCTGCGCCGGAAGCTGGGGCGCGAGCGGATCGAAACGGTCCGCGGCTTCGGCTACAAGTTCAGGCGCTGAGGCAGGTGCGTCCGTTGCACCGGCTCCGGCCCGCTCGCGCGTCCCTGCGCTGGAAGATCGCCGCACTGGCCGCGGTCACCGCGTGCCTGGTCGTGGCGGCGGTGGGCGTGCTGGTGCACCTGTGGACGGCGCACGACATCCGTGACCGCGCCCATGGTCAGGCTCTCAACACGCTCTATTCGGCCATGGACGTCTACCGGCGTACCGGAACGCTGGCGGACGGTGCCGAGCTCGATCCGGCGGAGCTGCCCGCCGCGTTGCGCGACCCGGCCGACGGCGACCGTCACGCGGCCCCCGACGGACACGTCGAAGGCAACCTGGGGCCGAGCGTCTGGGCCGCCCAGCGGACCGGCGGCCCGGGCAGCCCGGTGCTCGCCGTCCGGATCAACATGAGCCCGGAGTTCCACACCTTGCGCCGGCTCGATGTGACCATGACGCTGGCCTCGCTCGTCGCCCTCGCCGCGGCCGCGCCCCTGGCGGTCTGCGGGGCCGGGTTGCTCGCCCGCAGGCTGCGGCGGGTCTCCCGGACCGCTGCCCGGATCTCCGCCGGGGACCTCGACGCCCGGACGGGGCCCACCAAGAGCCGCGACGAGGTGGCCGAGATCGCCGCCACCGTCGATCTGATGGCAGACAGCCTCGGCCGACGGCTGTGCACCGAGCGTCGGTTCACCGCGGACGTGGCCCACGAACTGCGCACCCCCGTCGGTGGTCTGCTGGTGGCGGCCGACCTGCTGCCGCCCGGTGAGACGGAGGACCTGCTCCGTGCCCGCGTGCGGGATCTGCGCGGCCTGGTCGAGGACCTGCTGGAGATCTCCCGGCTCGACGCCGGTGCCGAGCAGCCCGTCCGCGCCCGGGTGCCGCTCGGCGCGGTCGTCGCCGAGGCCGTGGCGCGCACCGGCCTCGACACCGAGGTCACCATCACCGAGGCGCCGGAGGCCGCGGCTCCGGGGAGCGGGGAGACCGTGGACACCGACCCGCGCCGTCTGGAACGCATCGTCAGCAACCTCGTCGTCAACGCCCACCGACACGGCGACGCCCCGGTGCGGGTCACCGTCGAGGGCCGTACGGTCGTCGTACGCGACCACGGCCCCGGCTTCCCCCCGGACCTGCTGCTCCACGGTCCGCGCCGGTTTCACACGGGTACGCCGGAGCGCGGCTCGGGCCACGGCCTGGGCCTCACCATCGCCGTGGGTCAGGCCCGGCTCCTCGGCGCCGAGCTGCGCCTGGACAACGCCGCCGACGGGGGCGCCGTCGCCACCCTGCACATCCCGGTCCGACCACCTGCGCGCCTCCCGGCCTGATCACCTGGGCCCCCTGCCTGCGCCGCCCCCCCGCTCCGGCCTGCCCGCCCGCCCTGCGTGAGCCTGCGCGCCTGACCGGCCCGCGAGGACCCGTACAGGACCGATACAAAACGGCGCGGACGCCGATACACGCCGGCCCAGGCCCCGATACGTTCGACGGTCACCCTTCGAAGTGCGCCCTTCCGTACTCGAAGAGGAGTCCCTCGTGACCGCCGATCCCCCTGCCCTGTACGCGCCCCGCACCACGCCCGGGGTCGCGGCAGCCACCACCGACCTGACGAAGGTCTACGGCAGTGGCGACACCCGTGTCGTTGCTCTCGACCGGGTGAGCATCGCTTTTCGTGAGGGCGAGTTCACCGCGATCATGGGCCCCTCCGGCTGCGGCAAGTCCACCCTCATGCACTGTGCCGCCGGGCTCGATACACCCAGCAGCGGCTCCGTGCGCGTGGGCACCACCGAGCTCAGCACGCTGGAAGACCGGCAGCTCACGCGGCTGCGCCGCGACCGGATCGGGTTCGTCTTCCAGGCCTTCAACCTGCTGCCGACGCTGACCGCGCTGGAGAACATCACGTTGCCGCTGAGCATTGCCGGACGCCGCCCCGACCAGCAGTGGCTGGACCGTGTGATCTCCATGGTCGGCCTCTCCCAGCGCCTCGACCACCGGCCCGCACAGTTGTCCGGCGGGCAGCAGCAACGTGTGGCGGTGGCCCGCGCCCTGGCCTCCCGCCCCGCGATCGTCTTCGGCGACGAGCCCACCGGCAACCTCGACTCCCGCGCCGGGGCCGAAGTCCTCGGCTTCCTGCGCGACTCGGTGCGCGAGCTGGGCCGGACCGTGGTCATGGTCACCCACGACCCCATCGCAGCCGGCTACGCCGACCGCGTGGTCTTCCTCTCCGACGGCCGCCTGGTCGACGAGATGGCACACCCGACCCCCGACCGGGTCCTGAACCTGATGAAGAACCTGGACACCCGCGCACGCACCGGCTGACCCGGTCCCGCCCCAGGCCCCATCAACCCCCGCCCCCCATCCGCCGGGCCCACGCCCCCGCCCCACGTCCCGGGAGCCACCATGCTGAGAACAGCTCTGCGCAACGTCCTGGCGCACAAGGCCCGACAGGCCATGACCGTGCTCGCGGTCTGCCTGGGGGTCGCGTTCGTCTGCGGCACCCTCTTCTTCGCCGACTCCACCGCCGCGGCCCATCGTGCCGCCGCGTCCAAGAACTTCGCCGGCATCGCAGTCACCGTGACCGCGAAGGAGCCCCCGCCCGGGGCCCCCGTGGACCAGGGGTCCGGCGTGCTCGACGACGCGCTCACGCGGAAACTGGCCGACGTTCCCGGCGTCTCCTCCGTGCGGCCGTCGGCCGAGGGCTCGGCCACGATGAACGCGGCGGACGGGACCCCGCTGCGGGTCAGGCCCGGGGCGAACCTGGCCGCCGCCTACGTACCGGCCGAGGACGGTGAGGACAGCCGCTTTCCGCTGGCCGAAGGCCGCGCCCCTGTGCGCGGCGACGAGCTCGCCGTGGACAGCGGAACCGCCGCAGCGGGCCGCTTCGCCATCGGCGACATGGTCACGCTGGCCACCGATGGTCCGGTCATCACGAAGCGTCTCGTCGGCATCGTCACCACCGAGGACACCCGGGTGACGGCCGGCGGCACCCTCGCCGTGTTCGACAAGGCGACCGCCCAGAAGCTGTTCGCCACCCCGGGCCACTACACCGGGATCGATCTGTCGGCCGCGCCCGGCACCACCCCCTCCGAGCTCGCCCGCCGGGTCACCGGCGTGCTCCCGGCCGACCGCGCCGAGGCCACCACCGGCGCGGCCCAGGCCGCCCGGCAGGCCGTACTCGTCGACACCCTCACACGGGGGTACGAGAAGCTGCCGCTGGTCTTCGCCGCGACCTCGCTCTTCATCGGCTCGTTCCTCATCGTCAACACGTTCACCATGCTCGTGGCGCGGCGCACCCGTGAGATCGCGCTGCTGCGGGCGATCGGAGCCACGCGCCGCCAGGTGTCCCGCTCCTTCCTCCTGGAGGCGCTCCTGGTCGGCCTCGTCGCATCGGCGGCCGGCTTTCTGCTCGGTCTCGGCATCGCCCACGTGCTGCCCGGCGTTCTGAGCGCGGGTGGGACCACGCTGCCGCGAGGTCCCCTGGTGATCGGCCCGCGCTCCGTCGTGGCAGCGCTCGGTGTGGGAGTGGGCGTCACCGTGCTCGCCGCGTGGTTCCCGTCCCGGAGGGCCGCGAAGGTCGCGCCCGTCGAGGCGCTGCGCACCGTCGAACAGCCGCCCTCCGCCACCCGGTCGCGGGTCCGTGTCGCGACGGGTCTCGGCCTGCTCGTTCTCGGATCCGGCCGGCTGGTGTCGCTCCAGGGGGCGAAGGACGCCTCGGAGGAGAACCTGCAGAGCGCTCTTCTCGGCTGCGCCCTCCTCGTCACCGCCCTGCTCGTGCTGGCGCCGGTGCTCGCCGTCCCCGTGATCAGGCTGACCGGACGGCTGACCGCCCGCTTCGGGATCACCGGCCGGCTCGCCCGGGACAATGCGCTGCGCGACCCGCGGCGGACCGCGGCCACCGCTGCCACCCTGCTGATCAGCACCGCGCTGGTCTCCGGGCTCGCCGTCATCGGACACTCCACCGGGCAGGCCCTGGACCGCCGGGCCGCGGCCGGACTCGGCGCCGACTACGTCATCAGCACCCGCTCCACCATGACCGGTATCGACCCCGCCGCCGTACGCCGGGCGGCCGACACCGCCGGGGTGCGGACCGCGAGCGCCGTCACCGACTCCACCCTGTTCACCGCCGGTGGTGTACGGGAGATCTCCGGCGTCGACCCCGGAACCGTGGGCGCCGTCATGAAGCTCGACTTCGTCAGCGGCTCCGTCAAGGACCTCGGGCCGGGCCGGATCGCCGTCTCCAGCTCCCTCGCCCGGGAGTACGGCGTGACCGCGGGCAGCCGGCTCGGCGCCCGCATGGGGCGGAGCCAGGCTCTCCGGCAGTACACCGTCGTGGGCGTCTACCAGGACAACCCCGTCGCCCGCGACGCGCTCGGCGTCGCCGCCGAGGTGGCGCGCAACAGCTTCATGCCCGGCTCCGTCCAGCGCATCCTCGTCCGTACCGACGGAGGCGCGGTCTCCGAGGCGCTGGAGGAGCGGCTGCGCACCGCTGTGGGCAACAACCCGCTCCTGCGGGTCCAGGACCGGGAGCGGCTCGTCGACGAGGCCGCCGGCACCATGGCCGACCTGCTGGGTGTGATGCGCGGGATGCTCGCCATCGGGGCCGTGATCGGCGCGCTCGGCATCGCGAACACCCTGGCCATGTCCGTCGCGGAACGCACCCGCGAGATCGGCGCCCTCCGCGCCATCGGCATGGACCGCGCCGGCGTCCGGCGTATGATCCGCCTGGAGTCGCTCACCGTCGCCGCCTTCGGCACCCTTCTCGGCCTGGCGGGCGGTCTGTTCGGCGCCTGGGCGGTCGGCGCGCTGGCCAACGGCGCGCTGGAGCAGTACTCCTACGCGCTGCCCTGGGGGACGCTGCTCCTCGTGTGCCTGCTCTCCCTCGCGATCGGCGTGGCGGCGGCCGCCGTCCCGGCCCGCCGGGCAGCCGCTCTGCGCCCGCTCGAAGCCGTCGCGGAGAGCTGATGAACCCCCTCCGGCCCGCCGCGCCACCGCTCGGGCCCTCCACCGCCGGCCCCCGGCCACACGGCGGGCCGAGCGATCATCGGAAGGGATCCGGCGCCCGGCGCCATGCCGGTGGCAGCACTCCCCCCGGACCCCTCCGGCGGTCAGGGGTTTGCCCGGGGCGCCGGACAAACCCCTGACCGAACCGGCATCAGCCGCTCCAGGTACCGTTCACGTCACCTCAGGAGCAGGGCGTGGTGATGGAGCTTGCGTCCGGCGTGACGTTTCCCGCGTAGATCCAGCCGTACGGAGCCGCGCCTCCCACGCTGACGTAGTACCACTTGTTCCCCGATTCGTTGTACGTGTAGCACCAGCCGCCGAGCCGCGTCCCCACCGGGAGCGAGTAGCCGCTGGAGTTGCCGCAGCCCGCGTTGGGCCCGTTCCTGAGCCAGATGGAGTTCCTCACGCTCGTACCGCCGGGGCCGTTCACGACGTTGTCGTCCCAGCAGGCCAGGGGGCCGATGTTCGACGGTGTCCAGTTCGGCGGTTCGTTCGTCACGCCCGCGGGCGCATCCGCCGGTCCGGCGGGGGCGGCGTTCGCCACCATGGGTTGCACCATCAGCAATGCGATCACGGCACTACCCGTGAGTGTGCGTTTGATGTTCATAGTTCTCCCTTGTCCCGGTCATGAGATGCGTCGCCGTGCCGGCGGCAGGACCGTTCTTGTCGCCGCGCGTCGCTGTCGGCTTCGCCGCGTTCCCGGCGGTCGGTTCGCCGGTCCGTGCAGCAGTGCCGATGGTGCTGACCCCGGGCAGCCGCGGGCAATGGCGAACGGCTGTCCCGGACAAGGCACTCCTGTCCGGCCTGGTCGGAAGTCTGTCCGGACGATCCTCCCCGCCTGTCCCGGACAGCCCGGGCCGCACATCCCCGTCCGGCACCATGGAGACATGCGGACTGGAGACATGCGGACCCGACCTGTGCTGGTCTTCGACGGTGACTGCGGCTTCTGCACTGCCTGCGTGACGTTCGTCGAGCGTCGCCTCCGGCCCGACTGCGAGGTCGTCGCCCGGCAGTTCGCGGATCTGCCCGCGCTGGGGGTGACGCCGGAGCGCGCGGCTCATGAAGCGCTCTGGGTGACGCCTGTCGGCAGGGTGTACGGCGGTGCCCAGGCGGTGGCCAAGATCCTTCTGTACACGGGCCGGGGCTGGGCGCCGCTGGGGGCGCTGCTCATGCTGCCTCCGGTGCGGTGGGCCGCCCGCGTCGGCTACCGGCTGGTGGCGAACAACCGGCACCGCATGCCCGGTGGCACGGCGGCGTGCGCGGTGCCCGCCCGGCGCGCGCAAGGGTGACACGAGCCGGCCGCCCGGGCCACGTCCCGGCTCCTCCACGTGGCGCCGATCCGCGCCGGCTGCGCTTCCCGGGCTCGCGCCGGCCGGAGACGGAGGGCGACGGCGGCCGTCCGGAACAAGGCGGTGGCTCGCGCCGGAGGGGGTAAGGAGGAGAGCAGACCACCATCGCGTCTGCGAAGGAGACGAGCATGACCGACGACGCCTACCTGTTCTTCGTGGACGGCTCGGCGCCCCCGCTGGGCGCACCCGTCGCCGCCGTGGGGGAACTGGCGTGCCTGGAGACGCCCGCGGTACGGGCCTGGCTCGACGCGCACGGCGTCACGGCAGACTCCGCCCGGCTACGGCTGCTGCCGCCCGAGGAGACGGGCAGCATCCCCGAGGGAGCGGAGAAGCTGCCCGTCCCCTTGAGCGACGAGGAGCTGAGCCGGCTGCGCCATGCGCTGGCGCCCGGCGCCCTCGCCCGCATGGAGGAGGAACTGCTGGCCTACCGCGACTGCGCCGGCGAGCGGGACGCGCTGCTCACGCGCGCCGTGGCCGCCGGGCTCGCGCCGCACCGCATCGTCGAACTCACCGGCGAGGACCCCGGGACCGTGGCGTCGGCCGCCGCGGCGCAACGGCCGGGCCGTCCGTCGGCTTCCGGGCCGCTGCAGCGGTGACGGGGAGAACATGACGACCGAGAAGACGCGTACCCGGCTGCAGCTCCTCGAGGACCGGCTCGGTGAGCGGACACCGGCGCCGATCGAGGGGCAGACCCGCATACCCCTGCCCCCGCCCACCACGGCGGAGGACGAGGACGACGGCGGCGGAACGCCCTGACCGGCCGGAGGTGAGGCTCTAGAGCCCGGTGACCTTCCCGCTCGCCGACAGCTCGTAGACCAGGGTGACCGTGCGGCGCCCGCCCGGCGGGAGGGTGATGTCCCAGCGTGCGATTCCATCCGCGTCGAGCGCGTCGGGCACCGGGGCGCACGCTTCCTTGCGCAGCCGTACGTCCACGGCCGACACCTCGGAGACCGGGATGCGCTCGCGGAGGAGGACCACCCGTTCATCGCGCTCTCCGGGAGCGGAGAACCGGGACAGGTGCAGGCGGACCGTGCGGGTGATCACGGTCCGCTGGGTGAGCCCGGCGGAGTCGCGGGACTCCTCGGTCCGCCGGACGACCCGGTAGTCGTCGCTGCTGCCGAAGGCGAGCTCGACGGGAGCGCCCGGGGCGGTGAAGTCCAGCGTGCCGCGGCCGGTGAATCCACTGCCGCGGATCAGGTCCACGGGCCCGGCGAGCAGCGCGTGGCCGGACCGGTTGTCGCACCACACCACCTGGGTGACCAGCGGGGACAGTTCGGGTGTACAGGCGTACTCGCTGCGCGCGGCCGTGGTGAAGGCCGACAGCGGCACCCGGTGGGCGCGGCCGTCCGCAGGTACGGAGACCGGTGCGGACGCGTTCAGCACCCGCACCTCGCCGCCGTCGTCCACTCCCGGCAGGCCGAGCCCGGGGACGGGGCCGAGGTCGCCGATCTCCTCCTCCCGCAGCTCGACGTCGACCGTGCGGCGCTCCGCCGCGGAGCGGTCCGTGAGCGTCAGCCGGTCCTCGCCCAGCCGGGGCGGGTCGTTGGCAAGCGCCGACCGGGCGGTCGACAGCGTCAGCCGTACGTCCGACCAGTCCTCGCCGGTGCGCTGCCAGACCATGGCATCGGTCTCCAGCGTCAGGGACTCCCCGTCGAGCACGGCGCGGTAGGCGGGCCGCCACAGGGCGCACGGAGTGAGGTGGCTCAGCAGCAGCCCGGCCGGTCCGGCGGCCGAGGCCTCCACGGTGAGCTCGACATGACCGACCAGTTCGGCCGGTTCGTGCTCGGCGAGGTCCATCGCCCGCACGGCTTCCCCGAGTTCGGTGGCCAGGGCGGCCAGCCGGGCGTCCACGGCGCGCAGTTCCTCGCCGTACGCGTCCCGCTCGCCGTCCACCCGGTCCAGTTCGCGTGCCCAGCGGGACTGTTCGGCCTCCCCGCGGCCCGCTCCCTCGCCGATCTCGCGCAGCAGGTCGGCGGCGAGGCGGCCGAGCAGGTCGAGGCGGGCGTGCAACCGGTCGCGGCGCTGCCCCTGGACGAGCCGCTCCTCCTCGAGTTCGCGTACGCGCCGGCGCAGCGCGGAGTCCTCGTCGTCGGACGGGCGCGGGCCGCGCGGTGTCCAGTCGCGGACGATCCGCACATCGAGCACGGACGCCGGATGGCCGGAGGTCAGCTCGGCATGGAGCGTACGGTCGACGGCCAGCGCACTGACCGGTCCCAGACGCAGCCGCTGGACCCCCGCCTCGAGGTCCAGCACGGCCGTTCGCTCGATGTGGGCGCGGTCCTCCAGACAGGTGACGGCGGTGACGGGGAGGGCGATCGGCTCCAGGGCCGTGGACATGACGTCCGTGGACATGCGTGCTCAGCTCCTGCGGTTGCCGCCGACCAGGGCCTTGCCGGCCGGGATGCGGATCTCGTAGCCACCGTCGAGGGCGGCGGTGCCCCCGGCGGGCAGGTCCACCCGCCAGACGCGGGTGCCCGGGGCGTGGTGCTCGGGCCCGGCGCCGTCCTCGGGGACCGTCCAGTCGGCCCGTTCCTCGATCCGGACCTCCGGTTCGGAAGTGACCGGCATCCGCTCGCGGACCTCGACGGTGACGGGCCTCGCCAGCCGGTTGGCCAGCTCCACGTGGACTCGGTGGTCGAGCACGGTGGTGTTGTTGCGCAGGCCCGCGGTGGACTCGAGGAGGTTCGTACGGCGGGTGACCCGGATGCCCTCGGCAGGGCCGAGCCCCAGCCGGCGGAGGCCGCCGGGAGCGAGGGTGGGCAGTGCGGCGGTCACCAGGAAGTCGTCGTCGACGGTGACCTCGACCGGGCCGGCCAGCAGCGCCTGGTCGGTGGCGTTGGAGATCACCAGCGTCGCGTACACGGTCTGCTCCACGGACGGCACGCAGAGGTACTCGGTGCGCAGACCGACGGGCATCTCGGCGACGGTGATGGTGTGCCAGGTGCCGTCCGACGGGATGTCGGCGCGGGCGGCGGCATCGAAGCGGTGGTCGAAGGAGCCCGCCGACTCGCGTGGCCGCACGGCGTGTTGGGGGAGTGCCAGCCCCGTCACCGCCTCGGCGCGGCGGCGGTGTTCGGCCGCCACCGGGTCGAAGGAGGCGCCGGGGAACAGCCTGCCCCTGCGGCTGCCCTGCTCCTCGGGGCCGCGCAGGACGAGGGCGGCGTAGTCGAGCTCGGCGCCGCTCGGCTGCGGCGGGCCGGCAGGGGGCGCGGCGGGAGCCGCCGGTGCGGCATGGCCAGGAGCCGCGGGGGCCGCAGGTGGCGGCGCGCCGCGGCCGGGAGCCCCGGGGGCCGGGGCGGCCGCGAAGGCCCTGCCGGCGGTGCGCGGCCTGCCGGCCGGTCGTGACGGGACCGGCTGCGCGGGCGCGGGCAGACCGCCACCGAGGGTCTCCGTGGAGAGGCCGGCCGTGCTGCCGGGCGCGGCCGGCGCCCCGCCGTAGGCCTGTGGAGCGGGCGGTGGCGGCGGAACGGGACCGGACGCGAAGCCGCCCGCGGCAACCGCCGGTACGGGGCCGGCTCCGACCGCCACGGGGGCGGCGGGCGCGGCAGGGCGAGGCCCGGCCGCGTCGTACCCGGTGAACAGGTCGGCGAGCCCCGCCGGGGGCTCGCGCCAGCCGGACGGGGCCGGGTCCTGCTGACGGCGTCCGATCCGGATCGAGCGCAGCCTCGGCAGGTCGGTGCGGCGCCGCAGGTCGGCGGTGGCCAGCCCGATGCGCACACCGGTCCAGTCCTCGCCGGTGCGCTGGGCGACCGAGGCGCGCAGCACCAGGCGGCCGGTGCCGTCCCCCTGACGGTGGGTGAGGCGGTAGGCCGGCACCCAGACAGCGCCCGGGACGCCGTACTCCAGCTCCAGTTCCGCCTCCACCTGCGCGTCACCGGTGCCGTCGAGGGTCAGGACCGCGCAGACCGTGGTCTCCACGTGCGCCGACGGCACGTCGCTGGAGGCCCGGGCCAGCCGGTCGGCTGCGATGCCGAGCTCGTGCTCGAGGCCGCGCAGCTCGTCCTCCAGCTCGACCAGGCGGGCGTGCAGCCCGGTCAGCCGCTCGTCGACGAAGTCGGCGAGCTCGAGCCAGGCATCGGCGGGAGTGCGGCGGTGCGGGTCATCGCGCCTGCGGGCCGGCGGGACCGGGTGCAGGCCGCTGATCTCCTCGATCAACCGCAGCTGCCGGTCCCGGCGTCCCTGCGCCGCCGCGCACGCGTCGCGCAGCCGCTCGAACTCGCCCCGCAACGCGTGCGGCGTGCCGGCCTCCAGCGGCTCGGCCTCGACCTCCACCCTGGCCTCGGTGACGCGCAGTCCGGGACCGTGCAGGACCCGGGCCCGCAGAGAGCCCGCGTCCAGCGAGCGGGGCAGTCCCGTCACCCGCACCCGGCCATCGGGCGGCACGCCGACGCGCGCCCGACGCCGGCAGACCGCGCCCTGCGCGTACACCACGACCGAGTCGAGGGTCGATCCCCACCGCTGTGCCGTCTCAGCCGTCATATGCTCCGCCCCCGCCGCGTCCGTGCTGAGCGAAGCCTACGCCGGGCGATCCTGCGCGCCCAGGTCGAGTCCCGATGTTCGATGCCTGTCCTGGGGCCGGGGGCGTGTCGTGCGTTCCCGCCGGACGAGCCGTGGGCAGCCCACGAAGGTGCCCGCCACCGTCACGTCCCGGTGGACCGGGAGGGGCAGTGACCGCCCGGTGTCCGACCTCCTGGCAACGCCGCGCGGGTCGGGACGGTCTACCCCTTCGGCTCCCAGTCCGCCTCCGGCCAGTCGTGCTCCACGAAGTCGTCGGGAACCTGCCCACAGGCGGCGTAGACGCTGATGAACAGCGTGGTGGTCGAGTCGTTCCACTGCACGTCGACATGGTCGCCGCCTCCCGGGCTCTCGAACCGGAAGCCGAGTTCGCGGAAGGTCGCACCCGCACGGTCTTCTTCGTACGTGAGTTTCCAGCCCTCCTGCGCCAGCCGCTGGCGCACGCGCCGCTGCGCGTCCCGGGCAGTGGCTTCGGGAACGCCCGGGATGCTCCAACGGAGGCCGAAACTGCGGACGTCACTCCGTGCCTCGTCGATGTGGGCGATGCCCCTCAGCCCGCGGTAGTAACAGGCTCCGGTAGACACCCTGCCCCCACTCGCGGCGTACGTCGCGGGCAGCGCAAAGCTGTCGTAGACCTCGTCGGACCGGGCCTTGAGCCGTTGCGCGACCGCGTCGGGGTCGGCCGAGGGATACGGCGTGCCGTTCCACACGGCCCTTGCCGCCACCACGGCAGCCACGAGCAGCGCCACCGTCACGAGCCCGGTGACGGCATACGCGACCGACCGCCCGGAGACCCGGGCCTTGCGTACGGAGCTGTTGATCATGCGTGTGACGGTAGGCGTCGTCATGTGCGTGACGCATGAGTAGCCGTACCCATACGTGCCCATGAGTGCTGACGACGTCGTGCGCCGGAGACCTCGGTGGGGGCTGCCGAAACTCGGTGCGCTGCGGCGGAGAGGCCGAAACGCCGAGCAGACGGGCGGTGGCCTGGGGGCCCGGGGCACCATCCAGGCGTCGCACCGGAACGCCGTCGGCCGGCCGGCTGCCGGGTGCCGGCCACGCGGACCGTGCCCCGGCCCGGCGTTCACGGCCGGGTGGCGGTACTGCGCTCCCGGCGGCCGCGCGACGCTGCCCGCGGTCCATCGCTGTGCCCGTGGCGCCGACCCGGCGAGGCCGGTCACTCCCGCGCCGTGCCGTCGCTCCGTACCGGAGCCCTGCCGTTCCCCAGCCGTGACTTCGGCGGCTACGTCATCGGCCCTCGACGACCAGGCCGCGCTTCATGCCGGTGCGCACGTGGCGGCGGGTGCCGAGCAGGGCCGATGCACGGGGAGGGGCAGGGGGCAGACCTCGGTCCGCCCGTGCCAGTAGCCCCGCCGCCGCCGCACCGCACCGGGGAGGGGCCACGCGGTCACCGGATTCTCCGTTCGGCCCCGGCCCGTGCGGTGACCCGGCAGACCCGGCAGCACGCGATCGGCTCCGCGAGGTCAGGAGGCGAGGAACCGTCCTACACCCGTGCGGACGTCCTCGGGGTTCATCACGGGGAAGACAGTGATCTTCGCGTTGAGTTCGTTGAAGAGCGGTTCACAGATGACGGGCAGATCAGAAGGCTGCTCCATGTCGAAGACGATGAAGGCGGTGCGCATGCCGTCCAGCGCCCCGAAGTAGGCGGCTTCCGGCTGCAGCCGCTCCATAGCGGCACCGAGAACCTCGTCCAGCCTGTTGGCCCTGATCGCCGCGTTGGCCTTCTCCGTGTCCATCTGGCACATCAGCATCGTGCGCATGAGCCGCCTCTTTTCGGATTTCGGATCGGAGTCATCCCCGTTCGGCCCCAGTGTTCGCGTGCCGTGCCGGGCGGCGCATCCAGGCGGGACCCATCCGAGTGGCAACTCGGGCGCACCAGCGGTACGGGTCGGGCAAGCCCCCGTACGGCCCGGACACCCGTTCCCGGTGCCTGTCGGGCTCTGCGGGGCGCGGATGCGGTGCGGGCCGGCGGTGTACGGGAGCCGTGGGGCACGGGCTGGGATGCCACGGCGCGCGGCCTGACGGAGGGCCGCTGGGCTCCCGCGCCCCGTCCCGGCCTGCGTGGGGCGGGCCGCGCGGCCAGTAGGCTCCTGCCGGCCGGGACTGAGGCGGTATCGACTGCCGCCGGAAGTCCTACCGGCGGTGCCGCGTTTCCCGCGGCCGCCCTGAGACGGGAGCACGCGTTGATTGCTTTGGAGTACGGCTACGAGGTGCTGCCCGGAGTGGCGATGGACACCCCCGGCGTCGAGGACGTCCTTCGCCGCCGTGAACGCGGCCTGCGGTGGGGCGTGCTGGCTCTGACCGCCGAGGTGGTGCTGCTGGCCGTCGTACTCCTGGTTGTGGGCCCGGGCTCGGCGCCGGGTATGGTCACCGCCGCATGCCTCGCCCCCGTCATCGCCTCGACGGCCGGCCTGACGCTGCTCTGGCGCCGGGCGCGCCGCAGGGAGCGTCTGGTCATGAGCACCTATGGCTGGCAGATATGGCCCGTCCGCACACAGGACGTCCGGGTGGTCACTGCCGAGGGGGAGCGGGCACAGGGTCGACGCTGGGGCACGGACGGCCGCGTGGTGCTGCTGCAGCCCGACGGACAGAGCCACTGTTCCTTCCCGGTCCCTTCGGACGGATGGGACGGCCCGCAGCCGCGGGGGCGGCAGCGCCCCGGGAACCAGGTGTGGTTCGCGGGCGACACCCGGTTCGGGGGGATGGTCGCCGAACCGGGCGGACTGCCCTTCCGCTACGTTGTCCGCTCCGTGCCGGGCAAGCGCCGCGGTTGGGTCGCGGAGGACGAATTGGCCCGCCGCGCCGGTTTGATGCCCCGGAACCGGCGCCACCGCCCCTGACCGGACCCGGCCGAGCGGCCAGGTTGTGGCGGCCACGGCACGGTGCCGGGGTGCAGCCGTACCTCTGCCGGGAATCCATGCCCTTCGTCGGGTCGCCTCGCAGGCCGGCGTGCCGTATGCACGGGGCTGCCGGTGTCGGCCCGGTGCGCGCCGCGGTTCCGTTCGCCCCCGTTGCGTCCCGCCTCCTTGCCCGCCGTCCGGCCGTCCGGCCGTATGACGGGCCGGGCCTGCTGCCCCCGGAGTTGTGGGCGCGCCAGGTCAGGGCGTGGCGCCGCCTCCCTGCCGGGATGCGGTCAGGATCGCATCCCGTCGCGCGGCGTCGAGATGACGGACGGCCTCCCGGACCGTCACACCGGAGGAGCGGCCGGCGCGCGGCAGGAACCAGCCGTACACCTCGTCGGGGTGCTTCCTGCTCGCCTGCCGCAGCACCCATCCCAGGGCCTTGCGGACGAAGAACCGGGGGTCTTCCAGGAGTGGGTCGGCCGACGCGGTGAAGACGTGCCAGTAGCGGGGAAACCCGTCCTGGTCACCCAGGGGGACGAGGAAGGCGAGGATGCCGGACCTCCGGATCCACTGGTGGTCCTCAGCGGCCCAGCGCAGGTAGGTGTCCACCACGGCGGGTTTCCGCAGCAGCAGCCGGCCCGCGACCGATCCGGCGAGCAGGTCGACCAGGGCCCAGGTGCGGCTGTCGCGCAGCAAGTCCTCCAGGAGTGCCGTGTCCTCCGCCTCCAGAACACGGACATGCCGTTCCAGCAGGATCGCGGCAGCCATCCGGGACTCGTACACTTCGGGGCGCCACAGGGCGCGGGCGCAGGACACGAGGTGCGGACGATCGAGCGGGCCATGGGCCCGGACGGTGTCGGCCACCAGCCGGCGGATGACCGGCATCCTCACCCCGTGGTGCTGTAGATCGCTCTTGAGATACCGCTTGGTGCTCTCCGCGGTCCGTGGGTCACCGGCCCCGCGCAGGCCGGCCGAGAGCTCCTCCACCAGAAGGGCTGTCGACGCGTCCACCCACCCGCTCCTCTCCACCGTCGTCGTGTGTCCGCCCACAGTGGGAGTGGCCGTGGGGGGTGAGCAAGATCGCCGCGCGAGCCGCCGGTGCACCCATGTCCGTCGGCGGCCGAGCGGCTGCGCCGTTCCGGCCCGCCCGGCCGCTCTTCAGTCTGCCGTGGCGCCGGGCCGGTGCGCAGCCGCTCCGCCGCCTGCTCCCACGCCGCCGGGTGGTGGGCGCCCACCCCGCCCGCTTGGCCCGGTGCCGGTTCGGCTCACGCGCCCCGCTCCGCCGGAACCGGGCCTGCGAGCGCCTCCTCGGTCGCCCGGACGAAGGCCTCGGGATTGTCCAGCATGATGTTGTGACCGCAGTCGGGGATGCGGACGACACTGACACCGGCCTCGGCGAGCGCATCGGCGCCGGGCAGCGGGCCGTCGGCTTCCGGGAGCATGTACGTACGCGGGATCTTCAGGCCGATGAGGAGTTCGCGCATGGTGGGCACCGTGCCGCGGGCCAGGTTGACGGCGCTGCGGTACAGCGCCTCGCGGCCGGCCAGCCGCATGGTGGACCACCAGTGAGCGCCGACGCGGTCGCGGACGGATTCCCAGCCCCCGGCGAGGAATTCCTCCTCGGTATGGGCGGCGATGCCACTGCTTCCGAGGGCGGCGGCGTCGGGCGGGATGGGGTCGAGGTTGGAGTCGATGAGGACGAGCCGGGAGACCAGGCCGGGATGACGGGAGGCCAGCACGATGGCCACCGATCCGCCCATGCTGTGGGCGATCACCTCGGCGTGGCCGACGTCGGCGGACCGCAGGGCGGCGGCGAGGGCTTCGGCGTGGGATTCCAGGGTGTAGTCGAAGCCGGTGGGCCGGTCGCTGTGGCCGTGGCCGAGCAGGTCGATCAGCAGTGAGCGGTGGCCACTGAGGCGCGGGTCGACGGCGACCTGGGTGAAGTAGGCAGGGGATGTGGCACCCAAGCCGTGGACGTAGACCCGGGTCGGCTCGCGCCCGGGAAGTTCGACCCAGCGTATGCGGTCGTTCCCCGCGGTCACTGCGGCACTGCGCATGGTTCTTGCTCCTTGGTCGGAATGCAGCGGTCAGCGAGCCTAACCTCCTTCCCGCCGCGGCCTCCTCCCGACTGCCGTGCTGCCGCCGGAGCCGTCCCGCCCCACCAAGTGGCCGACGCTGCACAGGTGTTGTACCGGTGGGGCTTGCGGATCAGGCGAAGCGCTCTGCTTCGATGACGACGCCGGACGCGGGCCGGTACGGACGGGGCGGGGCGCCCGGCGGCGACCGGCGCCCGCTGCCCGGCCTGCTGCTGGGCTGGCGCCGGGGGCCACCCAGGCGGGTGCGCCCGGGCCGGGGTGATCGCGTGTCAGCACCGAGTGAGGGCGGTCGCGACCGCAGGGCCGCTGCGCCGTTCGTGGACGACGTCGAGCAGCGCTTCGCCCGCCAGGCGGTCCAGGCGGTCCAGGCGGTCCCGGGCGGAACGCCGCGGCCCGCCGGGCAAGGCCAAGGGGCCTCGGCGGCATTCTTGTGGCTCCCTGGTCCGGGCTGGGCGAACGACGTGGTCGACCGCCTCCTGTGGGTCGGCTCGTCGAGAGGGTGACGGCGGCTGCCTGGCCCAGTGCGCCGCGGCCGACCGTCCGGCGCGGCACGCAGCGGGGCCGGTGGTGGCGGCCCGTGCTCGTGCTGAGCTACTGCCGCCGCGCCTCGCCGCTGTCCCGGTGCGGAGACGGGGCCCGGTGCGGAGCCGGTGTGCGACGACCCGCCCCCCGTGCGGCGACCTGCCCCCCCTGTGCGGCGACCGGCCCCCGTGTGGCGACCCGCCCCCCTTTGAGGGGAGGGCGCAGCGTCCGTGTGGCAAGTCGGCCAGCGGCCCAGTCGCCGACCGCTCACGCCCTCGCTCGGCGCCCGTCGGTCCGGGTGGCCCCCCCCCGCGCCCACCGGACCGCACCGCCTGAGTGGCTTTGCCCCGCGAGGCTCCCATGGGGCCGCGGAAGGCTCCCGGCCACGCAGGCGGTTTTGGGTGGCGGCGTCTGAACCGCCGACGGGGGTTGCAAAGCTCAGTTCATCAGCAGCAGCCGCGTCTGCGGTACGAGCTTCCGGTTCACGCTGGTGCTCTGTACGAAGATCGTGAATTCGTCGTTGTGGTCCGGCTTGACGCGGACTTCCGTGTCCGGCAAACCCAGCAGGGCACGGGCCTCCGGGCCGGTGTACACGCGGTCCGTCTTCTTCTCCAGCACCGCGATCTGCTTGCGCGCCTGGATTTTCTCCGACTTGCTCAGCTGATAGAACGCACAACCGGTGCGGTAGGTGTGCCCGCATTCGGTGACCCACTCCCGTATCGCCGCTGCGCGATCCACGGGAATCAGCTGGTACTCGGACGGATCCACCGGAGTGAGGCCGGCTGCCTTGATGGTGTCTTTATTGACCACCTCGGCACCCGTGGAGAACACCGCCCGCGATCCCCGGATACCCTTGGTGCGGCCCACCATGAACTTTTCGGTGGCCTCCTGGATGACCTGCCCGGCCTCCTCCAGACCCTGCGTGCTCGTGGCGTCCCAGATGGCGATGTTGTCCTTCGGGAAGCCGTACTGCATGGCTTCACGCTTGCCCATCTGGTCCGGCACGAGGACGGCCAGCGTCCAGTTGTCCTCCTGAGTCTCGATCATCTTGGCCACGGCCTGCACCAGTTCACGCTGGTCCCTGACGGGGGCATCCGGGCAGCGATGACTCGCGTTCTCCTGGCCGTCGGTCAGAACGAACGTCAGGAAGCTGTGGTCTCCGTACAGCTGAGCTGTCTGCGCCAGCTCGCGCTGCGATTTCAGCGTGGCCGCCAGCAGCGCCGTCATTCCGCCGACCCGGTACAGCTCCTTCAAGGACGGCATGCGCAGCACGTCCTTGTCGTAGATGACGCACTCCACCTTCTCTGCGAAGACGTACACCGTGACGCGTGTTTCCTGATCCAATTCCCCTGACCGGCGGGCGAGATAGGCGATCTGCTGATCGGCGACGTCGATGACCTTGCGGCTCAGGTGCGACATGGACGAACTGGCATCCAGCACAAGAGCGACGTGATTGATGTAGTTCTGGTTTCCGGACATGAGTGCTCCCCCTTTTCCGACTCGATGCTTCGATCCTCTCACCCACCACTGACAATCGATCTTGGATCCGGGCGGGACGGACCGCGGTGAGCGGTCGGTCGCGACACTGCGCGGCCACCGCGCCGTGCCGCCCGCACCACGGACACCAGCAGATCCGCCTTCGGCCGGCCCCTGAGGCCTCGCCCCAGAGGCCTGAACCCAGGCAAGGACACGAAGCCTGGACCCCGGCGAGTGCGTCGCACGTTTCCTCGGCGCAAAGAACGCACCGGCAGCCCAGGTGCCCGGCATGGTGGCCGTCCAGCGCCTGACGGACCATCACCATGGCTTCCCGGGCTTACAGCTCGTGACGGAATGACCACGTCAAAGCCGCGCTCGGCTTCCTCCGAAGACCGGTGTCAGGAGGGACAAAACTACTGGTCACAGGGAGTCCCGTGCCCGTAGCCTGCACACGTGATGGAGGAAGACGAGATCAACCCGGTCGTCCGCGTGGGTGACCGGTATCGAACGATCAACCTGCGCTTCCACCAGCTGACACGTTCCTTCCCGGAAGTGCGTGATGACCTGATGCGCGACTTCCTCGTGACAGCTCAAGGTGAGTCGGCGCGGATCGAGGTCGTGGTGAGGACCTGGGACGGTGACGGCCTCGATGTCTTCCTTGCCGAACTGGCGGAGGGGTTCCGAGGATGGAGCGGCACCAGGACCTGGCGCTCTCTTGAGGGCGACTTGACGCTGGCCGCCGAGCACGCAGGATCACACGTCCGGTTGACGTGGGGGCTGCACGACCGTCTCCCCGACGACGAGTGGCGTTTCGAGACGACGACCATCCATGCTCCTGGAGAAGACATGCGCAGTCTTGCCATCGAGATGCGTACCTTCTTGGAGTCGGACCCGCTGCAGTGAGCGGAGGAAGCTCGTCAGTCGCCCATGGCCGGCACAAGGCGCCACGTTCTCGATGGGTGATCAGGCAGCGGGTGAGCCTGAGGAACGCTTCGTGGATGTCGGCCCGCCGTTCCCAGCGGATCCGTGGACGTCGGAAGCCGTGCAACCAGGCAACTGTCCTCTCGACCACCCACCGGTAGGTGCCAAGACCAGTGCCGTGCCTTCCGCACTCCCGCACTACACAGCCGGTCAGGCAACGGCTTGCGGACCGGGTGCGGGAAGCGCCGTTCGCGCGCTGCGGCAGCAGCGGCTTCAGGCGGCCCCACAGCTCATCCGGCACTATCCACGGGCGATATCTCCACGCGGGACCGAACGCTCAACTCCTGCCGTAGGCGCCGTCATCAGCAGCGATCCCTCTCATTGTGTCAAGGCCTGTCGCTCCGATCACGAGAACCGGGCGTGGCTGGGAGTATCCGTCCCCAGCCGCGCTCGACCGACTGGCGGCATCGGCCGGGTTCGTCTCCTGCGCTGGTGAACAGTGCGGTCAGCATGGGCACGCCGTAAGTGAGTGCCTGGTGTGGCAGGGGGCCTGTGGCGACGAGTGAGGCGAGTCCGTGGCCAATGGTCCAGCTCTGTGTTGCCAGTTCCAGCGGGTCGACCTCGTCACGGAAGCGGCTGTTCGTCTTGGCCCGGTCGATGGCGCTGACGAGGCGGTCCAGGGTTTCGTCCGCGGCGCCGGTGTCTTCGAGGTCGAAGCCCGCGTCGAACATGACCCGGTAGAGATCGGGATTCTCCAAGGCGTTGGCCAGGTAGGCGGCGCCCAGGGCGGCGAGGTCTCGTACCGGGTCCGCGGACACTTCGACGGCTGCGAGTTGGGCGGCCAGACGGGTGAAGCCCTCTTGCCGCAAAGCCTTCCACAGGCCGTCCATACCGCCGAAGTAGGTGTAGACGGCCATCGTTGACACCCCGGTACCGGCGACCAGGGTGCGGAGTGTGACCGGTTGTCTCGTCCGCAGCATGTGTGCGGCCTGGTCGAGCAGCAGGGAGCGGACCGCTGGATCTTTCGTCCTCGCCATGGCTCCACAATACATAGCGCCGCTATGCTTTCATGAGTGCTGATCTTGCTGCTCCTGACGCCAAGAGGAAGAGGCCGTTCATGTCCGTGACGCTGGTCAATCCCGCGGGGTTGCCGAAGCCCGAGGCCTACCGGCAGCTGTCGGTCGCCACCGGATCGAAGCTGGTGTTCCTGGCGGGACAGGTCGCCCGCGACGCCGACGGCCGGCCCGTGGGCGACGGAGACTTCGCCGCTCAGGTCGAGCAGTGCTATCTCAATGTCGCCACCGCTCTGGCCGGGATCGGCGGTTCCTTCGATGACGTGGCGAAGCTGACCATCTACGTCGTCGACTGGAGACCCGAGAAGATGCCGCTGCTGGGTGAGGGCGTGGGCCGGGCGGCAGCGAAGCTCGGCATCGATCCGGTCAAGCCGATCACGCTTCTGGGCGTTGCGGCACTGGGGGAACCCGACCTCCTGGTCGAGGTCGAAGCCACCGCGGTCATCGAATAGCCGTATCACTGCGAGCAGGGAGACCGTGGCGCCGGCCATGTTGAGCCGGGGGACGGGGGGTCTGACGGCTGCCCCAACGCAGGCCCGTGGAAGTCCATCCACATGCGGCACTTGCTGTGGTCGACCGACGGCACCCGGGAGAGGCTCTTGCGGCACGTCCAGTCCGCCGCCGACACCCAAGGCGGCATCGACGGGAACATCAACGTCGACTCCACCGCCGCAGGCGCTCGCCAGCACGCCACAGGAGCCCCTCGAACCCCACCGCCCGCGACGCCGAGCCCTCCAAAAGGGGGCCGACAAAGGCCAGGACGGCGACCGTCGGCCAGCATGATGCTGGACGGCCTCCCGGAGGGGACGGAGCCCTCGGCCGGTCACGCGGCGGACTGACCACCAAGATTCACATTACCGAGAAGGGCACTGCCGCCCGCTGTCCTTGCTGAGCACGCCGTGACAAGGGGCGGACTGCACGCAGTTCGAGTCGGTGATGGACAAGATCCGTGTCCCGCGCGCGGGACACGGCCGTTCCCGTCGCACGCCGGACCGTGAGCGCCGACAAGGCATACAGCAACCGCGAGATCCGCGCCTACCTCCGCAAACGCGGTATCCGACACGCGATTCCCGAGAAGCAGGACCACAAGGCCGCCCGCCTGCACCCGGGTTCACGCGGCGGACGGCTGCCGGGCTTCGGCAAGGCCCGGTACCGCCACCTGCGCCAATGGCTGGCACAGCGAGGTATCCGGCATCGCTTCGCCCGCAAGAGCGTGGAGATGTCAGAGCGGCCAAAAGGACGACACCGCTGGACCATGGCCCGGCCCGCCGGCTGCCCCCACCTGATGGACGCCGCGAGGTGACTCGCATGGCTCGCCGCCTGGTACGGGGCGACGAAACCGGCCGACGCGAGTGAACGATCGCTACGAACGGTGAGGTGCGGCGTGGAAGCCGGCCACAGGGCGCTGGCGGCCCCCGGCTGCTCGGGTCGGCCACCGCTCCCTTCACCCCGGGACGCTGATCCTGAGGAGAGAACCGCTTAATCGGCATATTCCTGCGATTGCCTACCTGAATCCGGGTACGCGGAACCGGCAGAAGAGCACTCCCTTCCTTTCTGGAGGATTCTTCGAGGACTCGGGGCGCCGCGAACAGAGCACGCCTGGCGCGGTGGCGCGAACTGCCCAGGACAAGGCGGTCGAGAGCGCGGGAATGGTCGGTGGCAAGGCCGCGGAGGTGGCCGGTACCGCAAAGGAGCAGGTCGCCGGTGTGACGCACGAGGCCGGTGCACAGGCACGCGATCTCGTGGGAGAGCTCCGGGACCAGCTCCGCGACCAGGCGCAGACGCAGACGCAGCGACTGGCAGAGAACGTTCGCCGGCTCTCCGACGAGTTGCGCGAGATGAGCGAGAACGGCAAGCCGGACTCCGGTGTCGGCGGTGTGGTGCGGCAGATATCCGACGGCGGACACCAGGTGGCCGCCCGCCTGGAGCGGCAAGGCCCGGAAGGTCTTGTCGGTGACCTGCAGGACTTCGCTCGCCGCCGTCCAGGCGTGTTCCTCGCGGGTGCGGCTCTGGCCGGCTTCGTGGTCGCGCGGGCCGGGAAGGGGATCAGCGCAGCCGGCTCGGCGGACTCCTCGGCAGGAGCCGGGCAGGAGAACCGGACGCAGCCCTCGCCGCCCGTGACAGGTGCCGGTACTGGTACTGGTACCGCAGGGGCGGTCGGAGCGCCTCCCGCGGTCGGGGTGCCTCCCGCCCCGCCGGTCACTCCACCTACGTCACCGCCGCCCGCTGTGCCCCCCACGCCGTCCTATCCGGCCACGCCTCAGCCCGGAGAAGGAGGATGGCGGTGACCACACGCGTATCCGAGCGCGACAGGGTGGACGGGGTGGACGTCCAGGCCCCGCCCCCGCCGCCTGCCACCGCGCAGGACACGTCCATCGGTGACCTGATCAGCGACATCAGCGCAGACCTGTCCCAGTTGGTCCGTGACGAGATCGAACTGGCCAAGGCGGAGATCAAGGAGGAGTCGACCAAGGCCGGCAAGGCCGTGGGCATGCTCGGCGGAGCCGGGTACGCCGGACACCTGGTGCTGCTGCTCGGCAGCTTCACGGTGATCTTCGCACTGAGCAACGTGATGGACATCGCCTGGGCGGCTCTCATCGTCACGGCTGTGTGGGCGGTGGTCGGCGCGGTGCTCTACTCGACCGGTCGCAAGCGACTGCGCACCGTCAATCTCAAGCCCGAACAGACCATGGAGACGTTGAAGGAGGACGCCCGATGGGCGCGACACCCCAGGAGCTGAGGAGCGACGTGGAGTACCGCCGAGCTCACCTGGCACGCAATGTCGATCTCCTCGCCGACAAGGTGACGCCCGGAAGGGTCGTACGACGCAAGGCGGGTTCGGCCCGCAACAGGTTCACCGGGATCAAGGAGCGGGTGATGGGTACGACCCGGGACGCCGCCGGCGGGATGGCGCAGTCCGCGCACGGGATCGCCGAGAGCACCAGTGACACCGCGGCAAGCGCGGCGCGGACGGTGCAGGAGACCACCAGCCAGGCGGGGGAGGCCCTTCAGAATGCGCCCGCGCAGGTGAAGCGGCAGACCCAGGGCAGCCCGCTGGCCGCCGGCCTCATCGCCTTCGGAGCAGGCATGCTCACCGCCGCACTGCTGCCCACCACCAGCGCCGAGGAGCGTGCCGGGCAGCGGGTGCGCGAGCACTCCGACGAACTGCTGGAGCCGGTGAAGCAGCAGGCGGTGCAGGCCGCGCAGGAGGTCAAGGCAGAGCTCCGCGAGCCGGCCGCCCAGGCTGTCGAGTCCGTGAAGTCCACGGCCAAGGACGCCGCCGACACCACCAAGGAGCAGGCGAGGTCCGCCGGTCAGGACACCGCTGAGGGCCTGCGCCGGACGGGCCAGGACACCGTCGCCGAGGTACGCGACCAGACGGGACGCTGACGGCGATCCGTGGCGGGGCGCGGTGCAGGACGACCGGGGGAGCGGCCGACGCTACGGGACTGCGTCACCGCGTAGTTCGCCGACGCATCCGGCACCGGCCGGAAGGCCCCCGGGCCCGGCCGGTGCCGGACTCCGGCGTCCCGCCGCCTCGGTACAGGCGCCACGTGGGGGAGCAGCGTGAGTGCTGCTCCCCCCACCGTTCGAGCCTCGGTCGTCCGGTCCCGCGCCGAAGCCGGTGCCGGCGCCGTCCCGACTCGCTGCCGCCTCCGCACGGGCGCGTCTCGCAGGCCGGGCCGCCGGAACGCCCGGTGGGGCGTCAGGCGCGGCAGCGCAGCATCTCCAGAGGGGGGTTGGCGTGGAAATCCGCCCAGTGGTCCGCGCCGAACTCGCGTACGCCGGCCTCGGACACCTCCACCGGGACCCAGGTCAGCTCACTGAATCCGGCCGCCTTCAGGCAGTCCTCGTAGACCTCGCGGCGTGGACGGTTGGCGACGAACGAGACGGGCGGGTCGAGCAGAGCCGTGGTCCGGACCTGCGGTCCGGTCTCGACCTCCTCGCCGGTGAGCTCGCTGCGGAAGCCGTACTTGTCCGGGGACGGCCCGTCGAAGCGGAAGTCGGGCGACTGGTTGAGCAAGAACAGCCCGGCGCCGGGCTTCAGGCTCCGGCGGATGTTGCGGCACATCAGCTCGGTGGTGGCGATGTCCGGTGCGTAGTTGAGCAGTTGCACCGCCAGGCCCACGTCGAAGGGCTGCTCGAAGGTCCGCAGCGCGGACACGTCGCCGACCTCGTAGCGCACACCCAGCGGGTCGTGCTCCTCCAGCTTCTGCGCCACGGCGACCATCTCGCCGGAGATGTCGATCCCGAGCACGTCCGTGGCGCCGCGTCGCTTGAACTCCCGGCTGTAGAAGCCGGTACCGGAGGCGAGGTCCAGGACCGACTTGCCGCTCACGTCCCCGACCAGGGCCAGGAAACTGGGCACCACCGCGTACTGCTCCAGTGGCAGTGCCTTGAACCCCTCGTACGCCTCACCGATTTCGTCGTACTGCTGCGTGCTCACCTGTGCCGTCCTCCCTTGCGTGACGCCGTCTTCGTGGCCTTCGGCCCCCAGGCCCCGGGACACGCGGCGGCCTGTGCTCGGCAGTCTCTACGCATCCCGGCGGACCGCCGTACTGGCGGAAGCCACAAAGATCAGGACGCCGTCCGGGCCGCCCGTACAGGCACGGGTGCGCGGGTTCGGGTGGATGGCGGGCGACCTCGGGGCGTCCTTCGGAAGCCGGCTCGCACGCGGTCCGGGCTCCGGCCCCGGTGCGTCCAGGTCCGAGCGCGCTCCGGCTCCGCGGGCGTAACCGGGGCGCGGCGAGCCGTTTCCCCGGCCTCGCACCCCCCGCACTCCGCCAGGCGGAGCGCGGGTGACACCCCCGGTACGTACTCGCGGCGCGGGGCGTACTGCCTAGTGCCGCATCAGGCAGCGTTCGCCCTGGGCAGTCTGCGACGATGACGCCATGGACGAGGAAGTCATTCCCATTCTTCGCGTCGAGGACGCTGCGGCGGCGGTCACTTGGTACGAGCGACTGGGCTTCGCCATGCAGTGGGAACACCGCTTCGAATCGGGACTTCCCGCGTTCGTCGAGGTCGCCCGGGGCGGGGTGCGGTTGTTCTTGTCGGAGCACAAGGGAGATGCCCGCCCTGACACGTTGGTCTACCTCCGCATTCGTGATGTCGAGGCCATCGCCTCCGAGTTCGGTGTGCCGGCGAAGGACGCTCCGTGGGCGCGTGAGATTGAGCTGCGCGACCCTGACGGCAACCGGCTTCGGATCGGCACGCCGACGGAATGACGCTCGTCGGCAGCGCGCGGCAGGGAACTTGTGCTGGTGGCTGAGCGAGTGCGCGTCCGTGAGATCGATGACGAAGAGGGGCAGCGCCTGCCGCGGATCATCCGCCGGGGCAGCGGGTCGGTGGTGACGTGGCGGCGGGGCAACACCAACGACTGCACCCGGTTCACCGCCGTGATGGAGGCGATCCGGGTGCCCGGATCGGACCGGGACGCCCCCGCACCCGGCCCGGTCACGTCCTGGGCGACAAGGGCTACAGCTCGAAAGCTATCCGCACCTGGCTCCGCCACCGCGGCATCCCGCACACGATCCCCGAGCGGGCCGACCAGGCCCGCAACCGGGCTCGGCGGGGTAGCCACGGAGGGCGCCCGCCCGCCTTCGACCGTGAGGTCTACAAGCACCGCAACGTCGTCGAGCGGTGCTCCAACCGCCTGAAGCATGGCGTGGCATCGCCACCCGCCTACGACAAGACCGCCCAGTCCTACGCAGCAGCCGTCACCCTCGCATCAATCCTGATGTGGGCGTGCATTTGACGACTGAACCTAGAGGGGCTGGAGCCGGGTGCGCAGGAGGCAGAATTCGTTGCCCTCCGGGTCGGCCAGGACGTGCCAGGTCTCGGCGCCAGTCTGGCCGACGTCGACGGGCCTGGCGCCGAGAGCGAGCAGCCTTTCCAGCTCGGCGTCCTGGTCGCGGTCGGTGGCGTTGACATCGATGTGCAGTCGCAGCTTCCCGGTCCGCGGGGCGCTGCTGGGACTGAGGACGAGGGTGGGCTGCGGTCCGCCGGGGCCGGCGTCGGGCGGCCCGATCTCGATGCTTCCGTCGTCCTCCCGGCCGAGTTCCACGTACCCGAGGACCTCCCTCCAGAATGCGGCGAGCCGTTCGGGGTCGGCACAGTCGAGGACCAGCTCAGTGATGCGGCATGCCATGTCCGCCAGTGTACGGAGGCACTTCGGAGTTCGTCGGCCACCTGCCCGGAGGCCGGCGCGCTGCGCGATCGTCCGCGTGCCGGTCGCTTGTCGTCCGCGTGCCGGGCCGGTGGCGTTGCGGGCCATCGAGCCGGACGGAGGTCACTCCGCCGACAACGGTCCACTGGTGGAAGCAAGTTGCTCAGGAAGCCTGGTGGTGGGCCAGGTGGCGAGGACGGCCTGGACGGCGTTGGAGAGGTCCGGGTCTGCTGATGCTCGTCGGCCCGGAGATGGGCGTCGTGTTCGGTGAGCCGCACCGTCCCGGTCGGTGAGGTGCGGGTGGCGGTGAAGTTGAACTGGCGGGTGGCCAGCCCGGAGCCGGAGTGGTGGTCGAAGTGGTCGAGGTAGACACCGATGGTCTCGATGGTCAGGCTCGTCTCCTCGGTGACCTCTCGGTTCTGGCACACCGGGTCGGCGCAGCCGAACAGGGGGTGGTGCGTGCGTGCACGGCTTCGGCCGCCGAGATCCACTGGTGACGGGCCGCTGTGGTCAGCGTAGCCATCGAGGAAGGCGCCGGGGTGCTGGATCAGCGGGTGGCGTCCGGCGGGCACTTCGAGCCAGGCCGGCCGGCTTCGGTGGACCTTTCGATTCACGGGGCGTCGAGGAACCGCTGCACGGAGCCCGCACACCTCGGCAGGCCTGCACCGCACTGGTAGCGGGCACCAGGCCGGGACGGGACGGGAGTGCCGGTACTGCGACCAGTGGGACGCACTCACGGGCTGCGGTGATCCTGTTGCGCAGCGAGGCAGCCGTGGGGGCGGGGGAGCGGGGCGTGCGCGAGGACAGCGGCGAGCAGCGTGCAGTCGCACAGGGTCCCGTGTCCGTCCGCTCAGCGCCTGGAACCTCGCCATCACGACAATGATCACCCGCTGCAGAAGCGTGCCCCATGACACCGGAATCAGCTGCTCCGCTGCGCTGGGCTCCTATCGGCGGAGGAGCGGAGCGACGCGACGATCCCGGCCCCGGCGGGACCGGGATCGTCACGTGACGGGGCTCCTGCGGGTGCGCGGTACGCCCCCCTGGCTGCCCCAGCCGCCCTCAGGACCGGCGACAGCCGGTACGGGCGTCAGTCTTCGGGCGTCAGCCGTCTGACTTCCGCCTCGCTGACTTGAGCCTTCAGCCTTCAGCCTTCAGCCCGCACGTCGTCCGGCCGGAGTCCGGCCTCCTCCATCGCCTCGCGCAGGGTGCGCCCGGTGGCGCCGTTGTCCTGCTCATGGGAGGTCCCCGCATCACGCGTCTCGATGACATCGTCGGTGGACGTCGTCCTGGGGCGGTTCTCCTCGGGAACGGTCACGACTTCTCCTTGCGTGTGTGCACCGCGGTGGGCCGGGCGGTTCAGGCCGGGTGGTCGGGTTGCTGCTCGGGAGGCGTGCCGCCCCCCTTTCCCCCGCCCTTGTCCCCGCGGTCGGTGCCGTGGGCGCGGCCCCCGCCCTTGGTACCGGGCTGTGCGGCCTTGCGGGCCTGGCTGTCCTGCGGGGTGCCGGCCCCCTTGTCACTGCGCCGCAATTCAGGCTGTTGAGGGTTCGACATCGGCACTGCTCCTTCCTGCGGGCGTTCGCCGAATCGCTTGCCGATCACACAGGTAGCCGCACAGCTCCGCACGAAACGTGCAAGCCGGGGCAGAGCCCGCTGCCCCCCACCGCGGCAGCAGCGCTCGTACGTCCCCGGCGCGTGCCGACCCCGCTGGGAGGGTGCCCCACACGGCCCGGGTACGTACCGTCCCCGGCCGTGACGCCCGTGAGCGGGACCCGGACCGCATCGTCCCCCGGCGGCCCGCAGCCGCGGGAGTCCTCGTACCGGGTGCAAGGATCAGTCTCCTGCGCCGCCCGGCCCGGATGCGCACCGCTGGGGGAGACGCGATCATCGTCCCCAGGGCAGGCCGAGTCGGTCGGCCCGGATTTCAGTCTCTGCGAGGGCCGTCATGGCGACTCACCACCATGCCGGCGCGGCACACCCGGGGTTCACCCGGTCGAGCGTGCGGTATCCGGGCAGCGGTCTCGCGGCGCAGTGGTCGCTCGTACGGGCGTTGACCCGGCCGTCGGGCCTGGGGTTCGCGGTCGGGGCCGCGGAAGGGGTCCTGAAGCGCGTGGGCCAGGCCGGCGAGGTCTGCGGTGGGGAGAGCCTGGCGAACCGGGTCGCCGTGACGTCGCTGCGGCTTCGCGCCGCCGCGGTGCTCACCGAGCATCCGGAGTCGGGGCGGGACCCGGGGATGCGGCGCCTGATGGACGCCGTGGAGGGCGACCGGGACGTGGAGGCGCTGCGCGCCCTGCGGGCGCTGCTGAAGGACAAGGGCGCCGAGCGGGCCATGTCGACGCTGGCGCCCCTGTTCGCGGAACTGTCGGCGATCCGGGCGTTGCTGATGTCGGGGTCGTCGAGGATGTCGGGCGCGTAGTGGGCGAGGTCCGCGCGTTTCCGCCGGGCGAACCAGCCGACTCTGCGCGTGCCACAGGCCCTTCAGCAGAGCGCGGCGCCCGGTGCCGAACGCCCATGGCGAGTGGGGGTCGCCCGGCCGGTCGGAGAACTGGTGGTGGCGGCGGTGCTCGGCGACCCAGAGGGCGACCGGGCCCTCCATCGCCATGCCGCCGGCCAGCGCCAGGGCGATGCGCAGCGGCCGCTCGGCCTTGAAGGACTGGTGGGTGAAATGCCGGTGGTAGCCGGTCGAGATGCCCGCGATCGAGATCACGTACATGACGATCCCGAGTGTCACGTCGAGGATGCCGACACCCCATCCCCAGGCGACGGGCAGGGCCGCGGCGAGCACCACGAAGGGCAGCACGATGATGCCGACCAGGTAGCCGGTGTACTCCGCCCCGGTGACGGGGACGGTGCCCGCCGGCCCCGTGGAGGGCCCGTCCGCCGAGGCTTCGTGGACGGCCGTCACCGCAGCGCTCCGGTGCCCCGGCGGGTACCGGAGCGCGCGCCACCGGTCGCGGCCGCGCGTGCGCCGCCGGCGCTGGGTGCGCCGCCGGGGGGTTCGCCCGGTCCCAGCATGGTGTGCGGCCTCCTGTCGTCGCCGGGTTCGGTCCGGTCCCATGCTGAGGCGCCGCCGGAGGAGGAGGCCCGACGGCACGCGGCCGGACCCGTGTGCCACACGCATATTCACACCGGTGACGCGGTCGTGGTGCGGGCGGCAGGACTCCGTGCCGTAATGAGGGGGAATCCGTCGGCGACCGCGTGTCCGCGTCGCCCTGCCACGTCTGGGTGGAGCCATGGAGTTTCTCGCGGCGTACGACGCGATCCCGCAGACCGACGCCGCGCGGCGCGTGGCCCTGCTGCGACAGCACATGAAGGACGACGGTCCGGTCCTGCTGCGCGAACTGCGCGCCGACCGACCGGTGTTCGCCACACCGGTGGGGGTCTTCGTCACCCGGATGCCCGATGTGGTGGAGGTGTTGTCGACACCCGACGTCTTCACGGTCGGTGTGTACGGGCCGGTCCTGGAGGAGGCGCTGCACGGGCCGTTCATGCTGGCCCGCGACGGAGCCGACGTCCACTGGCACGACCGCGCGCACGCCCAGCTGATGCTGCCCGCGGAGGATGTCCTCCCGGTGCGCCGGCTCACCGGCCGGCTCGCCGACGACGCCCTGGACCGGGCGATCGCGACGGCGCGCGCGGCAGGGCGTACGACGTTCGACTACGTCCAGGAATACGCCGCCCCGGTCGCGGCACGGGTGGCCCGGGAGTACCTGGGCTTCACGGACGTGGCCGAGGAGACGCTGCACACCCTGTCGCAGCGCGTCCAGCGCGCGGTGTTCGTCAATCCGGACCGGGATCCCGAGGTGCACGCCGCCGGCGTGGCGGCCGGGAAGGAACTGCACGACCTCGTGGCCGGTGTGATCCGCCGCCGGGTCGTCGGCGCCTCCTCACGGGACACCGCCCGGGACGCGGCGCACACTGCCCCGGACGTGCCGGACGACGTCCTCGGCAGGATGCTGCGCACGGCCCTCCCGCCGGGTACGGGCCGGCCGCTGGACGAGGAGCGGATCAACCACCAGCTCGTCGGCTTCCTGATCGGTTACCAGCAGAACGCCACCCAGTGCGCGGCGACCGCGCTCAAGGAGCTGGCGACCCGCCCCGAGGAGCTGGCCCGCGCCGAGCGGCTGGCCGCCGAGGACGACACCGCGCCCTTCGACGGCTACGTCTGGGAGGCACTGCGCTTCCACCCCTTCGTGCCGACGACACCTCGGCTCTGCGTGCGCGAGCACGTGCTGGCCGCCGGAACACCGCGTGAAACCCGCCTCACGCCCGGCACGGTGGTGCACGCGCACATGGCATCGGCGATGTTCGACGAGACGGTCGTCGAGGACCCGTACGCCTTCCGGCCCGACCGGACGCCCGTGCACAACATGGTGCTGGGCCACGGGGCGCACGACTGCGTGGGCAAGTACCCGGCCCGGGCGATCGTCTGCGAGATGGTGCGGCGGGTGCTCCTGCGCCCGGGTGTCAGGCCGCTGCCCGGTTCGGAACGCGCCCTGGACTACGCGGGCATGCCCTATCCGCAGCACTACACCGTGACGGCGGGCACCGGGGCGTCGCCTTGACCGTGCGGGCGTCCCCAGCCGCCGAGCAGAGAGCAGGCACCAGATGACCACCATCCCGCGCCCGAGCCACGCGCCGGGCGAAAACGGCCGCGACCCCTCCCGTGACGGGTTGCGCAACCGTGTCGAGGCGCACGTCCTCACCCACTACGCGCCGCTGTGGCGGGCGGTGCAGGGCAACCGGTGGCTGCACCGGAAGACCAACACCCTGCTGACGGACATCGCCGTCATGAAGGCCCCGCCGCGGCCCAACCCGCTGAGCACCATGGCGCCGTACACGTCGTGGCCCTCGCTGACGGACCGGTCGTACGTCGGCCGGCACCTCCCCCCGGACACCGCGCCGCATCCGGGGCGCCCCGCGCCGGAGCGGGCGGCCGAGCTCTTCCGCCGCGAAGGAACCGGACAGACCTGCCCGCGGTCGACCGCCCTGCTGCCCGCCTTCGCCCAATGGTTCACGGACGGCTTCCTGCGCGGGCACGGCTGGGGCGGGGATCCCCGGCGCACCGACTCGCCGCACACCATCGACCTGATGCAGTTGTACGGGGCGGGTGAGGAGGTCACGGCGTGCCTGCGCGAGTTCGAGGGCGGCCGGCTGAAGAGCCGGACGGTCGGCGGTGGCGAGTTCCCGCCGCTGCTCTGCGACCAGGGGCGGATCAAGGCGGAGTTCGAGCGCCTCAAGCCGGTCCGGTGGGAAGAGGTGCCCGAGCATCTGCGCGACACGGTCTTCGCGACCGGCGGTGACCGGGCACATGCCCACATCGGCCCGATGCTCGTCAACGTGCTGTTCCTGCGCGAGCACAACCGGATCGCGGGAGTGCTGTCCCGGGCGTACCCGGCGTGGGACGACGAGCGGGTCTTCCAGACCACCCGCAACATCCTGGTGGTGATGACGATCCGGCTGGTCCTGGAGGAGTACATCAACCACCTGACCCCGTTCCACTTCCGCTTCATCCTCGACCCGATGCGGACGGTCCGGTCGAGCTGGTACCGGGAGAACTGGTCGACCATCGAGTTCAGCCTGGTGTACCGCTGGCACAGCCTCATCCCGTCGGCCTATCGCATCGGCGGACGGGACGTCCCGCTGCTGCACACGCTCGCCAACGGCCGGATCATCGAGGAACGGGGCATGGGCCCGCTCTTCGACGATCTCTCCCGTCAGCCCGCCGGCCGCGTGGGCATGTTCAACACCGACCCCCTGCTGCTGCAGATCGAGGCCCGCAGCGTCGAGGTCGGCCGCGAGCTGCAGGTGGCCTCGTACAACGACTACCGCGAGCACTTCGGCTTCCCCCGCGCGACCGACCTGCGCCAGGTGTCGGGCGACCCGGTGGTGCGCGAGGCATTGCACGACCTGTACGGCGGCGTCGACGAGCTGGACCTGTACGTCGGCCTCTTCGCCGAGGACGCCCGGCACGGCAGCCTCTTCGGCAACCTGCTCGGGCGGATCATCGGTGTCGACGCGTTCTCCGAGGCGCTGACGAACCCTCTGCTGTCGCCGCGCCTGTTCACGCCGGCGACCTTCTCCGCGGAGGGGCTGGACATCCTGCGCCGGACCCGTTCGCTCTCCGACGTCGTGCACCGCAACCTGCCGGAGGACGACGGGCGGTACCTGGTGTCCCTCGGCATGAAGCACGCCCCCCGCAACGGTGCCGCCGAGGACGGAGCCCGCACGGCCGCCCGGCCTCGGAGGGTACGCGTGGCCGGATGAGACTTCCCGGCGGAGCAGGGCCCGGGCGGCCGCCCGGGCCGCGGGGTCCGCAAAGCCGGCGGCGTGCCTCCGGCCGCCGCGGGGCGGACCGCCGTACGCCGTGGGCCTTGCCGGGCGGAAGCCCGAAGCGGCGGATCCGGCGCCCGCCGACGTCGTTCCGGTCGCGCGGCGCCCGCGGCGGGCACCCGTCGCCGTAGAGCAAGGCTCTCTTCCGGTGTCCGGCTGTCGGCCCGGGTGCGCGCGTGGGGTGTGAGCGGCGATGTCAGTGACGCCGCCTAGCGTGTAGCCGTCGATCAGCACCACGGGGGAGACGGACGCATGGGCACGCGTGTCGAGAAGAACGGCTACACCGCCGAACTGACGGACGATCTGGAGGTCGTCTACCGCAATCCACAGGGGCGCAGGCTCAAGGGCTTCCCCGCCCCGATCGCCGGAGCTCCGGGGCTCGGAGCGCTGTTCGATGCACGTCAGCAGCTGAGGACGCAGCGTGAAGCGTGCCGCCAGCAGGCGCGGGAGTGGGCGCCGGCCGGGGTGAGCGTGCCGCGGGCACTGGCCGATGCCGATCCGCTCTGGCGCGAGGCCCTGGAGAGCGAGGGGGTCGGGCTCACCGACGAGCCGGGCGAGGGCGGCCTGTGGGCGCGTAGGTACGTCGGGTTCGGCGGCCACACGCTGACCCAGGTGCTCCCCAGCAGCTCATCCCGTACCGCGACCGCATGATGCGCGCCAAGGACTGGGAGCCGGACGGCTGCTTCTCCACCGGCATACCGGACACCTCCGACGGCGCGCTGCCCTTCCCCGAGCGGGTCCTGGCCGCCCATCCGGAGTGCGCGGAGCCGGCGGTCCCGAAACTCCTGGCCCTGCAGAAGCAGATCGGCACGTGGGGTTTCGTTCACAAGGCGGATGTCGACCGCATCCTCCACGGGCTGGAGGAGTCGGCTCCGGCGCTGCTGGTCACGCTCCTGGACGAGATGGCCGACGTGGCCCTGCGGTGTTCCGAGGAGTCGACCGCCGCCGCCTGGTTCGGCCGTGCCCGCACGGCCGAGCGCGCCCAGGGGCGCAAGGTCGACCAGGAGTGGCTGCTGGGCCGCTACCTCACGTACGCCGAAGGCAAGGCCCTGTCCGCCACGACCCTGCGGGCCTGGGCGCGTGAGCTGGCCGTCAAGGGGGTGGCGACCGAGACGGAGCTCTCGCGTTTCCGCCAGGTGGTCATCCGCCGTGTCCAGGCGTCGGCCGAGTTGTACCCGCAGCTGGCCGTCGACGTACGCAAGATCGCCAGGGCCGCCGGTCTCGAGCCCGAAAGGGAACTGGCCACGCTGCTCGGGGAGATCTTCATGGCCGGCGGTGTCTCGCTGTCCGACGTCACGTTCTGGACCGACTGCCTCAAGGGCACGGCCGTGGACATGCTGGGTGAACACGCCCCCGAAACGGCCCACCAGGTGCTGAGGCTGCGTCCGGACCGCTTCGGGGACGACCCCGGGGTGTGGCGGGAACTGCTGGAGCGCTCCGGTGCGCTGGCGCAGCTCACCGGTGAGGCCCCGGGGCTGCCCGCGGGCGAGGCCGCCGCCTGGCTGTCCCAGTGCGTGCGGACCAGCAGCGACCGGAACGGCCCGTTGCCGGTCATGTACGAGCTCGCGGAAAGACTCGCGCCGCGGCTGGCGGCCGATGGTGTCCCCGTGAAGATCCGATACCGGCGGATCGGCGACAAGCTCGACGGAAAGACGCCGCTCGACCTGATCGACCTGCTGCTGGAGCACGGCGTCCCGGTCGCCGACCCGCCGGAACTCCTCGGCCCGTCGCCGCTGTACCAGATGCAGCTCGGTCGCCGGCCGAAGCTGGAGCACCTGCAGGCGGACGAGCGCTTCGCCCGCGAGCTGCGGGCGCGGGCCCGCGCCGACCTGGAGATGACCATCAAGGGCCTGGAGCCCAACAGCTGGTACCAGCCGCACAACACCAAGGGATGGGAGAAGATCCCGCAGCTCTTCGACAACCCGATCGGGCACGAGGAGATCCGCGCATGGTGCGACCGCGAGCGGGCGAAGCTGCGTGCGGGACTCGACTTCCAGGAGCTGGTCCTGCTGCTCGGCCGTTTCGTCCACGTGGGCGAGGCGGCGGACCTGCTCCTCAAGAACAGCGAGGCCGCAGCGGAGTTCGCGGCGGTGGACATCATGCCGCTGCTGATGGCCGAGCTCCCCGACACCGTCTCGCGTGCGCAGGTGGAGGAACTGCTGGCGGGACTCCAGCCCTACTTCGTCGACCGCGAAGGTGTCACGGGTCCCAATCGCGGACCGATCCTGGAAGCGCTGCCGCAGCTGGGCGAACCGATGCACAGTCAGGCCGCCCGCTCCCTGGTGATGGCCGTCAACTGCCGCGAGGGCCTGGAGCGGCTGGTCCGCCGCCTCACTCCGGACGAGGGTGATGCGGCGCCGGCTCCGGACGCGGACGTGGACGATCCCGACGTCCGGGTGAGCCGCCGGATCATGAAGCTCGCCGAGCACGGCACCCCCGTCTGGGGAGGTGATCTGACGCAGGCGAGCACCACGTTCGACACCCTGCCCCGCGACGGCCGGTTGCGCCGGACGCACGCGTGTGCCGCGGCACTCGCCCTGTGCGCCGTCTCCTCCAGGACGGACGGCCCGGCGGCGCAGTCGCTGATGGCGTACGCCGCCCATCCCTTCGTCTCCGGTGCGCCGGGCCGCTGGCGGATCGTCCACTGCGAGGCGCCCGAGGGCCGCACCGACATGCGCGCGCCGATCCCCGGGAAGGTCTACCGCACGGCCACCTCGGTGGCCCTCGTACTCGCCGGTGGAGGGGACAGGCGGCCCCACCGGACGCTGTGGGAGTACGCACCCGACGGTACGTTCTCCGAGGACGGTCCGCTGGCTCCCGCGGGTGTGCGGGTCACATGTGCCCACGTGCTGCGGCCGGTGCGCCCCGGCGGCTGGTTCGCGCGCTTCGCCGAGCTGTACCGCGAGCACGGCCCGTCACCGGCCCGGCCGGAACTCGCCGCGGCCTTCGCCGAGCGGCTGGCACTCTCTCCGGCGGAAGCCACCGTGCTGCTGATGGCACACGTCCGTTGCGCCCCCTTCCAGTTGGACGAGGAGGAGGACTACCTCTCCCACCACCACTCCGCCGACCTGGAGCCCTGGAGGATCCGGCCGAAGGACGCCGACCAGGCCGTCGCCGCACTGACCGCCATGCTCGGCTCCGACTTCTTCACGACGCTCTACGACAAGCTGCTCCCTGATGATCCCGAGCAGCTGTGGACCACGGGCCCCGACGTCGACCGCGCCGCCGCATGGTGGCTGCACGAGCTGGGCAGCCCCCTGCCCGCACCGAGCGCGCTCCTGCCTCTCGCCGCCAAGGAGACGCTTCCGCCCAAGGGCGAGGCCGCCCCCGCCCGGCAGCGGCGCCGGGGCGACCAGGGCTGGTGGCCGCACCTGAGGCTGCCGGCCCTGCTCGGCCGCGTCGCCGCCGGGGCGAGCTGCCTGTCGTCCCGCCGCGCGGGCCTCATGGGCGAGCCGCAGCTGCTGGACCTGCCGAGGATCGCCGCCTGGATCGCCTACCGCACCGCGGCGGGAGACCCGCTGCGCCCCGCGGTCGGCGCGGCGATATCCCGGCTGTGCGAGGAGGCCACCGTTCCAGGCTCGCTCGCGCTCTTTTCGCTGCAGAGCAACCACCTGATGGGACCGCCTCCTTCCACCGAGGCGCTCACCGCTCATCCGGCGGTCACGGAGGTGGCGGACACGGAGTACGACATGCGTCATCTCCGCGTGGACCCCGCCGCGCTCAAGGGGCCCGACGATCCGCTGCTCGAGACCCTCGACGTCTACCTCGACTCCGTGCTGCCCTCCCAATGGCTGCCCCGCCCCTCCGGGCTGCCCGCCCTAGCGGACCTGCGGCTGCTGCTGAGCGACGACTTCGCCGCGCTCGGGAAGCACCTCGCCACCGATGGCGAGCGGCCCCCGGGCTGGGAACAGGACCCCACGCGGTCCGTGCCGCACCTCGTCGAGGAGTGCGCCACGGTCTTCGGACTGGGCGGGGACGCCGCGGCGCTCTACCTGATGCTGCTCGCCCTGCCGGATCCCTCGGACCGCAACGTCAAGGCGTGGACCGGCTGGAAGCCCACGCGTTTCAAGAAGGCCGAAGCCGAACTCGGCGCGTCCGGCCGCGTGCTGCGCGCCGCCCGGCCGCGAGCAGGCCGCTCCCTGTTCCTGCCGGGCGCCTGGCAGGAGCGGAAGCCGCCTCGCCTCCCGATCGAGGCGTCGAAGCTGGGCCTGCTGCCGCTGGCGCGGGAGCACCGGTCGACCTCGCACATGGCGGCGGTGCCCTCCGCCCCACTGCCCACGCTGTTCACGCGGGCGTGGGAGGGCCGCAGGAACTGACCGGGCGGTGCGCCAAGGTGGGGTTGCGGATTGCCGGTGGCGGACGGCGGGCGCGGGGCCGCGCAGCTCACGTGGGCACCGCGCACCGCCGGGGCGGCGGCCACCGGCGCGCGCAGCCGGTGCCGGTCGTTGCCGGGCCCCCGAGCTCTGTCCGCCGCCGGGCTCCGTCCGCCCGCGGCTGCCCGGTCGGCCACCCCCGACACTGCGCTGTGCCGTGCGGGTGGCCGCAGACCGCGGGGCGATCCCGGTGACCTCGACGGACGGCGGCACGGAGGGAGGCCGCGGGCCGCCGCCCGTGTGCAACCGGCGCTGTCGTCGGTCGGCCGTCCCGGGGCGCCGTTTCCGGCAGCCGCCGGGACGGTCCGCATCCCCGCGCACGGGGCCTTCCTCCCCGGCCTGCCCGCAAGGGTGGTTGATCACGCGCTGTTGAAAGGCCAGGATTCGATGTCGCGGTAGCGGATCGGCCCGGGACCGCGGCCGTAGTTGCTGCCGACCAGGTGCAGACGCGCGGCCTGCCAGGTGCGGCCGGTGAACGCGGAGAGCCCTGCGGCGGCTCGTACAACGCTGGAAGTGTCGTCGCGGCGGGCCCGGGCGAGGGTCAGATGCGGGTTCAACGGCCGGTCCGGGAGGGTGATGCCGTGCTCCTCGACCAGTGCCCGCACCTCGTCGGCGAGCAGCCGCAGGCCGTGGAGGTCGCCGCCGATCCCGCTCCACAGCACTCGCTCGTCGAAGTGTCCGCTGCCGTGCAAGGACAGGCGCAGGGGGTGGTGCGCGGCCGCCAGTTCAGCGAGCGGCGGCTGCAGGAGCGAAACGGCCTGCCTCGGCAGCTCACCGAGGAACGCCAGGGTGATGTGCCAGTCCTCGATACGGTTCCACCGCATGTGCGGGTACGCGTCGTAAGCGGGCCGCAGCGCCTGCGCCAGCTCGTCCTTGGCGTCATCGGGAGGAGCCAGGGCTATGAAGACGCGGACGGTCCCGGCTTCGATCTGTTCGTGCATCATGAAGGACTTCGTACACCACCCGCGTCGGCCGCTGCCGCGCGTGGCTGTCGTCCAGCGCCGGGACAGAGTCAGCCCCCGTCGTGCGCGGCCACCACCCGCTGCCCCCACATCCGAGCTCGGACGGGCCAACTGCCCTTCCGGGCCTGTGGATCGGTGAGCCGACGCCACCCCCGCACCGGCGAGGGTAATCGGCACGACACGATCAGCTGCCGTTGACTACTGTCACATGGGAAAGGATGTGGACATGGCATTGGTCAAGAAGGGATCCCGGCTCATCACCGTGGACGGCACCACCTACCGGTGGCGACTCCGCGGGCGGCCGACCTACGACCAGGGACTGGTCCGGTCACCGCTCACCTACGCGGTCGAGCACGCCGAGACCTCCGGCACCACGCTGGTGATCACCACCAGCCGGCCGCACCCGAGCAACTGGTGCGGAGCAGTCGGCAACCCGGTCCTGCCCGCCCACGTGGCTGACAGCATCCGTGCCGCACTCACCGAAGGCTGGACGCCCAAGAGTCCCGGCTCACCGTTCCACCTCGACCGGTCAACGGGCTTCGTCCCGTCCCACTGACCCCGTGCACTCGACGTCTCACCAGCCTGCACCGACACGGACGAAGAACCAGGCCCCGGCCACCAGGCCGCGGACCAGCCGTTCGGCTTGACGTCGAGCGCGTCCCGAGGTGCCGTACGGCGGGCGTTAGGCTGTGGATCATGTCGGACGACTCCCCTCTCATACAGAGTCTGCGCACCGCCGTCGCAGCAGCCCCTGCCGACGTGCCCCTGCGGCTGCACCTGGCCGAGCTCCTGCTGGACGCGGGCCGGTCCGAGGCCGCCGTCGCCGAGGCGGCCGTGGCCCTTCAGCACGCGCCGGGCGACGCACAGGCCCGCGACCTGATGGCCCGCGCGATGGGCACGCCGGCCCCGCCGCCGGCGCAACCCCCGCCCCCGCGGTCCCGGTTCGACTGGAAGGCCGCGGAGGAGCAGGTCGGGGACGTCGTGCCACCGCGGTTCGTCGAGACGCCGGTCCGCGCGGACGGCCAGGACGATCCCGGGGAAGCCGACGCGTGGGACGTGGAGGGGCCCGGCGCCCTGCGACTTGCCGACGTCGGCGGCATGCAGGATGTGAAGGACCGCCTCGAGGCCGCCTTCCTCGCCCCGCTGCGCAACCCCGAGCTGCGCAAGCTGTACGGCAAGAGCCTGCGCGGCGGGCTGTTGCTGTACGGGCCGCCCGGTTGCGGCAAGACGTTCATCGCACGAGCCGTCGCGGGGGAACTCGGCGCCGCGTTCCTGTCCGTGTCGGTCAACGACGTGCTCGACATGTGGATCGGCAACTCCGAGCGCAACATGCACGAGGTCTTCGAGACCGCCCGCCGCCAGGCGCCTTGCGTCGTCTTCCTGGACGAGCTGGACGCCCTCGGCGCCAAGCGCAGCCGCACCGCGCACAGCGGCATGCGCAACACGGTGAACCAGCTCCTCACCGAGCTGGACGGCATCGACTCGGCGGCGAACGAGGGCGTGTTCGTGCTGGCCGCCACCAACGTGCCCTGGGACGTGGACAACGCCCTGCGCCGCCCCGGCCGCCTGGACCGGACCATCCTCGTCCTGCCGCCCGACGGACCCGCCCGGGAGGCGATCCTCCGCTACCACCTGCGGGACCGGCCCATCGAGAACGTGGACCTGGGCAAGCTGGTCAAGGCCACCGACGGCCTGTCCGGCGCGGACCTGGCCCATGTCTGCGAGGCGGCGGCCGAGCGGGCACTGCTGGACTCGGCGCGCACGGGCACCGTCCGTATGATCGGGATGAAGGACCTGCTGGCGGCCGCGAAGGACGTCGTCCCGTCCGCCGAGCCGTGGTTCGCCTCCGCGCGGAACGTGGCCATGTTCGCCAACGAGGGCGGGATGTACGACGACCTGGTCGCGTACCTGAAGAAGAGGCGCAAGCTGTGACGTCCGCCGTGCACCCCGCCGCGGAGCGGGCCGACCTGCTCATCGACCTCAAGCGGTACGACGAGGCCAGGGAACTGCTGGCCCGGCGGCTCGCGGAGGACCCGGAGGACATCCGCGCCTGGGTCAAGCTCGCCCGCAGCCATCTCCAGGACGACGAGACCGACGGCGCCAAGGCCCTGGAGGCGACGGAGCGGGCGCTGGCGCTGGACCCCGAGGACATCGGGGCGCTCGTCATGCACGCGCACGCCCTGCGGGCGTCGGGCCGCTTCCTGGAGACCGAGGACGTGCTGCGCGAGGTGATCCGCGTCGCCCCCGACCACTGGCACGGCTACGCGTTGCTCGCCCACTGGCTGTGGCGCATCAAGGCGATCCGCTCCGCGCGGGCCAACGGCGGCGAGGTCCGGCGCGAGGACCAGTTCGCCGCACTGCGGGAGGCCGGCGAACTGGCCCAGGAGGCCATACGGCTGGGGCCGGAGGAGCTCTTCGCCTACGAGGTGGCATGGCTCATCGCCGACATGGCGGGCGATCGTTCCGTCGCCGACCAGCTCGACGAGGCCATCCTCCGGATCGACCCGCAGCACGAGCAGGCCCTCGCCCGGTGGACGAAGAGGGCGGCGACCGCCCCCGGCGTCAAGGCGGCCGAGGCCGCCACGCTGTACGCCGACGCGCTGGCCTCCGCCCCGGACTCGGCGCCGATGCGGCGCGGCCTGGACGAAGCCTCCTACCGTCTGCTGCGCGGTATCCGCTGGCTGGCCCTGCTCTGCCTGGCCCTCGCCGGTGTCGGTGTCGACCTGTTCGTCACGCAGGGCGAGACCCCGCGGGAGCTGCCGCTGCCGCTCGGCCAGCGGCTCTGGGACCTGGTCCCGATGGCCGTCGTCTGGTCCCTGGGCGCCGTGCTGAGGTACCGCCGGCTTCGCGCGGGCGTCCGGGTCAGCCTGCGCTCGCTCGTGACCCGCCGCGCGTGGCCCCGCATCGTCCTGGGCCAGGCGGCGTGGGCCATGCTCTGTGCCCTGCTGATCACTCAGATCCCCTGGACGGAGCGCACGGTCCCGCAGGTGCTGTTCTGGGCCGGACTGGTGCCCGCGGCGGCGACGATGTGGTTCGACCGGAAGAAGACCGGCTGAGCGGGGAGGGGACGCGTGCGCACGGTCGCGGCGTCCCCTCATCCCCTCCGGCCCGGCGCCGCACCGGTGCGGTCACCGCAAGGTGAGGGTGTCCGCGTCCTCGTCCACGACATCCAACAGCCCTTCGACGAGTCGTGCCGTCACCCGGACCCGCTCCCCCCTCTCGAAGTCCGGAGCGCAGCGCATACCGATGGGGCAGACGGACCAGGGGTCCGGATCGAACGAGGCACGCACAGTGATGTACCGGGTTGCGAAGGTCGTGCAGTCGGCTGCGGCGCTCCCGGTGGAGTACCAGCCCGTGGCATCGCCCACCGCAACCTCGATCCGCCGCTCTCCACGGCACCGGTATCCGACGAGCACGTCCGCCTCTGTCTCCGAGCGTGCGGTGACCGCACCGATGCGGAGGTACTCGGGAGGGGGCGGAGGAGGTGCGGCTGCTGCCGGACCATGGACGGCGACGAGCACGGCGAAAGCCAGAAACAGACGGTGTGGGAACTGCAGCACGATGCCTCCGTGGGTCGGGCAAGGCAGCGATCGGCTTGCGTTGTCGCATCTGCCTGCAATGCGGTGTTCAGCGTTGATCGTGTGCATGGCATCGCGAGGTTTCGGCCATGCAGGCGGACGCCCGCGCACATGGATGCCTGCTGCGGCGTCCGTCCGGATGATGCCCGCCCGCAGCCGGGCGGCGCACTGCCGGCACCGCTATGGCGCCAAGACGCCACGGCACCCTGGTCCGGCTCCCACGGCTGGAACAGCGACAGGGCTCCCCCTGCCCAACGCCATGTGGGGCCGCCTGCGCTGGGGTCCCCGGCGTCCGGTGCAGGGCCCCGCACTGCTCGGTGACCACCTCAGGACACCGTGCCGGGGCCCTTGGCCCTGCTTACGGGCGGCCGTCCCGGCGCTGGTCCCGTCCGCCGGGCCGCCGTCCGGCCGCCACCGCCGGCCCCCGCTCGCCGGTCCCGACGGGCCATGGCGGCCGGAGCCCGTCGCCCGCAACAGGGCCGATCAGCGCCCCTGCACGCGCACCGAGGGAGACTTACGCCGTCCGGGAGGTGGTTCGCAGGGACTCGATCGCGCGGGACAGGCTGGCGGCCGCGTGGCCCTCGTCGATCTGTTGCGTGAAGAGGTCGTGCAGCGGGGCCAGGAGATCCGGGCTGACGCCCTGGGCGCGTGACGCGCCGAGGATGTTGGCCAGTCCGGCGGCGTTGATGGACAGATTGGACGTCTCGGTGACGTAGTCGCGGGAGTCGATCTCCCTGGCGAAGACGGGCAGAGTGCCGGCCACCCCCGTGAGCCAGCGCAGCAGCAGCCCGGTGAGTTCCTCAGCCTTGATCCCGAAGGAGTCGGCCAGGGCCACCGCGTGAAAGAACCCGGCGAACATGCCGTACATCCCGCCCAGCAGGGCGATGTCGTAGACGGATGCCAGCGCGGCGTCGGTGCCCACGAACGTACTGGCGCCGAGCAGTTCGAGCAGCGCGCTGTGCGCGTCGAACGCGTCGGACGGTCCGCTGTAGAGGGCGAACGTCTCCGGCGTGCCGATGGTCTCCGGCACCCCGTACACGGCGCCGGAGAGGTACGCGGCACCCTGCCCGGTGACCCACGCATCCAGCTCCCGGGCGGATTGAGGGGTCCCGGAGGTCACATTCACCACCACGCGGCCGGCCAAGGCACCGGCCGCAGGGTCGAGGACCTGACGTACGGTCTCGTGGTCGAGTACGCAGACGATGACCAGGTCGCTCGCCGTGACGGCCTGCCCCACGGTGACCGCCTGCACCGCTCCGGCGGCGACCAGACCCTCGGCCTTGCCGGGCGACCGGTTCCACACGGTGGTGCGGTGGCCCGCCTGCAGGAACGTACGAGCGAGGGCGCGACCGAGGTTGCCCAAGCCGATCACCGTGACGGTGCGGCCGGTGTCGTGCGCGGTGGCGGTGGTGACGTCGTTCCCGGTCATGCTGTTCCTCCGTGGTGGTCGGTGTGGGAACAGCGTGGCCAAGGGCGCTGTTGACCGGCTGTTGGTGCGCTGACGGTCCGCTGTCGCTGTCGCTGCCGGGTCTGCCGACAGGACCGTGAACAGGACCGCGACACGGTGGGAGAGGGGAGGAGCGCGTCGTGCGCTTCGGGGTGCTGGGACCGCTGACGGTGTGGGGAGTGAACGGCCGAGTCGTACCCGTGCCCGGTGCCAAGGTACGAACCCTGTTGGCCCGGCTGCTGGTGGCTCCCGGGCGTCCGCTGTCCGTGGACAGGCTGGTGGACGACCTGTGGGGTGAAGCACTGCCGGACAATCCACGCAACGCGCTCCAGGGCAAGGTTTCCCAGCTCCGCCGGGTGCTGCGGCATGCCGCGCCGGACGAGCGCGGCCTGCTCGTGTCCGAGGCCGGGGGTTATGCGCTGCGGATCCCCGCCGACGCCGTCGACGCGGGGCGGTTCAGGGCACTCGCGGCGCCGGGGCCGTCAGGTGCCGCACCGCAGACGAGGGCCGCGGCGCTGACCGAGGCGCTCGGCCTGTGGCGGGGGGAGCCGTTCGCCGGATTCGCCGACGAACCCTTCGCTCGTGCGGAGATCACCCGCCTGTCCGAGGAGCGCCTCACGGTGCTGGAGGAACTGGTCGAGATACGACTCGCATTGGGCGAGGACCGCGCGCTCCTCGCGGAACTGGAGGCACTCGTGGCCGCCCATCCGCTCCGGGAACGGCTGCGTGCCGCGCACATGCGCGCCCTGTACAGGGCGGGCCGCCAGACCGAAGCGCTGGACAGCTACGACACGCTGCGCCACCGCCTGGACGAGGAGCTCGGACTCGTACCCGGTGCCGGACTGGCTTCCCTGCGGCAGGCGATCCTGCGACAGGATCGCGCACTGGACGGGCCGCCCCGCGCGGTCGGCACCCGCCTTCCCGCGCCGGTCACCCGTCTGGTCGGGCGCGACGCCGATCTCGCCGGCATCGCCCGCACCATGACGGCCTCCCGCCTGGTCACCCTCACCGGACCCGGCGGCGTCGGCAAGACACGGCTGGCCCTGGAGAGCGCGCGGCGGGTGTCGGACGAGTTCCCCGACGGCGTGTGGCTCGTGGAACTGGCAGCGCTCGACCCGGAGCGCCCCACGCAGCCGGGGGGCCACACCGCGCGAGGGGCCGCCGAACCGGAGGCGGACGGACTGGCCACGACGACAGCGGCCGGGTCGGCGGCGGCAACGCCGACGGCGGCGATGCCGGGGTCGACGGGGACCACGTCCGAGACGACGTCGGAGAGTGTCGGGGCGGCGACACCGGCGGTGGGCGATCCGGTCGCATCGGCGGTGGCCGAGGCCGTGGCCAAGGTGCTGGGCGTCCGGGATGAGCAGGAGGAAGGTGATGAGGCGGCGTCGTCCCCCCTGCGCAGGCTGGCCGGCGCCCTTCGCGGCCGCCGCGCCCTGCTCGTACTGGACAACTGCGAGCACGTCGTACGGGCGGTGAGCGCCGTCGTCGCGGCACTGCTCCGCGAAGCTCCCGGACTGACGGTACTGGCGACCAGCCGGGAGCCTCTGCGCCTCACCGGTGAGGCGGTGCGGCAGGTGCCGCCCCTCTCCCTCCCGGACGCCATCGAGCTGTTCACCTCCCGTGCCGCCACGCCCTCCCTCGCACCTGACGGGCTCGACGCGGAAGCCGTCGCCCGGCTCTGCCGACGGCTCGACGGCATTCCGCTGGCGCTGGAACTGGCCGCCTCCCGCGTCCGGACGGCGGGCGTGCACGGGCTGCTGAACCGGCTCGGCGACCGGCTCGGCGACCGGCTCGGCGACCGGTTCGGAGACCGCTTCGGAGCGCTGACCGGCGGCGCGCGGGACGCCCCCCGGCGACAGCGGACCCTGCGCGCCGTGCTCGACTGGAGCTGGGACCTCCTCACCGCAGCCGAACGCACCGTACTGCGCCGGTTGTCCGTCCACGCGGGAGGCTGCACCCCGGAGGCGGCCGAAGCGGTGTGCGCCGGCGACGACGTCCCGGCCGCCGACCTGCCGGACCTGCTGGAGAGCCTCGTCGACCGGTCGCTGGTCGTGCTGTCGGACCGTCCGGACACGACCGCGTACCACCTGCTGGAAATCGTCAGGGCGTACGGGCGTGAACGCCTTGCCGAGGCCGGCGAGAGCGAGGCCGTACGCGACCGGCACAGCCTCTACTACAGCCGTCTGGCCTTGCGCGCCGCGCCGCTGCTGCGCGGCCCCGAGCAGCAGCGGTGGCTGGAGCGGCTGGACGGTGCGGGAGCCGACCTGCGCCGGGCGCTCGACCACGCCGTGGCCGTGAACGCGGCGGACCGGAGCCTGCGCATGGTGAACGCGCTCGCCTGGTACTGGGTGCTGCGCGGCAGGCTCGTCGAGGCGTCGAGGACCCTGGACACCGTGCTCGGTTCCCTGCCCGACCGGCCGACGCCCGAGCGGGCCCTTGCCATGGTCTGGCGGACGGGGATCGCCGTGATGGCCGGCCCCGGGGAACACGCGGATACGGCGGGCCGGATCGAGGCGGTCCTGTCGGCGTACGACCGGATCGATGATCCCGCGGGATGCGCCACCGCGTTGTGGTTCCTGGGTTCGGCCCAGATGGGCGCCGGGGCCGTCGCGGAGGGCGAAGCCCTCGTGAACCGTGCCCTGGACGGCTTCACGGCGCTGGGCGACGGCTGGGGGAGGGCCGCGGCGTTGAGCGTACGGGCACGGCACGCCATGGCCCGTGGTGATCTGGCGGCCGTCCGGCGCGACGGCGAGGAGAGTGCGCGGCTGTTCCGAGCGGCCGGTGACCGGTGGGGATGGCTCCAGACCGTTTTCCCCCTGGCGGCTCTCAGCGAGATCGGCGGCGACTACCGGACGGCGGGCCGGCTTCAGGAGGAAGGGCTGGCCGTCGCGGAGGAACTCGGCTTGTCCCGGGAAGTCGCGAAGCGGCTGTGCGGCCTGGGCAGACTCGCCCTCCTCTCGGGGGACCATGCCCAGGCCCGCGCCCACCACGAGCGGGCCCGTGCGCTGGCGAGGGAACACCACTTCAGGTCCGTGGAGGTCGACGCGGAACTCGGTCTCGCGCTGGGCGCGCGCCGGGAGGGCGACCATGCCCTGGCCGAGCTGCATCTGCGTTCCCTGCTGGCCTGGTTCGGCAAGGTCGGGTACGGGCCGGGTATCACGCTGGTGACGGCCGAGCTCGGGTTCGTCGCCGAGCACCGCGGCGACGCCGCCGCGGCCCGAGCGCTGCACCTCCAAGGGCTGGAGGCGGCGACCGAACTGGGAGATCCGCGCGCGCGTGCCCTCGCGCTGGAAGGCTTGGCCGGTGCCTTCGCCCTGGCCGGCGACCACCGCGGCGCGGCCCTCCTGCTGGGCGCGGCGGAGGCGGCCCGTACGTCGGTCGGAGCTCCGCTGCTGCCCGCGGAACGTGGTGACGTGGACCGCGTCATGGCCGCCGTCCGCGCGGCGCTCACACCGCAGGCGTACGCAGCCGCCCACGCCGAAGGCGCCACGCTGGACCGGGAGGGCGTCCACGCCTTGGCGTACACCGATGCCACGATGCCCCGTTGAGCGTGTCACCGGCAGCAGCCGACGCCCCGGCAGGCGGGCGGCATGAGAGGCCGCCTGTGCCGAGCGCCGGCCTCGGGCCGCCCGCACCAAGAGGCCGAGGACGCCGGGCGACGACGAGAGGCCGGAGGGACGCCCGGGGGCGGTGCACTCGAGGCCGGGCACGCGCTCCCAGCTCGCGCGGACGAGAGACGGTCGGCACACCCCGCCCGGTTCCTCTCCCCGTCCGGCGCTCACGCGGCGGGGCGTGTCGCCGAGCCCGTCGGCCATCACCTGGTACAGCACCGTTCGGGGGCGGCAGGACCGGTTTCCATCGGTGCCAGAGGGGTTCCAAGTGGGTCTCGGACCTGGCCGGATCGTACGCGAGGTTGGCACGAGCACCACTGCCGCTGATCACTCGCGCTGGGGAGACTGCACGTGTCGTGCATCCCTGGGACCCGAGCGACGGGCATCCGAGGGCTTTCAGACGTTCCAGCGCAACGAAGCACCATGGTCGGGTTCAAAGGAGGCAGGCGGATGCTGATCGAGGTCGCAGGGGTACGCGCCCCTGGTGGGCGGGCGGCAGAGGCAGCCCGGCTGGTCTGTGAGGAATACGCCGACAAGGCGCTCCATCACCACTCCATGCGGTCGTACTTCTTCGGAGCGGCCTGGGCGCAGGCGCAAGGCCTGGACTTCGACCGAGAGTTGTTCTTCGTCTCGGCGTTGCTGCACGATCTGGCTCTCGTTCCGCCCTTCGACAGTCACACCCTTCCGTTCGAAGAAGCTGGTGGCCATCTGGCCCGCGTGTTCACGGCCGGTCTCGGCTGGCCGACGCAGCGACGCGACCGGGCGGCAGAGTTGATCGTGCTCCATATGCGGGAAGACGTCGCACCGGAAGTGGACGTGGAGAGCCGCCTGTTGCAGGTGGGCACCAGCGCGGATGTGTCCGGGGACGGTCTGGAGGTCTTCGATCCGACTTTCCGGGGCGCACTCCTTGCGGCATACCCCCGGCTGGGCTTCGCCAAGTCCTTCGTACGTCTCTTCCAGGACCAGGCAGTACGCAAGCCGGGTTGCGCAGCGGCCAAGTTGATCGCGGGAGGGTGGGCGGAACGGACTGAATCCAATCCGCTCGGATGAAACGCAGGCCGTGAGAGATCAACGCCTGCCGACCGGGCTCACCTGCGCGTCCATCCGGAAGGCACACGCTACGACCCACGGGCCGGACGGCAGTTCACCGGTCTCCGGCAGCTCGCCGACCAGTAACCCTGCGCGGGCCTGGCCGGGGCGGGCAGGCGCGGCGTCAGCAGTGCGTACACGCACGCCGCGTCCGTACCTGGTACGCCCAGGTCGCACGCGCCAGCCCCAGCCCGTACAGCGAGAAACCGCCGTACGCGATCACGACCACCCATGGGGCGTGGTCCGGCAAGCCGTTGCTGATCGCACCCGCCCACATCAGGACACCCCACACCGCCAGGAAGATCCCGAACGGCGCCAGCGCGCCCGCGCCCGTCCAACCGAGCGCCAGCAGCGGAAGCCGGGGAAGCCGCCCGCCCCACGGGCGGACCAGCGCCATGGCCAGCGCCATGCCGACGAGGGCGAGCACCGCGGTGACGTCGACGCCGTACTCGTACAACCGGAGTCCCAGGTCGCTCGTGTACCGCGGGTCCATGCCCGGCCGGCCCGCGCCCGTGTACCCGACGGTGAGCCCCAGCGCCCACGCCGTCTTCAGTACGGTGTACGGGACCAGCGCGGCGACGGCCGTGTACCCAGCGGCGCGGCCCGGGCGATCCACGGCATGGCGCCGGTCGGACCCGCCGCAGTACGGGCACGTGCCGCGCGCCCTGCGCCGGTAGGCCAGCGCCGCACATCCCCACAACACGGCACCGAGCACCGCCACGCCCTCGTTCACCAGGACGACGACGTCGACGGCGTCCTGGTTGCGGCTGAGGAAACTCAGCAGGTGCGCCGGGCTGAAGAGGAACCCGAAGCCGGAGCACAAGCACAGCAGTACGACCGTCCAAGCGGCGAGCGGCGGCCACCGCAGCCCCGGGGCGCGCAGCATGAGCCGGGCGAGAAGCGCGGCAGCCGCGTACGCCACCGCGAGCGACCACTCGACGGCCGCGCCGCGCCCCTGGTGCGCGAGCGCGTACCCGAGCGTGGGCTCCAGCAGCGCGGCGAGGGCCGCGCCCGACGCGTACACCACGCTCCACACGAGCGCGGCGCGGCCGGCATAGGAGGGCCAGGAGTGCAGTCGTGTCATGGACGACATCCTCGCCACTGGAGCGGCCTCGGACATCGCGCCGGAGGAGGGTCCCGCTCCGCCGCGCGGCGGAGCCCCTGTCCGCACCTGGTCGGCTCTCCGGCGCCGGTGGGGACGGGCATGCCGACAGCGGAGACACGGAGCGGCTGACGTATCAGCCCGGCGGAGTCGCTTCCGGTCCGGCGCCGAGGGGACGGCGGCCGACTGCGGTCGGTGGCGGCTGGGCTCCGGAAGGAGAGGCGACGACCTGGGCGGCGAGCGCGGCAACGGTGCGGCCGCGTTCGCCGCGGTCGGCTGCTTCAGCGGCAGGGTTCGGGCGGGGTCCGGTGCCCAGCGGGCGGCGCGTCATGCTCACCGGACCAGTCTCCCAGCACGTGTGGATCGAGCACGCCCCGGTCCCTCAGCTCGGCGAGGTCGGGCAGCTGCAGGTGGTGCAGGCCGGTGTCCAGATCCGCCTCCGCGGCCAGGACGCGGGCGCGGGGTTCCGCGGCGGGTGTGCTCGGGGGTGTTGCCGACGCCTTGGGGCCGTGGCCAAGGGGGCGGCGTCTGTC
>NZ_KL591024.1:0-28511 GCF_000716335.1 Streptomyces sp. NRRL S-118 | reverse complement strand
GGGGTGTTGCCGACGCCTTGGGGCCGTGGCCAAGGGGGCGGCGTCTGTCTCCTGTCATAAATGATCATCGTAGGTCCCGCGCCTTCCCGATCCCGGCGAATGTGGGGACGATCTCTCCTGCCGGCGGACACACCATGCGCGCGCCGGCCCGTCCTGCCGGCCGCGCACGGCCCCGCGCGGGCCGCACCGGCCAGGAACCGGCCCCGGGAGCCTCGCAGCGGAAGAGCTTCAACGCGTGATGTGCCGGTTGACGACGACCTGGTGATGGGGCGGCAGGGGCGCGGCCACCCTGGCGAGCGCCGAGCACACCCCGCCGCTGCACCGCCGCCGAACGCGCACGGGCCGTCCGTGCCGGCCTGTCGTACACGCCGTCCGCCGGGGCCGGGAATCCTCGGTAGACACGCTTGGTGGGCAGCGTGTCCAGTTCGATCGTGGTGGCCCGGGTGCGGAAGGCCAACCGCACGCCCGAGGGACCGCACGCCCGAGGGCTGGGCCTCGGCCACGGCCAGTTGGTTGTCGGGGATCTGCCGGCGCGCCCAGGCGGGCAGCCGATGGGGCAGCAGACCGTGCGAGGTCGCTGCCACGTCGAGGAAGCCGCGCAGGATGTCCGCGGTGACGGGTGTGGTGATGGTGTCGGGCTCAGTGTTCATTGCCTCTGCCTGTTGATCAAGCCTTCCGGAATGCTCGAGTGCGCCGGTACCCGGCGTGGTGGACCGCCTGCGACGGTACGGACGGTCGGCCGGGGTGTGGTTCTGTTCCGTGGCAGGGCGTCGCCGGCACCCACTTGTCCCCGGGTAAAGACCGAGCCGGGCCGTGGCACCGCGTCCGGGGCGATGCGGGGCGCGGTCGCGGTCGCATCCACGAAGCGGCGCATCGACGAAGTGGCCCGCGTCCTTGCCCGGCACACCCGGGCAAGGCGTAGGCGACCCGGTTGCTGAGCTCCTCCAGGGCGAACAGCACGATCCTGGCCCCGGGTTGCAGGGAGTGCTTCAGCTGGGAGTGCGGAAGTGGCGGCCTCGACGCCGAACCGCACTGGCAGTCCGGCCACCCGGCCGCCGCCGTTGCCCGTCCGCACGTGCGGAGCGGCGGAAAACAGCTTGCACGTCAGTCACTTGACACGCGCGGTGATGGTCCGTGCGCATTCCATCGCCTCCGCCTGGGTGGTGTCCACCTCCAGGTCGTAGACGACGCCCTGGTGGACCACCTCCGCCTGGGACGCAGCCATCCCGACGGTCCGATCGCCTCGTGCGACCTCACGACCTGCGGCCACTGCCGCGTCGCACCTGACGCCGACCCACAGCACGTTCAGGTCGCCCAGGGCTGTCCGCCATCGCTGCTGTGAGTACGCTCCGCCGAGGAAGACCTCATCGATGATGACCCGGGCGCCTGCACGGGCCATCGCGGCGACCCCCGCGATCCATGCGGCTTCCAGCGTCCGGAACTCGGGGCCGACGATCACCTCCCCGTCCGGAGCGAACTCGATCCCGCCATCCGACGCCCGCAGAGACGCCGGCATCGCTGCAACCAGAGTGTCCGTCCCGAGGGCCAGCCACGGATCCGGCAGGACTGCCTGGAGACACCGGACGATCCCGGACTTTCCCGAGCTGGAACCACCGTTGACAACGATCACCTGAGTCATCACCGCGCCACTGTAGGGTCGCGATGGCCGCACTCGAAACCGGTTTCGGCGCCCTCTGCACCGCCGGGCACAAGCCGGTGAGCCATCCCGGTCGGCACATCGGCTGCCGCTGTTCCGGCGGGCCACCTGTGCCGGCGCAGCCTCGTTGCCCCCGCCCACGGCTGGGCTGCTGCTCTGGCGCCGGCTGTGCTGTCGGACCGGTGGCGAGTGCCAAGGGTCCTTGCAGGACCATCATCAGCCGTCGCGTCCGGCTGCGGTGCCATGGGCTGGGCTGTCCTCACCAACGGCTGTTCCGGAGCACCTACGGCCGGGCGGCAACGGCAACGATGCCGGACGCCCGCAGCTTGCGAGCCAGGAACTCCATCTCGGGCATCGTCCCTGCGTAGGCTCCCGTCAAGACCTCGCTCAGCACGGCCTTGACTTCAGCCAGACCAATGCCGAGTTCCGCCCGCAGCACGCGCATGATCACGGTATTGCTCGCCGATGCATCCACCCGGAGGCGCGCTGGTCCATGCTCGGAGAGAAGCCGGTCGCGCAGTTCGGCAGGCAGGTCACCACCGCACGCAGCCACCGCGAACCCGCAGCCCGGGCACCTCGACTCTGTGTCCCAGCGCAGGGAGCCGTTCACCAGGGCTTGGACACCCCCAGCACTTCAGTTCCGTACCGCAGTCCTGGCACCCAGCCGAGTACTCGATGGACTCGAAGACCGCCTGTTCCATCCCCCACCCCTTTGCGGAGATGAGGTTAGACGATGGGCTGGGACCACATGTCGCAACGGGCCCCGCGAGACAGGCAAGCCCGGGCATTCTTGCCGCGTGGCCCCACATGAAGATGCAGCGTGCCCGTCGGAGCCCGATGAGGGAGCGACGGTTTCCACCGATCCGCCCGCTGCCCCTGCGCAGGCATCCCGGTCCGGTGACAGCAGGGCACCGGAGAACGTGTCCCCACCCGGAACCGGACCCGCCACAGCACGAACCTCGCCCGGGCGGGAGGCGTCCGTGCCGGCCGGGGACGGGGACGCCTCCGAGGAGTCCGGCACCGGCCCTTACCGCGTCACCCTGCCGGATCTCGGACGGTTCACGGTCGGCGCCGTCACGGTGACAGCGGCACCGGCCGGACTGATCCTCGGTATCCGGGCCGAGTTGTACGCCGGGAGGGCGGAGCAGCGGGCGGCCACGGAGGAGCGCCGGTCCAAGGAGGAGCGGGAGAAGGCGTATGCGAACCTCGTCGACTTCTACCGCATGGGCTCGGAGGTGATCGTGGTGAACGGCAGCTCCAGCGTCATGGCGATGCGGTTCACGCTCCCGGCGAGCAAGACGAGATGGGACCTGGACCTCCTCCAACCCTGCAAGCAGATCGCCGTCCCGAACAAGGCGCTCCTCGACTCGATGGCCGTGGAGCAGCCGGCGGTGCGTCTGACGGAAGGGGACCTGGCGCAACTCCGGCTGGAGTTCATGGACCCGATGAGCAAGGTCTGGATCCGCAACAGCGGTGGGGCCCTGGCGCGGACGGACGCGTGGGCGCCGTCAGGGCGGCCCAACCTGGTGAGTTCCGAGGCATGGAACGTGTCGGCGCAGGACGCACCCCAATGTGACGGGTCCTGAGCGGCTGCGATCGAGCACAGCATCCCGCCAGGGCGCGCCTACGAGCCGACCCGGGCGCAGGGCCTCGGCCGGACGTCGGATGATCGTCCGAGCGAGGCACGGCGAGTGGGGGAGCGGGACGGCGGAGCGGAACGCGTGGAGTGGACCTAGGAGGGCAGCCCTCTTGGCGACGTACGACACCTTCCGGCCGCCGTCGAGCGCGACCGGGTCAGGGTGGCGCAAGGCCCGATCGCCCAGGACGTCCGGATCGGACCGCTTCGGTCGGGCAATGACGACCGCGGGAGGACAGCGAGAGAGAGGCGGCCCCGCCACCGGGGGGGGAGATGGTGGCGGGGCCGACTGCTCGGAGGGGGAGCCGAGCCGTTGTCGATGTGCTGCTGCCCGGGATCGTGGGTTGTATGCATGGACACGTCTCGCATCCTGCGTGCGGCTTCTTGCTCCATCGGCGCCTGTCGTCGCCGGCGCGCGTATCGCCCTGCTGCCAGCGGGGCAGGCAGCCGTGCCGCGGCGCCGGGCCTGCTGCGTCCTGATCGGCCGGCGTGAACAGGCAATCGACGCCGGCCCGTCGGCGACAGCCACGCGGCCGGGCAGTCGCCGCCCCGGCGGTCGCCCGTACTGCCCAGGCCTCATCGACCAGAACACCACCTGCCCGCTGACCGACGGAAAGCCGGGCCGCCGAATCCTGAGCGACCTCCGCCGGGTGGGGCCGGTTCCGGCTGGGCAGGTACTCGCCCGCCGTCCGCAGGAGACCCGTGGCCCCGTACCCTGTCCGGACCGTCAGTACACGATCTTGTGGGGAGCCCCCGATGGGACGTCTGCCCGGTCTGCTGGAACTGCCTCGCCTGCTGCGGCACTACGCTGCGACCGCGGTGGGTCTTCCGCCCGATGACGAGGTGGCGATCGACGCACCGGACCTGCGGGTGCGGGCGGCTTGTGATGCGGTCCGGCAGGGCCGGTACACCCCTGCGGAGGAGCTGCTCGCGGCCACCCGTGCGGAGGCCGACTGGGCGGCCCGGTCCGAGGCCGCGACGACGCTCGCGGACGTCCTGCTCCACAACCCCGGTCAGATGGAGGACTGGTGGGCGCAGAAGCCCGAAGACCGCGACCTGGCGCTCGTCCGCGCCCAGGCGGCCATCGCCCGGGCGTGGTCGGTGCGGACCGCGGCGCGGGCCTCCGAGGTCTCGGCCGAGCAGTTCGCCGGCTTCCGCGTGCTGCTCGCCGACGCCGTACCGCTCCTGGAGGAAGCGGTCGCCCTGAACCAGGGGGACCCCACACCGTGGGCGGCCGTCCTCGCGCATGACACCGGGGCCGCTGCGTCCCGGAAGGACTTCGAGGACCACCTCGCGAGCGCCCTGGCGATCGACCCGCACAACTGGGCCGCCCACGCGCGCGCCGTGCAGTTCCGCGCCGCCAAGTGGTACGGGTCCCACGAGGAGATGTTCGCCTACGCCGAGCACGTCGCGGCCTCGGCACCGGAGGGCCACCCGCTGCGCGGACTGCCGGTCGTGGCGCTGTCCGAACTCGTTCTGGACGAACGGCTGGACGGTGATGCGGCGACCAAGTACGGCCCGATCGGCCGGGACCGCGTCGACGCCGCGATCGCTGAGGCTCGCGCCCTCTCGGCGTCCCGCCCCGCTGGCGATCCGTACCTGGCCCTCGTCCGTAACCACCTCGCCTGGGCGATGATCCGGGACGGCAGACCGGCCGCTGAGATCCTCGAGGTCTACCGGGCCATCGGGCGACACGCCACTACCTTCCCGTGGGCGTACCTCGGGGGACTGCCGGCGTTCCTGCAGTTCCGCGAGGGCGTGCGCGCCCAAGTGGCCCGCGACACCCCGTTCTTCGGCGGAACGGTCCCCGCTCCGGAGAGGACGGTCACCGCCGCGGACGCGGGGGGTGCGCGCCGGGAGCTCGCCCTGATACGTGCGACGACCGCCCAGGTCGCCGAGGCAGTGCTGCTCACCGGTGTCACCTACCGCATGGCGCCGCTGCCCGGTACCGGTATCACCCTCGTCGAGACCGCTCCCTCGCAGGAACCGGACGCCGGCGGGCGCCGCGGCCTGCGCCGCGCCCTCCTCGGTGAGGGAGACCTCGTACGGCTCGCCCGGACGTTCACGACCGGCGAGCCTTGGCCCGTACTCGTCGTATCCCGGTCCTTCGACCTGTACGGACTGAGCCTGGTGCGCAGCCGCAAGGTCACCACGACGCACTACTGGCAAGGCCCCGAAGGAGTCCCGGCACAACACGAGGCCGCAGAAGCCGCCGCAGCGCTCTCCTCGGCCTTCCCCGAGGCCGACGACAGGCTCCTCACGGCCGCGTTGCGTCACCCGGGAACGGACCGGGCCCCGCTCGACGCCGCCCTTGCGGCGATGCACCTGCCGCCGCTGCCCGCGCGGTTCGGGGAGGGGTTCGAGATCCTGGCCGACGTGCCGAAAGCGCGGATCGTGGCCAAACGCTCCCTGCGCGCTGCCTTGCGGGAGTCGCTTCGCGACAACTCCGGGGACTCCTCCCGCGAACTGCCGCCGCTGGGCCTGTGACGTCCGGGGCCGCCGCCGCGCGGTGGTGTGACGTTGCCCGATGGCGGCCTGCCGCTGCAGCCATGGGGGCCGAGGCCGTGGCCGTGGGACCACACCCGGGGCGATGTCGGGCAGACCAGCACCTGACGAAGCCACGGCCTGCCGACGACCGGACACCTCCCACCCGGCCCCCGGACCACGCCGCACGAACCGTAGCCCGACGATGGAAACGGGCTGTCACTCACCGCTCACCGCCACCTCCGGTGCATGGCCCGCGATCCGGCCGCATGGGCGGCAGCCGGTACGACCCGGCTCTGCCACTGCACCGTCACCCGTGGACCGCGCCGTCGGAAGCCCGGCCGCCGGGCTCTCGCCGTACCCCCGAGTCGCCACGCCGTCGCCCCCGAGTCGCCACGCCGCACTCCGCCGGGCCGGCCGGCCGCCCCCGCCCGGCCGCCGGGCTCTCGCCGATCACCGCCACTTCGCGCTCCGCCGCGTCGGACTGGCCGCCACGGCCTTCGCGGCCCGGCGGATCTCCCGGATGGCACCGGCGGCCGCCCTCACCGCGAGCTCGAGCGAGTACGGGAGGTCGGTGCCCCGCGCTGCCCTCTTGATCCAGTAGTGCGGTCGGTGCGGTCGGTGCCGATCTTCGAGACTCTCGCTCTCGCACCACGCTGAGGCCCCGGAGACCGGGCGACGGCGCATCCAGGCTTCACCCAGGTTTCACCAAGCTCATCGACGAGAGCCCCGAAAAAAAGAAGCGTACGCGATGTCGAAAGCTCGCGTCCGGCTCCGTCCCCGGGGTGAACGCGACCAGAATGGGCCGCACGAGCACTGAGGAGAACCACGATGGCCAAGTACCTGCTGCTGAAGCACTACCGCGGCGCCCCTGCTCCGGTCAACGACGTGCCGATGGACCGGTGGAGCCCGGAGGAGATCTCGGCGCATGTGCAGTACATGAACGACTTCGCTGCCCGGCTGGAAAAGACCGGTGAGTTCGTCGACGGTCAGGCGCTCGCCCCCGAGGGAGTGTGGGTCCGCTACGACGGTGAGGGGCGCCCGCCGGTCACCGACGGGCCGTTCGCGGAGACCAAGGACGTCATCGCCGGCTGGATGGTGATCGACGTCGACAGTTACGAGCGCGCCGTCGAGCTGGCCGGGGAACTGTCGGCCGCCCCCGGGGCGGGCGGCAAGCCGATCCACGAGTGGCTTGAGCTGCGCCCGTTCCTGACCGCGCCGCCCACCATCACGGAGTGACCATCAGGTGACCCGGATGAACGAGGCCCTCCTGAGGAGCCTCACGCCGAGCGTACTCGCCGTCCTCGTCCGCCGTGGAGCCGACTTCGCGGCGGCCGAGGACGCCGTGCAGGACGCGCTGGTCGAGGCGCTCCGGGCCTGGGCGGCCGAATCGCCGCGGGACCCCAAGGGCTGGTTGGTCACCGTGGCCTGGCGCCGGTTCCTCGACGCGACGCGGGCGGATGCCGCCCGCCGCCGGCGTGAGGGCCGCGTCGAGCGGGAGCCGGCGCCCGGTCCCGCGTCCGCGGTGGACGACACACTGCAGCTCTACTTCCTGTGCGCCCACCCGTCGCTGACGCCGTCGTCCGCGGTCGCGCTCACGCTGCGCGCCGTCGGCGGGCTGACCACCCGCCAGATCGCCCAGGCATATCTGGTGCCCGAGGCGACCATGGCGCAGCGCATCAGCCGGGCCAAGCGCACCGTCTCCGGCGTGCGCTTCGACCAGCCCGGCGACGTCGCCACCGTGCTGCGCGTGCTCTACCTCGTCTTCAACGAGGGCTACTCCGGCGACGTCGACCTCGCCGCCGAGGCCATTCGGCTCACTCGCCAGCTCGCGGCCCGCATCGACCACCCCGAGGTGGCAGGGCTGCTCGCCCTCATGCTGCTCCACCACGCCCGGCGCGCCGCCCGCACCGCGCCCGACGGCAGCCTGGTGCCGCTCGCCGAACAGGACCGCGACCGGTGGGACACCGCGCTGATCGCCGAGGGCGTCGAGATCCTGCAGGCGGCCCTCGCCCGCGACCGGCTGGGCGAGTACCAGGCCCAGGCCGCCATCGCGGCACTCCACGCCGACGCGCCCACCGCCGAGGAGACCGACTGGGTGCAGATCGTCGAGTGGTACGACGAGCTCATGCGCCTGACCGACAGCCCGGTCGTCCGGCTCAACCGCGCGGTTGCCGTCGGCGAGGCCGACGGACCTCGCGCAGGTCTGGCGGCGCTCGCGGCGCTGGACGCCTCACTGCCCCGCCACGCCGCGGTGGCGGCGTACCTCCATGAGCGTGACGGCGATTTGGCGACGGCGGCACGGCTGTACGCCGAGGCGGCCCTCAAGGCACCCCACCTCGCCGAGCGCGACCATCTGACGCGCCAGGCCGCCCGGCTCAACGCCCGCCTATGTCGCTGACGGGGTCGCGCTCCTTTCCGGCGGCACGGCGCCGGCGGCCGGGTCGCGGGCCGTCCGGGCGTCGGCCGCAACACGTCCCGTGCGGGGGCCCGCGCCCGGCCGACGACCCGCCCGCCCACAGGGGACCCATCGGCGTCCTGTTGCCCCGCTTGTCGCCACGCCGCCTCGTGTCGCCGTGACGGCCTGTTGTGCGGCCGCTACTCCGCCTCTTGCGGTCCCGCCGCTGGGCGACAGGGGCTCTCACCGCCTCACGAGGGGAAGGCGCATACGTACTCGCCACGTAACAAGGAGCAGGAGCAGGAGCAGAAGCAGGACGGGACGTACTGCTCGGCGCCCGCGGCGGACCGGATCGGTCCCGGTGCGCCATGGACTCCGTGAACGTGCGGGCCCTGAAACGGGGACCTGACAGTTCCGCATCCCGTGGATCGCGGTAAGAAGGATGACCGCCACCCGGCCTCCACTGAGGAGGTCAGGTGGTGGTCCCCCCTCACACGGCGCGCGTCACGTCGCTCTGCGGGCGGGGTGGTGGAAGGACTCGCCGGGTGGGAAGCGGTCGGCTGCCGAGGGCCGACTCCGCCAGGTGGCTCAGCCCCGTGCCGGAGGAGCCCGCGGTGCGGTGTGAGCTGTGCGTGGTCCGGTTCAGCGCTGCGTGCCGACCGGGAGCTCGTCGCGGGCGCCACGTACGAGGACGGCCGAAGGCGGAGGGACGGGTCTGTCGGAATGACGCCCGGGCGCCGGTCGCGGCGTGCCCCGCACGCCTCCGGCTCACCAGCGGGAGATGGCTTTACCGTGCAGGCAACCCGTCCGGACAACGGACGACGTCCCCCTGCTCCGCATTCCCCTGGAGGTCATGATGCCCAGTCCATCGCAGCCGTTCGGCACCGTCGTCAGCCCCATCGGCGTCAACCTGCGGAGGTATCCGAGCACGGACTCCGCGGTCATCGGCAACCTGAGCCACGGGGCCGAGGTCGGCCTGCGCAGCAAAGTGAACGCCCAGAACATCGAGGGCAACACCATCTGGTACCTGCTGCGCGACAAGGCCGCGTGGGTTGCCGCCCGGCACGTCGACAACACCGGACATGTGCCGCTGTCCAAGGATGTCGAACAGGCCGGCCCGCAGGGCTGACGAGGTCGGGCCCGCTCAGGGCACAAGGCCGTCCCGGGGGCATCCCCGTGGCTGTCCCCGGGACCGGGCCCGTGCGCCCCTTCACCGCTGCCCGGCTGGACGACCCCACCCACATCGGCCTCGCCCCTGCCGACTCCGCGACCGCCCGGCGCACCGTGACCCCGGTCCGCCGGCGACCGATCCGCCGGTGACCCCGACGAGGACGGCCGGGAGTGGGGCGGGCAGGAGGCCTCGCCGGTGCCGCTGGGGGGTGGCGATGGTCACGGTCCAGGGCATGGCCCTGCGCCGTGACGAGGAGAAGGTCAACAACGTGGTGCGCTGGTCGGAGTGCGACCGCGGCGGTCACGTCGCGGCCACGGAGGCCCCCGACCTGCTGCTCGCCGACCTCCCGGAGAGCTTCGCCGGGTACCGCTGACCGCCCTGCCGTCGCAGGGGCAGGGCGGGCGGTGACAGGAACCTTCCGTCGCACGGGCACCGGCGGTGGACCCTCCCACAGTGGGAGGGTCCACCATGGTGGCGTGCGAGACGAACTCCCCATCCTCGGGCACTTCCCCCACCTGCGTCGGCTGGACAACAAGCAGCCGCCGGCACGACGACAACGGGCTGCCGGCTCCGTTCCGCGTGAACCCCGGCTCCGGGTACCGCTCCTGCACACCGCAACAGGCGCGCGACGCCCCGACTGTCGCCCGCTCCACGAGATGGACCTCCCCTGGCCGTCACGGCGCGGACCGTGGCCGCCGGGCCGGAGGGCAGGGCGCCGACCATGGGCACCGAGCCGACAGCGATCGCGGAGCACGGCGCGAAGTGTACGGTCGGCTGCTGCCCTTGTTCACCAGGTCGGCAGCCGGCTGGCTATGAGCCCTGTGCCCGCTCGGCGGCAGAAACGGGTGGCATCCCCGTGGGCACCCCGCGGCGCGGAGGAACGAAGGCCGGGGCCGGAGTCCGTGGTGCCGCCCGACGGTCCGGTGACCCACGAGACCGCCCACACCGAGTGCTGCATCAAGCCCGTCGACACCGAGCCCTGCGTCAAACTGCCGGTGGCCCGCAACGCCCCGCCCGCCGCGATCCACGAGCGCGCGCCGCGCCCGCGGGCACAGGTGTGCGCGGCGTACCCGGTCGGACCGGCGGAGACGCCGCAGTCGCAGGAAGAACGGACGACCCGGCCGCTCGTCCCCGTCCGGGAGGCAAGGGCATGACGACCACCGTGATCGATGTCGACGCGTACGGCATGCGGCACTGCGAGACGACGGCGCTGGGGGTGCTCCTGCGGCACCAGGGGCTCGACCTGTCCGAACCCATGCTGTTCGGCCTCGGGCGCGGTCTGTCGTTCGTCTACTGGGACGGCAAGAACCTGGATTTTCCCTTCCTCGGGGGACGCGTCAGGCCCTTCGAGCTCACCAGGAACCTGGCCGCCGGGCTGGGACTTGATCTGGACGTCCGGGAAACCGCCTCGCCGCGCCGGGCCTGGGAGAATGTGGCGGCCCCGATCGCCTCGGGGCGGCCCGTGGGACTCCAGCTCGACAGTTTCCACCTGGACTACTTCGGGGCGAAGGTCCACTTCGGCGGACACATCGTGGCCCTGTACGGCTACGACGAGCACGACGCGTACCTGGTGGACACCGACCAGCAGGGCGGGGCGGTGGCCACCAGCCTGACCAGCCTCGCCCGGGCCCGGGCCGCGCGGGGGCCGATGACGGCCAGGAACCGTTCCTTCACGGTCACCGTGCCGCGGGACGTGCCCGACCCGCGCACCCGGATCGTCGCCGCGGTGACCGCCTGCGCCGACGCCTTCCTCCATCCGCCGATCGCCAACCTCGGCCACCGGGGCATCGAGAAGGCCGGCAAGCTGGTTCCCGGCTGGTTCGGCCGGACCGGGGATCCGCGGCGGGACCTGACGCAGACCGCCCGGCTGATGGAGCGGGCCGGAACCGGCGGCGCCCTGTTCCGCAACCTCTACCGGGATTTCCTCGCCGAGTGCACCACGCTGGTCGACAGCCCCCGTCTGCGCACCGGTCACCGGTTGTACGCCGAGGCGGCGGCACTGTGGAGCCGGACCGCGGAACTGATCGCGCAGGCGGGGGCATCAGGTGAAGCGGGGTTCCTCGTCCGTGCGGGCTCCGTCCTCGGCGACCTGGCCCGCATCGAACGCGAGGCCATGGAGGCGCTGAGCCGCTTGGGGCAGTGAGGCGCGAACGGAGCGGCGCCGTAGGGCTCCGTTCCCTACCGCTCCCATGCCTCGCAGTCGGCTCGGCTACCGGGAAGCGGCCGGCCGACCACGACGACCAGCCGAGTGTCGGCGTCGATGACGACCTGGTGATTGGTGGAGTACGGACAGTTCTTGGAGCGTTCGGCCACCGTGTGCTCGAGGGTTGGACGAGAGTTCCATCCACGATGAGTACCGTGTCCTTACGGAACCGCTTGCGGGGGCGGAGTGCGAGCAGAGGACCGAGGTGGCCGATGATGTGGTCGGCTGACGACTTCGAGCCCTCAAACAGCGGGGCGCGCTGGCGCAGTGTCACGTTGGCACGCAGTATGTGGCAACCAGCAGCACCCGGTCCTCCGGCGGCAGTCCCCATGCCCGACCCCGCCGTGCGGCGTCTGCACCTTGACGCCGCACAGCGGTCACCAACGTGCCGAGCTGGCGCGGGTGCAAAGGCACTGTCGAGGAGGCGCCGACACGGCTCGCGCTGCCGGGAGGGGGCCGGTAAGCCGGACGGCGATCGCCGACTGGAGCGACTGTGCCGGCGTACCCTGCCGACGGCGGCGGTGCTGACGTCCTCGCGTGCGCCGTCCGGCACAAGCAGTTCGACCAGATCTGCCATGCACGATCAACGGCCGATTCCGATCGCGCCACAGGAAAATCGTCCGAAAGGGGCGCCCCGAAAGGCGCCCCTCGGCCGTTCTTCGTTATTAGTGGATCCGGATCGATATGATCTGGTGGATGTGGCCCGGGTTCCACGAGCTCCACCGCTGAAGGGTGATGGACTCGAGCCTCGGGTCGCTCGACCCAGTTCACGCCGTAGATGGCGACGGGCATCGTTCCGGCATTGGCGAAACAGAGCGTGTCGCGACCGCTGTTGTTGTGGATTTCCAGGTAGCTGTTCTCGTTGCAGTCCGTACGGTTGATCAGCGCCCCGTTAGTGGACGTCGTGGCCGCCGTGGCGGGCACGGCCGTGCCGAGCATGGCGGCTGCGGCGACTGCTGCAACACCGAGGGAACGGCGCACGGAAAGCTTCATTCTCTTCCTCTCACGGGCGGGTCTGGAGTTTCTACCGTCACACACGCACCCGCTCTCCCGAAAGCGCTTACCGGCCAGATCGACATCCTCGCGGGTGTTCGTACGAGCAGAGTGATCGATGGCACGTTTGTCCCGATGGGAGTCGACATCACCAGTCCGGAAGGGCAGTGGAATATCCCGGTCCGCAGAGGCAGGGAATCCGCACCCGCGGAAGGGTGGGCGCAGAGGCGCCGCGGGCGCCACGTAGGTGATCAGGGATGATGCAGGAGAGGGAGCTCTGACAGGAGTCAGCCGAAAATCGTGGAATAAAAAAGACTCGCCCGCACGCCCGCAGGAGCCTGCGCAAGGCGATCCCGTCATGGTGTGGGAAGGAAAGAGAATCGCTCATACCGGCTTTGTAGGTGATGTTCAGGAACATCTGATGCTCAGCGGCGGGAACGCCCGGTTCCACGGGAGAGTGATGTCGCCGAGTTCTGGGAACGCCTCGGTGCTTGCTTCGGGATCATGGTTGTGCTTTGCATGACAAGGGGGCCGGGGTGTTGCCGAAGTCCAAGGTCGATCTGTGCGCGGCGATCCGCCGTGGCGCCAGGACCGGCATGTCGGTGCGTGCTCTCAAGCGGAAGTACGGCGCCGGCTACGAGACCGTACCGAGGGCTTTGGCCTCCTCGTTGCCGGAACCGCGGAAGAAGATGAGGCCGAGGGGGACGAGGCTGGTCTCCTACAAGCCGGTGATCGACGCCATCCTCACGGCGGATCTGACCGAGCACGTGATCACCGGTCTTGCCTCCGCGCTGAAGGCCGACGCGGTTGACCGCCGACGCCGTCGCGCTGGAGGCCCGCAAGGCGGCTGACGCCGATGCCGAACCAGAGGCGCAACCACAGCCGATCACCCCTGGGAGCCAACCCCGTATCGCTCCGCTGCCTGCTGCCGTCCCGGCCCATCTGCCGCCCGACAGGCGCCCGCTGCCTCCGTCGCCCGCTACGACGAGCTCCTGCGACTCCGCCGACTCAACCGCCCCGCCACCTGAAGAGGAGATGCTGATCGCGCTGGGTACCGAGGCCGCGATGGCCGGCTACCGGGTCACGTATGTCCTGGCGGCCAAGCTGATCAACGAGCTCGTCGAGGCCGCTGATGAGAAGCAGCTGACCAAGACCATCGCCCGCTACGGCCGCGTCGAACTGCTCTGCATCGGCGAACTCGGCTACTGCTCTGACCGCATTGGTTCGCCGGGTTGGTGGTTGGGGCGGTTGGATGTGCGGTGACGTCCGAGCCGACCGGTGGAGGTGCGGTGGCCGAGCCTGTCCGTGTGCGCAGACTGACCGACAGGGAAGGGCAGAAGCTGCAGCAGATCGTGCGCCGGGGCAGCACCAATTCGGTGCGCTACCGGCGCGCGATGATGCTGCTGGCCTCCGCCAGCGGGAACGGCGTCCCGGTCATCGCCCAGCTGGTCCAAGCCGACGAGGACACCGTCCGCGACGTGATCCACCGCTTCAACGAGATCGGCCTGGCCTGCCTGGACCCTCGCTGGGCGGGAGGCCGTCCCCGCCAGCTCAGCCCTGACGACGAGGACTTCATCGTCGCGACGGCCACCACCCGACCGACCAAGCTCGGCCAGCCATTCACCCGTTGGTCCATCCGCAAGCTCGTCATCTACCTGCACCGGGTCCACGGCCGGGTGATCCGCATCGGCCACGAGGCCTTACGATGCCTGCTCGCCCGCCGCGGCGTCACCTTCCAGCGCATGAAGACCTGGAAGGAGTCGCCCGATCCCGAGCGCGACGCCAAGCTCGACCAGATCGAGCACGTCCTGGACCGCTTCCCCGACCGAGTCTTCGCGTTCGACGAGTTCGGGCCGCTGGGTATCCGGCCGATCGGCGGTTCGGGCTGGGCCGCCGCCGGTCACCCCGAGCGGCACCCCGCGACCTACCACCGCACCCACGGGTCCGCTACTTCCACGGCTGCTACTCGGTCGGCGACGACACTCTGTGGGGCGTCAACCGGCGAAAGAAGGGCGCCGCCAACACCCTGGCCGCACTCAGATCGATCCGCGCAGCCCGGCCGGACGGCGCACCCATCTACGTGATCTTGGACAACCTGTCCGCCCATAAAGGCGAGAAGATCCGCCGCTGGGCGAAGAAACACCGGGTCGAACTGTGCTTCACCCCGACCTACGCGTCCTGGGCGAATCCAATCGGGGCCCACTTCGGACCACTGCGGCAGTTCACCATCGCCAGCTCGAACCACCCCAACCACACGATCCAGACCAGGGCTCTGCACTCCTATCTACGCTGGCGCAACGCCAACGCCCGCCACCGAGATGTCCTGGCGGCCGAACGCCGCGAACGCGCCCGGATCCGCAGCGAGAAGGGCATCCGCTGGGGTGGACGAGCACGGATGGCAGCCTGATCACTCGCTGACGTTCAAGGTCGCGCAGTCCGCGACTCCCAGGTCGGACAGCACAGCCCGGAGCCGCTCCAGGGCCGCGGTCGTGTCCGAGCCCTCTGCGATTTCAAGGTCAAGATGGCAACGACCCATACCGCTGCCCGCGCCCGTGACCTCGCCATCGAGCTCGAACGCCGCTTCCAACGCCTCCTCGATCTCATCACGGTCGATCGGCAGCCCCACGAAGACGATCTCCACGAACACCCCGGTCCTCCCTCTCAACCCGGCGAACCATAGCGGTCACAGCACTACGCGAGGAGAAGAACAGCGTGGTCATCGGCTCGAACGAGTCGTTCTCCGGCTGGACCAAGACCTTTACCGACCCTCGCCTCTGCGCGGTCATCGCCGACCGCCTCACTTTCGGCGGCCACATTATCGAGACCGGCACCGACTCCTACCGCCTCGCCACCACCTGCGCTCACGCTGAACAGCAGGTGGTCATGTGAGCCAAGGCGACGCAGCCCTCATCGACCGCTGTCGAGGCTCCCGAAGACATGAGTGACCCACTGATCCATTCGGGTCCCGAAGTCCGACGCCGAGGTGATGCCCGACGCCGGCAGGCAACGAGCGTCGTCAAGGTTGGCGATGAAGTCCACATCGGCCCAGCCGCCACGGAACAGCACAACCGACAGCTCCGCGTCCCCCGGCCCGGAGATGACCACGCCAACCGAGTCGGGGTCATGCACACGAGCTCGGTCAGTCTCCAGAGGCTGGGGCCACGACGCCTCGGCATCCCTCCAGGTCACCTGGCTCACTTCGAGGCCGGCCGACTCCCAGCCCACTGTCCGTCCAGCCAGGACCGCAGCCACCTCGTCAAGATCAACGACTCTGTCCATGAGGGGATCCTCCCTCACGGACGAACCCGGTGGCCCGGGCTCCGGCACCGAGACCGCGAGACAAGGGCGCCAGCCTGTCCCTACTTCTCACCGACATTTTCAGGGGTGCCCGCCCGTGGACGTTCTCGGAATCTACCGACAACCGTTCCGGCTTCTGACCTACGCAGCCACTCGTACCGTGCCGCTGCTGCTTCGACACCCGCCAGAGTGCCGGGTCCTGTGGGCAAGGGGTGTGCAGCGGGAGCCCCAACGGCGGCGGCGTCGGGAGCGCGGGACGGGCGTCTGTGTTGCTGCTACCGTTCGCCGCCGTGGCGGTGCTGTGCCGTTGGCGTGCCGTGGTGGCCGCATTCTTGTCCGGGCTGCGGGGCCGTGGTGGTCGTCACAAGCCCCGAGGCAGTGCGCGACATCATTGCCCGTGCGGAGACTTCGGGTTTCGAATTCGACGACCAAGGAGTCGTCTCGATGGGCCCAGTCGGCCCTGAAGCCGAGCTGTGCTCCGCGTGGTAACTCGGTTGCGACGGTCTTGGGCACCTGAGAAAAGATGCCTGCATGAGCCGAGAGACGGATGAGGTACGCGAAGCGATCGCAGGCGAGCTGCGCCTCATGGACCCCAAGGTGCGCATATCACGCTCGCTTGCCCAGCAACTACTGGACCCGGACTTCGTAGAAGTCGGCGCTTCGGGGCGGCGGTGGACGTATGACGAGATACTTGCCTCGATGCCCAAGATGGACGGTGCGGTAGAAGGCGGTCCGCGCTACGAGCCCTCAAAATTCACCGGTGTCCTGCTGGCCCCCGGGCTGGTGCACCTCACCTACGAGACCACGCTGGATGGAAACCGGGCACGGCGCAGTTCGCTCTGGCGCAAGCAAGGCGCGGACGCAACCTGGCAGATGTACTACCACCAGGCCACGCCCATCCCGCCCGACAGCATGTAACTGCGAATCTCGGACGGTGTTCGTTCGTCGTCACGTGCAGGGGAATAGGGGAGCGTCTGGTGCCCGATGGGCTGTGGGAGATCTTTCAGCAGGTTGCTCCCACGCCTCCAGTGCGTCCACAGGGCGGAGCCGGCGGCCAGCTGACGACCGGGCAGTACTCGCGGCAATCATTTGGGTTGCCACGACAGGGTGCACCTGGCGGCGGCTCCCACCGGTCTTCGGCACCTCCTGGCAGATGGTGCATCGGCGCTGCACAACTACCCTGGATGACGCCGGTACCCGCATGCTGACCACCCGCGGCCTGGAGCGCCCGCCACCTGCTGGGGCTGCCGCTTGTCCTTCCGGCATCAGTCACGGTACGTGTGGCGCGAGCCCGCTGGCCTTCATGCCTGACCGGCGTCCGCTTCGGTCCCCCCGACCGCTACGGCGGAGCCCTGTGTCAGGGCGCCGGCGCGGGCGGCGGCGAGCGTGATCCGTACGGCCTGGTCGGCGGTGCCCTCGTCGATCGGATCGGCACTGACCAGCAACCGGAAGTAGATGGGTGCGGCAAGCGTCTTGAGCATCTCGACCGGATCGGTGCCCGCCGGGAGTTCGCCTCGCTCGATGGCGCGGGTGACCACCGGCTCGGCGCGCCGGAACCGGTCGGCGAAGACCCGCTGCCGCGCCTCGGCGATCTCCGGCAGTCGGCCTGCGTCGGAGTACATCGCGGTCTGCACCGCTCTGCCCACCGGGCCCGTCATGCTGTGCGCAAGCGCCCGCGCGAGGGCTTGCAGGTCGGTCTCGATGGCTCCGGTGTCCGGGGTGGGGATGTCGGTGGCGAAGTGCTCGGCAAGCGCGTCCACGACCAGGCTCGCGCGATCCTTCCAGCGCCGGTAGACCGTTGTTTTGTGCACCCCGGCCCGCTGGGCCACGCCCTCGACGGTCAGTTCGGCATAGCCCCGGTCCAGCAACTCGGCAAGGGTGGCGGCGCGGACCGCCGCCTGTGCCTTGCGGCCGCGCCCGACCGGGCGGGCAGGACCGGGGGAACCCAGCTCCATTGCAACTCCTGGTTGCGCTAGTGGTCGATCACGTGCCAGGCTCCAGGATATCGCAACTTGGAGTTGCGATGAGGCGAGTGCCGGACAGCTGCGTACCGGACGCCTCGACCGAGAGCTGAGAAGGAAAGCCATGCCCAGCGCTTCCCGTAAATGGACCCTCGACTCCATCCCCGACCAAACCGGCCGCCTGGTGGTGGTGACCGGAGCCAACAGCGGCATCGGCCGGATCACAGCGGAGACGCTCGCCCGACGGGGCGCCCACGTCGTGCTGGCCTGCCGCAGTCCCCAACGAGGCCAGGCCGCCCTGGACCGGCTGCTCGCCCGGGCGCCCGAGGCCCGCGCCGAGGTGCGCCTCCTCGACCTGGCCGATCTTGCCTCCATACGCAAGTTCGCCGACGACTGGGACCATGACCGGCTCGACCTGCTGGTCAACAACGCCGGCGTGGCGATGGTGCCGTTCGCCCGGACCGCAGATGGCTTCGAGTCGCAGTTCGGGATCAACCACCTGGGCACCTTCGCCCTGACCGGGTTGATGCTGCCCCATCTGCTCGCCTCGCCCGTTCCGCGGGTGGTCACGGTCAGCAGCGAGGGCCAGCGGTTCGCCCGCTTCGACCCGGACAACCTCAACGCCGAACGCCGCTACCGCGCGATGTTCGCCTACCTGCAGTCCAAGCGCGCCAATCTCTACTTCGCGACCGAACTGCAACGCCGCGCCGATGCAGCCGGCTTGAGGCTGCGCAGCATGGCCGTCGCCCCGGGCCTCACTCGCACCAACGTCCTCACCGGCGGCGCCAACGTCAACCGCGGTCGACTCTACGCAGCATCGACCCGGCTGTTGCTCCGCGTCGCCTTCCGCCCGACCCCGATGGGCGCCAAGACCTCCCTGTACGCCGCGACCGTCCCCGACCTGCCGGGCGGAGCGTACATCGTGCCCGACGGGCCGCTGCAGCTGCGGGGAGAGCCCGTTCAGCGCACCCGGGAGCGCGCCATCCGTGACGCCACCACCGCCCGTCGGCTGTGGGAGCTGTCCGAGACGCTCACCGGTGTGCGCTACCAACTGTCCGAGGATGCCCAATGCCGCACCCCCCTGGAAGTCCCGAATGAGTGAGGCGGACGCTCTCCGTGGTGGTACGCGAGCGGCATGGCGGCAGATGGCCGACCTGCTGGCCGAGGCCGGGGGGAAGCGAAGGCCTGGGCGTACCTGGACCGTCGTCCCCGAGGGTGGCGGCTGGAGTCCCAGAGGATCTGTGGCGGGCGCGCAGTGAGGACTCGCCGCGCTTAGGCTGGCCCGCCCATCAGTGGGCCGCCTGTTCGGCTTCGACAAGAGTTCGGCCGTCGCGGTCCAGCAGCGCCGGGGTGCTGGGGTGCCGTCGTCAGCTGTACCGCTGTGCCGTTGGGCGTCGCCGTACCCGGCCCGTTGCACCCTACGGCTCCGCCCGGGTGAGAGGCCCGTCCGCGTCGGCCGCCTTCGCCGTTCCGGCGCCTGATCGGGTCGCCGATCACACGCGCGCGGGTCGGCTCCGGACGTTGTCGATCGGCTCGCCGTCGTAGGTGCCGCCGACGCACACCGGGCGGCCGTCAAAGCCCACTCCGATGTGTCCACCGCCGAGAACGCAGAAGTGGGCGGGTACGGCTCGTGCAGTGGCAGCGGTGCCGATGACGACACCGATGCACGCCATCATGATCGCTGCTGCTTGTGCGATTCGACGCATCGTCGGTCCTTTCGGGCTGGAGGGCCATGCCTCTCCGATACACATTTCCGAGGCCGGGAGCGCCAAGCCGGTATGCAGTCGCCTCGGCTACTTGTCGCCAGGCACGCATCTCACCCACCTCACGCGGCTCCGGCGCGCCCCCCGACGCGGCGGCCTTGGTCCCTTCACCAGCCGGACGACCGGGCGGGGATGGTCCCGCTCACCGTGAGGGACGGGCTCCGCCTGGAAGTCGTCGACTGCCCAGTGGCCGGGGCGGGACCGCGAGCCATGCCGGCCGTTGTCCAGCCCGCGCCGACCGCCGCTCGGGTCCGGGGGAGCACCGTCCGCCCGGGGGTGTCGCTCGCGGCCCCTTCGAACCAGGTCTCGCCACGCTTGGCCGTTGCGGCGCCGCGTCTGTCCGGACCGCCGCAGGGCAGTTGTTGCGCGCGCCGGGCTGCTGGCCGTCCGCCACCCGCTGTTGCCGCGCCACCAGGGCGCCTCGCCACCACGCCGCCGCTGTCACCGCCTCGCGCCGGCTGCACTGGTTGATCAGCCCGAGCTTGACCGCGTGCTCCTGGCCGTTGTGCGCGACGCGCTCGACGGCCGCGAGAGACCCCCGTCTGGCTTTGTTCACGGGTAGCGGTTCTGGCTCACTTTCCGTGGGGGCTAACTGAATGTGATGTCTATGGCTCCCCCGGCCGTGAGCAACAGAAACTCGGAGACACATGCCCACGGCCATTGCTGCGAAGCCTGATCGCCGTTCTCTTGGTGGCGTCACGACGGCAGAATGTGGAGGTGGACTCTGACCTTTACCCTGATCTGGTTGCTGCGGGCAGCCTGGCCGCAGCGCTGGAGCAGCTGGCGGCCGAACTCGGTGTCGATCTCACAGTGGTGCCCGGCGACTGGGGCCCGCTCGTTTCGGCCGGCATCGCCTCGTCGGTCCCTGAGCGCAAGCCGCTATCCGTTCGCATCGGGGCGGAGAGCCGTCGGTTCGGTGTCTCCGGCTGGAGTGGCGGAGTCGAACTCATCACGGGAGCCACGCCCGACTTGGCGGATGTCGTCAGGGCCGGGGCGGCGTGGGGGCGGGGCAGGAGCCTGCGGGAGCTGCGGGCGGAGCTGTCGTTTCTGCGCTCCAGCGAGCGCGCTGAGGCTCACGAACGCGGTCCGGCCGCGGTGGTGGAGCTTCAGTGGCGCACGATGCGGGAGCAGGCGGCTGAGGAACCGGATTTCACAGGGTTCGGCGAACTCGTGGAAGCGGCTCATGCCGAACCGCGGCTGCGGCAGCTCTATGTGTTTTCCAGCCACTGGACGCTCGGCTTCAGCTCCTGCACTGGGTACCCATTCCGCATCGAGGTGGCCATCGTCCCGTCACACCATGGCAGGCCATTCCGCTTGAAGGAGCATCCGCTCTCCGACGATGTTCTCGGCGAGGCAGCCACAGCCGAGGAAGTCGTCGCCCTGGCGGTGTGCCACCTCCCCGCCGATCTTGGTCCGGCCGTCGCGGGAACCCTCGGACAAGATGGATGACGAGCCGAACCAAGTCACTGGCCGTCACCGATCCCGTGGCCGGTTGGCTCCCCGTCGGACGGCTGCGGACGGGGGAAGTCCAACCGGCCACGCACAGTTGTCTGACCTGCGCTTTACGAGTAGTGCAGGACGCGCTTGCGGAGGAGATGAATGCCGGCCCGGCCGAACATTTGGCGTTTGAGCATCTTGATTCGGTTGATGTGGCCTTCGACGACGCCTGAGCTCCAGGGCAGGGTGAGGCCGGCGATGACGGCATCGCGGTCACGGTCGATGCCAGGCGGCGAGTATGTGGAGGCTGGGGAGGTCGTCTCGCCGGACGGCATCGAGCCACTGCGGCAACCGTTGGCCCTCGCGCTCCGTGAGCATCTGGGCGAAGGCGCGGACGTGGCCGGTAAGGGCGTCCAGTTCAGGGCAGTGGACCAGAACGGCTGTCGTGGAGCGCCGTCTTCCGGCGGCCGTTGCTTGCCGTCTCTCTGCCGTCCCGCCCGTCCCGCCCGTCGCGCCCGTCCCGCCCGTGCCGCCGGTCCTGCCGGTCCTGCCCGTCCCGCCCGCCCCGGCGTCCTGCCGTCTCGCCGTCGGCTGGTCGGCGTCCACCCGCCATCTGCCGCGCCGGTGCCGGGCCGTGTCGTACCCCCGGGAGGTGGACCGCCCGATGCGGGTGCCGCCGTCGTGTCGTCGGCGTCCGTGGGCTGCAGGCCACCGTCCCTGCCGGGCGGTCCCGATGCCGTGGAAGAGCGTCCCGGCGTGCCGCCGTCCCGTGTCCTGTCGTAAACCTGCAGGGGTCCGCGTGCTCCCCTGCCACGCGTGGCGTTGTGCCGGGCGTGGCCCGAGGGGACCGAGCGGACCGGTCGGCCGCTTGCCGAACCGAGGGGTGAGAGGCGCCCTCGGTGGGCAGCGTATGGGCGTGACGGAGTTACGGGTGGGGATCAGCGTCGAAGACACGGCCGCGGACGGCGGGGTGCATGACCTCAGGCGTCGCCTGGCCACCGAGCCGGAGCTGCGCGGACGGATCCGCGCCGACGGCCCGAGCACGCTGCCGCCCGGCGCCATGGGCCTGCCCGCCGACGCGCTGCTCGCTTTCCTCGAACCGGGCGGGGTCCTCACGACGTTCGCCGCAGGGCTGGTCACCTGGCTGGCCGCCCGCCGGACCGAGTGCACGGTCACCGTCACCCGCTCCGACGGCACCCAGATCACCGTCACCTCGACACGGATCAGGAACCTGACCGCCCAGCAGCGCGCGGAGCTCATCCGCGAGATCACCGCCGCGCTGGACGAGGGCGCCCCCGAGCAGGAGTAGGGCGGTGCGGCCGCCGCACACCGCCCCCGACGGGACCGACTCCGCCGGTGATCTGCTGGCGCTGGGGGCGCACGCGATTCTCATCGGCACGCCTGAGCACGTCCCCGGTTCCGAGTTGCCCGCCCTGCCAGCCGTCACCGCCACCCTCGACGACCTCGGGACCATCCTGAGGGACACCTGCGGCCTCGGAAACCGAGTGCACCACGTGCCCGCGGACGCCACCCAGGGGGATGTCGTCGCGGCACTCGAAGGAGCGGTACGGGAGGTGGACGGACCCATACTGCTGTTCTATGCCGGCCATGGCATCCTCGGCCCCGCCGACGAGCTGTACCTGGCCACCCGGGCCAGCCGGTCGCCGGACCGGATCTCCGAGGCAGTGCCGTACAGCACGGTCAGGAACCTGCTCACCGAGGCGCCGGGCGGCAGTGTCGTCATCCTCGACTGCTGCTACTCGGGGCGGGCAAAGGCTCCAGGAGGACAGGCGCAGGGCCCGCCCCCCTTCCTCGTGACCCGCCCCGGCGGGAGCTACCTGCTCAGTTCCGCTTCCTGGTACGACCTGTCGTACGCGCCCGAGGGCCGCAGGCACACCCTGTTCGGCGGGCGGCTGATAGAACTGCTCGGCGAGGGCGACCCCGCAGGCCAGCCCTGGCTCACGCTGGACGGGCTGCACGAAGCACTCGAACGCTCCTTCCAGGGCGGACCGATCCGCCCCTGGCGGCAGAGCGAGGGCACCCTGGGCTCCCTGCGGCTGACCCGCAACCGTGCCTACGCCGAGCCGCGTCCCCGCTCCGAGCCGCCGGCCGACGTGCCCTGCCCGTACCCCGGGATGGAGCCGTTCGGGACCACGCAGGCACGGCACTTCTTCGGCCGCGAGGACCTCGTCCGGCTGCTCCTGGACGTCGTGTGCGACAGCCGGCGGGTGCGGGAGGCCGGCCCCACCGCGCCGGTGGTGCTCGTCGGACAGTCCGGTGTGGGCAAGACGTCACTGCTCACCGCCGGGCTCCTGGCCGGCCTGGATCACCGCCGAGCCGAGCCCTCCGGGCGCGCCGGTACGCCGTGGCCGCCCGTCCTGCTCCCGGCACCGGGCCCGCATCCGCTGAAGGCGCTGGCCGAAGTGTGGTCCAGAGCCACCGGGCGGCCGGCGGACGACGTGCACCGCGCCATGTCCGCAGGCCGGCTGCCGGGGCCTCTGCCCGGTCGGAAGCCGATCGGACTGCTCGTCGTCGACCAGTTCGAGGAGGTCTTCACCCGCTGCACGGACGCGGAGGAGCGTTCTCGCTTCATCGACGTTCTGACGACCCCGGAGGCAACCGGCGAGCCGCCACGCGTGGTTGTCGGCCTGCGCGGCGACCACTACGGCGACTGCCTCACCCATCCGGGACTCGCCCGCGCGCTCGACCACGGCCTGTTCAACGTACGGCCCATGGACGACGACGCTCTGCGCACCGCCGTCGAACGCCCCGCCCGGACTGCCGGTCTGACCCTGGAACCGGGACTGACCGATCGCCTGCTCCACGACCTGCGCCACGGCGAGGGCGGACACGGCCGCGACGCCGCCCTGCCCTTCCTGGCCCACGCCCTGCGCGAGACCTGGCTGCGGCGCAGCGGAGCCATGCTCACCCTCGCCGGGTACGAGGCCACGGGCGGCATCTGGCATGCGGTCACCACGACGACCGACCGGCTGTACGACGAGCTCGACCAGACCGGGCGGAACGCCCTCCGCGAACTGCTGCTCCGCCTGGTCCACGTGACCGACGACGGGGTGGTGGTGCGCCGCCGGGTCCCCGTCGGGAGCCTGCTCGACGGGCTGCCGGCCTCACGGCGGGCCGCGACCCGGTCCGTACGCGAACGACTGGCCGCGGCCAGGCTGATCACCGTGGACCAGGACCACACCCAGATAGCGCACGAGGCACTGCTGGTGGCCTGGCCACGGCTGCGGGCGTGGGCCGAGGAGGACAGGGAGCACCTCGTACAGCGGCAACGGCTGGCGGACAGCGCCGAGCAGTGGGCCGAGGCCGGCAGGCACACGGACTTCCTGCTGACCGGGATCAAGCTGGACGTCGCGCTGGAGCTCCTCGACGGCGACCGCCTGCCGCGGGCCGAGCGGGAGTTCGTGGAGGCGAGCCTCGACGCCGACCTGGCCAGGCGCCAGGCGCAGAGCCGGCTCAACAGGCGTCTCACCTGGCGCTTCCGGTCCGCCCTGATGGGCCTGTGCCTGGCGCTGGTGGCGACGGGATATGCCGTGCGGGAGTCTACGGAAGCCGACCGGCAACGGGGGGTCGCCGAGCAGCAGCGAGCCGAAGCGGACCGGCAACGGGACAGTGCGGTGCGGCAGCGGCTGCTGGGTACGGTGCGGGCGCTGGAGGCCGAGGCGGAGAATCAGCGCACGAAGGACCCCCGCCTGTCGCTGCGGCTCGGGCTCGCCGCGCACCGGTTGCGCCCGTCCGCGGAGTCGCGGGGCGCCGTGTTCGGCACGCTGGCGGAGACCGGCTACGGCGGCAGCTCCACCGGTGACAGCGATGTGCGGAACTCCGTGCTGAGTGGCGATGGCCGGACCCAGGCCGGCGCTGACGACGACGAGGTCGTGCTGTGGGACGTGTCGGACGCCGCGCGCCGCAGGCGGCTCGCCGCCCTGTCCGGGTGCACGGAGCGTTCCCAGGCGCGCGTGGCGTTCAGTACCGACGCCCGTACCCTCGCCGCCGCCTGTGACGGCGGAGTCGTCATGCTGTGGTCGCTCGCCGACCGCGAGCATCCGCGCCGTACGGCCGTCCTGCGGGTCGAGGGGCTCCAAGGAGACCCCGCGGCGGTGGCGTTCAGCCCCCGGGGCGACCTCCTGGCGGCCGCCGGATGGGGAGAATCCGGCAATCCCGCCTCGCACCGGTCCCTGGTGCTGTGGCGGCTCTCCGCCGACGGCGTTCCACGGCGGATCGCCGTGGAACGGGGCGTCTACGACAACCGGGCGGTGCTCTGGTCAGCTCGACGGGCAGGGTTCAGGCCAAAGAGGAACCGGCTGACCGCAGCTCCGTCACCCACAGCTCGGGAGCCACTCTGTGGGACGTCTCCACGCCCGCGCGGCCGCGCCGGCTGGCGCGCCTCGACCGTGTCAAGGAGCAAACGGCGTTCAGCCCGGACGGCCGGCTCCTCGCCACGGAGAGCAGCGGCGACAGGGTCGTCCTGTGGAACGTCACCGACCCGTCCCGGCCGAGGCGGCAGGCGGTGTGGACGACCCACAAGGACTTCGTCACGGCCTTCGCGTTCAACCCCGCCGGGACGAAGCTGGCCGTGGCCTCGTTCGACGAGTCGATCACCGTGTGGAACATCGCGGACCCGACGAAGCCGAGGAAGGAGACGACACTGCGCGGGCACCAGGACACGCCCGGCGCCCTCGTCTTCGGCAGGAGGGACGACACCCTCACTTCCGTCGACGATCGGTCGGTCATCCGCTGGCGCCTGACGCCTCGGGGCCGTCCCCGGGCACTGGCCACCATCGCCGACGACGGCTTCATCGGCTCGGCCGTCTTCACGCACGGCGGCAGAACACTGGCGACCGCCGGTGTCGGTCAGAAGGTCGTCCTGTGGAGCATGAAGCAGCCGGGCCGTCCCCAGCGCCTCGCCTCCATGGACCTCGGGGCCTTCGTCCAGTCCCTCGCCGTCAGCGCGGACGGTACCACTCTGGCCAGTGCCGACCGCAGGGGGCGGATCACGCTCTGGGACATCACCACGCCCGCCCGGCCGCGCACGTTGTCCGTCATCGCCCGCGGCGCCGCGGGCTACGAGATGCACGTCAGTCTCAGCCCCCGTGGAACCACTCTGGCGGCCAACGGTGCCGAGACGCTCTTCTCCAAGGGGTGGACCGCCACCTGGGACCTGACGGACCCGAGACGGCCCAGACAGGTGCGTACGACCGAGGGCTACCCGTCATCGCGCGTCGACTTCGGCCCGAACGGGGAGCTGAGGACCATCCCCATGGGATCGGGCCTCTCCGTCGACAAGCGCCTGATGGCCAGAACGTCCGTCGGGACAAACGAGGTGACCATCACGGACATCAGCGCCTCCGACCCGAGCCGGCCGGTCGGCCGGGTGAGCGGCGACGAATGGAACGTCACCGTCGCTCCTCTCTTCCACCCCGGCAGCAACCTGCTGGCCGCCACGAGCGGATCCGGTGATGTTGTGCTCGCGGACATCGGCGACCTCCGCCGGAGCCACGTCGCTGCCAGGATCTCCGATCCCACCGAGGAACTGACGCCTCTCGCCTTCAGCCCCGACGGCCGCCTCGCCGTCATCGCCCGTGGCGACAACACGGCCCGGATCTGGGACCTGGCGTCCCTCCCGGCCCTCAGCGCCGACCCCATCGGCACGGCCTGCAGGCTGGCGGGCCGAGGGCTCGACCGCGAGGAGTGGGCGACATACGCCCCGGGACTGCCGTACCAGGACAGCTGCCGCGGACACGGAACGTCCTGACGCCACCGGACGACCGGCCCGCCGTCGGCGGCTCCTTCCCCGGTGCCCCAGGCCCGCTCCTGCCGGTCGGCAACAGGCGCGTAGTGGCCGGTGGCGGGGTTCCGGACGGGCGGCATGTCCGGTTCCCGATCACCGAGCAGGGCGAAGAGGCGGTCTCCCTCGGCTGTGAGCCTGCGGACCGATCCCGGATGTCGGCGCACAACCGACTGCTCGACGATCCGGTCGAGGCCGAGCGGGTGCTGCGACCGGCCGGTGAGGAGAGGCGGATGGCTGGACCACCAGCGCTGCGCCGTCGGCAGCCGCTGTCCGGTTGGCTGTCGACCCGCTCTCCGGCTCCGCCCGGCTCCGGTGCCGTGTACCGCCGCCACAGCCCGGCGGGCTGCGTCCCGCCCTTCTATCTCGTACCTGCGTTGTTCCTAGAATGGCCGGATGGAGGACATCGACGCGATCGCGGCGCTGCAGGATCCGGTCCGGCGCCGTCTGTACGAGTACGTGGTGGCGCAGCGCCGTGAGGTCGGCCGCAACGAGGCCGCCGAGGCGGCCGGGGTGGGGCGCACGCTGGCCGCGCACCACCTGGACAAGCTGACCGATGCCGGCCTGCTGGAGTGCGGCAGCCGACGCCTGACGGGCCGCTCGGGGCCTGGAGCGGGCCGTCCCGCCAAGGTCTACACGCGGGCGCGGACCGAACGGGCCGTGTCCTTGCCCGCCCGCGACTACCGCACCGCCGCCGAATTGCTGGCCGAGGCCGCCGAGCAGGCCGGGCTCGATGCCGGGCTCTACGCGGCCGCGCGCCGCCGGGGCGAGGCCCTGCGCGGCGCGGCGGCGCCCTGCGGCGGCCTCGAAGAGGCCGTGGTGATGCTGGCCGCCCGCGGCTACGAACCGTACCTGGAGCCCGCTGCGGGCATCCAGGGCACCGAAGGTGCCGGGGCGCCCGGGGAAGCCGCCCCGGTCGTGCGTATGCGCAACTGCCCCTTCCACGCCGTTGCCGAACGCTTCCCGCCGCTCGTATGCGGCATGAATCTGGCGCTGTTGGAGGGGCTGCTCGGCACGGACGGTCCTGTCCGCGCCCGCATGGACGCCCGGCCGGGGGAGTGCTGCGTGGTGGTCGAGACTTCTAAATTCAATCTGGATTGACTTAGAAGGGAGCCCCGTGCTGGGATGTGGCCATGACTCCATCGGTGCATGCTGCCCACCTCGCCCAGCTCAACGTCGCCACGCTCCTCCACCCCCTCGACGATCCGCGCATGGCGCCGTTCGTCGAGATGCTCGACCCGGTCAACGCCGCCGCCGACGGCGCGCCCGGCTTCGTGTGGCGGCTCGTGGAGGAAGGCGCGGCCGACGCGACCGCTCTGCGCCCGGCGGGCGAGGACGTCATCGTCAACCTGACGGTGTGGGAGACGCAGGAGGCGCTGTGGGACTTCACCTACCGCAGCGGACACCTGGAGGTGATGCGGCGGCGCCGCGAATGGTTCGAACGGCATGCCGAGGCACACCTGGTGCTCTGGTGGGTTCCCGCCGGTCACCTCCCGACCGTCGGTGAGGCCCTGGAGCGGCTGGCGGACCTGCGCGCCAATGGGCCGTCCCCCCGCGCGTTCACCTTCGCCTCCTCCTACACCTCCGCCGAAGCCGCCCAGCACCTTCGGACCGTGCCGCAGCCATAGCGCCGGGCGAGGGCATTCCCGCCCAGACCCTGAGCACCGGCCGGCCTGCACCCTTTGACCTGCGAGGTGCGGCTGGGCGG
>NZ_KL591023.1:125020-129569 GCF_000716335.1 Streptomyces sp. NRRL S-118 | reverse complement strand
CTCGGCATCGGACAGTTCATGGCGACGGATCACCACACTATGATCCACAACCCAAGATCGCTTTGACGACAGACTCTAGGGCCTGTGTGACGTCGTGATCAATCTTGCCGATCCGGATCTGCGTGGAAGGCGGATCCGGTAGGAAGTCGGTCGTGACGCGCAGGCAACTCACCGACGAGCAGTGGAAGTTGATCGCGCTGTTTCTGCCGATAGGCGAGTACGGCCCGTACCCCGAGCGGCTGCGGGAGCAGTTCGAGGGGGTGATCTGGCGCTTCCGCACCAGCAGCCAGTGGCGGGAGATGCCCGGCGAGTTCGGCCCGTGGCCGACGGTCTACGGCCGTTTCCGGGTGTGGAGGGACGCCGGCGTCTTCACCACACTGCTGGAAGGCGTGATCGCCGAGGCCGCACGCCAGGGGCAGACGGACTTGTCCCTGGTCAGTGTGGACTCCACCACCGCCCGCGCTCACCACGACGCCGCCGGGATGTGCATGGGCAAGGAGGTCATGGACGCCCTGGAGGAAGTCGCCGCCGACCAGGAACGGGCCAGGTAAAAGGGGGCGGCCCGCCGGAACAGAACGGACAGGACGGAAGCGACGACCCCGGCCGGGAAGAGCGGCGGCGCATCAGGCGACGGCGCAAGCTCCGTCTGAAGGAGGCCCTGCTCGGCAGGTCCCGTGGTGGGCTGACGAGCAAGGTTCATCTCGCCGCGGACCGCAAGTGCCGTCCGTTGTCGTTCGTTCTGACCGCAGGACATGCTGCTGACAGCCCGCAGTTCGTCCCCGTGCTGCAGAAGGTGCGGGTCCGTCTGCCTGTCGGCCGTCCCCGGACCCGGCCCGGCGCTGTCGCCGCGGATAAGGCCTACTCATCCCGCGCCAACCGCTCTTACCTGCGCAAACGCAACATCAAGGCAGTCATCCCGGAGAAGAAGGACCAGGCCGCCAACCGGAAGAAGAAAGGCAGCCTGAGCGGCCGGCCCACACGTCACGACGCCGGTCTCTACAAGGAACGGAACACCGTCGAGCGCCTGATCAACAAGCTGAAGGCCTGGCGGGGCATCGCAACTCGATACGACAAGACGCCCGAAAGCTACCTCGCCGGCCTCCACCTCCGCGCCTCGATGATCTGGATCAATGACCTGCTGAAGGCAACCGGTTGATCACGACGTCACACAGGCCCTAGCCGCAACGCGACAGCGCCTCTCCAAGCGCTGTGCCACCGGACCCGGACCGTCAGCGCACTGACACTTCGTCGGGGTGGGACGGACCGAGGCGGCGCACGAGTTGCCGACGCTGTCGGGCCGCCGTCGTTCCCTTCCTCCCGGACTGCTCCTCCTCTTCCGCCCGGTGTGCGCCCCCTGGCACGGAGGCGCACTATCGCGCCGTGACAATGCTTCAGTGCGCCCGGCCCCTCCCCAGCCCGAACTGCGCCATCAAGGGCACGGTAAGACGGCTAGCCCACTTGGCCGCTCCGGCTGGCTCTCCACACTCCGCGCCGCGACCCTGGGACGGGTGGGGCAGCCAGAGGGTGTGAAGGGGCCGGTCGGCCGGCGGTTGTTCTACGCCCGCGCCCTGCTCCGCGTCCTGCCGGCCCGCCGACACGGTCCGCGTGTCGGAGAGTTCACCTGGAGGTCACCCGATGCACGTACGGAAAGCGGTGCGCAGACACGGAGCGATGGTCGTGGCGGCGTTGCTGCTGGCGGGGGTGGTGGGTGGGCAGCCCGCCCGAGCGCAGACCGCTGTCCCGCGGCCGGAGGACGACCCTTCGGTGATACGGGAGTGGGCGGAAAGGGTGTCCGAGACCGTCGACCCGGAGGAAAAGCTGACCACGCCGGAGGAGGCGGTGTGGCATGCATATGTGACCTTGGCCATGTACAACGCGGTGGTCGGCGTCGAGGGCCGCTACGTCCCCTACCGGTGGCAGGCGCGGGCTCCGCAGGAGGCGTCGGCCGAGGCGGCGGCCGCGACCGCGGCGTACCAGGTGCTCGTGACCGGGTTCCCGCAGGCCAGGCCGGCGCTGGAGAAGGCGTGGAAGACGTCGTTGGCGGCAGTCCCGGACGGTCCCGCCGAGCGGTCGGGAGTGGCGTTCGGCAAGCGGGCGGCGGAGCACGTCATGGGGCTGCGCGCGAACGACGGGCGGGAGGCCTCCGTGCCGTTCATACCCCGGCCGGCGCCCGGGGTGTGGCGGCCGACACCGCCCGGCCACGTGGGCTTCACGACGGCGTGGATCGGCCGACTGCGCCCGTTCCTCATGGACAGCCCCAGCCAGTTCCGCCCCGGACCACCGCCTGAACTGGCCTCGGCCCAGTACGCGCGGGACCTGGCGGAGGTGAAGGCGTACGGTGCGAAAACTGGTTCGCGCCGTAGTGCCGGGCAGACGGAGACGGCGGTGTTCGTGGCACGGGTGGAAATCCAGCAGGCGCTGGGCGACCACGCGGCACGGCACGCTTTCGACATCACCGACACGGCCCGTCTGTACGCCGCCGCGAACACCGTCATGACCGACGCGCTGATCGTCGCCTGGGACGCCAAGCTCCACTACGGCAGGTGGCGGCCGATCACCGCCATCCACGAGGCGGACACCGACGGCAATCCGGCCACGACGGCGGACCCGGCGTGGGAGCCGCTGCTCCCCACGCCCGCGCACCCCGACTATCTCAGTGGCCACGCCACATGGTCGGGAGCCCTGATGCGAACCCTCGTAGGGGTGTTCGGCACCTCCCGTGTCGACCTCAACATCCCTTCGGCCAGCACCGGTACCACCCGGCACTACGAGTACGCCGAGGACTACGTCCGCGACGTCATCGACGCGCGCGTATGGGCCGGAATCCACACGAGGACCGCGGACGTCGTCGGCAGCACTGTGGGAGAACGGGTGGCGGCATGGTCGCTGAGAAGGTATTTCCTGCGCACATGACCGAGGGCTGTCCGTCGAGACGGTCGGAGAGCAGCCTGTAGCGGGAGAACTGGTCCGTAAGGCTGCCGCCGCGGTCGAGGACCTCGGCTTCGGCACTCTGTGGTTCCCCGAGATCACCGGACGGGAGGCCATGGCGCAGGCCGCGATCCTCCTGGCGGCCACCCGGCACATCACCGTGGCCTCCGGCATGACCGACATCTACGCCCGCGACCCGGTCACGGACGCCGCCGCGCAGCGCACCCTGGAGGAGGCATACCCCGGACGGTTCCTGCTCGGCCTGTGGGAGAGCCACGCCAGCCTGGCCCAGGGCGTCCGCGGCCACCGTTCCGGCCCAGGTCTGGCCACCATGTGTACCTACCTCGACGTGCTTGACAACGCCCCGTTCGGGCCACCCGGCACGGTCGCCTCACCGAACCGCGTACTCGCCGCCCTGGACCCCGGCATGCTCGCCCTCGCCGCCGAACGCGCCCGGGGCGCAACAGTGCTGGGCATGCCCGTCGAGTACACCCGAGCAGCCAGAACTGTCCTCGGAGACGACGGCCTGTTGGCCATCACACAGCTCTGCGTGCTCAGCCACGACCACGCGGACACTGCCGACCTGGCCCGCACCACAGCCGCAGCCGCCCTGCCGAACCGCCACGACCTGCTGCGTGGACTTGGACACGAGAACCCGGACGCGCTCGACAGCCGGCTGGTCGACGCACTGGTGGCCCACGGCCGCGCCCGAGGACATCGCCCACCGCGTCCAAGAGCACTTCGACGCCGGAGCCGACCACGTCAGCCTCCACCTTGTGACCACCACACCCGACTCCCCGCCCGTACGGCAGTGGGAGCAACTCGCCGTGCACCTACCCGTCTGACCCGGCACACCCGCGTAGGACACGGCACGAGCGCGCCCTGAAACCGTGCGCGGCTGGGTCGAGATCGCTTGCGATCCAGCCGCCCCCCAGCGACGCCCGGGGTGCAGGTCTTCAGGATGCCGACCCAGCCGCACCGTCCGCCGCCGGTTCGGCAGTGCGCGTATCGGGCGCGGTGCGGGGCCGGGCATCATGGACGCCGCGGGCGAGGTGGGAGTTCATGTCCAGCTCGAACCGGCCGTAGGGGTTCACGTGGGTCCAGAACAGCGGGGACAGGGCCCGCCGGTCGGCGTCGGTGAGCCGCTTCTGCCACTTCTCCTCGCTCAGGATGTCCTGGAGAAGAAGCGTGTTGACGCGCACCAACGCCGACTGGAGCAGGTGCAGGGCGAGCATGGAGACCTCCTGGGACTCCTTGTCGGAGCCGGTCAGGTCGCCGTCCTTGCCGTAGAACAGGTCGTGGTTGGCGGAGTTCCAGTTCTCCACGACCTGGAGCCCGTCGTTGATCTCGCGCCGCAGCTCCGCGTCGGCGAGGTAGTCGCAGATGAACGCCGTACGTACCGCGCGGCCCAGTTCCTCGATCGCCCGGTGGGTGCGGTGCTTGGGGCCGCCGCGGGTGAAGCGCCGCAGGACCTGCTCGGCCTCGGCGGTGCCCAGGCGCAGGGCGGTGGTGTACTTCACGATCTGGTCGTACTGCTGGCGGATCAGGTCCCAGTCGATCGTCTTGGTCGACAGCACCGGCGCCAGGTGCGGCCACAGGGACGCCCTGGCAGCGATGCTGA
>NZ_KL591023.1:123047-124803 GCF_000716335.1 Streptomyces sp. NRRL S-118 | reverse complement strand
AGGGACGCCCTGGCAGCGATGCTGAGCCGATGCCAGGGCAGCGCAGGAGAAGACGCCGGCAACAGGACGTCGAGCGGAGTGCTGCTCGCGAAGTCCCGGTGGAGGCCGCTGGGAGGTGCTCTTCGAGACGCAGGACGAGCGGGAGTGGCACGCGCACCTCCGCGAGTTGCGGTCCGCGGGGCGCGGGTCGATGGTCGATGACCCGGATCGACACGTTCTGCGGGCGACTGGTCCAGCCGACCACGTGCCGGCTGAGCCTGTTCGTACCGGACCCCGCGGGCGAGTCCAGCCGGCGACGCCTTGACCGACCTCGCGGTGCGTCATGGTGAGCTCACGGATGCGGCGTGGGAGCGCGAGACGTCGCTGTTGCCGCGGGCGGATGACCGGGGTCGGCCGTGGCGGGACCACCGGCAGGTGGTCCACGGCGTGCTGTGGCCGCTGCCGACCGGTGCGCAGTCCCCGCGCGGACGCCTCCGCGTCGCACTCCCCCTCCGGACACCGCCACACCCGGAGCAGGAGATCGCGGGCCACCTCGTCGCGGACCGCCGCCGTCGGGACCCGGGCCGGCTGCGGCGGGCCCGAGCCAGGGCATCGGCGTACCGGGCGACCGCCCGGCCGTCGTCGGCGCTCTCGCCGGCCGGCAGCAGCGCCACGCTCCGCCGGTCGCGCAGATCGGGCCTCGGGACACACGGCGGCGGTCGGCTCCCCCGCTGCACGCCCGTCTCCCTGATCCGGCCTGATCCACACGACAGGCCCGGCCCGAACGCCGCCAGTGAGGTACGGCGATGCGTTCGCACCCTGAGGGTGATCGTGCGCGGGTCGGGGAGCCGGGTCCGCCCGACACGCTGAGGAGTCGTCGCCCTCAGCGGACGGTTGTGCCCAGGTAGTCGAGGGCCGCGCGGGCGAATCCCGGTGCGGTACGCGGGCACTGCCAGCGGGCGAGGATTTCCGCCCCGGTGAGGTTCGCGGGTTCGGCCTCCTCGTCGAGTTCATCCAGGTGGTCCCCGGGAAGCAGATCCTCGGGAAGCAGGTCGTCGAGGGCCTGGCTCACAGGGGAGCTCAGCACCTCCAGGCCGGCGGGAAGGCCCTCGAGCACATCGTCCACGTCGGCCTCGTACGGATGCCAACCGTGCGCGCACGTCGTGCCGTCGTCACCGCGCGCGACCCGTCTCAGTACGGCGACGACCTCCGCCTCGACTCCCGGACCGGGGTCGCCGAAGGCCACGTAGGGGGCGAGCACCAGCAGGCCCAGCGTCCAGAACAGCACGGGCTCGCCCTCCGACCCCGGCGCCGTCGTGTCGAGCCGGCGGGCACAGCCGCGTACCGTCTCGTCCTTGTCCCCGGCGTGGTAGCCGTGCCGGAGCTCGTCCCAACCGCTGAACAGTGCGCGCCAGTCGTCCGGCACGGGTATGACCGTCGACATGCCTTCGTGCTCCCTTCGCAAGGTCCGGATCCGCGGCCATTCGATCACACGGGCGTGCGCCGCCGTCCACGGACCGCCTCGCCGTTCGGCCCGAGGACCGCGTGATCGCCCAGGCGCGACGGACGGGCTGACGCCTCCCCCGGGCAACGCACCCTCGGCTCGCCCGCCTCGGTGCCCACGGTGAGGACGGCATCGGCGAGGGGCCCGGCGCGCGCTCCTCTCGGACACGGGAGGTTGCGCAGCTCACGTGCCGATCCTTATGCAACTTGTTGCACAAGGGCCTCGGGGTCGTCTAGAACTGGGGCGACGACATCTGTCTCTTATACACATCTC
>NZ_KL591023.1:67746-123016 GCF_000716335.1 Streptomyces sp. NRRL S-118 | reverse complement strand
ACCCCGACCCCGAGCCCCGCCACGTCCCCGTACCCGCATCTGCTGCGGCCGCTGGACCTCGGCTTCACGACCCTGCCCAACCGCGTGCTCATGGGGTCGATGCACGTCGGGCTGGAGGAGGCCGAGAACGGCTTCGAGCGCATGGCGGCCTTCTACGCCGCCCGAGCCCGCGGCGGCGTCGGGCTGATCGTGACCGGTGGCATCGCGCCGAACGACGCGGGGCGGCCGTACGAGGGTGGGGCGAAGCTCACCACCGAGGAGGAGGCCGCGAAGCACCGCGTCGTGACGGACGCGGTGCACGCCGCCGGCGGGCGCATCGCGATGCAGATCCTGCACTTCGGGCGGTACGCGTACCACCGCGACCTGGTCGCCCCGAGCGCCCTGCAGGCGCCGATCAGCCCCTTCGTGCCGAACGAGCTGACCGACGCCGAGGTCGAGCGGACCATCGAGGACTACGTGCGCGCCGCCGAGCTCGCGAAGTCGGCCGGGTACGACGGCGTCGAGGTCATGGGCTCCGAGGGCTACCTGATCAACGAGTTCATCGCGGCTGCCACCAACCGGCGCGAGGACCGCTGGGGCGGCTCGTACGAGAACCGCGTCCGCTTCCCGCTGGAGATCGTGCGCCGCACGCGCGAGCGCCTCGGCGAGGACTTCATCCTGATCTACCGGCTCTCCATGCTGGACCTGGTGCCCGGCGGGTCCACCCTGGAGGAGGTCGTCGCGCTCGCCAAGGAGATCGAGGCGGCCGGCGCGACGATGATCAACACGGGCATCGGCTGGCACGAGGCCCGCATCCCCACCATCGCGACGTCCGTCCCCCGCGGCGCGTACACCTGGGTGACCCGCAAGCTGATGGGTTCGGTCTCGGTACCGCTGATCACCAGCAACCGGATCAACACCCCCGAGGTCGCCGAGCGGCTGCTGGCGGAGGGCCGGGCGGACATGGTGTCGATGGCCCGCCCCTTCCTCGCCGACCCGGACTTCGTGGCCAAGGCGGAGCAGGGCCGGCCGGAGGCGATCAACACCTGCATCGGCTGCAACCAGGCGTGCCTGGACCACACGTTCAGCGGGAAGATCACCTCGTGCCTGGTCAACCCGCGCGCCTGCCACGAGACCGAACTCGTGCTCTCCCCCACCCGCCTGCGCAAGCGCATCGCGGTCGTCGGTGCCGGTCCCGCCGGCCTCGCCTGCTCCGTCTCGGCCGCCGAGCGCGGCCATGACGTGACGCTGTACGACGCGGCGGACCGGATCGGCGGACAGCTGAACATCGCCAAGCGGGTGCCGGGCAAGGAGGAGTTCGACGAGACCCTGCGCTACTTCCGTACGCAGCTGGCGGAGCGCGGCGTGGAGGTGAAGCTGGGCACGTACGCCACCGCCGAACTGCTCGCCGGGTACGACGAGGTCGTCATCGCCACCGGCGTCACCCCGCGCACGCCCGCCATCGAAGGTGTCGACCACGCCTCCGTGGTCAGCTACCTCGACGTGCTGCGCGACGGTGCGCCGGTGGGCGAGCGGGTCGCGATCATCGGGGCGGGCGGCATCGGTTTCGACGTCGCGGAGTTCCTCACGGACGGCGGCGAGGGAGCGAGCCGGGACCCGGAGACGTACTTCCGGCAGTGGGGCGTCGACATGACGTACACCGGGCGCGGGGGTCTGCGCGCACCCGAGCGGCCGAAGCCGCCGCGCACGGTGCACCTGCTCCAGCGCAAGGCGTCGAAGGTCGGCGCTGGCCTGGGCAAGACGACGGGCTGGATCCACCGCACCGAGCTCAAGCACCGGGGCGTGACCATGGTCGCCGGCGCCACGTACGAGCGGATCGACGACGAGGGCCTGCACATCACGGTGGACGGCGAGGCCCGGACGATCCCGGTCGACACCGTCGTGCTGTGCACCGGGCAGGAGCCGCGGCGCGAGCTGTTCGAGGAACTGTCGGCGGCCGGGGTGCCGGTGCACCTCATCGGCGGCGCCGACGTCGCGGCGGAGCTGGACGCGAAGCGCGCGATCGACCAGGGAACCCGGCTGGCCGCGGCGCTCTGACGCTCCGTACCTAGGATGCGGTCATGTCACTCCCGCACGCGATCCTCACCGCTCTGCTCGAAAAGCCGTCCTCGGGGCTGGAGCTGACGCGCCGCTTCGACCGGTCCATCGGGTACTTCTGGTCGGCCACCCACCAGCAGATCTACCGCGAGCTGGGAAAGCTGGAGCAGGCGGGGCACATCCGTGCCCTGCCCTCCCGGGCACCGGCCCGGGGCCAGAAGAAGGAGTACGAGGTGCTGCCCGCCGGCCGCGCCGAGCTGGCGGAGTGGGTGCGCAGGAGCGAGGATCCCAAGCCCATCCGGGACGCCCTGCTGCTGCGGCTGCGGGCGGCCGCGGTGGTGGGCACGGAGGGACTGGAGGCGGAGCTGCGCCGCCATCTCGCGCTGCACGAGGCGCAGTTGGCGGATTACCTGGGGATGGAACAGCGGCAGTTCCCGCCGGAGCGGAACGCCGAGGCCGACCGGCTGCGCCATCTCGTGCTGCGGGGCGGGATCGAGCTGGAGCGCTTCTGGACGGCATGGCTGACGGAGGCGCTGGCCGCGCTCGACAGGACGGGCCGGCACTCAGCAGATTGTTAATGGGAATCATATTCATGTAGCGTGACCGCCACCGTACCGACGATGGAGGTCCCGCAGTCATGGCCGTGCCCAAGCGCAAGATGTCCCGCTCCAACACCCGCCACCGGCGTGCGCAGTGGAAGGCGTCCACGCCCCGGCTCGTCCCCGTCACGGTCGACGGCTCCGTGTACCAGGTGCCGCAGCGTCTGGTGAAGGCCTACGAGCGCGGCCTGATCCACCCGGAGGACTGAGCGCGATGACGACGGCCACGGCGACCGGTGATCCCCGCCCGCCGGTCACGGTGCTCTCCGGCTTCCTCGGCGCGGGGAAGACGACCCTGCTCAACCACGTCCTGGACAACCGGCAGGGCCTCGAGGTCGCCGTGATCGTCAACGACATGAGCGAGGTCAACGTCGACGCCGCCCTGGTGCGCGGCGGCGAGGCGGCCCTGTCCCGGACCCAGGAGCGCCTGGGGCTGCGCGCCGGGGCCCTGCAGTGGGCGCTGGAGCACTGCCTGGTCGCCGAGGGCGAGCACGGCCCGTGGGACGACCCCTTCCCGGCGTGGGACGTGCACGGTACGGACGAGGCGTGCGCCCACGAGGGGGACCGGCGCCTCTGACGGGTGATCACGGGCCGGCTCCCGGGAGCAGCCGGAGGACGGCCTTCCGCCGTGGCCGCGCAAGACCCGCGACGGACGGAGTGCCGTTCCGGGCGGCTCGGACCCGCCACCCGCCGCGTCCACTGCGGGGACACGGACGCGTCGAGCGGTGGCCCCGGAAGGGGTGCGGCGAGGGAGCGGGCGAGCGACGAGAACGGCCATGCCGGGCCACATCAAACGCCTCCTGCCCCCGCTCCATCAGAAGTGGTGAACTCGGCAGCTCATCGGCGCAAAACGCCCGAATCGCCCTTCATGATGTCGTCGTCCCACCCACCCCCCTCGCACAAGGAGCACGACCATGACCGAGACGACCGAGCCCAACGTCGGTTCGTTCACCCTCGGCGGTCCGCTGACCGCCGAACCCGCCGGGACGATCGAGGTACCTGAGCACGAGGAGTGGACCCTGCCGAACGGCTTCGCCTGGGTCTTCCCCGGCGAGGGCAACGACGGCGGTCTCGTCCGGCCCGTGATCATGGCCGACGGCTTCAACCTCGGCCGGAGCAAGCTCGACGTGCTCCACCACGGACTGGAGAGCGGCTTCCCGTTCATCAGCGAGCTGCGCCGGCGCGGCAGGGACGTGATCCTCCTCGGCTTCGACGAGCGCAGTGCGTCGATCCTGGACAACGCGCGGACGGTCGAGGCCGCCATCATGCGGGCCATCGCCGTGCGGCTGGGCGACGCTCCTCTGGCCGTCGGCGGGTTCAGCATGGGCGGCATCGTCACCCGCTATGCGCTCGCCCGCATGGAGGTGCAGCGGATGGACCACCAGACCCAGCTGTACTTCTCCTACGACAGCCCGCACCGCGGCGCTTCCATCCCGGTCGGCGTGCAGGCGTTCTCCCACTTCATCCCCCTGCCGAACAACTTCGCGCGGCAGATGAACAGCCCGGCCGCGCGCCAGATGCTGTGGCAGCACTACGACGCGGACACCGGCAAGACCGGCGTCTCCCCGCTGCGCGAGGAGTTCCTGGAGGCCCTGCGCCAGGTCGGCTGGTGGCCGCGCAGGCCGAGGATGATCGGTGTGGCCAACGGTCGCGGCGACGGAATCGGCCTGCCGGAGGTGAAGGCCGGCGAGGTCGCGCTGCGCATCGACAAGATCTACCCGGGCACCACCTTCTACACCCAGGCGCAGGGCGACGACGTGACGGCCGCCTACCTCAACCGCAGGCTCCCCAAAGCCGAGAAGACCATCACGACCGGCGGCTTCCCGGAGCTGGACGGCGCGCCGGGCGGAACCCTGCACACCTACAAGATCCTCGCCGACACGGTGAAGAAGTTCGGCGGCGAGGCGGACCTGCGGCACGGGGACGTGTGCTTCGTCCCCTCGGTCAGCGCGGTCGCGATCCGCGACATCGACAAGCAGGACGACCTCTACGCGGGCGTCGACGAACTGGCCCCGGACGAGAGCGAGCTGGACGAGTTCCTCTGCTCCTCCACCACCACCGCGCACACCGCCATCACCGCAGAGCTGTGCACCTGGATCATGGACCGGCTCGCCGACTGACCCCGCGGGGTCACCCGCCGGCCGGGGCTGCCGTCCGCTCGCTGCGGGTGGACGGCAGCCGTTGGGCGGTCCACCGGCCGGCACGCCCGGCCTCCGTCGCCGGATGGACCCCTGCTCGGCGTCCCGGCGCGTCGTCACGTGGCCGGGCCCGGCGATGTGCTGCGCGTCGATGCGCGGGCTCCGACCGCGGCCCCCACCGGCTTCGGCCGCATGGCGGTCCTTCAGGATGCGCCGTCGACGGCGTCCAGCGCCGAGGCGATGACGGCGAAGGCCCGGTCGGTCAGCCCGGCGGGGTCCTGGGCGCCGGCACTGTCGCTCCACTGCCGCAGTACGGCGTCGAAGGCGGTGAGCGCCATCCCGGCCGCCATCTGCGGGTACAGGTCGGCACCCGGGTCGCGCCCGAGACGGCGCCCGAGCTCCGCCGCGAGGTCGTCGCGCCACTGCGCCTGGCGCTCCAGGAAGCGCGCGTGCAGTGCGGGGGGCCGAGGATGAGCCGCACCACGCGCAGAGCCCGGTCGGAGTGGTCGGCGCAGACGGCGACGGGGACCCACACGGCGTGCCGCAGGGCCACGGAGGGGCGCGCGGCGGCCGATCCCGCGACCGGCCGCCGCCTGGGGGAGCTGTCGGAAGAACCGACCGGGGTGCGTTTCGGGTTCCCGGCGCCGGTGTGACCGGCGGGCGGCGAACCGGTCCGCGGTCAGGCTGCCGCGTCGCGCCAGGCCTTCTCGCGCAGCAGCCGCAGGCCGTTGAGGCCGACGAGGACCGTGGAACCCTCGTGGCCCGCGACGCCGAGGGGCAGCGGCAGGTGCCCGGCCAGGTCCCAGATCACCAGGGCGCCGATGCAGACGCCCGCGATCACCAGGTTCTGCACGACGAGCCGGCGGGCGCGCCGGGAGAGGGCAACGACCGCGGGGACGGCGGCCAGTTCGTCCCGTACCACGACGGCGTCGGCGGTCTCCAGGGCCAGGTCGGAACCGGCGCGGCCCATCGCGATGCCGCTGTGCGCGGCGGCGAGCGCCGGGGCGTCGTTGACACCGTCGCCGACGACGAGGGTGCGCTGCCCCGCCCGCTCCCACTCCCGCACGGCCGCCACCTTGTCCTCCGGGAGGAGCCCGGCCCGTACGTCACCGATGCCGGCTTCGGCGGCGATCCGCCGGGCGGCGGGCTCGTTGTCGCCGGTGAGCAGGGCGGGGGCCGTGCCGCTGAGGCGTCCGAGGGCCGCGACGGCGGCCGCGGCGCCGTCACGCAGCCGGTCGGCGATGCCGAGCACGCCGACCGGCACGCCGTCGAGGGCGACGACCACGGCGGTCCGCCCGTCGGCCTCCACCTCGCGCACGGCGACCGCGGCCTCCTGGTCCGGCGCTGCCTCGCGAGGAGCCGCATCGGGTTCGCCGGTCCCCCGAGCCGACACGGACCCGCGGGGAGCCGAGGGCTCCCGGTCGCCGGCGGGTGCGGCGCCGGAGAGCTCCGCGGGGCGGCCCACGGTGACCTCGCGTCCGCCCACGAGCGCACGGACGCCGACGCCCGGGGTGGAGGTGAAGTCCACGGCCTGCGGCACCGCGAGGCCGCGGTCACGGGCGGCGGTGACAACGGCGCGGGCCAGGGGGTGCTCACTGGGCAGCTCGGCCGCGGCGGCCAGGGCGAGCACCTCGGGCTCGGCCGGGGAGCCGGCCAGCAGCCGGACCTCGGCGACCCTGGGCGCGCCCTCGGTCAGCGTGCCGGTCTTGTCCAGCGCCACCCGGTCGGCCTGCCCCAGCCGCTCCATGACCACCGCGGACTTGACGAGGACCCCGTGCCGCCCGGCGTTGGCGATCGCGGACAGCAGCGGTGGCATGGTGGCGAGGACGACCGCGCACGGCGAGGCGACGATCATGAAGGTCATGGCCCGCAACAGCGTGTCGGTGAAGTCCGCGCCGAGCGCGAGCGGCACGGCGAACAGGGCGAGGGTGGCGACGACGACGCCCACCGAGTAGCGCTGCTCGATCTTCTCGATGAAGAGCTGGGTGGGCGCCTTGGTCGCGCTCGCCTCCTCGACCATGGCGACGATCCGGGCGATGACGGACGCGGCGGCGTCCTTGTCGACGCGGAGGCGCAGCGCCCCGGTGCCGTTCAGCGTGCCCGCGAAGACCGGGTCGCCGGCCGCCTTGGGCGCGGGCAGCGGTTCGCCGGTGATGGTCGCCTGGTCGACGTCGCTCGTACCGTCGAGGACGGTGCCGTCGGCGGGCAGCCGCTCCCCCGGCCGTACGAGGACGGTGTCGCCGACCCGTAGCGCGGCCACATCCACCGGCTCCTCGCCCGCGGCGGTCAGCCGCACGGCGCGGGCGGGCGCCAGGTCGAGCAGGCCGCGGACCGAGTCGGCGGTGCGCCGGGTCGCGAGGGCCTCCAGCGCGCCCGACACCGCGAAGATGACGATGAGCAGCCCGCCGTCGAGGTACTGCCCGATCGCGGCGGCGCCGAGCGCCGCGACGACCATCAGCAGGTCGACGTCGAGGGACTTCTCGCGCAGGGCCTGGAGCCCGGCCCAGCCCGGCTCCCAGCCTCCGGCGGCGTAGCAGACGGCGTACAGGGGCCCCCAGGTCCATGCCGGGGCACCGGCCAGGTCGAGCGGCAGGGCGGCGAGGAACGCGAGGGCGGACAGCGCCGCCCAGCGGACCTCGGGCAGGGCGAGGAGCCCGGTCCTGCGTCCGGGGGGTGGTGCGGCGGCGGGCGGGGTCGCCGGCTGCCGGTCGGCGCCGAGCACCGGGGAAACCATCGGGGCACACCTCTGGGGGACGAGCGGGCGGACGGGTACGGGCACACCTTACCCGAACACATGAAGAGCTCTTCATTCATTCGAGACGCGCGCGGCTACGATGACCTGCATGGGACACGGAGTGCACGGTGAGACGACCCCCGCAGCCCGCCTCGACGCGGAGTCCGCGGCCACCATCGCCGCCACGCTCCAGGCCCTCGCCACGCCGTCCCGGCTGATGATCCTCACCCGGCTCCGCCAGGGCCCCTGCGGCGTGACCGAACTCGCCGAGTCGGTCGCCATGGAGCAGTCGGCCGTCTCGCACCAGCTGCGCCTGCTGCGGGCGCTGGGCCTGGTCACCGGGACGCGTCAGGGCCGCCGGATCGAGTACAGCCTGTACGACAACCACGTGGCCCAGCTGCTGGACGAAGCGGTGTACCACATCGAGCACCTCCGGCTCGGCGCACGTGATCTGCCCCGGTCCGCCGTGGATACTGGTCGCCCGTAGACCTACGAGGCTCAAGGGGCGGGCATGGCGGACCGGTTGGGGACGGCGGAACGGACACGACATGCGGTGGTGATCGGCGGGAGCATCGCCGGTCTGCTGGCGGCGCGGGTGCTCGCCGAGCACGCGGAGCGCGTGACCGTCGTCGAGCGGGACCGCTTCCCGGAGGACCCCGGACCGCGGGCGGGCGTGCCGCAGGGGCGGCACACGCACGTCCTGCTGGAGAGCGGGCAGCGGGCCCTGGAGGAGCTGCTGCCCGGAGTCGTCGGGGAGTTGCGCGCCCAGGGCGCACCGCGGGTCGGCATGCCGGAGGACATGGTCCAGTGGCAGGACGGCCGCTGGCTCCGGCGGACCCCCGCCACCGTGCACCTGTTCACCGGTGCGCGCCCACGGCTGGAGCATGTGCTCCGGCGCCGGGTCCTCGCCGACCCGAGGATCGCGACGGTCGAGGGCACCGACGCGGTCGGGCTGCTCGGCGACGCCGCGCGCGTCCGGGGAGTGCTGCTGCGGGAGCGCGGCGCCGGACGGGGCAAGGAGCCGCGGGCGCTGGAGGCCGACCTGGTGGTGGACGCGTCCGGGCGCGGCTCGCGCGCGCCCGAGTGGCTGTCGGCGATCGGCGCCCAACCGCCGGGCGAGGAGACGCTGGACACGGGTCTGGCGTACGCGACCCGGCTCTACCGCGGCACGCCGGCGGGCGCGGGCACCGACGCCCTCGGCCACTACACCGTGGCCAACCCGCGGCAGACGTACGCGGCAACCGTCCTGCCCATCGAGGACGGCCGTCATCTGGTGACGCTGTCGGGGCTGCGCGGCGACGAACCGCCCACGGACGATGAGGGGTTCGAGGCGTACGCGGCCAGGCTGCCGCACCCGGTGGTGAGCGAGTGGCTGGCCAAGGCGGAACCGGAGTCGCCGGTGCACGGCTTCCGCGCGACGGCGAACGTCCGGCGGCGCTACGACCGCCCGGGCCGCCGCCCGGCCGGTTTCGTCGCCACGGGCGACGCCCTGTGCACCTTCAACCCGATCTACGGACAGGGCATGGCGGTTGCCGCGCTCTGCGCGGTGGCGCTGCGGGACGCGCTCGCGGACGCACGCCGTACGCCGACCACCCGCCGCGTCCAGCGGGCGCTGTTCGACGCCTCCCGGCAGGCATGGGACATCTCGGCGGGCGCGGACCGGCAGATGCCGGGCGCGGCGGGCAACGCGGCCCGGACCGGGCCGGCCGGCCGGGCAGCGGCCTGGTACCTCAAGCGGGTCCAGGAGCGTTACGCGGGCGACCCCGAGGTGGGGGCGGCCTTCCGTTCCGTCCTGACGCTCAACGAGCCGGTGCACGCGCTGTTCGCGCCGCGGATCATGCGTGCGGCGCTGTTCCGGCCGGTACCCGCGACGCCCGCCGAACCGCCCCTGTGGCGAGAGGAGCACACCCCTTGATCAGGGGTGCATGACCACCTTCACCACGCCGTCCTCCTTGTGCTGGAACATCTTGTACGCGTGGGGCGCGTCGGCCAGCGGGACGTGGTGGGTGGCGAAGCCGTCGACGCCCAGCGGGTCGTCGTCGGTGAGCAGGGGCAGGATGTCGTCCACCCAGCGCCGGACGTTCGCCTGGCCCATGCGCAGCTGGATCTGCTTGTCGAACAGGGTCATCAGCGGCAGCGGGTCCGCGGCGCCGCCGTAGACCCCGCTGAGGGAGATGGTGCCGCCGCGCCGGACGAGCGCGATGGCCAGGTACAGCGCGGCGAGCCGGTCGGTTCCGGCCTTCTGGTGGAGCTTGGCCGCCCACGCCTTGGGCAGCAGTCCGGCCGCCTGCTGCTGGGTGCGGGCGAGGGGGCTGCCGTGGGCCTCGGTGCCGACCGCGTCGATGACGGCGTCGGGGCCGCGGCCCCGGGTGCGGGCCTTGACCGCCTCCACGAGGTCGTCCTGGCTGTCGTGTTCCGTCAGGTCGAACACCTCGACACCGCGGGCCTTGGCGCGCTGGAGTCGTTCCCGTACGAGGTCGATGCCGATGACCTGGGCGGCGCCCTGGTGCAGGGCGATGCGGCAGCACATGTCGCCGATCGGGCCGAGGCCGAGGACGGCCACGGAGCCGCCGGGCGGCACGGCGGCGTACCGGACGGCCTGCCAGGCCGTGGGCAGGACGTCGGAGAGGTAGAGGAACCGGTCGTCGGGCGGGCCCGCGGGGACCTTGACGGGGCCGAACTGGGCCTGGGGCACGCGGAGGTACTCGGCCTGCCCGCCGGGGACGGAGCCGTACAGCCGGGAGTAGCCGAACATGGCGGCACCCATGCCCTCCTCGGTGACCTGGGTGGTCTCGCACTGGGTCGGCAGACCGGAGGTGCACATCCAGCAGTGGCCGCAGGCGATCTGGAAAGGCACGACGACCCGGTCGCCGGGGGCGAGGCCCGTGACGTCCGCACCCACCTCCTCCACGATGCCCATCGGCTCGTGCCCGAGGACGTCACCGGGGGCCATGAAGGGGGTGAACACCTCGTACAGGTGCAGGTCGGAACCGCACAGACCGGTGGACGTGACCCTGATGACGGCGTCCGTCGGCTCCTCGATCCGCGGATCGGGCACCGTCTCCAGACGGACGTCGCGCTTTCCCTGCCATGTCACGGCCCTCATCCTGCGTGTCCCTTCGACCGGCTTCCTGCGGGGGCGCGGCCCGGGTACCCGGGGGCGACGGGCGGTGAACCCGTTGCGGTTCCGTTTCGGCCTCGTTGCGGGGGCGTCCGCCACAGGCATCCGTTTCGGACAGAGTGGTGCGTAATGCCGGGGAGCCCCTTCCGGGAAGGTTTAGACCAATGATAGGGATTGATCACCCACACGGCATGCTCGACTACACTGAGCGAAGGAAATTGAGGGTTGAACATGGCTGAGCCTGCCCCGGCACTTCCGCTCTACCTGCAGGTCGCCGCAGCGCTGCGCGACGACCTCACCCACCGGCGCATCGCACCCGGCGACCGGCTGCCCTCGGAGCGCTCCCTGGTGGAGCGTTTCCAGGTCAACCGGCAGACCGTACGCAATGCGCTCCAGCTCCTGCGCGACGAACGGCTCGTCGTGACCGAGCGGCGCGGTACGTACGCCGCGGCCCCCGGCCAGCAGGCCGCGAAGCCGGCCCTGGCGCCCGGCCTGCTGTACTTCCCCTGCGGACCGGGCACTCCGGACACGGTTCCCGAGACGCACCTGGCCTGGGAGGCCGCACCGGCGGAACTCGCCGAGCGGCTGGGCCTGCTGCCGGGCGAGCCGACGCTGCTGCACCGGCACCTGCTGACCGGGCCGGGCGGCACGCCCGTACGGCAGCACGCCCTGTCGTACTTCTCGCGGTACGCACTGGCCGAGATACCCGAACTGGCCCGCTACCGGCGGCCCGACGCCTGGCCCCACCGGGTCGACCTGCGGCTGCTGTACCACTGGATGCACCGGGCCGGGCTGCGGCTCACCCGGCGGGAGTCGGTCGGGGTGGACCGGGGGCCGGCGGACGCCGCGTGGCTCGGCGTCCACCGGGAGGTGAGCGACCAGCACGGCCACGTACTGGAGGTCACGGACCTCCGGTTCGCACCGGAGTCCGCGGCCTGGACGTACGAATTCACGAGCTGAGGCCGGGAGGGCTCAGACGATGCCCTCGGAGATCTCGGCCTGTTCACGCGCGTTGCCGTACGGAGCGGGCGTGCCGTACGAGCGGCGGGCGACGTACCACCACACGCTGGCCAGGACGAGCACCACGGCGAGCGCGATCACCGCGTAGTTCATCGAGTCGATGGTCACCGGCGCCTTCTGGGGCAGGCAGAAGAGCACGGTGACCACCGCGACCCAGACCACCGCGATCCAGCCGACCGGCTTGCTCCAGCGCCCCAGCGACCAGGGGCCGGGCCGGAAACGGTTCCCCGCGCGCAGCCGGAGGTAGACGGGGATGGCGTAGGCGGGGGTGATGCCGATGACGTTGATGGCGGTGACGGCGCCGTAGGCGGTCGCCGAGTACAGCGACGGCGCGGCGAGCACGGCGGCGACCGCGACGGACAGCCACACCGCGTTGGCCGGGGTCTGGGTGCGGCTGCTGACCTTGCGCCAGAGCGCCGACCCGGGCAGGGCGTTGTCACGGCTGAAGGCGAAGACCATGCGGCTGGCGGCGGCCACCTCGGCGTTGCCGCAGAACAGCTGCGCCACGATCACCACCAGCAGGAGCGCGGAGGCGCCGCCGCTGCCGAGCGCGTCGAGGAGGATCTGCGCGGGCGGGACGCCGGTGGCGCTGTTCTGCGTGCCCGCGTAGTCCTGGATGGCGAAGGTCAGCCCGGCGAGCAGGGCGAAACCGGCGACCCAGGAGACCCAGATGGCCCGGACGATGCCCTTGGCGGCGGAGACGGACGCGTTGGACGTCTCCTCGGAGAGGTGGGCCGAGGCGTCGTACCCGGAGAAGGTGTACTGCGCGAGGAGCAGGCCGACGGCCGCGACGTAGAACGGGCTCGACCAGCCGGTGTCGTTGACGAACTCGGTGAAGACGAACTCGGCCGACTGGTGGCGGTCGGGAACGATCGCGAGCGCGCCGACGATCACGGCGACACCGGTCAGGTGCCACCACACGCTGATGGAGTTGAGGACGCTCACCAGCCGGACGCCGAACAGGTTGAGCACGGCGTGCAGCAGCAGGATGCACAGGAAGATCACGAAGGTGGAGCCGGGCGTCGGCTCGAAGCCGAACCGCAGGTTGAGGAACGCCCCGGTGAAGAGCGCGGCCCCGTAGTCGATGCCGGCGATCGCGCCGAGCAGACCGAGCAGGTTCAGCCAGCCCGTGTACCAGCCCCAGCGGCGGCCACCGAGCCGGTCGGCCATGTAGTACAGGGCGCCGGAGGTGGGGTACGCGCTGGTGACCTCGGCGAGCGCCAGGCCGACGCACAGCACGAACAGGCCCACGCCGAGCCAGCCCCACATCATCACGGCCGGTCCGCCGGTACCGAGGCCGAAGCCGTACAGGGTCATGCAGCCGGAGAGGATGGAGATGACGGAGAAGCTGATGGCGAAGTTGCCGAAGCTTCCCATCCGGCGGGCCAGGACCGGCTGGTAGCCGAGCTCTCTGAGCCGCTGCTCCTCGTCCATGGGCGGAGCCTGCTGCTCCGGGCGGGCCCACAGGGTGCGGGACATGGCGGTACCTCCGAGGGGGTGGTGGCAGGGGACGTTCGGGGGTCTTCCGGGGTGCGGGTCGGGCTTCGGCGGTCAGCGGTCGCGGGCGGAGCCCAGGCACCGGGTGCGGGCGCGCCTGAAGACCTCCTCGGCCAGCGCCCGGTCGCCCGGGTCGGGGGTGCGGTACGCCCACGGCTGTGGCGTGTAGTACGGGCCGAGCGCCTCGAAGACCGGGGCGGCCTCCTCGAAGCGGAGGGCTCCCCACAGGGCGTGCGCCAGGTGGTTCAGGTCGAGCAGCGACACGTCGGCGGGCGCGATGTGGTCGAACCAGGCCAGCAGGGCGCGCAGGGCGTCCCGGGTGGCGTCCTCGGCCACCCAGTGCAGGTCCAGGGCCTTCTCCTGGCCCCGTTCGCGGCGGTAGCGCTCGACCCGCACGTACAGGGGCAGGAGGTGCAGGGCGGAGCCGGGTGGCGCGGAGCCGGCCGCCCACTGCACGAAGTTGACGGCCTCGGACAGCGAGCCCGGCGAGGGGCCCCACCGGCGGGCGTAGAGGAACTGGAGCATCCGGTGGTACGCCTCGCGGTTGTGCGGATCCCGCTTGTCGGCCTCCGCCAGCAGCCCCCAGGGTCCCGGGGGCAGCATCGGCCCGGGCGGGCGCATCCGGTGCTCCTCCATGCGCTGCTCCTCGTCGAGCACGGCGAGGGCCAGCAGGCATACCCACGGCACCGGGTCGGCGGGGGCCGCCCGGACGGCGGTGTGGCACGCCTCCCAGGCGGCCTGCCACAGCTCGTGGGTGCGCGGGTGCTTGTCGCGGTGGGCGCGCACGGCGCGTTCCACCGTGACCCGGGTGTGCATCACGGTGGCGGCGACGCTGTGCGGCTCCTCCGCGAGCCAGGCGTGCACGACGTCGGAGCCGGCGGCGACGGCCGCCAGCACCTGCGTGCGCTGGGTCCACTGCGCCCAGCCGGTGGTCTCGGCGAGGAGCTGGGCCATCGCGACCCAGCGTCCGGTCCGCAGGTCCTGCACCACGCCGCGCAGTGCGGCGTCGTGACCCGCGGGGTGGTACACCGGCCGGAAATCGTGGCCGGACATCACCTCGTCCCTGGCAGCGGACAGGCCGGGCAGGCCGGTGGTGCTGTGGTGGTCATGGGTCCTCATGCGGGGGGTGGCACGGGTCGCCCGAACCGGCGGGCGACTACAGGGCGTTGATCGGCGATCACTATAGAGTCCCTTGGACCTTTGCGGTCCACTTTCGACAAAGGTCGTAACCATTCGGCCAACAAAAGAACTTGACGTTAAGTCAGACGCGTGGTTGCGGCGCCGACGGAAGACCGGGGACCGCTTGACGCCGCCGCCGCGCTGGCCCAGGCTGGCGATCAAGGTTCTCCGAGAGCTTCACCGACCGGACGGGAGTGGCGATGACGGGCCCTGTACTGGCCGTCGACCAGGGAACTTCGGGCACCAAGGCGCTGGTCGTCTGTCCCGAGCGGGGTGTCATCGGATCCGGCTCGGCTCCGGTACGCCCCCGCCACCTGCCGGGCGGCCGGGTGGAGACCGACCCGCACGAACTGCTCGACTCGGTCGTCACCGCGGGCCGCGCGGCGCTGGCCGACGCCGGTGAGCCGGTCACGGCCATGGGTCTCGCCAACCAGGGCGAGACGGTTCTGGCCTGGGATCCGCGGACGGGGGCGCCGCTCACCGACGCGATCGTCTGGCAGGACCGGCGCGCGGAGGAAATCTGTGAGGAACTCGGGCCGCACGCCGAAGAGTTGCGCGAAACGACCGGGCTGCCGCTCGACCCCTACTTCGCCGCACCGAAGATGGCCTGGATCCGTCGGCGGCTCACCCGCGAGGGCGTGGTGACGACCAGCGACGCCTGGCTGGTGCACCGGCTGACGGGCGGCGGCGCGTTCGTCACGGACGCGGCGACGGCGGGACGCACCCAGCTCCTCGACCTCGACACCGTCGACTGGTCGCCGCGGGCGCTGAAGATCTACGGGCTGGCCGGGGAACGGCTCCCGCGGATCGTGGACTCGGCCGGGCCGGTGGGGACGACCTCGCTGTTCGGCGGCGCCGACGTGCCGCTGACGGGCCTGCTGGTCGACCAGCAGGCCGCGCTGCTGGCCCAGGGCGCCACCGAGCCCGGTGCCGCCAAGTGCACGTACGGCACCGGCGCGTTCCTGCTCGCGCACACCGGCGACCGGCCCCGGCGCGGAGGCTCCGGGCTGGTCGGCTGCGTCGCCTGGCGGCTCGGCGGCCGCACCGACTACTGCCTGGACGGCCAGGTGTACACGGCCGCCTCCGCGGTGCGCTGGCTCACCGACCTCGGGGTCATCGGCGGCGCGGCCGACCTCGACCCGGTGGGCTCGGCCGTGCCCGACGCCGGCGGTGTCACGTTCGTGCCGGCGCTCGCGGGACTGGCCGCCCCGTGGTGGCGCGGGGACGTGCGGGGCTCCCTGACCGGGCTCGGCCTGGACACCACCGCCGGGCACCTGGTCCGGGCGCTGTGCGAGGGCATCGCCGCACAGGTGGTGGAGCTGGCGCGGGCGGCCGGGGGCGAGCTCGGGGCACCGCTCGCCTCGCTGCGCGTCGACGGCGGGCTCACCCGCTCCGCACTGCTCATGCAGACCCAGGCCGATCTGCTGCAACTTCCCGTCGAGGTCTCGGCGCTGCCCGACGTCACCGCGCTCGGCGCCGGTGTCCTCGCCCGCCTGGGCCTGGAGCCGGCCCTCTCCCTGCGGCAGGCGGTGCCGCGGTGGCGGCCGGCCGCCGTCTACGAGCCGCGCATCACGGCCACCGAGGCCGCCGAGCGCATGGGCGCCTTCCGGGCGGCGGTGACCGCACTCGTGGACGGCGGGCGGTGACCGTCACCCGTGGCGGGCCGCTGCCGTCGCAGCCGTACGACGTGACGGTCGTCGGGGCGGGCGTGGTCGGCTGCGCCATCGCCCGCGAACTGGCCCGTCACGCGTCCCTGCGCACCGCCCTGGTGGAGTCCGCCGACGACGTCGGGGAGGGCACCTCGAAGGCCAACACGGCGATAATGCACACCGGTTTCGACGCCGTACCCGGCTCCCTGGAGTCGCGTCTGGTACGGGACGGGCAGCGGCGGCTGGTGGCGTACGCCGCGGAGGCCGGCATCCCGGTGGAACCGGTGGGCGCGCTGCTCGTGGCCTGGGACGAGGCCTGGGACGAGGAGCAGCGCGCGGCCCTGCCCGCACTGGCGGCGAAGGCGGGGCGGAACGGACACCACCGGACCCGGATCATCGGCGCGGCCGAACTGTACGCCCGCGAACCGCACCTGGGGCCCGGGGCACTCGGCGCGCTGGACGTGCCCGGGGAGAGCATCGTCTGCCCGTGGACCACGACCTTGGCGTACGCGACACAGGCCGTGCGTGCGGGGGTCGACCTGCACCTCCGCTGCCGGGTCGAGGCGGTGCGGCCCGGACATGAGCTGGTGACGGACCGGGGTGTGCTGCGCACCCGGTACCTGGTCAACGCCGCCGGACTGCACGCCGACACACTCGACCGGCACCTGGGGCGCCACGACTTCACGGTGACGCCGCGGCGCGGCCAGCTGATCGTGTTCGACGCGTTCGCGCGCGGGCTGGTCCGGCACATCCTGCTGCCGGTGCCGACCGAGCTGGGCAAGGGCGTGCTGGTCTCCCCCACCGTGCACGGCAAGGTGCTGCTCGGGCCGACGGCGGAGGACCTCCGCCCCGGCGACAGGACCGCCACCGGGTCGACGGCCGAGGGGCTGGCGTACCTGCGCGCACAGGGCCGGCGGATCCTGCCCGCCCTGCTGGACGAGGAGGTCACCGCGGTCTACGCGGGCCTGCGGGCGGCGACCGAGGAGGACGACTACCGCATCGCGGGCCACGCCGCCCGGCGGTACGTGACCGTGGGCGGCATCCGCTCGACCGGGCTGACCGCGTCGATGGCGATCGCCGCGCACGTGGTGGAGCTGCTGGCCGACGCGGGGCTGAAGACCGGTGCGCCGGGCGAGCTGCCGCAGGTGCGGATGCCCAACGTGGGCGAGGCGCTCCCCCGCCCGTACGCGCGCGCCGACTTGATCGCGGCCGACCCCGCCTACGGCGAGATCGTGTGCGCCTGCGAGCGGGTGACCCGGGGCGAGATCCGGGACGCGGCGGCCGGCACGATCCCGCCCGCCTCCCTGGAGGGGCTGCGGCGGCGGACGCGGGCGCGCGCCGGACGCTGCCAGGGCTCGCTGTGCGGCGCCGCGGTCCGCGCCCTGTTCGAGGAGGCCCGGCGATGAGCCGTCGTCTCCGCGCGGTGGACGTGCTGGTCGTCGGGGCGGGCCCGGCGGGCCTCGCGGCCGCACGGCGGCTGGCCGCCGCGGGCGCCGGCACGGTGGAGGTGCTGGAGCGGCAGCGGCACGCGCTCGGGGCGCGGGGGCCGGCGCGCGCGGCCGTCCGGGCCGGGGCGGTGCTGCGCGCCGGCGTCACCGCCACCGGCTGGGCGGGGCCGCTGACGCTGGACACGACCGGCCCGGACGGGCTGGAGCGGATCACCGCACGGGCGGTCGTGCTGGCGACCGGGGCCCGGGAACGCCCGCGCAGCGCGCGCCTGGTGCCGGGGACGCGGCCGGCCGGCGTGCTGACGGCGGGCGAACTGCGGCAGGCCGTGTACGGGTACGGGCAGTACGTCGGCACGCGCGCCCTGGTCGTCGGGGCGGAACCGGTCGCGTTCGGGGCGGTGCGGGCGCTGCGGCGGGCCGGTGTGCGGGTGGTCGCGCTGGTGACGGAGGAGCCGTGGCGCAGGCCGGGGGCGTTCGGCCCCGGCCGGACACCGGTCCCCGTGCTGGGTGGGACGGCGGTCGCCGAACTCCTCGGGCGCGGAAGGCTCTCGGGCGTCCGGCTGGTCGGCCGCGACGGGCGGACGACGACGGTGGCGTGCGACACGGTGGTGTTCACCGGCGACTGGATCCCCGAGCACGAACTGGCGCGGCTCGGCGGGGCGGAACTCGACCGCGGCACCCGCGGCCCCGCGGTGGACAGCGCCTTCCGCACGTCGCAGGCGGGCGTCTTCGCCGTAGGCGGCGTGCTGCACGGCGGCGAGCCCGCCGCGACGGCCGTCGCGCAAGGGCGGACCGTGGCCGGGCCGGTGCGGGAGTTCCTGGCGGGCGTCCCGCCGTGGCCGGCGCCCCGGGTCCCGGTGGTGGCGGACGCTCCCCTGCGGTGGGTGGCGCCGAACCGGCTCGTCCCCGGGGAGCACACCGGCCGCTTCCTGGTGCGCGCGCGGCAGCGGCTGGAGCGGCCGGTGCTGTCGGTCGCCCAGGACGGCGTGCTGCTGCACCGGCAGCGGGTGCGGGGCACGGCCACCCCGTCGCGGTCGGTGTCGCTGGCGGGCGGCTGGGCAGCCGCCGTCGATCCCGGGGGCGGCCCGGTGCGCATCACGGTCGCAGGCCCGCCGACCGGGCGGCGCGACGGAGGACCTCGGTCAGCATGCCGGGGGTGAGGCGGCCGGTGAAGGTGTTGCGCTGGCTGACGTGGTAGCAGCCGAAGAGCTCGAGGGCCGGGCCGCCGTCGGTGGCCGGCAGCGTGACGTGGGCACCGTGCGCGAAGGCCGGCCGGGGGCGGGGCACCGACCAGCCCGCGGCGGCGAGCGCGGGCAGGGTGGCCTGCCAGCCGAAGGCGCCGAGGACCACGAGCGCGCGCACCGTGGGCCGCAGCAGCCGCAGTTCGCCCGCCAGCCAGGGGCGGCAGGTGTCCCGCTCCTCGGGCGTCGGCTTGTTGGCGGGCGGGGCGCAGTGGACGGGCGCGGTGACCCGCACCCCGTACAGGCGCAGCCCGTCGTCGCGGTGGGTGGCCTCGGCCTGGCTGGCGAGCCCGATGCCGTGCAGCGCCGCGTAGAGGACGTCGCCGGAGCGGTCGCCGGTGAACATGCGGCCCGTGCGGTTGCCGCCGTGCGCGGCCGGGGCCAGACCGACGACGAGCAGCGCGGCGTCGTCGGGGCCGTAGCCGGGTACCGGCCGGGCCCAGTAGTCCCAGCCGGTGTAGGCGCGGCGGCCGTCGCGGGCCACCTGCTCCCGCCAGGCGACCAGACGCGGACAGGCCCGGCAGCGCGTGACGCGCTCGTCGAGAACGGGGACGGAACCGGCGCGGGGCGCCTCACGCGCCGGGAAGTCGGGCTGGTCGGGTGAGCCGGGCTTGGCTGGCATGGTCCTCCGTTCGCGCTGTGCCCCCGACGCTAACGTTTCCGGTATGACGGTGAAGCGAAGCGCGGGCCTGCTGCTGTTCCGTACCTCCCAGGGGCACCTGGAGGTGCTCATCGCCCACATGGGCGGCCCGTTGTGGGCCTCGCGCGATACCGGGGCGTGGTCGGTCCCCAAGGGCGAGTACGGACCGGACGAGACCCCCGAGGCCGCGGCACGGCGGGAGTTCGTCGAGGAGCTCGGGCTGCCGGCGCCGGACGGCGAGAAGGTTCCGCTGGGCGAGGCGCGCCAGGCGAACGGCAAGATCGTCACGGTCTGGGCGGTGGAGGGCGACCTCGACCCGGCGGCGGTCGTGCCCGGCACGTTCACCATGGAATGGCCGCGCGGCTCGGGCGTGTCACGGGACTTCCCCGAAGTGGACCGCGTCGCCTGGTTCACCCCGCAGGAGGCGGCACCCCGGCTGGTCTCCGGTCAGCAGGCCTTCCTGGAGCGGCTGGAGACGTACCTGCGCGAGCGGTGAGCCGCGGCCGCCGGGCGGGGGCAGGGGGCGTTGTCAGTGGCGTGCGCGAGAGTGGAGGGTCCAACACCTCGACAGGGAGCGAGAGATGACCGACACCCTCAGCACGCGGGAGCGCGCGGCGGCCCAGGCGTACCTCCGGCTGATGGAGGCGGCGCAGGCGGTGCTCACCGACCCGGCACTCGCGCCGCTGGCCGGGGCGTACTTGTCGTCGTCCATGGCCGAGGCGGACGAGGCGCTGCGCCGCGCGGGCCTCACGGGCAACGAGGCCCGCCTGCTGCGCCTGGTCTCCGCGGTGCGCGCCGTGCCGGGCCCGGAGCCCTCCTGAGGCGCGCTCGTCCCGGCCTCGCGGCCCGGGGCCGCGGTGCGCCCCGGCCGGGCCGGCGACCCGCAGGGGGCGTCCGGCCCGGCGGGGACGTCCGGCCCGGAGCCGCCGGGGGGCGCCTGGGTAGGGTGGGCGCGACAGCACACCGTGAAACCGGAACGAGGAGCAGACGTGAGCGAGCCGGCGTCCATCGCCCTGCAGCAGGAGATCGCCCGGGAGCTGGAGGTCGCCGAGACCTTCGAGGCCGAGCGGGAGATCGAGCGCCGGGTGGCCTTCCTCGCCGAGCGGCTGACCTCCACCGGTCTGCGCTGCCTCGTGCTGGGCATCAGCGGCGGCGTCGACTCCACGACCACCGGCCGGCTGTGCCAGCTCGCCGTCGAGCGGGCCCGGGCCGCGGGGCACGAGGCGCGGTTCTACGCCATGCGGCTGCCCTACGGGGTCCAGGCCGACGAGCACGACGCCCAGCTCGCGCTCTCCTTCATCCGGGCCGACCACGTGCTGACCGTGGACATCAAGCCCGCCAGCGACGCCGCGCTCGAGGCCGCGCTGGCCGCCGGGGTGACCTTCCGCGACGCCCACCACCAGGACTTCGTGCACGGCAACATCAAGGCCCGCCAGCGCATGATCGCCCAGTACGCGGTGGCGGGGGCGCACGACGGCCTGGTCGTCGGCACGGACCACGCCGCCGAGGCGGTCTCCGGCTTCTTCACCAAGTTCGGCGACGGCGCGGCGGACCTGGTCCCGCTGACCGGCCTGACCAAGCGCCGCGTGCGCGCCGTCGCGGACGCGCTGGGGGCGCCCGCCGAGCTGGTGTGGAAGACCCCGACGGCCGACCTGGAGACCCTCGACCCGGGCAAGGCCGACGAGGACGCGCTCGGAGTGACGTACGACGTCATCGACGACTTCCTCGAGGGCAAGCCGGTGGACGAGCGCGCCTTCGCGACGATCGTCCACCGCTACCGCCTCACCGACCACAAGCGCCGGCTGCCCATCGCCCCCTGAGCCGTGTCCGCCCGGTGCCGTCCGCCTGCCCCGGCGCCACCGGCCCGCCGGATCCGTGGGCCAGGACGACGGCTCGGGTGCGATCACGGGCGACGACGGCTCGGACGCGATCACGGCGTGGGGCGTGGTCGTGGCCCGGTCGATGTCGGCACCATGAGGGCCGTGCGGGCCGGGACCTTCGTGGCCGCGCCGGTGGACTGATCCGCGTGGTCGCCCGGCGGGCGGGCCCTGCCCAGCTCCACCGGGCGCGGCACCGGCTCCGTACGCGGCCCTGTCCTCGTGGCCCTGGGGCCGGGCGGTGCGGCACGGTTGTCGGCGGGCTGGTCGTGGCCGGCGCCGTGGGAGGCCCCCGCACGGGCGACGGGCATGGCGACAAGGTGTGACCCTGGTGCCGGGTCGGTCGCCGCGGCCCCGGCGAGGGCGCGCCCGGCACGCTCCCGCCGCGCGGGCCGACCGGAATTCCGCACGGCGCCGGAATTCCGCCCGGCGCCGGCGGCCGTGCCGGCCGTGGTGGACGCCGGGGCGGCGGGCCTGCGTTCCGGGCGGTTCCCGGCGCCGCGCGCCCCGGCGCGACCGGGAGGACGGCCCTGCCCTCCGGTGGCGCGGGTCAGGCGTCGAGCCAGCCGTGGGAGTGGGCGAGGTCGAGGACGCGTGCGCGGACGCGCTTCAACTGGGCCGTGGTCAGCGTGCCGTCGGCCTCGATGAGCGCCTCCGTCAGTTCGGCGCGGAACTCGGCGGTGGTCAGCACGTCCACCGCGTCGTCGTCCACGTCGTCCACGCCGTCCCGCCGTGCCGGCGCCGGCACCACCGGGCGCGGTGCGGGCTGGTGCAGGAGACGGATCTCCGACGCCTTGGGGCCCTTGTCGCCCATCTCCAGATAGAACTCGACCTCACGGCCGGCCTGGTACAGGTACTTCTCGTCCACCAGGTCGTTCGCGTGCATGAAGACGTCCTCGCCGCCCTCTCTGGGGACGATGAACCCGTAACCGCGGACCTCGTCGAACCGCAGGATCTTGCCCACCATCAACACAGCCGTTCCTCCCACGCCAGCACCTCTTCTGCGGCGTGAATCTACAGCCGGCCGAGCGCCGCCGGACACCGTCGGCGGCACAGATCACCGAACCGCATGTCGTCACATTGACGAGAACTGGCGCCGACCACTATCGTCGCATTGACGAAAAGGGGAGGCATCCATGGCCGACATCACCCGGCGCGCCGGCTGGCGCCATCTGCGTTCCGCGCCGACCGCCCACATACGCCACCACCGGCGCGGCCGGCTGGTGCACGACGGAACCGGGCTGAGCTTCTGGTACCGCTCGCTCACCGCCGCGCTCTCCGAAGTACCGGTGGACGACCGGGAGTTGACCATGTCGTTCCACGCCCGCACCGCGGACTTCCAGGACGTGGCCGTGCAGTCCACGGTCACGTACCGCATCAGCGACCCGGCCACCGCCGCCGCCCGGCTGGACTTCTCCGTAGACCCCGACACGGGCGCCTGGCGCGGCGCGCCGCTGGAGCAGATCTCCACGCTGCTCACCGAGACCGCGCAGCAGCACGCGCTCGACGTGCTGGCCCGGACGCCGCTGTCGGAGTCCCTGGTCGACGGCGTGGCGGCGGTACGGGAGCGGATCGCCGCCGGTCTCGCCGCCGAGCCGCGACTGCCCGCGACCGGCATCGAGGTGGTGGCCGTCCGCGTGGTGGCGATCCGCCCCGAACCGGAGGTCGAGCGTGCCCTGCGCACCCCCGCCCGCGAGCGGATCCAGCAGGACGCGGACCGGGCGACGTACGAACGGCGGGCCGTCGCGGTCGAGCGGGAGCGGGCGATCGCCGAGAACGAGCTGGCCAGCCGGATCGAGCTCGCCCGCCAGGAGGAACGGCTGGTCGAGCAGCGCGGCACCAACGCCCGCCGCGAGGCGGAGGAGAGTGCGGCGGCGGACGCGGTCCGCGCGCAGGCCGAGGCGGCCCGTACGGTCCGGCTCGCGCGCGCCGAGGCGGAGGCCGCGCGGGAGGTCGGCGAGGCGCGGGCCCAGGCGCAGGCCGCCTGGCTGCGCGTGCACGGCGAGGCGGACACGGCCACGCTGCACGCGCTCGCGGCCGGGCGGCTCGCCGAGAACCTGCCGCGCGTCGAGAGCCTGACCCTCTCGCCCGACGCGCTCAGCGGTCTGCTCGACCGGCTGGCCCGGCGGCCATGAGCCTCGCCCCGCGGGCGGTGCTGGTCCACCGCGTCAGCGAGTACGAGGAGTTGCTGGCACGGCACGGCACGCACGGCCAGGCGGCGTTCTTCCTCGCCTCCCGGGGCCGCACCGTCGACGGCGTACGGGAACGCCACCTGCGGGCGCAGCGGGCGCTGGCCGAGGTGGCCGCGGCGGTGCCGGGCCAGTGGCGGCAGGCGCGGGTGGAGCGGGCGGACCTGGACCGGTTCCTGTTCGGCCCCGAGGACGTGGTCGTGGTGGTGGGGCAGGACGGCCTGGTCGCCAACGCCGCCAAGTACCTGGACGGCCAGCCGGTGATCGGGATCGACACCGATCCCGGCCGCAACCCGGGCGTCCTGGTGCGGCACCGGGCCGCCGACGCGGCGCGCCTGCTCCCCGCGGCCGTGGCGCACCGGGCCGCCTTCGACGCGCTGACGATGGTGGAGGCCGTCACGGACGACGCACAGCGGCTGGTGGCGCTCAACGAGATCTACCTGGGCAGCCCCGGCCACCGCACCGCCCGCTACCGCCTCTCCCCCGCCGGCGCCCCCGCCGACCGGGCCGACGACCGCGCCGAGGCCCAGGCGTCGTCCGGTGTCCTGGTCGGTACGGGGACGGGCGCCACCGGCTGGCTGCGCTCGCTGTGGCAGCAGCACGGCAGCTCCCTGCCGCTGCCGGGGGCCGCCGAGGCGCGCCTGATCTGGTTCGTACGCGAGGCCTGGCCGTCCCCGGCCACCGGTACGTCGCTCGTCGAAGGCGTCCTGGCGGGCGGCGAGCGGCTGCACCTGACCGTGGAGTCGGACCGGCTGGTGGCGTTCGGCGACGGCATGGAGAGCGACGCACTGGAACTGACATGGGGCCAGTCGGTGCGGCTCGGCATCGCCGGGAGCTCGCTGCGGCTGCTGTGCTGACGCCGCTCGCACCCCGGGGCCGGCGTGTCGCCGGCAGCCGGCCCCTGCGCCGTTGCGCCGTCCGGCACCGTTCGCGTCAGACGGCCGTACCAGAGCAGCATCAGCGGGGGCAGCACCAGCTCGACGCCGATGAACGCGGTGTGCATCACGTGCGGGGCGCCGGCCGAGAGGTAGGAGATCCCACGGGCCAGACCGCCCAGGAACACGGCGCCGAAGACCGCGCGCAGGGCCGTGCCGTGTGCCTCCGGGCGCGGCACGGCCAGCATCAGGACGATGCCCGCGGCGGTCCAGACGCCGGCGAAGAAGCGGTAGCTGCTGTCGACGGTGGGTGGCACGTCCGGGCTGCCGGGCAGGGCGGCTGGTCCGAGGACGATCTCCAGCGCTCCGGTGGCCAGCACGACCATCGCGAGCAGGAAGAGGACGATCCGGAACGTGCGGCGTGACGACATGGGGGCTCCTCGCGACGGATGGTGCGTCCATCCTGCGCGGCGCCGCGGCCGCCCGTGCGGGGCCGGCGCCGGGCCCCGGTGGCCGCGCGGCACGGCACGCCGACGGTGGCGCAGCGCCGGGCCGCGGCCGCGGGCCCGCGGCGGAGCGGCAGCCGGGGCAGTGGGCGGCGGACGGGGGACGGCGGAGCCGGTTCGGAGCGCAACCCGCGGGCGTGAGCACGGCGTGGACCGTGGAGCCCCCTCGTACGGGTGGCCGACGGGCCAGTGCGCGCTCCGCGACCTTGCGGGCCCGGTGGCATACGATCGCGGCCGGCGGCTGCCTCGACCGGCGCCGCCCGCCCCTCGCCATGGAGGTCAACCGTGCTCAGGACTGCCGGCGGCCAGCGCGCCCCTCGACCCCGTACCGCCTTCATCGCCTGCGCCGCCACGGCCGGGCTGCTGCTCGCCGCCACCGGCTGCGGGAACGGCGACGAAGGACCGGGTGAGGCCGTGGGCGGTGTGCCCGTCGTCGAGAAGGGCAAGCTCACGACCTGCACCCATCTGCCGTATCCGCCTTTCCAGTTCGAGCAGGACGGCAAGATCGTCGGCTTCGACGTGGCGCTGATCGACCTGGTGGCGAAGAACCTGGGCGTCGAACAGAAGATCCTCGACACGCCGTTCGAGAACTTCAAGACGGGTGCGTTCCTCAATTCCGGCGAGTGCGACCTGGCCGCCGCCGGTATGACCATCACCGAGGACCGCAAGAAGAACGTCGACTTCTCCGTCCCGTACTTCGACGCCACCCAGGCGCTGCTGGCGACGAAGAAGAGCGGTGCGACCACGCTCGCCGACGTCAAGGCGAGGAAGCTGAAGCTGGGCGCGCAGGCCGAGACCACCGGGGAGAGCTACGCCACGTCCCAGGGCTTCGACCCGGTGGCGTTCGAGAGCTCCGACGCCGTGCTCAACGGGCTGCGCACCGGGCAGGTCGACGCGGTCGTCATCGACTACCCGGTGGTCCAGGGCTGGCTGAAGGACAAGGCCAACGCCGACGCGTTCGCCCTCGGCCAGAACATCGAGACGGGCGAGCAGTACGGCTTCTCGGTGAAGAAGGGCAACGACAAGCTGCGGGCCGCGATCGACAAGGCGATCAACGACGCCAGGGCCGACGGTACGTACAAGAGGATCTACGAGCAGTGGATCGGCCCGCTGCCCCAGGGACAGTCGTGACCTCACGGCTGACCAGGCGGCAGCGGCGGCGCGTCTCGCAGTCCGTCCAGTACGCGGTCTTCGTGGCGGTGGTGGTGCTGATCGCCGTCACGGCCGACTGGGACCGTCTGCAGAACCAGTTCGCGCAGCAGTCCCTCGCCGAACAGCTCTTCCCCGACATCATCACCGTCGCGCTGCGCAACACGGTGGTGTACACGGTGTCCGGGTTCGCGTTCGGGCTGGTCCTGGGGCTGGTCGTCGCACTGATGCGGCTGTCGTCGGTGGCGCCGTACCGGTGGGTGGCGAGCGTCTACATCGAGTTCTTCCGCGGCCTGCCCGCGCTGCTGATCTTCATCTTCGTCGGGGTGGCGGTGCCGCTGGCGTTCCCGGGGACGGAGTTCCCCGGCGGTACGTACGGGAAGGTGGCGCTCGGACTCGGGCTGGTGGCCGCCGCGTACATGGCCGAGACGATCCGCGCCGGTATTCAGGCGGTCCCGAAGGGGCAGATGGAGGCGGCCCGCTCGCTGGGCTTCTCGCACGCCCGCGCCATGGTGTCGGTGATCATCCCGCAGGCGTTCCGCATCATCATCCCACCGCTCACCAACGAGCTGGTGCTGCTGTTCAAGGACTCCTCGCTGGTGCTGTTCCTCGGTGTCACGCTGGACGAACGGGAGCTGACCAAGTTCGGCCGGGACCTGGCCAGCCAGACCGCGAACTCCACCCCGATCCTGGTCGCCGGGCTGTGCTACCTGCTGGTGACCATTCCGCTGAGCTTCCTGGTGCGCCGCCTGGAGGCCCGGGCGGCCCGGGCCAAGTGAGGGAGGGGAGCCGATGACCACGCGCAACGAGATCGAGATCCGCGGGCTGCACAAGTCGTTCGGCGACAACGAGGTGCTGCGCGGCATCGACCTGGACGTCGGCACGGGCGAGGTGGTGTGCGTCATCGGGCCCTCGGGTTCCGGCAAGTCGACGCTGCTGCGCTGCGTGAACCTGCTGGAGGAGCCGACCGCGGGCCAGGTGTTCGTGGGCGGTACGGAGGTCACCGATCTGGACGTCGACATCGACGCCGTACGCCGACGGATCGGCATGGTCTTCCAGCAGTTCAACCTCTTCCCGCACGTGACGGTGACCGAGAACCTCACGCTGCCGCAGCGCAGGGTGCTGCGGCGCGGCAAGGAGCAGGCGGCGGAGGTCGCCCGGGAGAACCTGGCCCGGGTCGGGCTCGCCGACAAGGCGGACGCCTACCCGGCGCAGCTGTCGGGCGGCCAGCAGCAGCGGGTGGCCATCGCCCGGGCACTGGCGATGGGCCCGGAGGTGATGCTGTTCGACGAGCCCACGTCGGCGCTGGACCCGGAGCTGGTGGGGGATGTGCTGGCCGTCATGCGCATGCTGGCGGCGGAGGGCATGACGATGATGGTCGTCACGCACGAGATGAGCTTCGCCCGCGAGGTCGCGGACCGGGTGGTGTTCATGGACGGCGGTGTGATCGTCGAGGAGGGCCCGGCCGCGCAGGTCGTGGGCGATCCACGGCACGAGCGCACGCGGCACTTCCTCACCCGGATCCTCGATCCGGCCGCGGCGCCGGGCCCCGACGAGGCACCGTAGGGCCGCGCCCGGCAGGACACCGCAGGGCCGGGGCCGGCGGCGCGGGTCACTCCGCGTCGCCTCCCCCGTTCAGCCGCTGGACGAACCGGGCCTGGTCGGCGAGGAATCCGGCGGCGTACAGCTTTCGGGGGGCGAGGACGGCGGTCAGCGTCAGCCGCCACTGCGAGCCTTCGACCTCGTGGTCCACCAGGGAGTGGGCGGCCCGCGGGTAGTGCGCCACCTCCAGGCGCGATGCGGGGAGGATCCGGCGGTAGACGGACTCGGTCTCGGCGACGTCCACGTTGATGTCGTGGCCGGCCAGCACCAGCAGCACCCGGGTGCCGCGCAGGGCGGGCAGGTCCGGGGTCGCGTCGGAGCGGTGATTGGTGGTGATGAACGCCCAGCGCGCGGCGGTCATGTCCCCGGGGTCGCCGACCGCGGCGCGGTACTCCTCGAAGGAGGCGCCGTTCCTGAGCAGCGACAGGGTGGTCTCCCGCCTGCGCAGCGCGGCGGCCGTCTCCTCCGCGGTGGCGCCGTCCCTGCGGAGCCCGGCGAGGAGGTGGTAGCGGCCCTGCCGGAGCCAGTGGACGGCCGGGGAGACGGCGATGACGAACTGCAGGCCCTTGTCGCGGGCAGCGACCTTCGGCAGCACCCATCCGGCCTGGCTGGCGCCCCACAGACCGATGCGGCGCCCGTCGACGTCCGGACGCGCGCGGGCCCAGGCGAGAGCAGCGAGGGTCTCCTCCGCCCGGTCGGCCATGCTCTGCTCCAGCCAGTCCCCCTCGGAGCGGCCGACACCCGGCTTGCTGAACGACAGCGAGGCGTAACCGGCCCGGGCGAGGGACTCCCACAGCGGCCGGTAGAAGGTGTCGTGCGTCGCGTCGACCGGCCCGTCGCCGTGGACGAAGACGACGAGTCCCCAGGGCCCTTCGCCGGTTTCCGGTCTGGCCAGCACCCCGTCGAGCTGTTGTCCGTCGTGCCGCAGCACCACACGCTCCTCGCGCAGCGCGTAGGTGTTCTGCCACACCGCCACCCCGCCCAGGCCGGTGGCCAGGAGCACCGCCCCGACCAGGGTCCACAGCAGCATCCGCCCGGTGACGGCGAACCGTCGGTCCCTCATGATCTCCCCCTCCAAAAAACTATCGCCATCCAAACGCTCGTATCGATAGTGAACGTATTACGATTGATAGCGCAAGCGGAGACCCGGCGGATGGAGGGGCGGCATGGACCGCGCGAACGGCACGGACCCGAAGCCCGGTACGGAGGGCGGGGGTGCCCCGGTGGTGAGCAGAGGCGTACCGGAAGGCGGCGAACGGGACGTCGCCTCCCTGTACTGGGAGGCGTTCGGCCGCAAGCTCGGCCCCGCGCTCGACCCGCCCGAGGCCGGACAGGAGTTCATCTCCGCCCACCTCCACCACGACCGCGGCATCACCGCTCTCGTCGAGGGCCGGGTGGTCGGCGTGGCGGGCTACCGGCTCGGCGGACGCGGCCTGACGGGGGGCAGCGCGAAGGACGTCCTGACCGCCTACGGCCCGTTCCGCGGCCTGCCCCGGCTGGCGGTCCTGGCCCTCTTCGAGCGGACGCCCTCCGCCGGCGAACTGGTCATGGACGGCATCGCCGTCGCCGCGGCGCACCGCGGCGCCGGGATCGGCGGGTTGCTGCTGAAGGAGGTCGCGGCCGTCGCGGCCGAGAACGGCTGCCGGCGGATCCGCCTGGACGTCATCGACGTCAATCCGCGCGCCCGCGCTCTCTACGAACGGCACGGCTTCACCGCCGTCCGCACCGAGCGCACCCCCTGGCTGCGGGGACTGCTGGGCTTCAGCGCCGTCACCACCATGCACCGACCCGTCACCGCGGCGGACGCCGCCGCCCGCCCGGAGGCACAGTGAGCACCAGCAGCACCACCACCGGCCACGCCGCCGATCGCGACGCCGGTCGCGACGACACCGCCCCGGCGCCCGGGATCCCCACCCGGCTCCTCGTGCACGCGCTCGTCCGCGAGGACGGCACCGTCGACGCAGGAGAGCTCTACACCGTCGCCGGCGTCCTGAGCATGACCGACCAGCAGGTGCGACTGTGCGTCAAACGCCTGGTGGCGGAGGGCCGGTTCACCCAGGAGGGCCGTGGGCGCAGGGCCACGCTCCGCGCCGTCGCCGACGCGACCGGGGCGCTCGCTCCAAACGCGGCGTACGTACGCCACGCGTACCGGCAGGACCGAGGACTCGCCCCGTGGGACGGCACCTGGCACCTCTTCGCCTTCGCCGTCCCCGAATCCCGCCGGGCCGCCCGCGACGCCCTGCGCGAGACGCTGCTCCACCTGGGCGCCGCTCCGGTCCAGAGCGGTCTGTACGTCACGGCCCATCCGGTGGGCGCGCTGGTCGAAGCCCAGGCCCGGCATCTCGGCGTCCTGGACTCGCTCACCGTTCTCACCAGCACCGACCTGCGCATCGGAGACGTCACGGATCCGCCCGCCCTGGCGGCGAGGCTGTGGCCGCTGGACGAGATCGCCGCACGGCACCACCGGCTCGCCGCCCTGGCCGAAGCCCGCCTCGCGGAGCTGGACGGCGGGCCGGCTCCCGGCATCCGCGAGGCACCGGGAGTGGCCGGGTCGGACGGCGGGGCGCCGGCGATCCGGCGGCTCACCGTAGCGGTCGAACTGGCCGCCGAGTTCACCCGGGCCATGGAACCCGACCCGCTCCTCCCACCCGAGCTGCTGCCCCGGCCCTGGCCCGGCGCCCGGGCCCGCGGTCTCGCGGCCACGTGCTGGGCCCGCCTGCGCGAGGCCGGCCGGCACGACCCCCAGGCGCCCGACCTGCGCCTGTTCCGTCTGTACGAGGACGCCCTTGCGCCGGCGGACCGCTGAGCGAGGACCACGGCCCTACCATGGGAACGGCGGTCGGTCCTCCCCGAGGCCGGGGACGGCCGGGCGCCGATCGTGCGACCCACGGGGGGAATCGTGTCCGGTCACGTGCTGCACCTCGGTCCTCCGGACCGGCTCGGCGTACAGGTGAGGACCCATCCGGGCGCCACCGTCTTCTCGGTGCTCAGGGACGCGCTGCGCGCCGCGCCGCAAGGGCTGCCCGCCCGGTGGCGGGCGGCGTTGCGGAGCTCGGTCCCGGGCGGTGCGGTCGAGGTGGTGCGCCCCGTGCTGTTCCAGCGGGATTGCTGGATGCCCGACCCGCTGGCGCTGGTCCCGGAGCTGACGGCCTACGGCCTGTCGGAGGTCGGAGCCAGGCTCCGCGCCGTCGACCCCGATCGCGTGGCCGCCGAGGCCGACGGCCACTTCGGCGGTGCACCACCGGCGGGGTGGCGGGCGGTGGTCGACGCCCCGCGCGGCTTCCTCGACACGTACGCGAGCGTGGTGGACGCCGTGGTGGACGCCCTGGGCCCGAGGTGGCGCCAGGCGCAGCCGCTGCTGTCCCGGGAGACCGAGCGGGTCGGCGTCGCGGCCGTCACCGGTGCCCTCGACGTCCTGCTCGGCACCCTGCCCCCGCCCGTGCGGTACGAGCCGGGGCGGATACGGCTGGCCCATGCCTGCGGGGTGCAACGGCTCGCGGACCGCCCGCTGGTCCTGGTGCCGCTCGTGTCGGGGTACAGCGCGGGCATGTACGGGGTGGACCGTGACGACGTGGTCTGGTTCGCCTACCCGGTCCCGGGGCTGGGCACCCTCGCCGCCGGCTCGCCCCGAGGCACCGCCGGCACCGGCCGGGGGCCGCTGGACCTCGTGATGGGCCCGGTGCGGGCGCACATCCTGCGCCGCCTGCCGCACCGGCCCTCCCTCGGCCAACTGGGCGACGAACTGTCGCTGGGGCCGAGCACCCTGACGTACCACTGCGACCAGCTCGCGGCAGCCGGGCTCCTCCACCGGCAGCGGCGCGGGCGGCAGGTGGTGCTGCTGGCGACGGAACGGGGGGCGGCACTGGTGGACGTGCTGGAGGAGTAGCCGGGTCCCGCCCGGGTCGCGTCAGCCGGCGATGTCGAGCGCCGTGCCGTAGAGGCGGTGCACCTTCAGCCCAGGGCGTCGTCGGACAGGGGGCGGGGCGCGGGTCCTTGAGTCATGACGTGCAGAACTGCCGCCGCCTGCAAGGGCATTCCCGGAGGCGAGGCGGGATCGCCACCGGGAGGGCGATGGCCCCGCGCGCACCGGTCCGGCGCTCGCCGCAGGGGCTGCCGCGGACGCGGCCTAAGCGCTGCGCACGGCGCGCACCAGCAGCAGGACCGACGCGACGGCGGCGTAGGCGCACCAGGTGGAGATGAACTCCAGACGCCACAGCAGGACGCACAGCACCGCACCGGCGGCGATCACGGCGCCGAGCGTCCGCAGCAGCCGGTCACCGGCGACGACGAGAGCGCCCACCGTCGCCAGGAGGTAGCCGGCGATCAGCAGGGGTGCGTACGGGAGGTCGAGGACGTAGCCGACGGTGCGGCCGCGGATCTCCGCCGTCACCGGCCGGGTGGCCAGGCTGTACGACAGGGCAGCGGCCGTGACCGCCCCGGCGGCGGCCGGGACGGCGAGGCGTCCGCGGGCGCCGGGCGGAGTGGTGAGCAGCACGCCGAGCGGCACCCACACGGGGAGCACCGGCAGGGCGATCACCGCCCAGGCGAGCGTCGCGGGGCCGCTTCCGCCGCCCGCGCGCCACACGGCGGCCTCGACGATCTGGTGGGCGCCGAGGAGCAGGGGCAGGGCCGCGAGCGGGAGTTCACGGGCGCGGCGCACCCGGGCCGTGCAAGCCACACCGATCGCGGCGACGACCGTGCCCGCAGCGAGATCGGCCGTGGCGCTCCAGCACATGCCGGGTAGCGTACGGGGGCAACCGATCGGCGGCCCGGAGGAGGAGCGATGGCAAGGCTTCAGGTGTCGCGGGCGACACCGGCGCAGTGGTCGCGGGTGGCGGAGTGGGCCGTGGCGGAGGGGTGGAACCCCGGTCTGTCGGACGGGCCGTGCTTCTTCGCGCAGGACCCGGACGGGTTCTTCCTGGGCCGGCTCGACGGCGACCCGGAGCCGGTGTCGGCCGTCTCGGTCGTCACGTACGGCGAACGGTACGCCTTCCTCGGCTTCTACCTGGTACGCCCGGACCTGCGCGGGCGCGGCCACGGGCTCGCCACCTGGACGGCGGGGCTCGCGCACGCCGGGGACCGGACGGTCGGCCTGGACGGGGTTCCGGACCAGCAGGACAACTACCGGCGTTCCGGCTTCGTCCTCGCCCACCGCACGGCCCGCTGGACCGGGCAGGTGACCGCAGGGGCCGTGCCGGACCCCGGCGTGGTGCCGGTGGCGCGGGTCGGGGCGGCGGCGATCGCCGCGTACGACAGTGCCTGCCACCCGGCCGAGCGTCCCGGGTTCCTGGCGCGATGGCTCACCGCTCCCGGGCACCGGGCGCTCGCGCGGGTGGTGGACGGGCGGCTGACGGGGTACGGGGTGGTGCGGCCCGCTCATGAGGGGGCCCGGATCGGGCCGCTGTTCGCGGACACGGCGGCCGACGCGGAGGCGCTCCTGGAGGCGCTGGCGGCCGCCTCGGGTGCGGAGCGGGTCGCCGTCGACGTCCCGGAGGCGAACCCGGAGGCCGTGGCGCTGATGAAGGCGCGAGGACTGACACCGGCGTTCGAGACGGCGCGTATGTACACCGGACCGGTCCGGCCGGTCGCCCAGGACCGGATCTTCGGCATCACCACGCTGGAGCTCGGCTGACGCTCCGGCCGTCCGGGGATGCCCGACCCTGCGTCCGGCCGGCCGGACGCAGGGTCGTGATGTCCGCGCGCCCCGCCACCGGGGACCGTCGTGATCACCGCGCGGCCCTTCGGCCGCGTCTGCGCTGTGCGGCCCGCCGCCCGCGCACGCGCCGACCGGGCCGTGCCGTACCGCTGCGTCCCGACCGGCCCGCCCCCTCCGCCGCCGCCGCCCGGTGAGCCGACGGCGAGTGAGCCGACACGCGCCCCGGAGGAGACCGGGCTCCCGGCAAAGGGGGATCGATCGGCGTGATGCGGGTACCCGGAGCCCCTCCTGCAGCCGAGGAGGGGAGGACCGAGCACCGTGAGGAACCAATCGCACGACGCGACGCGGCCCGCCGGGCCGGCGGAGCCGTCCGAGTTGCGGCTGGCCGGAGGCAGAGCTGTGGAGGGCGACCCGGGCGCCGGGCCGCCGGACACCGGGCCGCCGGACGCGGCCATGGCCGGCGGCGTGGTGCCCGGCGACGCCTGGCTGCCACGGGACCGCATGCAGGCCATCCTGGAGGCCACCAAACAGGTGGCGGGGCTGCTCAAGAGCGCCGGGCACCCCTTCGCACTGGCCGGGAGCGTCGCCGCGTACGCCCACGGCGTGCCCGGGAACCTCCAGCACGACACCGACTTCGCCATCCTGCGCGAGGACGCGGACGCGGTGGCGCAGGAGCTGGAGCGGGCCGGGATCCCGGTGTACAAGCCGCCGGAGGACTGGCTGATCAAGGCCACCGCGCACGGCGAGAACATCGACCTGATCTTCGAGCTGGCCCGGCACCCGGTCACGACCGACCTGCTGGAGCGGGCGGAGATCCTCCCGGTGGACTCCGTGCGCATGCCGGTCCTGGCGCCGACGGACCTGGTGGGCAGCCTGCTGGCCGCCTTCTCGGAGCACCACTGCGACTTCGGGGCGGTGCTGCCGATCGCCAGGACCCTGCGGGAGAAGATCGACTGGGACCTGCTGCGGCGTGAGAACGAGGGGAACGCGATGCCCGAGGCGTTCCTGTACCTGCTGGAGCGCCTGAACGTCATCGAACCGATCGAACCACGCGAGGCACGGGAGGGACCGCCATGAGCGCGGCCGACACCGCCGAGTACCGCATCGCCCACCTGCGGGACCGGCTGGCGAGCGAGGACATCGCCGAACTCGGCGTACGCATCGAGCAGCGCGGAACGAGCGTGATGGTGTACGGCACCGTCTCCAGCTCCGCGTGCCGCACCGAGATCCTGCGGATCGCCCAGGAGGAACTGGCCGGGCTCCCGCTGCGCGAGGACCTGGTCGTGGCTTCGGCGAACCCGCCCGACCACTCCGAGGAGCTGTCGTGATCCGAGTAGCTGCCGTCGGCGACATCCATCTGGGACCGGACAGCGGCGGGACGCTGCGGCCCGCCTTCGAGACGCTCCGCGAGTGCGCGGACCTCCTGCTGCTGGCGGGGGACCTGACGCGCCACGGGACGGTCGAGGAGGCGGAGGTGGTCGCCGGGGAAGTGCGCGGGCTCGGCGTGCCCGTCGTGGCGGTCCTGGGCAACCACGACTACCAGAGCGACCAGGAGGCGGAGGTGGCCGCGGCGCTGGACGCCGCCGGGGTGACGGTGCTCGAGGGTGAGGGCACCGTGGTGAACATCGGCGGCGTGCGCGTGGGCGTGGCCGGCACCAAGGGCTTCGGCGGCGGTTTCGCGGGGCGCAGCGGCGGTGAGTTCGGTGAGCCGGAGATGAAGGAGTTCATCCGGTACACCCGGCGCTGCGCGGACGGGTTGCGCGGGTCGCTGACGTTGCTGGAGGAGGCCGGCTGCGCGGTACGGATCGCCCTGACGCACTACGCGCCGGTGCCGGACACGCTGGCCGGTGAGCCGCTGGAGATCTACCCGTTCCTCGGCAGCTACCTGCTGGCCGAGGCGGTGGACGAGGCGGGCGCGGACCTGGCGGTGCACGGTCATGCGCACATGGGCGTCGAGCACGGGATGACCAGCGAGGGCATCCGGGTCCGCAACGTCGCCCAGCCGGTGATCGGACGGGCCTTCGCCGTCTACCACCTGGCGGTCCACTCCGCCGTCGGTGACGGGCAGGGCACGCGGGAGCGGGAACGGGCGGGCGTGGCGCGTTAGGCGACCCCACGGCACGGGTATCGGAGCATACTGCGACATAGAGGACGAAATCGCATATAAGGAGCCGAGGATCGTGACGGACGTTTCGAGCCGGGGTCCCGCGCCCGGCGACGACCGGAAAGTGCTCACCAATCGCCAGGGGCACCCGGTCTACGACAACCAGAACCAGCGAACGGTGGGTGCCCGCGGCCCGGCGACGCTGGAGAACTACCAGTTCCTGGAGAAGATCAGCCACTTCGACCGGGAGCGCATCCCCGAGCGCGTCGTCCACGCCCGCGGCGTCACCGCCTACGGCTACTTCGAGGCGTACGGTGCCTGGGGCGACGAACCGATCAGCCGTTACACCCGTGCCAAGATCTTCCAGGAGCGCGGCAAGCGCACCGACCTGGCCGTGCGGTTCTCGACCGTGATCGGCGGACGCGACTCCTCCGAGGCGGCCCGCGACCCTCGCGGGTTCGCGGTGAAGTTCTACACCGAGGACGGCAACTGGGACCTGGTCGGCAACAACCTGGGGGTGTTCTTCATCCGGGACGCCATCAAGTTCCCGGACGTGATCCACTCGCTCAAGCCGGACCCCATCACCTTCGAGCAGCAGCCCCGCCGGATCTTCGACTTCATGTCGCAGACCCCCGAGGCCATGCACATGCTGGTGAACCTGTTCAGCCCGCGGGGCATCCCCGCCGACTACCGCCACATGCAGGGCTTCGGCGTGAACACGTACAAGTGGGTCAACGCCGAGGGCCACACGGTCCTGGTCAAGTACCACTGGATGCCCAAGCAGGGCGTGCGCAGCATGACCGAGGAGGACGCGGCGAACGTGCAGGCCCAGGGCCTGGGCCACGCCACCAAGGACCTGTACGAGGCGGTGGGTCGCGGTGACCACCCGGAGTGGGAACTGCTGGTCCAGATGATGGAGGACCACGACCACCCGGAGCTGGACTTCGACCCGCTGGACGACACCAAGACCTGGCCGGAGCAGGACTTCCCGCCCAAGCCGGTCGGCAGGATGGTGCTCAACCGGATGCCGGAGAACTTCTTCGCGGAGAACGAGCAGATCTCCTTCGGCACGGGCGTCCTCGTCGACGGCCTGGACTTCTCCGACGACAAGATGCTGGTCGGCCGGACCTTCTCGTACAGCGACACCCAGCGCTACCGGGTGGGCCCGAACTACCTCCAGCTGCCGGTCAACCAGGCGAAGAACGCCGACGTGCGGACGAACCAGCGCGACGGGTTCATGACGTACCGCCAGGACGGCCACGGCGAGAACCCGGACGTCAACTACGAGCCGTCGATCAGGGGCGGGCTGCGTGAGGGCCGGTACCCGACGCACGACGAGCAGGGCCCGGAGATCCGGGGCCGGCTCACCCGCAAGCGCATCCCGCGGACCAACGACTACCAGCAGGCCGGACAGCGGTACCTGCTGATGGAGCAGTGGGAGCGCGACGACCTGGTGCGCAACTTCACCAACGCGCTCAAACAGTGCGACCGGCCGGTGCAGGAGCGGATGGTCTGGCACTTCCTGCTGGTGGAGAACGACCTGGGGCTCCGGGTCGGCGAGGGCCTCGGGATCAGCCCGCAGGACGTCGCCCACCTCGAACCGCTGGCGAGCCAGGACCTCACCGACGAGGACCGCAAGCGGCTGGCCAACCTCGGCGAGAACCCGCCGCGGGACGTGGAGGGGCTGACCATGACCCACTGCGTTCCGGACGAGCGGCATGTGGTGACCCGCTGACCGCTCCCCCCGCCGAGCCCACGACGTCGGGGCCTGCGTCGCGTTTCCCGTCGCGCCGGTCCCAGGCGGCGGTCCCGTCCCGCGGGCCTCAGGGGCGGCGCCAGGCGTCGCTCTCCAGGTGGGAGCCGGCCTGCGGGCCCATCCGGAGCATGCCGCCGTCCACGACCCACGAGGCGCCGGTGACGTACGAGGCGTCCTCGCTCGCCAGGAACGCGATGACCGACGCGACCTCCCGGGCGTCACCGGGGCGTCCGAGCGGCACGCCCGGACGTGAGGTGCTCGTCACGTCCTCGTCCTCCTGGCCGGTCATCGGCGTGGCGATCTCTCCGGGTGCGACGGCGTTGACGGTGATGCCGTGCTCGGCCAGTTCCAGTGCCATGACCTGGGTGAGCAGCCCGAGGCCGCCCTTGGCGGCGCAGTAGGGCGCGGCGCCGACCCGCGGCTGGTGCTCGTGCACGGACGTCACGTTCACGATCCGGCCGCCGCTGCCCTGCCGGATCATGCGGCGGGCGGCGAGCTGGCCGCAGAGGAACGGCCCCACCAGGTCGACGTCGAGAACGCCGCGCACGGTGTCGTACTCCATGTCCAGGAAGGGCGTGGCCGTTCCGGTTCCGGCGTTGTTCACCAGGACGTCGATGCGACCGAGCTCCTCCGCGAGCCGGTCGACCGCGTCGGCGGCGCCGGGCAGCTCCGTCAGGTCCATGTGCGTGACGGCCGCGCGGCGCCCGTGCGCCCGTACTTCCTCGGCGGTCCGCCGGGCGCCGTCCTCGTCGGCGTGCCAGGTGATGCCGATGTCCATGCCGTGGGCGGCGAGCCGGACGGCGGTGGCGCGGCCGATCCCCGAGTCGGAGCCGGTGACGACGGCGACGGGGGTGGGCCGGTGGGCCCCGGAGTCGGCGGGAGAGTTCATGCGCTCCTCCTCAACGTGGTCAAGGCTTTGGCGGTACCACGTCCCGCGGTCGGCAAACGCCGTCCCCACCCTCCCCGGGGTGGTCGGCCCGGTCCGTGGGCGTTAGAGGGGTTCCTGTGGCTGGTGTGTGCTGAGTGGCTGATGAGAGGGCAGGGGAATGGGATGCCAGAAGTATCAGCTCCCGTGATCAAACTGGTGCGGCGGACGACCGAACCCGTCGCGGCACAGACCATTCGTTCCACCGCGGCGGCCGTGATCTCGTTCGTCGTCGCCCTGGCGGTACTGCCCGACCAGCCGTCCCCCCTCACCGCGCCGCTCACGGCGCTCCTCGTCGTACAGGTCACCCTCTACTCGACCATCACCACCGGCATCAGGCGGGTGAACTCGGTCGTCGTGGGGGTGCTCATCGCCATCGGCTTCTCCGCCCTGGTCGGACTGACCTGGTGGAGTCTCGGCCTGACGATCTTCACCTCGCTGATCATCGGGCGCTTCGTGCGGGTGGACGAGTTCGTGCCGGAGGTGGCGATCAGCGCGATGCTGGTCCTCGGGGTGTCGCAGATCGCCTCCATGGCCTGGCACCGGGTGCTGGAGACGCTGATCGGGGCCGGTGTGGGGCTGCTGTTCAACCTGCTGTTCGCGCCACCCGTATGGGTGCAGAGCGCCGGGGCCTCCATCGACGGGCTGGCGCGGGCGATGGGCCGCATGTTCCGCACCATGGGCGACGAGGTCGGTGCGGGCCACATCCCGTTCGCGCACGCGGCGGCGCGGCTGCACGAGGCACGGCGGCTGGACCACGACATCGTGGAGGTCGACGCCTCGCTGCGGCAGGCGGAGGAGAGCCTCATGCTCAACCCGCGGGTGCGTGAAGGGCTGCTCTCGCGGATCGTGCTGCGCACCGGCCTCGACACCCTGGAGATCTGTGCCGTGGTGCTGCGGGTGCTGACCCGCTCCCTGACCGACCTGGCCAAATTCCGCACCGAGGAATCGCTGTTCCCGCCGGACGTGGCGGCCTCCCTGAAGGACCTGTTCGGCCAGATGGCCACCGCCATCGAGAGCTTCGCCCGGCTCATCACCACCCAGGTCGCCGCCAACGCCGAGCGCGCCGAGGAGCAGCTGACCGAGGCGCTCGCCGTCAGCCGGGCCACCCGCGACCGGGTCGCGGACCTGCTCCTGGAGGACGTGCAGGAGCACCCGCGCCAGTGGCAGCTGCACGGGGCCCTGCTCGCCGAGATCGACCGGATCCTCGACGAGCTGGACATCGACAAGCGCACCGAGCGCCTCACCCAGGAGCTCGACCGCCGCTCGGCCGAACTGCGGGAGCGGCGCCCCCGGCTGATGGCGCTGACCCGCCGCCTGCGGGGCCACCACGGCACGGAGCGCCCGCCGGGAGTGGAGGCCTGAGGCGCGACCGCGGCCCCGTGGCCGGGCCGGGGCCGCGTCACCGGAGCGCCGGAAGTGGCAAGCTGGCGGGAGTACCGCCGCCACCGCCCGGAGAACCGATGCACCACCCGCCCACCCCGCCCGAGGAGACCGACGCCCTGTTCGGTCTCGCGGAGATGCTGGGCGCCGGCCAGGGCGAGGACGACGGGCCCGCGGCGCCCGCGGACACTCCGACGGCACCAGCGGCGGCAGCCGAGCCGGCCGGCACCGCCGGGCTGCTCGACGTGACCGAGATCCATGCCGAGCCGGCGGCCGCACTGTCGCCCCGGGGCCGGCGCATCATCGGCCGGTTCCCCGGCGCGCGGCTCGTCGAGGCCGGCTCCCACTGGAACATCCCCCACCTCCACGGCAACCAGGGCAACGCGGACCGCTGGGTGCGGGTCAAGCGCGGCACGCTCGTCCTCGGCGTGCGCAAGTCGTTCGACGTCCGCCCCAACGGCCGCTCCGCCGACTGGATCGCCCCCGGCGCCTCCAACGGCTGCGCCATGGCCTGCGCGTACTGCTACGTGCCGCGGCGCAAGGGCTACGCCAACCCCATCACGCTGTTCACCAATGTCGAGGACATCGTCCGGGCCCTGGACCGCCACATCGGTGGGCTCGGCCCCAAACCGGAGCCGAACCAGTGCGATCCGGACCGCTGGGTGTACGACATCGGCGAGAACGGCGACTGCTCCGTGGACGCCCTGGTCTCGGACAGCACCGCCGTGCTCGTGGACGCGTTCCGGCGGTGGCCCACCGCCAAGGCCTCCTTCGCCACCAAGTACGTGAACCGCGGGCTGCTGGACCTCGACCCCCGCGGGGCCACCCGCATCCGCTTCTCCGTGATGCCGTCCGCCGATTCACGGCTCCTGGACATCCGCACGAGCCCGGTGGCGGACCGGATCGCGGCTGCGGGGGACTTCGTCGCGGCAGGGTACGAAGTGCACTTCAACCTCTCCCCCGTGGTCGTACGGCCCGGCTGGGAGGCGGACTGGGCCAAGCTGCTGCGGCACATGGACGACGTGCTGCCGCGTGCCGTCAAGGACGGGGCGGCAGCCGAGGTGATCATGCTCACGCACAACCGTGAGCTCCACGAGGTGAACCGGAGCTGGCACCCGCGGGCCGAGGAGGTCCTGTGGCAGCCCGGTCTGCAGCAGGCCAAGCGCTCGCAGAACGGCGCCCGCAACGTCCGCTACCGCGACGACGTCAAGCGGGACGCCGTCGAGCGGCTCACGGGTCTGATCGCCGCGCACGCGCCGTGGCTGCGCGTGCGGTACGCGTTCTGACACCTGCCGGGGACGGAGCATCGGGGGCGGCTGCCGTGGAACACGGACGGAAACGACCGGCACACCCCCAGGGAGGTCTTCCGTGCCCGACCACCTCGACCCCGTTCCCGATCACCCCGAGCGCCCCGTACCCGGCCCCGACCGTGCCGTAGCCGGCCCTGGCCCCGTACCCGGCCCCGACCGCGACGACCAGGGCCGCACCGTCCCGGTGTCCGCCGGCGCCGGTCCCGTGGACGGCGGCCTGGAGGCGGTGTACGACCGGATCCGCCAGGAGGTCGCGGCCCGCGCCGACCGCCTGTGGGACACCGCCCTGGCCCTCCACCGCGACCCCGAGCCGGCGTACGAGGAGCACCGGGCGGCCGGACTGCTCACGTCGGAGCTGGCACGGGAGGGCTTCCGGGTCGAACGCGGGACGGCCGGCCTGCCCACCGCGTTCACCGCGGCCGCCGGCACCGGCGAGGGGCCCCGGGTGGCGCTGCTGATGGAGTACGACGCGCTGCCGGGGCTCGGGCACGCCTGCGGCCACAACCTGATCGCCGCGGCCGGCCTGGGAGCGGCCCTCGCCCTGAAGGCGGCTCTCGGCGGCCCGCGCGGTTCCCTGCTGGCCGTCGGCACGCCCGCGGAGGAGCGGGGCGGCGGCAAGGTCACGCTGGTGGAGGCCGGGGTGTTCGACGACGTCGACGCGGCCCTGATGGTGCATCCCGGCGTCCACAGCTGGTCGTGGGCGCCGCTGACGGGGAGCGCACAGGTGCGGGTGGGGTTCCACGGGCGCGCCGCCCACCCGACGGGCGATCCGACGGAGGGCATCGACGCGCTCGGCGCGCTGATCCAGCTGTTCAACACCCTGGGGGTGCTGCACCGCAGGCTCCCGTCCGGGTCCCACGTCCAGGGCATCATCACCGACGGCGGCCGGGCCACCAACATCGTGCCCGAGTACGCCGAGGGGCTGTTCGGGCTCCGCGGCGCGACCACGGCCGCTCTGGAGGACCTCGCGGGCGAGCTGGAGCGGTGCGCCGAGGGGGTGGCCGCGGCCACCGGCACCAAGGTGACGGTGGAGCGGGTGGGCGGGCGGTACGAGCACTTCCGCGACAACCCGGTGCTGTCCGGCCGGTTCGCCGGGCACCTGGCGCGAGCCGGGATCGAACTGACGGAGCCGGAAGCCGGCGTGTACCTGGGATCGTCCGACATCGGGAACGTGAGCACGCGCGTGCCGGCCATCCACCCGTTCATCGCCATCATGGACGCGGCCGACGGTTCCGACCACACTCCTCTGTTCGCCGCGGCGGCCGCGTCGCCCCGCGGGCGCCGCGTCCTGCTCGCGGCGGCCGAAGCGCTCGCCTGCACGGCGGCGGAGGTGCTGCTGCGCCCGGAGGTGAGCGCGCGGGCCTGGGCGTGCCTGCGGGAGAGGGCGGCGGCCGGTCGGTGAGGACGCGCGGGCTGGCGTCCTCGGGGAGCCGGCGGGAAGCGGGCACCCTCTCGCCGGGCCCGCCCTGTGTTCCGGGGCCGGGGCCGAGAGCCGGCGGGGCCCGGACGCCGCCCAGGGTCCGGAGGCCTGCGGGCGGCGTCCGGGCCCGGCCTGGTCGCGTCCTGTCGGGGCCTTCAGTCCTCGATGGCCACCCGTACGCTCTTGACCTCCGTGTCCGCCGCGTCGGGGACGACCATCCCGGCCTCGACGCCGCTGCGCAGGTAGTGCAGCACCTCGGAGGTGAGGCGTTCGCCCGGGAGAGCGGCCGGGATGCCCGGCGGGTACGGGGTGAGCATCTCGGCGGTGACGCGGCCGACGGCCTTCTCCCACGGCACCTGCTCCGTCCGGCCGAAGAAGGCGTCACGCGGCAGGATCACCTGTTCCAGTCGCAGCTCGGCCGGGTCGGGAACCTCGACCCGGGGTGCGGGACGGAGTTCGCCGGCGTGGGCCGCCACGTCGCGGAGGGCGGTGACCAGCGTCTCGGCGGTCGTCTCGTCGTCCGCGTGGGTGAGCTGGGCGCTGCTGCGGCGGTGGTCGGACAGGTGCAGGTTGATCGCGTGGTGTTCGCGCAGCCAGTCCGCGATGCGGTAGCCGGTCGTGCCCAGGCCGGTGATGTCGATGATGACCTGGAGGGGGTCGAGGTCGGAGGCGCGGCCCGGACCGCAGAAGTCGTCACGGCCGTGGACGCGCATGCCGTCGATCCCGTCGATCTGCGTCCGTACCGACTTGGCGAGGGCGAGGGCGTCGTCGTACAGGGCGTGGCCGTGCTCGACCATCTGGCGGCGCCAGCCGTCGAGGGCGGCGTAGATGAGGACGGAGGGGCTGGTCGTGCCGAGCAGGTCCTCACGGTTCTTCAGGACCTCGGGCTTGATCAGATCGCCCTGGAGGTGGAAGACGGAGCCCTGTTCGAGCCCGGAGCCCATCTTGTGGACGGAGGTGACGCACACGTCCGCGCCGGCGTCCATCGCCCAGGTCGGCAGGTCCGGGTGGAACGGCAGGTGCGCGCCCCACGCCTCGTCGACGATGAGGGGGACGCCGTGGTCGTGGCACACACGGGCGATGCCGGGCAGGTCGGAACAGGTGCCGTACGGCGTCGGGGTGGTCACCAGGGCGCCCCGTGCGTCGGGGTGCTCGGCGAAGGCGGCGCGGAAGGCGTCGGCGGACGGCGGGTGGGCCAGGTGCCGTTCGGCGTCCCACTGGGGGTCCACCCAGATCGGCACGATCCCGGCCAGGACGAGGCCGGAGACGACGGACTTGTGCGCGTCCCGGCCCACCAGGAGCTTCTGGTGGGGGCCCGCCACCGACAGCATGGCCGCCTTGACTGACAGGGAGCTGCCGCAGGTGGAGAAGAAGGTGTGCTCGGCGCCGACGGCGTCGGCCATGAGCTCCTGGGCCTCCTCCAGGATGCCCTTCGACGACATGCGGTCGTCCAGGCCGCTGGTGGCCAGGACGTCCGAGCGGAAGACGGCGTCCCCGAGCGCGTGGAGGACGCGGGGGTCGGTCCCGCGCCCCTGCTTGTGACCGGGGGGCGTGAACGGGGTCTGGTTCTGGGCGTGGTACGCCGTGAGTGCTTCCAGTACGGGCGCCTTCGAGTGGTCCATGGCTCCCGGGTGCCCGCGCCCCCGGCCGGAAAACGGGAGCGGCTCACGGCCGGGAGCGGCTCACGGCCGGGGGCGGGTGCGCTGCCAGCGCGGGCGCGCGTCTCCTCCGCGGCGGCCGGCGACCGAGGCGCAGCGTGGGCACTGGCGCTGGACGCGGTCGGCGGCCCCGCCGGACTCGGGGAAGGTGTCGGACCAGGTGACGTGCGGGAAGCGGTCGAGCTGGGAGCGGCTGAGGGAGAGACCGCAGACGGTCTGGTTCATGCCGGGCTCCCAGGCGTGGACCTCACCGGCCGGCAGTCGCCGCCGGCCTTCCTCCTCGTCGGTCCACCGGCCCGAGGCGGCGACCGCGTAGTGGCGGGGACGAGGGGACATCGCGGCGCCTCCCGGCTCAGCCCGCGGCGTTGTCCACGCGCAGCCGGACCTGCTCCTCGAGGCGTTGGAGGCTGCGGTCGAGCGCGTCGGAGACGGTCTCTCCGCCGGGGTCGTGGCTCTCGTCGAAGAAGGAGAGGTGCACGGTCACCTCGGACGTGCCGGTGCCGATGCCCGCCACCTGGAGCCAGCCGGTGTAGCTGCCCTGTTCCCGGGTGCCCCACTCGAGGCGCATCTGGTCCCGCTCGGCGCGCAGCAGCGCGGCGGTGTCCTCGTCGGTGCGGTCCTCGTGGACGGTGACGGCGGGGAGCTCGCCCGCCGCGTGCACATGGAGTTCCTCGGGGAGCCAGGAGTCCAGCTGGTCGATGTTGGCCGCCTGGTCGAAGACGTGCTCGGGCAGCGCGGGCATGGTGCGGGAGCGTTCGTACTCGGTCATCGTCGTACCGTCCCTCGGCTCGGGGTCGTTCCACGGACGGGTGCCCGGACCGAGCGAGCTGAAGCAGGCAAAGGGAAAGCCCCGGCTGGACGGGGGAACCAGCCGGGGCAGTCACGGGGGTTGTGAACGCTTCTTCACAACCGACTGGGTGAACGATAAACCACTTATCCGTACGAACGCCAATCGGGGTCGCGTCGTTCACGCGGCGTGCCCGCGGGCGTGACACCGTGTCCCGGGCGAGGCCGGGGAAGCGCCGTCGCGGAGTCGTCCGGGACGCCGTGGGGGGACGGGATCGCGGAGGCCTCCTCGGCCGCCTGCGCCGAGAGCGGGGTCGCGATGTCCTCCAGGGATTTGCGCTCCGCCGGAACGGCCAGGAAGAGCGCCACCAGGCCGCCCAGGACCATCACGGTGGCGCCGGTGCAGAAGGCGATGACCGTGTCGGAGACGACCCCGCTCTCCGTGAGCCCCGCGAAGATCAGGGGGCCGGAGATGCCGCCGGCGGCCGTGCCGACGGCGTAGAAGAAGGCGATCGCCATCGCGCGGGTCTCCATCGGGAAGATCTCGCTCACGGTGAGGTAGGCCGAGCTCGCGCCCGCCGAGGCGAAGAAGAGGACCACGCACCAGCAGGCCGTCAGGGTCGTGGCCGTCAGCAGGCCCTCGCCGAAGAGCCAGGCCGTGCCGAACAGCAGGATCCCGGACAGCAGGTACGTCCCGGCGATCATCGGACGGCGCCCCCAGGTGTCGAAGAGGTGGCCGAGCAGCAGCGGGCCGAGGAAGTTCCCGGCCGCGATGACCGCGAAGAAGTAGCCCGTGGAACTGCTGGGCACGTCGTAGAAGGTCACCAGGATCGCGCCGAAGCCGAAGGTGATGGCGTTGTAGAGGAACGCCTGTCCGATGAAGAGCGCGAGGCCGAGCACCGCCCGCCGCGGATAGGCGCGCACGAGCGTGCTCGCGATCCGGCCGAAGCCGACGCTGTGCCGCTGCTTGATGGTGATGGACCCGGCGGGCTCGGGCAGTGGCTTGCCCGTCTCCCGTTCGATGCCGCGCTCGACCTCCGAGACGAGTCGCTCGGCGCCCTCACCGCGGCCGTGGATGAACATCCAGCGGGGCGACTCGGGGACGTGCCGGCGCACCAGCAGGATGACCAGACCGAGGACCACCCCGAGGCCGAAGGAGACCCGCCAGCCCAGGTCCTTGGGCAGGACGTCGGTGTCCAGCAGGACGACGGAGAGCAGCGCGCCGCCCATGGCGCCGAGCCAGAAGCTGCCGTTGATGATGAGGTCGACGCGGCCGCGGTACTTGCTGGGGATGAGCTCGTCGATGGCGGAGTTGATGGCCGCGTACTCGCCGCCGATGCCGAAACCGGTGAGGAAGCGGAAGAGGAAGAACCACCAGGACGAGAACGACAGGGCGGTCAGCGCCGTCGCGGCCAGGTACACGGCCAGGGTGATCAGGAAGAGCTTCTTGCGGCCGAAGCGGTCGGTGAGCCAGCCGAAGAACAGGGCGCCGGAGCACGCTCCGGCGACGTACAGGGCGGCGGCGACACCGGTGACCTGGGCACTGCTGATGGCCAGCCCGCTGCCCTCCTCGGAGAGGCGGCTGGCCATGTTGCCCACGATCGTCACTTCCAGGCCGTCGAGGATCCAGACGGTGCCCAGTCCGATCACGATCATCCAGTGCCACCGCGACCATGGCAGCCGGTCCAATCTGGCAGGGACCTGTGTGGTGACGGTCCCGTTCGTCGATTGTCCGAGCTCGCTCATCGGTCACCTCCGGGGGCGTAGTGGCCGCTCCCGGATACCCCATGATCAAACCGGCGAAACGGGCCTGCCCCACGGCGGGCGGGGTACCCCGCCGGGCATGGGGACCGTGAAGCCCCTGGCCGTCGTGACCGGGGCCTCCAGCGGCATAGGCCGTGCCCTGGCCATGGAGTTCGCGGGCCACGGGTACGACCTGGTGGTCTGTGCCGAGGACGCGGGGCTGGCGGCCGTGGCCGGCGAACTGCGCGGGCGGGGCGCCGACGTCGTGGCCGTGCGCGCCGACCTCGCGCTGTACGACGGGGTCGAGCAGTTGTACGCCTCGGTGCTGGCGACGCGCCGCCCGGTGGCCGCCGCGGCGCTGAACGCGGGGGTGGGCGCGGGCGGGACGTTCATCGACACCGCCCTCGCCGACCACGCCAGGGTCATCGACCTCAACATCAGCTCGACGGTGCACCTCGCGCACCGGCTCCTGCGGGACATGGTGGACGCGGACGAGGGCCGGCTGCTGATCACCTCGTCGGTGGCCTCGATGGCGCCGGGGCCGTTCCAGTCGGTCTACAACGCGTCCAAGTCGTTCCTGCAATCCTTCGCGCAGGCGCTGCGGGAGGAGCTGAAGGACACCGGCGTGACGGTGACGGCGCTGATGCCCGGGGCCACGGACACGGCCTTCTTCCACCGCGCCGGCATGGACCACACCCGCCTCGGCCGCCTCCCGCACAAGGACGACCCGGCCCGCGTGGCACGGGACGCCGTGGAGGCGCTGCTGCGCGGCCGGGGCAGGATCGTCCCCGGATCCCTCTGGACGAAGGCGCTGGGCGCGGCCACCAAGGCGGCGCCCGACCGGGTGAAGGCCGCCGGGCAGCGCTACCTCTCCGAGCCGCCCCCCGGGGGCGGGCCGCACGCCCGGGCCCGCGAGTGACGCGAACGCGGGGGCGTCGAGAGGCAGAGCCGCGCGGGCACCTCCCACACCGCCGGGCGTGGGAGGAACCGGCCGTCGACGCACGCACGTACCAGGCGTCCCGGAGCCGAACCGGGCCCCGGGACCTCGACTCGGCCTCCCGCATCCCTCGCCGTCGACGGACCCGCCGCCCCGGGACCGGGTGGCCGCGCGGGCGGTCAGCGGCGCAGGACGTCGGGGTTGGCGCAGTGGGCGAGGGGTTCGCCGCGCAGGAAGCGGCCGACCTCGCCCGCCACGATGCGGGCCGCCTTGTGGGCGACCTCCTGGCTGCCGCCCGCGATGTGCGGGGTGAGGACGACGCCCGGGGTCGACAGCAGCCGGGCGCCCGCCGGGACCGGTTCGACGGGGAACACGTCGAAGCCGGCGCCCGCGAGCTGCCCCGAGTCCAGGGCGTCGCAGACGGCGTCGTAGTCGAGCAGCGCGCCGCGGGCGCAGTTGACGAGGACCGAGCCGGGCGGCATGGCCGCGATCTCGGCGGCTCCGATCATGCCGCGGGTCTCGTCCGTGACGCGCGCGTGCAGCGAGACGATCCGGGAGCGGCGCAGCAGCTCGCCCAGGGGCACCAGCTGCGCGATGCCCTCCACCACCTCGGGCTTCACGTACGGGTCGTGCACGAGGACCGTGGCTCCCATGGCCGCCAGGACACGGGCCACGCGTGAGCCGATCGCGCCGAAGCCCACCAGTCCGACCACCGAGTTCTCGATCTCGATGCCGCAGCTGCGGTAGTCGTAGTAATCGCCCCGCCAGACGCCGTGCTTCAGGTCGGTGTGGACGTCGCCGATCCCGCGGGCGGCGGCGAGGATCAGGGCGAGGGTGTGCTCGGCGGTGGCGACGGCGTTGCGGCCGGGCGCGTAGCAGACCGCCACGCCGTGGCGCGTGGCGGCCTCCAGGTCGGCGTTGACCGGGCCGCCGCGGCTGACGCAGAACAGCTCCAGGCCGGGGCAGGCCGCCAGGATCCGCTCGGTGAGCGGCGCCAGCTGGGTGACGCAGACCCGCGCGCCGCACAGGGCCTCGATCATCTCCTCCTCGGTGCCGGACGCCTCGTCGACCTCGGCGACCCTGCCGAACGGCGTGTGCGGCCAGGGCAGCTGGATCTCGCGGATGTCCAGGTCGGCCCCGCCGGGTGCGGCGGCCCGCAGCTCACGGGTGAACAGACCCGGCAGGACGAAGTGGTCGCCGGCGGCGACGACGGTGGTGGTGGTCACGGGTGGTGCTCCAGTCGGTCGGTGGTGGCGGGGGCGTTGAGCCGCAGCAGCGACGCCCGTCCGCCGGGCAGCAGCCGCAGTTCGGTCAGGGCGCCGTTCTCCAGGGCGGGGAAGACCTGGCGGTAGCGGGCGAGGGGGATGCCGAGGAGCGCGCAGAGCACGAGGCGGACGAGGGTGGAGTGGGCGACGACGAGGACGCGGCCGTCGGGCAGCTCCCGGGCGACCTCCTCCAGGCAGGCGATCGCCCGGGCCGCCGCCGCCGCGGGGTCCTCGCCGCCGGGCAGGTGGTGGGCGACCGGGTCGGTGAGGAAGGCGGCCAGGTCGTCGGGGAACTCCTCGGCCATCTCCGCGCGGGTCAGCCCGTCTCCGCGTCCGAAGTCGACCTCGTACAGCCGCTCGTCGACGCGCGGGGTGAGGCCGAGCGCGGTGGCGGCGGGTCCGGCGGTGAGCCGGGCGCGGGACAGCGGGGAGCAGAGCACGGCGTCGAGCCGCTGTCCGGCGGCCCAGGCGCCGAGCGCGGCGGCCTGCTGGTGGCCGAGCTCGGTGAGCGGTACGTCGGTGCGGCCCGCGTAACGGTTCTCCGCGTGCCAGGCGGTCTCGCCGTGGCGGACGAGGACGAATTCGGTCACTGCTCGGCCTTTCTGCGGGCGTGCGCCGCGACGGCCGGGTCGAGCCAGCCGCGTCGGGTCAGTTCGTCGGCGAAGTCCAGGTAGGCGGGGGTGAGCCGGGCCGTGGCGGACGGATCCGGGTGCAGTTCCTCGCGGACCCGCACCATGGCGGCCGCCGCCCGTTCCAGCGTGGCGCCCGAGGCGGTCGCGGCCAGTACCGCCATGCCGGTGGCGCTCTCGGCGTGTTCGGGGAGTGCGACCGTACGGCCCAGGACGTCGGCGCGCAGCTGCGACCAGTAGCGGTTGCGGGCGCCGCCGCCGGTCAGGGTGAGCGGACCGTCGACGGGGGCGCCGATGTGGTCGAGGTAGTCGAAGCAGAGCCGTTCGACGCAGGCGACGCCGAGCAGGCAGGCGTGGAACTCCTCCGCGTCGCCGGAGACGTCGCCGAGGACGAAGGGGGTCGCGTCGGGGGCGCGGAACGGGAAACGTTCGCCGCCCGCCCCGGTGAGCGGGTAGGCGACCGCGGTGGCTCCGGTGGCGGCGGCCCGTGCGGTGAGGGCCTCCAGGTCGGCACCGGGGAAGCGGCGGGTGAGGATTCCGGCGCCACTGCTGGAGGCGCCGCCGGGCAGCCAGGTCCCGCCGGGACCGCGGTGGCAGTAGACCACTCCCCCGGGGTCGCGGACGAGACGGCGGCTGGCGCCCTTGAACACCAGGGTGGTGCCGAGGACGGAGTTCCAGGCGCCGGGCGTGAGGGCCCCGGCGCCGATCTGTGCCGCGCAGCCGTCGGTCATGCCGGCGACGACGGGCGTCCCGGCGGGCAGGGAGGTGGCGGCCGCGGCGGCGGCGCAGACCGTGCCGATGACGGTGCCGGGCCGTACGACGTCGGGCAGCAGCCCGGCCGGGACGCCGAGTGCGGCGAGCTCGTCGTCGGGCCAGCGTTCGTCCACGAGGTGGTAGCCGGTCTTGAGGGCGTGGCTGGCGTCGGCCGCCACCTGGTGTCCGGCCAGCCGCCAGGTGATGAGGTCGGCCTGGTGCAGGAGCCGGGCGTCGGGGAAGTCGGTGTTGTCGAGCAGCCACAGGAGTTTGGGCAGCGCCCAGGACGGCTGCATGGTGCGGTAGCCGAGCTCCTGCCAGACCGTCGCGCCCGTCGTGTTGACGCGGGCGGTGTACGCGCGGGCGCGCCCGTCGTCGTACATCAGGCCCGGGGTCAGTGGCGTGCCGTGCCGGTCGGCGAGGACGACGGTGCCGGAAGTGGCGTCGACGGCCACGCCCCGGACGCGGTCCGGGTCGATGCCGGTGAGGGCCTCCCGGCAGGCGCCGGCGAGGGCCGTCCACCACTGTCCGGGGTCCTGCTCGTGGCGCGGCCCGTCGCGCCGGCCGGCCAGTGGGCGGGACGCGGCGGCGAGCAGCCGGCCGGTGCCGTCGACGGCGACGGCGCGGGCGCTCTGGGTACCGAGGTCGAGGCCGACGTGGACGGCGTCGGCGGACAGTGCGTCAGGCATGCGGTGCCTCCCGTACGGCGTCGGGTACGGGGGTGAGGGCGGGCTTCCAGCCGGCGGCGCGGGCGGCACCGCGCCAGGTCAGGAACGCCTCGTGGAGCTCGTCGTAGAGCGCGGCGCGCCCGGGGTCCGGCTCCCAGCCCGAGCGCATCCGGACGTATTTCGCGGCCGCGTCCCGCATGCTGCTCTCGGCTCCGCTGAGCACCAGCCCGGTGAGGAACGCGCCCTTGGCGCCGAGTTCGGTGTCGGCGCTGCGGGCCGTGGGCACACCGGTGGCGTCGGCGATGAGCCGGCACCAGGCGTCGCTGGCCGATCCGCCCCCGCACAGGCGCAGTTCGTGCACCTCCGTCCCGGACGCACGAAGGCAGTCGCGGACGACGAGGGACAGCCCTTCGAAGACCGCCCGGGCGAGGTGCGCGGGCGTGTGGTCGAGGGACAGGCCCCAGAAGGTGCCGCGGGCGCGCGGGTCGAGGAACGGGGCGCGCTCCCCGGCGGGTGAGAGGTACGGCAGGAACGCCAGGCCGCCGGCGCCCGGTTCGGTGCCGAAGGCGAGTGCGCCGAGGGCTGCGGGTCCGTCGACGGCGAGGGTGCGGGAGGCCCAGTCGAGGACCTCGGTGCCGGAGAGGGTGGGGAAGGCGCGCAGGATGCGTCCGCGGCCGCCGTAGGCGATGTTGATGCCGCACGGTTCGCCCGTGGTGTCCACCGTCGGGGTGACGATCTCCGTGCACAGGGTGGTGCCGAGGATGGCGCACGCCTGGCCGGGGTCGACGACGCCGGCGCCGCGGGCGGTGGCGGCGATGTCGTAGGGGGCCACGACGACGGGCAGGCCGGCGGGCAGGCCGAGTTCGCCGGCGGTGCGGTGGGTGAGCTCGGCGATGCGCTCGTGCTCGCCGAGCACGCGGGGCAGGAGCCGTTCGTACGGGCCGAACCCGAACAGCTCCAGGATCGCCGGGTCGTACGCCCCGGTGGAGTGGTCCAGGAACGGGGCGGACGCGTCGGACTCGTCGATCGCGGTGACGCCGGTGAGTCTGAGGAACAGCCAGCCTGCCGCTGTCAGGGCTGTGTCCGAGCGCTCCAGGCGGCCGGGGTCGTGCGCGGCGAGCCAGCTGATGACCGCGTTGGGCATGCCGCTGCAGGTGAGGGAGCCGTTGCGGCGGTAGGCCTCGTCCAGGACGCCGTCGGCGGCCCAGCGGGTGAGGAGGTCACCGGCCCGTCCGTCGGACCACAGGACGGCGGGGCCGGTGGGGCGTCCGTCGCCGTCGACCAGCCAGCAGCCGTCTCCCTGGGCCGTGAACGAGACCAGCCGCACGGGGTCGTGGCCGGGGCCGAGCCGGGACAGGGCGCCGCGCACGGTGGTGACCACCCCGTTCCACACCGCGTCCATGTCCTGCTCGGCCCAGCCGGGGCGGGGCCGCAGCACTTCGGTGCCGATGCGGGAAAGCGCGATTTCCTGTCCCTGGTCGTCGAACACGACCGCTTTGATGACCGACGTACCGACGTCGATGGTGAGAACCGACATGAGTGGAATACCTGCCCCTTCGCACTTGCGGACGCCAGGGAAACGTGGAGCCGGACGGGGCGTCAATCGGTCGCGGAATTATCCCGTGACCGGACGTGACCGTGGTGTGAGGTGGGCGGCCGGGTACCGGGGGACCGGGCGGCGGCGCGCCCCCGTCGTGTTAACTTCACGTGAGGTTCGCACGTCTTCGTCCCACACGTTCCCGCCCGTGTCGCGCGCCTGTCCACCCCGCACGGTGGAGTGAACCGGAAAGGAGCCGGCCGCCATGACCCGTATGGACGCCCAGGAGGAGCGCCGGCGCCGGCTGCGCGATCTGGTGACCGCCAAGGGGTTCGTCCGCACCGCGGACCTGGCGGAGGAGTTCGGCGTGAGTGTGATGACCGTGCACCGCGATCTGGACGCGCTGCAGTCGCAGGGCTGGCTGCGCAAGGTGCGGGGCGGGGCGAGCTGTCTGCCGTCGACGCAGTTCCACGGCAGTGTCAGCGAGCGCATGACGACGATGGCGCGGACCAAGCACCGGCTGGCGCGGGCGGCCGCCGAACTGCTGGCGCCCGGGCAGATCGTGATGCTGGACGACTCGACTACCTGCCTGAGCCTGGCGCAGCAGATGGCCGACCGCACCCCGCTGACGGTGATCACCAACTCGCTGCCGGCCATCTCGGCGCTCGCGCGGGAGCCGGGTGTGTCGCTGATCGCGCTGGGCGGGACGTACTTCCCGGCGTACGACGCCTTCATGGGGCTGCACACGGCACAGACGGTGGAGTCCTTCCGGGCCGATGTGCTGTTCATGTCGACCACGGCCGTGACCGGCGGGCGCTGCTACCACATGTCGCCGGAGACCGTGCAGGTCAAGCGGGCGATGATGGCGTCGGCCGGGCGCCGGGTGCTGCTCGTCGACCACACCAAGTTCGCCAATCAGGGGCTGTACGCGCTGGCGCCGCTGGCCGACTTCGACCTGGTGCTCGTGGACGAGGCGGCACCCGCGGGCGAGGTGCGGCGGCTGCGGGACATAGGCGTCGACGTGCGGACGGTCGACACCTCCGCCTGACGGGCGCGGACGTCCTGGGACCTTCCGGGGCACCCCAGGACGTCACGTGAACATCACACGGATGTCACACCGTCTGCGACCCGGCTCCCTCCTCTCGGCACCGCGCTGAGCTGCGCAGACGCGTCCGTGGACGGCATCCCGCCGAGGGCGCGCTGATCGATGTCACGCCGGGGCCGCCGACGGCGGCGAGGTATTCCGCGCGCTCATTGACCCCCTTGCCGCACGGCCGTTTCATCGTGACGCCTCAGGCACCCCCCACTCCCGCCGGTATTTCGAAAAAGGTGGTTCGCGTGGCCGTCGTCATGAATCCCTCGTCCTCGGCCGAGGAGAAGCCCCCAGGGCATTGGCTGGACAGGATCGGCATTCCCGCATCGCTCGCGTGGGGATTCCTCGGCGTTCTCATTTTCATGATCGGTGACGGTGTCGAATCCGGATACCTGTCGCCGTACCTCCTGGACGAGGGGATGTCCAAGGAGCGGGTCGCCCTGCTGTTCAGCGTCTACGGTGCGACCGCGAGCATCGCCGCGTGGTTCTCCGGCGCGCTGTCGGACCTGTGGGGGCCGCGGCGGGTGATGATGCTCGGCCTCGGCATCTGGGCGGCGTTCCAGGTGGTGTTCCTGGTCTTCGCGGTTCCCGCCGCCGACTTCACGCTGCTGCTGGTCAGCTACGGGCTCCGCGGCTTCGGCTACCCGCTCTTCGCCTACGGCTTCCTGGTGTGGGTGACGGCGGTGACGCCGAAGCGGAGACTCGGCTCGGCGGTGGGCTGGTTCTGGTTCGCCTTCACCGGCGGGCTGCCCACGCTGGGATCGCTCGTGGCCAGTTTCGCGGTGCCGTGGATCGGCGCGTACAGCACGCTGTGGTTCTCGCTCGGCCTGGTTCTGGCCGGCGGTCTGATCGCGCTGCTGCTCGTCCGGGAACCCACCGGCCGGAGCCGCCTCGCGCCCGCCGGGGAGCGCCCGGTCGCCACCCTGCTCGGTTCGCTCGCCATCATCTGGCGCAATCCGCGCATCGGCACGGGGGCGGTGGTGCGCGCGATCAACACGGCGCCGCAGTTCGGCTTCCTGGTCTTCCTGCCGGTGTTCTTCACCGACACCCTGGGCTTCACGCTCAGCGAGTGGCTCCAGCTGCTGTCGGCGATGTTCGCCACCAACATCTTCTTCAACCTGATCTTCGGGGTGGTCGGGGACCGCATCGGCTGGCAGCGCACCGTGGCCTGGTGCGGCGGTGTCGGCTGCGCGGTGACGACGCTGCTGCTGTACTACGGGACGGTGTCGGCGGGCGACCACTACGCCCTGGCCATGGTGCTGGTGAGCCTGTTCGGCGCGACCCTGGCCGGGTACGTGCCGCTGTCCGCCCTGATGCCGTCCCTGGACCCGGCGCACAAGGGACAGGCGATGTCGGCGCTGAACCTCGGCGCCGGGGCCAGCACCTTCCTGGGGCCGGCGCTGGTGGGGCTGTTCCTCGGGCCGCTCGGCGTCGAGGGCGTGATGTGGATCTTCGCGGCGCTGTATCTGGCGAGCGCCGTCATGACCCTGTTCCTCAGGCTGCCGGACGCGGTAGCACCGGCGGCTCCCGGGTACCCGTCGGACCCCGCCCCGGCAGCGCGGGCGCGGAACGATTCCCCGGAGGCGTAGCCATGAGTGATCCGTACAGCTACTCGACGCCTTCCCAGGCGGAAGGCGAGCGGGAGCCGGAACCGGGCAACGACCAGCACCCGGACGTGGCCCGTACGACCCCGTCGCAGGCGGAGGGTGAGCGCGCCGCCGAGACGGAGGAGCTGGGAAGCGAGGGCAAGGGCGAGAAGTGATGCGGTGGGCGGGCGCGCCGGGGCGGCGTGCCCGCCCACCGGTGTTCCGCCCCGCCCTGGCGGGCTCCCGCCCGCCCCGGGCGGGCCGGGAGGCGGTGGGCCGGGCCCCGCGGGCCCGGCGTGGCGCCACAGCCCGTGGGCCCTTGGCCGGTGAGGCCCGGACCCGACGAGGCCCGGCGGCGCGCGGAACCGGGGCCCGGACCCGGGGAGCTCCGGGGGTACAGAGGCCATGGAGCCGGCGACGGCCGGAACGCGGCCGGGCGCACAGGCCGTGGAGCCCCGCACCCGGGCAGGCCCCACGAGACACGAAGCCGACGCGTCCGGGGCCGTCCGTCGGCGCCGCCCACCCCCGGATGGCGGCCCGGCCGAGGCGACGTCACGGCC
>NZ_KL591023.1:0-67608 GCF_000716335.1 Streptomyces sp. NRRL S-118 | reverse complement strand
GCCGCCGCCGTCGCCGCCGCCGCGAGCGCCGGGGATCCGGCGGGGCGCGCAGGCCGCGGTGGCCCTGCCCGGCGAGGGCCCGCGGGCTCAGGCGCCGTGGGTGCCCGGGGTGACGAGGCCCGATTCGTACGCCACGACGACCGCCTGGGCCCGGCTGTCCAGGCCGAGCTTGCCCATGGCGCGGTGCAGGTGGGTCTTGACGGTCGCCTCGCTGATGAACAGCTCTCCGGCGATCTCCGCGTTGCTCAGCCCGCGGGCGGTGAGCCGCAGCACCTCGGTCTCCCGGCCGGTCAGGGCCGCGAGGTCCGGGGGCGCCGCGGCGGGCGTGCCCGCGGCCTGCCGGGCGTACGCCTCCACCAGCCTCCGGGTGACGCTGGGCGCGAACAGCGCGTCGCCGCCGCCGACCGCCGCGACGGCCGCGAGCAGCCGCTCGGGGCCCGAGTCCTTCAGCAGGAAGCCGGAGGCGCCCGCCCGCAGTGCCCCGTACACGTACTCGTCGAGGTCGAAGGTGGTCAGGACGAGGATCCGGGGCGCGGGGTCCTGCGCCTCGGCGAGGATCCGCTCGGTGGCCTCGATGCCGCCCATGCCGGGCATCCGGATGTCCATCAGCACCACGTCGGGGCGGGCCCGCGCCACCAGGGCCACGGCCTCCTCGCCGTCGGCGGCCTCGCCGACGACCTCGATCCCGGGCGCCGCGCGCAACAGCCCCACCAGGCCCGCCCGGATGAGGAACTGGTCGTCGACGACGAGCACCCTGGTCATTCCGTCGTGGCGTCCTTCTGCCGGGCGGTGTGGGAGGAGGTCGGCAGGGTCAGCCCGACGGCGAATCCCCCCTCGCTCCGCGGGCCGACGGTGATCGTCCCGCCGTACAGCTTGGCCCGCTCCCGCATGCCGATCAACCCATGGCCGCCGCCGTTCCGCACTCTGTCCTGAATCACCCCCTTGCCGTCATCGGTGATCGCCACATCGACGTGGCGCTCCCGGTACCGCAGTTCCACCCGGGCGTTCGCTCCCGGCGCGTGCTTGAGGACGTTCGTCAGGGCCTCCTGCACGACCCGGTACACGCACAGGTCGACGCCGGGCGGGAGGGGGCGTGGCGTGCCCTCGACGCACAGGTCGACGGGGACTCCCCCGGCACGGACCCGCTCGGCCATCTCCCCCAGCCGGGCGATCCCGGGCATGGGGGCCACGGGGCCGCCGTCCCCGTCGGTGCGCAGCACCTTCAGCACGCGCCGCAGCTCCTCCAGCGCCTCCGTGCTGGTGTCGGCGATGGTGCCCAGCGCGGCGCGGGCCGTGCCGGGGTCGGAGTCGAAGACGAAGCGGGCGAGCCCCACCTGTACGGAGATCACCGACATGTGGTGGGCCACCACGTCGTGGAGCTCGCGCGCGATGCGGCCGCGTTCCTCGGCGACCTCGCGGCGGGCCCGCTCCTCCTGTTCCTCCCGCAGCCGGCGGGCGAGTTCGGCGGAGCGCCCGGCCACGTGGCCGAAGCGGAGCAGCACCGCGGAGAAGCCGAGGGCCTGGCCGACGACGGACGGCATGTGGGAGCCGTCGGTGATGGCACCGGCGTGGATCCACACGGCGCTCATCAGCGCCGCGCAGGTGACGGCGGTACGGAGGGGGCGCAGGGACGCGACGGTGTGCACGGCCAGCATGGGGGCGAAGGAGTTCACGACGGGCCAGTAACCGGCGGAGACGTACACGGTCCACAGCGCCAGGACGACGAGGCAGACGGCGACGGGCGCCCTGCTGCGGAACACGACCGGCAGGTTGACCAGCGCCACGAGCAGGTAGCCGGCCGGGTCGAGCGGGGGCCAGCCCTCGCGTGCGGCCTCCTGCGCGAGGAGCACGGCCACGGTGGTCGGCGCCACCGCGATCAGTACGTCGGCGACAGGAGGGCGGATCGGCATCGCGGCAGCGTAACGCGGGGCGTACGGCGCTGCGTCAGCCGCTCGCCCTACGACGGTGGTTGCAGGCGCCGCCCCGGCTACCGCGTGCGGTGGGCGGGTACTTCAACCCGGCGTGGGATGGCCTGCCGCGCCGGCGGCCGTAAGGTCGTGGCCGGCACCTCGGGGGACCCGTCGGGCCGGGGGGAGCACCGGCGGGGGCCATGACGGTGCCCCGTCCTCCGCAGCGGGGGCGGGGCACCGCCGGGTGGTGCCTGCGGCCCGGTGGCGGTCAGGCCGGGTGGCCCGGGTCCAGCCGGGCGACGTCGTGGAACATGACGATGCGGGGGTGCGGCTCCGGCGCGGGCGGGGACTCCTCGACCGGGTCGAGGAGGAAGAGCACATGGTCTCCCCCGTCGTCCCGGTGGTGCACCCGGCCGACGAACCAGGCCGCGGCGTCGCGGAGCACGGGCGCGCCGCCGGTGCGCGGTTCCCAGGCGACATGCTGGAACTTGTCGGTCTCGTCACCCGTCTCGCCCCCGAACAGCTCGGCCAGGGCGAGGGTGTCGCGGGAGACGAGGTGGACCGCGAGGTGGGTGGCGCGGGAGGCCACCCGGAACGTGCGGTTCGCGGTGGACAGCCACACGGCGAAGCGGGGCGGGCGGATGGAGCACGGTGAGGCGAAGCCCACCAGGCAGCCCGCGCGGTCGCCGTCCGCCGCGGCCGTCACGATGTACATCGGGTAGTCGATCAGGTCGTGCATCACGTCGAGACTCGCCACGGGACCACCCTAGGGGGTGTCCCGCCGGTCATGCCGTTCTCCGGCCCGACCGGCAGGGCACCGGGGGCCGACCGCCCGCACCGGGCCGGCCGCTGTGCGCAATAGCCCAGGCGGAGCGGGCGGCGGCTCTCGGCCCGGTGGTGCTGACGACGCTGGTGATCGGCTGGGGAGCCACCGGCTGGCTGGTGCTGGGCGGGCTGTTCCTCGCATCGGGCCTGGTCATGGGGCCGGCCGTGCGGTCCGCGGCCGCGCGGGCCGGGGGCGGGGCCGCAGGGCGCGGGCTTACTCCGCGATCAACGGGGAACCCGGGGGGCACCGTCGTGAAGGAGTAAGTCGTGACATATAGCACTTCCACATCCCCAACGGTCGAGGAGGGGGCCGAGGCGCCGGATACGGCCGGTATACCGGGCGCGGCGGCCCGGAAGGGGGGTGCCGCATGTGCGGTCTGAGCGGTGAGATCCGCTTCGACGACCGGCGGCCGGACCTCGCGGCCGTCGAACGCATGACCGATCGGCTGGCGCCCCGTGGGCCCGACGGCCACGGGGTCTGGTCCCAGGGGCCCGTCGCCCTCGGCCACCGCCGGTTGAAGATCATCGACCTGTCGGAGCTCGGCGCCCAGCCGATGACCGACAGCGAGGCCCGGCTGACCGGCGTGTTCAACGGGTGCATCTACAACTACCAGGAGCTGCGGGAGGAACTGCGCGGCCTCGGGCACCGGTTCTTCTCCACGTCGGACACCGAGGTGGTACTGAAGGCCTACCGCGAGTGGGGCGTCCGGTGCGTCGACCACTTCATCGGGATGTTCGTCCTCGTCATCGTCGAGAACGACACGGGCCGGGTGGTCCTCGCCCGCGACCGGCTGGGCATCAAGCCGCTGTACCTGGCGCACGGAACCGGCCACCTGCGCTTCGCCTCCACGCTGCCCGCCCTGCTGGCCGGCGGCGGCATCGACACCTCGCTCGACCCCGTCGCGCTGCACCAGTACCTGAGCTGGTCCGCGACGGTCGCGACGCCCCGCACGGTGCTCGCCGGGGTGCGCAAGCTGCCCCCGGCCACGGTGCGGGTGCTGGAGCCGGACGGCACGTACCGCGACCACTGCTACTGGCAGCCGTCGTACACCCGCCGGCCCGAGCACGCGGGCATGGACGCCGCCGACTGGCGCGACGCCGTGCTGGACGCCCTGCGGACCGCTGTGCGACGCCGGATGGTCGCCGACGTACCGGTGGGCGTGCTGCTCTCCGGCGGCCTGGACTCGTCGCTGATCGTGGCGCTGCTCGCCGAACAGGGACAGCGGGACCTGGCGACGTTCAGCGTCGGGTTCGAGACGGAGGGCGGCGAGGAGGGCGACGAGTTCGTGTACTCCGACCTCGTCGCGCGGCACTTCGCCACCGAGCACCACCAGCTGATGGTGCCGTCCGACCGGGTGTCGACGGCGCTGGACGCGGCGGTCGCGGCCATGAGCGAGCCGCAGATCAGCCATGACGCGGTCGCCTTCCACCTGCTGTCCGAGCAGGTGTCCAAGGAGGTCAGCGTCGTCCAGTGCGGTCAGGGCGCCGACGAGGTGTTCGCCGGGTACCGCTGGTACCCGGCCATGGCCGCCGTCCCGCGGGAGCAGGAGCCGGAGACGTACGCCGACGTGTACTTCGACCGGTCCCACGCCGACCTGGCGCGGATGCTGCACCCCGATGTGCTGCCGGCCCAGGACGTCTCGCGCCGCTTCGTGCACGAGCACATGGCCGTGCCCGGCGCCGAGACCGCACTGGACGCGGCGCTGCGGCTCGACACGCACGTGATGATGGTCGACGACCCGGTCAAGCGGCTCGACAACATGACGATGGACTGGGGCCTGGAGGCGCGGGTGCCGTTCCTCGACCACGAGCTGGTCGAGCTGGCGGCCGCCTGCCCGCCGGAGCTGAAGCTGGCCCAGGGCGGCAAGGGCGTCCTGAAGGACGCGGGGCGCAGACTCCTGCCGGTGGAGGTGGTGGACCGGACCAAGGGGTACTTCCCCGTCCCGGCCATCATGCACATGGCGGGCCCGGTGTTCGAGCGGGTCCGTCAGGCGCTGACGGCGCCGGAGGCCCGGGCGCGCGGCATCTTCCGGGAGGAGTACGTGGCCGGGCTGCTCTCCGACCCCGACGGCCACCGTACGAACCGGGGGGCGAACACCCTGTGGCAAGTGGCACTGCTGGAGCTATGGCTGCAGACGCACGGCATCAGCTGACCATCGACGCGGCCTCGGCCGCCGCCGGCCCCGTCCCCGTCGCGCTCGCCGGCGCGGCGGGGCCGCTGGACACGCCCCAGCCGCTGGTCTCCCACGGGTGCTGGTACCCGTCGGCGGACCCGACCGGGGAGCAGGTGGCGTTCATCTGCGACCGCGGCGGCGTGCCGCAGCTGTGGACGGGGCCCGCGGCCGGGGGCGCGGAGGTGCACCTGCTGGACGCGGATCCGGAGCCCGTGACGGAGGTGGCCTGGTCGCCGGACGGCCGCTGGATCGCCTACACCGTCAATCCGGGCGGCGGTGAGCACAGCAGGGTGCTGTGCGTGCGCCCGGACGGCAGTGGGCGCCGGGTGGTCGCGGGCGCCGAAGCGGGCAGCTCGGCGTACCTGGGCTGCTGGGCCCGGGACGGTTCCGCCGTGGCGGTGACCGTCGCCGAGCCGCCGTCCTCCTACCGCGACCCGGAGCCCGGACTGGCCGGCCTGCCCGACGGCTGGGCGGAGCGGGACGGGCACGCCACGCTGCTGGGCGGCGCGGCGCTCGGCGACGTGGGGCACCGGCGCGGCACCCGGGACCGGCTGTCCGCGTACCTGGTCGACCCCGACGCGCCGGGCTCGCCGGTGCTGCTGGCCACCGAGACGGGAGCGGCGACGCTGCGGGTGTGCGACCTCAGCGCCGACGGGCGGCTCGCGCTGCTGCGCCGGGGGCCGCGCGGCCGCCGCGAGGCGGTGGTGCTGCGCACGTACGACCTGCGGCCGGGCTGTGTGCTGCGGGTGGCCGACGCCGACCCGTGGATCGGGCGGTTCTCGGCGGACGGGCGCACGGTGTGGCTGCGCAGCGACCACGAGCGCGAATTCGCCGCGCTGCTCGCGGTCGGCCTGGACGCGGGCGGCGAGCAGAAGGACCTCTCGGTCGTCGCCGAGCGGCCGGACCGCGACCTGGAGCTGCTGGCCTTCCTGGCGGACGGCCGCACGGCGGCGCTGGCGTGGAACGTGCGCGGCGCGAGCGAACTCGAGGCGCTGGACCTGGAGGCGGGCGGGGAGCCGCGGCCCGTGGAGCTGCCGCACGAGGTGGTCACCCGGATCACCCGCGGCGGGCCCGCCGGGATGGTGCTCGCGCTCTCCGGCTCGCAGCGGCGGCCCGGTGTGTGGTGGTCCGCCGCGGGCGGCCCGCCGGTGCGCACGCCGTGGTCGTCCCGGGACGAGGACGCCGTCCCGCCGGGGCGGCCGCCCGTGCGCCCGGTGCCGGAGCGGGTGGTCGCGCGGGACGGGCTGCAGCTGGGCGGCTGGTACTACCGCGCACCCGGGCGGGGCGCCGCGGAGCCCGCGCCGTGCGTGCTGCACCTGCACGGCGGTCCCGAGGAGCAGGAGCGGCCGGCGTTCGAGCCGCTCTACCACGAGCTGCTGGGCCGCGGCCTGGACGTCTTCGCGCCGGACGTGCGCGGCTCCTCCGGCTACGGGCGCTCGTTCGTCGACGCGGACCTCGGTACGGGCCGGTTCGAGGCGATCGAGGACGTCGCGGCCTGCGCGGCGCACGCGGTGCTGTCGGGGCGCGCCGACCCGCGGCGGCTGGCCGTCATGGGCTGGTCGTACGGCGGCTATCTGACGCTGGCGTCGCTGGTGTGGCACCCGGAGCTGTTCCGCACGGGCGTCGCGGTGTGCGGCATGTCCGACTTCGCGACCTTCTTCGCCGGGACGGAGCCGTGGCTCGCGGAGTCGGCGGCGCACAAGTACGGCCACCCCGAGCGCGACCGGGAGCTGCTGCGGTCGCTGTCCCCCATGAACCGCATCGACGCCCTGCGCGTGCCGGTGCTGGCGGTGCACGGGGAGCACGACACCAACGTGCCGCCGGGCGAGTCGGAGCAGTTCGTGCGGGCCGCGCGGGAGCGGGGGCTGACCGCGGAGCTGATGGTGCTGCGCGAGGAGGGTCACCAGTTCCGCAGGGCGGACAGCCGGCGGTTGTTCCGGCGCACGGCCGCGGACTGGATGGAGCGGTACCTGAGCGGCTGAGGCGAGCCCTGCGGACCCGCGCAGGTGTGCTTAAAGTGAGGAAAGGTGGACATTCCGCGCACCGTTGCGGAGCCCATCTCCCGGAACTGGAGGCGCTGACGCATGATCCCCCCGCTCGCCTCGTACGCCGTGGTCGTCCCCACCGTCGGGCGGCCCTGCCTCGCCATCTGCCTCGCCGCGCTGGCCGCCAGCGAGGGGCCCGAACCGAGCCGGATCGTGCTCGTCGACGACCGGCCCGGCCCGCCGGGTCCGGAGCTGCCGGTCGGCACGCTGGGACCGCTCGCCGACCGTACCGTCGTGCTGCGCAGCGGCGGGCGCGGTCCCGCCGCCGCGCGCAACACCGGGGTGCGGGTGGTGGACGAGCCCTGGACGGTCATGCTCGACGACGACGTCCGGGTGAGCGCGTACTGGCGCGAGCAACTCGCCCGCGACCTCGCGGAGGCGTCCCCCGACACGGGTGGCGTGCAGGGCGTCCTGGAGGTGCCGCTGCCCGCCGACCGCCGCCCCACCGACTGGGAGCGCAACACCGCGGGCCTGCGCGACGCGCAGTGGGCGACCGCCGACATGGCGTACCGCACCGAGGTGCTCAAGGCCGTCGGCGGCTTCGACGAGCGGTTCCCGCGCGCCTTCCGCGAGGACGCGGACCTGGCGCTGCGGATCATCGACGCGGGCTGGCTGATCCGCCGCGGCGAGCGGCGCACGGAGCACCCCGTGCGACCCGCCGACCGGTGGGTGTCGGTGCGGGTCCAGAAGGGCAACGCCGACGACGCGCTCATGGCCCGGCTGCACGGGCGGGACTGGTGGGAGCGGGCGTCGGCGCCCCGCGGGCGGATCCGCCGGCACGCGGCGATCACCGCGGCGGGGCTCGGCGCGCTGGTCCTCGCGGCGGCCGGGCGCCGCGGGGCGGCGGCGCTGGCCGGAGCGGGCTGGGTGCTGGGGACGGCGGAGTTCGCGCGGGCCCGCATCGCGCCGGGGCCGCGCACGCTGGACGAGATCCTGACGATGACCGTGACCAGCGCGATCGTCCCCGCGGTCGCGACCTGGCACCGGCTGGGCGGCGAGCTGCGCCACCGGGGGGCCGGGAGCTGGGACGGCACGCTGTGAACCGCCCGGTGTCCCCGCCGGCGGCCGTGCTCTTCGACCGGGACGACACGCTCGTGGTGGACGTCCCGTACAACGGCGATCCGGAGCGGGTGCGGCCGATGCCGGGAGCGCGGGAGGCACTGCGGCTGCTGCGGGCGCACGGGATTCCGGCCGGGGTGGTGTCCAACCAGTCGGGCATCGGCCGCGGGCTGCTGACCGAGGCCGCCGTACGGGACGTGAACGCGCGGATCGACGCGCTGCTCGGCCCGCTGGACACCTGGGTGCACTGCCCGCACGTGCCGGAGGACCGCTGCGGGTGCCGCAAGCCGGCGCCCGGCCTGGTGCTCGAAGCGGCCCGGCGGCTGGGTGTGGCGCCCGACGCGTGCGTGGTGATCGGCGACATCGGCGCGGACATGGAGGCGGCGCGGGCGGCGGGTGCCGCGGGGGTGCTGGTGCCGACGGCGCGGACGCTGCCCGGGGAGGTGGCGGCCGCGCCCTGCGTGTGCCCGGACCTGCTCGGCGCGGTGCGCCTCGTGCTGGACCGCCGACCGGGCGGTGCGCCGCCCGGTGGAGACCGCGTGGACGACAGGGAGGGCCCGGGCGGCAGCCCCGCCGGCACCGGCGGCACGACCGGCCCGGGCGGTGCGAGGAGGCGGTCATGAGAGCGCTGGTCGTCCGGCTGGACAGCTTCGGTGACGTGGTGCTGGCCGGGCCGGCGGTGCGGGCGGTCGCGCACCGGGCCGACCGGGTGGCGATGCTGTGCGGTCCGCGGGGCGCACCCGCCGCGCGGATGCTCCCGGGCGTGGACGAGGTGCTGATGTGGGACGCGCCGTGGGTGGGCTTCGACCCGCCACCGGCGGTCCGCCCGGACATCGACCGCGTGGTGAACCGGATCGCCGCGGCCGGCGTCGACACCGCGCTGATCCTGACGTCGTTCCACCAGAGCCCGCTGCCGGCCGCGCTGCTGCTGCGCATGGCGGGGGTGCGGCGTCTCGCGGCCGACAGCGTCGACTTCCCCGGTTCCCTGCTGGACGTACGGCACCGGCGGGCCCCGCACGCCCATGAGGCCGAGGCGGCGCTGGACCTGGCGGAGGCGGCGGGCTTCCCGCGGCCGCCGGGCGACGACGGGCGGCTGCGGGTGCGGTACGCGGCGGGCGGCGCGCCGGAGCTGACCGGGCCGGGGCCGTACGTGGTGGTGCACCCGGGCGCGAGCGTCGCCGCCCGCCGGTGGAGTCCCGCCCGGTGCGCCCACGCGGTACGGCTGCTGGCGGCCGCCGGGCACCGCGTGATCGTCACCGGCGGCCCCGGGGAGCGGGAGCTGACCGGGACGGTCGCGGGCCGGCACGCCGTGGACCTCGGCGGCCGGACGCAGCCGTCGCAGCTCGCGGCGGTGCTGGCGGCGGCGGGCGCGGTGGTCACCGGCAACACCGGGCCGGCGCACCTGGCGGCGGCCGTCGGTACGCCGGTCGTCTCGCTCTTCTCGCCGGTGGTGCCCGCGGAGCGCTGGGGCCCGTACGGCGTGCCGCACGTGCTGCTGGGCGACCAGCGGGCGCCGTGCGCGGACAGCAGGGCGCGGGAGTGCCCCGTGCCCGGGCACCCGTGCCTGAACGAGGTGACGGCCGAGGACGTGGTGGCCGCCGTGGAGAAGTTGCTGGAGGCGGACGCATGAGTCCGGGAGCCGCGAGCCGGGGCCACCGCCCCGGGATGTGCGCGCGAAGGAGCGCCGCTTGCTCACGGGTCGGGGCCGGCGGAGTCCGGTGCGTGCCGTCACCGGGGAGTGTCCGCGAAGGAGTGTCGTCCGCCCGCGGGGCGGAGCCGGCGGCGTCCGGTGCGCGCGGCCGCACGGCGGAGCGGCGGCGGGCGACGGCAACGCGGCGGGCGCGTCTGCCGGGCGTCGCCGGGCGGACCGGACGTTGCGGACACGACCCGGGCCGGGGACGGGGCCTTCGCCGCACAGAGAGGCCATGGGCGACCGGCGGCACCACGGCGAGCGTGCGTGCCGCGCGTCGCCCGGCGGCAGCCAGGACGGTGCGGACCCGGCCCGGGGCCGCCGCGTGAAGCCCCGGGTGCTCGTGCTCCGGGCGCTCGGACTCGGCGATCTGCTGGCGGGCGTGCCCGCTCTGCGGGCGCTGCGCCGCGCGTTCCCGGGGCACGAGACGGTGCTCGCCGCGCCCGCGGAACTGGCCGCCCCCGCCGCCGCGTCGGGGGCGGTCGACCGGCTGCTGCCCGCGTCGGCGCCCGGCAGGGCCGTACCGGTCCGCCTCGCCTGGACCGGGCCACCGCCGGAGGTGGCCGTCGACCTGCACGGCAAGGGGCCGTCCAGCCACCGGCTGCTGCAGCGGACGCGCCCCGGGCGGCTGCTGGCGTTCGCCCACCCCGGGACGCCCGAGATCGCCGGACCCGAGTGGACGGCGGACGAGCACGAGCGCGCCCGCTGGTGCCGCCTGCTGGAGTGGTACGGCATCCCGGCCGACCCGGGCGACCTGCGGCTGCCGCCGCCCGCGGCCCCCTCCCCCGCGCCGGGCGCGGTCGTCGTCCACCCCGGTGCGAACTCCCCCGCCCGCCGCTGGCCCGCCGACCGGTACGCGGCGGTCGTGCGCGAGCTGCTGGGCCGCGGCCACCGGGTGGCCCTGACCGGCGGCCCCGGCGAGGACGCCCTGCTGGGCCGGATCGCCGGCGCGGCCCGGCACCCGCGGCTCGGCGTCCACGCCGGCGGGCTGCCGTACGAGCCGCTCGCCGCGCTCGTCGCGGGCGCCGCGGCCGTGGTCAGCGGTGACACCGGCATCGCCCATCTGGCCGTGGCGTACGGGACCCCTTCCGTGACCCTCTTCGGCCCGGTGCCTCCCCGGTGGTGGGGGCCGCCCGAGGGCACGCGGCACGTGGCCCTGTGGTCTCCCGGCCCGCCCGGGGATCCGCACGGGCAGGAGCCCGACCCGCGGTTGCTGCGCATCCGGCCGGCCGACGTCCTCAAGGCCCTGTCCGACCACCCGGAGGTGTCCCGCCCGTGAGCCGCATCAGCGTCGTCGTGATCACCCGTGACCGGCGTGACCAGTTGCTGCGCACCCTGGACCGGCTGGCGGAGCTGCCCGAGCGGCCCCCGGTGATCGTGGTCGACAACGCCTCCTCGGACGGCACCGCCGACGCGGTCCGCGGCCGCCACCCGCGGGTCACCCTGCTCACCCCGGGTCGCAACCTCGGCGCCGTGGGCCGCACCCTGGGGGTACGCCGCGCCCGCACCCCGTACGTGGCGTTCAGCGACGACGACTCCTGGTGGGAGCCGGGGTCGCTGGAGCGCGCCGCGGAGCTGCTGGACCGGCACGAGCGGCTCGGGCTGATCGCCGCCCGGATCAGCGTGGGCGCCGACGGCGCGCCGGACCCGCTGAACGGCCTGCTGGCACGTTCCCCGCTCGGCCGGACGCCCGATCTGCCCGGGCCCCAGGTGCTCGGCTTCCTGGCCTGCGCGGCGGTCGCGCGGCGCGCCGCGTACCTGGAGGCGGGCGGCTACCACCCGGTGCTGTTCTTCGGCGGTGAGGAGACCTGCCTGGCGTACGACCTGGCGGCGCGGGGCTGGGGCGTGTGCCACGTCCCGGACGTGGTGGCGGTGCACCGTCCGACGGGCGGGGTACGGGCCGGGCGGCCGGCGCGGCAGCGGCGCAACGCCGTGCTGACCGCGTGGCTGCGGCGCCCGCTGTCCGTCGCGCTGCGGCACACGGGCACCCTGGCCGCCGAGGCGCGGCAGGACCCGGAGGCGCGGGCTGCGCTGCGCGAGCTGCTCGCACGGCTGCCGGCCGCGCTGCGGGCGCGCAGGCCGCTGCCCGCGTCCGTGGAGGCCGCGGCCCGCCGCCTCGAACTCGAAGGAGCAGTGGCGTGACCGATCCCCGCACCACCGTCGTCGTCATCACCCACAACCGGCGTGAGGAGCTCCTGCGCACCCTCGACGAGCTGGCCCGGCTGCCGGAGCGTCCGCCCGTGATCGTCACCGACAACGCCTCCACGGACGGCACCGCCGACGCGGTCCGCGGCCGCCACCCGCGGGTCACCCTGCTCACCCCCGGCCGCAACCTCGGCGCCGTGGGCCGCAACCTCGCGGTGCGCCGCGCCCGCACCCCGTACATCGCCTTCTGCGACGACGACTCCTGGTGGGAGCCGGGGTCGCTGGAGCGCGCCGCGGACCTGCTGGACCGGCACGAGCGGCTGGCGGCGGTCACGGCCCGGATCCTGGTGGAGCCGGGCGGCCTGGAGGACCCGATCGTGGCCGAGCTGCGCGACTCCCCCATCCAGGGGCCCGACTGGCTCCCCGGCCCGGCGCTGGGCTCGTTCCTGGCCGCGGCGACGGTGATCCGCAGGGACGCGTTCCTGGACGCGGGCGGCTTCAGCCCACGGCTGTGGCTGGGCGGCGAGGAGGAACTGCTCGCCACCGACCTGGCCACGCGGGGCTGGTGGCTGGCCTACGTGGCGGAGCTGACCGCGCACCACGCGCCGTCGCCGACGCGTGACGCGACGCTGCGGCGGGTGCACGGGCTGCGCAACACGCTGTGGTTCTGCTGGCTGCGCCGCCCCTTCGGGCCCGCGCTGCGCCGAACGCTGGACCTGGCCCGCACCGTGCCGCACGACACGGCGTCGCTGCGGGCCTTCGGCCAGGCCGTCGCGGGGCTGCCGTGGGTGCTGCGGGAGCGGCGGGTGGTGCCGCCGGACGTGGAGGAACGGCTGGGAGCACTGACGCAGGCGCAGCGCGAGTCGACGGCGCGGCGTTATGTCGGCTGAGGGCACGGGTACCCGGCCCGGCATGATCACCATCGGGGTCGAGGAAGAGTATCTGCTGGTCGACCCGGACACCTGTCTGCCCGTCCCGCTCGGGGAACGGGTACGGGCGGCCGCCGGGCTCGAACCGATCCTGGACGACCAGGAGGTCCAGTCGGAGCTGCTGCAGGCCCAGGTGGAGGTCGCCACCCCGGTGTGCACGGACCTGGAGGAGGTCGGCGGGCACCTGCTGCGGCTGCGCCACGCGGTGGGCACCGCGGCGGAGAAGAACGGCTGCCGGATCGCCGCGTGCGGCACCGCGCCGTTCCGCGAGGCGGTGCCCGTACCGGTGACCGAGAAGGCCCGCTACCTCGCCATGCGCTCCCAGGCGCCGCAGCTCGTCGCCGAGCAGCTGGTCAACGGCATGCACGTGCACGCGGCGGTGCCCGACCGGGCGATGGGCGTCGCCGTGATGAACCGGGTCCGGGTGTGGCTGCCGGTGCTGGTGGCCATGTCGGCCAACTCTCCCCTGTGGGACGGCCACGACACGGGGTTCGCGAGCTGGCGCACGGTGATCTTCGGCCGGTGGGCGGTGAGCGGGCCGCCGCCGCAGTTCGCGGATCCGGGGGACCACGAGGCGCGGATCCGCAGGCTGCTGGACTCCGGGGTCATCACCGACACCGGTCAGCTGTACTGGCAGGCCCGGCTCTCCGACCGCTACCCGACGATCGAGGTGCGCTGCGCGGACGTGCAGCTGCGTGCCGACTCGGCGGTGATGTTCGCCGGGATCGTCCGCGCCATGATCGCCACGGCCATCCGGGAGGAGAAGGAGGGCGCGCCCGTCCCGCAGTGCCCGCCCGAGCTGCTCCAGGCGGCCAACTGGCACGCGGCACGGCACGGGCTGAGCGGCCTGCTGGTGGATCCCGAAGGGGTGTCCCGCAGGGCGGGCGACGTGCTGTGCCGGCTGCTCGACGCCCTGACACCCGCCCTGGACGAGACCGGCGACAGCCGTGAGGTGACCTCGCTCGTCCACCGGCTGCTCCAGGAGGGCACCCCGGCCGACCGGCAGCGCCGCGTCCTCGCCGAGGGCGGTCTGCCGGCCCTGACGGACCTCCTCGTCACGGAGACCGTCGCTCCCTGAAACCCGCTGGTCACAGGCTTACGGAGCCTGATCTCACCCTCCGTGAACCACTCGTACGGCCCATACCACCGCGCCCCGCGACCCCATTCGGCCGAGTCTGGTCGCAAGGCGCGGGGAGCCGGTCCGTCGTCGACGGTTCGCACACCTACGGAGGAGATGCGATGAACACCGCTTTCTCACGCAGCTGGGAACACGCCGTCGTCACCGGCGGCGCAGGCTTCGTCGGGTCGCACCTGTGCACCGCGCTGCTGGACTCGGGCGCGGCCGTCACGTGCGTCGACGACTTCAGCACCGGCCGGCCGGAGAACATAGCCGGCCTGCACGGCCGCCCCGGCTTCACCGTGATGGAGGCGAACGTCTCCGAGCCGTTCACCGTCGAGCGCGACCCCGACCTGGTGCTGCACTTCGCCTCCCCCGCGTCGCCCGCCGACTACCTGCGGCTCCCGCTGCACACGCTGGAGGCCGGCAGCCTCGGCACCCGGCACGCGCTGGCCCTCGCGCACCGCTCCGGCGCCCGCTTCCTCTTCGCGTCCACCTCCGAGGTGTACGGCGACCCGCAGCAGCACCCGCAGAACGAGCGGTACTGGGGCAACGTGAACCCGGTCGGGCCGCGCAGCGTCTACGACGAGGCCAAGCGGTTCTCGGAGGCGCTCACCACCGCCCAGGCCGAGGCGCACGGCACGGACACCGGCATCGTGCGGCTGTTCAACACCTACGGCCCGCGGATGCGCGGCCACGACGGCCGGGCCGTCCCCACCTTCGTGCGCCAGGCCCTGGCCGGCGAGCCGCTCACCGTCACCGGCGACGGCAACCAGACCCGGTCGCTGTGCTACGTCGACGACACCGTCCGCGGCATCCTCGCCGCCGCGGCGCACGGGCTGCGCGGCCCGGTGAACATCGGCAACCCGACCGAGATCACCATGCTCGAGCTGGCCCGGCTGGTCATCGAGCTGACCGGTTCGGCGTCCGAGATCCGCTTCATCGAGCGCCCGACGGACGACCCGGCCGTGCGCTGCCCGGACATCACGCTCGCCCGCGACAAGCTGCAGTGGGAGCCGCGCGTGGGCGCCGCGGAAGGGCTGCGGCGCACCATCGACTGGTTCCGCGCCCACAGCTCCTAGCGCCCCCCACGGCTTGCGGCCGCCCGACCGCCGGCCCCTCGTCGCCCGGTCCGCCTCACGTCCTCCGCGACGGCCACCGAATCCCCTCACCCGCCGTGCGCCCGCACTCCACGGGCCCGGACTCCCGACTCGCCGAAAGGCATGGGAACCATGCGCATTCTCGGAATCAACGCCCTCTTCCACGATCCCGCCGCCGCGCTGGTCATCGACGGACGGACCGTAGCCGCAGCGGAGGAGGAGCGGTTCTCCCGGCGCAAGCACGGGAAGCGCCCGCTGCCGTTCTCCGCCTGGGAGCTGCCCGAGAAGGCCGCGGCATGGTGCCTGGAGCGAGCGGGCCTGCGTCCCAAGGACCTCGACGCGGTGGCGTACTCCTTCGACCCCGAACTCTCCCTGCCGGCCGACCGGATGGGCCTGCACGACCCGTGGGACCACCTGCGGGTCACCTACGCCCGCGAAGCCCCCGGCTTCCTGAGGACGGCCCTGCCGGGCCTCGACCCGGACATCGTGCGGTTCGTGCCGCACCACATGGCGCACGCCGCCTCCGGCGCGTTCGCCGCCGAGGGCGCCGACACCTCGTCCGTGCTGGTCCTCGACGGCCGCGGCGAGCGGGCCTCGCACCTGGCGGCGCGGCGCGTGCACGACCGCCTGGAGCCGCTGTACGCGCAGGAGCTGCCGCACTCGCTGGGCCTGGTCTACGAGGAACTGACCGAACACCTCGGGTTCCTGCGCTCCTCCGACGAGTTCAAGGTGATGGCGCTCGCCTCGCACGGCCGGCCCCGGATGCTGCCCGAGCTGCGCCGGTACGTCTTCCCCACCGGCGACGGCGGCTTCCACGCGACCGGGGTGCCGTGGGCGGAGCTGTGCCCGCGGCGCCGGCCCGACGAGGCGTGGACCCAGGACCACGCGGACATCGCCGCCAGCGCGCAGGCCGTGCTGGAGGAGGTGCTGCTGGACCTGGTCCGCTGGCTGCAAGGCCAGACCCACGACCGGCTGCTCACGCTCGCCGGGGGTGTCGCGCTCAACTGCGTGGCGAACTCGCGCATAGCCCGCGAGGGACCGTTCGACCGGGTGTGGGTGCAGCCCGCGGCCGGTGACGCGGGCACCGCGCTGGGCGGCGCGCTGCTGCTGGCCGCGTCCGGCGGTGACGACCCCTCCCCGATGCCGGGCGCGGACCTGGGCCGGGACTGGTCGGACGCCGAGCTCGGCGCCTGGCTGAAGACGGCCGCGGTGCCGTTCGACCGGCCGGCCGACATCGCGCGGACCGTCGCGCAGTCGCTCGCCGACAACCAGATCGTCGCGTGGTTCCAGGGGCGTTCGGAGTACGGGCCCCGGGCGCTCGGTCACCGCTCGCTGCTGGCGCACCCGGGCCACGCCGGGAACCTGGAGCGGCTCAACGACGTCAAGGGCCGCGAGCAGTTCCGGCCGGTGGCCCCGATGGTGCTCGCCGAGCGGGCCGCGGACATCTTCACCGGTGTGCTGCCCAGCCCGTACATGCTCTTCGTGCACGACGTGGCGCCCGAGTGGCGCGACCGCATCCCGGCGGTGGTGCACGTCGACGGCACGGCCCGGATCCAGACGGTCGACCGGCAGGCCGAGCCGCTGGTGGCGCGGATGCTGAGCGATTTCGAGCGGCTGACCGGGCTGCCCGTGGTCGTCAACACCAGCCTCAACACCGCCGGGCGCCCGATGGTGGACGATCCGCGCGACGCCCTGGAGTGCTTCGGGTCCTCCCCCGTCGACCTGCTCGCCATCGGGCCGTACGCGGTCCGGCGCGGGGCGTTCTTCTCCCACGACGCCGACGACGCCGCACGGCGACCGGCGCGGTGAGCCGAGGAGCCGGCCGATGAACATCCTGCTGTGGCACGTGCACGGTTCCTGGACGACGGCGTTCGTCCAGGGACCCCACACCTACCTCGTCCCCGTGACACCGGACCGCGACGCCGACGGCCTGGGCCGGGCCCGTACCTTCGTCTGGCCCGACTCGGTGCGGGAGGTCACCCCCGAGGAACTGCGTGACGCCCCGGTCGACCTGGTGGTCCTCCAGCGGCCGCACGAACTCGGCCTGGCGGAAGGCTGGCTGGGCGGGCGGCGCCCGGGACGCGACGTACCGGCGGTGTACCTGGAGCACAACGCGCCCGACGGGAACGTCCCCGAGACCCGCCACCCCTGCGCCGACCGGGACGACCTGACCCTGGTCCACGTCACCCACTTCAACCGGTTGTTCTGGGACAACGGCTCGACGCGCACCGAGGTGATCGAGCACGGCATCGTCGACCCCGGCCACCAGTACACCGGCCGGGTGCCCCGGGCGGCCGTGGTGGTCAACGAGCCGGTGCGGCGAGGCCGTTACACCGGTACGGACCTGCTCACCGAGCTGTCCGCGGCCGCGCCGCTGGACGTCTTCGGGATGCGCACGGAGGGCCTCGCCGCCCATCTGGGTCTGTCCGAGGAGCGGTGCCGCACCGCCGACCTGCCGCAGCGCGACCTGCACGCGGCGATGGCGGAGCGCCGGGTGTACCTGCACCCGGTGCGCTGGACGTCGCTGGGGCTGTCGCTGCTGGAGGCCATGCACCTGGGCATGCCGGTGGTGGCGCTGGCCACCACGGAGGCGGTCGAGGCGGTGCCACCCGGCGCCGGGACGCTGTCCACCCGGCCCGAGGTGCTCGCCCGGGCCGCCCGCCACTACCTGCACGAGCCGGAGGCCGCTGCGCGGGACGGCGCGCGGGCCCGGCAGGCGGCTCTCGAACGGTACGGGCTCAAACGCTTCCTGGACGACTGGGAGCGCGTGATGACGGAGGTGCGCTCATGACATCGACATCGACGACCTCGCTCGACGACGGCACCGGTGCCACCGACCTCGCGATCGCGCTCGTCTCCGAGCACGCCAGTCCGCTGGCCGCGCTCGGCGGTGTGGACGCGGGCGGCCAGAACGTCCATGTCGCGCACCTGGCGGCGGCCCTCGCGGACCGCGGCCACCGGGTCACCGTCTTCACCCGGCGGGACACGCCGGACCTGCCGGACCGGGTGCCGCTGCGCCCCGGGGTGGAGGTGCACCACGTCCCCGCCGGCCCCCCGGAGCCCGTGCCCAAGGACGAACTGCCGCCGTACATGCCCGCGTTCGGCCGCTACATGGCCCGTGAGTGGCGCATCCGGCCGCCCGACGTGGTGCACTCGCACTTCTGGATGTCGGGCGTGGCCTCCCTGCAGGCGGCGCGGGGGCTGCGGCTGCCACTGCTGCACACGTACCACGCGCTCGGCACGGTGAAGCGGCGCCACCAGCAACAGGCCGACACCAGCCCGCCGGAGCGCATCGCCTGCGAGCGGGAGGTCGGCATGGGCTGCGACCGGGTGATCGCCACCTGCCACGACGAGGTCCTCGAACTGGCCCGGATGCGCATTCCCCCCGACAAGGTCGGAGTCGTGCCCTGCGGCGTCGACACCGATCTGTTCCGCCCCGAGGGGCCGGTCGCCGAGCGGGGCCCGGCGGTGCGCCACCGGCTGCTCCAGCTGGGCCGGCTGGTGCCCCGCAAGGGTGCCGCCGTGTCGGTCGAGGCCCTGTCCCGGCTGCCCGGCACCGAGCTCCTCATCGTCGGCGGCCCGCCGCCGCACCTGCTCGACGCGGACCCGGAGGTCCGCCGGCTGCGCGAGCTCGCCCGGGCGGCCGGGGTCGCCGACCGCGTCCGGTTCACCGGCGGGGTGGCCGGCGAGGACGTGCCGCCGCTGCTGCGCAGTGCGGACGTGGTGCTGTGCCCGGCGGACTACGAGCCGTTCGGCATCGTGCCGCTGGAGGCGATGGCGTGCGGCAGACCGGTCGTCGCCAGTGCGGTCGGCGGCCAGCTCGACACCGTCGACGACCCGGTCACCGGGCGGCTGGTGCCGCCGGGCGACCCCGAGGCGCTGGCCGCCGCCGTCGGTGAGCTGCTCGCCGACCCGCAGCGGCGGGCGGCGTGCGGCGAGGCCGGCCGCCGGCGGGTGCTGAGCCGGTACGGCTGGACCAGGGTCGCGGCCGCCACCGAGGCGGTGTACGGCGCGGTGCTCACCGCACGGACCGCCGTCACGGAGGTGGCCTGAGACTCCTCCGCCTTCCGCCCCCGGCCCCACTGAACCTTCGAAGGAGGTGCGGGACCGCCGCCGTCCGCTGGGACGCGCCGCGCCCGGAAGCCCATGACAGATCCCCTCGTTCCCCTCGCACTCGAGGCCGCGCAGCGCCACTGCCGGTCGCTGCAGGACGCGCTCGGCCGGTTCCGCCGGCAGAACCTGGACCGGATCGCTCAGTGGGGCGGCGAGCTCGCCGCCGTCCTGCCCGTGGGCGGCCGGCTGCTCGCCGCGGGCAACGGCGGCAGCGCCGCACAGGCCCAGCACCTCACCGCCGAACTGGTCGGGCGCTACAAGGACGAGCGCCCCGCCTACTCGGCGATCTCGCTGCACGCGGAGACGTCCAGCGTGACCGCCATCGGCAACGACTACGGGTTCGACCAGGTGTTCGCGCGGCAGGTCGCCGCCCACGGCCGCCCCGGTGACGTCCTGGTCCTGCTGTCCACCTCGGGCCGCAGCGCCAACCTGATCGCGGCGGCGGTCACGGGCCGGGCCGCCGGGCTGCGCGTGTGGGCGCTGACCGGCCCGCGGCCCAATGCGCTGGCCGAGGCGGCGGACGAGGCGCTGTGCGTCGAGGCCGACGCGACGGCGACCGTCCAGGAGACCCATCTCGTCGCCGTGCACCTGCTGTGCGCGTGCTTCGACGCGGCGGTGGCCGGGGCCACCGGCCGGCCCGCGCGGGCGGCGGGCGCGGCGGCGCCCGTCGCGGCCCATCGGAGGATGTCATGACCGGACGCAAGCCCCTCGTCGTCGTCGGCGACGTACTGCTCGACGAGGACATCGAAGGTGTCGCCACCCGTCTCTCGCCGGACGCGCCCGCGCCGGTCGTGGACGTCACCGGCGACCAGCGCCGCCCCGGCGGCGCGGGTCTGGCGGCGCTGCTCGCCACCCGTGGCGGCCGGGACGTGATGCTGGTCACCGCGCTCGGCGACGACCCGGCCAGTGAGGCGGTGCGCCGCACGCTGCGGGGCCGCGTCCGCGTGGTGGAGCTGCCGCTCAACGGCACGCTGCCGGTGAAGACGCGGGTCCTGGCCGGCGGCCGGCCCCTGGTGCGCATCGACCGCGGGGGCGGCGACCCGGGGGAACCCGACGGTGCGGTGCGCGACACGCTCGCCGGCGCGCACGCCGTGCTCGTCGCGGACTACGGCCGGCACACCGCGGGCGCGGTACGCGAGCACCTGGCCGCCGTCGCTCCCAAGGTGCCGGTGGTGTGGGACCCGCACCTGAAGGGCGACGCCCCGGTGCCGGGCTCCCGGATCGTGACGCCGAACGCCGCCGAGACGCGCGCGCTGTGCCGAGGCGACGACGAGTCCCTCCGGGCGTACGCCGAGCGGGGCGGGGAGCTGGCCGAGCGGTGGCGGGTGGCGACGGTGGCGGTGACGCTCGGCGAGCGCGGGGTGCTGCTGACGCGGCCGGGAGCCGGTACGCCGATGCTGGTCCCGGCTCCGTACCGGGCCCAGGGCGACCCGTGCGGCGCGGGTGACTGCTTCGCCGCCGCGACGGCCGCGGCGCTCGCGGACGGCGCGCTGCCCGAGGAGGCCGTGCAGCAGGCGGTCGCCGAGGCGGCGGCGTTCGTGGCGGCCGGCGGCTCGGGCAACCCCGGGCTGTGGCGCACCGCTCCGCCGGTCCGGGGCCGCGAGGCGCCGGAGACGGACGCCTTCGCCCTGGCGGACCGGGTCCGCGCGCAGGGCGGCACGGTGGTGGCCACCGGCGGCTGCTTCGACCTGCTGCACGCGGGCCACGTCGGGCTGCTGGAGAGCGCCCGTGGCATCGGCGACTGCCTGATCGTGTGCGTGAACTCCGACGAGTCGGTGGGCCGTCTGAAGGGCCCCGGTCGGCCGCTCAATCCGCTCGCGGACCGGGTGCGGGTCCTCGCGGGTCTCGGCAGCGTCGACGCGGTCGCGGTCTTCGACGGCGACACGCCCGTGGAGCTGCTGGGCCGGCTGCGCCCGGACGTGTGGGTCAAGGGCGGGGACTACTCGGCGGAGGACCTCCCGGAGGCGGACGTCCTGCGCATGTGGGGCGGCCAGGCGGTGGTCCTGCCGTACCTGGACGGCCGTTCCACCACCCTGCTGGCCCGCCGCGCGGCCGAGGCCGCGGCGCCCATCCGGCCTCCGGGCCGCTGAGGGCGGCGGCTGCCGCCGCGCCGCGCCCCGGCTCCCCGGGCGGGGGGGCGGGGGGCGGCAGCCGGTGCGGGAGGCTACGCCGCGGTGCTCAGGGCGGGGCGGTCCGTGAGAGCCGGGGCGGGGACGAGCACCGGCGCGGGGACGCGCCGGCGGTCCTGCAGGACGTAGCCCGCCGCGATCGCGCCCGCGATGACGAGACCGCCGGTGACGAGGGCGCCGCGGGCACCGGCGAGCTCCATGAGGAGGCCGAGCGCCGGGGGGCCCGCGAGGGACCACACGGTGCGGATGCTGCCCCACACGCCGAGGACGCGGCCGCGCAGGTGGGCGGGGGGATCGGTCTGGAGGACCGTCGTGCCGGCGGTGTCGGAGACCGACTCGGCGACGGCCATCGGCAGCACCAGCACCAGGAGGACCGCGAGGGACGGCGAGAGGCCCGCCGCCACCTGGAGCAGGGCGCCGGCGGCGGCCAGCAGGCCCACGACCCGGACGGACGGCTTGCGCAGCCGGGCTCCGACGACCGCTCCGACGATGCCGCCGATGGCGAGGACCGTGGAGACGGTGCCGAAGGCGCCGGCGCCGCCCGCGAGCGGGCCGGTGACCAGTACGGCCAGGGTGAGGCCGTAGTTCCGGCCGAAGACGGCGCTGATGCCGGTGATGCCCGCGAGGGCGACCAGCCGCGGACGGCGCGCGAAGAAGGCCAGGCCCTCCCGCACCGTCATGCCGTCCGCGCCGTCCGGCAGGGTCGCGGCGGCCGGGACGGCCGCGGGCGACGGCCCGGCGACCGCCGCCGGGACCGGGCGCAGGAACGGGATCACCGCGGTGACGAAGAGGAACGACAGACCGTTCGCGGCGTACGCGGCGGCCGTGCCGAAGACCCCGACGGCGAGTCCCGCGAGGCCGGCGCCCGCGAGGCGTCCGGCGTTGTGCACCAGGGAGCCGACACCGATCGCGGACGGTACGTCCTCGGGGCGGACCAGGTCGTTGCCGAGCAGCGCGCAGGCGGGGCCGTCGACGGTGGCGATGAGGCCCGTGACGGCGGCCAGCACCATCAGGACGCCCACGCTCAGCTGGTCGAACGCGACGAGGAACGCGGTGACGAAGGCGACGGCGCCCAGCAGGGACTGGCTGACGGCGGCGGTGAGCTTGCGGGGGAAGCGGTCGACGGCGGCGCCGCCCGCGAGGCTCATCAGGAGCCCGGGCGCGGCCTGCACCGAGAGGGAGAGGCCCGTCGCGGCGGCGGACCCGGTGATCTGGAGGACCAGCAGGTTCTGGACGGTGAGCTGCATCCACGTGCCGGCGTTCGAGACGAAGTTCGCCACGGACCACCAGCGCATGCTGCGGTACTTCAGCGAACGCCACGGGGAGCGGTCGGCGGGGACGGGGGCGGGCGCGGAAGGCGCGGGAGCCGTGGAAGGCGCGGAGGAAGGAGGCACGGTGAGGTACGGGGTGACGAGCCGGTGGACTCGGATGGCGGAATCGGCGGAAGGGGAGGCTTCCTGCTGCTCTGCAAGGGCCGGTCCACCGGATCTGTCTGCTGCTGCGCGCCTCTTCGGAGGCGGTCCCGCAGCGTCGACCATGGTGGCAGAAGTGGGGCGCGCGCCGGGTCGGGCGATGACCCCGCCCGACGGCACCGGGGACCGTCGTGTACCGCTTGACCTGCTGGTTCGCCCCTCCTGGTGTGCTTGCTCACAGTGACCGCCCGACGTGCCTTCCGTAGTGGCGCGGGCCACAGTGGAGGGCAGCGAGCAGCAGCACGAGGAGGCAGCCATGAGCGGCAGCGGAGAGCGGGTCGCCCTTCGGGGCAGGCAGGCGCTGGTGACCGGCGGCGCGCGCGGGCTGGGTGCGGCGATCACCCGGCGCCTGGCCGGTGCCGGGGCGTCCGTCCTGGTGGCGGACGTCCGCAAGGAGCAGGCGCGTGAGCTGTGCGAGGAACTCGACCGCAACGGCGCCCCGGGCGAGGCCCGGTTCGTGGAGCTGGACGTGCGGGACGCCACGGCGGTCGCGGACGTCTTCCGGGAGCTGGAGCAGGACGGGCAGGCCGTGGACATCCTGGTCAACAACGCCGCCGTGGACGTCTCCAAGCCCATCGAGCACCTCACCGCCGACGAGGTCACACGGGTGGTCGCCACGAACCTGCTGGGGCCGATGTACCTGTGCCTGGAGACCTACCGCCGCATGATCGCCCGGGGCGGTGGCCACATCGTGAACATCCTGTCCACCGCGTCGAACCGCACCTGGACCGAGGCGGGCCCGTACTCCTCGGCCAAGTCGGGTCTGCGGGCCTTCACGCACACGCTGTTCAAGGAGGCCCAGCGGGACTGCCCGGGCATCGGCGTCACCGGGATCATCGCGGGCGGCATGGAGACCCCGTTCATCCTGGAGCGCTTCCCGGACGCCGACGTCTCGCTGCTGCAGAGCCCGGACATCGTCGCCGACACGGTGCTGTACGCCCTGTCGGTGCCGGCGGGCAGTGCGGTGTCGGAGCTGGTGGTGGTGCCCCGCAGGGAGCCGTCCTGGCCGTGAGCCGGCGGGTCCTCGGCCCGGGTGCGCTCAGGCTCTCTCCGGCGGGCGCCCGATGCGCAGGACGGCCCGCTCGGCGGGGCCCTGCGTGGCCGGGATGCCGAACGCCCCCTCGTCCCCCAGGTGGGGCAGCGCCGCCTCGACCGTGACGCCCTCCTCGTACGGCTCGATCACCCGCGGGTTGATGGAGGAGGCCCATTCTCCTCGGGCCGCTCGGACGGCCGCTGGAGGGTCCGCGCAACGCCGGCGCCGGTGCCGGTGCCTGACGGACGCTAGACGGGCTTCAGCGGGTCGTGCCCAATGTCCATGAGGCCGTGGCGCCATCCCTCGCCGCCGGCCGTGGGTTCCAGGTCCGGGCCGCGCTGGGTGCGCACGATGCCGCAGACGCGCTCCATGACGGCGACGTCGTCCTCCGTCAGGTCCGTACGGCGCTTGCCGAGGATTTCCAGGACCCGGCGGCCGGTGGCCTTCCCGGCCCGGTCGGGGACCTCCTCGGTCTCCTCGCCGGCCGACGCGACGTTCAGCCACTCCTGGAGTTCGCGCGAGGTCATGTTGACGACGGTGTGGAACTCGTCCCACAGTTCGGCGCTGATCTGTCCGGACGCTGCCATGGCATACCTCCCGACGTTGCGGACGCCCCCCGGGTTTCCGGCCCGCGCGGGGGACAAACGTCACGGCGGGAGAGTCTGCTCGGCCCAGATCGTCTTGCCCGTGGCGGTGTAGCGCGTGCCCCACTGCTGGGTCATCTGCGCGACGAGGAACAGACCGCGGCCGCCCTCGTCGTCGCTGCCGGCGCGGCGCAGGTGGGGTGAGGTGTGGCCGGTGTCGGAGACCTCGCAGATGAGGGTGCGGTCGCGGATGAGCCGCAGCTGGACCGGCCCGGCGGCGTAGCGGATGGCGTTGGTGACGAGTTCGCTGACGACGAGCTCGGTGGTGAAGGCCACCTCGCCGTCGAGGCCCCAGGCGCCGACCTGCCCGGTGGCCAGGGAACGGGCGCGGCCCACCATCTCGGGGCTGTCGGCGAGCTCCCAGGTGGCGACCTGGTCGCGGTCGAGGAGGTGCGTACGGACGAGGAGGAGGGCGGCGTCGTCGTCGACGGGGCCGGGCAGCAGGGTGGCGACGGCCCGGTCGCACAGCTCGTCCAGGGGTCCCTGGTGGTCGGCGAGCACCGCGCGCAGCGCGTCGAGCTCGGTGTCGCGGTCCCGGCCGCGGCCCTGCACGAGGCCGTCGGTGTACAGGGCTAGGAGGCTGCCTTCGGGGAGGGTGATCTCCGCGCCCTCGAAGGGCAGTCCGCCGAGGCCGAGGGGCGGGCCCGCGGGCAGGTCGGGGTGGCTGACGGAACCGGTGTCCGGGTCGACGACGGCGGGCAGCGGGTGACCCGCGCGGGCCATGCTGCACCGGCCGGTGACGGGGTCGTAGACGGCGTACAGGCAGGTGACGCCGAGGGCGGCGTCGTCGGGCACCGGGTCGGCCTCCGTGTCGCCGGCGGGCGCGCCCTCGGCGCTCGCGGCGACGGCGGTCCGTTCCTGGGCCGTCTGGGTGATCAGGTCGTCGAGCCGGGTGAGGAGCTCGTCGGGCGGGAGGTCGAGCTGGGCGAGGACGTGGACGCTGGTGCGGAGCCTTCCCATGGTGGCGGCGGCGCGCAGCCCGTGGCCGACCACGTCGCCGACGACGAGACCGACGCGCTTCCCGGACAGGGCGATGACGTCGAACCAGTCGCCGCCGACGCCGGTCTTGATGTCGGCCGGCAGGTAGCGGTGGGCGATCTCGACGCCGGACAGCCGGGGCAGGTTCCGCGGCAGCAGGCTTCGCTGGAGCATGAGGGCGGCGGTGTGCTCCCGGGTGTAGCGGCGGGCATTGTCGATGCAGATGGCGGCGCGGGCGACGAGTTCGTCGGCGACGGGCAGGTCCGCGGCGCCGAACGGGTCGGGGTGGTGGTCCCGGACGAAGGTGACGACACCGAGGGCGGGGCCCTTGGTGCGCAGCGGCACCACGAGCCGGGAGGAGGCCGGGTCCGCGTCGGGCGGGCTGTCGAGCACGGGGCGGCCGGTGGCGAGGGAGCGCGCCTGGGGCGAGTCGGGCGGGTAGTCCACGGGCCGGCGGGGGGCGGCCCCGGGTGCCGGGGCGCCGTCCACGGGTCCGTCCCACACGCGCACGACGCGGCGGGCGGGTGCGGTGCCGGGGGCCGGCTGGTCCCCTTCGAGGACCGCGTCCAGGAGGTCGACGGTGACGGCGTCCGCGAACTGCGGCACCGCCACCGCGGAGAGCTCCTGCGCGGTGCGGACCATGTCGAGGGTGGTGCCGACGCGTCCGCCCGCCCGTACGAGCAGGTCGAGGCGCTGCTGGGCGAGGTAGCGGTCGGTGATGTCGACGGTCTCCTCGCACACGCCGAGCGTGACGCCGTCCGCGTCCTGGAGGCGGTAGTACGAGCACGACCAGACGTGGTCGTGGAGGGGGTCGATGGGCGGCCGGCCCCGGTAGTGGAGCTCGATGACGGGTTCGCCGGTGGTGAGGACCCGCTGCATGGTCTCCTCCAGCGTGGACGGGTAGCCGGCGGAGAGGACCTCGCCGTCCTCGACCATCTCGTCGGGCCCCAGGCCCGCGTACTGGCTGGTGCCCATCTCCTGGAACAGGGCGTGGTTCGTCCACACGACCCGCAGTGCGGTGTCGTAGATGGCCAGCCCGACGGGCGACTGGGTGGCGAGCCCGCGCAGCATCGACTGCAGGGCCTCCCAGTGCTCGGTCTCGTCGGCGTCGGCCAGTGCCAGGAGCCGGGCGGGGCGGGCGTCGGCGCCGGGTCCCTCGCTGATGTGGAAGAGCGGCAGCGTCGCGGACGTGACCCGGATGATGCGGCCGTCCCAGTGGCGCATGTGCAGGATCCGGCGGCGGGCGCCCGAGGCGCCGGGCAGCCGGGCGGCTCTGTGGTAGGTACCGGCCCGGTCCACCACGAAGGTGCCGAGGGGGCGGCCCACGGCCTCGTGCGCCGGGTAGCCCAGCAGCGCATGGGCCGCCGGGCTCCAGCCGACGACCGTGTCGTCGGCGTCCAGGACGGCCGTCGCCGCTCTCGTGACGTCGAGGGGGCCCCGGAAGTCGGCACCCTCGGCCGCGTTCACCGCGCTCATGGCACCTGCCTTCGTCGTCTCCTGATGATCGCCCGGTCGTGCGGGGGCCACAACCGCGCTCACCGCGCACGGGGCGCGGCGCCCGGTTCCGGGCGCGCGGCGAGCAGCAGCGCGATGTCGTCGGGACGGTCGGTGGCGGCCGTGGCCTCGTGGATGAGCCGGTCCGCCGCGTCGGCCAGGGAGGCGCGGCCGACGGCGGCGAGGGCGCCGCGGAGTCGTTCGATGCCGAGGTCGATGTCGGTTCCCGGCCGTTCCACCAGCCCGTCGGTGAACAGGGCGAGGACGGCGCGGGGCGGCAGGCGGAACTCGCTGACCGGGAACGGGGCGTCGGGGTCGATGCCGAGGACGACGCCGCCGGCCAGGTCCAGGACCTCGGTCCGGCCGTCGGGATGCCGCAGCAGGGGCTGCGGGTGCCCGGCGCGGACGGCCCTGACCACGCCGGTCGCGGGATCGAGGTCGACGTAGCAGCAGCTGGCGAACTGCCCGGGGTCGAGGTCGATCAGCAGGCTGTTGGTGCCGCTCATCACCTCCTCGGGGTCGTGCCCGCTGAGCGCGAAGGCGCGGACGGCGCTGCGCAGCTGGCCCATGGTGGCCGCGGCGGAGACCCCGTGGCCCTGGACGTCGCCGATGACCAGGGCGATCGCGCGCCCGGTGTCGATGACGTCGTACCAGTCGCCGCCGACCTCCATGCCCTGGGTGCCCGGCAGGTAGCGGCCGACGGTCTCGACGCCGCGCAGGCGGGGCAGCCGGTGGGGCAGCAGTGCGTCCTGCAGGCCGCGGGCGAGGGCGGCCTCGGAGTCGTAGCGCTGGGCCCGCTGGAGGGCCTGCGCGATCAGTCCGGCGAGGGCGGTGAGGACGGTGCGCTCCTCGGGGCTGAAGCCGCGCGGCTGGTCGAAGCCGAGGATGCAGGAGCCGATGGGGCGGCCGGAGGCGATCAGGGGGAGGAAGGCGCGGGCGCCGACGTGGGCGTCCAGGGGGATGCCGGGGTAGGCGTCCGCGAGGTGCTGCATGGACTCGAAGAAGATGGGCCGGCCGGACGTGAGGGTCTCGACGCCGGGCAGCCGGGCGTCGAGTGGGACGCCGTCGAAGCGGTCCAGGAAGCCCTGCGGGAAGCCGGTCTCCCAGGCGAGGCGGAGGTTCCGTTCGTCCAGGAGGTAGATGGCGAGCTGGCGGCCGCCGAAGGCGGGCAGCAGTTCCTCGGTGACCACCGCGGAGACCTGGCGGATGGTGACCGCCTCGGTGAGTGCGATGGCGAGGGCGACGGGCCGGTAGAGCACGGAGGCCTGGTCGGCCAGCGAGCCGAGGCCGGCGGCCGGGCCGCCGCCGGGTGCGGTGACCGGGCCGGGCGTGAGCACGGGCGGTTCCTCGGCGGCGAGGACGATGGTCAGCCCGTCGTGGCCCGGGTGGAGGGAGACGGACAGCCGGCTGCCGGTGGGGACGTGGGCCAGGAAGTGGACGGGGTCGTCCGAGAGCAGCGCGGCCCGGAAGTGCTCCTCGTGGGCGGGGTGGCCGAGCCACGGCAGGGCCTCGTACAGGGAGCTTCCGACGAGCTCCTCGCGGGGGCGGCCGAGCAGGGCCCCGGCCGTGCGGCTGGCGAAGGTGACCCGGCCGAGCCGGTCGGCCGAGACCATGCCGCGCGGCAGGCGGTCGGCCGCGGCGGCGGCGACGGGGCCGTTGCCGGGGTCGACGAGGGAGCCGGACAGCCGCCGGCGGCCGTGTGCGGTCAGTTCGAGGAGGCAGGGCCGTCCGTCGGGCCCGCGCACCCAGATCCGGCGGGGCACCGGCTGCCCGGACTCCGCCGCCTGACCGGCCAGCACGCGCAGTCCGTGGGCGTCCTCCGGCGCCAGCAGGGCCATCAGCTCCTCGGCGGTGCGGAGGAAGACTCCTTCGGGCGGGCCGCCCGGCCCGGCGCCCAGGAGGATGGTGCGCAGTTCCTCGTCCCCGGTGACGGCCCCGCTGTCGAGGTCCCACTCCAGGTGGCCGACGCGCACCGGTGGCGTGCCGGTCGCGGGGAGCTGTACGCAGTCGGGCTCGCGGTCCCAGGTGACGGGGACCTCCCGCGCGGCGAGGTGCGCGAGGCGGCCGGCGAGGCGCTGCGCGATGTGGGCCATCCGGTCGAGGTCGGCCGCCCCGACACGGCGCCCCGCAGCGGCCGGGCGCAGCACCACCAGCACGCCGAAGCGGTCGCTGCCGTGGGTGACGGGGGTGTACAGGGAGCCGAAGGGGAACGGCAGGCCGGCCATCAGCTGCGGGAAGCGGCGCATGGCGTCCTCGGCGTCGGCGAGGGCGACGGTCCGGCCGGAGCGGTAGGCCTCGGCGATGGGGAAGGGGCGGTTCACGTGCATGCGCCACCAGGGCCGGAACAGCGGTCCGGGCAGGCCGCTCAGGACGGCCAGCCGCAGCAGTCCGGGGGTCCCGGAGCGCAGGTAGGCCCCTCCGGCGAACCCACCGACCGCCTCGACGGCGCTCACGGCGGCCTGCGCGAGCACGGCGCCGAGCTCGTCGGAGCCGGCCGGCTTTCCCCCGGCTCCACGAGGGGTCGCCCCGCCGCCCACAGCCGTCCCGCCGCCCGCAGGCGTCCTGTCCGCAGGCGTCCCGCCGGCCGACGGCTCGTCGGAGCCGGGCCCGCCCGGCACACCGGCCCCGTGCCCGTCGCCACCGGACACCGCACCCGCCCCCGCACCTGCCCCCGCTCCCGGACCCGCTCCAGGGGCGACGGGCGCGCGGGCGTCGCGCGGCCGACCGGGCGGGCCGTCCTCGGCAGCGGCGGGTCCGCTGTTCCCGGGCCGGGCCGCCGGCCGGTCGTGCGCGACCGGGTCGACGGGACCGCGGCCGCCCGTCACCGGCTCGTGGGACACCCGCCCCTGGGGCGCCCGGAAGTCCGGAGCCGCGGACGGCGCGGAAGGCGCGGAAGGGCGGCCGGCGGACGCGGCGCCGGTCGCGCGGGGCGCGGGGTACGAGGGCGCGGGCGGCCCGCCGCCGTCCCGGGTCCCGGCCTCACCGACGCGCTCGCCGGTGGCCGCCCGGCGGTCCGCCGGGCGGGGATCGCTGTGCGGTCCGTCTGGCATTGTCGTCCCCCCTCACTCGGCGGGATCCGGCCGGAGGCGCCGCGCCCCGCGCCTGCCGGGACGGACGGGACACCCCCAGGATGCTCCCCGCCGGACCGGTCGCGCACATCGGTGGGCGTCACGGCGCCGTCCGGTGCCGCTCACGACGCCGCTCACGACGCCCTCGGCGGCTGCGGACGGTGAAGTATGTTGAGGACGATCGGGACTGGAAGGAGGCACGCCGGTGCCATCAGGGCAGCAGGCACGCGCACAGGCGGCCGCGATCCGGCGGGGCCTGGAGGCTCCTCCGGGGCAGGGTGGCGGTGAGGACGGACCGGGCGCGCAGCCGACGCCCTCCGACCGGGTGCTGGCGCTCTTCGGCGGCCACCGCCTCTCCCCCGCGCAGCGCCGCATCGCGCAGTACATGATCGACCACCTCACCGAGGCGGCGTTCCTGTCGATCACGGATCTGGCGGAGCGCGTGGGCGTCAGCCAGCCCTCGGTGACCCGGTTCGCCACCTCCCTCGGCTACAGCGGCTTCCCCGCGCTGCGCGAGGCGCTCCAGCCCATCGCGCTCAGCGCGGTCGCCGGGGTACCGGACGCCGGCGAGGAGGTCCGGCGCAACGAGTTGCAGGCGGCCGTCGACGCGGAGATCGAGAACCTGGAGGCGCTGCGCCGGCTCGTGGCGGACCCGGGACAGATCCTCGACATCGGGCGGGAGCTGGCCGGCTCGGTGCCGCTGACGGTGCTGGGCCTGCGGATCTCGGTGTCGCTGGCGGAGTACTTCGCCTACGCCGCGCGCCGTATCCATCCCGACGTACGGCTGGTGACCCGCGGCGGCAGCGTCGCCTACGACGCGCTGCTGCAGTCGCGGGAGGCGGGCGGTACGTGGGTGCTGGCGTTCGCGATGCCGCGGCACGCCAACGAGACGCTGGCGGCGCTGCGGACGGCGCGGCGCACCGGGCTCCGGGTGGCGCTGATCACCGATCTGACGCTGGGGCCGCTGGTGGAGGAGGCGGATGTGACGCTCACCGCGGGGACGGGATCACGCCTGGTCTTCGATTCGTACGCGGCGCCGGGTGTGCTGTCGGCGTCCGTGCTGCAGGCGATGGCCGATGCCAATCCGGAGCGGACGCAATTGCGCCTGGAAGGGTACGAACAGGCCGCGGAACAGCACAGTTTCTTCCTGGACGACTGACCCCCGCCGACGTCGGAGCGACGCCTCGCCGGGGGTGTTTTCACGCCACCGGCCCGCATGAAATTTTTCATGCACTTGCTTACTCGACGGTAAATATATTTACTTCTCGAACGACCGGGGGCCCGCCGGATGACAGTCATGGCAGGCACCCCCGGCACACCCCTCAAAGCCCTGCCAGCAGGGCCTTGAAACAGAACACGGCCCGATCGGCGCTCCCTCCTCGCGCCGGTCGGGGGGTGTTCCCACCGGGCACTCCGTCTCCCCTCGGATGCCCGTGGCGGCCCCGGTCAACCCCTGGACCGGGGCCGCCTCAATTCGACCGGTCAGGTACTTGCGGCCGCGGCGGCAAGTCGGGCCCGGGCGGCAGCCAGCGCCTGATCGAGCTGGCGCGTTCCTGTCGTCACGCAGAGCGTGTACGTCACGTCCTCGAGCCGGCGTTTGAGGTCGGGGGCGATGGACAGCCCCTGAGCGGCGGTGCACAGGGATTCGTAACGGGCCACGAGTTCCTGAAGCACTGCGGGATGCGCCAACAGCATGAACGTACCTGCCTTTCCACGCCACAAAGCACACGGTGGGAGGGATGCCGGTACCGGCCTCCCGAGGCCGGCTGCGCCAGTCCCCTGCCGGGACGCCATCCCCGCACTTGGATGTGCCCGCGCGCTCCGCTCCTCAACCGACATTGTGATGCAACCGTGACGGATCCGCGCAGCATGGACACAGCAGGTGATCATCCGTTTTCCGGTGATGTTTCCTAAGACGTGGGGTATTCGTCGCATATGAACGTGAACCCCATTGAAATGCAGAAGGCTCTCGGCGGTGTGCACTACCCCGCGTCGAAGCAGGACATCGTCGGCACGGCGCAGAAGCACAAGGCCGGCCGGGACGTCATGGAGGCGCTCAAGTCGCTGCCGGAGAAGGAGTACGACTCGCCGGCCGCCATCAACAGAGAGGTGAGCAAGGATTCCTGAGCCGAACCGGACCGTCCGCCCCGCCGCCCGCCACGGGACCGCGGGGCGGAGCCGTGTCCGGGGGTCACCCGAGTGGACGGCGTGGGACTGTGCCGCGCCCTTCCGCGCGCTCCACTGGGGAGGAACGTGGCGGCGCATGTGCCGAAGTCCTCCGCACGGCAAGGCAACCCCGACCGGCCGATCACCATCCTCCATGTGCGGTGGGCACCGATCGTGCGTCCGCCGCCCCGCACACCGGTGCATGGAGTGAGTAGGCAATGGTCCATATTTCGGTCGTCGTCCCGTGCTTCGACGAGAGCGAGGTGATCGAGGCGTTCCACGCCGCCCTGACCGCGGCGCTCGAACCGGCCGGCGCCACCTTCGAGGTCTGTTACGTCGACGACGGCAGCGGCGACGGGACGATGGACCGGCTGCGCGGGCTGGCGGCGACGGACCCGCGGGTGCGCTACACCTCCTTCAGCCGCAACTTCGGCAAGGAGTCGGCCATGCTGGCCGGCCTGCGCATGTCCCGGGGCGACGCCGTGGTCCTCATGGACGCCGACCTCCAGCACCCGCCGGAGCTCGTCCCCCGCATGCTGGAACTGCACCGGCACGGCTACGACCAGGTCATCGCCCAGCGCGACCGCACGGGCGAGGGCGCCGTGCGCAGCTCGCTCAGCCGCGCCTACTACCGTCTGGTGCGCCGCTTCATGGACGTCGAGGTCGTGGACGGGGCGGGCGACTTCCGCCTGCTGTCGCGCCGCGCGGTCGACGCGGTGCTGTCCCTGCCGGAGAGCAACCGCTTCTCCAAGGGCCTGTTCTCCTGGATCGGCTTCGACACCGTCAGCTTCACGTACCAGAACGTCGAACGGGCCGCGGGGCGGTCGAAGTGGGGCGGCCGACGACTGCTCAACTACGGCATCGACGGGCTGCTCTCCTTCAACAGCCGCCCGCTGCGGCTGGCGATCCACACCGGCCTGTGGCTCTTCCTCTCGGCCTTCGCGTACGCGCTGTGGATCATCGCCAACGTCATCCTGGACGGCGTCGACACCCCGGGTTACGCCACGCTCATCACCGCCATCGTGGCGCTCAGCGGCGTCCAGCTCGCCACCCTCGGCGTCATCGGCGAGTACGTGGGCCGGATCTACCACGAGTCCAAGCGGCGGCCCCATTACGTCGTCCGCGAGACGAACGAGCCCGCCGGAGCCCGTACCGCCCCCGGCACCGTGGACCGTGCCGCCGTCCGCACCACGCCCCGGCTGGAAGCCGCCGGACGCACCCGGCCGGAGTCGTGAAGCACCGTCCGGCCGGCCGGGCGGTGCCGCGCCCGCCGAGCGCGGCCGGCCTGCGCCAGTTCGCGACCTTCGCGGCGATCGGCCTGGCCAACACGGCGGTCTACTACGCCGTGTACGCCTTGCTGAACATCTGGCTGCCCTATCTGGCGGCGCACGCCGTGGGGTACGCGGTGAGCGTCGTCGGCTCGTTCCTGCTCAACTCGTACATCACCCTGCGCACCCGGCCCACCTGGCGGGCCTTCGCGCGCTATCCCCTTTCCGGGGCCGTGAACGTCGTCGGCAGCGGCGTCCTGCTCCACCTCGCCGTGAGCCGGCTCGGCATGAACGAGAACCTCGCCGCGCTCGCGGCCGGCGTCGCCGTCACGCCGCTGTCGTTCCTGCTGGCCCGATGGGCCATCACCTCCGGGGCGGCCGCGACCCGTCGGTCGGGTTCCCGGCCGCCGCGGGCGGAGGAAGCGGCTCAGGTCACGGAAGGCGCGTCCCGTAAGTGACCTTCTCCAGGTCGTAGTAGTCGGCGACGCACTGCGCGGGCCACACGTTGCGCCCGTTGTTGCCGAACGGCTCCAGCATCCTGCCGACGGGCAGCGGCTTGTACGGGGCCGTGGTGGCGCCGCCGGCGGCCTGCTCGCGCAGCCAGCGGTCCTGGCGGTCCCACTTCTGGGCCCGTGCCTTCATGTCGTGGCCCAGGTCGTACAGCGGGGCGACCAGGCCCAGGACGGACACCGCGCACACGGCCGCGGCGAGCGCCGTCACCAGACGGTTGCGGCTGCCCGCCGGGGCGGTGCGCACCCGCAGCGCGCGGCCCGTCAGCGCGCCGAGGCCGGTGAGCAGCGCGACGTACACCAGCAGCCAGTCGTTCCAGGTCCGCTCGGTGCGCACCACGCGCTCGCCGAAGGCCGGGTAGGTGATGGCGGTGCACAGGTAGCCGCAGGCGAGGAAGGTGAGCGTGCCGAGTGCGGCGAGCAGCAGCGGGCGGCACGGCATCAGCACCGGCCGGTGGCCCGCCCGGCGGCGCGCCAGCAGCCCCAGCAGCACTCCGGCCGCGACCGCGCCCACGTACTCCCAGGTCGTGAAGACGGTCTCCAGGATGCGCAGGTACGCGCGCAGCGACCCGATGAGCGATTCGGGGGCGAGCATGGAGACGGTCTCGGCGTCGTACCGCCGGCGGCGGTTGCGCGAGCCGGGGGAGGTCACGAGCAGCAGCGTGCCGATGGCGACGCCCGCCATACCGGTCACCGCCCAGACGCGGACCAGGGACCGCACCCGCGTGGTGAACAGCAGGTTCGCGCACAGGAGGGCGACGGCGAGCACCACGAGCGCGACGACGGACGCCTCCTCGGAGAGCGTGCCCATGAAGACGCCCGCGACCAGGACCACCGCCAGGGCGGCGATCCTGCCCCGGCGGCCGCGGGCGCGCATCAGCGGCACGGCCGCCGCGCACGCCAGCACGGGGGCCAGCGTGTGCGATACGGAGGCGGCCGGCCAGAAGAAGGTCTTGTAGGTGTTGGGCGTGGCGAAGAGGAACATCGCCGTGATCATCGAGGCGACGAGCAGCGGCACGCCGCGCGGTACCTGCCGGCCGGTGGCACGCAGGGCGTGGACGGTGACGGCCCACAGCAGCACCAGCATCAGGACGCCGCTGATCACGGCGTACCACTGGTGGCCGGCCACGGGGAACTCGGCGTACAGCCCGACGAGCAGGCCGTTGGCGATCCGCCCGTTGTCGGTGGAGTAGAACTTGTCGACGAGTCCCCAGATGCCGCCGTCCCGTACGACGGGCAGGAAGCACCACTCGTCGGCGCTCGGCCGGACGTAGCGGCCCAGGTACGAGGCCGCGGCCAGGAGGCCCAGCGGCAGCAGCGCCAGGCCCGTCGTCCAGATGGTGGTCCACGACCGGCGCGGTCCTCCCCCGTCCTTCCCCGGGCCCGCCCCCGGGCCGTCGCCCGGATCCCGGGGGATGGTGACACTCGTTGCGCCGACGGACATGCTCTGTTCACTGCCTCTCGGAAAACCACTGGTCCGACACCCAAGAGGGGATTTCTCGCGGTGCCGTTTCCATTCGCCCGGACGTATTGCCGGATCGCAACCTCAGGGGCGCTCAGGCGGCCGAGGTTGCGCCGAGGAGGCGGTGCAGGGACGCGGTCATCCGCGTGACGAAGGAGTCGCGGGTCCGCTCGTCGAGGAGGTCGAGGGAGAGGTAGGGGTTGAGGTCCTCCAGCTCGACCAGGAGGAGTTCGCCGCCGGGGGCACGGCAGGCGTCGACCCGCTGGATGCCGTGGTCGATGGCGTTCCAGTCGACGAACCACTGGGCGAAGGCAAGGTCGGCGGCCGTGGGTTCGTACGGGGCGAGGTCCCAGCGCCGGTCGGGGCGGGGGGCGAAGAGGGCGTACTGGAAGGTGCGGTCGATGAAGTAGAACGACACCTCGTAGCGGAAGTCGACGCGGGGCTGGACGAGGACGTCGCCGCCGGCGGCGAGGCGGGACAGCCGGTCGGGGGTGACGAACTCCAGGCCTATCGAGTCCGCGCCGGTCCTGGGCTTGACGACGTAGGTGTCCGCCCGGGGCAGGCGGTGGAGGTCCTCCGGGCGGTCGACGGTGGGGATGACCGGGTGTCCCGCGGCGCTCAGGTCGAGCAGGTACTGCTTGCCGGCCATGTCGCCCTTGCCGGTGAGCTGGTTGTACACGGGGACACCGGCGGCGAGGGCGCGGGCGCGGAAGTCGTCGTACGCGGCGCGGTAGTGCAGCACCGGGCCGCTGTTGCGGACGACGACGGCGTCGAAGGAGGCCATGAGGGCGGCCGCGTCGGCCGGGTGGCACAGGGCGAGGTCGAAGGTGTCGCGCAGCCGGGACGTGAGGAAGATGTCCTCGTCGCAGTAGCGCCGCCCGCGGGCCTGGTAGGCGAGGTCGGTGACGTACAGCAGCCGGGGCCGGGGCGCGGTGGCGGACACGTTTCTCCTGGGGGTGGGCGGCCCGACGGGGTCGGTCGGGGCGAGCTCCCGCGGGGCGGGGGCGCGGCGCCGCCCAACCTACCGGCGTGCCACCACCAGCCGGCAGCGGGGAGCGCCGTCGGGGCGGGTGCCGAGCGCCGGGAGCGCCGTCGTACCGGCCGTGAAGCCGGCGCGGGCCAGGTCGTCGAGGACGTCCGGGAGGCGGAAGGTGCGGTAGTACATGATGAAGCGCGGCCGCCACAGGAGGTTGCGCACCCGCATCACGGTGTCGAAGCCCCACAGGGCCCAGTAGGGCAGTGAACCGACCGGTGGCGGGGCGGGGACGGGGAAGGCGAACAGTCCGCCCGGCCGCAGCGCCGTGTGCACCTGACGGAAGAGGACCGGGCGCTCGCGGGGCAGGAAGTGCCCGAAGGCACCGAAGCTGACGGCCAGGTCGAAACCCTCCCGGAACGGCAGCGCGCGGGCGTCGGCCCGTACCCAGTGCGGCACCGGCCCTTCGGCGGTGCGCGGGTGGGCGGCGCGGGCCCGGGCGAGCATCCCGGCGCTGAAGTCGACACCCGTGACCTGTTCGCGGCACACCTCCCGCAGCACGCGCAGGCCCGCCCCGGTGCCGCAGCACACGTCGAGGCCGGCGCGGAACGGCCCGAACGGCCGCAGCGCGTCGGTGACCGCGTCGAGCAGCCGGTCGGGGGTGCGGAAGGGCGTCCGGTCGAACGAGGGGGCCAGCAGGTCGTAGCCGCGCTCGGTGGAGGAGAGCGCCTGGACGGCGAGTTCGCGGAGGGTCGGGCCCTTGGCTGTGAACATCGCCGTCCAGCGTATCGGCAGGCGGGGGCTACCGGCCGGCGTAGGGGCGCTCGCGGCGGGCGTCGCGCAGGACCCGGCCCCACCAGTCGAGCTGGTCGAGCATGGCCTTCGCGGCGGTGGCGTGCTCCTCGGGGTCCGTGAGCCGGCCGTCCGCGTCGAACAGCAGGTAGTAGCGGGGGAAGCTGACGTAGTCGCGGACGGTGTGGGCGTGCAGCTCGCCGAAGACCTGCCGCAGCTGCTCGATGGCGAGGAGCCCGCCGCTGGCGCCGCTGTATCCGACGAAGCCGATGGGCTTGGCGCGCCACTCGGTGCAGTGCCAGTCGATGGCGGCCTTGAGGGAGGCCGGGAAGCTGCGGTTGTAGTCGGGGGTGACCACGACGACGGCGTCCGCCGCCGCGATGCGCCGCGTCAGCCCGGCCATTCCGGCGGGGCGGGGCAGGTCCGGGTCCATCGCGGGCGGTACGGGAGGCAGCGCGAGCGGCAGCTCGACGTCGGCCAGGTCGACGACGTCGACCTCGAACCCGCCGTGCTGCTCGGCCTGCTCGGCGAACCAGCGGGTGACGACGGGGCCGAAGCGGCCTTCCCTGACGCTGCCGACGACGACCGCGAGGCGCAGGGGGCGGGAGGAGCCCGCGGTGGGGGCGGAGGACGTGGCGGAGGGCGTGGCGGAGGACGAGGACATGTCGGGGCTCCTTGGGAGTGGTCACGGGCGACCGTGCGGTCACGTCCTCCAACCTGTCGTGGCAGCGGCGCGGCGGGGAGGCCGGGCCGGAGCTGGTAGGGAGAGGGCCACCCTCCGGGCCGCCGGGGTTGCTACCTTCGGCCGGATGAGCGACAACGAACTGGGACTCTTCCTGCGGACGCGCCGCGAGGCGGTCACCCCCGCCCAGGTCGGCCTGCCGACCGGCCCGCGCCGTCGTACGCCGGGGCTGCGCCGGGCGGAACTGGCCATGCTGGCCGGGGTGAGCGTGGAGTACGTGACGCGCCTGGAGCAGGGCCGTGACCGGCGCCCGTCGGTGCAGATCGTGGTCGCGCTGGCGGACGCGCTGCGGCTGACGGCGAGCGAGCGGGTGCACCTGCACCGGCTGACCAAGGGCGCCGACGGCACGTTCATGTGCGCGGGCGCGGCGGCGCCGGAGCGTACGGTCCGGCCGGGCCTGCGGGTGCTGCTGGAGCGGCTGGAGCCGGCCCCGGCCGTACTGCTGAACCGGATCGGCGACGCACTGGCCTGGACTGCCGGGTACGAGCGGCTGGCCGGACCCGCGGGCCTGCTCGACGGCGACCCGCCGAACCTCACCCGGTTCGTCTTCACCGACGAGCGGGCCCCCGGCGTCTTCCCCGACCGGGACCGGGTCGCCGACGAGCAGGTGGCCGCGCTCAAGCAGGGGCCGTTCCGGGCCGATCCCCATGTCGCGGCGTTCGCCGACGAGCTGACCTTCACGGCCGGGGCCGACTTCGCCGACCGGGTGCGCACGCTGCCGGGGCTCCCGGCGGCCACGGGGGTCACCCGGCTGGCGCACCCGGAGGCGGGGATGCTGCGCCTGGCGTACGAGACGCTGGAGTTGCCCGGCGACGTCGACCTGAGGCTGGTCGTCCACCTCCCCGCCGACGACGCCACTGCCGCGGCACTGGACCGGCTGACCGGCCGGCGTCCGGGCGCCCTGCGGGCGGTGTCCGGCTGAGACGGTCCCGGAGGTCACCGGGGTCACCAGGGTCACCGGGAGGGGGCCCGGGAGCGGGGTGTCGCCCCTAGATCGGGTCGGCGTCGAGGATGTCGAGGAACAGCGCGCCCTCGGCGGCCGTCTCCCGGGTCGGGTCGGGAGGTGGCTGTTCCGCCCAGATGACCTTGCCCTGAGGGGTGTAGCGGGTGCCCCAGCGTTCGGAGAGCTGGGCGACGAGGAAGAGGCCGCGGCCTCCCTCGTCGGTCGTGGCGGCGTACCGCAGGTGCGGGGAGGTGCTGCTGGTGTCGGAGACCTCGCAGGTCAGGCCGCGGTCGTGGAGGAGGCGGACGCGGACCGGCGGGGCGCCGTAGCGGATGGCGTTGGTGATGAGCTCGCTGAGGACGAGCTCGGTGGTGAAGGCCAGGTCGGACAGGCCCCACTCGTCGAGCTGACGTACGGCGGCGGCGCGCACCTTGGCGACGGCTCCGGGGTGGAAGGGGACGTCCCAGTCGACGACCCGGTCGGGGCCGAGGGCGCGGGTACGGGCGATCAGCAGGGCCACGTCGTCCTTGGGGTGGGCCGGCAGCAGTGCTTCGCAGACGGCGCGGCAGCTCTCGTCGGGAGTCCGGTCCGGTGCCGAGAGGGCCTGGCGGAGCAGTTCCAGGCCGACGTCGATGTCGCGGGTGCGGTCCTCGATCAGCCCGTCGGTGTAGAAGACGAGCTGGCTGCCCTCGGCGAGTTCCAGCTCGGCGGTCTCGAACGGGATGCCGCCCAGGCCCAGGGGCGGGCCGGCGGGCAGGTCGGGGAACTCCACCAGCCCGTCGGGGTGGACCAGCGCGGGCAGCGGGTGCCCCGCGCGGGCCATGACGCAGCGGCGCGAGACCGGGTCGTACACGGCGTAGAGGCAGGTGGCGCCGGTCATGCCGGCGTCCGGCGGGTCGCCGGCGGGCCGCCCGGTGACGGGGTCGCTCTCGTCCTGGTCGATGCGGCCGACCAGGTCGTCGAGGCGGCCGAGGATCTCGTCGGGCGGCAGGTCGAGGGTGGAGAAGTTGTGCACGGCGGTGCGCAGCCGGCCCATCGTCGCGGCGGCGTGCAGGCCGTGCCCGACGACGTCCCCGACGACCAGGGCGACGCGGCTGCCGGGCAGCGGGATGACGTCGAACCAGTCGCCGCCGACGCCGGACTGGGCGGGCAGGTAGCGGTGGGCGACGTCGAGCGCGCTGTGCTCGGGCAGCGCGCGCGGCAGCAGGCTGCGCTGGAGCGTCACGGCCATGGCGTGTTCGCGGGTGTAGCGGCGGGCGTTGTCGATGCAGACCGCCGCCCGGGTGACGAGCTCCTCGGCGAGTGCGAGATCCTCCTCCTCGAACGGCTCGGGCTTCTCGGAGCGCCAGAAGTTGGCGACGCCCAGCACCACTCCCCTGGCCTTGAGGGGCACCGCGATGAGCGAGTGGATGCCGTACTCGACGATCCGGCCGGCCCGCTCGGGGTCCTGGGCCTGCCACCCGGGTGCCTGGGACAGGTGGGGGACGAGTTCGGCGCGGCCGCTGCCGAAGCCGCGGGCCTGCGGCGTGGACGGCAGGAAGCCGATCATCCTGCCGCGCGGGTAGAGGGGGTGGTCGTGGCGGATGCCGGCGACGGCGGTGCGGCGCATGTCGGCGCCGGTGCCGGTGGGCTCCTCGCCGCGCAGTACGGCGTCGGCCAGGTCGACGGTGACGAAGTCGGCGAACCGGGGGACGGCCACCTCGGCGAGTTCCTCGGCGGTGCGGACCACGTCGAGGCTGGTGCCGATGCCGACGCCGGCATCGTAGAGGAGGTTGAGGCGCTTGCGGGCGCCCTCGGCACGGCCGGTGAGGGCGCGCAGTTCGGTGGTGTCGCGGATGGTGGCGACGGTGCCGGCGGGGCCGCCGTCGCGGTCGGTGGGGCGCTGGTTGACGGCGAGCAACCGGTCGGCGGCGAGGACGACCTCGTCGGTGGCGACGCGGCCGGAGGCCAGCAGCTCGGCGATGCCGGGGTCGAGTCCCGGCAGCTCGCCGATCTGGCGGCCCTCGGCGTCGACGGGCAGTTGCAGGAGGCGGCGGGCCTCGTCGTTGGCCAGGAGGAGGCGTCCGTCGCCGCCGACGATGACGACGCCCTCGCGGACGGCGTGGAGGACGGCGTCGTGGTGTTCGTACACCCGGGTCATCTCGGCGGGGCCGAGGCCGTGGGTCTGGCGGCGCAGCCGTCCGGCCACCAGGGCCGTCCCGGCGGTGGCCAGGCCCAGGCCGGCCGCACTGGTGGCGAGGATGACGGGGAGCTGGCGATTGACCACGCCGGTGACGTTCTTGACCTGGAGTCCGGCGGAGACGAGGCCGATGATCCGCCCGTCGTCGGAGTCCCGGATCGGCACTATGGCCTGGACCTCGTCACCGAGGGGGCCGTTGACGTTCTCGGTGTGGACGCGGCCTTCGAGGGAGGGCTCGATGGTGCCGACGAAGCGGCCGCCGATCCGCTCGGGCTGGGGGTGGGTGTAGCGGATTCCCTGGGTGTCCATGATGACGATGAAGTCGACACCGGCCGCCTTGCGGGCGGCTTCGGTGAGGGGCTGGAGCACGCGGGACGGATCGGGCGAGGCCAGTACCTCATCGATGCCGGGGGCGTGGGCGAACGATTGGGCGACCGCGACGGAACGGTTGCGCGCCTCGCGGTCGCTGTCGCTGCGCGACTGGAGGAGCAGCGCGAGGACCGCGCCGAGGACGAGCAGTACGACAAGCGCCACCTGCAGGACGAAGACCTGCCCGGCGACACTCCGCGGACGCCTTTCGGCCAGTGACCGAACCGAGGCACCACGGAATCGGTCGCGAACGTTGACCACGCTCCTTTCTAACACCGCAGACCCGGCCGCGACCATGCGTGACCGTCGGTCGCCGGCCGGACACGGAACGCCAGCGGAGTCCAGGATTCGCCCAACACCGACCCAACGATGATCAAAATCGAACAGAACGGATCATGGTCAGGCGTACGTTCCCGGGCGTGACCTCGACTCCAGGAGACATATCCACACGGCCGGCCGATGCCGTGACCACGGCCGGAACGCGCCGGCGGAGCCTGCTGCGGGCGGCGTTCGGCGGCACCGCGGCCCTCACCACCGGCCTCGTCGCCGGCGCCCCGTCCGCGGCCGCGCGGACCGGGGGAGGCGCCCGCGGGAAGCGGCCCGCCACCCCCGCCGCGGCGCTGCGCGCCCTGGCGCACGGCAACGAACGGTGGCGGGCCCTGCACCAGACCCATCCCCACGAGGCCAGGGCCGACCGGGTGGCGGCCGTATCCGGCCAGCACCCGTTCGCCGTCGTCCTGGGCTGCATCGACTCGCGCGTCCCGCCGGAGCTCGTCTTCGACCAGGGACTGGGGGACCTGATGACCGTCCGCTCCGCGGGCGAGGTGCTCGACGAGGCCGTGCTCGGCAGCATCGCCTACGGCGTGCTGGAGCTCGGCATCCCGCTCGTCATGGTGCTCGGCCACCAGTCCTGCGGGGCGGTCGGCGCGGCGGTGCACGCCGATGAGACCGGTGAGGAGCTGCCCGCGCACATCGCGTACGTCGCGGAGCAGATCCGGCCCGCGATCGACCGCGGCCGGAGCGGGCCTGCCCGCGTCGACGCGACGATCACGGCGCAGGTACGGCTCGTGACGTCCCGGCTCGCCGCCGAGCCCGACCTGGCGGCCCGGGTGGAGACGGGCGCGCTCGCCGTCGTCGGCGCCCGGTACGAGCTGGCGAGCCAGCTGGTCCACCGCGTCGCCTGACCCGGCGGCCGGGGCGCCGGCCGGCGGGGGCTCAGCGCACTCCCCGGGGCCGGAACTGGACACTGATCCGCGGTCCGACGTCCTTCGTGGTCTTGGGGACGGCGTGCTCCCAGGTCCGCTGGCACGACCCGCCCATCACGACCAGGTCGCCGTGGCCGAGAGGCAGTCGCATGGGCGCGCCGCCGCCGCGGGGCCGCAGCGCGAGGTGCCGCGGTTCGCCGACCGAGAGGATGGCGACCATGGTGTCCTCCCGCGCGCCCCGGCCGATGCGGTCGCCGTGCCAGGCGACGCTGTCGCGGCCGTCGCGGTAGTAGCACAGCCCCGCCGTGGCGAACGGCTCTCCCAGCTCGGCGCCGTAGTGGGCGGACAGGGCGGCGCGGGCCTCCTGGAGCACCGGATGCGGCAGGGGGTCGTCGGCGCCGTAGAAGGCGAGGAGCCGTGGCACGGCGACCTCGTGGTCGTACATGTGCCGGCGCTCGGCCCGCCAGGGCACGGTGGAGACCAGTTCGCCGAAGAGGGCGTCCGCTCCCGACAGCCAGCCGGGAAGCAGGTCGATCCACGCCCCTGCGCCGAGGACGGTCCGCCGGACGCCGGTGAGCGGGCCGAGCCGGATGTCGTCGCTCTGGTCGAAGAGCGAGCTCTGGAGGTGCTGTGCCATGCCCTCCAGCGTAGACCGGCATCGAACACATGAGCTATTCATGATCAGGGCGGCAGGCCTGCCAGCAGCCTGTACGCCGTGGCGGCGAACGCGTCGCCCGGCCGCTGTTGCGGCGGGTGGAGGCGGCGGCCGGGGCCGTCGCCGTGGCGGGGCGGAAGCCCGGGAACGCCTGCTGCCCGCCGGCCGCGCCGGCGTGGAAGCACATCGGCCCGTGGTCGGTGGGGTGCCGGAACCAGGTGAGGGCGTGCACGCGCCGTGGGCCGAGGCCGCGCTGCAGGACGGTCGCGCGGGACGGGCGGGGGCGGCGCCGTACCGCCGCAGCGGACCGTGCGGCGGCCGTGGCGCGACAGGGCGAAGACGGCGTCGGGGACCTCGACGGCGCGGACTGCCTCGTCGAGCCGGCCCTCCGGCTCGACCCGCTCGCCGGTGGTGGGGCCCGCCGGCGGCCGGTGCGGCGTGGCGCTTCAGCCGGCGCGCCCTTCAGGCCCCGTGGCGCGCCGTCGAACCAGGTGGCGCCCATGTGCGCCACGTACACGCCGCTGTCAACCAAGTGACGTGGCCTTCGGCCACCCGCACGCCCAAGGCGGGATCGCCGCCCCCTGAATCGGCGCGGTCGCGGCATACCCCCTTCCGCTGCTCCCGGATGGCGCAATGGGGCCAAATGCCCCTTAGATGGTCCAACGACACGGTGTGTGCCTCACCGAACGTTCGGCGAATGGAGCCGCGCCATGACCACCGACCATCCGGCAACACCCCCCTCCCCTCCCCCGCCCGAGGCCGGCGAAGAGCAGGTCGGACAGCCCGCGGAAGGGACCGACGAGCCGATACGCACCCTGCTGTGGACCGCGGCCACCTATCGGCCGCTGGAAGAGGTCGCCGCACTGGTGAGCCTGCTCAAGCGGACCAAGGAGGTGTCCAGCCCGGGCGACGAGGCGCTGCGTGCCGCCGCCGTGGCCCGGCCGCTGGAGGAGGTCCGGCAACTGGTCGCCATGCTGGGGGAGCCCCCGCATCACCTCGACGAGGCCGACACGACGCTGCGCGCCGCTGCCGTCGGCAGACCCATCGAGGAGGTCGCCCAGCTGGTCGACATCCTCTGCACCGAGGACGGCGGGGGCCGGCCCCGGTCCGCCGCCACCGCCGGGGACATTGCGCGGGATGCGGCCCCGGCACCCGCGGGCGACAGCCCGGCGGGCGCGGCGAAGGCCGCCGACGGCAGGACCACCACCCTCCGGGCGGGCGACAAGAGGGTCTTCCTCCGCAAGCCCGGCGACAGGAAGGCCGAGGGCGGGGAGTCCTCCGGCCGGAAGGACGACGCCAGGAGGGCCGAGGAGCGCAAGCGGCCGGCGGCCGCGGCCGCCCGGGTCCACGCCGGCACTCCGGGCGACGCCGACGCCATCGCCCCCGGCCTGCGTTCCGTCCTGCGCTGGCCCGCCGCCTTCGTGCTCCTCGTCTGCGGCCTGGTCCACCTGCCCTCCGACCTCCCCGGCCTGCGGTCCGCCGACAGCACCGGCCTGCTGGCGGTCGGCGTGACCGCGCTCTGCCTGGGAGTCGGTGCCTGGCTCACCCTGCGCGACACGGTACGGATCTGGGCGGCCGCGGCCGCGACCGGAGTCGGCATCGTCGCGCTGCACGCCACGGCCGGCGTCGGTGACACGGACCTGCTGACCAGCAGCCTCGGCGGTCCGTACGCGTGGGCGAGTGCCGTGGCGGTGGTGTGTGCCGCGCTCGCCGCGGGACTCGCCGCATCGGCCCTGCTGCGCTGGCTGCGGGCCCTCGACCCGACGGCGGACAGCTGCTGACGGTCGGGCCGACGGCCGACACCGGCCGCACGGCCGACGCCCGGCGGTGCATCGGCCGACGACTTTCAGCTGACGCGCCCGACGGCGAACGGCAGCAGGGCGAGCAGTTCCGCGGCCGGAGCCGGCGCCAGGGGGACGCTGTTCAGCGCCTCCGCGGCGAGGTCCAGGCGGCGCCGCGCCTCCGCCAGCGCGGCCTCCCGTCCCCCCGCCTCCGCCACCAGGGCGGCCAGCTCCCGCAGCACGGCGTCGCCCGGCTCCCCGCCTCCCGGCCCCATGGCCGTGAGGCGCGTGGCGAGCCGGGCGGCCGCGGGGTGAGGCGCCGCCAGGGCCATGAGCACCGGGAGGGTCTTCTTGCGGCGGCGCAGGTCACCGTGGGCGGGCTTGCCCGTGACCGCGGGGTCTCCCCACAGTCCGAGCACGTCGTCGGCGGCCTGGAAGGCCACGCCCAGATGGCGCCCGGCCACGGACAGGGCGTCCACGACCGGCGCGGGCGCCCCGGCCAGCAGCGCTCCGAGCGCCGACGCGCAGCCCAGCAGCGCGCCGGTCTTCCGCTCGGCCATCCGCAGGTACGCTCCGACCTCCACGGCACCGGGCCCGGTCCACGGCCGGCTCTCGAAGAGGAGGTCCTCGGCCTGGCCCTCGACGAGGTCGGCCATGTCCCGGGAGAGCCGGCGCACGGCCGCCGCGCCGTGCGGGGCAGGTGCTCCGGCGAGAACCTCGAAGGCGAGGGCGAAGAGCGCGTCCCCGGCGAGCACCGCGGGGCCGGTGCCGTACGCCTTCCAGACGGCCGGGCGCTGTCTGCGCGTGTCGTCGCCGTCCATGATGTCGTCGTGCACCAGGGAGAAGGTGTGCACGAGTTCGACGGCGACGGCGCCGTCGACCGCGAGGTCACCGGGGGCTCCGGCGGCCTCGGCGCACAGGATCGCGAGCGCCTGGCGCAACCCCTTGCCCGCCGCGCCGGCACGGGGTTCCCCGCCGACCTCGCACCAGCCGAACGCATAGCCGGCCATCTCCGCGGGCCAGCTGTGCAGTCCCCCGACGCGCTCCCGCAGGGCGGGCTCGACCAGCGCGCGGCAGCGGGCCAGCGTCTGCGCGGGGGCCGTGGTCGCGGCACCGGGGGTGACGGGGTCCGTGGCGACACGGTTCGTGGTCGCTGCGGTCGTGTTCGCGGTCGTCGCGGCGGTCGTGGTGGCCGTGTTCGCGGTCGTCGCGGTGTGCGCGGTCACGGGCCGGGTCATCGGGCGGTCACCGGTGTCGTGTCGAGGCCCAGCTCCGCGCGGGCCCGGTCCACCATGGCGCGGGCGTGGTGGAGGCCCAGACGGTCCAGTACGCCGCGCAGGTCGGCGAGTTCGGCGGCCGTGTGCGCCGGGTCGGCACCGAGCCGCGCCCGGGCCTTGGCGGCACCGAGGCGGGAGAGGGCCTCGCCGCGCGGCTCGCCCATCTCGCGGAACTCGGCCAGGGCGAGGTCGTAGGTCTCGCGCGCCTCCTCGTACCGTCCCGCCCGGTAGAACACGTTGGCGCGCATCTTGTGGTTGTAGGCCAGCGCGCTCGACAGGTTCATCTCGCGGCAGGTCGCCTCGGCGCGGGCGAGCAGGTCCAGGGCGCGCTCCGGATCGCCGTCCCGTACGGAGACGATGTCCGCCAGGCCGCGCAGGGCCCAGGCGTGGCCGCGGCGGTCGTCGGCGCGCTCGGCGATCCCGGCGGCCTCCTCGAAGAGGGCGTAGGCACTGTCGTAGCGGCCGGTGTTGCGGTGGATCTGCGCGATGCCCTCCAGCGCCCAGACGGTGTGCCGGGCCTCGCCGCGGCGGCGGGCCTCGGCGAGCAGTTCGTCGTGGAGGGCCTCCACGGCGGCGTAGTCGCCCTGGATGCGGCCGGTTTCGGCAAGTCCGGCGAGGGAGTAGCCGTGGGCGACGACATCGCCGCCGCGCTTGCCGGTGTCGGCCGCGTACCGCAGGAGCCGGAAGGCGAGCGCCAGGGCACCGCGCTGGCGGGCGAGGGTGCCGCCGCTCCACAGGGCCCAGGCCATGCCGGAGAGGTCACCGGCCGAACGGGCCGTGCGGTAACCGCTCTTCCACGCCCGGTCGGCGGCCCGGACGTCGCCGAGCCGGCGGTGGGCCTCGGCGACGGCGAGGGCGGCGCGGGCCGTCTCGCGGGCGTCACCGGCGCGCTGGGCGGCGGCCAGCTGCTCGGTCGCGGCGGCGAGGACGTCGGTGAGCGAGGAGTTGACGGACAGGGCGCTGAGGGCCCCTTGGTACTCGGGCGCGAGGGCCTTGCTGAACATGGCTGTGCTCTCTTCGTACGGTCGTCTCTTTCAGCTGGCAGCGCGCGCGTGTCGGGAGAGAAGAGGGACAGCAGTGGCCAGAGGTTCCACTTCCCGTGGTCTTTTGTCATCCGCCCGGGCCGCACTCCCCCGCCGGTCGCGCGGTGTGCCCGCATCGACGCTCCGCGAACCCACCTGCTTCGCGGGCTTACTGGCGGAAGGTCAGGCTCTGCCGACACGGCACCTGTTGGTGCGCCGGCGCCTGCGGTCCGGGCCCACCGGTGGCGCTCCGGGCGCGGGCGGGAATGGAGGGGCCGGCCGGTGAGGGGCCGGAGCGGGGAGCCGCCCGGCGAACGGGACGCGCTCCTTCACCCGGGGCCGCCCGGCTGAGCGCGCTCCGGCCGGAGCAGCACCATGCCCGTGTCCCCGTGGTCCGGCAGGCCGGGGTCCTTGTCGACACGTGCGAGGTGCAGGTCGGCGGTGTGCGGGCCGAAGACCTCCCGCAGCGTCGTGGAGTCCACCGGGAAGGCCGGCCACTCCAGCCCGGCGCCGATCCGGTAGCTGGGCATGTTCTCCATGAAGGCCGCGACCAGGTGTCCGCCGGGCCGTACGGCGCGGATGAAGAGGCCGCAGAGTTCGGCGAACTCGTCCGCGTCCTCGGTGACGCTCTCGGCGACGAAATTCATCGACGCGAGGTCGTAGGCGCCCTCGGGCACGGCGGTCGCGTCGGCGTGGAGGACGCGGACCCGGGACAGCGCCTCGGTGAGGGAGACCGGCAGCCGGGGGTCGAGCTCGCGGCACAGGTCGTAGAAGGTCCGCCAGCTCTCGTCGGGTCGTTCCAGCTGGCCCGCGAGGTAGGCGACGTTGCCGGCCCCCGGCTCCAGCGCGTCGATGACACGGACGACGGCGGCGGCCGGCATCAGCGGGTAGAGGTTCGGCCCCGCCCCGAACTCCAGGGACCGGCCGACGCTTCCGGCGGCGAACTGCCGGTAGAAGGCGGAGTGGTGGCGGATGACCGTGGCGTCCGAGCTGTGCATACGCCGGTAGTTCTCGGTCAGGTAGGCGGTGACGGGCCACCGGTCCCAGTCCGCGTCGGCGTTGAACCGGTGCTCGTGTCCGTCGTCGTCGTGCCCCTCGGGGGCCGGCGGGCCCGGGTTCCTGTCCGCGCTCATGTCCGCCACCCGGCCGTCGTCCCCGCTCCCGCGACTGTCATGTTCTCCACCATCAGAGACTGCGTGCGGCAGCTGGAGCGTCCGTCGGGGCGGAGCCACTTCTCACGACGGGTGATCGTCTCCACGCCGACCTGCCGGTGGTCTCGCCTCCAGAGGACCCGAATACGCCATACGGGCTGCCTTTACACCGTATATGCACCTTTGTGCCTGCGCATCGCGAGCGCCGGACCGTCCTGCCGCCGACGTGCGGTGCCGCACCGTCCGAAGGTGCTCCGCACCGCGCCGGTGAAAGTAATTGACAGCGAACGGCTGTGATGATGTAACGAACTTTCATGGAGAGCCGGCGGACGACCACCTCCTCACCGCCCGGAGGGACCGGCGGAGCGGCAGCCGTGCCGCCGCGGTCGCGCGGTTCACTGGTGGCGGGCTCGGTCGGCAACTTCATCGAGTGGTACGAGTTCGGCGTCTACGGCTGGTTCGCCACGATCATCGCCGCCCGGTTCTTCGACCCCGCGGGCACCGGCGGCGCCGAGGCCCTGGTCAAGACGTACGCGTCCTTCGCGCTGGCGTTCTTCTTCCGCCCGGTGGGAGCGGCGCTGTTCGGCCGGATCGGCGACCGGGCCGGCCGGCGGCCGACGCTGATCCTCGTCATCCTGCTGATGACGGGCGCGACCACCCTGATCGGCCTGCTGCCCACGTACGCGACGCTGGGCGCCGCCGCACCGTGGATGCTCACCCTGCTGCGCGCCGTCCAAGGGCTCTCCGCGGGCGGCGAGTTCGGGGGCGCCGTCTCGGTGATGACCGAATGCGCCCCACCGGGCAGGCGCGGCCTGTACGGGGCGTGGCAGTCGTTCACCGTGGCGCTGGGACTGCTCGGCGGAGCCGGGGTGGCCGCCCTGCTGGCCACGATCCTGACGCAGGACCAGCTGGAGGGCTGGGGGTGGCGGGTGCCGTTCCTGCTGACGCTGCCCATGGGGCTGGGCGCCCTGTGGCTGCGGCTGCGCCTCGAGGAGACGCCGTCGTTCCGGCGGCAGGAGGCGGCCCGGTCCGTAGCCGCCGCGCCGCGGAAGGCGCCCCATCCCGTCACCGCCGCGCCCGGAGAGGCGGCGCGCGCGATCGTGCTCGCGGCCGGCCGGCTGATGGGCTGGTCGGCGGCCGGCTACACCTTCCTCGTCGTCCTCCCGTCATACCTCCAGAGCAGCCTGAACGCCTCCTTCCGGCAGGCGCTGGTGGCCACCGTCCTGGGCAATCTGGGCTTCGCGGCCACGATCCTCCCGGCGGGTGCGCTCAGCGACCGCGTGGGCCGGCGCGCGGTGATGGTGGCCGGTGCGGCGCTCGCCGTCCTCCTCGCCTTCCCACTGCTGGGCGTGTTGCGGGACCCCTCCACCGGGGCGGTCGCCAAGGGCCTCGCGGTGTTCGCCGCGGGCGCGGTCGTCGGCCTGATGGCGGGGCCGGGGCCGGCGATGCTCGCGGAGATGTTCCCCACGCACGTCCGGTACACCGGGCTGGGCCTGGCGTACGCGCTGTCCAACGCGGTGTTCTCCGGCTGCGCGGGCCTGATCGTCACCTGGACGATCGAACGGACCGGCAGCGTCGACGTCCCCGCGTACTACGTGGCCGCCACGTGCGCCGTGAGCGCGCTCGCCCTGGCCACCCTGCCCGGCGACGGCCACCGCCACGCCCTGCGCGACTGAGGAGGAGAGCAGCACCGTGCGGATCATCGGCATGATGTCGGGCACGTCGTACGACGCGGTCGACGCGGCGGCCGCGGACCTCACGTTCGACGGGGACAGCGTCGTCCTGCGCCCGCTCGGCATGGTCAGTGCCCGGTACGACGACGGTCTGCGGTGCGCCCTGGCCGCCGCACTGCCTCCGGCGGCCACCACCCTGAAGGACGTCTGCCTGCTGGACACCTGTATCGGGCAGGCGTTCGCGGAACTCGCCGTACGGGCGGACCGTGAGCTGTGCGGGGGCCGCGCCGAGCTGGTCGTCTCCCACGGGCAGACCGTCCACCACTGGACCGAGGGCGGGCGGGTACGCGGCACCCTCCAGCTCGGCGAGCCGGCCTGGATCGCCGAGGCGACCGGCCGTCCCGTCGTCTCGGGCCTGCGCACCCGGGACGTCGCCGCCGGCGGGCAGGGCGCGCCGCTGGTGAGCATCGTGGACGTGCTGTGGCTGCGCGGGCGCCCTGGCGTGCCCGTCGCGCTGAACCTCGGCGGCATCGCCAACATCACGGCGGCCGCCGGCCCGGCCGGGGCGCCGCCGCTCGCCTTCGACACCGGTCCGGCCAACGCGCTGGTCGACGCGGCCGTGCACCACTTCACGGGCGGCAGGCTGGCCTACGACGCCGACGGCGCCCTGGCGGCGCGCGGCAGGGTCGACGCGGAGCTGCTGCGGCGGCTGCTGGACGAGCCGTACTACACGGCCCCGCCGCCCAAGACGACCGGCAAGGAGGTGTTCCACCTGCCCTACCTGCTGGCGGCGCTGGAGGGGCGGGACGCCCTGCGTCCGGCGGACGTGGTGGCCACCCTCACCGAACTGACCGCCCGTACCGTCGCGGACGCGGTCCGCTCCGTCGGGGCGACCGAGGTCTTCGCCTCGGGGGGTGGCACCCGCAATCCGGTGCTGATGGACCGGTTGCGGTCGGCGCTCGGCGGTGTTCCGCTGCGCGGCTCCGGCGAGCTGGGGCTGCCGTCGGCGGCCAAGGAGGCGTACGCCTTTGCGGTTCTCGGTTTCCTGACCGCCCACGGACTGGCCGGTACGGTACCGGCATGCACCGGTGCCCGGCATGCGACCCTGCTGGGCTCGATCACCCCGGGCCGGCACGCTCTGCGGTTGCCGGAGCCCGCCCCGACCGTGCCCGTACGGCTGCGGCTGACGCCGCCCCCGCCGTACGGGCACGGGTGAGCACGGTCAGGGGATGCGGGCGCCGACCGCGTCCAGCGCGGTCGTCACGGGCTGGAAGAACGTCTCGCCACCCACGTCGCAGTTGCCGCTGCCGCCCGAGGTGAGACCTATGGCGGCCCCGTCACGAGTGAACAACGCGCCTCCGCTGTCCCCCGGTTCGGCGCAGACATCGGTCTGGATCAGACCGGTGACCGTGCCCTCCGGGTAGTTCACCGTGGCGTTGAGGCCGGTGACCTGCCCGTCCCTGAGGCCGGTGGTGCTGCCCATCCGGAACACCTGCTGGCCGACTGCGGCCTCGGCCGCGCCGCGGATCGGTACCGTCTGACCGCCGCCCACGTCGACGACGTCGGGGGCGTCGGCGCCGGGGTCGTCGTACGTGACGAGGGCGAAGTCGCCCTCGCCCGGGAAGGTGGCGGCCTGGACGGTGCCCAGCTCCGCGCCGTTCTCGTCGGTCCACCGGTCGGCGGCGACACCGCAGTGGCCGGCGGTCAGGAAGCCGCGCCCGCCGTCCTGGGTGGTGACGTTGAAGCCGAGGGAACAGCGGGAGCCGCCGCCGAAGATGGCGTCGCCGCCGTCGGCGAAGGGCTTGAACTCGCCCTTGGACTTCTGGATGCGCGCGACACCGTCACCGAGGGCCTCCACGGCCGTCTCCAGCCGGTCCCACCTCTGGCCGGTGACCGTGCGGTCGGCCGTGACGAGCACCTGGTTGGTGCGGGGGTCGACGGCCCAGGCCGTGCCCGGGATGGCGGCCCGGCGGGAGAGCGTGCCCGTGGCGGACTTCAGGGTGGCGGTGCTGTTGCGCACGGCGCGGGGCACCGCGCCGGCCTGTGCGACCGCGGCCTCGGCGTCGTCGTCGCCCCCGGCGACGTTGACGACGAGCTGCTGCTTGCCGGCGTCGTAGTACGCCCCGCCGTACGCGTCACCGAGCCGGTCGCCGAGCTTCTCGGCGACGCCTGCGGCGGAGGCGGCGGTCATCTTCTGGGCGACGACCGGTCCGGAGCCGGCTGGGGACTGCGAGGCATTGGCGTTGGGCAGCAGGATCGCCGCGGCGACGATGCCGGTGGCTCCGGCTCCTGCGAGGACTGCTTTTCGCTTGGTCATGCGCCTGTGGGTCAACTCGGTGGCTCCTGCGGGTCGTTCGGACTCCGGCGGCCGACGGCGGCCGGGGGGACGCGTCCGCCCCTTCGTACGGACGGCGGGCCCGTCGCGTTCAGCGGCCGCGGACCGGGCCGTGACGGAACGCCCGCACCATCGAGTCGAACATCCATCTCATATCGGGCATATTCTGAAATTGCTCCAGCGTTCGAGCAGTAGGAGGGACCATGTCATTCGTCCAGGTCATCGACCTCAAGACGGACCGGGTCGATGAACTACGCGGGTTGATGGACCAGTGGATCCAAGCGACCGAGGGTAAGCGGACGGCCACGCATTCGATCGTCGGACGGGACCGCTCCGACAGCACCCATGTGGTGGAGATCGTGGAGTTCCCGTCGTACGAGGAGGCGATGAAGAACTCGAACCTGCCCGAGACCAACCGGATCTACGAGCAGCTGATGGCGCTCTGCGACGGCGAACCGTCGTTCACGGACCTGGACGTCGTCGGCGACCAGCAGCTCAACAAGCTCATGGTGCAGCGCTTCGTCGATGACGTGATCAACGGAGGGAACGTCGACGCGGCGGACTCCCTGTGCAGCGCCGACTACCGCGAGCACGACCCCTCGCTGTCGTCGTACGACGTGGACCTGGAGGCCGCCAAGGCCGAGAACCGGGAGATCATGGAGGCGTTCCGGCCGACGTGCACCATCGAGAGCCTCGTCGCCGAAGGCGACCTGGTCTGCCTGCGGATGTCGTACACCGGCCGCCACGTGGGCGAGTACCGCGGCCTGGAGGCCACCGGCCGCGATGTCTCCGGCACGGGCCACGCGACGTTCCGCTGCAAGGACGGCAAGATCGCCGAGAGCTGGTGGAACATCGACGATCTCGGGCTGATGCAGCAACTGGGGGCCCTCGAGGGCTAGGAGATCCCCGCACGGCCCCGTCCGCCCGGCGATCGGAGCGGACTCGACCGGAGCGGACTCGACCGACGTCGCGGTCCGGCACCCTCGCACACGAGCCACACCGGTCAACAGTGGAATTTTCAACCGGAGTGGCTCGTCGACGGCGCCGAGGAGGTCAGGAGTGCACGCGACGTACTACGACCACGGGTCCCCGGCCGAGCGCTGGGAGCGGGCGCGGCTGTTCTTCGACGCCAAGGACCACACGGCCGCCGCGCGCGTCCTGCGCGCGCTGGTCGACGAAGCGCCGGAGCAGACGGGACCGAGGCTGCTGCTGGCGCGCTCCTCCTACCACTCGGCCCAGCTGCGCAGCGCCGAGACCGAGCTGCGCGCCATCGTGGAGAGCGATCCCGTCGAGCACTACGCCCGGCTCATGCCGGGGCGCACGCTCCAGCGGCAAGGACGGCACGAAGAAGCCGAAACGCATCTGCGCGTCGCGGCTGCCCTGGCGGGCGATTTCGACCGGCTCTGATGCGCCGGCCGCGCCGGGGAACCGGGATGCCGGGCCGCCGCCGATCCCGGACGGCGGCCCGGCACCCGGGCGCCCGGTCGCTCGCGCAGCCTGCCGACCGCTCCGAGCGGGCCACTCCCGCCACCTGCCCGGCGCCGTGCCGACGGCCTCCTGCCCCGCCCTCGCAGGCCGATCCCCGGACGTACGACAGCCGGGGGCGGAGGTACTCAGTCCACTTCGATGGGACCGAACAGATCTCGCCAATGCGGTGACCCGCCGTCAATCCCCTTGACTTCAACGGGCTATGCTCCCGCCCGTCGTCATATGATCTTTCTCGTTCGATGGGTTTGATGGTGCTGATGGTCCGTGAGACATCGTCGCCCGGAAGTGGAAGCCCGCGGTCCGCGGCCTCTTTCGTGTGGCTCCTGCCCGCCGCTCTGACCGCCGTCGCCGCCGGTGTCACGGTGGCCGTGGTGTCCGCTCCCGCGCGCGTCCCGGTCGGCGTCATCGGGGCCCTGGCCGCCCTCGCGCTCGCCGTGACAGGCGCGGCGGCCGCCCGCCGGGGGCGGGTGATCGAGGAACTGCGGCGCACCGTCGCCGCCCGCGACACCGCCCTGGCCCGGCGGCACGCCGAGACCGCGCATCTGGCCGGAACGTTGCTGCCGGACGCCATCGAGCGGCTGCGGCGCGGTGAATTCCCCGAGGACGTACTGGGTTCGCTCACCGCGCCCGACGAGCACCAGGCGGTCGTGCGCGTGGTCGTCGACGCGGTCGTCGCCGAGGAGGACCTGCGCGAGTCCGCGCAGCGCGCCTTCGTGAACATCGCCCGACGGGTCCAGGCCATCGTGCACCAACAGGCGCAGGAACTGCGGGAGATGGAGGACCGCCACGGCAACAGCCCGGAGGTCTTCGGCGATCTGCTCCGCATCGACCACGGCACCGCGCTGATCGGGCGGCTCGCCGACTCCATCGCGGTCCTCGGAGGCGCCCGCCCGGGCCGCCAGTGGAGCCGCGCCGTCCCGCTGTACAGCGTGCTGCGCGGCGCCATGTCCCGCATCCTCGACTACCAGCGCGTCGAACTGCACTCGGTCACCGAGGTCGCCGTCACCGGCCCGGCCGTCGAACCGCTGATCCACGCCCTCGCCGAGCTCCTCGACAACGCCACGCGCTACTCGCCGCCGCAGACCAAGGTCCATCTGACCGCCGTCGACGTGCAGTCGGGCATCGCGGTGGAGATCGAGGACGGCGGTGTCTCCATGAGCGAGGAGGCCCGCAAGCGCGCCGAGCGCATGCTCCGCCAGGCCCAGCAGGGCATCGACCTGAACGACCTGGGCGAGACCCCGCGCCTCGGGCTCGCCGTGGTGGGCCGGCTGGCGCAGGCGTACGGCTTCCAGGTCTCGCTGCGCCCGTCCGCGTACGGCGGTGTCCGGGCCGTCGTGGTCGTGCCCCAGGAGCTGATCACCACCGTCGCCTCGGCCAGCGGCCTCGCCCACGGCATCGGTGCGTCCTCCGTGCCCCGTGCGACCGTCCCGGCCGCGGAGGCCCTCCCGGGCCCGGCCGCCGACCCGGCGCCGCGTTCGGCCACCGGCCCGGTCGCGGACGACCACGCGCCGGTCGTGACCGAGCGAACGCCCAACGGGCTGCCCCAGCGCCGCCGCAAGAAGCCGGTGACACCGCCGGCCGCGGCGGCCGCCGCACCCTCCGCGCCGGCCGCGCCGGCGCCCACCGCCGCTCCGGACGCGGAGCCCTCACCTCAGGTGCAGCCCGGAATGTGGCTGGCCGCCTTCCAGAGCGGCCTGACCGGGGAGCCGAACGACGCAAGCAAGGGGAACACTCAGCCATGATCAAGCAGCAGGCCAATATGGACTGGATGCTCAAGGACCTCGCGGAAGGCGTGCCGCAGACCAGGCACGTTGTCGTGCTCTCCGCCGACGGTCTGCGCATGGCCCAGTACGGCACGGACGACGACACCGCGGACCGGCTGGCCGCCGCCTGCGCCGGACTGCAGTCGCTGGCAGGCGCCGTCGCCACCGAACTCCCCGGCAGCGACGGCCGGATGCGGCTGGTGGTCATAGAGATGAACGGCGGCTTCTTCTACCTGATGGCGGCCGGCACCGGCGCGTACCTGGCCGTGCTCGCCGGGGAAGGCGTCGACGCCGGGCTGATGGGCCAGCGCATGCGCGATCTCGTCCTGCGGATCGGAGAGCACCTGAGCAGCCCGCCGCGCCGGGACGCCGAGTGAGCGACGCGGGCAACGGGGGCGGCGGGACCGGCGCGCACTGGGAGGAGAGCAGCCCCGAGCGGCTGTACGTCATCACGGGCGGACGCAGTGGTACGTCGGCGCCCGCCGCGCTCGACCTGGTCACGCTGATCGTGGCCAGGTCGGGCGTCAAACCCGGGATGCAGCCGGAGCACGCGGCGATCGTCCAGCTGTGCCAGGCGCCGCTGTCGGTCGCCGAGATCTCCGCGTACCTCGGTCTCCCGGTCAGTGTCGTCACCGTCCTGCTGGGCGATCTCCTCGCCGACAACCGGGTCATCGCCCGCGCACCCGTCCCACCCGCCCGACTCCCCGACCGCGCGTTGATTGAGGCAGTGATCGATGGACTTCAGAAGCTCTGAGCCGGCCGGCGCGCTCGCGCGCGGGCCGCGGAGCGAGGACGTGCTGCCGGCGACGGCCACCACCGCGGTCAAGGTGGTGATCGTGGGCGGCTTCGGCGTCGGCAAGACGACGCTCGTCGGCTCCGTCAGCGAGATCCGGCCGCTGACGACCGAGGAGACGATGACCCAGGCCGGGGTCGGCGTGGACGACACCGCCGGGATAGGCGGCAAGACCTCGACGACCGTCGCCATGGACTTCGGCCGCATCAGCATCAACGAGCAGCTGGTGCTGTACCTGTTCGGCACCCCCGGGCAGGAGCGCTTCTGGTTCCTGTGGCGCGGCCTGTTCGAAGGCGCGCTGGGCGCGGTCGTACTGGTCGACACGCGCCGCCTGGAAGTCAGCTTCGACGTGATCGGGCGACTGGAGGAGCGCGGCGTGCCGTTCGTGGTGGCCGTCAACTCCTTCCCGGACGCCCCGGCGTACCCGGTGGAGGAGCTGCGCGGCGCGCTCGACCTGCCGCCGTCGGTGCCGATCGTGCCGTGCGACGCGCGGGAGCGCAGCTCCGGCAAGGACGTCCTGATGACGTTGATGCGCTACCTCCAGACCATTGCCACGACGCAGGAGGCGTCATGACGACTTCCGACACCGGCGCGTTCCCCGCCCCCGTGCCGCCCCCCGGGTGCCCTGCCCACGGCATGGCGCCCGATGCGCTGCGGAGGCTGTACGGTCCGACCGCCGAGGCCGACCCCGGGGCGCTGTACGAAGCCCTCCGCAAGGAACACGGTGCGGTGGCGCCCGTGCTGCTGCACGGGGACCTGCCGGCGTGGCTGGTGCTGGGTCACCGGGAGATCCTCGAAGTCACACGCTCCCCCTCACGCTTCACCCGTGACTCCCGGCACTGGAACATGTTCCGGGAGGGGAAGGTCGCCCCGGACTCACCGCTGCGTCCCATGGTGGAGTGGCAGCCCAACTGCATCTTCGTCGACGGCGAGGAGCACCGGCGGTTGCGGGCGGCTGTGACGGACAGTCTCGAGCAGTTCGACCGCCGCGGGATCCGGCGCTATGTGATCCGGTACACCGACCAGCTCGTGGACGGTTTCGCCGCGAACGGTGAGGCGGATCTGATCGGCGACTTCGCGGAGAAGTTGCCGATGCTGGTGATGACCCAGCTCCTGGGCATGCCCGAGGAGTACGGGGCACGGCTGGTGGACGCCGCGCTGGACCTGATGAAGGGTACGGAAACCGCCCTCGCGAGCAACGACTTCGTCGTGGCGACGCTGCGGACCCTGACCGAGCGGAAGAAGGCCGATCCCGGGCGCGATCTGGCGACCAGGCTCCTCGGTCATGAGGCCGCGCTCACCGACGACGAGGTGATCGAGCATCTGCGGCTCGTGCTCGTGGCCGCGAACGAGACGACGGTCAATCTCATCGCCAACACGCTCCGGCTGGTGCTGACGGACCGTCGCTTCCGCGCGAACCTGGCCGGCGGCCACATGACGCTGCCCAACGCGCTGGAGCAGGTGCTGTGGGACGATCCGCCGCTGTCGGCGATCCCGGGCCGCTGGGCCACCGGTGACACGGTCCTCGGAGGCAAGCAGATCAAGGCGGGCGACCTCATCATGCTGGGCCTGGCGGCGGGGAACGTCGATCCCGAGGTCCGGCCGGACCTGGAGGCCCCGTTGCACGGGAACCGCGGCCACGTGTCCTTCTGCAGCGGTCCGCACGAATGTCCGGGTCAGGAGATCGGCCGCGCGATCGCGGACACCGGGATCGACACGCTCCTGGCCAGGCTGCCCGACGTGCGGCTCGCCGTTGCCGAGGACGAGCTGCGCTGGCGCGCCGCATGGCTGTCCAAGCGCCTGGAGTCGCTGCCCGTACATTTCACGCCACCGCGTACGGCCGGCGACGGGGACGTGAGGAAGCCCGCGGCCTTCGCCTCGACGGCGCCGGGTCCGCTTCCGGAGGCGGTGCCCGTCGCCGCCCCGGCGGCCGTGGGACCGGCGGAGCCGGGGCGTCCGACCCGTACCCCGTGGTGGAGGTCCCTCTTTCGTTCCGGCCGCTGACTTCGCCGCCGAGCCGAATAGGTCAGCAATTGTCCTATTGGATCAACGGAATCCGGTCACTACTATGCGCCATAGTTGATCACTCTGGGGTGAACGAGACGCGTGTGACGCCAGTGTCGCCGGTCCACGCGTCGCCCCGTGACAAGAGGGAGGCCGTAGTGGGCCCCGGGCTCATAGTTCCGCCGATCTACTCCCCCATTCCCCCGGCGATCCATCCGCGCCACGCACAGATCGACGTACAGACGGCTGCCTGGGCAGAAACGTTTCGCATCGGGTCCGAGCAGTTGCGCGGACGGCTCGTACGGCAGGACATCGGTACGTTCTGCGCCCGGATCCTCCCCGAGGGCCGTGAGGAGGTCGTCTCGCTCCTCGCGGACTTCGTCCTGTGGCTCTTCGGCGTGGACGACGGGCACTGCGAGGAAGGCGCACTGGGTCACCGACCGGGCGACCTGGCGGGAGAGCTGCACCGTCTGCTGCGGGTCGCCCAGAACCCGGAAGCCCGCATGCTGCTGGACGACCCGCTCGCCGCCGGTCTGCGCGACCTGCGGCTGCGCGTCAACCGGTACGGGACCCCGGGGCAGGCCGCCCGCTGGGTGGACGCGCTGCGCGAGTACTTCTTCTCCGTGGTCTGGGAGGCGTCCCACCGCCGCGCGGGCACCGTCCCGGACCTGAACGACTACACGCTCATGCGCCTGTACGACGGCGCGACGTCGGTGGTGCTGCCGCTGCTGGAGATGGGTCACGGCTACGAGCTCCAGCCGCACGAGCGGGACCGTACCGCGGTGCGGGCCGCGGCCGAGATGGCGTCCTTCATCATCACCTGGGACAACGACATCTTCTCGTACCACAAGGAGAAGAACGGGACGGGCTACTACCTCAACGCGCTGCGGGTGCTGGAGAAGCACGAAGGGCTCACCCCCGAGCAGGCGCTGACGACCGCGATCGCCCAGCGCGACCGGGTCATGTGCCTGTTCCTGCGCGTGTCCGAGTACCTCTCCGGGCAGGGCAGCCCCCAGTTGCGGCAGTACCTGGCGAGCCTGGCCCACTTCATCCGCGGTGCCCAGGACTGGGGCATCAGCTCCGTGCGGTACACCACGCCTGACAACCCGGCGAACATGCCGTCGGCGTTCTCCTCCGAACCCACCGACGCCGGCACCGAACCCCTGGCCATCCCGTCGATCGCCTGGTGGTGGAACCTGCTCCCCGCCACCGCCTCCCGCCCCCAGCAAAGGATTCTCCAGTGACGGTCGCTGTGCAGTCGGTCCCCCGGGCCCCCGGGGCGGTGCCCCTCATCGGGCACACCCTGAAGCTCTGGCGGGACCCGCTCCGCTTCCTCGCCTCCCTGCGGGGAAGCGGCGAGCTGGTCCGGGTCGACCTCGGAACCATGCCCGTGTACGTCGCGACCAGCGCGCGGATGGTGAACGAAGTGACCGTCAGACAAGCAAGGAGCTTCGAGAAGGGGCGGCTCTTCGACCGGGTGCGCCCCCTCGTCGGCAACGGCCTGGCGAACTCGGGCGGCGAGACGCACCGCGCGCACCGGCGGCTGATGCAGCCGATGTTCCACCAGCAGCGCCTGGGCGGCTACGCCGAGATCATGAGCAACCGCGCTCAGGCCCTCGCCGACTCCTGGACGCCGGGACAGCGGATCGTCCTCGACGAGGTGCTCGGCGCATACGCGATCGAGACGCTGGCGGAGACGATGTTCTCCGCGGACCTCGGACGGTCCGCCGTCGAGGCCGTGCGCAGGAACTTCCCCGTCATCCTGAAGAACATGCTGATACGGGCCGCGTCCCCGAAGTTCCTGGACCGGCTGCCGATTCGCCCCAACCGGGAATTCGACGCCGCCACGGCACGCATGCTCCCGGTCATCGACGAAGTGATCGCCGGCACGCGGAGGTCGGGGCGGACGGACCGGCCGGACCTGCTCTCGGTCCTCCTGGCCGCGCGGGACGCGGACACCGGGCAGTCGCTCACCGACATCGAGGTGCGCGACCAGATCATGACCATCCTCTTCGCCGGCACCGAGACCACGGCCTCCACCCTCTCCTGGGCCTTCCACGAACTGGCCCGGCACCCCGAGGTGGAGCGGCAACTGGTGGCCGAGATCGACCGGGTCGTCGGCAGCCGTCCGGTGACCATGGAGGACGTCCCCCGTCTGACGGCGATCCGGCGGGTGCTCGACGAAGTCATCCGGCTCTACGGCGTCACCCTCCTGATGCGGCGCGCGACGGCCGACGTGGAACTCGGCGGCTTCACGGTGCCCGCCGGATCCGAGGTCGCCTTCAGCCTCTACGCCCTGCACCGCGATCCCGGCCTGTTCGAGGATCCCGACCGCTTCGACCCCGACCGGTGGCTGCCCGAACGCCGTGCCGCGCTGGGCCGGGAGGAGTTCGTGCCGTTCGGCTCCGGCAACCGCAAGTGCATCGGTGACGCCTTCGCATGGACGGAGGCCACCATCGTCCTGGCGACGGTCCTGCGCCGCTGGAAGCTCCGCCCCCAGGCCGGGCAGCCCGCCCCCCGGGCGGCCGCGTCCGCGATGGCCCACCCCGACCGCGTCCCCATGACGGTGCTCCCCCGCGACGCCTGAACGGCCGGCCCGTCCGGGCCTGCGCGCCGCCGGTGCGCGGGGGCTGTGCCTTGCCCCCCGCGCACGGCCCTAACAGCCACCCCCGTGCCGCGCAACCCCCCGGTGCGGGGTTTGCGGTGCGGGGAGTGTGGGGCCGCGGGCCATAGGGAGCGCGGGCGGGGCGGCGTACCGTTCCGGTCACCCCGGCGGCCGCGTCCGGCCGCGACAGCGGCCGCCCGGGGCATCCCCACGCCATACGAGGAGCCGCCATGCCGTACCCCCTCCCCCGCCTGCGGGCCGCCCTGACCGTGCTCGTCATGGCGGTCGCCGCCGTACTGTCCTCGCCGCCTCCCGCCGCGCACGCCGCCGTCGCGCTCACGCGCGTCACCGGGTTCGGCAGCAACCCGGGGCAGCTGTCCATGTACGTCCATCGCCCCGCATCACTGCCGGCCTCCCCGCCCGTGGTGGTCGCCCTCCACGGCTGCACGCAGAGCGCCCAGGTGTACGCCGACCACTCGGGCCTGCCCGACATGGCGGCCCGCGCCGGATTCCTGCTGGTGCTCGCCGAGCAGCAGGCCTCCAACAACCTCAACAAGTGCTTCAACTGGTTCCGGACGCCGGACAGTCGGCGCGGTCAGGGTGAGGCCGCGTCGATCCGGCAGATGGTGGCGCACGCCGTCGCGTCGTTCGGCGCCGACCCCCGGCGGGTGTACGTCACGGGGCTGTCGGCCGGCGGTGCCATGACGTCCGTGATGCTCGCCGCGTACCCGGACGTCTTCACCGCCGGCGCCGTCGTCGCGGGCGTCCCGTACGACTGCGCCCGGGACGTCGCGTCCGCGTACTCCTGCATGAACCCGGGGGTGGACCTGAGCCCGGCCCAGTGGGCGCAGCGCGTGCGGGACGCCCATCCGGCGTGGACGGGGCCGTGGCCGCGGGTGGCCGTGTGGCAGGGCGACCGCGACACCACGGTGGTGCCCCGCAACGCCGACGAACTGCGCGACCAGTGGACCGCCGTGCACGGGCTCTCCCCCACACCCACCCGCACCTCCGTCATCGGTCCCGACTCCACGCGCCACGAGGAGTACGCGGCTGCCGACGGCACGGTCGCCGTCGAGGTGAACCGGGTGCCGGCCATCGGCCACGGCACGCCCGTCGACCCGGGGACCGGGCCCGCGCAGTGCGGCTCGACCGCCGCCGCGTACTTCCTCGACTCCATCTGCTCCAGCCACTGGATCGCGGCGTTCTTCGGGCTGACGGAACCCGGCGGCGGCCAGGCGCCGCCCGGCCCCGGGGACGGCACCGCCTCCTGCTGGACCGGCAGCAACTACCACCACGTCCAGGCCGGCCGCGCCACCACGAGCGGCGGCTCCGTCCTGGCCAAGGGCTCGCAGCAGAGCATGGGGCCGTACAACACGTTCGTCGTCCGCACCCTGAAGGAGTCACCGGCCGGGTACTTCACCGTCGCCGACGGCGCCTGCCCCTGAGGTCAGGTGCAGCGGCAGCGACTTCAGCCCGTTGATGAAGTTGGAGACCAGCCGCCGGGGCGGGGCGGCCACGGTGTACGGGGGAAGGACGCGCAGCGCCTCCTCGTGCAGGACGCGCAGCTGGAGGCGGGCGAAGTGCGCCCCGAGGCAGATGTGCGGGCCGTCGCCGAAGGCCACGTGCGGATTGGGGGAACGGCCCGGGTCCAGCCGGTGCGGGTCGTCGAAGACCCGCTCGTCGTGGTTGGCGGAGGCGTGGAAGACGACGACCTTGTCCCCGGCGCGGACGGACTGCCCGGCCAGTACGCAGTCCTCCGTGGCCGTGCGGCGGATGTGGAGGACGGGCGGGTGCACCCGCAGCAGCTCCTCCACGGCGGCGTCGAGGCGGAACGCTCCGGCGCGCAGCAGCAGCTGCGGGCCGGGGTGTTCGGCAAGGGCGAGGAAGCCGCCGGGGGCGGCGCTGCGGACGGTGTCGTTCCCGGCGACCGTCATCAGGAAGAAGAACATCTCCAGCTCTCCCTCCGACAGGTCCGCGTGCGCGAGGGAGGTGATGACGTCGTCCCCGGGGTGGGCGCGCTTGTACGCCGCGAGCTCCTGGGCGTAGGCGAACATCTCCCGCAGCATCGCGGGCGACCGCGGGTCGAGGGGCGTGCCGTCCGGCCCGAGGACCGGTGGTTCGTCGGGGTCCTGGTAGGCGATGACCCGCTCGGTCCAGGCGAGCAGCAGCCCGCGGTCGCTCTTCGGTACGCCGAGGAGGTCGGTGAGGTTGAGCAGGGCGTAGTCGTCGGTGACGGTGCGGACGAGGTCGACCGTGCCGTCGCCGCATCGGGCGGTGGCGTACGCGGTGCGCAGCAGCTCACGGGCGCGGGTCCGTACCGCGTCCGTGAAGCGGTCGGTCCGCCCGGGTGTGAAGGCGCGGCTGACCAGCCGCCGCAGCCTGCCGTGCGCGGGCGGGTCCTGGTTGAGCATCATGCGGCGGATGAACGGCAGGTCGGCCGGGTCCGGGTCACGGATCTGGGTGGCGCCGAGATGCGAGGAGAACGTCCGGGTGTCCTTGAGGACGCGTACGACGTCGTGGTGGCGGGTCACGGCCCAGAATCCGGGCCCCGCGGGCCAGCCCAGCACCGCGTACTCGTCCTGCCAGGCCACCGGCGTGCGGTCGCGCAGGGCACGGTAGGTGTCGTGCGGGACGCCGCGCCCGTACAGGCGGGGGTCGAAGACGTCGGTGTCCGGTGTCACGCGGGTCCGTCCGCGCGCAGGAAGTCCTCGACGGTGCGGACGAGTTCGAGCGGGGTCTCGTCCATGGCGTAGTGGCCGGCCCGGGGCAGCTCGGTGAGCAGGCCGTTCGGGTAGCGCCCCAGCCAGCTGCGGCGCATGAGGTCCGCGCCGAGCGCCGGGTCGAGCGCGCCGGTGACGGCCAGGGCGGGTACGCCGAGGCCGTCGACCTCGGCGTGGAAGTCCTCGCCGGCCCACGAGTCGAGCCAGGCGCGGACCGCCTTGGGGTCGCTGCGCTCCAGGGAGCGGCGCACCATGCGGTCGAGCCAGGCGTCGGGGCGGGCGCCGCCGGTGGTGAGGTCGATGATGATGCGGCGGTTCTCGGGGCGTTCGGCCGCTCCGGCGAACAGTTCCCACTGCTCCGGCGGCATCGGCAGGCCCTCGGCGGGCACCGGGGAGACGCCGACGAGCCTGCGGACCCGGCCGGGAGCGGCGGCGAGGACCCGCTGGGCGACGCTGCCGCCCATGGAGTGCCCGACCAGCGAGAAGCGGTCCCAGCCGAGCCGGTGGGCGAGGGCGAGCAGATCGCCGGCGGCCTCGCGGGTGGTGTACGCGCCGTGGGCGTCCTTGGCCTCCCCGTAACCGCGCAGGTCCACGACGGCGTAGGTGAAGGAGCCGAGGTCGAGGTCGGGCAGGACGGGCGCGTAGGCGTCGCGGTCGGCGAGCCAGCCGTGGACGGCGAACACCCGGTGGGGCCCGTCGCCGAGCAGCCGGTGGGGCAGGACGAAGGGGGCCATCGGGCACGCTCCGATCGGGAGAGGACGGGCACCACCTTGACCGGTGCCGCGCCGCCCCACAAGGGCGCGAACGGGGCGCTCGCGGAGGCCGCTTGATCGACTGGTGACGCTCCGGTACCCGGCTTACGGTCGAATGGTGGACGGCGGGGCCCTTGACGCTCCGGAACCGTTCACCGACCTCCGGTGAGGGCCCTGTCCATGACCACACCTCAGCCGACTCCCGCACCCGGCACCACCGCGCCCGAACGGGGCGGCGGCAAGGGGATCGCGCTCCTGGTGATCGCCTCGTGCCAGTTGATGGTGGTCCTCGACATCACCATCGTGAACATCGCGCTGCCGCACATCCAGAGCGACCTGAATTTCTCGACCACCAATCTCTCGTGGGTGGTCAACGCCTACACGCTCACCTTCGGCGGGCTGCTGCTCCTCGGTGGCCGCGCGGGCGACATCCTCGGCCGGCGACGGGTGTTCATCTTCGGCGTGCTGCTGTTCGTGCTGGCCTCGCTGCTCGGCGGACTGGCCCAGACCTCCTGGCAGTTGCTGGCGGCGCGGGCGCTGCAGGGTGTCGGCGGTGCCATCGCCTCCCCGACGTCGCTCGCCCTGATCAGCACGACGTTCGAGGAAGGGCCGGAGCGCAACCGTGCGTTCGGCGTGTTCGCCGCGGTGTCGGCGGGCGGCGGTGCGATCGGGCTCCTGGCGGGCGGCATGCTGGTCTCCTGGCTCGACTGGCGCTGGGTGTTCTTCGTCAACGTGCCGATCGGGCTGCTCATCGCCCTGGCGGCACCGCGCTGGATCCGGGAGTCCGAACGCCATCCGGGCAACTTCGACGTCATCGGGGCGCTCAGCTCGACGCTCGGCATGGTGCTGCTCGTGTACGGATTCATCCGGGCCGCGCAGGAAGGGTGGGGGGACCCGCTGACGGTGGCGTCGTTCGGGGCCGCCGTGGTGATCCTGGCGCTGTTCGTGTTCGTGGAGCGCCGCTCGCGGCAGCCCATCACGCCGCTGCACATGTTCGCCGACCGCAACCGGGCGGGCACGTACGGCATCATGCTGTGCCTGGCCGCCGCGATCTTCGGGATGTTCTTCTTCCTGACGCTCTTCGTGCAGAACGTCCTCGGCTTCAGCCCGCTGGCGGCGGGCCTGGCGTTCCTTCCGGTGAGCGCGATCATCGCGGTCGGCGCGGGTCTGGCGTCGCAGTTGCTGCCGAAGTACGGGCCGAAACCGTTCATGGTGGTGGGCGCGCTGCTGGCCGCGGTGGGGCTGGCTTGGCTGACGCTGACCGACGTGAACTCCACGTACCTGGGCAGCATCCTCGGTCCGATGCTCGTCTTCGGCATGGGCATGGGGATGCAGTTCGTCTCGCTGACGCTGATGGCACTGTCGAACGTGCCCACCCAGGAGTCGGGCGCGGCGTCCGGGCTGCTCAACGTGATGCAGCAGGTGGGTGGTTCCCTGGGCCTGTCCATCCTGGTGACCGTCTTCGGTACGGCGAACCGCAACGAGGCGGAGAACCAGGTGCGGGCGTACCTCTCGCAGGCGACACCGGCGGAGCGGCTGCGGTTCCAGCAGACCCGGGAACTGCCGCCGCCGTGGGCCGACCAGGTCCTCACGTCCGGGGTCTCGGCGGCGTTCATCGTGGCCGCCGTCTTCGCGGCGGTCGCCGCGGTCATCGCCCTGGTGGTCATCCAGGTGCGCCCGTCGGACCTCGAGCGCCTCAAGGGCGGTCTGGGGCCGGGCCCGTTGTGAGGCGGCGGGCCGCAGGGGCGGTTCCCCGCCGGTCCGCCCCGTGCGCGGGGCGGGCCGGCGGGGAGCGTCATGCCCCGGGCCGCGCGGGGCCCACGTCAGCCGGTGTCCCCCAACGGCTGCCGTACGGCGATGGCGTTGACGCGCAGATGGCACCGGGCGGTGTCCTCGGCGCTCAGCGACCGGGCCTTCTCCCCGTCCACCCCGAGCGTCGCGTCGAGGCACAGGGCGACGGCGTACAGGTGACCGTCGGTCTCCTCGTCCTGCAGGGCGAGGAGGAGGTTGTAGTAGTAGCTGGTGCGCTCCGCGGTGTCCTCGTAGAACGACAGGTGCGTGCCTTCCTGCCGGCCCAGACCGACGAACGCGCCGGTGAGCGCCTCCTCGGCCTTGCGCCAGAAGCGGGGGTTGGTGAAGGGCCGGGACAGCGCCTGGCGCACCGCCTCCGTCAGGGACAGCACCATGACGCTGACGGGGGCGGTTTCCTGGAGGCCCCAGCCGCGGATGATCCGGACGGTGGAGCCGTCGGGGATGGCGGCGGCGGCCCTGCTGATCTCACCGAAGTCGAAGTTCACCGTCGCCGGGGCGATCGCGTGCTGGAACTTTCCCTCGATGCCCCGGGCCCGGGACAGGTGGGCCGGCCCCACCTCGAAGACCGGCAGGAAGGTCGTCTTCTCGGCAGCGGGCTGTTCGGCCATGGCTGCTCCTCGTGTGTCGGAAGGGGTCGCGCCGCAGCCGCACAGTATGCCGGTAGCCCGGACGTCCATGATCAGTGGCCCGGCCGCCGCGGAGACCGCAGCACCCTTGACAGGGCGTATTGAGGCGTTTTATCCAGATCGTGGAGGAGGAGGTGCGCTCCCATGGCCCGTGCAGTGGGTATCGACCTCGGTACGACGAACTCCGTCGTCAGCGTCCTGGAAGCGGGTGAGCCGACCGTCATCACCAACACCGAGGGCGCCCGGACCACGCCGTCCGTCGTCGCCTTCGCCAAGAACGGCGAGGTGCTGGTCGGCGAGGTCGCCAAGCGCCAGGCCGTGACGAACGTCGACCGGACCGCCCGCTCGGTCAAGCGCCACATGGGCGACGCCGGCTGGCGCTTCCCCGAGACCGGGGACATCGACGGCAGGCGTTACACCGCGCAGGAGGTCTCCGCGCGCGTCCTGCAGAAGCTGAAGCGGGACGCCGAGGCGTACCTCGGCGAGGACGTGTCCGACGCGGTCATCACCGTCCCCGCGTACTTCAACGACGCGCAGCGGACCGCCACGCAGGAGGCGGGCCGGATCGCCGGCCTGAACGTCCTGCGCATCATCAACGAGCCGACGGCCGCGGCCCTG
>NZ_KL591022.1:54751-124544 GCF_000716335.1 Streptomyces sp. NRRL S-118 | reverse complement strand
GCCGCCGGGGTGAAGCACCTGATGGTGCTGTCCGGTGACGCGCACGTGGGGTACGCGTTCGACCTGAAGGCGGACTTCGACGTGCCCGGCTCCCGTACCGTCGGCACGGAGATCGCCGCGACGTCCCTGACCAGTGGCCGGGACGGGGTCGACCGGCCCGACAACTGGACGAACCTCACCGAGGCCAACCCGCACCTGAAGTTCTACAACGGGCGCCGCGGCTACACGGTCGTCGCACTCGGCCCGAGCCAGGCCCGCGTCACCTTCCGGACGGTCTCGGGGGTCACCACGCCCACCGGCACGCTCGGCACGGCAGCCACGTTCGTCACCTCGGCGGACACCCCCGGTCTGCAGCCGGCGTGACGGGCGCCCGGCGCCGCGCGTTCACCCGTCCGGACTCAACCGCGGGCACGTCGCCCGGCCCGGGCTTTGCATGGGGTCATGGGCGACGTCAATGCTTACACCGTCGTGGCGCGTTCGGCGGCCGCCGCGCTGCTGGCAGCGGGCCTCCTCGCCCTGCCCGGCTGCTCGGCGGACGGTCCGACCCCCGCCCAGGAGGCGAGCTCGGCCACCGACACCCTCTGCGAGGACCTCGGCGCGCTGCGGATGGACACCGGCAGGCTGGCGGACCTCGGCCGTACGTCGGCCGGGCTCGACGACGTGCGGGACCTGCGGGAGGACGTCGCCCATGACCTCGACACCGTGACGCGCAGCGCCCAGAAGGTCCGGAAGGCCAGGTCGGACGGGGTCACGGACGCGTACGACGGGCTCGCGCGGGCCGTCGACGCCCTGCCCCGCGACACGAGCGGCGACCAGGCCGCCCAGCGGCTCAGGCCGCAACTGGAGGCCCTGGACCACGCGATCGCCGCCGCCCAGGCGTCCGTCAAGTGCTGAGGGCCGGAGGCCGGGGCCCCACGGCGGCAGGGGTGTGTGGGGCCGGCCCACCCGGGCAGGCGGAATAGCGCGGGCCCCGGTCACCGTTGTGCGGGGCAGCCATACCGACGGACACCGGGAAGAGGCAGGCAGATGAGCACCATGGAGCTCACCAAGGAAAACTTCGATCAGGTCGTAGGCGACAACGACTTCGTCCTGATCGACTTCTGGGCGGAGTGGTGCGGGCCGTGCCGGCAGTTCGCCCCGGTGTACGAGAAGGCCTCGGAGCGCCACCCCGACCTGGTGTTCGCCAAGGTGGACACGGAGGCGCAGACGGAGCTGGCGGCTGCCTTCCAGATCCAGTCGATCCCCACGCTGATGATCGTCCGTGACAACGTCGCGATCTTCGCGCAGCCGGGGGCGCTGCCGGAGGCGGTCCTGGAGGACGTGATCGGTCAGGCCCGCAAGCTGGACATGGACGAGGTACGCCGGTCGATCAAGGAGGCGGAGGCCCAGGGGAGCCCCGACGGTCAGGGCTGATCCGCCCGGGCAGGTCCGATCCTCCCGACGGCGCCCGGCCCCTCCCCCTCCGCGCGCGGCCTGAGGCCGCGGCCCCCGGACGCGCAGCCCCTGCGGCGCCGCGGTCCCCGGGGCCGCGGCCGCTCAGCGTTCCAGCACCAGCGCGAGCCCCTGGCCCACCCCGATGCACAGCGCCGCCAGGCCGGTACCCGAGCCCGCGGCGGCGAGCTGGTGGGCGACGGCCCCGGCGAGGCGGGCGCCGGAGGCACCCAGCGGGTGACCGATCGCGATGGCCCCGCCCCGGGGGTTGACGACGGCCGGGTCGAGGTCGGGCCACTCGGCGAGGCAGCCGAGCGACTGCGCGGCGAACGCCTCGTTGAGCTCGAACGTGGTCAGGTCGGCGAAGCTCCGCCCGGCCTTGCCGAGGGCCCGCTGGACCGCCTCGACCGGGCCGAGCCCGAAGAGCTGCGGCTCGATACCGGTGACGGCCGAGGTACGGATCCGGGCGAGCGGCTCGCGCCCGCAGGCGCGCAGGCCCGCCTCGTCGACCAGGAGCAGCGCGGCGGCGCCGTCGTTGAGCGGTGAGGCGTTGCCGGCGGTCACGGTGCCGTCGGGACGGAACGACGGCTTCAGCTTGGCCAGGGCCTCCATGGAGGTGCTGTCCCTGATGCTCTCGTCACGCGTGAGCTCGACCCCCTCGTACGGGACCACCTCCCCGTCGTACAGGCCCTCGGCCCAGGCGGCGGCGGCCTTGCGGTGGCTCGCCAGGGCGAAGGCGTCCTGCTGGTCGCGGGTGAGTGCGTGCTTGTCGGCGATCAGTTCGGCGCCCTCGCCGAGCGAGACCGTCCACTCGGCGGGCATCCGCGGGTTGGTCATGCGCCAGCCGAGGGTCGTCGAGTACAGCTCCTGGTGCCCGGCGGGGAAGGCGCGCTCCGGCTTCTGCAGCACCCAGGGGGCGCGGGACATCGACTCGACGCCTCCGGCCAGCACGACGGAGGCGTCGCCCAGGGCGATGGCACGGGCGGCCTGGATGACGGCCTCGAGGCCGGAGCCGCACAGGCGGTTGACGGTCACGCCCGGTACGGACACGGGCAGCCCGGCGAGCAGCACGGCCATGCGGGCGACATCGCGGTTGTCCTCACCGGCGCCGTTGGCGTCGCCGAAGTAGACGTCGTCGATCCGGTCCGGGTCGAGGCCCGGAGTGCGGTCCACGAGCGCCTTGACGACGTGCGCGGCGAGGTCGTCGGGCCGCACGGAGGAGAGGGCGCCCCCGAACCTGCCGATCGGCGTGCGGACGGCGTCGACGATGTAGACGTCGCGGATGCTCATCGGGGTCCTCTCCCACGTCACCTCGGGCGTTCGCCAGGTGAACACATGTTCATCACCGGGCTCAGCCGAGTTTCGTGCCCGGTGCATCGGCTGTCAACGCCCGAGGGGGTGTCCCGCCGGCCGGGCCGGATCGGTGAGCGGCGTCGGTGCTGTGCATCGCAGGGCGGAGGAAGGAGTCGACACGGAGCGTCGGCGGCGTCGGCCGACGACAACGCCGCGAGGTGCGGTGCCCGGCGTCGCGAGCCCGGCGTGACCGGCGGGGCCCCCTGGCTAGGGGTTCGTGGGGTCGGAGACGCGGGCGGACAGGCCGTAGTCGAGTTCCGCGCCGTCGACGAGCAGGGCCTCGACCGTGCGGGTCTCCGGATCGATCTCGGCCTCCATGCCGTCGCCCGCGTACCGCGGATAGCCGGAGACCCCGAGGTCACCGGTGGCACGCACCACTCCCGAGCGGATGGCGACTTCGGAGAGGCGGGCCGGGTCGCGGCCCTCGGCGTGCTCGGGGACGACGAGGATTTCGAAGCGCTGCGGAACGGTGTTCATGCAGGCGACGCTAGAGAGGTTCACCGCGGCACGCACGTCCACGCGCCCCCGGCGGCGATGGCTGCGACAGGGATGGGCCGCGAGCGGGGCACCGCGACGCGAGCGGGACGACCCGCACGGGAGGAAGTACCACGCCGCGCGGCCGGGGCCCGTACGGGAGCAGTGCCGACGCGTGGGCGGGCGCGCGGACGTCAGGTGGAGTCGCGGGGGATCACACGGGCCGCCATCAGGTCGTGGCGTTCCGGTGTGCCCTCGGGGTCCCGGACCACGCGGTCGACCAGTTCCGCCAGCCGCTGTCCGGTCTCCATGGCGATCCGCACCGTGCTCAGCCGGGGCCGCAGCAGCCGGCCCAGCAGCAGGTCGTCGGCGCCGATGACCGCCGTGTCCCCAGGTACGTCGACGCCCGCGTCCTGCAGGGCGCGCATCAGGAGCATGGCGTACTCGTCGTTGTACGCGAACACGGCGTCCAGGCGCAGCTCGCCCCAGCGCGCGGCGAGGGCCGCGGCCGACTCCTCGGTGTAACCCAGCGCCAGGGGGCGGACCTCGGCGCCGGCGGCAGCCGCGACGCCGCGTACGCCATCGAGGCGCGGACCGGAGAACACTCCCAGGCCGGGCTCCTCCGGGACGACGACACCGAGGCGCCGGTAGCCCCGCTCCAGCAGGTGCGCGGCCGCGCGTGCGCCCACCTCCCGCTGGTCCATGGCGAGCGCGTGGGCGCCCTCGACGGGCTGCTGGCCGAGCGTGATGACGGCCCGCGCCCCGGACCGCTTGAGGACGCCGACGCCGTGCGGGGTCAGTACGACCTCGCCGAACGACACCACGGCGACCGGGCGCAGTTCGGCCCACGCGCGGGCCGCTTCGTCGCCGTCCAGGCCGGTGCTGCCGTATTGCACGACCGTGTAGTCGAGGCGGCGCAGGGCGCCCTGGAGTTCGCTGAGGAAGCGGCTGTACAGCGGGCCGACGGGGACGTGGGCGGTGGGCAGCAGCACGATGCGGGTGCGGCCCGCGCGCAGGCTGCGCGCGGCGGCGTGCGGCACGTACCCGAGCTCCTCGGCTGCCTGCCGTACGCGTCGGCGGGTCGGCTCGCTGATCCGTACCGCCGACGTGTTGTTGAGCACGTACGAGACGGTGGCCCGGGAGACGCCGGCCAGTCGCGCGACATCGGCGCTGGTCGGGACCGGACGGTCGGTGGGCTGTCGGGGTGTCTGGCTCATCGCTCCGGTCATCCTTCCAGACCGGTCACCGCCCGGATCCGGCGGTTGGCCGGAAGTCGGTGCTGCCCAGGGACCCGCCCGCGATTGACACGTGTCCTCCCGATCGGCGTCCCCGCGTCCCGCCTCTCCGCAGGGCGCCCCAGGGGCTCCTTCGTCCCCGCCACCGGTGCGTCCCGCGGCCGGCCTCCCCGCATACGCAACGCGCGTCCACCGGCCGACGCGCGGACCGCCGGCCCCGCTGCTCACGGGAACGCCGCGAGGGACGCGCGGAACGCCCGGGTACCCGAGGTGCCGGTCGCGCTCCGGACCGAGGCGATCGCCCCCGCCGGCAAGGTGGCCGACTTCGATCCGGTGTCCGGTGTCCGGCGTCTCGCGGATCTGCGCGGCTGCACTCCGTCCCCCGGCCGGGGGCGCTGCCGGACCGCTCGCTACGCCGCATCCTCCGCGCCGTTCCCCGCCGTCGCCGCCCGGCCGGTCCTGGGCGCCCTTGCACCGCGCGCCGCGGCGTTCGGTCGACTCGGATCCCGCCCGGCACCTGCCGGGCGGCGACGGCGGCTGCCGCGGCAATCTCCTGACGCAGGCCAAGGCCGCGACGCGGGAGCAGATCGCGGCGATGAACCCGCGCTGGGACGGGGTGGACGTCGGCATCGAGCGGGAGACCCTGACGGTGTGGGACGAGGCCACGGCATACGGTCTGGAAGCCGTCGTCGGGGCCGACCTGCTGCCCGCCGGGGCCGTCGTGCCGTCGCTCGCGACGCTCGCCGACCCCAGCCGGCTGGTGTCCGCCGAGCACGCCGCCCTGCTGACGGAGCGCGGCTTCGAGGTCCGCACGGTCCCGGGGCGGGGCTCACCATCCACCGGGACGACTTCGACGGCTTCATGGCGGCGCTCGACGGCTGGGTCTGACGCAGGTGCACGGCCGGGGGCCGCACCGCGCGGGCCCTCACGTCCGCCCGCCTCGGCCGTCCTCACGCCTCGGCCGTCCTCACATCATGGTCGTCCTCACGTCATGGTCGGGTCGCCCTTGATCAGGGCGAACGGAGCTCCGGCCGGGTCCTTCAGCATGGCGATCCGGCCGACGCCGGGTACGTCGGTCGGCGGGATGAGCGTCGTGGCGCCCAGGCCCGTGGCTCCCGCGAAGACGGCGTCGCAGTCGAGCACGCCGAAGTACGGGTGCCATTCGGACGTCGACCCGGCGAGCACGTTCTCCTTGGACAACCGCATGATGCCGCCCTGTCCGGCGTCCTCGCCCCGGCCGCCGCCGGGCGAGGAGACGACGCTGTAGACCATGTCGTCGCCCATGTGCATGTCCTGGTACTCCCAGGAGAAGACCGAGCGGTAGAAGTCCTTGGCCGCGTCCGCGTCGGTGGTGTACAGCTCCGTCCAGCACAGGCTGTTCGGCTCCATGACGAGGTCCACGCCCCTGACGTCGCCGGGTTGCCACACCGCGAAGTCGGCGCCCGTCGGGTCGGTGAAGGCCGCCATCCGGCCGGAGGTGAAGACGTCCATCGGCTCGACCCGTACCGAGCCGCCCGCCTGCCGCACCGCGTCCATCGTGGCGTCCGCGTCCTCGGCCAGCAGGTACACCGTCCAGGCGGAGGAGGCCCCCTCCTCGGTGAGCGGGCCGACACCCGCCACGGTCCGGCCGTCCAGCTGGAGGAAACCGTATCCCCCGGCGTCCTGGCCGGCCGACTGGAAGGTCCAGCCGAACACCGCGGAGTAGAAGGAGACGGCGGCGTCGACGTCCGGGGCCCCGAGGTCGATCCAGTTGGGGGTGCCCGGAACGTAGTCGGTCGTCAGCATGGGTGGTCCCTCCGATGCACGGTCGTGACGCCACCCGGCCGCCCGTCCGGCCCGGGTTCCGCGCCGTGAACCAGCATGGCAGCGGCCACTGACGGCCGCCTTCCCACTGCGCCCGCGCGGGCCCGGTGCGCGGCGGCGGCCGTCGGGTCAGGCACGGATCGCGAACGCGTCGCGGAACGCGCCGAGCGTCGCCGCCTTCGCCGTCCGGTCCAGCACCGCGAAGACGACCTCGTCGAAGTGGCCCGCGAACCGGCCCGGGCCCGTCAGCAGCCCCCGGAACGCGCCCGCCACCTCCGCCGGGTCGTTGCGGAAGACCCCGCAGCCCCAGGCGCCCAGCACCAGCCGCCGGTAACCGCTCGCCACGGCCGTCTCCAGCACCCGCTCGGCCCGGGATGCGAGCGCCGCCGGTATCCGGTGGGCGTCCTCCGGCGTGCGGCTGCGGATCACGCCCGCGTTCGGGGCCGGCGAGGTCAGGAAACCGACCGTGTACGGGGAGTCCAGCAGCGCGCCGCGGTCGTCGCGGAAGACCGGGACGGCCGGCGAGTGGATCACCCGGTCGGTGTAGAACGGGCTGCGTTCGGCACGGTGGTGGGCGTAGAACTCCGGGACGCGCAGCAGCGTTGCGTAGAGCGCGGAGGCGCGGCAGACCGCCTCCTCCTGCGCCTGTGCGCCATTGAGGTACCCCCCTCCGGGATTGCGCGCGGAAGCGAAGTTCAGGACGGCGACCGGCTGGTCGGGGCCGCCCCGGACCAGGCGGCGCGCCGCCTCCAGGCTGGACTCGCCGGTGACGTCGATGCGGGTCGTGCGGCCGGTGCCGGGAGCGGCGGGAACGGGCTCGGGGCCGTACATCCGGGTTCCCGCCAGGGCGGCGGCCACGGCGGGGCCGATGGTCACCCGGCGGCCGGCGGGGGCGTCGTAACCGCCCTGCGCGACGATCTCCTCGGTCCTCTTCGCGATCTCGCGCAAACGTGCACTCATACCCTGCATGCTCGATAATCAAGCGAGCGCGCGGCAACCGGTTTTCCGTGCCCGGGCGCCGCCCCCGGGCACTCTTGTGCGAGCGGACGGCGGTGGCTTAGGTGGGAGGCGAGACACGGAAGCCTTCGACAGGAGGAGCCACGATGCCACCGTGTGACTTCCCGGAGGGCGGGACACCGCTCTCCGAGGACGAAGCCGAGGACCTGTTGCGATGTATCTGCTTCAAGACGGGCCCTCCCCGCACCATCGGGGTCGAACTCGAATGGTTCGTCCACGAACTGCACGTCCCCCGACTTCCCGTCCCCGCCGACCGTCTGCGGACCGCCTTCGCCCATCTGCGGACGGTGCCCCTGCGGTCGTCCCTCACCTTCGAACCCGGCGGGCAGCTGGAGCTCAGCTCGCCGCCCGCGGCCTCCCTCATGGAGTGCGTCACCACCGTCTCGGCCGATCTGGACGCCGTGCGCACCGCACTGCGCGCCTTCGGCCTCACCCTCGCCGGCTACGGCATCGACCCCTGGCAGTCGCCCCGCGCACGGTTCCTGCACGAACCGCGGTACGACGCGATGGAGACCTATCTCGACCGCTCCGGCCCGGCCGGGCGCGCCATGATGCGCGACTCGGCCTCGGTGCAGGTCTGCGTGGACGCCGGGTACGAGGAGCCCGGCCCGCTCGGCTTCGAGCGCCGCTGGAGACTGGCCCACGCCCTGGGGCCGGTCCTGGTGGCCGCCTTCGCCAACTCCCCCTCGCTGTACGGCTCCCCCACCGGCTGGCGGTCCACCCGCCAGTCGCTCTGGGCGGACCTCGATCCGGTACGCGGCATGGCGCCGCCGCTGGGCGGGGACCCGCGTGCCGCGTGGGCCGCGCACGTGCTGGACGCGCCGGTGATGTGCGTCCGGGGCGGCGACCAGCCCTGGACGGTCCCGCACGGGCTGGCGTTCCGGGACTGGCTGCGCGACGGCCGGCCCAGACGTGCCACCCGCGCCGACCTCGACTACCACGTCACGACGCTGTTCCCGCCGGTCCGGCCACGCGGCCACCTCGAACTGCGGATGATCGACGCGCAGCCCGGCGAGGACGGCTGGGTCGTGCCGCTCGCGGTCACGGCCGCCCTCTTCGACGACCCCGAGGCCGCGGACGCGGCGTACCGCGCCGTCAGCCCCTTCCTGGACGGTACGGGTCCGGACGGGCCGCCGCGCGACGCGCTGTGGACCGCCGCGGCACAGGACGGGCTGGGCCATCCGGCCGTGCACGCCGCCGCCATCGCTTGTTTCACGCTCGCCCAGGAGGCGCTGCCCCGCATCGGGGCCGCCCCGGCGGTGCGGGACGCGGTCGCGGCCTTCACCGAACGGTACGTCGCACCGGGCCGCTGTCCCGCCGATGACCGTCTCTCCCCCGTGACCGGGGCATCCGGGATACCCGAGGAATCCGGGAAGGACGTCCGCACATGACCGACCCCGACACGCTCCGGCGGCGGGCGCTCGACGCGCTGACCACCGCCAGGGCGCGCACCGCGCTGCTCACCGACTGCGTGGACGACACCGAACTGACCGCCCAGCACTCGCCGTTGATGTCGCCCCTGGTGTGGGACCTGGCCCACATCTCCAACCAGGAGGAGCAGTGGCTGTGGCGCGCGGTCGCCGGGCGGGAGGCGCTGCGCCCGGAGATCGACTCCCTCTACGACGCCTTCGAACACCCCCGGGCGACCCGGCCCGCGCTCCCCCTGCTCGCACCGTCGGAGGCACGTGCGTACGCCTCGGACGTGCGCGACCGGGTGCTGGACGTCCTCGACCGCGCCCCGCTGGAGGGGCGGCCGCTGGTCGACGCGGCGTTCGCCTTCGGGATGGTGGCCCAGCACGAGCAGCAGCACGACGAGACGATGCTGATCACGCACCAGTTGCGGCGCGGACCCGCCGCACTGGACGCCCCGGAGCCGCCGCCGGCCGGTGACACCACCGGGCTGCCCGCCGAAGTACGGGTGCCGGGCGGGCCGTTCACCATGGGCACGTCGGCCGAACCGTGGGCGCTGGACAACGAACGACCGGCCCACGAGCGCGTGGTGCCGGAGTTCTTCATCGACACGGTGCCCGTCACCAACGGCGCGTACATGGCGTTCATCGCCGACGGCGGCTACCGGGACGAGCGCTGGTGGGAGCCCGAGGGCTGGGCGCAGATCCGCTCCCACGGCATCGGTGCCCCGCTGTTCTGGCGGCGCGAGGCCGGGCAGTGGCTGCGGCGGCGCTTCGGGGTGGTGGAGCCGGTGCCCGAGGACGAACCGGTGCTGCATGTCAGCTGGTACGAGGCCGATGCCTACGCCCGGTGGGCGGGGCGCCGGCTGCCGACCGAGGAGGAGTGGGAGAAGGCCGCCCGCCACGACCCGGTCTCGGGCCGCTCCCGGCGCTACCCCTGGGGCGACGAGGACCCGACGCCCGCGCACGCCAATCTGGGGCAGCGGCATCTGCGTCCCGCGGCGGCCGGCAGCTACCCGTCGGGGCGGTCCCCGCTCGGCGTACGGCAGTTGATCGGCGACGTCTGGGAGTGGACGTCCAGCGACTTCCTGCCGTACCCGGGCTTCGTCGCCTTCCCCTACCGGGAGTACTCGGAGGTGTTCTTCGGACCGGCGCACAAGGTGCTGCGCGGCGGTTCGTTCGCCGTGGACCCGGTGGCGTGCCGGGGCACCTTCCGCAACTGGGACCTGCCGGTGCGGCGCCAGATCTTCTCGGGGTTCCGCACGGCGCGCGACGCGGAGGCCCGCTGATGTGCCGCCACATCGCCTACGTGGGGCCCGCGATCCCGCTCGGGGACGTGCTGGTGACGCCCCCGCACGGGCTGTACCGGCAGTCCTGGGAGCCGCGCCGGCAGCGTTTCGGCACGGTCAACGCGGACGGCTTCGGCGTCGGCTGGTACGCGGAGGGCGGCGCGGACCCGGTGCCCGCCCGGTACCGGCGCGCCGGGCCGATCTGGGCCGACCTGTCGTTCGCCGACCTGGCCCGGGTGGTCCGCACGCGCGCGCTGCTGGCCGCCGTCCGGGACGCGACGCTGTCGGGCGCGGACGCGGAGGCCGCCGCGGCACCGTACGCGGCCGGTCCGTGGCTGTTCAGCCACAACGGAGCGGTGCGCGGCTGGCCGGGATCGCTGGCGCCGCTGGCGCGGCAGCTCCCGGGCGACGAACTGCTGTCGCTGGAAGCGCGCAACGACTCGGCGCTGGTGTGGGCCCTGGTCCTGCACCGGCTGCGGGAGGGCGACGAGCCCGACCGCGCGCTGGCCGACACCGTGTACGACGTGGCCGGGGCCGCCCCCGGATCCCGGCTCAACCTGCTGCTCGGCGACGGCGACACGGTCGCCGCGACCGCCTGGGGGGACACCCTCTGGTACCTGGCCGGCGGGCCGGGCGGGCGAACGGTCGTGGCCTCGGAGCCGTACGACGACGACCCCCACTGGCGCGAGGTGCCCGACCGGACCCTCCTGGTCGCCACCCGCACCGACGTATCACTGACCCCGCTCAAGGAGCCGTCCGCGTGAGCCCCTTCCTGCTGACCCGCACGCTGCCCGAGGACGCCACCGGCGCGGACCTGCGCGCCGACGTCCTGCACGGCCTGACCCGCACGCCGAAGGAGCTGCCGCCCAAGTGGTTCTACGACGCCCGGGGCAGTGAACTGTTCGAGGAGATCACCCGGCTCCCCGAGTACTACCCGACCCGCGCCGAGCGGGAGATCCTCATCGACCGGGCGGGCGAGATCGCCGCCGTGACGGGGGCCCGGACCCTGGTGGAGCTGGGCTCCGGCTCGTCCGACAAGACCCGTCACCTGATCGACGCACTGCTGCCGGGCCTGACGGCGTACGTGCCGGTGGACGTCAGCGAGAGCGCGCTGCGCGGCGCGGCCGAGGCGCTGGGCGTGGAGCACCCGGACCTTCAGGTGCACGCGCTGGTCGCCGACTTCACCCGGGGCCTGGCCCTGCCGGGCACGCCCGGGCCCCGGCTGGTCGCCTTCCTCGGGGGCACGCTGGGCAACCTGCTGCCGCAGGAGCGCGCGGCCTTCCTGCGGTCGGTGCGGTCGCTGCTCGCACCGGGTGACGCGCTGCTGCTGGGCACCGATCTGGTGAAGGACGAGCGCACGCTGGTCGCGGCGTACGACGACGAGTCCGGGGTGACTGCCGCGTTCAACAAGAACGTCCTGTCCGTGCTGGCCCGAGAGCTCGGCGCGGAGGTCGATCCGGCCGACTTCGACCACGTGGCCGTGTGGGACCGGGAGCGGGAGTGGATCGAGATGCGCCTGCGGGCGCGGGAGGCGCTCACCGTGAAGATACGCGAGCTGGACCTGGCGGTGCAGTTCGAGGCCGGGGAGGAGCTGCGGACGGAGGTGTCGGCGAAATTCCGTCAGGAGGGTGTGCGCCGGGAACTCGCCGACGCGGGGATGGAGCTGGCGCACTGGTGGACGGACGGGGAGGGCCGGTTCGCGCTGTCGCTGGCGACGGCGGTGTGAGCCGGGCGGCCCGGCGCGGCCGTACCGCGCGGTGACGGTACGCGTGCCGGAACCGACACGTGGGCCGGTACACGGGCCGGTGCGACCGCGTGCTCGGCCGCCCGGGCCAGTGAGCGGCGGTCGGTGTGGCGGCCGGCGGGGACCGGGGGCAGGATCCGGATCTCCGCGGTCAGGTCACGGACCGCCGCGACCCGCCACAGTGAGGCGATGAGCGGGTCGTCGCCGACGAACGCGGCCGGGCCCGCCGGTTCGTACCGGATGCGCACGGGCCGGACGGGCACGTTCGCGTCCAGCGCCGCCTGGAAGACGGCCGGGCGGAACCGGCCGCCGGCGCGGCCGCACCAGGTCGAGCCCTCCGGGAAGACGACCACGCGCGCGCCGCCGCGCAGCGCCGCCGCGAGGTCGCGGACCGTGCCCGGCAGGGCGCGCAGCCGGCCGCGGTCGAGGAAGAAGGTGCCGCCGCGCGCGGCGAGCGGGCCGAGGACGGGCCAGTGCCGCACCTCGCTCTTGGCGAGCATGCGGCCGGGCAGGACGGCGGCGACGAGCGGGATGTCCAGCCACGAGACGTGGTTGGCGACCACCAGCTGCGCGCCGCCGTCCCCGGCGGCGCCCCGTACCCGGACGCGGACGCCGAAGGCACGGATCACCGCGCGGCACCACAGCCGGGTGAGGCACCGCCGGGCGGGCCGCCCGAGCGGCAGGGTGAGCGGTGCGCACAGCAGCCCCGCCAGTACGGTCAGGACACCCGTGGCCAGCCGCGCCACGGTCCGCGCGCGCCCCGCGGCGGGGGCGTGGTGCCGGGCGCAGTGGCCCGGTGTGCAGGGGGAGGTGGGCAGCCAGGGGTTCATCGCACGGGGCTGAGGGAGAGGAAGTGCCGCAGGTAGCGGGGGTCGGTGCGGCGCAGGGACAGCAGGACGTAGAGATCGGCGACCCCGAACTCGGGGTCGTGGGCGGGCGCGCCGCAGACCCAGGCTCCCAGGCGCAGGTAGCCGCGCAGCAGCGGCGGGAGCTCGCTGGGGGCGGCGGCGGGGTGGCCGGCCCCGTCGGCGGTCCAGAGCCGGTGCGGGGTGACCCAGTACTCCTCGGGGGCGAGGTGGCGCTCCTTCACCGCGTTCCAGGTGGCGGCGGCGAGCCTGCCGCCGTCGGCGAGGGGGACGGAGCAGCAGCCGGCGAGCCAGTTGTGTCCCGTGCGGGTCATGTAGCGGGCGATGCCGGCCCATATGAGGGAGATGACGGCACCGTTGCGGTGGGCGGGGTGCACGCAGGAACGGCCGACCTCGACGAGGTCGTCGCGCAGCGGGGCGAGGCGGGTCAGGTCGAACTCGCCCTCGGAGTAGAACCGTCCGGCGATCCGGGCGCGGTCGGGCGGCAGCAGCCGGTAGGTGCCGACGACCTCCCCGGTCGCCCCGTCCCGCACGAGCAGGTGGTCGCAGTACGCGTCGAACGCGTCGCCCTCCAGGCCCGGCTCGGGGCCCTCGGGGCGCGCACCGAACTCACCGGCGAACACCTGGTGCCGCAGCCGCTGGGCGGCCCGGACCTCGTCCTGCTCGCGGGCGAGCGAGACGACGTACCGGGGCTGCGGCCCGTCGCCCGGTGCGGCGCCGGGCCGGCGCGCGCCCCGGGCGACGGGCGCGGAGGGCGTCGCGAGCGCCGGTACGGGTGCGGCGGGCGGGGCCGGTTCGGGGGCGAGGGGGGCGGGGAATGCGGGCACGGCGGTCTCCTCTGCCGGACGTAAGGGGCCGGACCACGACTGCGGTGCCCGGCTCCTTACTTCTTCCGTGACCGGCTGGATTCGACGTGACCGCCCGGCGGAGCGTGGATGTGCGCCTGCTGAATGGCCGGTACGGCAACTGCTCAGCCGCCGAGCGCCTCGGTGATCCGCTCCGACGCCGCCCTCGCCGCCCGCCGCGGGTCCTCCCCCTGGAGGACGGCCGTCATGTAGGGCTTGATGGGGTTGTTCTCCTCGACCGAGGCCCACTGGGGCGAGTTGGGCGTCGCCCGCCCGCGGGCCGCTCCCGCGGCCATCGCCGCGGTGGCCTCCTGCCCTTCGACGACGGGGGCGAGGGACTTCTTGTTGGGGACGTAGCTCATGGTGCGGGCGAGGTCGGTCTGCCACTTCTCGCCCGCCAGTGCCGTGACGAGTTCGATGGCGGCGTCCCGTTCCCTCGCCTTCTCCGGGACGATGAGGTCCGAGCCGCCGGTGAAGACGGTGCACGGCTCGTCGGCGCTCCTTCCGGGGATCGGGAAGAAGCCGAGCTTGCCCCGGAGGGCCGGGTTGCGCTCCTCGATGGCCGCGGCGACGCTCGGCGGCGCGATGATCTGCGCGACGTCGCCCCGGGCGAAGACGCCGGCCTGCGGCGGGGTCTCCTCGTCGGCGGCCTTCGGGCCCGGCCCGAGCTCCTGGAGCCGCTTGTAGAAGGCCATGCCACGCAGGGCTGCGGGGCTGTCCAGCGCGCCGGTCCACTCGCCGCCCTTCTCGACGGCGAGGTCGCCGCCCTCGTCCCAGATGAACCCGGCGAGCGTGTACCAGTCCTGTCCGGCGAGGTAGATGCCGTGCTTCCCGCCGGTGCCCAGTTCCTCGGTCAACTCGATCCACTGGGTGCGGGTCTTCGGCAGCCGGGTGATGCCGGCCCGCTCGAACAGCTCCTTGTTGTAGACGACGACGCGGTTGGCCGCGTACCAGGGGATGCCGTACTGGGAGCCGCGGAAGCGGCCGGGCTCCTTCAGGCCGGGCAGCCAGTCCTCCTGGCCGAGGTCGCGGACGGCCTCGAGCGTCAGGTCGTGGAGCAGGCCGGTCTCGGCGTACTGGGCGACCTGGGTGTTGCCGACCTCGATGACGTCGGGGGCGTCGTCGCCGGCGAGGGCCGCGGTGACCTTCTTGCCGATGCCGGTCCACTCCTGGACGGTGACGTCCAGTTCGACTGCGTGCTCCTCCTCGTACGCGAGGGTGAACCGCTGCAGGAAGTCGTCGGACACGCTGCCCTTCATCAGCCAGATCCGCACGGTGGGCCGGGCCGCCTCGCCGCCGGGCAGGAGGCCGCAACCGGAGGCCGTCAGGGTCAGGAGCAGAGCGACGGCGCAGGTGAGAAAGCGCTTCTTCACGTAGGTCACCTTTTGCGTGTGCTGGTGAGTGGACCCGACGTGGGGGGAAGCGAAGAGGGGTTCGCCACGGGTGTGATGGCTGGATTTTGGTATGGACCAATGGACGGGTCAAGTCCCCGGGCGCCGGGAGAAGGCCTCCGGGACGGGTGACACGTGTGCACCGGCCGGGGGCCGGTGTGCCCGCTCCCCGACCGGGCCGGTCCGCCGACGCCTCGCGGACCCCGGCGCGGTGCGGCACCGTGGAAGGACGCACCCAGGAAGGTGCGGGCCACCGGGCGAACGAGGAGACCTCCATGTCGCACCACACCTACCGCGTCACCGAGATCGTCGGCACCTCGCACGAGGGCGTGGACGACGCCCTGCGCAACGGCGTCACGCGCGCGGCGGAGACGCTGCGCAACCTCGACTGGTTCGAGGTGACGCAGGTCAGGGGCCACATCGAGAACGGCAGGATCGCGCACTACCAGGTCGGCCTGAAGGTCGGCTTCCGCCTGGAGGAGCCGTCGGAGCACGGCGCCGAAGCAGCCGGCGCCTGAGACGGCCGCCGCCCCGGCCCGCGCTCCCCGACCGGCGCCGACGGCCGCCGCTCGTGCTGGAACCACGCGTACGCGCGGGCGTCGGTGGCCGGGCCCGCCCCGACGCGCCCGCCATCGGCCACCGCCTCCGGCCCCGCTTCCCGGCCGCCGTCTCACGGCACCGGCGCACGCCTGCACGGGCGCGCGGCGCCGGCGGCAGCCGGCGCCGCGGGCTCTCAGGTGCGGCCCTCGTCCTCCTGGGCCTTCTTCAGCTCGGGAGAGCTGTCGGCCCACCGGGCCCGTACGACCCGGAAGCCCGCCCGTTCGGCCGCTTCGCAGACCAGCTCGTCGTCGTCGACGAGCACGCGGATATCGCGGCGGGCGGCCAGCCTGCGCAAGATCTCCAGCTTGGTGTGCCGGGCCGGCCGCCGGTCGTCGTTGCGCCGCATGTGGACACGGCCCTCGGGCAGGTCCTGCGCGGCCAGCCAGTCCAGCGTGTCCTGACGGCACCGCTCGGGCCGGCCGGTCAGGTAGACCACCTCGCAGTCCTCGGCCGCCTCCCGGCACATCGCCACGCCCTCGGCGAGGGGCGGGTCCTGCGGTGCGGCGGCGAAGAAGGCGTCCCAGTCACGCGGCCGGCGCTCCAGGAAGCGCTGCCGGTGACGGGCGTCGGACAGCGTGTTGTCCAGGTCGAAGACGGCCAGGGGCCTGCTGCTGCGTGTCACGCGCCCAGCGTAGGGAATCCCCGTGCGGCACGGGCGTTGAAAGAGGCGTGAGCACATTGATCGCCTCGACCCGGTTCTCGGTGCTGGACCGCTCCCGTACCCGTGAGGGGCACGACGGCCCCCAGGCGCTGCGCGACACCGTGCGCCTCGCCCAGGAGGTGGAGGCCCTCGGCTACCACCGGTTCTGGGTCTCGGAGCACCACGGGGTGCCGGGGGTGGCGGGCTCGGCGCCCACCGTGCTGGCGGCTGCCGTGGCCGCCGCGACCCGCACCATCCGGGTCGGTACCGGGGGTGTGATGCTGCCCAACCACCGGCCCCTGGTGGTGGCCGAGCAGTTCGGGGTGCTGGAGTCCCTCTTCCCGGGCCGGATCGACATGGGGCTCGGCCGTTCGGTGGGGTTCACGGACGGTGTACGGCGCGCACTCGGGCGGGGCAAGGAGGACGCCGACGACTTCGCGGGGCAGCTGGACGAGCTGCTGGGCTGGTTCCGGGGAGCCGGGGACCGTACCGCGCAACGGTCCGGGGTCCGTACGCCGCCTCCGCGGGTGCGCGCGCTCCCCGCCGACGGCCTGCGGGTCCCGCCGTACGTCCTGGCCACCGGCGGGGGCGCCGACATCGCCGCCGCGGCCGGTCTGCCGCTGGTGATCGGGGACCTGAAGGGCAGGTCCGAGGTGCTGGCCGCGATCGACCGCTACCGTGCCGCCTTCCGCCCGTCGGAGTGGTCCGGGGAACCGTACGTCGTCGTGGCGGGGACGGTGGCGGTCGCGGGCACGGAGGAGGAGGCGGCGCGGCTGCTGGTCCCGGAGGCGTGGGCGCTGGCGTACTCCCGCACGCGGGGCGACTTCCCGCCGCTCGCGCTGCCGGAGCGGATCGCCGGCCTGGCGATGACCGCGAAGCAACGGGAGTTGTACGAGTCGGGGCTGCGCGGCCACGTCCACGGCACCGAGGAGCAGGTGCGGGACGCGCTGGAGGAGGTCGTGAAGGAGACGGCCGCCGACGAGATCCTGGTGACGACCAGTACGTACGACCGCGCGGCGCTGCTGGACTCCCACCGCCGTCTGGCGCACGTGGCGGGCCTGGCCGGGGCGTGACCCCGGCCGGGCCCGGTCGCACGGGCCGTCAGGCCGCGGTGTCGTAGGTGTAGTGGGGGGTGTGGTCGAGCATGTCGGCCGGGGTCACGTCGTTCCACGGGCGCATGGTGTCGCGCAGGTCCACGACGTTGGGGGTGCCCGCGGCCGGGAGGTAGCCGGAGCCGGGGTGGCGGGCCTGCCAGTCGGCCCACAGCTTGTCGATGAAGGCGTGGTGCAGCCAGAACACCGGGTCGTTCGGGGATGCCCCGGTGGCCATGTGGCCGCCGACCCAGACGTGGACGCGGTTGTGCAGGTTGACGCCGCGCCAGCCCTCCAGGTGGTTGCGGAAGCCGTCGGAGGCACTGTTCCAGGGCGCCATGTCGTACGTCTCGATGGCGAGGACCGAGTCGACCTCGGCGCGGGTGGGCAGCTCACGGCCGCCGCCGAGGGAGCGCCGCAGGTAGTCCCGGCCGTCGACGCGCACGGTGACGCGCCAGCGGCCGCCGGACGCGGCGAACGGGCCGTCCGTGACCTGCCCGTCGCGGCTGCGTCCCGTACCGCCCATGAAGTCGGGTGCCCAGAGCGAGGCGCGGGGGGTGCGGTCGACGGTCCAGTCCCAGTAGGGCAGGGCGACGGACGGGTCGACGGCCTGGAGGGCCTGCTCGAACTGGAGGAGGAACCTGCGGTGCCAGGGCAGGAAGGACGGGGAGCGGTGGCCGACACGGTCCCCGTTGTCGGTGTCGCTCATGATGAAGTCGTTGTGGGTGGAGACGAAGGTGTCGTACCGGCCGCTGCGCTTGAGTTCCAGAAGGGCGTCGACGAAGCGCTTCTTCTCGGTGGCGGTCAGCTGGGCCTGGTTCTTGCGTACGGTCATGGTGGTGCGGCTCCGGGATCGGGTCAGGACGAGGCGAGCGGGACGAGCGGGGCGCCCTGCAGTTCGCGGACGGCGGCGCGGGCCGCCGCGAGGGGTGTGGCGACCGGTTCGTAGTGCGAGATCACGCTGATCCAGGTGCCGTCGGCGTTCTGCATGACGTGCAGTTCCTCGCCGTCGATCCGTACGGAGTAGCCGTTGGTGTGGCCGCCGCCGTGGTGTCCCCCGTGGTGACCGCCGGTGTTGTGCGCGGGGCCGCCCTGGATGCGGCGGCCCATGAATATCTCGTCGAAGGGAGCCGGGCCGGTGCCGGGGCGGGCCGGCGCGGCCTGGGCCTCGGCAGGGGCTGCGACGGTCCGGGCGGCGGCGAGGCCGGCGGCGGCCCCGGCGGCGACGCCGAGGGCACGGCGGCGGGTGATTCTGGACATGGGTAACCCCCTGGTGGTGCGGTGGTGCGGTGCGTCCGGGGGGTGGTCGTGTGCCCCCGGCATGTGCCATGCCTACCGGGGAGTAGTCGGAGCCTGGAATTCCGCATGAGGCAGGCGGCCGCGATACGGACAACTCGCCATTTTCAGTACGGATTTGAACCAGGTTGATCTTGCTGCCGCAGAGCACGAAGATGCCCCGGACCGAAGATTCTGCGGAGAACAAGCTGTTCTCCCGAAGGATCTTTCGTTCCGGGGCGTCCGGCGTGGCCCGGGTCACGCCCGGGAACTGACCGGAATCAGCTGCGGCGCACCGTGCGGGTGGCCCGCAGCCACTCCTTGTTCATGGCCGCGATCGACGGCAGCGGAATGCCCTTCGGACAGGCCGTCGCGCACTCGCCGGTCAGCGTGCAGCCGCCGAAGCCCTCCTCGTCCATGGCCTGCACCATGTCCAGCACGCGGGTCTCCCGCTCCGGCGCGCCTTGCGGCAGCACGTTGAGGTGGTTGATCTTCGCCGAGGTGAAGAGCATCGCCGAACCGTTGGGGCACGCCGCCACACAGGCGCCGCAGCCGATGCACTCGGCGTGCTCGAAGGCGTGGTCGGCGTCCGCCTTGGGCACCGGGGTGGCGTGCGCCTCCGGTGCGGAGCCGGTCGGTGCGCTGATGTAACCGCCGGCCTGGATGATCCGGTCGAAGGCGGAGCGGTCCACCACCAGGTCCTTGACGACCGGGAAGGCCGCGGCGCGCCACGGCTCGACGTCGATGGTGTCGCCGTCCCGGAAGGACCGCATGTGGAGCTGGCAGGTGGTGGTGCGCTCCGGGCCGTGCGCATCGCCGTTGATGACGAGCGAGCAGGCCCCGCAGATTCCCTCGCGGCAGTCGTGGTCGAAGGCGACGGGCTCCTCGCCGCGGAGGATGAGCTCCTCGTTGAGGGTGTCGAGCATCTCGAGGAACGACATGTCGGGCGAGATGCCGTCGACCTCGTAAGTGGCCATGGCGCCGGGGGCACCGGCGGTCTTCTGGCGCCAGACGCGCAGGGTGAGCTTCATGCGTAGCTCCGCTGGGTGGGGTGGACGTACTCGAAGACGAGGTCTTCCTTGTGCAGGACGGGGGCGCCGCCCGTGAACTCCCAGGCGGCCGCGTAGGAGAACGCGTCGTCCTTGCGGGCCGCCTCCCCCTCCGGGGTCTGGGACTCCTCGCGGAAGTGGCCGCCGCAGGACTCCGTGCGGTGCAGCGCGTCGAGGCACATCAGCTCGGCGAGCTCCAGGTAGTCGACGACGCGGTTGGCCTTCTCGAGGGACTGGTTGAGCTCCTCTCCGCTGCCGGGCACCTTGACGCGGCGCCAGAACTCCTCGCGGATCTCAGGGATCCGGCCGAGCGCCTTGCGCAGCCCCTCCTCGGAGCGGGCCATGCCGCAGAACTCCCACATCAGCTCGCCCAGTTCCCGGTGGAACGAGTCGGGCGTGCGGTCGCCGTCGACGGCGAGGAGCCGGGCCAGCCGCTCCTCCGTCCCGGAGACCGCCTCCCTCACCACCGGGTGATCCGCGGTGAGGGTGTCCGGCAGCGGGTTGCGGGCCAGGTAGTCGTTGATGGTGGACGGCAGGACGAAGTAGCCGTCGGCGAGGCCCTGCATCAGCGCGGACGCACCGAGCCGGTTGGCGCCGTGGTCGGAGAAGTTGGCCTCCCCGATGGCGAACAGGCCGGGGACGGTGGTCCGCAGGTCGTAGTCGACCCACAGACCGCCCATGGTGTAGTGCACGGCGGGGTAGATCCGCATCGGCACCTCGTACGGGTTCTCCGCGGTGATCCGCTCGTACATGTCGAAGAGGTTGCCGTACTTCTCCTCGACCCGGGCCCGTCCCATGCGGCGGATGGCGTCGGCGAAGTCCAGGTAGACGCCCTGGCCGCCGGGGCCGACGCCGCGGCCCTCGTCGCAGACGTTCTTGGCGGCCCGGGAGGCGATGTCGCGCGGCACGAGGTTGCCGAAGGACGGGTAGATCCGCTCCAGGTAGTAGTCGCGCTCGTCCTCGGGGATCTCGTGCGGCGGACGGGTGTCGCCCTTCGCCTTCGGCACCCAGATGCGGCCGTCGTTGCGCAGCGACTCGCTCATCAGGGTCAGCTTGGACTGGTGGTCACCGGTCCGCGGGATGCAGGTGGGGTGGATCTGCGTGAAGCAGGGGTTGGCGAAGTACGCGCCGCGCCGGTGCGCCCGCCACACGGCGGTGGCGTTGGAGTTCATGGCGTTCGTCGACAGGTAGAAGACGTTGCCGTACCCGCCGGTCGCCAGCACCACCGCGTCGGCGAAGTGGGTGGAGATCTCCCCGGTGATGAGGTCACGGGCGACGATCCCGCGCGCCCGCCCGTCGACCACGACGAGGTCCAGCATCTCGGTGCGCGGGTGCATCTCCACGTTGCCCGCCGCGATCTGCCGCGACAGCGCCTGGTAGGCGCCGAGCAGCAGCTGCTGGCCCGTCTGGCCGCGGGCGTAGAAGGTCCGGGAGACCTGGACGCCGCCGAAGGAGCGGGTGTCGAGGAGACCGCCGTACTCGCGGGCGAAGGGCACGCCCTGGGCGACGCACTGGTCGATGATCTCCACCGATATCTGCGCGAGGCGGTGGACGTTGGACTCGCGGGCGCGGAAGTCGCCGCCCTTGACGGTGTCGTAGAAGAGGCGGTGGACCGAGTCGCCGTCGTTGCGGTAGTTCTTGGCCGCGTTGATGCCGCCCTGCGCGGCGATGGAGTGGGCGCGGCGCGGCGAGTCCTGGTAGCAGAACTGGACGACGTGGTAGCCCTGCTCGGCGAGGGTCGCGCCGGCCGAGCCGCCGGCGAGGCCGGTGCCGACGACGATGATCGTGTGCTTGCGCCGGTTGGCCGGGTTGACGAGCTTCGCTTCGAAGCGGCGTTTGTCCCAGCGCTCGGCGATGGGCCCGTCGGGGGCCGCCGTGTCGGTGATCGGGTCACCAATCGTGTAGTCGGCGTAGGTCATGTCAGCTCACCACTCCGGTCATGACGGCGACGGGTACGGAGACGAAGCCCGCGGTGAGGCCGAGCGCGAGCACATCGGCCAGGGTCTTCAGCGCGCGGTCGCGCTTCGCGCTGCCCGCGCCGAGGGTCTGTGCGGCGGCCCAGAAGCCGTGCCGGATGTGCAGGCCGACGGCGAGCATCGCGATGATGTAGATGGCGTTGCCGTACCAGGTGGAGAAGGTCGCGACGACGTTCTCGTAGGGATGGCCGGGCTGCCCGTTCGGGTTCACGGTCAGCGTCGTCAGGTCGAGGATGTGCCAGACGATGAAGAGCGCGATGATCACGCCGCCCCAGCGCATGGTGCGGGTGGCGTAGCTCGCGCGCCGCCGCTTGTGCACGTACGCGGTGGGACGGGCCTTGAGGTCGCGCCTGCTGAGCTGGTAGGCGGACACACCGTGGGCGATGACGGCCGTGAGGAGCACCACCCGGGCGATCCACAGGCCCCACTCGTAGTGCAGGACGGGCTCGCCCATGGTGCGCAGCCAGTGGCCGTACGCGTTGAACTCGCCGGGGCCGAAGAAGACCTTGAGGTTGCCCATCACGTGGGCGACCAGGTAGGCGATCATGATGAGGCCACTGACGGCCATGACCGTCTTCTTGCCGACGGTGGATCCCCAGAACGTGCGCGTGAGGGACGGTTTTCGATCCGTCCGCGGTGCCAGAGCCATGGATCCGACGCTAGGCGGAGGGGAGGCGAGAGGTCCAAGACATGGTCCCGCTGATCTCCATAGATGGCGCCTATGGTGGCCGTATGCAGTTCCAGCAGCTGGTGTACTTCGTCGCGGTCGCCGAGACGCGCCACTTCACGCACGCCGCCGAGCGGGTCCACGTCTCGCAGCCGTCGCTGTCGCAGCAGATCAGGGCCCTGGAGAAGGAGCTGGGCGCGGAGCTGTTCAGCCGGGCCCGCGGCAACATCGCGCTCACGGACGCCGGTGAGGCGCTGCTGCCCCTGGCCCGCCGCATCCTCGCCGACGCCGACACCGCGCGCCACGAGGTCCAGGAGCTGGCCCAGCTGCGGCGCGGGCGGGTGCGGCTGGGGGCCACGCCGAGCCTGTGCACCGGTCTGCTGCCCGACGTGCTGCGCGCCTTCCACGACCTGCACCCGGGGATCCAGCTGCTCATCGAGGAGAGCGGCTCGCACGATCTCGTACGGGAGCTGGCGCGCGGCGCGCTCGACCTGGCCCTGGTGGTGCTGCCGCTGCCCAGCCCCTCCCCCGCGCTCACCACCGTGGAGCTGCTCCAGGAGGACCTCGTGGTGGTGTCCTCGGCAGCCGCCCCGGCGCCGGCTCGTCCGGTGCGGATCGCCGATCTCCGCGACCAGCCGCTGGTGATGTTCCGGCACGGCTACGACCTGCGGGAGCTCACGGTCGCGGCGTGCCGGGCGGAGGGCTTCGAGCCGTCGTTCACCGTGGAGGGCGGCGAGATGGACGCGGTGCTCGGGTTCGTACGGGCGGGTCTCGGGGTGGCGGTGGTGCCCGCGATGGTAGCGGCCCGGGCAGGCCGGGACCTGCGCGTCACCGCGCTCGCCCGCCCGGGGCTGCGCCGGACGATCGCGCTGGCGCACCGCAGCGACGTGGCACCTCCGCGAGCGGCGCGCGAGCTGCAGCGGCTGCTGCTGGCGCGCCGGAAGGGACCGTGAGGCCGAGCCGCCGGCAGCACGGCTGCCGGCCTCCTCCCGCACCGGAGGCGACGGCGGTCGAGTGCGGGTCCTCGGGTCGGCTGCGTCGCCGTCCCCGACGCGGGCGGCCCGCGCTCCCGACGACGGGCACCCCGGGCCCGCGCCGGAAGAGGGGTCCACGGGACCGGACCCCGCTCCGCCTTCCGGGCGATCCCGAACGCGCCGCGGCCGGGGCCGCTCGTGCCGCGCCGACCCCGCCGGCGCGGTCGGGCCGGGGGCCCTGCCGCGCCGGCGGGGGTCACACCGCGTCGGCGAGGACCAGCGAGTGGATGCGGTCCGGGGAGCCCGGGCGGGCGTAGTACCAGCCCTGGGCCGTGTCGCAGCCCAGCTCCCGCAGCTGTTCGGCCTGGACGCCGGTCTCCACACCCTCCACCGTCACGGCCAGCTCCAGGCTGTGGGCCAGGGAGACGATCCCCTCGACGATCTTCAGGTCGACGGGGTCGGCGGGGTGCTGCTGCATGCCCTGGGTGAAGGAGCGGTCCAGCTTCAGCACGCTCACCGGCAGCCGGCGCAGGTTGGCCAGGTTGGAGTAGCCGGTGCCGAAGTCGTCCAGGGCTATGTCGACGCCCATCTCGGCGAGTTGCCGCAGCGGCTTGAGCAGGTCCTCGTCCGCGCCGATCAGGGCCGACTCGGTCACCTCCAGGCACAGCGCCCCCGGTTCGAGGCCCGAGCGGTCCAGTACGTCGACGATGTCGGCGACCAGGCCCGGGTGGTGCAGCTGCGTCGGCGACAGATTGACGTTGATCCGCAGCGGCCCGCCGTCGGAGTGGGGGCGGCTCCAGAACCTCGCCTGGCGCACCGCCTCCTGCAGCACCCAGCGCCCGAGCGGCACGATGAGCCCGGTGTGCTCGGCGAGCGGGATGAACCGGTCCGGGCCGAGGACGCCGTGCTGCGGGTGGCACCAGCGCACCAGGGCCTCGGCGCCGTGCACGCTGCCGTCGCCGAGGTGCACCAGCGGCTGGTACTCGATGAAGAACTCCTCGCGCTCCAGCGCCGCCGGGAGCGCGGTGGTCAGGCCGTGCCGGGTGATGGCGCGGGCGTCGGCCTCCGGGTCGGCCCGCTCGAAGCGGTTGCCGCCCGCCGACTTGGCCCGGTACATGGTGATGTCGGCGCTGCGCAGCACCTCCGCCGAGCCGCGTTCCCCCGCCGGCCCTTCGACGACGCCCACGCTGCCGCGCACGGTCAGTTCGCGGCCGTCCAGACGGATGGGTGTCGCGAGGGCGGCGAGGATGCGCCGGGCCAGCTCGTCGGCCTGCCGCTGGGTGTCCGCGCCGGTGGTCAGTGCCACGAACTCGTCGCCGCCGAGGCGCGCGACCATCTCGCCCGGCCGGGTCGCCACGGACTGGAGCCGGTCGGCCACCTCCACGAGCAGCCGGTCGCCGGCCGCGTGGCCGAGGCTGTCGTTGATGGCCTTGAAGCCGTCCAGGTCGAGATAGCACAGCCCGAACCGCTGGCCCTCGCCCGCCGACAGGGCCTTGTCCAGCCGCTCGAAGAACAGCGTCCGGTTGGGCAGGCCGGTGAGCGCGTCGTGGGTCGCCTCGTACCGCAGCCGCAGGTTGAGCAGCCGCCGTTCGGTGGTGTCCTCCATGAGGGCGAGCTGGTACTGCGGGCGGCCCTCGGCGTCGCGCAGCAGGGACACCGTCAGGTTGGTCCACAGGACGGTGCCGTCACCCCGGTAGAAGGGCTTCTCGACCCGGAAGTGGTCGCGCTCGCCACGGACGAGCTCCCCGTACAGCTTCCACACCTGCGGTGCGTCCTCGGGGTGCACCCACTCGCTGACCTTGCGGCCGCGGACGTGGTGCTCCAGCCCGCCGAACATGCGGGTGAGGGCACCGTTGACCTCCAGGACGTTGCCCTCGAGGTCGGCGATGCCGATGCCGATGGCCGCGCCCTCGAACACCGCGCGGAAGCGGGCCTCGGTGGCGTGCAGCGCCTGTTCGGCGAAGCTGCGCGCGGTCAGCGCCGAGCGGGCGATCGACTCCTGCTCGACGCGGGTGCGTTCGCGCAGCGCCTGGGCGTAACCGGCCGCCAGCGCGTGCTGGAGGCGGGCGCAGCGGGCCCTGAGCTCCTCACCGGACAGGGCCGGTCCCGCCTCGCCGCAGTACAGCACTAGGTAGGAGTCGACCACGCCGAGGGTCCGGCTGAGCGCGTCCGGGTCGGTGCAGTGCGCGGCCACCAGGGCCGTGCCGGTGCCGTGCGCGGGCGACGGGTCGAACGGCCGCGCGTGGAGCGCGTCGCACAAATCCCGGGCCAGCGGCAGCAGATGTCGTTCGAACTCCGAGCGGGTCAGCGACGTGGCCGTGACGGGGAAGATGGCCCGGCTCCATATCGTCGCGAACCGCCGGAGTCTGTCCTCGAGGCCGTCCGGCTCCGCGCCGGACCGTGCCCCGGATTCCCGAGCCGGCACGCTCACCCTTTGCGCCCCACCCCGGCGAAGCCCGAGAAGGCGTACGGATCCTCCTGGTCGAGCGGTCCCTCCGGGCGCCAGTGCGGCATCGACACGACACCCGGTTCGAGGAGCTCGAAGCCGTCGAAGAACCGGGCGATCTCGTCACGCGAGCGCATGACCAGCGGGTTGCGGATGTCGCGGTAGACGCCGACCGTACCGCTCGCGCGCTCCTGGGGCAGCGGGATCCCTTCGTACGAGGCGTGCGTGAGGATCAGGAGGCTGCCCGGCGCGAGGGCGTCGCGCAGTTCGGCGACGGCCCGCTGGGGATCGTCGGCGTCCTCGAGGAAGTGCAGGACGGCGACGAGCAGCAGGCCGACCGGCCGGCCGAGGTCGAGCAGCGCCTCGGTCCCGGGGGCGGAGAGGATGTCCTGGGGCTTGCGCAGGTCGGCGGCGACGACGTCGGCGTTGTCGTTGCCCTCCAGGACGGCCTTGCTGTGGGCGACGGCGACCGGGTCGTGGTCGACGTACACCACGCGGGCGCCGGGGCTCGCGCTCTGGGCGACCTCGTGGACGTTCCCGAAGGTCGGGATGCCGGAGCCTATGTCGAGGAACTGGGTGATGCCCTCGCTCACGGCGTACCGCACGGCACGGCGCATGAACGCCCTGTTCGCCTGCATGATTTTGGGAAGGCCCGGCATGAAGTCCATGGCCCGGCGCGCTGCTTCCCGGTCGACCTCGAAGTTGTGCGAGCCGCCCAGGTAGTAGTCGTAGATTCGGGACACGCTCGGCACCGAAATGTCGATGCCCGGCGGGGCCCAGGCGGGACGCTCCATCGATGTCTCCAACTAGTCGCCACGGGGATGCGGCCATGTTCATGGCCGGTGTTCGAGCCGAGGCTACTGATCGTCCGCCAGGAGAGCGAGAGGAACCGGAAAATAGCGGTCCGTTCTTGGTCACACGCCGTTGGCACGTGCGACCGGCCCGCCGGTCACGCGGGGGGCGTGGGCCGGCGGGCCGGGGCGGGTGACCGGCCGGTGGGAGACCGGCCACCCGGGCCGGAGGCGCGTGGGGACTCTGCTGGCGCTCCGGCGGCTGTGGGGGCTTCGCTTGCTGTTGTACGAACGCTTTCCGCCACTTCGGGCCCGTGTTGCGGGGCCGGACCGCGCCGGGTCTTCCGTGGGCTCCGGTGAGGCGGGGGCGCGGCCCCGGGGTCCCGTCGGGGCCCGGGGCCGCTCGGCCGGTGCGGCCGGGGCTACTTGACGACCTTGCCCTCGGGCGAGACGGCGAACCACGTGCCGCCGACGCCCTGGCCGTTGGTGTCACCGGGCTTCTTGTCGCCGGCGAAGGTGTAGAGGGGCCAGCAGTCGATCGTCTGCTGCTGGATGCCGTCGGGCCGGTCGAAGGTCACGAAGCCCTTGAGCTTGATGCCCTCGGTGTCGTTCTTGTCGACGGGCGCCACCACCGGCCACTTCTTGAGGCAGTCACCCGTGCACGCCGTCTTCATCGGCCAGGCGGAGTCCTTCTGGAACCGGTAGACCGTCATGCCGTTCTTGTCGACGACGACCTCGCCGAGCTTCGGGTCCTTGCGGACCGACAGGCCGGCCAGGTCGGCCGGGGTGCCGGCGTCCTCGCCGCTCTCCTCCTCGCCCGCGCCCGCCTCCTCCTCGCCTTCGGCACCACTGCCCGCGGCGGCCTTCTTGCCGTCGGGGGACGCGGCGTACCACGTGCCGCCCACGCCCTGGCCCTTGGCCTCACCGGGCTTGGTGTCCTTGGCGTACCGGTACAGAGGCCAGCCGTCGAGGGTGAGTTGCTTGGTGCCGTCGGCGCGGGTCACCTCGCCCATGAGGGAGGCGTCCACGCCGGCCGGCGGCTTGGCGCCGTCGGCGGACACCACCGGCCACGTCTTGGCGCATTCCCCCTCGCAATTGGACTTCGGCGGGCTCGCCGAGTCCTTGTCGAAGCGGTACAGGGTGAAGCCCTCGCTGTCGGTGAGCACCTTGCCGAGTTCCTTGCTGTCCCACACGGCGAGCTGGCCGGCCGGCCCGGCCTCGGCGCCTCCCTGTGCGGCGCCTCCCTGCGCGGCGCCCCCGGAGCCGTAGTCCGAACCGTAGCCGCCGGCGTTCTCGGCGGGCGCTCCGGCCGGTGCCGCGGCGCCGACGGACTGCCCGTTGGTGTTCTGCGTACCCTTCTCCTGACCGCACGCCGTCGTCAGCGCCAGCACGGCCGCCGCTGTCACCGCGAGCGAGGCGTTCCGCCAGGTCTTCATGTCATCTCCCGTTGCGTCTCAGCCGGTTGCGGCGCCCCGTGTGCGCCGTTCATGGCCCTAGGTACGGGCGGGGAGGTGCCGGGTGTTCAACGCGCGCCGGAATTTTCTGCCGGCACGCCAACTGGCGACGCGCGGGCGGGAGGTCACGCAGAACCGCTCCTTCAGGGGAACGGGGCTCGATTCACCGGGTGCGGCACCCCGGATGTGATCAAGCTCGTGGCCGTGTACGGAAAGATCGCCCTGCGGCTGCTGCCGGCCACCGTCCTCACCTGTCTGCTGGCGGCACCGCCGCCCGCGGCCGCCGACGCCTGCGCCTACGCCACCGTCGGCCCGTCCGGGCCCGGTTCGGCGGTGTCGATCGCCGGAGGCTCCGCGTGCTCGCCGAGCCCGACCCCCGCTCCCACACCGACACCGACACCGACACCGACGCCACCGCCGCCTCCGCCGGAGCCGGAACCGACCCCCACGCCCACGCCCGAGCCGCCTCCCGCGCCGGCCGTGCCGGAACCGCCTCGGCGCCCGGCTCCACCTCCTCCCCCGCAGCCGGCGCCGAAGCCCGTGCCCGCGCCGAAGCCCAGGCCCGTGCCCAGGCCGGCCCCCGAGCCCCCGGCGCCTCAGCCCTCGGCGCGCCCGAAGCCGCCCCCGCCTCCCGTGCCGCTGCCCTCCTACCGGCGCGTGGAGCGCCCGGAACCGGACGGCGGCCCTTCGCCGGTGTCCCTGATGCTCCTGGTCACGGCTCCCGCGGTGCTCGCCGCCGCCGCACTGCGCCCCCGCTCGTCCCGCTGATCCTCACTCACCGACGGAGGAACCGCCTTGTCGGAATGGCTTGTTCTGTCCATCGCGATGGCCGCCGCGTGCGCCGTCGTCCTCACCATCGTCGTCATCAACAACCGGCGCGTCACCGACGACGACGACCCGAACGAGACGCCCGACGTCATCGAGTACATGACGATGATGATCGGCGTGGTGTACGCGATCGTCCTGGGACTGGCGATCGCCGGTGTCTGGGAGGGCCGCGGTGCCGCCCAGGAGACCGTCCGCCAGGAGGCGCAGGCCCTGCACGAGGTGGACCGGCGCGTCGCGGTCTGGCCCGACGCCGTGCGCGACCGCGTCCGCGACGACGTGGCGGCGTACGTGTCGTACGTCGTGGACACCGAATGGCACCACATGGCCGACCACGGCGAGCTGGCCGACGAGGGAACCGAGCTGCTGGACCGGCTGCGCCGGGACGTCACCGACTACCGGCCCGCCGACGAGCACGAGGGGGAGGCGTACCAGCCGCTGGTGGACCACGTGGCGATCGTCGACGACGCCCGCACCGCGCGCGCCGAGAGCGCGGGTGCCACGATGCCGGGAGTGGTGTGGTTCGGGCTGATCACCGGAGCGCTGGTGACCGTGGGCATGATCTTCATGCTGCAGATCCGGCGCACCTTCCGCGAGCTCCTGCTGGCCGGCCTCTTCAGCGCGCTGATCGCGTTCCTGCTGTTCCTCATCTGGGCGTTCGACGCCCCGTTCGGCCGGGGGGTGTCCGCGACGCCCGATGCGTTCCTCACGCTCTTCCCGCACCTGCGGAGCTGAAGGTGTCCCCCGTTCGGGGGACACCGGTGCCCCATTCGCCCGTCTGGGATCGCGCGTGTGGTACGGCACTCCTAGCGTTTCCGGCATCGAGGTGCATACCAGTCCCTTTGTGGAAATCCGTTCCGCAGCTGCTCCTCGGGACCCGGAGGAACGACCATGCGCGCGATACGTGCCGCCTCCGCCGCTCTGCTCGGAGCGGCCGCTCTCGCCCTCACCACGCCCGCCGCCGCGCAGCAGGGCGATTTCGTCGTCAGCCCGAGGACCGTCCAGCCGGGCGGCAAGGTGGTGCTCTCCGCCCCCGGCTGCCCGGGCACGGCCATGGCGTCGTCGGGCGTCTTCGACACCGCGACCATCCCGGCCGGCGGCGCGGCGACCGCGACGGTGGACTGGGACGCCAAGCGGGGCGCGGTCTACACGGTGAACTTCACCTGCGCGGGCGGCAGCCCGGGCTCCGCGGACCTCACCATCGCCCTGGCCACGGCCACTCCCACGAGCAGGTCCACAGCCGTCCCGACCGTGACCCGGACGGCCACCGCCACGAGGACTGCCATCGCGCCCCCACAGGGCGTGCGGGGCGGCCTCGGCGGCAGCGTCAACGGCTGGAACACCGGCCAGATCGCCCTGGGCACCGGACTCGTGGTGGTCGCGGCCACCGGCGTCATCTTCGTGGTGCGCCGCCGGGCCCAGACCCGCCGCCACTGACCCGCCCGCGGGCCGGAGAACCACCGCAGGGCCCCGACCGCACCACCGGTCGCACCACCCGAAAGCCCGTCGCCCCGAGTCCTTCGTCGAGGACTCGGGGCGACGGGCGTGTACGGCCGGACCGGGAGGTTCGGCCGGTCAGACCTGTCCGCCGATCAGGCGGCGACGCCGGCTGATGAACAGCCCGCCGCCGATGGCCGCCGTGCCGACGAGGGCGGCACCGATGGCCATCTCGGTGGAGCTCGGGGCCATGGAGCCGCCGAGGCCGCCCACGGCGCCGCGGCCGGCGATCACGGTGAAGGTGCGGGTGACGACGAGCGAGCTGTCGTTGCACCGGACGGCCAGGTTGTACTGGCCGGGCGTTGCGTGGTCGTAGATGCGGGGGGTCGCGGCGGACTGGCCGGCGCGGTTCAGGGTGAGTGCGGTGGGAGGGAAGGCGTTGGACGTGACGCTGCCGCCGCGGTTGCAGCCCGAGGCACTCACCGCCAGCTGACCGCCCTGGTGCACCTGGGTGGGACGGACGGTGACATTGGTGGGACCGTTGCCGCCGCCGCTGCCACTGTCGGTGGCGGCGGCGGTGGGAGCGCAGACCCCGACGGCCGCGAACGCGGTGGCGGCCACCGCGAGAGCGCGTGAAGCACGCATGGTTGAACCTCCAGTGGAAGACGCCCCAAAGCGGCGCTCCGGGAAATTCGACGAGTACGCCTTCCACGACGAACCTTCACAAGCCGGTCTGATCACCGCATTTCGACAATTGGTCCACCTCAGTGAGACGACACGCCGGTGAGGCGGTGCTGAAGCTGATGGAGCCGCAGGTCACAGACCGTCAGGGAGGTCCATGACGAGTACTCGGATGGGTCATCACCCGTCCGGCGTCCCGGCCACCCGTTCGCCCTCCACTGATCGCCCGCCGCGTGCGCCGCCCTTAGCGTGCGTACACACGCCTCGAAGGGAGAACCATGGGTCTGGAGCACAGCGGCTTCGAGTGGAGGAGACGCTCGCCGTGGGGCGCACTGGCCCTCGTCCTGCTCACCGGTACTGCGATGTTGCGGAACGGCCTGGACGACCGGATCGGGCCACCGCAGCCGGCGGCCCTCGCGACGCCCTCGGAGCGCGGCGTCGCCATGGCCCCCACCCCGCCGGCCTCGTTGCAGACATTGGCATACGCGCCCGCGTCGCGCATCCGGATCGAGGCGATCAACGTGGACGCCCCGATCATGGACGTGGGACTGGACAAGGAGGGCTGGATCGACGCGCCGCCGCCCCAGGACCCCAATCTGGCGGGCTGGTACCAGAACGGCATCTCGCCGGGCCAGCGCGGTACGGCCGTCATCGTCGGCCACGTCGACAACCATTCGGGGCCGGCCGTCTTCTACGGGCTCGGTTCGGTCAAGCGGGGCCAGCTGGTGGAGGTGACGCGCTACGACGGCCGCGTGGCGGTCTTCGAGGTCTACGGCATCGAGGTCTTCTCCAAGCAGGACTTCCCGGGTGTGCGCGTCTACGGCGACACCGGCCACGCGGAGCTGCGCGTGATCACCTGCGGCGGCGGCTACTCCAAGGCCGGCGGGTACGACGGCAACGTGGTCGTCTTCGCGCGGATGGTGGAGACCCGCTGAGGGTCCGCCGCACGCGGCGCCCGCGCGGCCGGCGCGCGGGCGCCGCGTTCACCGACGCGGCACGGTGAGGTGGTACCCGGCGTCGAGCAGCCGGGGCAGATAGGTCTTCAGTGCCTCCACGCTCTGCGAGCGGTCGCCACCCGCGTCGTGGGAGAGCACCACGACACCGGGTGCGGCCCCGTCCATGACGCGGCGCACGATGGCCGAGCTGCCCGGTTCCGTCCAGTCGAGGGTGTCCACGGTCCAGGCGAGCGGCTCCATGCCGAGCTCGGCCCCGATCTCGAACGAGTCCCGGTTCCAGGCCCCGTAGGGGGCCCGGTACCACAGGGGCGGGGCGCCGGTGCTGCGCTCGATCACGTCGCAGGTCCTGCCGAGCTCGTCGCGGATGCCGGAGGGGGCGAGTTTGCTGACGTTGGGGTGGGACCACGAGTGGTTGCCGACGACGTGGCCGTCGGCGGTCATCTCGCGCAGCAGGTCGGGACGGTACGCGGCCATCTCGCCGCAGACGAAGAACATCGCCCGTACTTGGTGCGCCCGCAGGGTCCGCAGGACGGCGGGGGTGTAGCGGGGGTCGGGCCCGTCGTCGAAGGAGAGCACCATCGTGCGGCCGATGCCGGACACGCGCAGGAGGGGCCGCTGCCGCACCGGCGGCAGGGCGCGGCGGTAGCGGGGCGGGCTCTCTGAGGTCATCGGCTGGAGGCGGTACGCGGACGGCGCCAGACGCGCCCCGGCCTGCGGGCCCGCGGCCGCGGGCGGGGCGGCGGCCGCCCGTCCGGGGCCGCGGGCGGGGGCGGAGGCTGGGGCTGGGGCTGGGCGGGCGGTGGACGGCCCGGACGGTGTGCCGGCCCGCTCGGGAGTGAAGCGGTCGTTGGCGAAGAGTCCGACGGTGGTGGTGGCCCCGAGCACGGCGGCGATGCGGAGCACCATCCGCCGCCCTGTGGGCATCTCATCGTTTTTCATGATTAATAACTCGCATGGCGGATGCTCCCGGTCGCCGTCCCACACCGGTGGGGGCGGTCGATTGCACTCGATAGGAGGAGCCGGCCCCGGCGTGTCGTCGCCCTGCGACGGGTCCGTTCAGTGCCGGCGGACCTGTGAGGAAGGGCAGGTCTCCCGGATGGCCCGGCCGGGACCATGACGAGCCGGTCCGCGCCGATGCCGAGCCCGCCCGTCGGCGGCATCGCGAACTCCAGCGCGTCGAGGACTCCCTCGTCCCGACCTCCATCGCCTCCGGGTCGCCGGGCGCCGACGGCAACGACCGCTCGGTGAACCGCCGCCACTGCTCCACGGGCTCGGTCAGCTGCGAGCGGGCCGTGCCCGGTCCGGTGCCGAGGACGACCAGGAGCCGTCGATCGGCGAGCCGGAGGGGCACGCCGGTTCCGCCGGGCCGCCCGCCGGCGGGGGCAGGACGGGGCAGGCGGCCGTAGCCGGGCACTTCTCGGGCCACTGGTCCGGCGGGCCGTGTGGCGTCTTCCGCCGCACCCCCCGCTGCGCCATCATGATCGGCCGTCAGCCGATGCCGTCCGCAAAGAGGTGACGCTCATGGCCAGGATCCGCGCGGGGCAGGGAATTCTGCGCCGCAAACCCATCGAACTGATCGAGGAGGGCGGCGCGCAGGAGCAGCTCACCCGGACGCTGGGGCTGTGGCAGCTCACGGCGATCGGGGTGGGCGGCATCATCGGCGCGGGAATCTTCACCCTCGCCGGTACCGTCGCCAACGGCACGGCCGGTCCGGCGGTGCTGGTGTCGTTCCTCGTCGCGGGTGTGGCGAGCGCGGCCGCCGCCTTCAGCTACGCCGAGTTCGCCGGGCTCATCCCGAAGGCGGGATCGGCGTACACGTACGGCTACGCGGTCCTCGGTGAGCTCGCCGGCTGGTTCATCGGCTGGGACCTGCTGCTGGAGTACACCGCGATCGTGGCGGTCGTCGCGATCGGCATCTCCGGCTACTTCAACTTCCTGCTCGGCGAAGTGGGGGCGGAACTGCCCGCCTGGATGCTGGGCGCGCCCGGCACGGGAGAAGGCCACCGGGTGGACCTGTTCGCCGCCCTGCTGTGCCTGCTGATCGCTTATCTGCTCACGCTCGGCATCAAGAACGCCGCCCGCTTCGAGACGGTGGTCGTGGTGCTGAAGGTGCTCGTCGTGCTGCTGGTGATCGTGGTCGGCTTCTTCCACATCACCTCGGCGAACTACACCCCCTTCTTCCCGTACGGCGTGGGCGGGGCGTTCACCGGTGCGGCGACGGTGTTCTTCGCGGTGTTCGGGTACGACGCGATGTCGACGGCGGCGGAGGAGTCCAAGGACGCGCAGCGGCACATGCCGAAGGCGATCCTCTACTCGCTGGCGATCTCGATGGTCCTGTACGTGCTGGCGTGCCTGGTGCTGACGGGCATGCAGAACTACACCGAGATCGACAAGGAGAGCGGCTTCTCCACGGCCTTCAAGTCGGTGGGCCTGGGCGCGCTGGCGGACGTCATCGCGGTGGGCGCCATCATCGGCATCCTCACCGTGATGTTCACGTTCATGCTGGGTGTGACCCGTGTGTGGTTCTCCATGTCCCGGGACGGGCTGCTGCCGCGGTGGTTCGCCAAGACGCACCCGACGCGGCACGTGCCGACCCGGGTGACGTGGATCGTGGGCGCCGCCTCGGCGCTGATCGCCGGGTTCCTGCCGATCGGCGAGGCGGCCGAGCTGACGAACATCGGCATCCTGCTGGCGTTCGTCGTGGTGTGCGTGGCGGTCATCGTGCTGCACTACAAGCGGCCGGACCTGCCGCGCACGTTCCGCACGCCGGGGATGCCGGTGGTGCCGGCGCTCGGCGTGGTCTTCTCGGTCTGGCTGATCACCTTCCTGCAGTGGCAGACGTGGGCGCGGTTCGCCGTCTGGCTCCTGCTGGGGCTGGTGGTGTACTTCGGCTACTCCTACCGCAACTCCAACCTGGCGAAGCGCGGGGCCCGCGCGGAGGGGGAGCCGCCGCCCGGGCCCGGGGCCGGGGTCTGACGCCTGTCACTTGCCCATCCGCAGGCCGTCCTTGTCCGCGCCGCGGCCGAGGACGGCCTGCTGGATCTCGTTCCGGACCGCGGTGAGGTCCTGGCCGCCGTCGATGGCGGCGTTGACGTTGATCACCCGGCCGGTGGCGGTGTTGAACCACTGCGGGAGGTACTCGGCCTTCTCGACCTCCCAGCGACCGCCCGGGCCGTCGGGGGGCGTGAAGGTGAAGCGGCCGATGGTGCCCTGGTTGCCGCGCGGGTCGCGCGCCCCGAGGTTGTTGATCATGTCTCCGGCGATCTGGTCGCCCATGCCGTAGATGACCCAGGTGCCGTTGACCTTCTCGTAGGCCTGCGGCGCGTGGACGTGGGTGCCGACGATGAGATCGATGTCGGGACGGCCGTCGCGGGCGGAGGCGGTGAGGCTCCGGGCGAGGTCGAGCTGCTGCTGATCGGGGTCGCTCTGCCACTCGGTGCCCCAGTGCATGCTCACCACGACGACGTCGGCGCCGGCCTCGCGCGCCGCACGGGCGTCCGCGACGATCGTCTCCTCGTCGATGAGGTCGACCGCCCACGACTGCGCCTCGGGCAGCGGGTCGGCGTTGGTGCCGTAGGTGTAGGCGAGGTGCGCGACCGTGGCGCCGCCCGCCTTCAGCAGGGTGGGCCGGGCGGCTTCGTCCGCGGTGCGCGCCGATCCGGCGTGCTTGACGCCCGCCTTGTCGAGTGCGTCGAGGGTGCGGCCCAGTCCGTCGAGGCCGTCGTCGAGGGTGTGGTTGGACGCGGTCGAGCAGGAGTCGTAGCCGGTCTCGGCCAGCGCGGCGGCGACCTGCGGCGGTGACTTGAAGCTGGGGTAGCCGGTGAAGGGGCCGCCGTCGGGGCCGTACACGGTCTCCATGTGGCAGAGGGCGAGGTCGGCCGCGGAGACGACGGGTTTGACGCCGGAGAGCATCGGGCGGAAGTCGTAGCCCTGACCGTTCGCGTCCGCCTGTGCCTGCCGGATGATCGAGGCGTGCGGCAGGACGTCGCCGCTGGCCACGAGGGTGAATCCGCGGCGCTCGTCGTGTGCGGCGGCGCCGGCGGCCGACGAGGGAACGGCCGCCTGCCGGCCCGTCTGTGCGGGTGCGCCGTGCGGCTGCGTGCCTGCGCAGCCCGCCGTGGCGGCGAGCAGTACGGCGGTAGCGGCCACCGTGGTGTGCCGGGTGCGTGGGGTGGTCATGGCCGGGCTCCGTAGGACGTGGGGGCATCGGATGCTGGCTCCCTGATCCCTACGGAATCCGAGGATCATTCAATCCTTATCATCGCAGAATCACACTAATTCCCCGAAGCGGTGCGTACCGCCGCCCGACGACCGTTCGCCGCACCATTCGCCGCTCGGTGCGACCGCTCGCCGCACATCGCGGTGCGCCGCCTGTCCCTGGCCGCCCGGATGCGTTCGGATACGGGTCCAGTGACGCGGCACGGCGCGAAAGGGTGTGAACGATGACGACGGCGACGGCGGACACCACCGACGAGCGGACGCTGGCGCAGCTCCAGCGCGACCACGGGCCCGCGCTGCTGAGCTTCCTGCTCGGACTGACGTACGGGGACCAGCAGCGCGCCGAGGACCTGATGCAGGAGACGCTGGTCCGGGCCTGGCAGCATCCCGAGGCGTTCGAGGCGCCGTACGAGTCGATGCGGCCCTGGCTCTTCACCGTCGGCCGGCGCCTCGCGATCGACGCCCGCCGCTCCCGCATGGCCCGTCCCACCGAGATCGGTGACGGGATGCTCGCCGCCCTCCCCGAACCGGCCGACCCCACCGAGTCGGCGGTGGCGGCCCTCGACGTCCGGGCGGCCGTACGGGAGCTGAGCCCCGAGCACCGCGCGGTCCTGGTGCGCATCTACTTCGACGGCCTGACGGTGAACGAGGCGGCGGCGGACCTCGGTATACCCGCCGGCACGGTGAAGTCGCGCTCCCACTACGCGCTGCGCGCCCTGAGCCGGTACCTGCCCGGCTATCCCGTACGCCCCTGACAGCCCTCCCGGTATCCGCTCCCCCGTGCGTCACGGCGCGGACCGGAACGTATTCGAAACCACAGCACCGAGTTGAGAAAAGCGGCGCCCCGGCCGCCTCCCACGGTGGAGGCTCGTCCCCGGGAGGCGCGCGCCGCTGCAGGAGCACGCGCACCGACGTACGTCCGGGAGAAGGTGGGAACGTTGCAGCCCGAGAGCACCAACGGCACCGACGGAGGCGGGCTCGCAGTCCCGATGGCCTGGTTGTGTGCCGAGTACGTGGCCGATGAGCTGCTGCGGGCGGGCGGCCTCGTGGAGCCGGGCTCGCTCGAGTACCGGGCCGGCCGGCGGACGCTCGCGCTCACGGTCTACCTCTGCGGCAATCCCCATGCGTCCTCCGGCACCGGCACCGAGGACGTCATGGAGGAGTGGCTGGCGCTCACCGCGTACGGACACCCCTGGGAGGACTGGGTGCGCGACCGGCTGGCCGCGCGGGAGGAACGCGACGGCGACGAGGACGAGGGGCTCGGGCTCGCCCGCGAGACCTGGCGGCTGCTGGAGTCCACGCAGCTCCTCGCCACCGACCTCGGCGCCCTCTCCGCCGCTCCGGCGGCCGGCCTCATGGTGGACGAGTCCGCACGCGTATGGCTGCCCGCCTGGCAGGTGGGCCTCACGCTCGGCCACCTCGCGCTGCGCCTGTACTGACTCCGCGCGCCGCCGGGACGCCGTGACGACTGCGCGGGCGCCCGGGGCCGGCCCGCTCAGTGCGGCTGCACGGGACGCGCCCGGACCCTGGAGGGAAGGTCCTGGTGCCCGCCGCTGGCGAGCATCCGCACCTCTCCCCGGTCGCTTATCTCCGCCAGGACGATGCCCGTGTCGTCGGCGTAGACCGGATGCCCGCCGGCGCCGGTGCGCTCCGTGCGGTGCACCTCCACGGTGTCCTCCCGCCCGAAGTCCAGCTCGTAATGATCATGGATGCGCATGGCCGCCTCCCGGTGGAGCGATGGGCACCATGACACCCCGCGTCCCCATAACGGGACTATTCATTCCTTTCGGGGCGCCGGGCGGTCACGGTGGACACCGGCGTGGTACTTGGGGACACGGACCGTGACCTTCATGCCCGCGCCCACCCCCGTCTCGACGACCAGTCCGTACGCGTCCCCGTACACCTGGCGCAGCCGCTCGTCCACGTTGGACAGTCCGATGCCGGACGCCTGCGGGCGCTCGCCCGCGAGGATCGCCCGCAGCTGGTCCGGGTCCATGCCGACGCCGTCGTCCTCGATGGTCACGACCGCCTCGGCGCCCGCGTCACGCGCCGCGATGGTCACCCGGCAGGTGGTGCGCGAGTCCTCCAGACCGTGCTTGACCGCGTTCTCGACCAGCGGCTGGAGGCACAGGAACGGCAGGGTCACCGGCAGCACCTCGGGGGCCACCTGGAGCGTGACCTGGAGGCGGTCGCCGAACCGCGCGCCCGCGAGCGCCAGGTACTGCTCGATGGAGCGCAGCTCGTCGGCGAGCTGGGTGAACTCGCCGTGCCGCCGGAAGGAGTAGCGGGTGAAGTCGGCGAACTCCAGCAGCAGCTCGCGGGCGTGCCCGGGATCGGTGCGGACGAACGAGGCGATGGCGGCGAGCGAGTTGTAGATGAAGTGCGGCGAGATCTGGGCCCGCAGGGCGCGGATCTCCGCCTCGGCCATGCGGGTACGCGAGCGGTCGAGCTCGGACAGCTCCAGCTGGACCGAGACCCAGCGGGCCACCTCCGTCGCGGCCCGTACGAGCACGGCCGACTCGCGCGAGCCGTACGCGACGAGCGCGCCGAGCACGCCGTCCTCGCCGGTGAGCGGGGCGATCACAGCCCAGCGCAACGGGCAGTCGAGGTCGTCGCACGCGACCCGCACGCTCTGGCTGCGGCCCGAGTCCAGCGGCTCGGCGACCAGCTCCATCGCGCGGTCGCGGTGGTGGCCGGCGCCGGGCCCGTCCCAGGCGAGCACGGCGGTGCGGTCGGTCAGGCACAGCGCCTCGGTGCCGAGCAGGGGCCGCAGGCGCCGGGCGGCCCTGCGGGCGGTGTCCTCGGTCAGACCGGCGCGCAGGGGCGGGGCGGCGAGGGACGCGGTGTGCAGGGTGTGGAAGGTGGCGCGTTCGACGGGGGTGCCGAGGTCGAGGACGTCCCTGCCCGCCCGGCGGGCGGTGAGCCGGCCCACGGCGAATCCGGCGGCGAGCAGGACCGCTCCGGCGGCGGTCAGCGCGGCGAGGAGCGTTCCGTTCACCGGGCGGCCCCCTCGGGGTCGGGACGGCCGACGAGGTCCTCCGGCAGGTGGAGCCGGGCCAGGATCGCGGGGGTGCCGGCGGGTATGCGGCGGGGTGTGGCCAGGGAGACGGCCACCATGGTGAGGAAGCCGAGCGGCACGGACCACATGGCGGGCCAGGCCATCAGCGTGTGCGGCCAGCCCTCGGGGGCGAGCCCGGCGCGAGTGGCCATCACGGCGGTGAGCGCCGCGCCACCGCCGGCGACCAGCCCGGCCACGGCGCCGGGCGGGGTGAGCCGCCGCCACCAGATGCCCAGCACCAGCAGTGGGCAGAACGACGACGCCGACACCGCGAAGGCCAGGCCCACCGCGTCCGCCACGGGGACCTTCGTCGTCACCAGGCTCAGGCCGAGCGGCACGGCCATGGCGAGCGGGGCCGCCAGCCGGAAGTGGCGTACGCCGCGGGTGGGCAGCACGTCCTGGCCGAGCACCCCGGCCACGGACATCGTGAGTCCGGAGGCCGTCGACAGGAACGCCGCGAAGGCACCGCCCGCCAGCAGCGCTCCGAGCAGCTCCCCCGCCAGGCCGCCGACGACGCGGTCCGGCAGGACGAGGACGGCGGCGTCGGCCGCACCGGTCAGGGCCAGCTCGGGTGCGTAGATCCGGCCGAGGGCGCCGTAGACCGGGGGCAGCAGGTAGAACGTGCCCACCAGCCCGAGCACCACCAGGGTGGTGCGGCGGGCCGCGCGCCCGTTGGGGCTGGTGTAGAAGCGGACGGCGACGTGCGGCAGGCCCATGGTGCCGAGGAACGTCGCGAGGATCAGCCCGTAGGTGGCGTACAGCTGGTTGCCGTCGCGGCCGCCCGCGAGCGGCTGCGACCACCCGAGGGGGTCGGTCCCGGTCCCGGCCCGCTCCGGCACGCGCGCGCCCTCGGGGAACCGCAGCGAGGTGCCCGCCTCGACGCGGTGCGTGCCTTCCCGGAGCGTCACCGTGTCACCCGCGTACGGGACGGAGTCGACACGCCCGGTGACCGTGAGCGTCAGCGGGGCGTCGACGTCGATGCGCACCGTGTCGTCGACGCGCACCACCGTGTGCTCGCGGAAGACGGCGGGGGCGTCGAACCGGGCGCGCGGGGCGCCGTCGCCGAGCCAGGCGGTGACCAGGAAGAGCACCGGCACCAGCAGGGCGGTGAGCTTGAGCCAGTACTGGAAGGCCTGGACGAAGGTGATGCTCCGCATGCCGCCCGCCGCGACCGCGCCGGTGACGACGACGGCGACGACGAGTCCGCCGACCCATTCGGGTGCTCCGGTGAGGATCTCCAGCGTCAGTCCCGCCCCCTGGAGCTGCGGCAGCAGGTAGAGCCAGCCGATGCCGACGACGAACAGGCTGGCGAGACGGCGCGCCCCGGGCGATTCGAGGCGGGCCTCGGCGAAGTCGGGCAGCGTGTACGCGCCGGAGCGGCGCAGCGGGGCGGCGACGAGGACCAGCAGCACCAGGTATCCGGCGGTGTAGCCGACGGGATACCACAGCATGTCGGGGCCCTGGAGCAGGACGAGCCCGGCGATGCCGAGGAAGGAGGCGGCGGAGAGGTACTCGCCGCTGATGGCGGCGGCGTTGAGGCCGGGCCGCACCGTGCGGGAGGCGACGTAGAAGTCGGAGGTGGTGCGGGAGATGCGCAGGCCGAGGGAGCCGATGAGCACGGTGGCGACGACGACGGCGGTGACGGCGGTCACCGCGTAGGTCTGGTTCACGTCCGGTCGTCCACGCCGGTCAGCGGCCTTCCACCAGACCGGTGAAGGCGCGTTCGTTGCGCTCGGCCCGGCGGACGTACCAGCGGGCGGTCAGCCACATGACGGGGTGCACGCCGACGCCCAGGGCGGCCCACACGAAGGGCGCGGGCGACGGGGCCGCGGGGTCCAGGGCCTCGGGCAGCGCGAACAGCAGCGGCAGGGTGCCGACCAGCAGGGCGAGTGTGCCGAGCGCGTACAGCGCGGCGCGCAGCTGGCTGCGCATCAGCGAGCGCACGTAGGTGTGGCCGAGGGAGGTCTGCTCGCTGATCTCGGAGCGGGCGGGGGCGTGCAGCCGCGGCGGGCGGGGCGGCCTGCGGGCGGCGCGCGGCACTCCGGTCACGGTCTCGCGGCGGGGGCGGCGCGCGACTGGGTGCTCTGCGGGCATCGTCGTCCGGGGCGGCTCGTCGGGGCTCGACCGGCTCGGTTCGCCGGTCCGGTGCGTGGAGTCTACGCAGAAGCGATGGCCGAAGGTAGACCCGTTCCCCCACCGCACGGGCTCAGCCGCGGACGTGCCGCATCAGCAGGTCGCGCAGCTGGCGGGCGTGCCGGCGGCTGACCGCCAGCTCGGCGCTGCCGACCCTCACGGTGGTGGCGCCGGCGTCGAGGCGCAGCTCGTCGATCCGGCCGAGCGCGACGAGGTGGCTGCGGTGGATCCGTACGAAGCCGCGGGCCGCCCAGCGCTCCTCCAGGGTGGACAGCGGGATGCGGACGAGGTGGCTGCCCTCGGACGTGTGCAGCCGCGCGTAGTCGCCCTGGGCCTCGACGTGGGCGATGTCGTCGATCGGCACGAAGCGGGTGACGCCGCCGAGTTCGACCGGTATCTGCTCCGGCGTCGCGCCGGCGGCACCAGGCCGGTGGTCGGCGGGTGCGGTGAGGTCGCTGACCCGGCGGACGGCTTCGGCCAGCCGCTCCTTGCGCACGGGCTTGAGGACGTAGTCCACCGCCTTCAGGTCGAACGCCTGGACGGCGAAGCCCTCGTGGGCGGTGACGAACACGATCAGCGGCGGGCGGGCGAAGCCGGCGAGCAGCCGGGCGATGTCGAGTCCGGTGAGCCCGGCCATGTGGATGTCGAGGAAGACGACGTCGATGGCGTCCTCGCCGTCGGGGCCCGCGTCGAGGGCGCGGCCGATGCGGCGCAGGGCCTCGGTCGCGTCGGTGGCGCCTTCCGCGCTGCGCACCCGGGCGTCGGAGCGGAGCAGGTGGAGGAGCTCTTCCAGGGCGGGCTTCTCGTCGTCGACGGCCAGTGCGCGCAGCATGGTGCGGAGTGTAGGCGTGGGGTGATTGAGCGAGAAGCCGCTCGTATGCGTACTTGTTCACGACAGCACAGCAGGACACATGTCGACGATTGACGGGGAATGAGGCACACCCATGGGTCTGCGGGAGCGGCATCACGATGTCGCCGCTTATGCGCTGGGCGTGCTGGAGCCGGCCGACGCCTTGCGCTGCGAGGAGCACCTGGCCGGGTGCGTGCCGTGCGCGGTGCGGCTGACGGACTTCGAGGGGATCGCCTCGGGCCTGGCGCAGCTCGCCGGCCGGGAGCCGCTGGAGTCGGGGCGCGTGCCCGCCGTGGCGGCGCCCGTGCGGGTGGTCCGGGTGCGGCGGTGGCGCACGCACCTGGTCGCGGTGGCGGCGGCGCTGGCGGTGGGTGTGCCGGGCGCAGCCGTGCTCCTGAACGACGCGGGCGGCACCGATCCGGCGCTGCGGCGGGTGGCGGCCGCTGATCCCGCCACGGGAGTTGCGGCGGCGATGGCGCTGCGGGACCGGGTGTGGGGGACGGAGCTGGCGGTGCGGGTGGCGGGGGTGCGGGGTCCTCGCGTCTGCGAACTGGTGGCCGTCGGCACGGACGGGCGGGAGTGGCCCGTGATGAGCTGGGCGGTGCCGGTGGACGACGACGAGCCCGTCGTGGAGGGCGCGACCGCGCTGCACAGCGGGGAGATCGCCCGGCTGGAGGTCCGGGACCGCGACGGCGGGCGGCTGGTGGCGCTCCGGCCGTAGGGCGCCCCCGGGCCTTCCTCGGCAGGCGTCCGGGCCGGTTCCGGCGGGTCTGCGGGCCTATTTCAGCAGGCGGGACAGACGGCGGTCGGCGAGCGGTGTGCCGCCGGTCTGGCAGGTGGGGCAGTACTGCAGCGAGGAGTCGCTGAAGGACACCTCGCGGATGGTGTCACCGCAGACGGGACACGGCTCGCCGGTGCGGCCGTGGACGCGCAGCCCGCTCTTCTTCTCGGCCTTGAGCCGACCGGCGGCCAGCCCGTGCGAGCGCTCCACCGCCTCGCGCAGGGTGCTGCGCATCGCCTCGTACAGCTCGGTCGTCTCCTCGTCGGTGAGGTTCCGGACGGGCTTGAACGGGGACATGCGGGCGGCGTGGAGGATCTCGTCGCTGTACGCGTTGCCGATGCCGGCGATCAGGCTCTGGTCGCGCAGGGCGCCCTTGACCTGGCGCCGCTCCCCGGCGAGGAGGGCGGCGAAGGCGTCCCGGTCGAAGTCGTCGGCGAGCGGGTCGGGGCCGAGCCGGGCGACTGCGGGGACGTCGGCCGGATCGTGCACGAGATGGACGGCGAGCCGCTTGGTGGTGCCGGCCTCGGTGAGGTCGAAGCCGTCACCGCCGGTCAGGGCGACGCGCAGGGCGAGCGGGCCCTTGCCCGGGCGGGGCGGCCCGGAGGGCAGGACGTCACGCCACTGGAGCCAGCCGGCCCGGGCGAGGTGGATCACCAGATGGAGGCCGTCCGCAGGCCCCGCCGCCGCGCCTGCGGCGGTGGGCTCCACGGCGATGTCCAGGAACTTGCCGCGGCGTGCGACGCCGGTGACCCGGGCGCCGTCGAGCACGCCGAGCGGCGGGTCGTACGTCTTGAGCACACTGATCGCGACCGGCAGGGCGCGGGCGATCTCCTTGCCGACGAGGTTCCCGTCGAGGAACTCCCGCAGCGCTTCGACCTCGGGCAGCTCGGGCATGGTTCCAGCTTGCCTTAGAGGGGGTGGGAGCGGTCGGTGGCCTTCACGAGTCCGGCGAGTTCGGCGTGCAGGGCGTGACCGAGGCGGTCCAGGTCGGGCAGGGCCTTGCCGTCGGCGACGAGGCCGACGTGGACCTGTCCGCCGTACGGGGACATCGCGACGGTCAGCGACTGGCCGCGGGCGAGCGGCGCCATGGGGTGGAGGGCGCGCAGCGGGCTGCCGGCGAGGGAGAGGGCCGAGCGGGGCAGCGGCACGTTGGTGACCAGGACGTCGAACAGCATCCGGGCCGCCCCTCCGGCCAGCGCCGCACCGAACCGGTGTGCCAGCGGAGGAAGCTGGTCGGCGAGTACGGCGACGGCCCCGGCGCCGCGGGAGGGCCCGGCGGCCTTGTTGCGGTCCATGCCGCGGCGTACGGCGTCGAGCCGGCTCAGCGGGTCGGGGTCGGTGAGCGGCAGATCGAGGAGGTACGCGGAGAACGTGTTGCCCGAGTCGGGCGGGGAGCCGGGCCTGCGCCGGGAGACCGGCACCAGGGCGCGCGGGTCGTCGGCGGGCAGCCGGTCGCCGCGCTCCAGCATCCAGTGGCGCAGCGCCCCGGCGACCACGGCGAGCAGTACGTCGTTGGCCGTGCCGCCCGCCTCGCGGCGCACCCGGCGGATCTCCTCCAGGTCCAGCTCGGCGGTGACCAGGCGCCGCGTCCCGCTGGACTCGGCGGTGAGCGCGGGCGTTCCGCGCGGGTCGAGGCGGCTGGCCCGTACGACGGAGGCACCGACGCCCAGGGCGTGGCCGAGCTCCTCGATGCGGCCGCGCGCGGCGCCGCCCACCAGCCCGGCCGCCGACCAGGGACCCGGCAGCCAGGAGCGGGGCGGCACGGGGCGGGGGCGTCGGCGGCCGACGCCCCCGCGTCCGGTGACGTCGGCGATCTCGTCGAAGATGCCCGCGCCGATCGCGACGGCCCGCATGCCGTCTGCGAGGGCGTGGTGCAGCTTGACCAGCACCGCGAAGGGGCCACCGGGGGCGCCGGTCAGCAGGTACATCTCCCAGGGAGGCAGCCCTCGTTCGAGCGGGCGTTCCATCAGCTCGCCGGCGAGCCCGGCGGCCTCGGCGGCGAAGTCGCCGCCCCCGGGCAGCCGGATGTGCCGGACGTGGCGGTGGACGTCGAAGGACTTGTCCACGCTCCAGCGGGCACCGCCGACAGGCAGCAGCACGTCGCGGACGCGCATCCGCAGCCGGGGGATGGCCGCGGCGCGCTCGGCGAGCAGTTCCAGCACGCCGGCCGGGTCGGCGGGTCCGGGGTCGAAGCGGGCCAGCGCCCCGAGGTGCATCGGGTGATCGGCCGTTTCGAGGTGCCAGAAGGCCAGGTCGAGAGGTGCCAGCAGCTCACTGCTCAAGGGATCCTCATGTCGTCCGGGGCCGGGGCCGGGCCTTGCGGCCGGCCGGAGGGCCGTGCGTGCGGCCCGGCTCCTGGAGGGCCACGGGAAAGCAGTCAACGCCTTCGGCCGGTCACGGTCAAGCACGGTCCGCACACGTACGGTCAACGACTCATGTGGGCCGCGCTTCCGGAGGTACCGGTGACCGGGTGATCCCTTGGCGCTCCCCGACGGCGAACTCGCACCAGACGCACTTGCCGCTGCCGCGGGACTCCACGCCCCACACGTCGGCGAGCCGGTCGACCAGCAGCAGTCCCCGTCCGGACACGCCCGACATCCCGGCGTCCCGGCGGCGCGGCAGCACGCTGGAGCGGTCCTCCACCTCGACCCGCAGCCGCCGTTCATGGCCGGCCGGCATCCGCAGGGTGACGATCGCCCCGCCGTCGGTGTGCAGGAGGGCGTTGGTGATCAGCTCGTCGGCGACCAGTTCGATCTCGTCGGCCCGCCCGGCCGCGCTCCACGCGCGGACGGCGGCCCCGATCATGTGCCGCGCGGAGCGCAGCGCCTCGGGGTCGTTCTGCGCGACGTGCTGCTGGAGCCGGCCGCCGGCCTGCGGGGTGTAGCCGCCTCTGCGGCGCAGCAGCAGGACCGCCACGTCGTCGTCGCCGCCGCGCTCGTCGACGACGTCGCACAGGTGGTCCGCGAGCAGTTGGAGGTCGCTCGGACCGCTGCGCACCAGCGCCGTCAGCCACTGCATGCCGTCGTCGAGGTCGGCGCCCGGCTCTTCGATGAGGCCGTCGGTGTACAGCAGCAGGGCCTGGCCGGGGTCCAGCTCCAGGATGGAGACGGGGTACTCCAGCCGCCCGAACTCCGCCGACAGGCCCAGCGGCAGGCCGCCCTGGACGGGGACCCGGCGGCAGCTCCCGTCGGTGTCGCGCAGGAGCGGGTCCACGTGGCCGGCGCGCACGATCTGCACCACGCCCGTCGCCAGGTCGGCCTCCAGGTACGTACAGGTGGCGAACCGTTCGGTGTCCAGTTCGTGCAGGAAGACGGAGGCCCGGGCCATCACGGTGGCCGGGGTGTGACCCTCGGCGGCGTAGGCCCGCAGCACGATGCGGAGCTGCCCCATGACGGCGGCGGCGTGCGTGTCGTGGCCCTGGACGTCGCCGATGACGGCGCCGACCCGCCCGCCGGGCAGCGGGATGATGTCGTACCAGTCGCCGCCGATGTCCCGGCCGAGGCGGGCCGAGCGGTACCGGACGGCGATCTGCGCGCCGGGGACGTGCGGGATCCTGCGCGGCAGCATCGCCTGCTGGAGCCCCTCGGCGAGGTCGTGCTCCTGCTCGAAGAGCATGGCGCGCTGCAGGCTCTGGGCGATGCTGCTGCCGAGTGCGACCAGGACGTTGCGGTCCTCGGCGGAGAAGCCGTACTTGTCGCTGTAGAGCAGGCCGAGGGCGCCGATGGGCCGGGCCTGGGCGATGAGGGGCAGGTAGGCGGCGGAGGTGATGCCGAGGCCGCTGATGTGGGGCCACAGGATGGGGTACGACGCGGCGAAGTCCTCGGGCGACTCGATGTACCGGGGTGCGAGGGTGCGGACGACTTCGCTCATGGGGTACTGCTCGTCCACCCGGGTGTAGCGGGTGCCGGGCACGAAGGAGCCCTCCGGTCCGTCGGCGACGAGGTGGATGCGGCCGGCCTCCAGCAGGCCCATCACCAGACTGGTGGCGCCGAGGTGTTCCAGGCCGTGGGAGTCCTTGAGCACGTCGATGACGTCCTTGACGGTCCTGGCGTGGGCGAGCGCCGCGGTGGTGGCTTCCACGACGCTGGTCTGCCGGCGCCGTTCGGCGTCGACCTCGAAGCGCGCGGTGGACTCGGTGAGCTCCTGGGTGGCGTCGCGGACGATTCCGATGATGCGGCGCGGGCGGCCGCTGCCGTCGCGCCGGATGAAGCCCTGGGTGTGGGTCCAGCGCAGGTTCCCCTTGCGGTCACGGATGCGGAAGTAGGCACCGTAGTGGCTGCTGCCGTTCTTCAGCGCCTGGGTCACCATGCCGTCGAGGCGGATCGCCTCGGTGGGCGGGACGCGCGGGGCAAGGCTCTCGGGCCGCCCGTCGTACTCCGTGGCATCCACCTGGAACACGTCGAGGGCGGCCTGGTCCATGTGCATCAGCCCCGCGTCCAGGTCCCAGTCAAAGCTGCCCATGCGATTGAGGGACAGACTCAGATCCGGGTGGGCGGGCCAGTCCTCAGGGAGCGACAGGGCATCCGCTGCCGGATCAACCATGGAGCCACTCTGCCATCATTCGTCTGCTTTTTCGACCGTATGCAAGAGCACGGGGGCGGACGCGGGAGGGCCGTCAGCCCTCGTACGGCTCCGGCTCGACAGCGCCGTCGTCCAGTCCTTCGCCCGGTCCGGCGTCCGGGCCCATCAGGCCCCCGGCGCCCATCTCCGTCTCCAGGTCCTCGTCCGGCCCTTCGTCCGGTCCCGCGCCCGGCCCTTCGTCCGGTCCCGCGTCCGGCGCGTCGTCCGGTCCCGCGTCGGGCTCTGCTTCCAGCCCCGCGTCCGCCCCCGAGAACGAGCCGTCGTCGTCGGGCACGGAGCCGATGCCGCCGTCGGGACCGGCGTCCGGTCCGGCGTCCATTCCGTTGTCCGGGCCCATCAGGCCCCCGGCGCCCTCCTCGGCGCCGCCCCGGTCCACGCCGGCATGGAACTCCGGTTCCGGGTCGACGGAAGGTGGCGCGGGGCACCCGGGCGGCGCGGGTGGATCGGTCGGGCAGATGGTCGGCCCCACCGGCTGCGGGGCGACCGGGAGGGGCTCCGCGGACTGGGGCGGGGGCTCGGCCGGCCGGTTCAGGACGCTCTCGTCGGTGACGATGCGGTCCTTCTCGCCGTCGGTGCCGGTCCTGCGCTCGATGAGCGTGTTGCTGACGACACTGACGATGAGCAGGCTCTCGACGACGTGCTGGGTGGCGGTGACGGTCACGACCCGCCCGGGGTCGAACCCGGGCCACGGCTGCCCCTTGTGCTCGACGCCGCCGTCGTCGCTGGCGGGTGAGCGCAGCGGGCTGCCGGAGGCGCAGCGCACCCGCGGTGCGCCGTACTCGTCGACCAGGACGGCGGTACCCGCCTGGAGGACCGCTTGGAAGGGGGCGGCGGAGTCCTCGCGGTAGCCGTGGCCGGTGACCCGAGTGTCGGACCGCAGCACCACGGGCGTCAGGCCGCGCAGCCAGGGCGCGAGCCGGGTCGGGCTGACTCCGGCGGCCTGGGCGAAGGCGGCCGTCCGCGCCCGGTCGGAGGTCAGGAGGCGCACCTGCCGTTCGACGTCGCAGCTGGCGACCGAGCGGGCGCCGCCGTACAGCCCGGGGGTGGCTCCGGAGACGATGCCCGTGACCGGCGGGGCGCCGGGCCCGGCCGACGGGGGCGCGCTCGCCGCGTCGGGGGACGGTCTGACCGTGGAGGGGGTGAAGGGCGCGGGGCCGTGGGCGGCGGCCGGCTGGAGCAGGACGTCCCGCGGCCCCGGCAGGCCCGACTGCGCCCCCGGGCCCTCGGCCGGCCGGCCTTCGCCGTCGCTGCCGCACCCCGCGACGAGGAGTCCCGCGGTCACCGCGGCGACCGCGCCGCACCGGCGACGACGTGTGGTGGTACGCACGGAGGCCCTCCCGCCTTTCGGTACCGCTTCAGCCCTGCATGATCTCTATGTCTGCCGGATCGGGCAGACCCCCGCAACCGGAGGCCCGCTCCCCGCCCGCTGCTTGAACGCGTTCAAGAGACCCTCTAGGCTCACCCTGCCGGTTGAACGCGTTCAACAAGAGGGGGTCGCCGTGTCGGTACTGGTCGGTCCGATCGTGGCGCTCGGCATGCTGGTGATCGTCCCGGCGGGCCTGCGCCTGATGGACGCGGAGGGGACGGCCGCCATCCGGAGGCTGTGGCCGCTGTTCGCGCTGCCGGGAGCGGTGTGCCTCTGGCTCCCGCGCGGCACGGCCGCCACCGCGCTCGCCGCCTGCCACGCGGCCGGCACCGTGCTGCTGGCACTTCACGCGCCGCGCCGTCTGCTGCGTACGCGCTCGGCGGCACCGGCCGAGATCGCCGTCCTCACCGCACTGGTGAGCCCGTCGGTCGCCGGACTCGCGCTGGTCGCCGAGCGGACCGGGCACCGGTTGTTCGGCTTCGACCTGGAGATCCTCGCGCTGACCGTGCCGCACTTCCACTTCGCCGGCTTCGCCGCCGCACTGGTCGCGGGCCTGGTCTGCCGGGCGGCCGATGGACCGGGCGGCCGGTTCGCCGCCCTCAGCGTGCCCCTGGGCACCCTGCTCGTCCTGTTCGGCTACTTCCTCGACGACTGGGCGGAGCTCGCGGGGGCGCTCGTCCTCACCGCCGGAATGTGGGCCGTCGCGCTGCTGACGTGGCGGGACGTGCGCGGCACCCGGGCCGCTGCGGACGACCGGCTCACCCGTACGCTGCTCGCCGTCTCGGCCGGCGTCCTGGTCGCGACCATGCTGCTCGCGCTGAGCTGGGCGCTCGGCGAGGCGACCGGACTGCCCCACCCCGACCTGACCTGGATGGCCGCCACCCACGGCCTCGGCAACGCCCTCGGCTTCGCACTGTGCTCGGTGCTGGCCTGGCGACGACTCGAGGGAGCCGTTCCGTGACACGCCTCATCCGCAGCCTGAGCACCGCGGACACCCCCTCCTTGAGCTACCCGGAAGTCGGTGCCACCGCCGCCCGGCCGCTGCCGGAGGGCTACCAGCACCTGCACGAAGAGGTCCTGATCGGCAGCGGCCCAGACGTCTTCGAGCGGGCCGGCGCAGCCGTCACCACCTGGCGCATGCACCGCGCGTCGGGCGTCCGGGTGCGCGCCGACGCCGGGCGCGCCGCGCCCGGCGTCGCCGTCGAGGTGGCGCTGGGCGCCGGGCGGCTGCGGATCGCCGCGCCCTGCGAGGTGGTGTGGACGGCGTACGAGGCGACACGGGCGGGCTTCGCCTACGGGACCCGGACGGGCCACCCGGAGCGCGGCGAGGAATCGTTCGTCGTGGATCTGCGGGCGGACGGCTCCGTGTGGTTCACGGTCACGGCCTTCAGCACGCCCGCCCGCTGGTACACACGGGTGGCCGGGCCGCTCGTGCCCGTACTGCAGCGGTGGTACGCGCGACGGCTCGGCCGGACCCTGCGAAAGATCGCCGCGGAGTGATCCCCGGCCGATACTGGAACCGATGGAGTGGTTCTGGTTCACCTCGTCCGACTACTGGCTGAGCCGGCTGGTATTCCAGCGGGCTCTCGCGGGGCTCTACCTGGTCGCCTTCGCCGGCGCCGCGCTCCAGTTCAAGGCGCTCATCGGTGAGCGCGGCATGCTGCCGGTCCCCGCCCACCTGCGCCGGGTGACACCGCGGCAGGCGCCCAGCCTCTTCCACCGGCACTACTCGGACCGGTTCTTCGCGCTGTGCGCCTGGACCGGGGCGGCGCTGGCCGCGGCCCTCGCCGCGGGCGCGGGCGACGCGGTGCCGCTGGCCGTCTGCATGCTGATGTGGGCGGTGCTCTGGGCGCTGTATCTGTCGATCGTCAACGTCGGGCAGACCTGGTACGGCTTCGGCTGGGAATCGCTGCTGCTGGAGGCGGGGTTCCTCGCCGTCTTCCTCGGCAACGAGCGCACCGCGCCGCCCGTGCTGATCCTGTGGCTGCTGCGCTGGCTGCTGTTCCGGGTGGAGTTCGGCGCGGGGCTGATCAAACTGCGCGGCGATCCCTGCTGGCGGGACCTGACCTGCCTCTACTACCACCACGAGACCCAGCCGATGCCCGGGCCGCTGAGCTGGTTCTTCCACCATCTGCCCCGGCCGCTGCACCGGGTGGAGGCGGCGGCCAACCACGTGACGCAGCTGGTCGTACCGGTGCTGCTGTTCACGCCGCAGCCGGTGGCGAGCGTCGCGGCGGGCGTGATCATCGTGACGCAGTTGTGGCTGGTCCTGTCCGGCAACTTCGCGTGGCTGAACTGGATCACGATCGTGCTGGCCGTGCCCGCCGTGGACGGCTCCCTGTTCGCGCAGGCCCCGGCCCTGCCCGCTCCCCCGCTCTGGTACGGGATCCTCGTCCTCGCCGTCACCGCGCTCGTGCTGTTCCTGAGCCGGAACCCGGCCCGCAACCTGCTCTCCCGCCGCCAGGCGATGAACCGGTCCTTCGACCCGCTGCACCTGGTCAACACCTACGGAGCGTTCGGGACGGTCGGCCGGATCCGGCACGAGATCGTCATCGAGGGCACGGACGAGACGGTGCTGCACGCGGGGACGGTGTGGCGCGCGTACGAGTTCAAGGGCAAACCGGGCGACGTGCGGCGGCTGCCGCGCCAATTCGCGCCGTACCACCTGCGGCTGGACTGGATGATGTGGTTCGCCGCCCTCTCCCCCGCCTACGCCTACTCATGGTTCGGCGGGCTGGTGGAGCGGCTGCTGGACGGCGACCGGGACACGCTGCGGCTGCTGCGGCACAACCCGTTCCCCGACGCGCCGCCCGCGGTCGTCCGCGCCCGGCTCTACCGCTACCGGTTCACCACCTGGCAGGAGCTGCGGGCGACGGGTGCGTGGTGGCACCGGACCTACGTACGGGAGTTCATGCCGCCGACGCGGCTCGGCACATCGGAGTGACGACCCGGCTCGGGGCCGGCGCGGACGTGCGCGGCGCGGGCGGACGTGCGCGGCGCGGGCGGACGTGCGCGTGCCCTCCGCCGGATCGGCGGAGGGCACGGGCGAAGCGGGTGGATCAGTCGATTCCGGGCAGGATGTGCGGCTCGGCGAGGTCGTCCTCGTAGCCGGCGAGCCGGATCGGGGCCGAACGGGCCCACACTTCGAGGCTGCCGAGTCTGTCCGATCGTGCGGACGGGTCGCCGTCCTCCGCCGGACGCTGTTCCTGCTTCGTCAGTTCTGGTGTCACCGCGCACTCCTTCGTGTCGCGAACCTATGAGGACATGGAAGATGCCGATCGGTCGCGGTGGCGCCGGTACTGGGGCGGGACCGCGGCCTTGGTGGCAGGCCTTGTCCCGGGTCGGCCTCGAAGGGGGTTTCGTGGATCCCTGTCGGCCGACCGTCGCTCCAGGTTAACCAAATGAGCACGCTCGCGCTCGATGGAACGCGTCACATGGGCAATTTCCGGACACTCCGTAGGCATCCAGTCACTTCATGGTGCACCTCGCGTGTGACCGTGGGGTCACCGCGGTGTTACCACTTGGCGGGCGCGTAGTCCTTGAGGAAGCAGCCGAAGAGGTCCTCGCCCGCCTCGCCGCGGACGATCGGGTCGTACACCCGGGCCGCGCCGTCGACCAGGTCCAGCGGGGCGTGGAAACCCGCCTCGGCCAGCCGCATCTTGTCGGGGTGCGGTCGCTCGTCGGTGATCCAGCCGGTGTCGACCGCGGTCATCAGGATGCGGTCCTTCTCGAACATCTCCTGCGCGCTGGTGCGCGTGAGCATGTTGAGCGCGGCCTTCGCCATGTTGGTGTGCGGGTGCCCCGCGCCCTTGTAGCCGCGGCTGAAGACGCCTTCCATCGCGGAGACGTTCACCACGTAGGTGCGCCGGGCCGGCGACGCGGCCATCGCCGAGCGCAGGCGGCTGATCAGGATGAACGGCGCCGTGGAGTTGCACAGCTGCACTTCGAGGAGCTCGACCGGGTCGACCTCGGAGACCGTCTGGATCCAGCTGTTGGTGTCGTGCAGGTCCGGCACCAGACCGCCGGCGTCGATCGCGGTGCCCGCGGCGATCCGCTCGAGCGACGCCGAGCCGCTGACCAGGGCCAGGTCGGTGACGTCCTGGGCGGACAGCCCGCCGCCGCGGGACGACGGCAGGGCGGCCATCGTCTCGACGGCGCCGCTGCCGAACGTGCCGATGACCTCGGCGGCCGGCAGCTCGCCGGCCGGCAGCGGGGCCGACTCGGCCGTGACCAGCTCCCGGTACGCCTGCGGGGAGCGCCGGACGGTCTGGGCGGCGTTGTTGATCAGGATGTCCAGCGGGCCCTCGGCGGCGACCGAGTCGGCGAGCGCGACGACCTGCGCCGGGTCGCGCAGGTCGATGCCGACGATCTTCAGCCGGTGGATCCACTCGTCGCTGTCGGGCATGGCCTTGAAGCGGCGGATCGCGTCCTTGGGGAAGCGGGTGGTGATCGTGGTGTGGGCACCGTCGCGCAGCAGCCGCAGCGCGATGTACATACCGATCTTGGCGCGGCCGCCGGTGAGCAGCGCGCGGCGGCCGGTCAGGTCCGTGCGGGCATCGCGCCGGGCCCGGTTCTCGGTGGCGCAGTCGCGGCACAGCTGGTGGTAGAAGGCGTCGACCTCGACGTATCGGGTCTTGCAGATGTAGCAGGAGCGGGGACGCCGCAGTACGCCCGCGATCTCGCCGGCGACCGAGGACGACGGCAGCAGGCCCTGCGTCTCGTCGTCGATCCGCTCGGCGGAGCCGGTCGCGGTGGCCTCGGTGACCGCCTTGTCGTGCGCGGTCTTGGCGGCCCTGCGCTCCTGGCGGCGGCGCTGCTTCACGGTGCGGTAGATGCCGGCGGTGGCGCGCCGGACGGTGATCGCGTCCGGGTGGTCCACGTCCAGCTTGTCGAGCTCCTCGAGGACGCTCAGGCAGACGGCCAGACGCTCGGGGTCGATGCCCGGCCCGTACGCCTGGTTCTCTTCTGTCACCGTCATGGCCGCTTCGGTTCCTCGATCACTCGTTTGCCGCGTTTCAAAAGCCGAACTTTACGTCAGCGCGGGGGCTCCCCGCCAAACGGGCGGGCTCCGGAGGTCCGGAGGTGTCCCCGTGAGTCCGGAGATGTGCGCCGTCCTCCGCCCGTACTCCATCGGCAGTACTACGGAATGCCTGCTCAGGAAGGACGATGTGAACGGTCCCGCGCGCCAGGGTGGGCGCATGAGCTTCCTCGCACTGTGCGTGGTGCTGTCGCTGGTCTCCGCCGTCGCCTACGCGGCCGGGGCGATCGTGCAGGAGCGCGTCGCGGCGTCCACCGCCGGGCACCGCACCTGCGCGCCGCTGCGCAGCGCCGCCTGGTGGGGGGCCGTGGGGCTGAACGGGGCGGGCGCGCTGCTGCACGTCGTGGCGCTGGCGTACGGGCCGCTGACCCTGGTGCAACCACTGGGCGCGCTGACGATCGTCTTCGCCCTGCCGATGGCCGCGCTCCTCGTCCGGCGGCGGGCGGGAGCGGTCGCGTGGCGCGGCGCGCTGATGGCGACGGCCGGACTCGCCGGACTGCTCGCGCTGACCGGGGAGTCCGGGGCGCGGTCGGTGGACGGCGGGTCGCGGTTGCTGCTGGCGGGGCTGGGCGCCGGCTCGGTGGCACTGCTGTACGGGGCGGCGCGGGGTGTGCGGCGGCCGGTGGCGCGCGGTGTGCTCCTGGCCGCCGGTGCGGGGGTGGCGTTCGGGGTGGCCTCGGTGTTCACCAAGACCGTCGCCGTGGACTTCATGGCGCGCGATGCGCCGGCCCGGTGGCCGGGTCTGCTGGCGATCGCGGCGCTCGCTGCCGCCGGGATGCTGCTGTCGCAGGCGGCCTACCGGGGGGCCGGGCTGACGGCGCCCCTGGCGGCGGTCACCGTGACGAACCCGGTGGTGGCCGCCGCCGTGGGGCTCACGCTGTTCGGCGAGGGGTTCCGGTACGGCGTGCCGGGCACCGCGCTGGCGCTGGGCTGCGGGGTGCTGGCGGCGGGCGGCCTGATCCTGCTCACGGCGGTGCCGCCGGAGTCCCGGCACACCGGTGCACCGGCTCCGTCACAGCCGCACGCCGCCGGACCTCAGGTACGCGAGGGGGTCGATGTCCGACCCGTACCCCGGCCCCGTACGCACCTCGAAGTGGAGGTGCGGTCCGGTGCTGTTGCCGGTGGACCCTGAGCGGGCGATCCGCTGGCCGCTGTTGACGCGCTGGCCCTCGCGCACGGTGAGCGCCGAGAGGTGGGCGTACTGGCTGTAGCGGCCGTCGTCGTGCCGGATGACGATCTCGTATCCGTACGCGCCGCCCCAGCCGGCGGAGATCACCCGGCCCGGTGCGACGGCCTTGACGGCGGTGCCGGTGGGGACGGGGAAGTCGACGCCGGTGTGGTAACCGCGGGCCCAGGAGGAACCGGCCTTGCGGTAGGCGGTGCCGGGGCCGGCGTCGACGGGGGCGCTGAAGCCCGCGCTCTGCGGTGGTTTCACGGAGGCGGGGCGGGCGGCCGGCTTCGGCTTCGCGGCCGGTTTGGCGGCGGGCTTGGCGACCGGTTTGGCGACCGGCTTGGCAGCGGGCTTCGCGGCCGGCCTGGCGACGGGCTTCGCCGGCTTCGGCTTGGCGGCGGGGCGGGGCGGGGCGGTCGCCGGCTTCGCCGCGGGCTTGGCAGGCGCCCCGCGCAGCGTCAGTCTCTGCCCCGGCATGATGATGTCGGGGTCGTCGCCGATGACCGTGCGGTTGGCCGCGTACAGCCGCTGCCAGCCACCCCTGACCTGCTGGTCCCGGGCGATGGCGGACAGCGAGTCGCCGCGCGCCACCGTGTAGCTCTCGCGCTGCGTGGGCACCGTGGTGGGTGTCGCGGGCGCCGATCGCGGCGCGGCCTTGCGCTGCGGCGCGATGTCCGGCGTGTCGCCGCCCCGGGTGAGGCCGGCCTTCACCGAGCAGGCGGGCCAGGCACGCGGGCCCTGCCCCTTCAGAACCTTCTCGGCGACGGCGATCTGCTGGTCCTTGGTCGCGAGGTCGGCGCGCGGCGCGTAGCGCGTGCCGCCGTACGCCTCCCAGGTCGACTGGGTGAACTGGAGCCCGCCGTAGTACCCGTTGCCGGTATTGATCTTCCAGTTGTTGGTGGACTCGCAGGCCGCGACCTTCTCCCACACGTCCACCGACGCGGCGTGGGCCGCTCCCGCCCCGATGAGCGGGAGCGCCATTCCGGCGCCGCCCGCCGTGACGGTGAGCGATGCCCTGTTGATCCGGCTCGGCTGATACCGGCGGTGTCGTCCTCGTACGGCCATGGGTCCCGTTCCCCCCTTGCACACAGCAGCGGCCGCCCAAGCTAGAGGGAGCGGCGGGCGGTGACAAGGGGGCACGCGGGGCACGCGGGGGCGCTCAAAACCCCGGTCGGGGCCGCCGGTTGGGCGCTCCGGCGAAGCGCCGGCGCCCGCGGCTCCTCGGCGATCGGTGAACACGCGCCCACCGCGCCTCGTATGCCTACGGGTGGCGGGGCGGCGCCTCGCCGTCGGCTACGGATCCCGGGAGTACAGCATGAGTGGCACTGCGCAGATCGGCGTCACGGGCCTCGCGGTCATGGGACGCAACCTCGCTCGCAACTTCGCCCGCAACGGCCTGACCGTGGCGGTGCACAACCGGACGCCCGCCCGGACGGAGGCGCTGGTCGGGGAGTTCGGCCACGAGGGGACGTTCGTCGCGGCGAAGAGCGCCGAGGACTTCGTCGCGGCACTGGAGCGTCCCCGGCGCCTGGTCGTGATGGTCAAGGCCGGTGGGCCGACGGACGCGGTGATCGAGGAGTTCGCGCCGCTGCTGGAGCCGGGCGACGTCGTCATCGACGGCGGCAACGCGCACTTCGAGGACACCCGGCGACGTGAGCGCGAACTGCGGGCGCGCGGCCTCCACTTCGTGGGCGCGGGCATCTCGGGCGGCGAGGAGGGCGCGCTGCGCGGTCCGAGCATCATGCCGGGCGGGCCGGCCGAGTCGTACGCGTCCCTCGGCCCGCTGCTGGAGAGGATCGCCGCGAAGGCACCGGACGGTACACCGTGCGTGGCGCACGTCGGGCCGGACGGCGCGGGGCACTTCGTGAAGATGGTGCACAACGGCATCGAGTACGCGGACATGCAGCTGATCGGCGAGGCGTACCACCTGCTGCGTGACGTCGCGGGCTACTCCCCCGGGCGGATCGCCGAGACCTTCCGGGCGTGGAACACCGGGCGCCTGGACTCGTACCTGATGGAGATCACGGCGGAGGTGCTGGCGCACACCGACGCGGCGACCGGGAGGCCGTTCGTCGACGTCGTCGCCGACCGGGCGGAGCAGAAGGGGACCGGCCGCTGGACGGTGCAGATCGCGCTGGACCTCGGTGTGCCGGTGTCGGGCATCGCGGAGGCGGTGTTCGCGCGCTCGCTGTCCGGGCACGCGGACCTGCGCGAGGCGTCCCGCGCGCTGCCGGGGCCGGTGGAGCGGCCGCTGGAGGAGGGGGCCGCGGCCCGCTTCGCCGAGCAGGTGGAACAGGCGCTGTACGCGTCGAAGGTGATCTCGTACACGCAGGGCTTCCACCAGATCCGGGCCGGGAGCGAGGCGTACGGCTGGGGGGTGGACCTGGGGGCGGTGGCGTCGCTGTGGCGGTCGGGATGCATCATCCGGGCGGCGTTCCTGGACCGGATCCGCGCGGCGTACGAGGCGCGGCCGGAGCTGGTGAGCCTGCTGGCCGACCGGCGGTTCGCGGAGGAGACCGGGGCGGCGCAGGACGCCTGGCGGGCGGTGGTGGCCACGGCGGTGCGGCGGGGCGTGCCGGCGCCGGGCTTCTCGGCGGCGCTCGCGTACTACGACGCGCTGCGGGCGCCCCGGCTGCCCGCCGCCCTCACACAGGGGCAGCGGGACTACTTCGGGGCGCACACCTACCGGCGGACCGACCGGGAGGGGTCGTTCCACACCCTCTGGGGCGGTGACCGCTCCGAGGTGGGCGGCTGAGCCGGTCAGCTCATCGGGCCGGGCTCGGGCTCCGGCCCGGGCACCGGGTCGGGTCCGGGCGGCTTGGGGACCGGATCGGGAGCCGGCCCGGGTGGCGGCCCGGGGTGCGGCGGGGCCGGCGGTACGGGGCCGGGAGCGGGGCCCGGCTCCGGTCCGGGCGGGCCCGGCTGGGGCACGGGCGTCGGCGGCACGGGGTCCGGCGGCACGGGGGTCGGCGGGGTCGGCGCCGGGGGCACGGGGTCGGGGGTCGGCGGGTTGGTCATGGCATCCCCTCGGTGGATCGTCCGGGCCTGTTCAGCCTCTCGCGCTGCGCGTTCCCCCGCGCGGCGGGATCACTCTCCGGTGTGCCGACCCGGGTGCCGTTCCGGCGCGGCGGCCGCGGCGGCCGCGGCGGCGAGACCGGGGCGGGGGCTGGAGAGCACGGGTACGGCGGTACGGGTGCGGGCGGCGGCGTCCGCCATGGAGGCCTGGGCCAGCACGATCGCGTCGGCGTCCCGTACGCCGTCGACAGCGGCGGCCACCACGTCGAGGTAGCCGTCCCGGTCGCCCGCCACGAACAGGGCCCAGGCCCCGTCCACGAGCAGGGTGTCGATCCGCGGACTCCGGCGGCCGGCCTCCTCGCGGAGGAGCTCCACGGTGGGTTCCACGGTGCTCGCGACCGCGGCGACCACCACGATCCGGCGCCCCATGGCCGCCGCCGCGGCGGCCATGGGGCGGTCGACCCGGAGGACCGGCACGCCGGCCGCCACCCGTTCGGCGACGGCACCGATGGTCGAGCAGGTGCACAGCACGGCCCGGGCGCCGTCGCCCACGGCCGCGAGCACCGCCGCCCCGACCGCGCCGCCGACGGCCTCGGGGCCCTCGGCGCGGGCGTGCTCCAGGAGCGCGGCGTCCACGGTGTGCCGCAGCACGAGGCCCGGGTGGTGGGCGTCGCGCAGCGCGTCGAAGACGGGCACGTGGACGGGTGAGGTGTGGAGGAGCGCCAGCACGGGGCGCGGTTCCGTCACGCCGGAGCGGCCCGTCAGCCGCGGGCCGCGGGCACGGCGTGCGGGCTGCGCGCGGTATCGCTGCCGGGCACGGGCGCGGAGGCGTCGGAGCCGAGCTCCACGATGCGGTTGGCCGCGTCGACGTGGACGACCCGCGGGACGAACGAGCGCGCCTCGGCGTCGTCCATCTGGGCGTAGCTGATGAGGATCACCAGGTCCCCGGGGTGCACCAGATGCGCCGCCGCACCGTTGATGCCGATCACACCGGATCCGCGCTCGCCCTCGATGACGTACGTCTCCAGGCGGGCGCCGTTGTCGATGTCGACGATGTGCACCAGCTCACCGGGGAGCAGATCGGCCGCCTCCATGAGGTCGGCGTCGACGGTGACCGACCCCACGTAGTGCAGATCGGCCTGGGTCACGGTTGCCCGGTGGATCTTGGACTTGAACAGAGTGCGCAGCACTTTGGACTCCTCGAAGACGGCTCCCTGCCTGCTTCCTGCAGGTCAAGGGCGGTCTCGACTGTACACCGGCATGCGCCGAACGATGTTTGTGAGGAACATCGCTCCGGCCAGGTAATCCGGCCCCACCTGGGCTTTCACGCCGTCACGGGCGGCTGTTCGGGCAATTCTGCGGGAACGCACTGCGGCTCATGCTGACCGAATGCTGACTTACCTGATGAGCCAGCAACCGAGCGAGACCCTCGACGATCGGCGAGGCCACCGGCACCTCCGGGGAGGTCGGATTGCCGGAGGTACCGATCGGACCGCCCCTCGGCCTGGGAGGGCTCCCTTTCGAGACGACCGAGTTTCGAGCTGCCGGAGGACAGCCTGCCGGTCCTGCACACCGATGGGCTGATCGCGGGCCGCACGCGTGACGTGGACCTCGGACTCGCCACGCTGCACGATGTCCTCACCTCGGCACCGGACTGTCACGATGCCGGGCCGGCAGCCGCCCCCTCCAGTAACCCTGGGTCCGGCCGCGCTCGGTCAGCCGGGCGCACGGATCGGGGGCGCCCCGGGGCCGTCGGCGAAGAGAACGGCGCCGGGCCTCGACAGGACGGCGGTGGCGTCATATCCGAAGAGGTCCCGCGCGCCGGGCACCCAGTAACAGACGAGGTCCCCGTCATCGAGGCCGAAGACGGCCACGGGCACGTGCTCGAGCAGCGTCCCCGGCTCGGACCAGAACGGGCCGTGGGTCTCCTCGCCCCCCGGCCGAGCCGATGGCACGAGATGTCCCCTTCCACTCGCCGTTCCATCCATTATCCGGACACCATGGGCATTCCGCGGCGCGAAGTGCGCCGTGGCGAGGATTGAGCCAAGGGAAACGCCCCGGCCGCCGGTGGCCGGCTCAGCGCAGCAGGGCGGTAACGGCGGCCGGCACGTCGTTGAACTCGTCCCGTCCACCCCTCCATTTTTCTGAACCAGCATGACTTCTTGCACGGCGTGTGGGCGTGGGATCCCCATCGGCGCGGCGGCGCCCCGGATCCCGCCCGCGCCCCCACGCGCGGCGCCACACCCTCGCTCCGCGGAAGGGCCCGGATCGCCGGCTCGGCGACCGTCGCTCCCCGCTGCCGACGGCCCATAGACGTTAGAAGATGGAGTATGAGCCACCTACCTGGACGCGTCCGACGTCGGCTGCTCGGCTCAACCACGAGCTCTTCCTCTCCCTCTCGGCGTCCCCGCTCAGGAAGCCACCAGGAGCGTCCGGAGCACGCCCAGCCCCCCAAGGGAGAGGCGCGGCGGCCGCAGCGTCTGTCCTCCCTTCTGAGCGTGCGCAGCGTGGCCGGCGAGGTGTTCCTCCTGCAGCTGGCCGTCGTGGTGCTGCTCGTCGCCGCCGCGGTGGTGGCGCTCGTGGTGCAAGCCCGGAGCGCCGGCATGGTGGACGCCCGGCACCGTACGCTCGCCGCCGCCGGAACGTTCGCGGAATCTCCGGGAATCGTCGCGGCCCTGCGCAGCCCCCATCCGAGCGCAGTGCTACAGCCGAGCGCCGAGGCGGCCCGGAAGATCGCCGGGGTCGACGGCATCAACGTGTACACACTTTCCGGGGTCACCCTCGCCCACAGCGACCCACGGCAGATCGGGAAGCACGTCGTCGGCCCCTTCTCCAAGGCGGTGGCCGGCCAATCCTTCACCGAGACCTTCGAAGGGTCCTTGGGGCAGTCCGTGGTCTCGGTGGTCCCCGTCAAGGACTCCGACGGCCGCGTCATCGCCATCGTCTCCTCCCCGGTCACGGTGCAGAACGTGCAGAGCATGGTGAACCGGCAGCTGCCGGTCGTCCTCGGCAGTGCAGCCGCGGTGCTCGCCCTGTCTGCGGGCGGAACCGCTCTGGTGAGCCGTCGGCTGCTGCGCCGGACGCATGGCCTGGGACCGGCCGAGATGACGAGGATGTACGAGCACCACGACGCGGTGCTGCACGCGGTGCGAGAGGGCGTACTGATCGTCGGCGGCGGCGGACGGTTGCTGCTGGCCAATGACGAGGCGCGGCGGCTGCTGGACCTGCCGGTGGACGCGGAAGGGCTCCCCGTCGCGGACCTTGGTCTGGAAGAGGGGATCGCCGATCCGATCGCATCGGGCCGTTCCGCGACCGACGAGCTGCACATGGCAGCCGATCGGCTGCTGGCGGTGAACATCCGGCCCACCGCGCCCTACGGGCAGGCCGGGACCGTCGTCACGCTGCGGGACACCACCGAGCTGCGGGCGCTCTCCGGCAGGGCCGAGGTGGCCCGCGAGCGGCTGAAGTTGCTCTACGACGCGGGGATGCAGGTCGGAACGACGCTGAACGTGGAGCGCACCGCGGAGGAGCTGGCGGAGGTGGCGGTCCCACGGTTCGCCGACGTCGTCACTGTCGACCTGCTGGACCCGGTGCTGCGCGGCGAGGAGCCGCCCGAAGCAACCACCGAGATGCGCCGCACCGCCCGCGTCGGCCTTCAGGACGACCACCCCCTCTACCCCGTCGGCCAGCTGATCCGGTTCGTTCCCACCAGCCCCATGGCCGCCGGGCTGGCCGGCAGCCGCGCGGTCCTGGAGGCGGACCTGCGCGCCACCCACGGCTGGCGGACCCAGGACCCGGCCAACGCCCTGCAGATCCTGGACCGCGGCATCCACTCCATGATCGCCGTGCCCCTGCGGGCCCGGGGCGTGGTGCTGGGGATGGCCGGCTACTGGCGGACCCAGGACTCCCCGCCCTTCGACGAGGAGGACGTGTCCTTCGCCGAGGAGCTGACCGCCCGGGCGGCGCTGTCCGTCGACAATGCCCGCCGCTACACCCGCGAGCACACCATGGCCGTCACCCTGCAGCGCAGCCTGTTGCCCCGGGGCGTACCGGAGCAGTCCGCCGTTGAGGTCGCGCACCGCTATCTGGCCGCCCAGGCCGGTGTGGGCGGTGACTGGTTCGATGTCATCCCGCTGCCCGGCGCCCGAGTGGCCCTGGTGGTCGGCGACGTCGTCGGCCACGGTCTCCACGCCGCCGCCAACATGGGCCGCCTGCGCACCGCCGTGTACAACTTCTCCACCCTCGACCTGCCCCCGGACGAACTCCTGAGCCACCTGGACGAGCTCGTCGCCCACATTGACACCGACGAGCAGGAGTGGCAGGGGATCACCGGAGCCACCTGCCTGTGCGTCCTCTACGATCCCGTCTCGGGGCAGGTGACGGCCGCCACCGCCGGGCATCCGGGCCCCGCTCTGATCCTTCCCGACGGAACCGTGTCCTTCCCCGAGGTGCCGGTCTCCCCGCCGCTGGGCCTGGGCGAGGGCCTGCCCATGGAGACCATGACGGTCACCCTGCCCGAAGGCTCCCGGCTGGCACTCTTCACCGACGGGCTGATCGAGAGCCGCGACCGCGATCCGGACGCGGGCCTGGCAGCGCTACGCGCCGCTCTGGCCGGGCCCGCCCGCACCCCGGAGGACACCTGCACCGTGGTGATCGACGCGATGCTGCCCACCAGGCCCAGCGACGACGTCGCGCTGCTGGTGGCGCGCACCCGCCGACTGGACCCCGCGCGGATCGCCGAGTGGGACGTACCCCCCGACCCCGCGGCGGTGTCCCCGGTGCGCAACGCCTGCGCCCGCCGACTGGCGGACTGGGGCCTGGAGGACATCGCCTTTACCACGGAACTCATCCTCAGCGAGCTGATGACCAACGCCATCCGCTACGGCACCGAGCCCATCCGGGTGAGGCTGCTGTACGACCGCAGCCTGATCTGCGAGGTCTTCGACGGGTCCAGCACCTCCCCGCACCTGCGCCGGGCCGAGGCCACCGACGAGGGCGGTCGCGGCCTGTTCCTCGTCGCGCAGTTCGCCGAGCGCTGGGGCACCCGCTACACCGCCCGCGGCAAGATCATCTGGAGCGAGCAGGCCCTCCACGACGGGGCCGCACCGCCCGCGATGGATCTCGGGGAGGCGCTCCTGGCCGGGTGGGACGACGAGGGGTTCTGAGAACGCGCCGGTACGGCAGCCGCAGGGAAGACAGCGGACACCACCGTCTGGGACTGCGCTGCCGAGGCCGCCGAACGTACGCTGGCCTCGATCAGTACGCGACCGCCCGTTATGGAGCCTTTGTGCCCGCACCTCGTCTCCGGACAGCCTTCGTCGCCGCCTGCCTGGTCCTCGCAGCGCCCCTCGGCGCCTGCGGAGACAAGCCCACCACCGCGCCCAGGGCACCCGCGGTGGCCACCTCCGCCGCGGACGCCGGCGGCATGGCAGCACTGACCACAAAAGCGAAGAAAGAGGGCTCGCTCAACACGATCGCGCTCCCGAGCGACTGGGCCAACTACGGCGCACTGATCGACGGCTTCGAGAAGAAGTACGGGATCAAGGTCATCGTGGAGAACCCGGAAGGTACCAGCCAGGACGAGATCAACGCCCTGAAGGAGCACAGGGGCGAAGGCCGCGCCCCCGATGTGATCGACGTGGGGGGCTCGTTCGCGCAGTCCGCGGCACGGCAGGGCCTGCTCGCTCCGTACAAGGTCGCCGCGTACGACGAGATCCCCAAGGAACAGAAGGACGACCGGGCCCGCTGGTACAACAACTACGGCGGTTACGTCTCGATCGGCTGTGACGCCAAGCGTGTCAAGACCTGCCCCGCGACCTTCGCCGACCTGCGCAAGCCCGAGTACAAAGGCAAGGTCGCGCTCAACGGCAACCCCACCAAGTCCGGCTCCGCCTTCGCCGGGGTCTACGCGGCGGCCCTGGCGAACGGGGGTTCCTTCGACGACGTCCAGCCCGGCATCGACTTCTTCGCCGAGCTCAGCGAGAACGGCAACTTCATCCCGGTCGAATCCACCCCGGCCACGATCGCGAAGGGCCAGACCCCGATCAGCATCGACTGGGACTTCCTCAACCTCGGATACGCCGACGAATTCCGCGAGAATGGCACGGACGTCGACTGGCGGACCGCCATCCCCTTCGACGGCAGCTTCGCTCAGTACTACGCGAACGGGGTGAACAAAGACGCTCCGCACCCCGCGGCGGCACGTCTGTGGCAGGAGTACGTCTTCAGCCCGGAGGGCCAGAACATCCGGCTCGGCGCCTATGCACGCCCCGTCCTCATGGACGCCATGGAGAAGGACGGCACCCTCGACAAGGCCGCCGCGGAGAAACTGCCGACGGTCGAGGGCACGCCGACGTTTCCGACGGAGGCGCAGACGGAGAAGGCAAGAGAGACCGTCAACCGCGGCTGGGCCGAGGCCGTCTCGAGCTGAGGGCGGGGGCTCCTGGCCAGGCGTGACCCGCCCGTCCGGGCCTCACACCGGTGGCCGTGGCACTCGCGGCCGCTGGCCGGCCCACTACAGGCCGTGCTCACCGTTTGACGATCGGATCGAGGAGCTCGGCGAGACGGCGCCTGACCGCCTCACAGGGGTGAAGGGCGTCAGGTGTCGACTCAGCGCTCGGCCGCGCCCCCAGGTCCGCGAGGACATAGAGCGAGCGCTCCTCATCGGAGAACGGAACACCGCACGGGCCCGGCTCCGGAAAGGCGACCGCGGACCGGCCTGCAGGAGGCCGTCCCCCCTGCGGAAGCATCGCTTCGGCAGCCGGAGCGTTCAGGCAAGCCGCCGCGCCCGGCCGATCCATGTTGAGTGGGATGCCCGCGTCGACCGACACGTCACCTGACACAACGGTAGTTCCCAGCGGTCAGCACCGCGGCAGGGCTCCATTCACCTCCGGGTACTACCGGCGATGCGCTCCTTCCAGCGGTCATGCGACTGCTCTCCGCCGAGGGACGGGGATTCTTCCCCTGCGTCACGCCCCGGGCGGCGGATGCACCCGATCCCTTTACCCACGCCAGAGGCCCGGCCGGGACCGATGCTGGCCACTTGCTGACCTCGACCCGGGCAGTACGGCGTTGACCTGCGCAAACGCCCAGATGCTAGATCTTGGACTTGAACATGGTACGCATCTTCGAGGTACTCCTGGATCTAGGCTCCCTGCCTGCGTTTATGCAGGTCAAGGGCGGTTTCCTACCCTACAACGAGTCGCGTGTCCGGGCAGCATTCCCAGGTTCTCCAGGACTCATGCTGACCACTTGCCGACTTTTCTGACACATCATCAGGCGACTGAGGGAGGCTTCACCCCCTCTCGCCACCCACCGCGACGACTACACAAGCGTACGCAGCACCCTGCGAGCGCATGTTCGGTCGGCCGTCGCTCCCGACCGCCGCCCAGGCCGCCAGAGTGACGGTGATACGACTACGACCACCTGCGCCGTTGGCTCCGCTCGCGTGGCATCCGCCACCGCATCGCCCGCAGAGGCGTCGAATCCTCCACGAGGCTGGGGCGGTATCGCTGGACGATCGAGCGGCGACACCCGCAGGTGGGACGATCCCCAGCGTGATCGGATGGATGCACCACACCCCGCGCCGGGCGGTCATGTCGGCCTGCGTCATCGCAGCCGTACTGCTCTTCGTCGGCGCTTCCGCGCACGTCACCGACCTCCTCAGCCACGGCCTGCACCCGTACGACTGGGCACCTGGGTGGCTCAACCTCTACTGGTCGTCGCTGGCGCTGTTCGACACACTCGCCGCCGTGCTGCTGATCCGGGGCAAACGCCGAGGAATCGATCTCGCCTGCGCCATCATGGCGACCGACCTCGCCGCCAACTGGTACGCGGTCCACGGCATCCAGCACAGCAACCTCGCTGCTCAGCCCGGCCTTCAACGACTGACCGTCTTCGCCGCACTTGTCCTGGGTACGGCACCATTCATCCGACGACACCTCACCAATTGAGATGACGATGACGACCGACCCTCCCGCGTGGGTGCCCGCCCCACTGGCCGAAGTCGCCGACCTCTTCTCACGAGCCCGCTGCGCCTGGTGGATCGCGGGCGGCCACGCCATCGAACTCGCCGTTGGGCACGCGGTCCGCGCGCACGACGACATCGACGTCCTGCTGTTACGCGAAGACCAGCACGCCGCCCAGCAGGTACTCGCCGGATGGGAGTGGTGGGCGGCCGACCCACCCGGCAAACTGCGTCCGTGGCTACCCGGCGAGTACCTGCCCATGGGCGTCCATGACATCTGGTGCCGCCCCGAGCCCGGCACGCCCTGGCGCATCCAGATCATGCTGGATGAAGCGCAAGACGGCCTGTGGGTGTCCCGCCGCGACACCGCCGTGCACCGCCCCGTGGCGGAGCTGGGCGCGATCAGCACGGACGGCATCCCCTACCTGCGCCCTGAAGTCCAGCTCTACTACAAGGCCAAGAACCCCCGACCCAAGGACGACACCGACCTCGCCGCAGTCCTTCCAACGCTCGGGCCGGCACAGAGGATCTGGCTCGCCGAAGCCATCCTCGGCACGTATGGGGATCACCCGTGGGTCCACCGCCTCGACGTGCCGAACTCAGCGTCGGCGGCCGCAACGCCGACAACGAGCTGACGCACTACAGCAGTCACGTATCACGCAGATGTCACCTGGTCCAGTTCTGGCCGGCCGCTGACTGAGGATGGAGGAGAAGCGGCTCCTCCCCCCCACTGTGTCAGGTGGTGATCTTTACGAAGAAGCCGTCGTCCATGCCGTCGATGATGCGGTTCCTCTTGGAGAACTGGCCCAGCAGCGTGCCGGCGTCGCCGTTCTGAGCGGCTGGCACGGGCAGTGCGGAGAAGTTCTTCTTCGGTGCCCGCGGGTCGTACTCGGACTGTGCGCAGGCCTCACCCCCGCTCCTGCAATCGCTGCCGCCCGTGCGCGGCAAGCGAGGCCGGTCCCGGCGCCGTCCGGACGTGGTGCCGGCCGACCGCGGCTACGACCACGACAAGTACCGCCGCCCGGTCCGGGATCTCGGCGTGAAAGCCGCGGATCGCCCGCCGCGGCACCGAGCACGGCTCCGGGCTCGGCCGCCAACACCGGGGCGCGGAGCGCGCGTTCGCCCATCTGCACTGGTTCCACCGCCTGCGGATCCGCTGGGAGATCCGCCACGACATCCACGAAGCCCTCCTCACCCCGGGCTGCGCCCCTGATCTGCCGGCGGCGGCTTGCCTCCCTACGCTGACAGCATCGGGACCCAGTGATCGATCACCCTGTGCAGACGCTTCTGGTGGTCGGCAATCCAGTCGTCCGGCGGAACGAGGGGAACCCGCACGGTGACCATGGACCCCGACTCGTCCTCGACCACCACTTCTGGGCACTCACGCTCACCGGTGAGCTGAATGAAGACGGACGGCCCCCTGCTCATCTCCATCCAGGCGACATCCTCGCCGGCATCAAGCCTCTTCAGCGCGTCGGACCAGTCTTCAAGCTTCGAGGCGGAGAGCGCCAAGGCGACACGGCCGGACACGAATGAGGTCGTGACCACGATCTCGGCTTCGAGTCCGGCGCTCCACCGGGGATCGCGCCCCAGGACGTTGACGGTGACGCTGTTCCCCTCGTCATTGGCGAGACGGATGAGCTCCGTCGGAGCGATGTCGCTCATGGATGCTCCTTCATATGCGAGTACCAGAGATCATCGCCCTGCCCAGGAGTGCGCGGCCAACCCATTTCGTCAGGGGTTCTTACGACGAGATGCCGGTGCTGCTGATGCCGGAGGCGCAGGACGGCCTCGGCAACGAGTACACCGACCGGGGCGGGGCCTTCGGTACGACCGAGGACGGCACCCGCACCGATGGAACGGTCACCGGGCGGCACGCGCTCGACGCCCGCGCCCTCACGGTGCGCTTCACCTTCCTGCGCGGGGGCGAGGAGTACCCGTACGAGCTGTCCCTGCCCTTGCAGGGCCTTCAGGTGGTGACGGTCGCCGGGAGGTCGGGGCTCGTCGGCGGATGGCCGGTAGCCGGTCGGAGGGTCAGGACCATCGTCAGGCCGCCGCCGGGGGTGTCCTCGGCGCTCAGGGTGCCTCCGACGGCCTCGGCGAAGCCGCGGGCCACGGCGAGACCGAGACCGACTCCGGCGCCGCCCGGGGCGTCGCCGTAGCGCTGGAAGGGCGCGAAGATACGGTCCTTCGCCTCGTCGGGGACGCCGGGGCCGCGATCGATGACGCGGAGTTCGACGCGGTCGGCGATGGCGCTGGCCGACACCAGGACCGGCGTGCCGTCGGGGCTGTACTTGACGGCGTTCTCGACGATGTTGGCGACCGTACGCTCCAGCAGTCCGCGGTCGACGGCGACCATGGGGAGCGATTCGGGAATGTCGAGCTCGACGCTGCCCTCCGGTACGCCGCCCAGCGCCATCGGCACGACTTCGTCCAGATCCGTCTCGCGGATCAGCGGGGTGACCGTGCCCGTCTCCAGGCGGGACATGTCGAGGAGGTTGCCGACCAAGTGGTCGAGGCGGTCCGTGCCGACCTCGATGCTTTCCAGCAGCTCCGCCTGGTCCTCCTCGGACCAATCGACGTCGTCGGAGCGCAGCGAGGTGACCGCGGCCTTGATGGCGGCCAGGGGCGTACGCAGGTCATGGCTGACGGCCGCCAGCAGCGACGTACGGATCTTGTTGCCCTCGGCGAGCTTGCGCGCCTCCTCGGCCTCACCGACCAGCCGCTGCCGGTCCAGTACGACGGCGGCCTGGGCGGCGAAGGCGCCCAGCACCCGGCGGTCCTCGGCGGGCAGCGCCCGCCCGGACAGCGCGAGGGACATGCGGTCGCCGACCGGCATGTCGACGTCGGCGTCCTCGGGCCGAGCGGCCGGGTGGGGGCCGACGCTGCCGGCGCAATCCCACGGTTCGACGTCGCTCCCCCGCTCCAGCAGCGCCACCGACTCCATGGAGAACGTCTCGCGGACCCGCTCCAGCAGGGCGTCCAGGCTCGACTCTCCGCGCAGAATGGTGCCGGCCAGGAAGGACAGCGTCTCGGACTCGGCGCGCAGCCGGGCGGCCTGTTGGGTCCGGCGAGCGGCGAGGTCGACCACGGAGGCAACGGAGATCGCCACCCCTACGAAGATCAGGAGGGCCACCAGGTTCCTCGGGTCGGCGATGGTCAGCTCGTGGACAGGGGGCGTGAAGAACCAGTTGAGCAGCAGCGAGCCGACGGCCGCCGATGCCAGCGCCGGGAGCAAGCCGCCGAGCATGGCGGAGGCCACGGTGAAGGACAGGAACAGCAGCACGTCGTTGGCCAGACCCAGATCGGCGTCGACGTGGGTGAGCAGCAGGCTGAGCAGCACCGGTCCTGCCAGGCCGGTCAGCCACCCCCGGATGGTGCGGGAGCGGCCGAGCCGCGTGGTGCGGGCGGTGGGCAGGCGACGGCCCTTGGCGGCCTCGTCGTGGGTGACGATGTGGACGTCGAGGTCGGGGCCGGAGTCTCGGGCGACGACGGCGCTGACGCCCGGCCCGAAGATGTACTGCCAGGTGCGCCGGCGGCTGACGCCCAGGACGATCTGAGTGGCGTTGACGCCGCGCGCGAATTCGAGCAGCGCCGTGGGCACGTCGTCGCCTATGACGTGGTGGAAGGTGCCGCCCAGGTCCTCGACCAAGGTGCGCTGGACCGCGAGTTCCTTGGGCGAGGCGGCTGTCAGGCCGTCGCTGCGGGCGATGTAGACGGCGAGGACCTCTCCGCCCGCGCCCTTCTCCGCCAGCCGGGCGGCCCGGCGGATGAGGGTGCGGCCCTCGGGGCCGCCCGTGAGACCGACGACGATGCGTTCGCGGGACCCCCAGATCTTCGAGACCCGGTGCTCGGTCCGGTACTGCTGGAGGTACTCGTCGACCCGGTCGGCGGTCC
>NZ_KL591022.1:21663-54657 GCF_000716335.1 Streptomyces sp. NRRL S-118 | reverse complement strand
CGGCGTCGACCTTGTCCGGCTTGTAGATGTTGCCGTGCGCCATACGCCGGCGGAGCGCCTGGGGCGACATGTCGACCAGTTCGATCTGGTCGGCGCGGCGCACCACCTCGTCGGGGACCGTCTCCCGCTGCCGTACGCCGGTGATCGATTCCACGACGTCGCCCAGCGACTCCAGGTGCTGGATGTTGACGGTCGAGATCACGTCGATGCCGGCCGCGAGCAGCTCCTCGACGTCCTGCCAGCGCTTGGCGTTGCGCGAGCCGGGGACGTTGGTGTGGGCCATCTCGTCCACGAGGGCGACGGCGGGCCGGCGGGCCAGGACGGCGTCGACGTCCATCTCGGTGAAGGTGCCGCCCCGGTACTCGATCTCCCGGCGCGGGACCTGCTCCAGGCCGTGCAGCATCACCTCCGTACGGGGCCGGTTGTGGTGCTCGACGAAGGCGACGACGCAGTCGGTGCCGCGCTCCACGCGGCGGTGCGCCTCGGAGAGCATCGCGTACGTCTTGCCGACGCCCGGCGCCGCGCCGAGGTAGATCCGCAGCTTGCCGCGTGCCATGGTCTGTGTTTCCGTTCCTACGTCTCGAAGCGGTAGCCCATGCCGGGCTCGGTGATGAGGTACCGCGGATGGGACGGATCCGCTTCCAGTTTGCGTCGCAACTGGGCCATGTAGACCCGGAGGTGGTTCGTCTTGCTGCCGTGGGTGGGCCCCCACACCTCCTGGAGCAGTCGTTTCTGGCTGATGAGCCGCCCGGGGTTGCTGATCAGGATCTCCAGGAGGTGCCATTCGGTGGGTGTCAGCCGGACGTCGCGGCCTCCGCGCCGGACCTTCTTCGCGACGAGGTCGACGGTGAACTCGTCGGTCGTCACGAGGGCCGTCTCGGCAGCCGCCGGGGGCGCCGTGTCACTGCGGCGGGTGGCGGCGCGGAGCCTGGCCAGCAGCTCGGCCATGCTGAACGGTTTCGTCATGCAGTCGTCCGCGCCCGCGTCCAAAGCACGGATCTTGTCCTCGGAGCCGTTCCGGGCGGACAGCACGAGGATCGGGACGCGGGTCCAGCCACGCAAGCCCTCGATCACCTCGATGCCGTCCATGTCGGGCAGGCCCAGGTCGAGGAGGATCGCGTCGGGCTGACGGGCCGCCGCGAGCCGGAGGGCGGTCGCTCCGTCGGGTGCGGCGTCAACGTCGTAGGTGCGTGCCTCCAGGTTGATCACCAGGGCCCGTACGAGCTGGGGGTCGTCCTCCACGACCAGCACCCGGGTCATCGGCGTGCCGCCTTTCTGGTGAGGGATGGCGCGAGCTCGGGAGGCGGCGGCCCGGGGGTGCCCCTGATGCTCCCGGGCCCGCCGACTCGCCCGTTCTTCCGGTAAGGCCATCAGCCCCTGGCCAGTTCCTTCAGTGCGATGTTGAGCTTGAGGACGTTGACGCGGGGCTCACCGATGAAGCCGAGGATCCGTCCGTCGGTGTGCTCGGCGACCAGCTTCTCGACCTGCGTGACGTCGAGCTGGTTGTTCTCGGCGACGCGGTGGACCTGGAGCTTGGCGTACTCCGGGGAGATGTGCGGGTCCAGGCCGGAGGCGGAGGAGGTGACGGCGTCGGCCGGCACGTCACCGGGCTTCACCTTGTAGGTGGCAGTGCTGTTGTCCTTCACGACGGCGGCCTTGGCGTCCTTCACCCACTGGAGCAGCTCGGCGTTGTCACCGGACCGGTTGGTCGCGCCGGAGAGAAGCAGCTTGTACCGGGTGTTGACGGTGTTGGTGCCCAGGCCGTTGGACGGGCGCGGCTGGAACCACCTCAGGTCCGGCGCCGGGGTCTGCTCGCCCTCCTTCGCCGGCAGGTCGTAGCGCTGGCCGATGAGCTCGGAGCCGACGACCTTGCCGTCACTCCTGATCTCGGAGCCGTTGGCCTTGCCGGGGAACAATCCCTGGGCGACGCCGGTGACGGCCAAGGGGTAGAGCACCCCGGTGACCAGGGTCAGGACCAGCAGGGCGCGCAGCCCGGCGCCGATCAGGCGTGCGGTGTTGCCTACGGACGTGTTCATGATGGTCGTCACCCGATGCCAGGGATGAGGGAGAGGAGCAGGTCGATGATCTTGATGCCGATGAAGGGTGCGACGAGGCCGCCGATGCCGTAGATGCCGAGGTTCCGGCGGAGCATCCGGTCGGCGCTCATGGGCCGGTACCGCACGCCCCTCAGCGCCAGCGGCACCAGGGCGACGATGACGAGCGCGTTGAAGATCACCGCGGAAAGGATCGCCGACTCGGGCGAGGCCAGGCCCATGACGTTGAGCTTGTCCAGGCCGGGGTAGGCGATCGCGAACATTGCCGGGATGATCGCGAAGTACTTCGCCACATCATTGGCGATCGAGAACGTGGTCAGGGCACCCCGGGTGATGAGGAGTTGCTTGCCGATCTCGACGATCTCGATGAGCTTGGTGGGGTTGGAGTCGAGGTCCACCATGTTCCCGGCCTCCTTGGCGGCCGAGGTGCCGGTGTTCATCGCCACCCCGACGTCGGCCTGGGCGAGCGCCGGGGCGTCGTTCGTACCGTCGCCGGTCATCGCGACGAGCTTGCCACCGGCCTGCTCCCGCTTGATGAGGGCCATCTTGTCCTCGGGGGTGGCCTCGGCGAGGAAGTCGTCCACTCCCGCTTCCTCGGCGATGGCCCGGGCGGTCAACGGGTTGTCACCCGTGATCATCACCGTCTTGATGCCCATGCGGCGCAGCTCGTCGAACCGCTCCCGCATACCCTCCTTGACGACGTCTTTGAGATGGATGACGCCCAGGACCCGTACGCCCTTGTCGTCCTCGGCCGCCACGAGCAGCGGTGTGCCGCCGGCCTCCGAGATGTGGTTGGCGATCTCGTCGGCGTCGCCGGCGACCTGGCCGCCGCGCTCCTTCACCCACGCGATGACCGAAGCCGTCGCACCCTTGCGGACCTTGCGCCCGTCGACGTCCACGCCGGACATCCGGGTCCGGGCCGTGAATGCGATCCATTCGGCGTGGGCCAGTTCGCCCTGGTGGCGCTCGCGCAGCCCGTACTTCTCCTTGGCCAGTACGACGATGGAGCGGCCCTCGGGCGTCTCATCGGCGAGCGACGAGAGCTGGGCGGCGTCCGCCACCTCGGCGGCCGTGGTGCCCTTGACGGGCACGAAATCGGCGGCCTGCCGGTTGCCGAGCGTGATGGTGCCGGTCTTGTCGAGCAGCAGCGTCGACACGTCACCCGCCGCCTCGACGGCGCGGCCCGACATGGCCAGCACGTTGCGCTGGACGAGCCGGTCCATGCCCGCGATGCCGATCGCCGACAGCAGCGCGCCGATCGTCGTCGGGATCAGGCAGACCAGCAGGGCGACGAGGACGATCATCGAGGTCTGCGCGTCGGCGCCCGCGTGGATGGCGAACGGCTTCAGGGTCACCACGGCGAGCAGGAACACGATCGTGAGCGAGGCGAGCAGGATGTTCAGCGCGATCTCGTTGGGGGTCTTCTGCCGCGCGGCACCCTCGACGAGGTTGATCATGCGGTCGATGAACGTCTCGCCGGGCTTCGTCGTGATCTTGATGACGATCCGGTCGGACAGGACCTTCGTACCGCCGGTGACGGCCGACCGGTCGCCGCCGGACTCCCGGATGACCGGCGCCGACTCCCCCGTGATGGCGGACTCGTCCACGGACGCCACGCCCTCGACGACATCGCCGTCGCCCGGGATGATGTCGCCGGCCTCGCACACGACGAGGTCGCCGATCCGCAGCTCGGTGCCGGGCACGCGCTCCTCACCGCTGCCGCCGAGACGGCGGGCGACCGTGTCGGTCTTGGCCTTGCGCAGCGTGTCGGCCTGGGCCTTGCCGCGGCCCTCGGCCACCGCCTCCGCCAGGTTGGCGAAGATCGTGGTGAGCCACAGCCACACGGTGATCGCCCAGCCGAACCAGTCGCCGGGATCCTTACAAGCCAGCAGCGTGGTGGCCACGGAACCGATGAGGACCACGAACATCACCGGGGACTTGACCATCATCCGGGGGTTGAGCTTACGGATCGCGTCCGGGAAGGACGTGACCAGTTGCCCGGGGTCGAACAGGCCCCCGGCGACCCGGCCCGCGTCGGGCTGGTGACCGGTCGGCACATCGTGATGGGGCGCTGGGGCCGCAGGGGCCGTGGACATGGGGTTCTCTTGTTTCGTCACGTCGGTGGTCATGACGCCAGCCCTTCGGCGAGCGGTCCCAGAGCCAGGGCCGGGAAGTAGGTCAGTCCGGTGATGATCACGATGGTGCCGACGAGCAGGCCGGTGAACAGCGGCTTCTCGGTGCGCAGGGTGCCTGCCGTCCTGGGCACCGGTGTCTGCTCGGCGAGCGAGCCGGCGAGCGCCAGCACGAACACCATCGGCACGAACCGGCCGAGCAGCATGGCGAGCCCGATGGTGGTGTTGAACCACTGAGTGTCGGCGTTCAGGCCGGCGAAGGCGCTGCCGTTGTTGTTGGCGCCGGAGGTGTAGGCGTACAGGACCTCGGAGAAGCCGTGTGCACCACTGTTCGTCATGGAGGTCGCCGGGGTGTCCAGCGCCACGGCGGCGGCGGTGAAGCAGAGCACCAACGCGGGGGTGACCAGGATGTAGCAGGACGCCAGCTTGATCTCGCGGGTGGAGATCTTCTTGCCCAGGTACTCGGGCGTACGGCCGACCATCAGTCCGGCGATGAACACCGCGATGATCGCCATGATCAGCATGCCGTACAGGCCGGAGCCCACCCCGCCGGGCGCGATCTCGCCCAGCATCATGCCGAGCATCGTGATACCGCCGCCCAGCCCGGTGTACGAGGAGTGGAACGAATCCACCGCACCGGTGGAGGTCAGGGTCGTGGAGACCGCGAAGATCGACGAGGCGCCGATGCCGAAGCGGGTCTCCTTGCCCTCCATCGCACCGCCCGCGGCCTCGAGGGCCGGGCCGTGGCCGGCGAACTCCGTAGCCCACATGAGCAGAACGAATCCGACGCAGATGGTCGCCATCGTGCCGAGGATCGCGTAGCCCTGCTTCAGAGAGCCGACCATCCGCCCGAAGGTGCGGGTCAGCGAGAACGGGATCAGGAGGATCAGGAAGATTTCGAACAGGTTGGTGAAGCCGTCGGGGTTCTCGAAGGGGTGGGCGGAGTTGGCGTTGAAGTAGCCGCCGCCGTTCGTTCCCAGCTCCTTGATGACCTCCTGCGAGGCGACCGCGCCGCCGTTCCACTGCTGGGAGCCGCCCATGAACTGCCCGATCTCATGGATGCCGGCGAAGTTCTGGATGGCGCCACTGGCGACCAGGACGATCGCGCCGATGACGGAGATCGGCAGCAGGATCCGGACGACACCGCGCACCAGGTCGGCCCAGAAGTTCCCCAGATCACCGGTGCGGGACCTGGCGAAGCCGCGTACCAGCGCGACGGCGACCGCGATGCCGACGGCGGCGGAGACGAAGTTCTGCACCGCCAGGCCACCGGTCTGCACGACGTGGCCCATGGCCTGCTCGCCGTAGTACGACTGCCAGTTGGTGTTCGACACGAACGACGCGGCGGTGTTGAACGCCTGGTCCGGGTCGATCGACACGAAGCCGAGCGAACCGGGCAGCGAGCCCTGGAGCCGCTGCAGGCCGTAGAGGAAGAGAACGCTCACGGCCGAGAAGGCCAGGACACCGCGCAGGTAGGCGGGCCAGCGCATCTCGACGTCAGGGTTGGCGCCGATGGCCTTGTAGACCCACTTCTCCACCCGCAGGTGCTTGTCGGAGGAGTAGACCCGGGCCATGTAGTCGCCGAGCGGGCGGTATGCCAGGGCGAGCGCGGCAATCAGCGCGAGCATCTGGAGCACACCGGCGAGGAAAGGGCTCATGGATGTGCTCAGAACCTCTCCGGCTTGACCAGGGCGAGGACCAGGTAACCCAGTAGAGCGACGGCCACGACCAGCCCGACGATGTTCTCGGCAGTCACAGCTTCGCCACCCCCTTGGCGATGAAGGCCACCAGCGCGAACACCGCGATCGTGGTGACGACGAAGGCCACGTCGGCCATCGAGACACTCCTGAATGAAGACGATGAGATGAAAATCCGTCCCTCGGACCGTTCGAGGAAACCGCATCCCAGCCGGACCGCAGCGCTCGTTGACGGCTCCCTTACGGCCGTCAGCGCCGTTTTGACGGACCCTGTACGCCCTCATTCGGCCGCAGTGGCCTGTGCGGCTCGGAGCCGTCGCGGCGGTGTGGGGCACCGCTCAGTCACACAGGCCGTCCGGCGCGTCAGAACTTCTCCGGGTACCTCACCGCTGCCACCAGGTATCCGATGAGGGCGAGGGCGACGATGAGCCCGACAACGTTCTCCGCATCCATCCTGGACCGACTCCTTGGTGGGGTGATCTTCTCCGTCAGGCGAAGCGTCTCGCCGCGGGGGCAGGGCCACCCGTCGTCTTGACGGCACCATGGCGGTGCGTGGGTGAAAGCTGACACGACCTTGACGCGGCGCGTGCGCCGGAGCGTGCGCAGCGGCCGCACGTCCGGGAAACCGGGTTGGCTGACGCCCCCTCTATGCGCTTTCCGCTCTCTTGACGCGAGCCCGACGTCCGCTTGATGCGAGCGTCCAGGACGTCGTCAGGGCTCCGTAAGTACCGGCCCCTTCAGCGCATTCGGCGCCTCCGTTGCGGCTACGTTTTCCCGCGGCCACTCAAAGCCGCGGCCACTCAAAGCCGCGGGCACCACCGGGCCCGCCGGGACGGCGTACGCGGCGGCGCGCACTTCCTCCCCATCGGTTCGTCGCCGCGACCGCGCGCGGCCTTGTCGTGCGGAGGTACCTCCGCACGACAAGGCTCCCGAAGCACTCATGTGCCCCTCCTGCCACTCCGCCTCCGTCACTCCGGAAGGTCTTCCGCGATGCTCTCCCCCACCCGGCAGCAAGCTCCACCGGATACGGGAGAGCGCGACCGCAGGGCTGCACCCCGGCGGCGTACCAGGCGTGGCGGGGCGGTCTGCTGGACCCCGAGCAGATGCCGGCGTCCTTCCCGGAGGCCCTGCGCAAGGTTCATCCGCGCTCCCTGGTGACGGCCGCACCGCCGAGGAGGCGCGGGGCGCCGTCGGCCGGCGCATCGCCACCGCACCGGACCGGCGCATCGCCACCGCCCCGGACCTGCGCCGCCGGCGCCTCGCCCTCGCCCTCGCCCGCGCCCGCGCCACCGCACTGTGCGCGGACGCGGTGTCGCGGGGCCGAACCGCGAGCGGGACCCGTACGCGGGACGACCGCTCCCGCCGGCTGCCGGCCTGACGGCGGGCTTCCGCCTGGGACGCGAGTACGTCCACTACGCCTACAGGCACCGACAGTTGCGCGCACAGAGGCTGTCAGGCAAGTGCTCCTCCGCCGTCCGCGCCACCGTCGCGCGCACGGCGGCGAGCGGGGTGCGCCTGACCCAGTGGCCGACGCGTTGTCGAGAACCGGGGCGCGTCATCACGGCGTTCCGGCACGCCGGTCAGCCGGGCTGCGGACGCGTCGCACGGTGTTCGCGCCAGCGGTCCAGCATCTGGTGCATCTCCTTCTGGAGGAACTCGAAGAACTCCGCCGTCTCCGCCACCCGCGCCCCCGCCGCCGAGTCCCGGCCCAGGCTCTCGGCGCCCTCGCGCAGGATGGCCTCCCAGCGGGTGAGGATCTGGTCGCGGCGGGTGAAGGTCTCGTACCAGAGCTCGTTGTGCAGGACGTACCGGTCCCGCCGCGAGCCAGGCTCGCGCTCACGGCTGACCATGCCGACCTGGTTGAGGTAGCGGATGGCACCGGAGACCGCGGCCGGGCTGATCCGCAGCTGCTCGGAGAGTTCGGCGGAGGTCCGCGAACCGCTGTCGGAGGCGAGCAGCGCGGCGAAGACGCGGGAGGCCATGCGCTGCATGCCGGCCTCGGTCAGCTCGGCCGCGAAGCGCTCCACGAAACGGCTCACCTGTTCCTCGTTGCCCATGGGCTCATCGTCTCCCGTCGTCCGGTGCACCTCCCGACTTTATACGGTTCCTTAACTTCACAAATTTGTGAAACATGCGTACGTTCTGAAGCATGACGAACGCCATCACCGTCACCGGACTGCACAAGTCGTTCGGGCGGACGCACGCGCTGGACGGCCTCGACCTGACCGTCGCCACCGGCGAGGTCCACGGCTTCCTCGGCCCCAACGGCGCCGGGAAGTCCACCACCATCCGGGTCCTGCTGGGCCTGCTGCGCGCCGACTCCGGCGCCGCCCGGCTCCTCGGCCGCGACCCCTGGCACGACGCCGTCGAGCTGCACCGGCGCGTCGCGTACGTCCCCGGCGACGTCACCCTGTGGCGCAACCTCTCCGGAGGCGAGGTCATCGACCTGTACGGACGCCTGCGCGGCGGCCTCGACAAGGCCCGCCGGGCCGAACTCGTCGAACGGTTCGAGCTCGACCCCACCAAGAAGGGGCGCACGTACTCCAAGGGCAACCGCCAGAAGGTCGCCCTCGTCGCCGCCTTCGCCTCCGACGTGGACGTGCTGATCCTCGACGAGCCGACGAGCGGTCTCGACCCGCTCATGGAGGCGGTCTTCCAACGGTGCGTCGCCGAGGAACGCGACCGCGGCCGGACCATCCTGCTCTCCTCGCACATCCTCAGCGAGGTGGAGAGCCTCTGCGACCGGGTCAGCATCATCCGCAAGGGCCGCACCGTGGAGACCGGCTCACTCGCCGAACTGCGCCACCTCACCCGGACGAGCGTCACCGCCGAGCTCGCCGGACCGCCCAACGGACTCGCGTACCTCCCCGGCGTCCACGACCTCGACGTACAGGGCCACCGCGTCAGCCTCCAGGTCGACGCCGACCACCTGAACGCGGTGCTGACGTCCCTCGCCGCCTCCGGCGTACGGTCGCTGATCAGCACCCCGCCCACCCTGGAGGAGCTTTTCCTGCGGCACTACGCCGTCGCCGAGGAGGCCGGGCGATGAGCGCGCTGACCGGCACGGGAACCCTTGCGCGGCTCGCGCTGCGCCGCGACCGGCTGATGCTGCCCCTGTGGGCGGTGGTCACCGGCGGCATGGTCGCGAGCGGCGCCGGCTCGATCGGGGCGCTGTACGACACGCCCGCCGCGCGCGCCGAGGTCGCCGCGTCGATGAACGCGAACAGCTCGATCCGGTCCTTGTACGGGCCGGTGTTCGGCGACTCGACCGGCGCGCTGGTGGCGTGGCGGTTCGGGGTCTTCGCGGCGGCGCTGGCAGCCGTGATGAGCCTGATCATCGTCGTACGGCACACCCGGGAGGAAGAGGAGACAGGGCGTCAGGAGATGCTGTCGGCGGGCCGGGTGGGCCGCCGGGCGCCGCTGACCGCCGCGCTGCTGACCGCGCTGACCGCCAACGCCGCCGTCGCGCTGCTCATCACCGCCGGGCTGGCCGGCGAGGGCGCGGCCGGAGCCCTCGCGCTCGGTCTCGCGGTCGGTGGGACCGGCATGGTGTTCGCCACCATGGCCGCGATCGTCGCCCAGCTCACCGAGAGCGCGCGGCTCGCGAAGGGCCTCACGGCGGTGGCGCTGGGGCTGGCGTTCCTGCTGAGGGCAGCGGGCGATGCGGGGGGCGCGTCCGCGCTGACCTGGTTGTCCCCCGTCGGCTGGGCCGAGCACGTCCGCGCCTTCGCCTCCGAGCGCTGGTGGGTGCTGCTGCTCATGGCCGCGGCGGTCGCTGCCCAGACGGCCGTGGCCTACGGGCTCGCCGGGCGGCGCGACGTCGGTATGAGCTTCCTGCCGGCCCGCCCCGGTCCGGCCTCCGGTCGCCTCGGCGCCGCCGGCGCCCTCGCGTGGCGGCTCCAGCGGGGCGGCGTCCTCGGCTGGACGCTGGGCTTCCTGGCCGCGGGACTCATCTTCGGCGGCATGGTCGAGGGTGCCGGCGACCTGGTCGGCGACAATGCCCGGGCACGGCAGATCTTCGAGCGCATGGGCGGCCGCAGCGGCCTGGAGGACGCCTTCCTCGCCGCGATGACCGGCCTCTTCGGGATGGTCGCCGCGCTGTACGTCGTCGGCTCGGTCCTGCGCCTGCACGGCGAGGAGACCTCCGGCCGCGCCGAGCCGATCCTCGCCAACGCCGTGAGCCGCCTGCGCTGGGCGGCGGGCCACCTGCTCATCGCCTTCGGCGGCGCGGCGCTGCTCATGGTCGCGGCGGGGGTCGGCCTGACCCTCTCGTACGGCCGGGACGCCGGGCCCGTCCTGACCGCCGCGCTCGCCCAACTCCCGGCGGTCTGGGCCCTGGGCGGCGTGGCGGTACTGCTGTACGGCGCCCTGCCGAAGGCGGTCCCGGCGGCGTGGGCTGCCGCCGGGCTGTGTCTGGCGCTGGGCTGGATCGGCCCGGCGCTGGACCTTCCGCAACTCGTCCTGAACGTCTCGCCGTTCGGCCACCTCCCGAAGCTCCCCGGCGCGGCCGTGGCCTGGCCGCCGCTGCTGATCCTCGGGGCAGTGACGGGCGCGCTGGTGGCCGCGGGACTGACCGGACTGCGGCGGCGGGACCTGGTGACCTGAACCGCAGCCCTGTCACCATTCCGCGCGCAGCTCCGGTGCGGTGTCGCCGACAACACGCTCGGTCAACGCGTCTGGAGCCGAAGGCGCAGTCGGCACACCGCCGCGTCCGTGTCGCGCCGTACGGCATGTGCCACCACCGCGCCCCGTTGGTTCTGCAGAAGCCGCTGCCACAGGTGAGCCGGCTCGACCTCGGGGATGAGTACGGTGATCCGTACGCCGGGATCGGCGGCTGTCAGCTCTCGTATGTAGGCGGCGACGGGACGTCCGAGCGTTCGGCGGGCCGAGGCGAGCGCGACGAGCGGAACGCCGGGGTTCCACAGGGCCCAGTCCCGGAGGAGGGCCCTGCCGTGGGCGCGGTCCTCCGGGTCCTGGTGGCAGACCGTGACCGCGCGCACCTCGTCGCCCAGGGAGACGGCGGCCGTCAGGGCCTCGCTGGTCAGCCGGGTCAGCGAGGACACCGGAACGAGGATCAGGGAGCGCTCGCGGCGCGGGGCCCGGGGAATCCGGCCCACTTCGAGGTGTTCCCCGATCGTGGCGTACGCGCGGTGGACGCGGACGAAGACGGCGACCAGCAGTGGGAGGGCGAGGGCGATCAGCCAGGCGCCGTCACGGAACTTGGTGGCGGTGACGACGATCGCACTGACGCCCGTGAGCGCCGCGCCCAGGCCGTTGAGCGCCGCTTTGCCGGCCCAGCGCGGACCGCGCGCGGCACGCCAGTGGAGCACCATGCCGGTCTGAGCGAGGGTGAAGCCGACGAAGACGCCGATCGCGAAGAGCGGGACGAGGGTATTGGTGTCGCCGCCCGAGAAGACCAGCAGCGCGGCGGAGACCGCGGCGAGGGCGAGGACGCCGTGCCGGTGGACCTGGCGGTCGGCCTTCAACGCGAAGACGTGCGGCACATGGTTGTCCCGCGCGAGCAGCTTCAGCAGGACGGGCAGGCCGCCGAAGGAGGTGTTCGCCGAGAGTGCCAGCAGCACCATGGTGGCGAACTGGACGACGTAGAAAGCGGCGTTGTGCCCGAGGGACGCGTCGGCGAGCTGGGCGAGGACGGTGACGCCTTCGACCGGCAGCAGGTCGAACCGGGATATCAGGACGGAGAGTCCGATCAGCATGACGCCGAGGAGTACGCCGAGCGCGACTTCGGCGTGCTGGGCACGGCGGGCCGCCGGGGCGCGGAAGGTGGGGACGGCGTTGGCGATCGCCTCGACGCCCGTCAGGGCGGAGCAGCCCGAGGCGAACGCCTTGAGCAGGAGCAGGGCTCCGACGGTGGTGGCGTTGTCGGCCAGTACGGAGGCGTGGCCGGCGGATGCCGCCGTGGAGGCCGGTGCGTCCCGGAACAGGCCGACCACGATGAGCGTGAGGATCGCGCCGACGAAGAGGGCGGTCGGCACGATGAAGGCGCGCGCCGAGTCGACGATGCCGCGCAGGTTCACCGCGGTGATCACCGCCAGCACGGCCAGGCACAGCCACAGCCGGTCGCCGTACAGGCCGGGGAAGGCCGAGGTCAGGGCGGCGACGCCGGCAGTGACCGCGACGGCGACGTTCAGCACATAGTCCAGGACGAGGGACGCGGCGGCCACCAGGCCGGTGCGGCGGCCGAGGTGCGCCTTGGCGACCGCGTAGCTGCCGCCTCCGTCCGGGTACGCGGCGATCACCTGCCGGTACGAGGCGACGAGAACGGCGAGCAGCGCGGCGATGGCGATGGTGACCGGGAGGGTGAACCCGAGCCCGTGCGCTCCCGCCGCCGCGAGCACCAGGACGATGACCTCGGGCCCGTACGCGACCGACGCCATCGCGTCCAGCGAGAGCGCGGCCACGCCGGTGACCGCCGTGAGCTGGTGCCGGGTGGTGGTATCGGTGTCGGTATCCGATTCGGGAGGTTCCTCGGCGCCCTGCGCGGCACCAGGCTCGGCGGTGAGAACGGACATGTGCGATGAGCTCCTTCGTGCGGGTGAGCTCAGCGTGCACTCCTGTTGAGCTGCCGGGGTTCGACACTGGCGCGTTCTTGGCGCCCGACCGGCGGGCCTTCACGGCTTCTTGACGCCATGGGTCAGTACCTCGTCAAAAACCGCCCGTGCGCCGTCAGTGCTGTGTCAACGTCGGCGCCGCTGCCCGTCGGCGGTCCGTAGCGTCGGACGCATGGGACGACGCATCACTCGGTCCGTGACCGACGAGGGCTGGTCAGGGGAAGCGCGCGGCGCGTGCTGCTGCTCCGCGTTGCTCTTGGTGATGCTCCTGGTCATCGACGGCCTTTCCGGTGGCCTCAACGCGGCCAGGCTCACTTTGTGGACGGCGCTCGCCGCCCTGCTGTTCGTCGTGCTCTTGCCCTCACGGGTGACCGCCGGCCCCGGATGGCTGACGACACGTGGGCTGCTGGGCCGCCACAGCGTCCGCACCGACCTGCTCGTATCGGTCCACTGGTCCGACGGCGTCGCCCAGCGACTGGTATTACGGGATCTCGCTGGTGAACAGGTCGTCCTCGACCCGCGCGTCCTCATCGACAATCCCGCCCTGTGGCACCTGTTCGACGGTGGCGTCCGTGCGTCACTGGGGCGGGGCACTCTGCTGTGCGGGGCGACCGCGCTGCGGGAACTGTCCCGGCGCGCCGAGCGGGAGGTGTCGCGGACCGTCCTCGAGCTCTCCGGTGGTGCGGACTGGCTCCGGCCCGAGGACAGGCGCCCAGCGGCGTAGGACCGGGGGGCGCGGGCGGCGGTCCCCACGAGGTACCCGGGGATGAAGACCCGATCACTCCCCGGGGGTTGTCGCGCCGGATGGAAGGTACGTGGTCGACGACCGGACGCCTTGCCGGGACCAGGTGTCGGACCACCACCTGGTCCCGGAACATCGACGGTCAGCCGCCTACGTGGATGCCGGGTCGGCGGGTGGGGTCCGGTTCGTGTTTGCGGATGATCTCGCGGGTGACGGGAGCGGTGTCGCCGCGGCCGAGGAGAAAGTAGCGGAACATGTGCTTGAGCGGGCTGCCTTCGGCCCAGGCGAAGTAGCAGTGCGGCTGGATGCCGGTGGTGTCGCGGAGGGTCAGCAGGATGGCGGCGATGGCGTTGGGTGCGGCCGGGGCTTCGGCGCGCAGGACGCGGTATCCGTCGACTTCGACGCCGTGGACGGTGAGGGTCTCGCTGAAGTCGGAGGGGTCGACGACGTCGATTTCCAGGAACAGCACGTCGGCCGGGGCGGGCACGGGGTTGGTGCCGCGCTGCTCGCGCTCCTTGGCGCTGTATTCGGCGCGGTCACCGGCCTCACGGCGGTTGGCGATGATGTTTATGGCGTTGTCGTGGGCCAGGGTGTCGGTGATGAACTGACGGGCGGCGGGGTCGAAGACGATGCGGTCGGCTCGCAGTTCGGTGGTGCGGGAGACCCGGGAAATCAGCGACACGATGACGATGCCTGCGATGAAGAAGCCCGAGATGGCGATGCCGTCGGGCTTGTCGATGATGTTGGCGCCCAGGGCGTAGAACAGGACGGCTGTGAGGAGGGCGAAGCCGATGGCGGCCGCGCGACGGCGACGGCGTGCGACGGAGACGGTGACGGCGAAGGCGCCGGAGACCATCATGGCCAGGATGCCGGTGGCGTAGGCGCCGGCCTGGGAGTCCACGTCGGCGTCGAAGGCGATCGTGATGGCGACGCACACGGCGGTGTAGACGATGACGACGGGGCGTACGGCGCGCCCCCATTCCGGGGCCATGCCGTAGTCGGGCAGGTAGCGGGGGACGATGTTGATCAGTCCTGCCATGGCGGAGGCACCGGCGAACCACAGGATGAGGATGGTGCTGATGTCGTAGATGGTGCCGAAGGTCTCGCCCACGTGCTCGTGGGCCAGCCAGGCCAGCGCGCGGCCGTTGGCGGCGCCACCCGGTTCGAACTGCTCGTGGGGGATGAGGACGGTGGTGACGAAGCTCGCGGACAACAGGTAGACGCTCATGATAAGCGCGGCGGTGGTCAGCAGCTTGCGGGTGTTGCGGATGCGTGATCGCAGGCGCTGCTCCCCGTCAGCGCCTTTGGCGGCGACCAGCGGCATCATGCTCACGCCGGTCTCGAAGCCCGACAGGCCGAGCACCAGCAGAGGGAAGGCCAGCAGCGCCGGGCCCATCAGATCGCCCGGGCCGCCTCCGCCTTCGACGAGGGCATCCGTCCACGCCGACCAGGCTCCCGGTGTGGTGAAGACATGAGCCAGGCCCACCGCGATCACGACGGCGTTCAGCACGAGGAAGACAGCGACCAGCGGGATGGCCACGCTGACCGCTTCGCTGAACCCGAGCAGGAACACTCCGCCGAGCACCAGCAGCAGCGCCACCGTGAGGGCGACCTCGTGTCCGTGCAGAGCCTGGGGGAAGAAGGGGTTTTCGACCACGTGCACGGAGGCGTCCGCAGTGGACAGCGTGATCGTGATGATCCATGACGTCGCCACGAAGCCGAGCAGGACCAGCACGAACAGCTTGCCCCACCAGAACGGCAGCAGGTCCTCCAGCATCGCCACCGACCCGGCCCCGTGCGGGCTCTCCTTCGCCACCCGCCGGTACATCGGAAGCATCCCGAGCAGAGTCAGCGCCACGATCAGCAGCGTCGCCAAAGGCGATACGGCGCCGGCGGCCAGTGCGGCGATCGCCGGCACGTAGGCGAGGCTGGAGAAGTAGTCCACCCCGGTCAGGCACATCACCTTCCACCAGGCGTGCGGCTCGGCGTGCCCCTCACCGGCCGCAGGGCCGACCGGCTGCACCTGGTGGTGCAGCAACCACCGAGCCACCTTGCCGCTCGGCTGTGCCCGCAGAGCGGGGCTCTCCACCACTTCCGGCACCGCAGGTTCGTTCACGTCGTCCATATCCCCCATCAGCCTTTCCTACCTGCTCAGAGCACCGGTCATGGATGCCGTCGCACTCACGGCACGATCAACGAGTATGCGACCATCGGCCGCGTCAGCCCTCTTGGGGGCCGACACGCGGGCGCGTCGGGTGCCCTGCGGCCTTGTTCTCCCACCCCTCGTTCCCAGCTCCGGCCGCTGAATCCCCGGCACATGGACTCTTGGGTGACTTCGGGACGGCGAGCCATCCGCCGGGACATGCTGGATCGGTGACGTCGTGGTCGGCTCGGTCACCCTCCAGGACCGCGCCGCCCTGAGCCGGACGCGAACGTCACCGGCTCACCTCCGCGACGGCGGGGAACGCGGTCTCACCGAGGCTGGCTACGGCCGGGGCACCGCCGACGTGGGGGCGCGTGGTCGCGACGCATGATGCCCTCCGATCCGTGACTGGTGCACGGGCTCAGGGTGCCGCGTCGACTCCGCCCCTCTCGTCACCGCAGTCCCGGCGTCCGCATGGGTGGCCGCGCTCCGGCTCCGACCGACCCCATGCCCAAGATCCGGACCATACATGGGCACAGGTCCGACCCCTTGACGGCGGGTTCGAGGATCGCCACGCACTCCACGTGGCGCGGCATCGCACACACGTGCGGGCGCTGCGGGTGTTCTTTCAAGTGGTCGTGACGGTTTCCTGCTGGAGGAGCGCCAGGCGGCTGGCTGTGCGGCCGATGTCCGGTGGCAGGCCGGCACCATGCAGGGTGTCGGTCAGAGATGTGCCGCCGATGAGGGTGAGGTGTACGTCGCGGTCGACGAGTACGTCGACGAGGTTGGCGAAGCGCTGTGCCGCGTCGGGGCCGGCCTCGGTGAGACGGGGCAGCCCGGAGATCGTCCAGCGCCGGTGGGTGTCGGCGAGAGTGAGGTAGTCGATGGTCGAGAAGGGCCGGTCGCACAGCTCGGCGAAGTCGAACCAGATGAGGTCGTCCCGTACGGCGAGGGCCCGGACGTGTCCGCGTCCCACCGGCACGGTGCGTTCCTCGCAAGGAGCCGGCAGGGCCGGGGCCGATCCGGCGCGTTCGGATGCGCCTCCCGGCCAGAGGTAGCGACCGCCGGAGAAGCCGGAACAGGGGCGGGTCGAGCCTCCGGACACGCGGTAGTCGGGGCCCTCGGGGATCTCGACTATGTCCAGGGAACGTTCGAGCAGCCCGATCGTAGGCTCCCGCGGCCTCCAGCGTCGCCGCACCGCCGCGGGTCTGGCGGAGCGCATCGAGGAGGCGCTCGGGGAGCAGGACGCCGGGGAGCGAATCCGCGCCTTCTTCGAGGAGGCCGAGCTGCCGGGCTCCCTGCGCGAGGCGATTCTCACGGCGTACGCCCGGCTCGGCGAAGGCCAGGACGAAGGCGGCGGCGACAGCGGCATGACCGTGGCCGTTCGGTCGTCGGCCACGGCGGAGGACCTGCCGGACCTGTCGTTCGCCGGCCAGCAGGACACGTACCTCAACATCCGCGGAGAGGACGCGCTGCTGAGCGCGGTCCGCGACTGCTGGGCGTCACTGTGGACGGACCGGGCCATCACCTACCGCGACCGGGCCGGGATCGCCCATCAGGACGTGGCTCTCGCGGTCGTGGTGCAGAAGTTGGTGGCGGCGGACGCAGCCGGGGTGATGTTCACGGTCGACCCGCTCGGTGGCCCCGCCGACCGTATGGTCCTGAACGCGGCGTGGGGCCTGGGCGAGGCTGTGGTCAGCGGCCTTGTCACACCCGACACGGTATGCGTCGATCGCGGGACGCTCGAGATCACCGACCGGCTGACCGCCTCCAAGGAGATGATGACCGTCCCCACGGACGACGGCACCCACGAGGTGGCGGTGCCGGCCGACCAGCGGGACGCCCCGGTCCTGAGCGATGTCGAGGCAGTGGAACTGGCGCGGCTCGGGAACCGGATCGAGGAGCTGTACGCAGAGCCGCGCGACGTCGAATGGGCCCGCGAGAAGGGGCGGTTCCTCATCCTGCAGGCCCGGCCGATCACCGCCGCCGCCCCGCCCCGGCCCGAGGTGTGGAACGACAGCACCGGCACCGACTCTCTGTGGACCAGCGCCAACCTCGGCGAAGCCGTGCCCGATGTGATGACGCCCGCGACCTGGTCGTTCGTACGGCAGTTCATGAGCGAAGTCATGGTCGGGGCCACCCTGGAGGGGCGGCCCATGTACGGCAACATCGGTGGCCGCTTCTACATGAACCTCTCCGTCACGGCCACGCTGGCGGCCGCCTTCGGGCAGGGCAGGAAGTTCGCGCGGGCCAACGAGCTGGTCTTCGGCCGGCTGCCCGAGGGGGTGGAGATCCCCCTGTTGCCCGCCTCGAAACTGCGTGTGTGGCGGGACACGCTAGGGGAGGCCGCCCGTGTGGTGAGCCGCATCCGTGCCAACGGCAAGATCCTGCCGACGTTTCTGGAAGAAGCACCGGCGCGCTGCGAGGACCTGCGGGCTCGGGTGAGCAGCGCCCCGGGAGCGAAAGAGCTGCGCGAGCTGTGGGACACCGAGGTGCGCGAGTACTTCCGACTCTGCTGCCACATGCTCCAGGCGGCCACCCGCAAGGACGGCGACACCCTCGTGAAGGTTCGCGGCACGCTCCATGACCTGGTCGGTGAGGAGGACGCCGACCTGATGACGACGGGCCTCGGCGACGAGTCCCAGCTCGCCAGTATGGGACCACTGTTGGGCCTGGAACAGCTGGCGCGCGGGGAGATCGACCGGAACACGTACACGCGGACGTACGGGCATCGCGGCCCGCACGAGTTCGAGATCTCCCTGGCTCGGCCCGCCGAGGACCCGCAGTGGATCGACCGACAGCTCGCCGCACTGAGCAGCGTCCAGGAGGACGCTGACGCCCGCCTGCGGCGGCAGTCCGAGGCGCGGGCCGCGGCATGGGAACGGTTCGCCGCGCGCCACCCGAACCGGGTCACCGCCATACGCCGCACGGTGGACCAGTGGGCCGCCTCGGCGCGCCTGCGCGAGGCGGCTCGTACCGAAGTGGCCCGCGTCTTCTGGCTGCTGCGCGATGTCGTCCGACGCGCCGGTGAAGTGACCGGCCACGGTGAGGACCTCTTCTTCCTCGACGCGGAGGAGATCCTGGTCGTGCTGGCCGGTGACGAGCGGCCGCTCGCCGCGGTGCCGGCGCGGCGCGCCGCCCACGAGCTGTACCGCTCCCTGCCGACGTACCCCACGCTGATCCGAGGGGAATTCGACCCGCAGACCTGGGCGGCGGATCCGAACCGGCGCGCCGACCTGTACGACGCGCACGCCACCCTGCCCCCGTCCGACACGGTCAGCGGTTCGCCGGCCTCGGGCGGCGTGGTGGAGGGCATCGCCCGAGTCGTCGCCACGGTCGAGGAGGGCGAGACCCTGCGGCCAGGTGAAATCCTCGTGACGACCGTGACGAACATCGGCTGGACTCCCCTGTTCACCCGGATCTCGGCGATCGTCACCGACGTGGGCGCGAATCTCTCGCACGCCTCCATAGTCGCCCGCGAGCTGGGCATTCCGGCCGTCGTCGGGTGCGGCAACGCCACGACACGGATCCGGACCGGCCAACGCATCCGCGTCGACGGCGGCCATGGGACGGTGGTGGTGTTGGCCGAGGCTTGACCGACCTGCCGAGCGGCCTCTGCCCGGTGCCGGCCGAGCCGGCGGCGGGAGGCCGCATGCGTGGCACTGTTCCCCAGGACTGTGCCGTGGCGTAGCCGGACGGCAGCCGGGGGAATCGGGCCGGGAGCGCGGCGACGGCCGCGCGGTGTTCGTTTGCCGTTGCCCTGGTCGTTCGGTGGATGGCCCTTGAGTTTCGCTAAACAGCCCTGTAGCGATCGTGCCTTGATGGCCTGCGCAGCGGAGCGGTTGAGTGGTCGAGACGTGATCCCGACCAGCTGAAACAGGGGAACCACAATGATGCGGGCGATCGGCCAGGACGTTTTCGGCGGCCCCGAGGTGTTGAAGATCGTGGAGGCGGTACGGCCTCAGGCGGGGCCCGCCGAGGTGCTCGTGCGGGTGGTGGCGGCAGGGGTCAACCCGACCGACGCCTGGCACCGTTCCAGCGCCGGACTGGCAGGTGGCGGCGCTCCCATCAGGCTGGGCTGGGACGTGTCGGGCGTGGTAGAGGCCGTCGGAGCGGGTGTCACGACCCTTGCGCCAGGAGACGAGGTGTTCGGCATGCCGCGCCATCCGCAGCCCGCGGGTGGCTACGCCGAGTACGTCACCTCCCCGGCTCGGCATCTGGTGCGCAAGCCGTCCGAGATCTCCCATGCCCAAGCCGCCGCCTTGCCCCTGGCCGGTCTCACGGGATGGCAGGCGCTGGTCGACACCGCCGATGTCCGCCCCGGACAGCGGGTGCTGATCCATGCAGCGGCGGGCGGAGTCGGGCATCTGGCCGTCCAAATCGCCAAGGCACGCGGTGCCTACGTCATCGGCACCGCCCGATCGGCCAACCACGCTTTCGTGCGCAGCCTGGGTGCCGAAGAGGTCATCGACTACACCCGGACCGACTTCACCTCCGCAGTTCACGATGTCGACGTCGTCATCGACACGATCGGAGGCGAGTACGGGCCGCGCTCGCTGAAGACCTTGCGCCCGCACGGGATCGTCGTCTCGCTCGCGTCCCCTGCCGAAGCGGCACTCGCCCACGTGGCGCGGCCACTCGGGCTGCGCGCCCAGTTCATGATCGTCGAAGCCGACCAGGAGGGACTGCGGCAGCTCGTCTCGCTCGTCGAGGCCGGCCGACTGATCCCCGAGATCGCCACCTGCCTCCCCTTGGAGCAAGCGGCCCGAGCGCACGAGCTGGCCCAGAGCGGCCGCACCCGCGGAAAGATCGTCCTGACCGTGGGGCGGGCCTGATGGCGACCTTCGTCCTGGTCCCCGGCGCCTGGCACGGTGCTTGGACCTTCCAGCCGCTGGCCCGACGCCTACGCGCGCACGGTCACGATGCCCACGCCCTCACCCTGACGGGGCTCGGTGAGCGCAAGCACCTGCTGACCGGCAGCGTCAACCTCGACACCCACCAGCAGGACGTGCTGAACCTGCTGGAGGACCAGCAGATCACCGACGCCGTCCTGGTCGGCCACAGCTACGGCGGCATGGTCATCACCGGAGTCGCCGACCGGGTACCCGACCGGGTGAGCGGTCTGGTCTACGTCGATGCCATGGTGCCCCAGGACGGTGACTCATGCTGGTCCCTGGTCACCGAACAGGAACGGGCCTGGTACATCCACGGCACTGCCCGGACCGGCCATTCCAGCGCCCCCCTGCCCTTCTTGGACCCGCGCGCCTCGCCCCATCCCCTGGCCTCCCTCCTCCAGGCCGTCCGCCTGCGCAACGATCTGTCGGCGTTCGCTCGCAAGCACTACGTCCACGCCACCGGCTGGGACACGCCCTCCCCGTTCGAGCCCCTCTACCGGCGTCTGCTGACCGACCCCTCCTGGCAGGTCCACGCCGTCCGCTCCGGCCACAACGTCATGAGGGACGCCCCTGAAGAGCTCTTCAACATCTGCATCCGGAGCACATGCTGAATCGGTCGCCCACGGCGCTGAAGGAGACAGGAGAACGCGTGAAGCCTCCGCGCGTGCTGGCACTGGCCCAGCTGATGAACTCGATCGGGGACGGCGCCTACTACGTCACGTCCGCTCTCTACTTCGCCAGGATCGTGGGCCTACCCCCTGCCCAGATCGGCTTCGGCCTGACGCTGGGCTGGGCGGTCGGTTCGGTGGTCGGGGTTCCCCTGGGCGACCTGGCCGACCGGCGCGGCCCCCGCGGCACCGCCGTCCTGCTGGCGATGGCCACCGCGATCGCGGTGGCCTCGTTCCTGTTCGTCCGCTCCTTCCCGCTGTTCGCAGTGGCCGCCGTGCTCTACGCGAGTTGCCAGTGCGGGCTGACGGCGGCCCGGCAGGCGCTGCTGGCCGGGCTGGTGGAGCAGGCCAGGCGCACCCAGGTGCGTGCCTTCCTGCAGTCGACGACGAACGCGGGCTTGGCCGTCGGCGCCGCACTCGGCGGGCTCGCCCTGCAGTCCGACACACGCGAGGCGTACCTGGCAGTCTTCGTGATGGACTCCGTGAGCTTCCTGACCGCGGCGCTCGTCCTGAGCCGCCTGCCCGTCGTCACCTCGACGAAGGCGACACCGGGGGAGCCGCGGCTCGCGGTCCTGCGTGACCGCCCGTACGCGGTCGTCACCGTGATCAATGCGGTCATGCTGTTCTACATGCCGTTGATCAGCCTGGTGATCCCGCTGTGGATCGTGCAGCAGACCCGGGCGCCGGCCTGGACGGTCTCCGCACTGCTGGTGCTCAACACCCTCAGCGTGGTCGCCTTCCAGGTCCGGGTCGCGCGGCGGGTGAAAGGTCTCAGGAGCGCCTCACGGGCCGTACGGCACGCGGGCCTCGTCATGTGCGCCGCGTGTGCCGTCTTCTCCCTCTCCGCGTTCGGGTCCTCCGCCTGGACGGCCGGACTGATCCTCCTGGCGGCGGCAGGTCTGCAAGTCCTCGGCGAGATGATGCTCGCCCCGGGCGCCTGGGAGATCAGCTTCGGGTTGGCTCCCGCCGACAAGCAGGGGCAGTACCAGGGCTTCTTCGGCACTGGGCAGGCCGTGGCCAGGATGCTCGGTCCTCTGGTCCTGACCACCTTGCTCCTGGGCTGGGGCGCTGCCGGCTGGCTCCTGCTCGGTGTTCTCTTCGCCGCGGCGGGGATCACCATGGAGCCCGCCGTCCGCTGGGCCGAGCGCTCAAGGGCCCACCCCTGCCGCTCCGCAGCGATGGCCGGAGCCGATTCGCCGCCGGGACCCGCCGGTTCTTCCGCAGGTGCCGACCCCTGCCCCACGTCGTCCGCCCTGTGATCTTCTGATCCATACCGAGGTGAGGGTGGAGTCAGGTGTTGGCGTCAGCCGCGGCTTGGACGAACGCGCGCAAACGAGTGCTGACGTTGCTCTCCAGCCAGACCGGGCCCCACTGGACGGGTGCGGCGTCGTTGAAGGCCACGTAGGCGACGTCCGGGCGTGGGTAGAACTGCCGGGCGTGCTCGCCGACCGGGAAGACGCCCTCGCCTGCGGCGACCAGAGCCAGGACCTCGGGGAAGGTGGCAGCCGTCGGGCCGCGTGGCACGGGCCTGCCGGCGGGCGTGTGCGTGGGCGTGCGTTCGTGGCGCAGCTCTTGGGGCATGTCGTGCGGCAACTGGATCACCGGTTGCTCGGCGAGGACTTCGACCGATACCGACGCATGCGCTGCCCACGACGATCCGGCCGGCACCGCCAGGACTCGGGCCTCCGACAGCAGGACCGGCCCGGCAACCACCTGGGAAACGGGGAAGGCGGTGAAGAGGACATCCAGCTCTCCACCGCGCAACCGCGTCATGGCGTCATGGACCTGGCACTCGTGGATGGTCGTCCCGCAGTCGGGGTGGCGGACGGTGAACAGCTCGAGGGCCTTGAGGAGGAGCTGCCCAGCCGCTGCGCCCAGGAATCCGGCCCGCAACACACCGGTGGTCCCTCGCGCTCGGGCGACCGCCCGGCGGACCGCCTCGTCCATGCCCTGCACCAGCGGAGCCAGGTCCGTGGCCAGGTCGCGGCCCAGCGGGGTCAAGCTGACCTGGCGGGTGGTGCGCTCGAACAGCGGCGCGCCGATCCGCCGTTCCAGCTTCTTGATGGTCTGGCTGATCCGGCCGGTCGTCAGGCCGAGCTGCTCGGCGACCCGGCCGAAGTGCAGCTCCTCGGCCAGAGCCAGGAAGGTCTGCACCTCCGTGCGTTCCAACAGCACTGCCACTCCCGAGCCTTTGGGTTTCACCGAACAGCCCTGCTGTCACCGTGCCTGGATGACCCGCGCAGCGGGGCGGTCGAGCAGTCGACACGCTATCCCGATCAGCTGAAACAGGGGAACCCTGAGCCGGGAGCGATCAACCGGGACGCTTTCGGCGGCGGTGTGCGGATCACCCGGGCCTGCCGCAGCACCCGCAGCGCGGGCGCCGAGGCGCAGGCGTCGGCGGGCCGCCACGCCGAGCATGACGCCCCGGATCAGGAAGAGGGGCCCGCCGTGCGGGGGGACCCACGGCGACCGCGACCGCGTGTGCGCGACAGCCGCGGCCCGAACCGCTCGGAGCCAGCGGCGAGCTGCCCCGTGCTTGCGGGTATCGGGCCCGGGACCCGATGTGCGGTGGGCGGGGTGCGGGGCGAAGCCGGAGCGAGCTGCGAAGGCGGTGTCGTTCGGCGCGGCGCCGGCAGGGGTGTCGTCGCGGCATGCCCCGTCCCCGGCATGGCTGGAGGAGGCTCGACGCGCGCCTCCGCGTGACGGGGCGTGGGGAGACGGTCCCGGTCGGTCCGGGCCGCCGGTGCCTTCCGACGGCCCCGCCCGCGGCCGTCGGACAGGAAAAGCGGTGGTGCTGCCGGTACCGGGCACGCTGTCGCGCGCGGTGTTCTCGTTCCGCGCCGCCGGAGCGGGGTGTGGGGGCCGCACGTGCGGCGGTTCGGCGGCCGGAAGGAGCACGGCGCGGATGTACCGATCCATGGGACGCCCCCTCGTCCGAGCCGCGGCACCGATGCGCCGGGGGGTGCGAAGGAAGGTCGTTTGTGCCGAACCGGTCCCGGTTACACGAACAGGGCATTTTCCTCACCCCCCGAACGATGGAAGGACATGCCATGGGCCATGGTGGCGACGTCATCGCGGAACTGACCGCCGACCACAAGGAGGTCGAGGAGCTCTTCGGCCGCATCGAGGCGCTGCCCTCCGGTGACGAGCAGCGCAAGGTGTACGCCGAGCAGGCCGTCATCGAACTGGTGCGGCACTCGGTCGCCGAGGAGGAGCACCTCTACCCCGCCGTGCGCGCGTACCTGCCCGACGGCGACGCGATCGCCGACAAGGAGATCCAGGACCACTCCGCGGCCGAGCGGGCCATGAACCTGCTCGAGAAGACGGAGGCGCGTGATCCCGAGTTCGACCGGCTCATCGGTGTGCTGATGGCGGAGATCCGCTCCCACGTCCGCGACGAGGAGGACCACCTCTTCCCGCGGCTGCGTGCCGCCGCGACCGAGGAGGTGCTGATGGAGCTCGGGGAGAAGGTCCGCAGGGCGAAGAAGACCGCGCCGACGCGTCCGCATCCGGCGGCTCCCGACACTCCGCCCGCCAACAAGCTGCTGGCACCGGGCACCGGGCTGGTCGACCGGCTGCGGGACGCTCTGACGGGGCGCGGGAAGCCGTCCTGACCGGGCGCCCCGCCCCGGTGGACCGACCTCGCCGACCGGCGGGTGACGCGTGAACAGGCGCTCCACGACGTGCGGTCGTGGAGCGCCTGCCGTCGTGACGGAGCCGCAGGGGCGGCGTGCGTCAGATCTCGTCGCCGCCGCGGCGCCTGCCGCCCGGCAGGAACTCCTGCACCTTCGCCTTGAGCCCCTGCTTGATCATCGCTCCGCGGTCGCTGTCGCCGTGCACGATCGCGGAGGCCGCCGCCTGGATCTGGTCCAGCGAGGCGTGCGGCGGGATGGGCGGGACGGCCGGGTCGGTGCGGAAGTCGATCACGAAGGGGCGTTCGGCGGCGAGCGCCTGCTTCCACGCCGACTCCACGTGCTTGGGCTTCTCGACCCGTACGCCCGCCAGGCCGATGCGCTCGGCGATGTCCGCGTACGGCACGTCGGGCAGGTGCTGCGACTCCTCGAACTGCGGGGCGCCGGTCATCGCCCGCATCTCCCAGGTGACCTGGTTGAGGTCGCGGTTGTTCAGGACGGCCACGATCAGACGCGGATCGGACCACTCGCGCCAGTACTTCGCCGCGGTCACCATCTCCATCATGCCGTTCATCTGCATCGCGCCGTCGCCGACCAGGGCGATGGCCGGACGGTCGGGGTGGGCGAACTTCGCGCCGATGGCGTACGGCACGCCCGGCCCCATCGTCGCCAGGGTGCCCGACAGGGAGCCGCGCATCCGGCCGCGCAGACGCAGGTGGCGGGCGTACCAGTTGGCGGCGGAGCCGGAGTCGGCGGTGATGACGGCGTCGTCGGGCAGCAGGGCGTCCAGGGTGTGCACCACGTACTCGGGGTTGATGGGGTCGGCGTCCACGGCGGCTCGCCGCTCCATGACCTCCCACCAGCGGGTGACGTCCTTCTCGACCTTCTCCCGCCAGGCGCGGCTCTCCTTGCGGTGCAGGCGCGGCAGAAGGCGTTGGAGGGTCTCCCGGGCGTCGCCGACAAGGTTGACCTCGAAGGGGTAGCGCAGCCCGATCATGTGCGGGTCGATGTCGATCTGCACGGCCCGCGCCTGGTCCAGTTCGGGCAGGAACTGCGTGTAGGGGAAGCTCGATCCGATCACCAGCAGGGTGTCGCACTCCTGCATGAGCTCCCAGGACGGGCGGGTGCCGAGCAGGCCGATCGCGCCGGTGACGTAGGGCAGGTCGTCGGGCAGCGCGTCCTTGCCGAGCAGCGCCTTCGCCACGCCGGCTCCCAGCACGTCCGCCAGCCGTTCGACCTCCGCCCGGGCACCGCGGGCCCCCTGACCGATCAGGACGGCCACCTTCTCGCCCGCGTTGAGCACCTCCGCGGCACGTTCGAGGTCCGCGTCGGCCGGCACCGGCGCGTACTGCCCGAGCCCCAGGCTGGAGGGCACCATCTTGAACGCGTGCGTCGGCGGGCTGTAGTCGAGCTCCTGGACGTCGGCGGGGAGGATGACCGCCGTGACCGTGCGCTTCGCACAGGCGGTGCGGATGGCCCGGTCGATGAGGTTGGGCAACTGCTCGGGGACCGTCGCCGTCTCGCAGAAGTCGGAGGCGACGTCCTTGTACAGGTTCTGCAGGTCCACTTCCTGCTGGTACGAGCCGCCCATGGCACTGCGGTCGGTCTGTCCCACCAGCGCGACGACCGGGACGTGGTCCAGCTTCGCGTCGTACAGCCCGTTGAGCAGGTGGATCGCGCCCGGCCCGGAGGTGGCCGCGCAGACACCGACCTTGCCGGAGAACTTGGCGTACCCCACCGCCTGGAACGCGGACATCTCCTCGTGGCGGGCCTGGATGAACCTGGGCTGGTTGTCGGCGCGGCCCCACGCGGCGAGCAGCCCGTTGATGCCGTCGCCCGCGTAGGCGAAGACGTGCTCCACGCCCCACTCCCGCAGCCGCTGCAGGACGTGGTCGGACACCTTCATGCTGGCCATCGGTACTCCGTTTCTCTCTGCCCCTACGGCTGATCGCTCGTCCGTGCCGGCGGTCGTGGCGGCTCCCGTGCCGGCGGGGCGTCAGCGGCGTGGGGTCCAGGGCACCGGTGGCGACCAGGGACGGGGCTCCTCATCCGTGCGGAGGCGTCGGACGGCTGGCGAGTGCCCGGCCGCGGGTGGTTCACGCCTCGTCGGGATCGGGGCCCGGCCCCGGGCCGGGGCGGCGGGCGGCGCGGCGGCGCAGCCACAGCGGCAGCGCGTACCAGCACAGGGCGAACCACAGCATCACGCCGCCGACGAGTGCCTCGGCCAGCAGGTTCGGCACCACCACGTGGAGGATGAGCAGGAGGGTGCAGCCGATGGTCAGGGCCAGGAGCACCATGCCGCACATCATGAGCCGGCCGGCGGCCGCCACCACATCGGCCTTCATGCGCTGGCCGGAGAGGAACCGGTGGATGGAGACGGGCGCTATCAGCGATCCCGTGGCCGACGCGCCCAGGACCACCGTGAGGACGTAGACGACCCGGTCGAAGGTGCCCAGGTCCCGGAAGAGGGGGGTGAACGCCACGCTGAGCAGGAAGCCGAAGAGGATCTGCACACCGGTCTGCGCGACCCGCGTTTCCTGGAGGATCTCGTTCCACCGGCGGTTGACCCGCTCACGTGCGCTTTCGGGCCGTTCCTCGTCGGGTCCCGCCCCGGCTCTTCCCGCACACGAGTCGCAAGCGGCGTGCACCTTCTTGCGGTGCACCGTCTTCGACTCGGCCGACTGCTCCGTCATGGTCATGGCGCCTCCCAGTCCGAGGGAAACCGGTTGCCCGCTCCGGCGCAGTCCATGCACGCCCCGTCGTCGCCGCGAGGCCGGTGAAAATCCGGCCGTGGCGCGGACGGCGGGGAGCGGGGCCACCGGAACGCATGGAGCGCTGCCGGTTGATCCGGATTGATGGTCCGTCAGCCGTACGCCCTTCTCAGGAGATCGCTTCCCGTGTCAGACCCCGACGCCCCCTGGGTCACGTGGCGGATTACGAGGAGGCGTGGCGGCTGGTGTCGCGGCTGATGGCCGCCCTGCCGTCCGGCAGCCACCTGGTGATCGGCGACAGCACCGCCACCAGCGAGGGCATGGTGGCGGTTTCGGAGGCGTACAACGCCAGTGGGGCCGTCCCGTACCACGTCCGCAGTGTCGAGGAGATCGCCGGTTTCTTCGCGGGGCTGGACGTGGTGGAGCCGGGCATCGTCCCGGTGACGCGGTGGCGTCCGGCCGCCGGTGCACCGGACGGCGTGCCGGACGTCGACGCCTACTGCGGGGTGGGCCGCAAACCCTGACCGGCAACCCGGACGGCCGGTCGCAGTGCCGTCGGCGCTGCTCTCCTCACCGGTCATCTCCGCCGCCGCCCTCGCCGCCGTTCCCGCCGTCCTCGCCCGCCTGGTCGATGACGCGTTTGCCGATGACCGCCGCCGCGGCCAGTGCGCTGCCGACGAAGGCGGCCGCCAGGGTCCAGGGCTGGTCGACGCGGTGGCAGGTGACCTGGTCGAGGGAGTAGCGCCCGGCGCCGGCCAGGCCGATGGCAGCGGCGGTGAACCCGAGGAAGGCCGGGTACTCGAATCCGCCCGACTGGTTGAAGAAGCCGGCCGGTGCGTGCACCGCCACGGCACCGGCCATCGCTCCGGCCGCGACGGCACCGGCGGCGGGCGTGGCGAGTCCCAGCATCAGCAGGGTTCCGCCGCCCGCCTCGCCGAGTCCGGCGGCGATGGCGCTGTGCTTGCCGGGGCGGAAGCCCATGGCTTCCATGGCCTGGGACGTTCCTGCGATGCCCCCGCCGCCGAACCAGCCGAACAGCTTCTGGGCGCCGTGCGCGGCGAGTACGGATCCGGTGCCCACCCTCAGCAGGAGCAGGCCGAGGTCACGTCGTGCGGTGCGGTCCATGGGTACTCCCGGGGGCGTGCGGTGGAGGCCTACTCCTCCACTGTGGGCACCGGGTAACCCGAAGGGACCGGTTTGCTGGGCCGTCCGGGTCACGAGGCCGAACTGGTGCGCTAGATTTTGGCGTCTCCTCGACCTCGATCACCCACGATCTCTTCACGATACGGAGCCGGCACCCCCATGAGCGACATCGTCAACGGACTCGGCCGCGCCACCGCCTACGGCGCCCTGGGCGTGGTCCTGCTGATCCTCGGCATCGTCCTGGTGGACGTACTGACGCCTGGGAAGCTCGGCCGGCAGATCTGGGAACAGCGCAATCGCAATGCCGCCGTGCTGCTGAGCTCGGCCCTGCTGGGTATCGGCGGCATCGTGTTCACCTCCATCTGGACGACCTACGACAACTTCGGCAAGGGGCTGGTCTCCACTGCGGCGTTCGGGCTGCTGGGGCTGGTGATGATGGCCCTGGCGTTCCTCGTGGTGGATCTGGTCACCCCGGGCAAGCTGGGTGCGACGCTGGTGGAGCCCGAGCCGCACCCGGCCGTGTGGGTGACGGCGTCCTGCAACATCGCGGTGTCCGCCATCATCTCGGCGTCGATCGCCTGAGGCGCCGGCGCCGCCCGACGGCGTCATCCGGTACCGCGGACCGCCTCGACCTCCAGGAAGCGCCGCTTGCGCGGTCCGCGGTACAGCAACGCCTCCCAGCCGAGCCCGTCCAGCACCCGGGCGCACTCGGACAGCCTGCCCTCCTCTTCCTGCGCGGCTCCGCCGCCGGGCGGGCCGAGCCACTCGACCCGTACCGTCCCTGGCCGCTCCCCCGGCGCGACCCGGTACCCCGTGGCGACGCGCCGGCCGTCCGCGCCGACCGCCGACGGTGGGATCCCGGCCGCTTCCAGCGCCAGCGCGACCGCGCGGACGGGCCGGTTCAGCTCCCATGCGGCGGGGACGGCCCGCGGGTCGCCGCCACCGGAACCGGTACCTGTGCCGGTTCCGGTACCGGTGCCGGCAGAGGTCAGCCGCCGGATCTGCAGCATCCCGTCCCACGCGACGCGCACTTCGGCGGCGCGGCGCTCCTCGGTGCCCGGCGCGGGCGGCGGACCGTCCCCCGTGGCGGCCTCGAACCCCCCGGCGGTCACTGGAGCCTCCTGATGTCGCCGCGGACCCGGTAGAAGCCGCCCGACGCCGGGTGCAGCGCGTCGACGACGTACCGCACGCCCGGCTCGCGTATCGCCCGCGGGAACTGCACGTTCCACGACCGGTCGTAGCCGTCCGACACCACGTGGACCCGCGTCCGGCCGCCTTCCTGCACGCATTCCACGACCACCGAGCCAGCGGGCGCCGTCGTCACGGTCGTCACCGAGGCGACCGCGGTGGCCGGCGCGTACGTGGGCAGGGTCGCGGCGAGCTTCACGTCGCGGGCGACGGGCACCGTGCCCTGCTGGGCCGCCGCGATCGCCGCCTCGCTCGCGTCGACGCACACCAGGGAGCCGTCCGTGGTGACCAGGTACAGCCGCTCGTCCCGGTACTGCATCGACAGCGCCGAACCACCGCCCGTACCGAGCTTCCACAGCCGCGTGCCGTACCGGTCGAAGCAGTACACCGACGACGAGGAGTCGCCTGCGAACACGTACTGTCCGCCGGGGGACGTGGCGCACGAGTACACCGCGCTGTCGCAGCCGTACGTCGCCTCGATGGTGCCCGTCGCCTTCGACAGCCGCTGGACCACCCGGTGCGCCGTGCCCGCGTACACGGCGTCGTCCTCCTGCCAGCCGAAGAGCACGCCGCCCTGGGTGGGCGTGTGCCACAGCTCGGCACTCCCGTCGCGGGTGTGGGCCGTCACGCCCCGGTTGTGCCCGTGGTAGACGGCGCGGTCGTCGGCCCGTACCATCCAGGCGTGCTCGCCGCGGCCCCCGCGGGCCCACTGGTGCTCGTCCTCGTGGTCGATGACGGTGAGCCGGCCGGCGCGGTCCGCGACGTTCAGCACGCCCTCGTGGATGTCGAGCCAGAAGATGTCGACGTCGGCCGCGATGTCGTACGCCGCGAAGGGGAGCTTCGACGACAGGTCGTAGACCCGGCCGTCGTCGCAGCCCGCGTAGATCCAGAAGTCGTCGGCGACCAGGCACTTGACGCCGTCCGGAAGCTGGTAGCGGGCGAGGACCTCGCCGCCGTGACCGAGGGTGTAGACGTCGCCCGCCTGGTTGCCCACCCAGCAGCGCTCGTCGTCGATGTGGATGCCGAACGCCGAGGAGCCCGTGCGGAACCGCCACAGCACGGGAGCGACGGCCCGCGCGGTCGACGGCGCCGACGCCACCTGACGCCGGGTCACCGCGCGCGGCGCGCGCTGCCCCTGCACCGCGGGCGCGTACCCCTTGCGCACCTTCTCCCCTATCTTCTTGGCGGCCGCGGCCTGGGCCTTCTCGGCGGTGGGGAAGGTCGACGTCTGCGTCTGCCCGGCGGCGCCGATCCGCCCGTACCGCACGGTCACCACCTGTCCCTGGACGGTGACTTCGTAGAACTTGTGCGCACCGCCGCCGTCCTGTGACAGCTCCAGATACGTCTTCGACATGACAGACCTCTCCCCGGTTCAGGCCCTGCGGTGTGTTCCGCGGGTCCCACTTCCTGAACAGTAGAAGGCCCCACTGACAATCGGCCGCCGGCCGCCGCGGCGGCGGGGATCAGCCGGCCGGCCAGTGGTGCGGGGCCGCTTTGTCGCAGGTGAGCCAGGTGCCGTCGGCGAGGGGCACGACGTCGCCGCGCACCGGTACGGGGTAGGGCAGCCGCCCGAGCGGGCGCAGCGCCGGGGCGTCCGGCAGCCGGTGGGTGTGTCCCAGCGGCCCCTCGCGGGGCACCTGGTCGGAGGTGACCAGGAGGCGCGTGGCGTCGAGGACGTGGGCGTCGGCGAAGTCGTGCTCCTCCGGGTTCCAGGAAAGCCGCCCGAGGTCGTACGTCTCCGTCAGGGACGGGTCCGACACGTCGTGCCACGCCAGTGGGCGCACGTCCCCCACATCCCGCAGGGCCGGGATCATCCCACCTCCGCCGGGTGGCGCCCCGCCCGCTGGCGGGCCAGGAGCGGTGGGCGTGCAGGGGCAAGCGACAGGACGCGGACGCCTCTTCGCCCTGTGGCGCGGGCGGCTCGGCGCGGCGCGGCGCCGGCTCCCGCCCTCGCGCGGCCCCGGTTCGGCGCGTGCGGCCCGTACGCCTGGCCGGGCGCCGGGCGCCGGCAGGGCCGATTCCCCTCCCGCAGACGCCTCACCGTCGCCTCACCTCCGCCCCGCCGTCGCCGTTGCCCCGCCGTCGCCGTCATCGTCGCCGTGCCGAACGGGCTGCTTCGCAGCGTGGCGCGGATGCGTAGTTCCTGCCTCTCGGTAGCGTCCGACGAAGGAGCGACGTGCGCCGGTGTCCGGCGCCACCAGGAGAGGCAGGAGGGGCACCAGCATGGACAGGTCGGCGCTGGCAGAAGCCGTCACGCGCAAGGTCGCGCAGCACGGGAGCACCACGACGGTCGAGGAGGCCGGACGCGTCATCGACGCGCTGTTCGGCACGGTGGAGCAGTCGGGTGCGATCGCCGACGCCCTCAAGGACGGCCGGACGGTCACCCTGCTGGGCTTCGGCAGCTTCCACCCCGAGGACGGCACGGCCGCCCTGCGCCCCGGCCAGGCGCTCGTCGAGTACCTGCGGGGCACCGTGGGCTGAGCCCTGCGTCCGTCCGCCGGCGGCGGCCTGACCCGTCCGCCGCCGGCCCGACCCGCGTCCCTCCCCGTGTCCTGGCCACCCCCTCCCGGGCCAGGGCACGCGGTGGGACGCGGGTCAGCCGGTGAGCCGCTTGCGCCAGTCGAGCGGTGTGACCACGATGGCGCGGCCCGGGTCCCCGTCCCACACGGTGGACAGTCCGGCTTCCGTCAGGGCCGTGACGACCTCCCTCCCGACGGCCGCCGTCGTCCCGGGCGTACCGTCGAAGCCGCCGTACAGCAGCATCAGCCCATGGCCCGCTGCTGCCGATTCCGTGCCCTGGGAGTGGAAGTAGACGAAGCCGCGGGCGTCTGCGGCCCCCGCGCCGCGTATCTCCGCGGTGCCGCAGGTGCGGCAGCAGGTGAAGTTCTCCCGGGCGGTGATCCCCGCCGCTTCCAGGACCGCGAACGCCCTGCTCAGGCGTTCGGGGTCGGTCTCGCCCTCCCATGCGGCCTGCTCCGCCGCGCGCTCGCGCCACATCCGGTCGACCAACTGCCGCGCCTGGGCCGTCGAGACGGGTCGGTGGTCGCCCGACACCAGGTATTCCCGGGCCAGTTCCTCCAGCTGGGCGCGCGTGGCGTACCCCCCGGTCAGCACCGTCCATACGTACTCGTGGAGTTCTTCCTGCTCGTCCTCCTCCAGGTCGGGCGGGGGTGCGGAATCCGTGTCCCGGTACCCGTCCGACCCACCCCCGCCGACCTGCTGCGCTCGCGCGCGGACGGACTCCTCCCCGTCCCCGGCGCTCACCGTGTTCGCCATCATGCCGGTCACCTTGGCACACGCCACTGACAACCCGTCCCGGCACCGGTTCCGGCACCGGGTGTCGGGCACCGGGTGTCGGGCCCCGGAACGCGTCCATCACCGCGTTAGTCTCCGGAGCCGGAGCCGGAGCCGGAGCCG
>NZ_KL591022.1:0-21625 GCF_000716335.1 Streptomyces sp. NRRL S-118 | reverse complement strand
CACCGCGTTAGTCTCCGGAGCCGGAGCCGGAGCCGGAGCCGGAGCCTGAGCGCTGTCGCAGTCGCAGTCGCAGTCGCAGTCGCAGTCGCGGTCGGCCCCGAGCGGCCGCGTACGGGGAATCCGCGCTGCGCGGTGAAAACGGAGCGAGCGCACGGAGAGGTGATCGTCCTGTCCGCTTCCGGTGGCCGGCGCCGGCGCGCCGCACGGGGCATCCTCCTGGCGGTGTGCGTCGCACTGGTGGCCGCGGCGGCATGGGTGCCGGCCCGCGCCCGCCCCGCCGACCGCGCACGGGCCCAGGAACCGCCGCGACCCGCCCCCGTGCCCCGGGCGGAGGTGGTCGCACTGGTGGCGGGCCAGGGTGACGGCGACGTCAACCGCACCCGGGACCGCTTCGCCGTTCACGCCACCGACCTCGGGGTGATGTGGCACGACAGCCTCGGCCGGGTCGCGGTCGCCTTCGGCGACACCTTCGGGGAGGGCTGGGGAGGTACCGGTGCCGGACCGGCCACGGCGGACTGGCGCTTCAACACGCTGGCGCACTCCACCGACACCGACCTCCGGGACGGAATGCGCATCGACTCCATGGTCACCGACCGGCCCGGCCACGCCGCGCAGGTCCTGCCCGGGGACGCGTCGGCCCGGGAGGTCACCGTCATCCCGACCGCCGGCGTCAGCGCCGGCGGCCGGGACTTCCTCTTCTACATGTCCGTACGGGAGTGGGGGCCGCCCGGTCACTGGGTGACCAACTACGCGGGGATGGCGTTCTCCGACGACGGCGGCCGGAGCTGGACGAAGCCCGCCACGGCACGCCGGCCCGCCCAGGGCGGCGGGAGCAATTTCCAGATGGGGGCGCTCGTGCGGAGGGAGGGGTACGTCCACCTCTTCGGCACGCCCAGCGGCCGCTTCGGGGACGCCCATCTCGCCCGCGTCGCACCCGAACGTCTCCTGGAGCCGGCGGCGTACGAGTACTGGATCGCGTCCGGCTGGCGCACGGGCGCGCCGGACGACGCCGTTCCGGTCATGCCGGGGCCGGTCGGTGAGCTGTCGGTGCAGTACAACACGCACCTGCACAAGTGGCTGGCGCTCCACCTCGACGAGACCCGGGCCGCGATCGTGGCACGCACCGCCACCCACCCGGCGGGGCCGTGGAGTGCCGGGCAGGTCGTCGTGGACGGTGCCGAACACCCCGGGCTCTACGGTGCCTTCCTCCATCCGGCCACCACGGGAGTGGAGGTCCACTTCACCATGTCCCGGTGGGATCCGTACCACGTGGTGCTGATGCGCCTGAACGTCGACGGGCTCAGCTGAGCCATCGTTTCCCGCGGCGCGTTCACACCACGGGAACGAGGTCCGGGAGCCACCGGCGTGTGCCGCCGCCGGACGCGGGAGGCCCTGCCGCGGGGCCCACGGTCGGAGCAGTCCGGCGGGCGCCCCGGGCACTGGGGCGGTGACGATGGACCCGCGGGGGGCGACCGGAGGGAGGAGCATGCGGCACACCAGGAGACGCCGGTCACGCACCGCCGTCTCCGTCACGGTGCTCGCTCTCCTCGCCGCGGCATCGCTGTGGCTCGTACCCGCCGCCGCCCCGCAGCCCGGCACGGACGTCGCACAGGCGCGGGCGCCGGGCGGGAACGGCCGTCACCGGGGGGCGCGGCCCGTCATCGTCCCGCGGACCGCGTGGCGGGCCGGGACCATCGGCACCGCCCCGCCCGGCGTGCGGTACGCCCCCGCCGTGAAGGCCGCCGTCATCCACCACACCAGCACCCCCAACGGCTACGACTGCGCGAGCGTGCCGGCCACGCTGCGCGACCTGTACGCCGGGCACGCCTACGGGCGGCACTGGGACGACATCGGCTACAACTTCCTCGTCGACGCCTGCGGCACCATCTACGAGGGCCGGGCGGGCGGGGTCGACCGGCCGGTCATCGGCGCGCACACCAAGGGATTCAACGAGGGCACGGTCGGCATCGCGGCGATCGGCACCTTCGACTCCGGTGAGCGGGTGCCGGAACCGATGCTGGACGCCATCGCACGGCTGGTCGCCTGGAAGCTCGACCCCCGCGGCCCGGACCCGCGCGCCAGCGTGGCGCTCGTCTCCACGCACGACGAGGCCCGCTATCCGAAGGGCACGAAGGCCCTGCTCCCGGTGGTCGGCGGGCACGCGGACGGCTACGCCACCCGCTGCCCGGGCGCCGCGCTGTACGCCAAACTGCCCGACATCAGCGCCCGGGCTGCCCGGATGCAGCGCGGGTGACGGTGCCCCGGGCTCGCCCCGCGGGGCCCTGTCCAGCATGAAGCGCCCCTGGCCGCCGACTACTCCGGCACGCCGAAGTCCCGCACCCACCACGGACCGTTCGAGCGCAGGTTCACGCCTACGCCGACGTCGTCCTTGAAGGAGCAGTTGAGGATGTTCCTGCGGTGCTCGGGGGCTGTCCATCCAGTCACGCATCGCGTGCGCCGGGTCCTTGGGGCGGCGGTGGATGTTCTCGCCCCAGGTGCTCCAGTGGTGGCCCGCGGCTTCGATGCGGTGGCCGGCGTCCCGGCCCTCGGGTGTGTCGTGCCGGTAGTAGCCGCGGGCGGCCGTGTCGTCGGCGTGCCGCTGGCGGCGGCCGTCAGCCGGCCGTGGGCGCGCAGCGGGGAACAGCCGGCCCTCGCCCGCTCGGCGTTGGCCAGGGCGACGACCCGCTGGACGTACTGGGCGGCGGTCCCGGCGGCCACGACATCGCCTCCGGTCCGGGGGACCGTACCGGCTCGGACGGTCCCCGCCTCACCGTCCGTGCATGACGGTCCCGGCGACCACGGTGGCGGCCGCCGCCACCGTCCCGGCGACCGCGGGGCGGGCGTTGCACCGCGCGGGACCGCCTGGGTCGTCCCCGTCGCCCGGAGCACCGGGGCAGTCGCCGCGCTCGTACTCATCTGCGTGCTCGTGGTCGTGGTCGTCGTGCCGCACATGGAACTCCGCATCAGGAGGAAGGGTGGTCCGCGGGTGTCCCCCGTTCGGCCCACCGGCCGCCGGGGCGGCCTCGCCCCGCGACGGGTGTGGTGCGGGGAGGCTCCACGGCCGCGACGGCCGTACGGCATCGCCCGTGACGACGCACCGCCCGGCGGCGGCAGCCGGTGCGGGCGCCGCCTCGCGGCCGGTGCCGCCCGGTCGGACGACACGGCTTCCTGGAGGACGGCCCGGGAGCGCCGGCCGCCGGCAGGTCCGGGCCGATTCGTGCTGCTCTCCCGGGACATCCCGCGCTGAGATCCGGACGACATGACGGGCACGGTGGCCGGGACGGTCGTCGTCGGGGGCGAGGTGGTCCACACGGCATGAACGGGGCGCCGTCACCCCGCGTAGTACGGAACGAAGGCGACCGTACGAAAGGGGGCGATCACCGTGATCCCTCGCCTGCGACGAACGGCGGGCAGGGCGCGCCGGTTCCGCGTCGACTATCCGCGCCGGGGCCACGGCGGACTGCGGAGGTACGTGCCGTCCTGGCGCCAGCTCCTGTGCCTGGCGCTGCTCTGCTGCGGGGCGCTCGCCGTGCTGGTCGGCTACGTCTACTCCACGGTGCGGATCACGGACGTGAACGCCACCGCCCGCACGGAGGCGAACGTCTACTACTGGGCCGACGGAACGCAGATGGTCAGCGTCGGGGACATCAACCGGCAGAACGTGCCGCTGAGCGACATCCCGCCGGTTCTCCAGAACGCCGTGATCGCGACCGAGAACGCCACCTTCTACACGGATCCGGGGTTCTCGCTGCGCGGGCTGGCCCGCGCCGTGGTGAACATGGCGCAGGGCGAGGAGGTGCAGGGCGGCTCCACCATCACGCAGCAGTACGTCAAGAACACCTACCTGACCCAGGACCAGACGCTGGAGCGCAAGCTGCGGGAGCTGTGCCTGTCGGTCAAGCTGTCGCGCAACCTGTCGAAGCAGCAGATCCTCCAGGGGTACTTCAACACCAGCTGGTTCGGGCGCAACGCCTACGGGGTGCAGGCGGCGGCTGTCGCGTACTACGGCGTCGACGCCAAGGAACTCGACGCGCCCCGGAGCGCGTTACTGGCGGCGGTCCTCAAGGGCGGCGACCTGTACGACCCGTCGCTGAGCGAGGCGCACCACCGCAGGGCGGAGGCGCGCTGGCGGTACGTCCTGGACCGGCAGGTGGAGCTGGGCTTCATGTCGAAGGATGAGCGGGCCCGGTACACGGTCTTCCCGGAGCCGCGTCCCCGGGCCGCCTCGCTGTCCACCAGCCTGGCCGGGCAGACCGGTTACCTGGTGGACGTGGCCAACAAGTACATCCAGAGGCGGACCGGGCTGACCGCGGAGGAACTGGGACGCGGCGGCTACCGCATCCGCACCACCTTCGACCGGGCCCTGGTGGAGCAGCTGGAGCGCACGGTGGAGGACGTCACGGCGCGGACGCTGGATCCCGCGGGCCGGGCCGCCGACCGGGACGTGCAGGTCGGCGCGGCGTCCGTGCGGCCGGAGGACGGGGCGGTGCTGGCGCTGTACGGCGGGCCCGACGCGACGAAGCACTTCGCCAACAACGCCGACACGTCGGGGGTTCCGGTCGGCTCGGCATTCCGGCCGTTCGTCCTGGCGGCGGAGCTGCGGGACGGCCGTGACGCGGACCTGGAGACCGTGCGCGACGTGGCCGTGGACGCCGGCCTGCTGCCGCAGAGCATGGCCGAACTCGACGCGTCCTTCCCCTCGGGCACGTCCACGCCGAGTGCGGTGCGGATGGCCGACGCGTACGCGACGTTCGCCACCGGCGGCCGGCACACCGACCTGTACGCGGTGACCGCGGTCACGTACCAGGGCAGGCCGCTGAAGGGGCTGGGCCGGCCCGACGGCCGTCAGGTGCTGAACCGGGAGGTCGCCGGCGAGGTCGTGGAGGCGATGCGCAGCGAGGCCGTCGACGCGCTGGCCCCGGAGACGCTGCGCGCCCTCGGCCCGGTCGCGGCGGGCCGCACCGGCGCCGCGGATCCTCAGCCGGCGGCCTGGTTCGTCGGCTCGACCCCGGAGTTGTCGACCGCGGTGACGGTCTTCCGCAACAAGCCCGGCAAGGACGGCCTGCTGTCCATGAGGGGGGTGGGCGGCGACTCCGGTACGGAACGGGGTGGCGACGTGCTGCCGCTGCAGGTGTGGTCCTCGTACATGACCACCATCCAGTAGGGGACGCGGGGACGGCGAAGAGGCCGGCGTCCGTGGGGGCGGACGCCGGCCTCGCCGGTGGCCGGTTCAGGTGAGGCGGACGGCGGCCACCGCGTTCGGCAGCCGGGTGGCCGTCGGGGCACGCCCGTTCACGCGGCTCGTCCTCCGTCCCGTCCGCCGCCACCGCGGGGCCGTACGAGTGCGCCGGCGACCGCCATGACACCCGCGCCCCCCACGCCGAGCAGCGCGCCGGGCACACCGGACGGCCCGCTCACCGTGATGCCTCCGGTGCCGTCGGAGCCGGTGGCTGTGCCCTTGCCCGCCCCGCAGGCGGCCGGGGTGGTCGCTGCCCCCGGGAGGGCGGGCCCGAGGTCGCGCTCGCCGGAGCCGGAGCCGTTCGGCGTGTGCGGGACGATGTGGAACGCCCGACCCTGCGCCGCTTTCGCCGGGCCCCCGCCGGCGTGGCCGTCGGCGAGGGCCGGGGCGGAGGCGGCCGCCGCCAGCGCGAGGGCCGCCGGCACGGCGATGCCGGCGGCGAGGAGGGCGGTGGCGCGTCGCGGTGTCACGGTCCTTCGTCGCCTTTCCGGTGCGCGTCAGCCGGTGCGGCGGACCTGGGCGTGCTGGGCGGCCGTCGAAGGGAGGGTGGCGACCGGAGAGGTGTCACTCAGCCGCGTCACCTGCGGTCCGGTCCGGTCCGCGCCCGGGGGCGGGGTGAGGGCGGCCGTCTCGGCGGCCGGGGCGGGCGTCGCCGGAGGTGCCGGCACCGTGCGGTGGCGCTCGTCCGGCCCGTTGGCCACCGACGACCAGGTGCGCAGCCGGTGGCTCGCTGCCTCGTCGAGCGTCACCGGGCCGCCGCGCTGTTCGGCGAGCCGGCTGGCCTCCCGGCCCAGAGCCGCCACGTCGTCCCAGCCGAGGCTGAGCACCACGGAGAGCTCGGCGCCGCCACCCGGCAGGCCTTGCATCATCGGTTCACTGCGATCGGTCATGTCGCTCCTGTCGTCGAGGCAGAGACGTGTCGCCGCACCTGGCAGGGCGCAGGTAGCCCGTAGTACGCAGTGCGAAGGCGTCATGTTCACGCCCTGCTCGGCCGGGTCGCGGTTACCGGGAGTCGCAGTACGCAGCGCCGCTCCGGACGGTTCAGCCCCCGAGATGGCGCAGCACGGTCCGCGCCGCCCGCTCCACGGCGGCCCGGGCTTCGTCGGTGTGGTCGATCGTCTCGAAGCCGTGGTGGCCCAGCGGTACGTCGACCACCTCGACATCGGCTCCGCAGTCCCGCGCGGCGGTGAGGAATTCCTCGACCGTCACCGCGATCTCGGGGAGCTCCCGTCCCACCCGGGTGAGCACGATCGGCAGTGCGCCCGCGGAGCGTACGGCGGTCGCGGGGCGGAATGCGGGTTCGGCGATCCCCCAGTGCGGCAGCGGCGCGAGGATGGGGTAGGTCGCCGCCACGCACCGCAGCCACGGCGGCGGTGCCGCCAGCCAGTCCGCCGACAGCGGACCGCCGCCGGAGAAGAACCACAGCGCGACGCGGTCGCCGTCGACGCGCGGGTCCGCCCGTACGAGTGCGACCGCTTCGGCTACGTCCAGGGCCGCACGGCCGTAGTCGCCCACACCGTGCAGCCGGTGGTCCACCGTCGCTCCGACCGCTCCCAGGTTCGCCACCAGCTGCCCGTATCCGACGAAGGCGGGCCAGTCGCGCGGTGTCGGCTCCACTCCGGCGGGCACCGGACCGCCGTGGACGAACACCACCGCCGGACGGGGTCCGCCGGCGTCGGGCAGGTGGAGGTCGACCCGCCCGGTCCGCTCGCGGGGCCGCGCCGGTACGTCCAGGAGGAACCGGCGCAGGTGCGCGGGTGGTTCGTCCGCCGCCGGGGTCAGGCGGTGTCCCTCCCCGGCGGCGGCGCGCAGCAGGACGGCGGCCAGTTCGTCCGGGAGGGACAGCATCGGCCAGTGGCCGGTGTCGAGTTCGAAGAAGCTCACCCGCGGGTCGGTGAGCGCCTGGAGGGCGGGGTCTCCGAGGCCCACGACGGTCTGGACCATCGCGATGCTCGACCCGTTGGCGGTGCACAGGACGCCGGTGGCCGGCAGTCCGGAGACCACGTCCGGGAGCGGGAGCGGCTGCGTGAGCGTGCCCGCCGGCTGCGGGGCGGCGAGGCGGGTCAGCCGGGCCAGGGCGTCCGCGGGCACCCCGGCGAGACTGCCCCAGCGCTCCCACCGGTCCTGCGACGGCGGCGGGACGAGCCGGTCCCCCTCGTCGCCGCCGGTCCGTACCGCCCGGCCCTCCTCTTCCGTCCACCGCAGCAGCTGTTCCCGTACCGCACCGTCGGGCACCAGCGCGAGGGCGGGATCGCCCTTGCGGGGCATGCCCGCGTCCAGGTGGACGATCCGGGCCACCCGTTCCGGACGGCGGCCGGCGGCGCCGAGCACCGGGTGGATGCCGTACCCGTGGCCGACCATCACCACCTCCGGCGCGTCCAGGTGGTCGAGCAGCTGCGTCACGTCCTGGATGTGCGTCTCCAGGTCCGTACCGGGGCCCGCGAGATGGCGCCGGTCGCCCATGCCCGTGAGCGTGACGGGGTGCACCTCCGCGCCCGCCTCCCGCAGCCGGGCGGCCACCTCCCGCCATATCCATCCGCCGGTAAAGCTCTCCGACACCAGGACGAATGCCGTCATGAACGCCTCCTCGTACGCAGTGGTCCGCCCGGGCGGCAGTTCGGGCCGGCCGGGCTCGCCGGTACGGTAGGAACTCCCCCTGAGGGAGGTTCAAGCCGTGTCCCGTGACGACATGTGGAGCATCGGAGAGCTCGCCGAGCGCGCGGGCGTCACCGTCAAGACCGTGCGTTTCTACTCGGACCGCGGTCTGCTGCCCGAGGGCGCCCGCAGCGCCGGCGGCCACCGGCGGTACGGCCCCGGGGCGCTCGACCGGCTGCGGCTGATCCGTTCGCTGCGCTCCCTCGACCTGCCGGTCCCCGAGGTGAGCCGCGTCCTCGGCCGCGAGGACGCCCTGGAGGAGGCGCTGGAGGAGGTCGTCGCGGACCGGCTGCGGGAGATCGGCAGCCGGATGGCCGCCCTGCGCTGGCGCGAGGCCGCCCTGCGCCTGCTGCAGGACTGCGGCCCGGAGGAGCGCCCCGACCGGCTGCGCCTGATCGGCTCGATGACCACGCCGCCCAGCACGGACGCGCTCGCCCGGTTCTGGCGGCGGTGGCTGCCCCCGCGGATCCCCGCCCCCGTCCTCCGCGCCTTCCTCGACCGGGCGGTGCCGGAGCCGCCCGCGGACCCGGCGCCCGGCCAGGTGCTGGCCTTCGCCCGGCTGCACGCCTTCGTCTCCGGCCCGTGCCCGCGGACCACCACCACCGCGCACTGGCAGCCGGCCGTGCACCGGCCCGACGGGGGCTACCGCCCGGCCCTTCTCTACGAGGGTCTCGGCGAGGCCTACGACCTGGCCTCGCCGCAGGTGCGGGACCGGCGGGCGCCGCAGGACGGGGAGGCGCTCGACTGTTTCGTCGCCGCGTACGCCCGTTCCCGCGGCACGCGCGACACGCCCGCCTTCCGGCGGCGGCTGAGCGGCCAGCTCGCCGCGGATCCGCGGATCGACCACTACTGGGACCTCACCGCCGAGATCGTCTCGCCGCCGTCCGGCCCTCGGGAGCCCACGCCCGGGTCCGCCCACGACTGGCTCCGCGCGGCCCTCGACGCCCAGCTCGCCCGTACCGCCGCCTGAATCCTCATTCCGCCCTGGCGACACGGCAGTTGAGGCGGCAACGCCCTACGCGGTGTGATAAGATCACCAGCATGGGTTCTCTGTGATAGTCGATTCGAGTGTGTGACCGCGTCGAGCACTGCTCCGGCGTCACACCTCCCGCGTGCCTCCGCACCGCCTCCGGCCGATGAGTACGGCCGTCCCGGCGTGTTCCCCTTGTGGTACCCCCCTGCGGCTGCGGCGTACGCGGACACGGCATCCCCGTATCGGCTGTGCTCAGGAGGACCTTCCATGCGTGTTGCCCAATTCGCCCTGCGCGACATCACCAAGCGCTTCGCCGACCACGTGGTCCTGGACCGCGTGGACTTCACCGTCAAGCCCGGCGAGAGGATCGGCATCGTCGGTGACAACGGGTCGGGCAAGTCGACGCTGCTCGGTCTGATCGCGGGACGGGAGACGCCCGACAACGGGACGGTCACCGTGGTGGCGCCCGGCGGGGTGGGGTATCTGCCGCAGTCGCTGGAGCTGCCGGAGGACGCCGTCGTCCAGGACGCCGTCGACCTCGCCCTGTCCGACCTGCGCGATCTGGAGGCCCGCATGCACCGGGCCGAGGCCGAACTGGCCGTCCAGGCCGACGAGGCCCGGTCGGACGAGGAGATGGCCAGGCTGTTCGAGGAGTACGCGGAGCTGCTGGAGCGCCACACCGTCCGGGGCGGGCACGAAGCGGACGCCCGGGTCGACATCGCGCTGCACCACCTGGGTCTGCCGGGCCTGGAGCGGAGCCGCCCGCTGGCCACCCTGTCCGGCGGGGAGCGGTCGCGCCTGGCCCTGGCCGGCACGCTCGCGTCCGCCCCGGAGCTGCTGCTGCTGGACGAGCCGACCAACGACCTGGACGAACGGGCGGTGATCTGGCTCGAGGAACATCTGCGCCGGCACCGGGGCACCGTCGTCGCGGTGACCCACGACCGGGTGTTCCTGGAACGGCTCACCACCACCATCCTGGAGGTCGACTCCGGCCGGGTCACCCGCTACGGCGATGGCTACGACGGCTATCTGTCCGCCAAGGCCGCGGAACGCCGCCGGCGGTTGCGGGAGTACGAGCAGTGGCGCGCCGAGCTGGAGCGCAACCGCGACCTGGTGACCACCCACGTGTCGCGGATGGACGGCATCCCGCGGAAGCTGCCGCTCGCCAACTTCGGGGCCGGCCAGTTCCGGACACGGGGACGGGTGCACGGCGCGACGTCCCGGATCCGCAACGCCAAGGAGCGGGTGGCGCGGCTCACGGAGAACGCCGTCGCCCGGCCCGCGGACCCGCTCGCGTTCACGGCCGTGCTCTCCACCACCACCGAACAGCCGGCGCCCGAAACGGCGCCGGCGACGGACACGGTGGCGGACACGACGACGGACACGGTCGCGGAGCTGGCGGACGTACGGGTGGGCGACCGGCTGCGGGTCAGGTCGCTGCGCATCGGTCGCGGTGAGCGGCTGCTGGTCACCGGCCCCAACGGAGCGGGGAAGACCACGCTGTTGCGCGTACTGGCCGGTGAACTGGCGGCCGACGACGGCAAGGTCACCGTGATCGGTCGGGTCGGCCACCTGCGTCAGGACCCCACGCCGTGGCCGTCCGGCATGACCGTGCCGCAGGCCTTCGCCCAGGGGCGGGGCGGGCATCCCGACGACCACGTCGAGGAATTGCTGTCCCTCGGGCTGTTCAGCCCCGACGACCTGCGGCGGCGGGTGGGCGAGCTGTCCTACGGGCAGCGCCGCAGGATCGAGCTCGCCCGGCTGGTGAGCGACCCGGTGGACCTGCTGCTGCTGGACGAGCCCACCAACCACCTGTCCCCCGCGCTCGTCGAGGAGCTGGAGCAGGCGCTGACGGACTACCGGGGCGCCGTTGTGGTCGTCACGCACGACCGGCGGATGCGGCAGCGGTTCGCCGGGGCACGGCTGCGGCTGCACGGCGGGCGGGTCGCCGCGTTCGCGACGAGCTGCCCCGCCCCTGCCGCCGGCGGCCCCTCGCAGGTCCGGTGAAGCGGTTCAGACGCGCCTGAGCGTGGCCTCGACCGCCCCGCACAGCTCCGTCCACTCGGCGCGTGCGGCCTCGAGCTGAGCCTGCTGCAGTTCGAGGCCCGTCGCGTGCAGGTCGACCTCCCGGCGGTGCAGGGCCGACAGCACCCGCCGCGCGTACGCCTCCGTACCGCTGACGGTGTCGCCCCTCAGCTCGGCCCGGGCGCGCACGGCCCGCAGGGTGGCGGGCCCCGCCGAGAAGACGCTGTTCCAGCCGACCAGTTCCTCCAGGTAGCGCACCGCTTCCCCGACGGGCGCCTCGCGGGAGGACCAGACGAAGTGCGGCGGGCGGGCACCCGCGCGGACCAGCGCCCGCCAGCGGGCGCCGTCCATCAGCTGTTCGCGGCGGTGGTGCAGCAGCCGGGCGACGGCGACGGCCCACTCCTCGCGGCACGCCGTCGCACCCAGCCGGGCGGCGATCGTCTCGTCCAGCAGCCGCAGCGGGACGGAGGCGGCGAAGTGGATGCCCGACAGATCGCAGCCGGCGTCACGGGCCCGCTCCAGGCCGCTGAGGAACTCCTCGAAGAGCGCGTCGAACTGCTGGAGCGAGAACAGCGGTCGGACGTCGACGCTGATGCCCCGTGCCAGCAGGTCGCCGACGAGCGACACCGCGCCGCGCGCCAGGTGCACCGACACCACCGCGTTGGGGCGGTCGACGGTCCACCGCAGCGCGGCGGCTTCCGCGACGGCACGGCGACCGTCGGCGTAGGGGTTCAGCGGGACGAAGACGCTGGCGCACAGCCCGCCGCCGCGCCGGTAGTGCGGCAGCAGGGTGTCGCAGGCGGCGCGCGCGTCCTCGTAGAGCAGGCTGAGCACCGCCTCGGCGGTCGGCACGCGGCGGCACGCCAGGTCGGACAGGTGGTCCCGGTAGGCGTCGCCGCGGCGGACGGCCTCGCAGACGGCGGCGGGCTGGGCGGCGGTGGCGCACGCGCCGAGCTCGCCGAGCAGCCGCGCCAGGCGGCCGGCGCGGTGCAGCTCCCGGGTCAGGCCCTCCATGCGCAGGCAGACGCCTTCGGCCGCGAGTCTGACGCCCGGCCGGCTCCGATGTGTCATGTCTCCCGCCCGCGCGGTCACCGGGTGGGGGCGGGGAGGGTCCGGTAGCTGCGCCGGCATTGCTCGTAGGTGGGCAGGGTTCCGCCGGCGACGGCCTCGGCGAGGGTGGGGGCGGCTGCGTCCCGGGCCGACCGCACCGGCGGTTCGTCCAGGTCCCACGGAAGGCCCAGGGCGGGGTCGAGGGCGTCGACGTCGATGATGGTGCCGTGGACGTACTCCCGGTCGCACAGGTAGTTCATGCAGGTGTCGTCGGTGAGGGCGACGTAGGCCAGACCCAGTCCGTCGGGCACGTAGAGGGCGGTGGCGCTGTGGGGGTCCTGCCGGACGACGTCGTGGTGGCCGAAGGCCGGTGAGCCCACTCTGAGGTCGACGACCATGGTGAGGGCGGCGCCCCGTACACAGGTGATGATCTTGCCCTGGCCGGGGGGCATCGTGGTGCCGTGGATGCCGCGCAGCACGTTGCGGTGGGACACCGTGAAGTTGACCTGCCGGAGCTCGAAGGCGTGCCCGGTGGCCGCCCGCAGTGCCTCGTGGCGCAGGCCCTCGTAGAACCGGCCGCGGTGGTCGGGGAGGAGCTCCGGCTGGATGCGGTAGGCGTCGGGCACGGCCGTTTCGGTGATGAGCATGGTCGGTTTCCCACTGGTCGGAGGCGGGCGCTCGCGTTCGGGCGGGGTCGGCGGTGCCCGGGCGCTCACGCGAGGGCGGACGGGGTCAGCGGTGCGCGGGCAGCAGTTCCTCGATGACGGTGGCCGCCGCGGCGGCGCCTCCGGCCGCCCGGATCCGTTCGCGCATCTGCCGCAGCCGGTCCCGGATCCCGTCGTCGGCGAGCACGCGCCGCGCGGTGGCGCGCAGGTCCGCCGCGGTCACCTCGGGGCCGGTCAGCTGGGCGCCCAGGCCGAGTTCGGCGATCCGGCGGGCGGTGGCCCGCGGTTCCGTCATCACCGGTACGGCCACCACCGGGACGCCGTACGAGAAGGCCTCCATCGCCGTGCTCATCCCGCCGTGGTTCACCACCAGGGCCGTGTGCGGGAAGACGTCGGCGAGCGGGACGAAGTCCCGTACCCGGACGTTGTCCGGCAGCGGTCCCAGGTCCTCGGCGGTCAGGCCGCCGCCCAGGACCAGCAGGACGTTCCAGGGTTCGTCGCGGAACGCCTCGACGCAGGCGCGGAAGAAGCCGGGCCGCCGGTTGTAGAGGGTGCCCATGCTCACCATGACGAGGGGCCTGCCGTCGTGCGGCGGCTCCCAGGTGCCGTGGAAGGAGACGCGGGGCGCGCACGGCCCGACGAAGTGGTGCTGGTCGTCGAAGGTCTCCCCGGCGTACTGGAAGTGGCGGGGCATGTAGAGCAGGGCGGGACCGCTGTGGATGCGCCCGGTGAAGGTGCCGGCGTCGTCGTCGATGCCTTGCGCGCGCAGCAGCCGGTCGATCCCGCCGACCAGTTCGAGGAGGGCCGGATCGTCGGGAGGGCCGGCCGCCTCCGCGTCGGGGTGCATGGACCAGTGCTCGTTGGACGCGTACGTCGGGGTGCTGCGGATGGCGGGGACTCCCCACCGGTCCGCGAGGATGCGTCCCGTCCAGAACGACGACGGGTCGTTCACGACCACATCGGGGCGGTCGTCCCGGAAATGCCGCTCCAGCGGCTCCACGGTCCGGTCCGTCATCTCCAGCAGCCATTGCAGGACCCGGAGTATCTCGCCCCTGTCGGTGTACTCGTCGGAATTCTGCTGCGGCACCATGTGGCTACGGAACCGCTCCTGGTCCATGGGATAGGTCACGACCTCCGCGCCGACGCTCAGCGCTCGCCCGGCGATGTCCCCGGGAAGTGCGTAGGTGACCCGGTGACCGCGTGCCACGAGTTCCTCGGCCACTCCCAGGGTCGGATTCACATGCCCGGGCACGGGGAGGACGAAGAATGCGATGTGAGCCACGCGGAACCCTTCGCTGGGTGTTTTCGGTCGCACGAAACAGGGCCGTGGACGGGCGGGAAAGAGATGCGTTTCCGGGAGTACGGCGCCACACAGTAAGAGAGCGGTCCGGTGGAGGCAATACCGAGATGACATAGTGCGGTTCGCTCGTTCACCTGCGCCATGTGACAAAGTGCCGCCCGATTCGTCGATCACCCCTCACCGCGGCGGGAGAATCCGGTAATGATCATCACTGCGTGCCGTATCTGCGGCAATCGCGAGCTGCTCCCGGTGCTGGATCTCGGGGAACAGGCACTGACCGGTGTGTTCCCGACCCGCCGCGACCAGGAGGTCCCCTCGGTGCCGCTGGAGCTGGTCGTCTGCTCCCCCGCGGGATGCGGGCTGGTGCAGCTGCGCCACACCCCCGACGCCGATCTCATGTACGGCGACGATTACGGCTACCGCTCCGGTATCAGGCCCTTCATGATCCAGCATCTCCACGGCAAGGTTGCGGCCATTCGCGACCTGGTGGAAACGGGTCCGAAGGACCTGGTGCTGGACATCGGCAGCAATGACGCCACCCTGCTGCGCGGTTATCCCGAGGACGGGCCCCGGCTGGTCGGTATCGACCCGACCGGCGGGAAGTTCCGCGACAGGTATCCGGCGAACGCGGAACTCATCGTGGACTACTTCTCCCGGGAGACGTTCGAGAACCGTTTCGGCCACGAGCGGGCGAAGGTCGTCACGTCCATCGCCATGTTCTACGACCTGCCGGATCCGATGCGTTTCATGCAGGACGTGCACGACATTCTCGCCGACGACGGCATCTGGGTCATGGAGCAGAGCTACATGCCGTCCATGCTGAGCGCGGACGCGTACGACGTGGTGTGCCACGAGCACCTGGAGTACTACGCCCTGCGGCAGATCGAGTGGATGGCGGAGCGGGTCGGGCTGACCGTGATCAAGGCCGAACTGACCGAGGTCTACGGCGGCAGCCTGTGCGTCACGCTGGCCAAGAGCCCCGACCGGTACGCGCGCGACGAGGCGGGGATCGCGCGGATCCGCGCGCGGGAGGAGGAGGCCGGGCTCGACACGACCGCGCCGTTCGAGGCGTTCGCCCGGCGGGTCGAGCGGCAGCGGGAGACCCTGCTCGAATTCCTCGCCCGGTCCCGGGAGGCCGGGAAGGTGACCCTAGGGTACGGCGCCTCGACCAAGGGGAACGTGATCCTTCAGTACTGCGGGCTGACGGAGCGGGACCTGCCCTGCATCGGTGAGGTCTCCCCGGAGAAGGCGGGCCGTTTCACGCCCGGCACGCGCATCCCGATCGTGTCCGAAGAGGACGCCAAGGCGATGAAGCCGGACCAGTTGCTGGTCCTGCCGTGGATCTACCGTGACGGCTTCGTCGAGCGCGAGCAGCGGTTCCTGGCCGGCGGCGGCAGGCTGGTCTTCCCGCTGCCGGCGCTCGGCGTCGTCTGAGGGGCGCCACCCGGCGCCGTCCGGACGGTTCCACCGGTCGGCGGCACCGGGCAGGTGCATCGGGCGGGTGCATCGGGCGGCGCACCGCCGGCCGATGCACCCGCACGCTCGTCCCGCCCCGCTCACCCCGCCCCGGTCACCGGCGGCCCTGCCGCGTCGCCCGGCACGGGGAACAGGGCGTCGAGCTCGGCCAGTTCCGCCTCGCCCAGATTCAGGTCGAGGGCGCGGAGCGCCGATTCGAGCTGCCCGATGGTGCGCGGTCCGATCACCGCGCCGCTGATCCCCGGCCGGGACAGCACCCAGGACAGGCCGACCTCCGCCGGGTGCTCGCCGATGCGCTCGCAGAACCGTTCGTACGCCTCGATGTTGGCCCGCAGGGCGGGCAGGAGCTCCTGCGCGCGGCCCTGGGCCGACTTCACGGCCGTGCCTTGCGCCAGCTTGCGCAGTGCCCCGCTCAGCAGTCCGCCGTGCAGCGGCGACCAGGCGAACACACCGACCCCGTACGCCTGGGCGGCGGGGATCAGCTCCGCGTCGGCCCGGCGTACCGCCAGGTTGTAGATGCTCTGCTCGGAGACCAGCCCCATGGCGTTGCGGCGCATGGCCGTCTCCTGGGCGGCGGCGATGTTCCAGCCGGCGAAGTTGGACGAGCCGACGTAGCAGACCTTTCCGCTGCTCACCAGGCGGTCCATGGCCTGCCAGATCTCGTCCCAGGGAGCGGCGCTGTCCAGGCGGTGCATCTGGTAGAGGTCGATGTGGTCGACGTCGAGGCGGCGCAGCGACTGCTCGCAGGCGGCGACGATGTGCCGGGCCGACAGTCCGCCGTCGTTGACACGGTCGCTCATGTCCTCGCCGACCTTGGTGGCCAGCAGGACGTCCTCCCGCCGGACGCCGCTCTTCGACAGCCAGCGGCCCACGAGTTCCTCGGTGTGTCCCTTGTGGACGCGCCAGCCGTAGATGTTGGCCATGTCGACGCAGTTGATGCCGCGGTCGAGCGCTGCGCTCAGCAGCCGCGAGGCGTCGGCGTCCTCGACCCGTCCGCTGAAGTTCACCGTGCCCAGCCAGAGCCGGCTCACCAGAGTCGCGCTGCGTCCGAGCCGTACGTACGGTGTCCGCTTCCGATCCTCGCTCACGCTCGGATTCTTCCCTTCAACTCGACCATGGGGGCTCGCGGAGCCGGTGTCCGGTCACCGCTCGCGCGACGTGCTCGCCTCCGCGGCGACCAGGGCGGCCACCAGCTCGTCCAGCCCCTCGTGCAGGGGCACGGAGGGGGTCCATCCCGTCACGGCGCCGAAGGCCGCGGGGTCGCATTCCGGAGTGTGGAAGTCGCCCGCTTCGGCGAAGTCGGGGGGTTCCACGGAGAGGACCGGGACGGGCGGACGTCCGGTCCGTTCGGCCACGGCGTCCGCGAGGGAGCGGAACACGTCGCCGAGGCGGACGCGGTTGCCGCTGCCGACGGACCAGTCGCCGCCCTGGAGGTGCGGCAGGTGGTCCAGCGCGGTGACGAAGGCGCGGGCGGCGTCGCGCACGTGGAGGAAGTCGCGCTCGACGGTTCCGTCGTGCCACATGGTGAGCGGAGCGCCGTCGAGGGCGCGCCGGGCCATCGCGGCGAGCACACCGCGCCCGGGCGATCCGGTCAGCGGGGCGCGGCCGTAGACGGTCGACAGCCTCAGCACGACACCGCGGACGGTGCCCCGCGCGGTCGCCTCCCGCAGCAGTTCCTCGGCGGCGATCTTCTGCCGGGCGTAGGCGGCGCGGGGGTGGTCCCCGGATCCGCCGGCCTGCACGGTGCTCGCGAAGACCACCGCGGGCGCGGGGGCGTCGCGGCCTTCGAACGCCGTGACGAGGTCGCGCATCAGGCCGACGTTCACCCGCTCGGAGTCCTCACCGGCGGCGCGCCAGGAACGGTCGCCGCCGGCGTGGGCGGCGAGGTGGACGACCGCGTCGGCTCCCTCGACGGCGGCGGCGAGCGCGCCGGGCCGGGCGAGGTCCGTCCGGCACCCCTCGATCCCGGCCACGGACCGCGGGGGTACGGGGCTGGCGCCTCGTGCCACCGCGCGGACCCGCACCGGCAGGCCGGCGAGCCGGTCGATGACGGCGGGCCCGAGGAACCCGGACGCGCCGAGCACGACGATCAGTGGTCCGCGTGTGTCCTGCGACTGGTTGAGCAACTCGGCAGCGAGCTTCACATGACTCCTCATCCGCCCATCCCCGTGAGCCGAACCTATCAGAGGGGTGATCGCCCGTACGAGGGTTGACGTGCCAATTCGGCGTGCACAGGGGCGATTTGATGAAGGTGTGTCATGTCGGCACACCCTTCCCCTCCGCGGGCGGTTCCGGGGGCCCCGGACGCACCGCGCGTCACGGCACCCCGGTTACCGGACCACCGCCCGAGCTGTGCCGGACGGCGTGCACGGGGGTGTTCGCGGTGGCCCGGCCACCCCCGTCCCGGCTGTATGGGGGCGTCCGCGTCCACCGCTGTGAACCGGCCACCGCGGCCGCGGGGCAAGTGGGTCGCCTGCGGACCTGTGGCCTCCGGATGCGGCCGACAAGGCTGAGGACCCGACGAGCCCGACCGGCAAGCACTGCGGAAACCCGACTCTGAGGAGCTTCATGGGGACGCTGACCACTGCCCCGACGACGCACCACGATCCGGCCCACTCCCCTGAAGGGCACCTCACCGAAGAGGTGTGTGCCTCGGTACTGGCCTCACTGCGCCGCCGCGACCAGCGGCACAAAGGACAGCTGTACGTGAACGGTCTGCTGACCGCCCAGGGCCGCAAGACGATGCGGAACCTCGCCACCAGCACGCGGGAACCCGCCGCCGCCCAGAGCCTGCACCACTTCATCAGCGTGTCGACCTGGGACTGGTCCGAGGTGCGCGCCTCGCTCGCCCGCCGGATGGAGCGGCTGATGACGCCGCACGCCTGGGTGGTGCAGCCCATGGTGACACCGAAGAGCGGTGTCCACTCGGTGGGGGTCCAGCGGCGTTTCATCCGCCACCTGGGCCAGGCCGTCACCAGCCAGCACAGCCACGGGCTGTGGCTCGCCGGCCAGAGCGCCGCCGCTCCGGTCAACTGGCAGCTGTCCGTGGGCGAGGACCGGCCCGGGGGCGGCCTGGCGGCCGGTGTGCGCGACGGTGTGCCCGAGAGCGCGAGCGGCGGCGGCTGGTCCTGCGACGACACGGCGATCTCGGTGGTCCTGCAGGCCGCTTCCTGGGGGCTCACGCCGCGGCCCGTGGTGATCGACGCGCGGGATGTGCCGCCGGCACCGCTCATCGAGGCGTTCACCGCCGCCGACCTGCCGTTCCTGTTGCGCGTGGGGGGCAACACCCCGCTGCTGGCGCCGGACCTGTCGGGCGGTCAGCGCCGGGTGCTGTCCGCGTCCGCGGAGCACCTCACCACGCTCGCCAGATCGCAGCAGCGGCCCGTCGAGTGGGTGGACCCGGCCATGCCGCGGGGGCTGCGCACGGGTCTGGTCGCGCTGCTGCCGGTGCTGTGGCCGGGGATCACCGTGCCCCGCCGGCCGCGTCCGGCCGGTGTGCCGGTGGCCGACCCTCGGCGGTCCGGCGGGGCGGAGCTGCTGCTGATGGGCGAGTGGCAGCCGAACAGACGGCGGGTGGCCGAGCTGTGGCTCACCAACATGACCCGCGCGGGCCGCGGCACCCTGCTGCGGCTGAGCAAGCTCACCCGGCGGGCCGACACCGACTTCGCCCGCATCTGCATGGACGTCGGGGCCCAGGACTTCGAGGGGCGTTCGTACCACGGGTGGCACCGCCACATGACGATGGTCTCCCTGGCGCACGCGGTCCGGGTGCTGTCGCGGGAGAACCGAGCGTATGAGGAGCTCGAGCGGTCCGGGTGAGGGGCAGCGGGCGGGGCGAGGCGTCCGCGGCCCGGGGCACGGGTCGGTGGCCCCGGACGGTGGCCGCGGGCTGACGCGAGGGACCGCGCACGGCGCGAGTGCCGGGCCCGGTCCGAGCGCCGGGCGCGGTCCCGTGAGGGGCAGCGGCCCGCGCCACGGGTCAGCGGTCCCGGTGACGGGTCAGCGGTCCCGGTGACGGGTCAGCGGGGCCGGGAGGCGAAGTGACCGGTGTCCGGCACCTGTGACGCGTAGCGCGTGCGATGCAGCCGCAGCGCGAGCTGCAGTTCCAGGGCGTGGTCCGGCTCCTGCCAGTCGCGGCCCAGCAGCTGGGTGATGCGTTCCAGGCGCCGGGAGACGGTGTTGGGGTGGACGTACAGCAGCTCGGCCGCGCGGGTCGGGCTGCACGCCGCCTGGAAGTACGCCTCCAGCGTCTCGACGAGCACGGTGAACCGCTGGGTGTCGTACTCGATGACCGGGCCGATGATCTTGTTGACGAATTCGGTGACGTCGTAGTCCTCGGCGAAGAGCAGGCCGAGGAAGCCGAGGTCCCGCGCGCAGGCCGCCCGCCCCTCGCCGCCCATGGCGATGAGGGCCTCCACGCAGCGCATCGCCTCCTGGTAGAAGCGCTGGATGGACTCGGGGCCGTCGGCGGGGCCGGCGGCTCCGACCGTCACCGGCACCTCCAGCGCCGCGCTGAGCCGGGCCGACACCTCGTGCGCCAGGGCCGCCGGGTCGTCCCCGGGCAGCAGCAGCACCACGTAGTCCTCCCGGGTCATTTTCAGGCCCCGCCGGCGCTGTACCCATGAGGTGGCCCAGGCGGTGGCCTGTTCGGCGACCGGGCCGTCCGGGCGGGCGATGACCACGATGTGGGGATGGTCGAGCCGCACCTGGAGCCTTCGGGCCCTGGCCACCGCCACCTCGGCGGGGTGGTCGATGCCGATCAGGTCCTCCAGCAGGTCGTCCCGCCACTGGTGGTCGGCGGGGGCTGACCGCCGCAGCTCCAGCACCATGCTGACAACGTTGGCCACGGCGAGCAGCAGTTCCGGGGAGCCGGGGTCCCCCGTCCCGTCCGGGCGGTGCAGGAGCCAGCCGGGGTCGGAGCGTGCGGTCAGCGTCGCCATCCACGTGCCGTCGGCCAGCTCGACGGGCACCCCGGACGCGTGGGCGTCGAGGTACGCCCGTTCCAGCTCGGCCTCGTGCGGCCGGCGCACATGTCCGGACGCGCCGACGACGTCGCCGTACCGGTCGTGGAGGGCGAGCGCTCCGCCGAGCTCACGGGCGCAGTGCTCGAGCACCTCGTCCAGCTCGGCGCCGTCGAGCGCGAGTTGCAGCAGGCGCTGCTGGATGCGGGCCGGGGACGGCGTGCCGGGATCGGGAGGCGCGGCAGCCGGCCGCGAGGCACCGTCCTGCCCCTCCGTCCGGGCGAGGAGCCGGCCCGAGGTGACGGCGACGGCGGCGATGTCGGCGAGCGACTGCAACAGCGCCACGTCATCGGGCAGGAAGTCGTGCGCGCTGCGGTCCGCCACGTACAGGACGCCCAGCTGCTCGCTGTCCGACCGCAGGGGTACGGACAGCACCGCTCGCAGCCCTTCCGCCTGCACGGTGTGGTCGACGACCGGATCGTGGGCGATGCACTCCTCGGTGAGGTAGTCGGCCGCCCAGAACGGCCCCTGGTGCCGGACCACCGCCCCGCCGATCCCTCGCATGACGGGCACCCGCAGGCCGAGGAAACGGGTGGTGACGGCACCGTCGACGGCGCTGATCACGGCGTCCCCGTCCGGCTCGTCGAGCAGGGCGATGCAGGCGAGGTCGCTGTGCATCAGCATCCGGGTGCGCCGGACGATCTGGTCGAGCGCCGCTCCGGGGTGCGGGGAGCGGGTCAGCTCCCGCACCACGTCGATGAGGCCGGTGAGCTCCGCCTCACGCCGCCGGCCGCGGCTGACGCGGTCCTCGATCTGCAGCGCGAGGCGTTTGGCCCGTCCGAGGTACTCGATGGTCTCGGGGTCGGCCCCCTCGGCGCCGGCCCGCTGCACCAGCTCCTCGTACCGCCAGGCCGGAGCGTCGGCGGTGAGGAGTTCCAGGAAGCGCAGCGCCCCGGCCGTGCCCTTTAAGCTCTCGTCTCCCATCAACGCCCCCGGTTGTTGCTGGTGACCCGTGCCGGGATCCGGTGATCCCGGCACCGTCGCCTTACGTGCGGAGAAGTGCCGGCGCCGGGCGATGACTGGTCGGTGTCATGCCCGTCCTGCGCTCCCTGCCCCACCGGCGATCAGGGTTCGATCTCCGGAGCGACAACAACAGTAAGGAACTTTACATACTGGCCTACGGCGATTAAATGATCACCTTCCGCGATCGTCAAGGGTGCGTCGGCCGGAAGCGGTTGATGGCGTCGATGTGCTGCGCGCGCTTCTCCTGGTCGCGGACGC
>NZ_KL591021.1:57744-137656 GCF_000716335.1 Streptomyces sp. NRRL S-118 | reverse complement strand
GCGTCGTCGTGCCACCCGCAAGGCCCCACAGGCGCGCCGAACGACGGAGCGGGCTGCGGGTCGGGGGCGGCGGGCACGGGGGCGGGCGCGGCCGGAGCCGCGAAGGCCGGCGGTGCGAACGACGGCGGCGCGGCCTGCGACGGCTGCGGGGCGGCCTGCTCCTCCTCGGCGACCTCGCCTCCGAAGTTCTTCAGCAGCGCCTCCAGTCCGCCGTCGAAGCCCTGGCCCACCGCGGCGAACCGCCAGACGTCCTTCAGGTAGAAGTCCCCCAGCATGACGGCGCGCTCGGTACTGAACTCGGCACCGTTGAAGGAGTACCGGGCCACTTCCTCGCCGCCCGCGACGATACGGAGGTAGCCCGGGCCGATCTGCGACATCTGGCCGGCACCGTCGATGGTCGCGGTGAAGGAGAGCTTGTGGATGTGCGCGGGGATGCGGTCCAGCGTGACGCGGAAGGACTCGGTGTCACCGGCCTGCGCCCCCAGCAGCTGGATGGACTCCTCCGGCGACTTCGGCTGGTTGAAGAAGATGAAATACCGGTCGTCCGACAGCCGTTCGTCGGCGTCGAGGCCGAAGCAACTGATGTCGAAGGTGAGACCGGGCGCCGCGATCTGCACGCCTACGTACAGATCGGTCCCTGGTGTCAGGTCACTGATCCTGGCCTTGTGGCCGCGTTGGAATTCCCTGGCCATGCGTAACGACCGTCCCCCATCCCGAAAGGTGAATCCGTCGCGCCAGGCTAACGGCTTCCGACGACATTGAGCCAAGCCGGTACACGTTCGGTACAGGATCGGTGAATGTCACTCTCCGCGAGCGGCGGGCAGGTGGGGCAGACGGCCTGCGGCGACGACCCCTTCGAGGTAGCCGCGGGCCCGTTCGGTGCGGGGGTACGCCTCCATCAGCCGCCAGAACCGCGGACCGTGGCCGGGCACCAGCAGGTGCGCCAGCTCATGGACGAGTACGTAGTCGATGACGTACTCCGGCATGCCCTGGAGCCGGTGCGACAGGCGGATGCTGCCCTCGCCCGGCGTGCACGAGCCCCAGCGGGTGTTCTGGTTGGTCACCCAGCGGACGGACGTCGGCCTCGCCCGGCCCTCGAAATACTGGGCGGACAGGCGCTCGGCGCGCTCGGCCAGTTCGGTGTCGCCCGGGGTGCGCCGGCTCTCCTGCGCGGCCAGTTTGTCCAGCATCAGGGTCACCCAGCGGCGCTCCTCGGCCTCGGACATGCGGGCCGGGATGAGCACGACGGTCCGGTCGCCCTCGCGGTAGGCGGAGACGGTTCGGCGGCGCCGGGAGCTCCGTCGGACCTCGACCGCTTGCGTCCCCGGCGGGCAGGACGGGTCGCTCGTCAGGCTGGGCTGTGGATCGGCGGGCACGCCCCGACGTTACCCGCTGTCAGCGCGAGAAGTCCCGCCTCCGGAGCTGATCGCCCGTGATCCATCCACAGCCTGCACCATTTGAACGATTAATGGACCGACCTTGTGGACAACTTTCCGCCGCGATTGGCCGCGCAGGGCATTCTGGCAGCGCGGAACGACGGGGATTCGCGAAGATCACGGGGGACGATATGCATCCGATGGTGAAGCCGGCGCTGCGGCGCGCCTGGCGGAATCTTCAGTTCGTGCAGTTCGGGGCGACACCGGCGCATGCCGTGGTGCTGGGTCCGGTGGACACGACGACGGGGAGCCTGCTCGGTCTGTTCGACGGGACGCGGGGGCTCGCTCTGCTGCGTGAGGAGGCCCGGGCTCTGGGGCTGTCCGAGGAGCGGATGGAGGCGCTGCTGGCCCGGCTGGCGGAGGCGGGACTGCTGGACGACGCGGCGGTGGGCGACCCGGCGGCGGACGCGCTGCGCTCGGAGGACGGCACGCTCGACCGGCTCCGCGCCGACCTGGCGTCGCTGTCGGTCGTCCATCGCGATCCGGGTGGCGCGATACGGCGCCTGGCGGCGCGGCGCTCGATGCGGGTACAGGTGCGGGGTGCGGGGCGGGTGGGTGCGGGCGTCGCGGCGCTGCTGTCCGCGTCGGGCGTCGGCAGCGTGGAGGTGCTCGACGGCGGTCGCGTGGAGCCGTGGGACGTCGCACCGGGCGGCCTGCCGGCGGATGCGGTGGGCGAGCGGCGGGACGCGGCGGCCCGGCGTCTGGTGGGCAGGTCGGCGCCGGGGACACGGGTGCCCCGGACGGCGCGGGGGCCCCGCGCGGGGAGGGCTGCCTGTTCGGAGCCGGGCCTGTCGCTGGTCGTGGTCGCTCCGCGGGACGGGCTGGCGGCATACGCGCCGGATCCCTTGCCGGCCGACGACTGGATCGCCACGGGCACACCCCATCTGTACGCGGGGGTCGTGGAGGCCACCGGTGTGGTGGGGCCGCTGGTGCTGCCCGGTGGTACGGCGTGTGCCCGGTGCCTGGACCTGGAACGAGCGGATCGCGATCCGGCGTGGCCGCGCATGGTGGCGCAGTGGCGTTCCGGACGGCAGAGTCGGGTGCCGGCCTGCGATCTCGGACTGGCTTCGGCGGTCGCCGGGCTGACGGCGGCACACGCGCTGGCGTATCTGGACGGGGAGTTGCCCGCCAGCACGGGTGCTCGCTGGGAGACGTCGCTGCCCGCGCTGGACTGGCGCACCGAGCGCATCGCCCCGCACGCCGACTGCTCGTGCGGAGCCGCTGGACGGCGAGAGGGGGTGCGCGCATCGGACCCCGGCGGGAGGCAGGACACAATGGCGGGGTAAGGCCGACGACGGAAGTCTGCCTCGGCAACGCGGCACGGCAGGCTGGGATGTGGAGGGGCGTATGTCTGATCTTCCCCGGAAGGCGGTCACCCGTACCGCCAAGTTGGCCGCGTTGCCGTTGAGCTTCGCAGGCCGGGCCACTTGGGGACTGGGCAAGCGGATCGGCGGCAAGTCGGCGGAGCTGGTGGCGCGCGAGCTGCAACAGCGGACGGCCGACCAGCTGTTCAAGGTGCTCGGTGAGCTCAAGGGCGGCGCGATGAAGTTCGGGCAGGCGATGTCCGTCTTCGAGTCGGCGCTCCCGGAGGAGGTCGCCGGGCCCTACCGGGCGGCCCTGACCAAGCTCCAGGAGGCGGCGCCGCCGATGCCGACCCGTACGGTCCACGCGGTGCTCGAGGAGCGGCTGGGTCCCGAATGGCGCGAGCTGTTCACCGAGTTCGAGGACAAGCCGTCCGCGGCGGCGTCGATCGGCCAGGTGCACCGGGCGGTGTGGCACGACGGCCGCGAGGTCGCGGTGAAGGTGCAGTACCCGGGGGCGGGGGAAGCCCTGCTGTCGGACCTGGCGCAGCTGAGCCGGTTCGCGCGGCTGCTCGGGCCGCTGATGCCGGGTATGGACGTCAAGCCGCTGATCAAGGAGCTGCGCGACCGGGTGGCCGAGGAGCTGGACTACGGCCTGGAGGCGGAGGCGCAGCGGCAGCACGCCACGGAGTTCGTCGACGACCCCGATGTCGTGGTGCCGGAGGTGGTGCACCAGTCCGACCAGGTGCTGGTGACGGAGTGGATCGACGGGATACCGCTGTCGGAGATCATCGCGGACGGGACGCCGGAGCAGCGCGACCGTGCGGGCCAGCTGCTGGCGCGGTTCCTGTTCTCGGGCCCCGCGCGCACGGGTCTGCTGCACGCGGATCCGCACCCGGGCAATTTCCGGCTGCTGCCCGCCGACGACGGCGACTGGCGGCTGGGTGTGCTGGACTTCGGCACCGTGGACCGGCTGCCGGGCGGACTGCCGGAGACCATCGGCACCTGTCTGCGGATGACCCTGCAGGGCGACGCCGAGGCGGTCTACGAGCTGCTGTGCGCGGACGGGTTCGTCAAGGAGACGATCGAGCTCGACCCGGACGCGGTGCTGGAGTACCTGCTGCCGATCATCGAGCCGGCGGAGGCGGAGGCGTTCACGTTCACCCGCGGCTGGATACGTTCGCAGGCGGCCCGGATAGCCGATATCCGCTCGCCCGCACACCAGTTGGGCAAGCAGCTCAATCTGCCGCCCGCCTACCTGCTGATCCACCGGGTGACGCTGAGCACGATCGGCGTGCTGTGCCAGCTGAACGCGACGGTGCGGCTGCGGGACGAGCTGGAGTCGTGGCTGCCGGGCTTCGTGGAGTACGCCGAGGACGGCGAGGAGGCCGGGGACGTCGACGACGCGGTGAGCGCGGCCGACAGCGCCGATGACACCGAGGAGACGGTCCCGGCGGAGGCGTAGGCCCGACGTGGTGGCGGCGCTCCGTCCGGTGCGCCGTCACCACCAGGCGGAGTCGAGTCTGCTCTCGATGGATCTGAGGTTGGCGCGCGCGCAGTCGTCGCAGAAGTAGTGGCGGCTGCCGTTCTCCACGGAACACGTCCAGGTCACCGGGAGGTTGTCGGCGGTCTTGCCGCAGCGGGAGCACACCACGCTGTGCTCGCCTTGCTGCGCGGGGGGAGGAGTCCGCTCGTTCACTACGGGACGATAACTCCGCGGGCCCCCGGGCGGGGCGCAACGCACCGCGGGGACCGGTCCGTTCGGACCGGTCCCCGCGAGGGTTCCACTGTCTGGCTCAGTGCCGGGTGGTACTAGTGCATGACGGCCATGGCCAGCGCGCGGCGGGCGCGCATCGACACGCGCTCGGCGCGGCGCTGCATGCGCCGGGCGGCGACCAGGCGCACGGCCTGGCGTTCCGCGTCGACTTCCCGCATGCGCTCGTGCATATGGGCACGGGCCAGGGCTTCTTGGATGAGTTGCATCTCACGGTTCCTGTTCTGGCGCGAGGCGTTCGCACCGGTGGTGGTGAAGGCTGGGGTGGCGGAGCCGTTGGGCTCGCTCGCGGAAGAGGTCATCGGGGCCTGCTTCTGGGGATCGTGCGTCATGGGGCGGTCGATGGTTCCGGTGCGGACGTTCATGCCGTGACCGGGTTCTTGCGCGGGCGGCCGCGGGGCCGCTTGCGGGCGACGACCACGCCCTGGACGAAGAGCTCACCGCCCCAGACGCCCCACGGCTCGCGGCGCTCCTTGGCGCCGGCCAGGCACGCCTCCATGAGCGGGCAGGTCCGGCAGAGGGACTTGGCGTACTCGACGTCGGCCGGCGACTCCGCGAAGAAGACCTCCGGGTCGTAGGCACGGCAGGGAACGGGTACGCCGAGGTTCTCGATGGCGTCGTCGAGCGCGGTGAGCGCGGTGAGGGGGGTCAAAGCGGGGTCCTCCGTGAGGCCGGGCGGGGTGATCGTTTGCGAAGGCGGTACGGACGGGGCGTGCGCTTCGAGTTGCACGGTTCTGTCTTCCTCGTCTGGTCGGTCCGGCCGGTCGGCCGGTGGGCTGGTACCGGGTCGTGCCTTGTCCCGAGGCCCCTTCACTCCGTCTCCCTCATGAGGGCAAACAGAAGGGCCGCGGATCCCGGGTGGGGTTCCGCGGCCCTGAAGGCGCCGGCCTGATCTGGATCAGGCTGGATCACTCCAGGGTTCGAGCCCACGGAAGGCCCACATCGTGTGGTGCTGCTGCGTCTGCTGCTTGGTTTCGGCACCGGTCGCCGCAAAGGCATAGGCCTGGGCCTCTGCCGCTGCTACTCCTGCTTCCAGTGCCTTGGTCGGTCGCTCATCGCGCTCACGGACGGGGAGAGCCGCCAGGAGCATGGCGGGACGCACGGCTGCGAAGCCGGACATACCGGTGCCGATGAACGCCGAACCGGAGAGGCCGAGCGAGCAGGCGGAGACGACCGGGCGATCGGTCATTTTGGCGGTGGTGCTGATGAAGCTGGCGTTGATGCTGATCACTGGAATCGCCTCCTCTCGGCGTCTCAGGGGACCGGTCGCAGCCGGTCCCGCGCGTATTCGGATAAGTACAGCACAAGGACAGGGCTTCAGAGAAGCCGCTGTTCTCGTGGTTAAGAACCTATGGGGATCACCACTGCGGGCGCAAACTATTTTTCCGACGAGTTTTCAGGAGTCTTCCGCGTCGTCCGCCGCAAGCTCCTGACCAGCGCAAAGAGCGAGGACATCGGTGCCGAAGCGGTCCAGTTTGCGGGCGCCTACGCCCGAGATGGCCGCGAGCTCGCCGTCGGTCGACGGCACGGCCTCCGCGATGGCCATCAGCGTCTTGTCGGTGAAGACGCAGTACGCGGGCTGCCCCAGCTGCTTGGCCTGCTCCGACCGCCAGTCGCGCAGCCGTTCGTAGAGCGCCTCGTCCATGTCGGAGGGACAGTCCTCGCAGCGCATCAGCTTCATCTCGCCGGCGTCGGTGAGCGTCGTGCCGCACACCCGGCACTGCACCGGGCCGCGGCGCTTGCGCCGGCCGCCGCTGCCGCGCTCGATGCCGCCGCTCCCGCCCGGGGTGCGGGCACCCGGCAGCGAGGAGCCCGGCCGCAGCCCCGCGAGGAAGCGGGTGGGGCGGCGCGAGGCGCGCCCGCCGGGCGAGCGGGAGAGCGCCCAGGACAGCGACAGGTGCAGCCGGGCGCGGGTGACGCCGACGTAGAGCAGCCGGCGCTCCTCCTCGACCTGCTCGTCGGTCTTGGCGTAGGTGATCGGCATCATGCCCTCGGTCAGACCGACCAGGAACACCGCGTCCCACTCGAGGCCCTTCGCCGCGTGCAGCGACGCGAGGGTGACGCCCTGGACCGTGGGCGCGTGCTGGGCGGCGGCCCGCTCGTCGAGTTCGGCGACCAGGTCGCCGAGGCCGGCGTCCGGACGGGCCCGGGCGAAGTCCTCGGCGAGCCGGACCAGGGCGGCCAGGGACTCCCAGCGGTCGCGGACCGCGCCGGAACCGGCCGGGGGCTCGGTGGTCCAGCCCTTGGTGGACAGCACGGCCCGCACCTGCGAGGGCAGGTCCCCGGCATCGTCCAGCAGCGGGTCGTTGCCCCCGGCGCGGGCCGCGCCGCGCAGGGCAACGCCCGCCTCGCGGACCTCGGCGCGCTCGAAGAAGCGCTCGGCGCCGCGCAGCTGGTAGGGCACACCGGCGTCGGCCAGGGCCTGCTCGTAGACCTCCGACTGGGCGTTGATCCGGTACAGGACCGCGATCTCGCCGGCCGGGACACCGGCCGCGATCAGGTCGCGGATGCGGCGGGCGGTGCCCTCCGCCTCGGCGGGCTCGTCCGCGTACTCGGTGTAGGCGGGTTCGGGGCCGGGGTCCCGCTGGGAGATCAGCTCCAGGCGGTGCTCGGCGGCCCGGCCGCGGGCCTGGCCGAGCAGTCCGTTGGCGAGGTGGACGACCTGCGGGGTCGAGCGGTAGTCGCGGACCAGCTTCACCACGGTGGCGTTCGGGTGGCGGGTGCGGAAGTTCAGCAGGTGGTCGGGGGTGGCACCGGTGAAGGAGTAGATCGTCTGGCTGGCGTCGCCGACGACGCACAGACTGTCCCGGTCGCCCAGCCACAGGTCGAGGAGCCGCTGCTGCAGCGGGGAGACGTCCTGGTACTCGTCCACCACGAAGTGCTGGTACTGGCGGCGGATCTGCTCGGCGATGTCGTGCCGGTCCTGGAGGATGCCGACGGTCAGCAGCAGGACGTCCTCGAAGTCGATGACTCCGCGGTCCCGCTTCAGCTGTTCGTACATGGCATAGATCTGGCCAATCTCGGCGGGGTCGCGCGGGGCGTCGCGCTGCGCCTTGGCCACCGCGGCCGGGTAGTCGCCGGGCACGGTCTGGGTGACCTTGGCCCACTCGATCTCGCCCGTGGTGTCGCGCAGCTCGTTGCGGTCGAGCCGGATCCGGCAGCGCGCGGCCGCCTCGGCGACGAGCTGGATCTTGCGCTCGACCAGCCGGGGCAGCTCACCGCCGACGGCTTTCGGCCAGAAGTACTGGAGCTGGCGCAGGGCCGCGGAGTGGAAGGTGCGCGCCTGGACGCCGCCCGCGCCGAGCTGGCGCAGCCGGCCGCGCATCTCGCCCGCGGCGCGGTTGGTGAAGGTGACGGCGAGCACACTGGCGGGCGCGATGATGCCCGCCCGGACGCCGTAGGCGATCCGGTGGGTGATCGCCCGCGTCTTGCCCGTACCGGCTCCCGCCAGCACGCACACCGGACCGTGCAGGGCCGTCGCGACCTCGCGCTGCTCCGGGTCGAGCCCGTCGAGCACCGCGTCGGCGGTCGGAGGGACCTGCGGGAAGAGAGTGGAGTCCGTTGCTGCTGTCACCCTGCCATGCTGCCAGGTCGCCGGTGGCGGACGTGACGGTTGTCCACAGGGCAGGGGTCGCGGTCATATGAATCGGGCAGGAGGTCGCGGGTCGTACCGATCGGGCGCGGGTCGTACCGATCGGGCGCCGGGCCGTGCCGATCGGTCCCGGGCCGTATCCATCGCGTCCCGGGCCTGCTGATCGGTCCCGGCCATGCCGATCGGTCCCGGGCCGTACCGATCGGGCGCCGGGCCGTCGCTTGATCCGTGCCGGGATGCTTGCTCTGCCCCGGGGCGCGGCTGCCCGGCGCGTCCGGTCCGGCGGGAATGGTGACGGGACCCCGTACGTTCTGTCTGCTGGTGCCGAGCGGCACCCTCACCCCCGAGCGACCCCGAGGAGCGCAGAGACGATGCAGGGCAGCCTGACGATGTACAGCACGACGTGGTGCGGCTACTGCCGGCGGCTGAAGAGCCAGCTGGACCGGGAGGGCATCGCGTACACCGAGGTCAACATCGAGCTGGATCCCGAGTCGGCCGCGTTCGTCGAGAAGGCCAACGGGGGCAACCAGACCGTGCCCACCGTGCTCTTCGCGGACGGCACGACGCTGACCAACCCCTCGCTGGCCCAGGTCAAGCAGAAGATCGGCGCCTGAGGCGCCGGGCGGGACGCCTCAGGCCGGGTTTCCGGGCCTCGGCAGCGGCTCGCCGTACCAGAGCTCGATCAGACGGGCCGCGATCGAGATTCCGTACGGGGGAAGGACCTCGCCGGACTCGAACGCGGCCCGCAGCTCGTCCCGGGAGAACCAGCGGGCCTCCTCGATCTCGTCCCCGTCCACGTCGATCTCGCAGGACGTGGCCCGCGCCATGAAGCCCAGCATCAGGCTGGACGGGAACGGCCACGGCTGGCTGGCGACGTACCGCACCTCGCCGACCGTCACGCCGGCCTCCTCGTAGACCTCGCGCGCCACCGACTGCTCGATCGACTCGCCCGGCTCCACGAAGCCCGCCAGCGTGGAGAAGCGGCCTTCCGGCCAGTGCACCTGGCGGCCCAGGAGCGCGCGGTCCTGGTCGTCCGTCACCAGCATGATCACCGCCGGGTCCGTGCGCGGGTAGTGCTCGGCGCCGCAGGCCGGGCAACGGCGGATGTGGCCGGCTGCCGCGATCACCGTGCGCTCGCCGCACCGCGAACAGAAGCGGTGCAGCCGCTGCCAGTTCTCCAGCGCCACCGCGTGCACCATCAGGCCCGCGTCGCGCGGCGACAGCAGCAGCCCCGCCTCGCGCAGGCCGGCCGGACGGGCCGACTGGTCCATGCGGCCCGGCAGCGCGTCCTTCTGGAGCGCGAAGTAGCTGACGCCGTCCTCGTCCGTGCCCAGGAAGTAGCGGTGGGTCTCGGTGAGCGGGGCCTCGAACGACGGGGTCATCACCAGTTCGGTGCGCCCGTCGGGGGTGTCGTCGATCAGGACCTGGCCGCCGGAGACCACGAACACCCGGGTCGTCGGGTGGCTCCATGCCGCGGCCAGCCACGCCTCGTCGAGACGGTGGTGCGCCGCGCGGTCGATACCGCTCGGGGCCGTCAGGCCGATCGGCCGCCGGGCTTCGTTGCTGATGGTGGTCACTGGTGGTTCCAACTCCCCCGGGTGGTTTGAGGTGTCTTCATCGCTTCCGCCGCCCCGGCCGCTTCAGCGCAGTGCCGCGGAGAGGTCGCCCCACAGGTGGGCCGTCGTCTCCACGCCCTTGAGCAGCAGGTCCAGCTCGACCTTCTCGTTCGGCGCGTGCCAGCCGTCTGACGGCACGGAGATGCCGAGGAACAGCACCGGGGCCTCCAGCACGTCCTGCAGGTCCGCGGCCGGGCCGGAGCCGCCCTCGCGCGTGAAGCGGATCTTCGCGCCGTCGAACGCCGTGCTCATCGACCGCACGACCGACTGCAGGGCCGGGTGGCCGAGCGGTGTCAGACACGGGCGGGTGGCGGCGCCGAAGGTGATCTCGTGGCGGATGCCGGCCGGGACGCGGGCGGCGACCCAGTCGCGGACGGCCAGTTCGATCTTGTCCGGGTCCTGGCCGGCGACGAGCCGGAACGACAGCTTCACCTGCGTCGTCGCGGGAATGATCGTCTTGCCGCCGGGGCCCTGGTAGCCACCGCCGATGCCGTTGACCTCGGCGGTCGGGCGGGCCCAGACCCGCTCCAGGGTGGAGTAGCCCGTCTCGCCGAAGGTGGCGTACGACACCGCGCCGGCCAGCCAGGACGCCTCGTCGAAGGGGAGCTCGGCGATCAGTGCGCGCTCACGGTCGGTGAGCTCCGCGATGCCGTCGTAGAACCCGGGGATGGTGACCCGTTCGTCCTCGTCGTGCAGGGCGGCGACGACACGGGCGGCGACGGTGGCCGGGTTCGGGACGGCGCCGCCGAAGGAGCCGGAGTGGATGTCCTGGTCGGGGCCGTACAGCGTGATCTCGCAGTCGGCGACACCGCGCATCCCGGTGCACACCGTGGGTGTGTCCGGCGCCCACATACCGGTGTCCGAGACGACCACCGCGTCGGCGGCGAGGCGGTCGCGGTGCCGCTCGACGAGGGCGCGGAAGTGCGGGGAGCCGGACTCCTCCTCACCCTCGACCAGCAGCTTGAGGTTGACGGCGGGGGCCGTGCGCCCCGTCAGCGCGAGGTGGGCGCGGACGCCGAGCGTGTGGAAGAACACCTGGCCCTTGTCGTCGGCGGCACCGCGCGCGTGGAGCCGGTTCCCGCGGATCACCGGCTCGAAGGGGTCGGTGTCCCAGCCGTCCTCCCGCGCGGCGGGCTGGACGTCGTGGTGTCCGTAGACCAGGACGGTGGGCGCGTCCGCCTCGCCGGAGGGCCACTCGGCGTAGACCGCCGGGGCGCCTTTCGTCTCCCACACCTCGGCGACCGGGAAGCCGGTCTCCGCGAGCTTCGCCGCCAGCCACTCGGCACTGCGCCGTACGTCCGGGGCGTGCTCGGGCTGCGCCGACACGGACGGGATGCGCAGCCACTCGACGAGCTCGTCGAGGAAGGCGGCGCGGTGCTGCTCTATGTACGTACGTACGGTCTGGACGGCGCTGTCCGGGGTGTCGCTCATGCCCTGAGCCTATCCGGGATCGCGGGTCGTCTCCTCGGCCGTCCCACGGAGCAGGATGCGCTCGATCTCCGCCCGGCCGGGGAGGCCGTCCGGGCGGACGACCTCACCCGTGCGGACGTAGACGAAGGCCGCGGCGACCTCGTCCGGCGCGAGCCCGTGCTGCTCGGCCCAGGCGAGGCGGTAGACCGCGAGCTGGAGGGGATCGGCGGTGCGGAAACGGTTGGTCTTCCAGTCGACGATCTCGTACGTCCCGGTCCGCGCGTCCCGGTAGACGGCGTCGATGCGGCCGCGGACCACGCGTCCGGCGAGGGTCAGCTGGAAGGGCGCCTCCACGCGGTACGGGGTGCGGTGGGCGTACGGAGTGTTCTCGAACGCCTCCTTGAGCGCCGCGAGGTCCCGCTCGTCGGCGATCTCCGGCTCGTCGGCGTACGCCTCGCCGCCCGGCAGCTCGTCGGGCCCGAGCAGCGGGAGCGGGAGCTCCTCGAACCGGGCCTCCACCCACGCGTGGAACCGGGTCCCGCGCCGCGCGGCGGGCTGCGGCGGGCGCGGCATGGGACGGGCGAGCTCCTGCGCGAAGCCGTCGGGGTCGGCGGCGAGGCGCAGCAGCTGCGAGGCGGTGAGCGACGCGGGCAGGTGGACGTCACGGGTGGTGGCGCGGGCGCGCAGCAGCTCGCTGGTGAGGGCGCCGAGGTCGCGATCCCAGGAGGCGATGGTGCGGGCCTCTTCCGGGGTGAGGCGGTCCGGGGCGCCCCGCTCGGTTCCGGGGGCGGGCACCGGGGCGGATGCGGGGGCGGGTGCCGGGGCCCGGGACGGGGCCGGATCCGGGCTTCCGGGCCGTGGGCCGTCGGCGGCTCCGCCGCGCCGGGGGCCGGGCAGGTCCGCGTGCGGGAAGCCGGCGGGGCGCTCCCCGGGCAGCTCGGCCGCCCACTCGTCCCAGTCGGCGAGGTCGTCGGGCCAAGGCTCGTCCGGGTCCGGGTGCTCGCGCAGGTCGGGGTGGTCGGGGTCGGCCGGCTCGTCGGGCCACGGTTCGTCCGGATCGGGGTGGTCGCGCGGGTCGGAGTGGCCGCGCGGGTCGGAGTGGTTCGAGTCGCCGGAGAGGCGGCCGGAGGCGTCCAGGGGGGCGGCGGAGGCCCGGGTCTCCAGGTGGCGCAGGACCGTGTCGGCGGCCGCGCGGCGGCGGGAGAGGGAGGCGGGGTCCAGCGGGAGCGGCCAGGGCCGGTCCGCCGAGGACGCGCCCAGGCAGGGGTTCTCGGCGCCCTCCCCGGGCTCGTCCGCCCATGCCTCGATCTCGCCGAAGCCCGCCGCGCAGTGGTCGTACAGCGCGTGGAGGAAGGGTGACGGGCCGCGCGGCCGCTTCTGGGACGGGCCCCACCAGTGGCCCGACGCCAGCAGCAGGGAGCGCGGCCGGGTGAAGGTCACGTAGCCGAGGCGGAGCTCCTCGGTGTGCTGGTGGTCCTTCATGGCGTCCTTGAAGGACTTCAGGGACTTCGCGTCCCAGCCGTCGACCGCCGGCAGTGTGGCGGCGTCACCGCGCAGCGCGTGCGGGAGGACCTGCGGCTGAGCCGTCCACGACTCGCGGGCCCTGGTGCTGGGGAACTGGCCGGTGACCAGGCCCGGGACGGCGACCACGTCCCATTCCAGGCCCTTGGACTTGTGGGCGGTGAGGACCTTGACCGTGTTCTCGCCGCCCGGCAGGGCATTGTCCAGGCCCTTCTCGTACTGCGCGGCGGTGCGGAGGAACCCCAGGAAGGCCAGCAGCGTCGCCTCGCCGTCGAGGGAGGCGAAGCCGGCCGCTATGTCGAGGAAGTTGGCGAGGGTCTCACGGCGGCGGGCGGCCAGGGCGTGCGGGGAGGCGGAGAGCTCGACCTCCAGGCCGGTCGTGGCGAGGATCCGGTGCAGGACGTCCATCAGCGGGTCGGCCAGGGAGCGGCGCAGGTCGCGCAGCTCGGCGGCGAGGCGGGCGAACCGTACCCGTGCCTCGGCGGAGAAGGGCAGACCGTCGTCCTGGCCGGCCGGTTCCAGGAAGGTGTCCAGGGCGTCGGCGAGCGAGACCACCTCGGCCGGGTCCACTCCCTCGACCGCGGCCGCCAGCCGTTCGTCGGGGTCCGTGGCGTCGTCCCGGTCGCGGTGGACCAGGAGCCGCGCGCGGCGGCCCAGCAGCGCCAGATCCCGGGCGCCGATGCGCCAGCGCGGGCCGGTGAGCAGCCGTACCAGGGACGCGTTGGCGCCGGGGTCCTGCAGGACCTCGCACACGGCGACCAGGTCCGCCACCTCCGGCAGGTGGAGCAGGCCGGACAGACCCACCACCTCGACCGGGATGTCGCGCTCCACGAGGGCGGCCTGGATCTCGGGGAAGTCGGTGGCCGTACGGCACAGGACGGCGATCTCGCCCGGCTCCTCACCGGTGCGGACGAGATGGGCGATGGAGTCGGCCAGCCAGGCGATCTCCTCCGCCTGGGTGGGCAGCAGGGCGATACGGACGGTGCCGTCGCGTTCGGCGCCGGGCGCGGGGCGCAGCGCCTCCACGCCCTCGTGCATGGCACGCAGCGGCTCGGCGAGGCCGTTGGCCAGGTCGAGGAGACGCCCGCCGCTGCGGCGGTTCTCGCTGAGCGAGTGGCGGGTGGCGGGGGTCCCGTCCGCGTACGGGAAGTGCTCGGGGAAGTCGTCCAGGTTCGCCACGGACGCTCCGCGCCAGCCGTAGATCGCCTGGCAGGGGTCGCCCACCGCGGTGACCGGGTGGCCGGTGCCCCCGCCGAAGAGCCCCGACAGCAGCAGGCGCTGCGCGACGGACGTGTCCTGGTACTCGTCGAGGAGGACGACACGGAACTCGTCGCGCAGGACGGCCCCGACCTCGGGCCGGGTGAGGGCGAGCTCGGCGGAGAGGGCGATCTGGTCGCCGAAGTCGAGCAGGTCGCGGCTGCGCTTCGCCTCGCGGTAGCGGCTCACGAGGCCGGCGAGCTCGCGGCGCGCCTCGGCCGCCTCGGGGACCTTGCGCAGGTCGGCGTTGGTGAGCGGGGCGTCCGCGAGGGCGGCGAGGAGCTCGGCGTCGTACGCGAGGAGATCGGCGGGGCGTACGAGGTGCTCGGCGAGCTCCGCGTCGAGGGCGAGGAGGTCGCTGACGAGGGCCGGGAACGACCTGGTCAGCGCCGGGTAGGGCCCGGGTGCTTCGCGCAGCACGCGCGCGGCGAGCTGGTAGCGGGTGGCGTCGGCGAGGAGGCGGGCGGTGGGCTCCAGGCCCAGCCGCAGGCCGTGGTCGGTGAGCAGCTGTCCGGCGAAGGCGTGGTACGTGGAGATGCGCGGTTCGCCCGGCGGGTTGTCCGGGTCGATGACGTCGGGGTCCGTGACCCCGGCCCGGACGAGGGCCTTGCGGACGCGCTCGGCGAGCTCGCCGGCCGCCTTGTTGGTGAAGGTCAGGCCGAGGACCTGCTCGGGGGCCACCTGGCCCGTGCCGACCAGCCAGACCACCCGGGCGGCCATCACCGTCGTCTTGCCGGAGCCGGCTCCGGCCACGATGACCTGCGGGGCGGGCGGCGCGGTGATGCAGGCCGTCTGCTCCGGGGTGAACGGGATGCCGAGGAGCTCCTTGAGCTGCTCGGGGTCGGTGATGCGAGCGGTCACGGTCAACGAGGCTAACCGCCGCCACTGACATCCCCGTCATCGCTCATTCGAGGATCTGGCGGCCTTCGGGGCGGGCGCTGCACGAGGCCCGGAACGCGCAGTGCGTGCAGTGCTGGCCCGCGGAGGGGGTGAAGCGCTCGTCCAGGACGCGTCCGGCGGCGGTGGCGAGCAGGTCGCCGACCCACTCGCCGGCGAGCGGCTCCTGGGCCTGCACCTTGGGCAGCTGGTCCCCGCCCTCCTTCTTGGGGGCGGGCTGGCGCAGCTGCACGAGCTCCGCGCCTCCGGGTTCGGGGCGGCGGCCGTCGAAGACCTCGTCGACGGCGCCTTCGCGGACGGCGAGCTGGTAGACGGCGAGCTGGGGGTGGCGGGCGACCTCGTCCCTGGTGGGGGCCGACTTGCCGGTCTTGAAGTCCACCACGTACGCGCGGCCGTGCTCGTCGGCCTCGACGCGGTCCATGGAGCCCCTGATGCGCACCTCGTACTCCCCCGCTTCGAGGGTGACGTCGAAGTCGTGCTCGGTGGCCGCGGGGGTGCGGCCACCGCGGTCCATCACGTGCCAGCGCAGGAACCTCTCCAGCGCCACGCGCGCGTGCTCCTTCTCCTGGGCGGACTTCCAGGGGGCGTCGAAGGCGAGCGCGTTCCACACGGAGTCGAGGCGCTCCATGAGGACGGCGAGATCGGCGGGGGTGCGGCCGGAGGCGACCTCGTCCGCGAGGACATGGATGACGTTGCCGAAGCCCTGGGCAGTGGTCGCGGGGGCGTCCGCCTTGACCTCGCGGCCCAGGAACCACTGGAGGGCGCAGGTGTTGGCGAGCTGCTCCAGGGCGCTGCCGGACAGGGCGACGGGGCGGTCGCGGTCCCGGAGGGGGGCGGTGGAGTGGGTCGGGTCGTACAGGCCCCACCAGCGGTAGGGGTGCGCGGCCGGGACGAGCGGCTGGCCCTCGTCGTCGGTGAGCGCCGCGAGCTCGGCCAGGCGCCGGGCGGCGGCGTCGCGGAGGGCCGGGGAGGCGTCGGGGTCGACCGTCGTGGCGCGCAGCTCGGCGACGAGCGCCGCGACCGCGAGCGGGCGGCGGGGCCGGCCGGTGACGTCCTTCGGCTCGACCCCGAGCTCGGTGAGGAAGCGGGAGGGCTGGTCGCCGTCGTCGGCGGGTGCCTTGACGGCGGTGACGACGAGGCGGTCGCGGGCGCGGGTGGCGGCCACGTAGAACAGGCGGCGCTCCTCGGCGAGGAGGGCGCCCGGCGTCAGCGGCTCGGCCAGGCCGTCGCGGCCGATCCGGTCGGCCTCCAGGAGGGAGCCGCGGCGCCGCAGGTCGGGCCAGAGCCCTTCCTGTACGCCGGCGACGACGACCAGGCTCCATTCGAGGCCCTTGGAGCGGTGGGCGGTCATCAGACGGACGGCGTCGGGGCGGACGACCCGCTTGGAGAGGGTGTCGGCGGCGATGTCCTGGGCGTCGAGCTCTTCGAGGAAGTTCAGGGCGCCGCGGCCGCCGGTGCGTTCCTCGGCGCGGGCGGCGGTGTCGAACAGGGCGCACACGGCGTCCAAGTCCCGGTCGGCGTTGCGGCCGGCGGCTCCGCCACGGAGCGCGGCGCGCTGCAGGCGGGCGGGCCACGGGGTGCCGTCCCACAGCAGCCAGAGGGCCTCCTCGGCGGTGCCTCCGGCCGCGAGGAGCTCGCGGGTACGGCGCAGCAGCCGGCCCAGCCGCTGGGCGCCGCGGGCGTAGGCGGGGTCGTGGGCGACGAGCCGCTCGGGCTCGGCGAGGGCGCGAGCGATGAGCACGTCCGAGGGCGGGGGGACCTTGTTCCCGCCGGCCCGCTCCTCGTCCCGCAACGCCCGCCCGAGGCGCCGCAGGTCGGCGGCGTCCATGCCGCCGAGCGGCGACGCGAGCAGCCCGATCGCCGTCTCGGCGTCGAGCCACGCGCCTTCCTCGGCCTCACCGGGCTCCGGGCGCTGGGCGCGGTCCGCAGGCTCGGCGCCGTCCGCGGGCTCGGCGCCGTCCGCGGGCACGGCGCCGTCCGCGGGCACGGCGCGGTCCGCGGGCACGGCGCCGTCCGCGGGCACGGCGCGGTCCGCGGGGTCGGCGCTGTCCGCGCCCTCCTCGTCCGCGACGCCCTTCCCGGCCTCGACGCCGTCCGCAGGGTCGACACCTTCCGCGTGCCCGGCAACCTCATCGCGCGCGGCGGGCCCCGCGTCCCCCACGCCGCCCGCGGGCTCGACGCCCTCCCCGCGCACGGCACCCACCGCGTGCCCAGCGCCCGCCGCGCGCGCGGCGGGCTCCGCGACCTCGAGGCCAGCCGCGTGCCCCGCCGCCTCGCCGGCTTCCGCGACCTGAGCAGCCTCGGACACCTCTGGCACCCCGGCTGACGTGCCCTCCCCAACCTCGGCGGCCTCGGCGGCCTCGGACACCTCAGCCACCCCCGCAGCCGCCTCGCCCGCAGCCGCGTCCGCAGCCGCTCCGAGCGTCGCCGTGGCCGCGGCGCGCAGGGCCGTCAGGAGCGGGGAGACCGCGGGTTCGTGGCGCAGCGGGATGTCGGGGGCGTCCACCTCGACGGGGACGCCCGCGGAGGTGAGGGCGCGGCGGAGGGCGGGGATGGTGCGGGTGCCCGCACGGACGAGGACCGCCATGTCGTGCCAGGGCACGCCGTCCTCCAGGTGGGCGCGGCGCAGGATGTCCGCGATGTTGTCGAGCTCCGTGGAGGCGGTCGGGAAGGTGTACGTCTCCACGCGGCCGCCGTCGCGTACCGCCGCCAGGTCCCGGTGGGCGCGCACCTTGTCGGCGGGCAGCCGCGGCAGGGGCATGCGCGCGGTGAGGAGGCGGGTCGCCGACAGCAGCGCCGCGCCGGAGCGGCGGGAGGTGGTCAGGACGGCGACCGGTGCGGGGGAGCCGTCGGCGCGGCGGAAGGCGTACGGGAAGTCGAGCATGCCGTTGATGTCGGCGCCCCGGAACGCGTAGATCGACTGGTCGGGGTCGCCGAACGCGTACAGGGTCCGCCCGCCCCCGGCCAGCGCCCCGAGCAGCCGGACCTGCGCCGGGTCGGTGTCCTGGTACTCGTCGACGAAGACCGCGTCGTAGGACGGGAGGTCCGCGGAGCCGGCGAGCAGCACGGCGCGGTGGACGAGCTCGGCGTAGTCCAGTACGCCCTGCATGTCGAGCACGTCCAGGTACTCGGCGAGGAACTGCGCGGCAGCCGACCAGTCCCGCCGTCCCTGCCGCGCCGCGAAGTCCGCCAGGGCGCGCGGCCCGAGGCCCAGCTCGCGGGAGCGGGCCAGCACGGCGCGCACCTCGTCGGCGAAGCCGCGCGTGGTCAGGCAGGCCCGCAGTTCGTCGGGCCAGTGGACGCGGGCCAGGCCCTCGCGCTCCAGGTCGAGCTGCCCGGCCAGCAGCTCGCGCACGGCGAGGTCCTGTTCCGGACCGGACAGCAGGCGCAGCGGCTCGGAGAACAGCTCGGCGTCCTGGTGCGCGCGGATCAGCGCGTAGCAGTAGGAGTGGAACGTGGTGGCCTGCGGGGCGCGCGCGCCGGGGATGCGCGCCGCCATCCGGTCGCGCAGCTCCACCGCCGCCTTGCGGCTGAAGGTGAGGACCAGGATCCGCTCCGGGTCGGTGCCGCCGGCGATACGGGCGGCGACCGCTTCCACCAGGGTGGTCGTCTTGCCGGTGCCGGGCCCGGCCAGCACCAGCAGGGGCCCGCCCGTGTGGTCAACCACGGCACGCTGCGATGCGTCCAGGAGAGGGGGGTTCACGGGAGCCGGCGGGGTACGCACCAGTCGGTACGCGCCGGGGGTGCGCCCCCGGTACGGCGTACGCCCGGTGGTAGTCGAGGAGGAGCTCACGTGGATCGCCGGTCCTGGTGGGTGTGCTGGTGGTGAAGGGCAACGTTACGCGGGCGGCCGGGACGAGGGGCCCGTCACGCCGGAGCGGCCACGTCACCGCCGTCCCACCGCGCCCTGCGCATGTCGAGGCGCGGCAGGTGCCCTTCCGCGGTACGCGCGGCCTCGCGCAGCGGGGTGCCCTCCTCCTGGTAGTGGCCGAGGGCGCGCAGCTCGTGCCCGGGCAGCAGCTGCCCGTCGGCGCGCACCACGCGCCACCACGGCACGCCGCCGCCGTACAGGGCCATGACCCGGCCGACCTGGCGCGGCCCGCCCTCCCCGAGCCAATCGGCGACGTCCCCGTACGTCATCACCCGGCCGGGCGGGATCAGCTCCGCCGCCTCCAGCACCCGCTCGGCGTACTCCGGCAGCCCGGGCGGGAGACCGGGCGGCTCCGGAAGGTCCTGCGTACTCATCCGGACCATCCTGCACCACGGCACCGACAACGCGGGCGACGCGGTCGACGCACCCTGATGCCCGCGCCCGGCGCCCGGTCATGCCACCATCTTCCGGGCGGTGACTGGTGATACGAGATCAACAAGACAGAGGGACCATGGAGGGGCAGGATGTACGGCCTCTCGGGGAGTGGCGGAAGGGGACGGTATGCGTGAACGCGGAGGGCCCCATCGACCGCGTCTCCGGTGACGAGCCGCTTCTCGCTGCCCGCGTCCACCGCCCGTCCGATCTGCTGCGGCTGCTCATCGGTGTCTTCGCGATCGCCGTCGTCCTGGCCATCGCCGCGTTCGCCCACGCCACGACCTCGGGCCTGGAGCAGGACATCAACAAGGGCACCGGCCAGGCGCCCGACCTCTTCGTCAAGCTCGCCGGGCTCGCCTCCAGCATCGCCGTCCTGCTGGTGCCGGTCGCCTTCGCGATCGAGCGGCTGATCAAACGGGACGGCCTGCGCATCGCCGACGGCGTCCTCGCCGCCGTCCTGGCCCACGGGGTCACCCTCGCGACGGACCTGTGGGTGGCCAGGGGGGCCCCGGCCACCATCCAGGACGCGCTGACCCAGCCGGCGGCGGGAGGCGGGCTGACCGACCCCGTCCACGGCTACCTGGCCCCGGTCATCGCCTACATGTCGGCCGTCGGGATGGCCCGCAGACCCCGCTGGCGCATCGCCCTGTGGGCGGTGCTGGTGCTGGACGCCTTCACGATGCTGGTGGCCGGCTACACCACACCCCTGTCGATCATCCTGACCATCCTGATCGGCTGGACGGTCGCGTACGGCACGCTTTACACGGTCGGCTCCCCCAACGTCCGCCCCACCGGTCAGACGCTCCTGGCGGGTCTGCGCCACGTCGGCTTCCGCCCGGTCAGCGCGATGCGCGCCGAGGACGTGGCCGACTCGGCGGAGCAGGGCGACCGGGGCCGGCGCTATCTGGTCACCCTGGAGGAGGGGCCGCCGCTCGACGTCACCGTCGTGGACCGGGAACAGCAGGCGCAGGGCTTCTTCTACCGGGTGTGGCGCCGGATGACCCTGCGCGGGATCACCACCCGTCGCTCCATCCAGTCGCTGCGCCAGGCCCTCGAACAGGAGGCGCTGCTGGCGTACGCGGCGATCGCCGCCGGCGCCCACGCACCCAAGCTCATCGCCACCTCCGAGCTCGGCCCGGACGCCGTGATGCTGGTGTACGAGCACCTGGGCGGGAGATCGCTCGACGCGATGGCGGACGAGGAGATCACCGACGACGTGGTGCGCGGCTCCTGGGAGCAGGTGAAGGCGCTCCAGTCGCGGCGCATCGCGCACCGCAGGCTCACCGGCGACGCGATTCTGGTGGATCGTTCCGGCAGGGTGACCGTCACGGATCTGCGCGGCGGCGAGATCGCCGCCGGCGACCTGGTCCTGCGCATGGACATCGCGCAGCTGCTGACCACGCTGGGCCTGCGGGTCGGCGCGGAGCGCGCGGTGGCCGCCGCGGTGGAGGTGCTCGGCCCCGACAAGGTCGCCGACTGCCTGCCGCTGCTCCAGCCGATCGCGCTGAGCCGCTCCACGCGCGCGACGCTGCGCAAGCTGGCCCGGGAGCGTGCGCAGCGCGAGCGCGAGGCCGTGCTCAAGGCGTCCGAGGAGGCGCGGCAGGCGCGCCTGGAGGCCGCCGGGACGCACGGGGCGCCGCACGGCGCGGAGAAGGACGAGAAGGCGGAGCGCAAGGCGGTACGGGCGGAGAAGCAGGCCGAGAAGCGGGCGCTGGACGAGGCCCTGGACGAGGCCCGCGAGGAGGACCTGCTCGCCCAGATCCGGCGGCAGGTGCTGCTGATCCGTCCGCAGGCGCCGGTGGAGCCGGTGCGGCTGGAGCGGATCCGGCCGCGCACCCTCATCAGCCTCATCGCCGGCGCGATCGCCGCGTACTTCCTGCTGTCGCAGATCGCCCGCACACCGCTGTCGACGATCGCCGACGCGAGCTGGGGCTGGGTGGCGGTCGCCGTCCTGTTCTCCGCGCTGAGCTACGTGGCGGCGACGATGAGCCTGCTGGGCTTCGTACCGGAGCGCGTGTCGTTCCTGCGGACGGTGCTGGCGCAGGTCGCCGGTTCCTTCGTGAAGATCGTCGCGCCCGCGGCGGTGGGCGGTGTGGCGCTGAACACCCGCTTCCTCCAGCGCTCCGGCGTACGGCCCGGACTGGCCGTGGCGAGCGTCGGCGCCTCGCAGCTCTTCGGCCTGGGGGCGCACATCCTGCTGCTCCTCGCCTTCGGCTATCTGACGGGCACGGAGAAGACCCAGGACTTCACGCCGTCGAGGACCGTCATCGCGGGCCTGCTGACGGTCGCCGTGCTGATGCTGGTCGTCACGGCGATCCCGGCCCTGCGCAAGTTCGTCTCGACCCGGCTGCGCTCGCTCTTCGCGGGTGTGGTGCCGCGCATGCTGGACGTGCTGCAGCGCCCGATGAAGCTGATCACCGGCATCGGCGGGATGCTGCTGCTCACCGCGACCTTCGTGCTGTGCCTGGACGCCTCGATCCGCGCGTTCGACCAGGGGAACCAGCAGCTGAGCTACGCGAGCCTGGCCGTGGTGTTCCTGGCGGGCAACGCGCTGGGGTCGGCGGCGCCGACGCCCGGCGGTGTCGGCGCGGTGGAGGGCGCGCTCACGTTCGGTCTGGTGGGTGTGGGCGGGCTGCCGCTGGAGGTCGCGACGCCCGCGGTCCTGCTGTACCGGCTGCTGACGCTGTGGCTGCCGGTGCTGCCCGGGTGGGTCTCGTTCAACTTCCTCACCCGCAAGGGCGCCCTGTAGGCGCCGGGCGCGGGGCCGGGCCACCCGCATGGACCGCCGTCGCGGGCGGCGGGCGCGCGGCGGACGCAGCATGGGTACATGCCGACGCCCAGCCGCACCCACCGGCGTACCCCAGTCCTCGCCGCGGCGAGCGCGGCGACCGCGGTCGCCGTCCTGCTCGCCGCCGGCTGCTCCGGCGGTGGCGAGGAGGACGGCGGGGACCGTGATCTCGCAGCCCAGGCGCTGGAGTGGTCCGAGTGCCGGGCACCCTCCGTCGGGGAGGGCAGCGGAACGGCCCCCTCGCCGCTGCCGGGCGGCGCCCGGTGGGAGTGCGCCTTCATGGACGTGCCGCGGGACTACGCGCAGCCGGACGGGGAGACCATCGAGCTGGCCCTGATCCGGGCCGAGGCGGCCGACCCGGCCCGCCGGATCGGCTCCCTGATCTTCAACTTCGGCGGCCCGGGAGGCTCCGGCATCACGGCCCTGCCCTCCTTCGCCAAGGACTACGAACAGCTCCGCAGCCGCTACGACCTGGTGAGCTTCGATCCGCGCGGGGTGGGCCGCAGCGAGGGCGTGGAGTGCGAGGACGACCGGCAGCTCGACGCGTTCTTCGCGCTGGACTCCACACCGGACGACGCCCGCGAGGAGCGGATCTGGGTCGACGCGCTGAAGGACTACGCGGCCGCCTGCGAGGACAGGTCGGGCGCGATGCTCCCCCATGTGGGCACCGTCGAGGCGGCCCGGGACATGGACCTGATGCGGGCGGTCCTGGGCGACGACAAGCTGCACTACTTCGGCATCTCGTACGGCACCGAACTGGGCGGTGTCTACGCCCACCTGTTCCCGGAGCGGGTGGGCCACGCCGTCTTCGACGCCGTGGTCGACCCGACCGGGACCCCCGAGCAGGGCTCGCTCGCCCAGGCCCGCGGCTTCCAGCTGGCGCTGCGGAACTTCGCCGCGGACTGCGTGAAGCGCGGCGACGCGTGCAAGCTGCCGGGCAGCACCGTCCAGGAGATCGAGCAGTTCGTCATCGGGCTGCTCGCGGAGCTCGACAAGAAGTCGATCACCGGCCTCGGCGACCGCAAGCTCACCCAGTCGCAGGCCACCAACGGCATCGCGCAGGCCCTGTACTCCAAGGAGTACTGGCCGTACCTGGAGCAGGGTCTCGACGAGGCCGACGGCGGCCAGGGCGGGCTGCTGCTGGCCCTGTCGGACTCGATGAACGGCCGCGACCAGAACGGCAACTACAGCAACCTGCAGGCGGCGAACGCGGCCATCAACTGCGTGGACGACAAGCAGCGGTACTCGCCCGCGCAGGCCAAGGCGAAGCTGCCCGAGTTCCGCGAGGTGTCCCCGGTCTTCGGCGACTTCCTGGGCTGGGGTCTGATCGGCTGCTCGCAGTGGCCGGTGCCCGGCACCTGGGACCACCCCGACGTGAGCGCCCCGGGCGCGGCGCCCATCGTCGTCATCGGCAACACCGGCGACCCGGCGACGCCGTACGCGGGCGCCCGGAAGATGGTGGAGGCGCTGGGCAAGGGCGTCGGTGTGGAACTGACGTACCGGGGCGAGGGGCACGGCGCGTACAACAGCGGCGACGCGTGCGTGCGGCGCGCGGTCGACGCGTACCTGCTCCGCAACAAGGTCCCCGCACCGGGCACGGTCTGCCCCTGACGCCCGCCGAGCCCGTAGCGCCCGCGCCGCCGCCGGCGCCGCCCGCTAGGGTGGCGTGCCGGTACGGATGTTGGGGGGACACATGTCCATGCGGGTACGCGCGGGGGCCTGGGCGGCGGCCGCGGTGCTGATCGCCGGGCCGGCGGCGGGCTGTGACGACGGCGACAGCGGTGACGGTGCCGGCGGCGGCCGCGGCGGCGCCCCGGCCCGTACGGCCCCCGGGTCCACGACTTCCGCGCTGCCCGCCGCGCTCACCGGCCAGCAACCGCGGTGGCGCGGCTGCGAGGCGCCCGGGGGCGGGGAGGAGCCCGGTGCGGCGTGGCGCTGTGCCGCGGTGAAGGTGCCGCTGGACTACGGGAACCCGGGCGGCGGGACGATCTCCGTCGCGCTGGTCCGCAAGGAGGCGCGCGACAAGGACCGCCGGATCGGTTCGCTGCTGTTCAACTTCGGCGGCCCCGGCGCTTCCGGCGTCGGCATACTGCCCCGCACGGGCGGCGAGTACGACGCCCTCAACGCCCGCTACGACCTGGTGGGTTTCGACCCGCGGGGGGTCGAGCGCAGTGCCGGCGTCGTGTGCCGGGACGACAAGGAGCAGGCCGCCGCCGAGCGGAGCGTCGACCTCACGCCGGACACCCCGGCCGAGGAGACGGCGCTCATCCGCGACGGCGCCGCCTTCGGGGCCGGCTGCGCCACCCGCGCGGGCAGGCTCATCGGGCACGTCACGACGAGCAACACGGCACGCGACCTGGACCTGATCCGGCATGTGCTGGGTGACGACAAGCTGCACTACCTGGGCTTCTCCTACGGCACGCAGCTGGGTGCCACCTACGCCCACCTGTTCCCCGGGAACGTGGGGCGGGTGGTCCTGGACGCGGTGGTCGACCCGACGACCGACACGGCGGGCCACGCCCGCAACCAGACCACCGGTTTCCAGCGGGCGCTGAACAACTACTTCCGGAGCAGGGGCGAGGACCCCGCGGCGGGAACCGCGCGCGTGGCCCGGCTGCTGGAGCGGCTCGACCGCGAACCGCTGCCCTCCAGCAGCGGCCGGAAGGTCACGGAGAGCCTCGCCGTCACCGGTGTCGTCCAGACCCTGTACTCGCAGAGCATGTGGCCGCTCCTCACCCAGGCCCTCGGCGAGGCGGAGGAGCAGGGCACCGGCGACACGCTGCTGCGTCTGGCGGACATGTACAACAACCGTGACGGCAGCGGCCACTACGGCACCCAGCACCACTCGCAGCGGGCGATCTCGTGCGCCGACAGCAGCGAGCGGCCCACGGTCACCGACGCCGAGGCGCTGGTGCCCGAGCTGCGGCGGATATCGCCGGTGTTCGGTCCGTTCCTGGCGTGGGACACGGCCGCCTGGTGCGCGTCCTGGCCGGTGAAGGGCGAGGCGGCCGCGTGGGACGCGAGCGCCCCGGGTGCCGCTCCGATCCTGGTCGTGGGGACCACGGGGGACTCGGCCACGCCCTACGAGGGCGCGAAGCGGATGGCGGACGCGCTCGGCGAGGGCGTCGGCGTCCTGGTCACCAACAAGGGCGAAGGGCACGGAGCGTACGGCACGTCGGCGTGCGTGTCCCGCACGGTCGACGCCTACCTGCTGGAGGGCGAGGTGCCGGCGAACGGCACGACCTGCTCCTCCTGAGCCCCGGCACGGCCCCGGCACACGGTCGGCCCATGGAGGGCGGACGGCGCCGGCGCACGGCCCGGGCACACTCCCCCGGCGCACGGCGAAGGGCCGGACCCACCGGGTCCGGCCCTTCGTACCGTCGAGCGGCGCACCGTACGGGACGGGGCCCCTACGGAGACGTCGTCTAGTAGACCGGCTTCTGCGGCTCGATCTGGTTGACCCAGCCGATGACGCCGCCGCCGACGTGCACCGCGTCCGAGAAGCCGGCGGACTTCAGCACCGCCAGGACTTCCGCACTGCGGACACCCGTCTTGCAATGCAGGACGATCCGCTTGTCCTGCGGCAGGTCCTGGAGGGCGTTGCCCATCAGGAACTCGTTCTTCGGGATCAGGCGGGCGCCCGGGATGGAGACGATCTCGTACTCGTTCGGCTCGCGGACGTCGATGATGTCGATCTTCTCGCCCTCGTCGATCCACTCCTTGAGCTGCTTGGGAGTGATCGTCGCGCCGAGCGCCGCCTCCTGGGCCTCCTCGGACACGACGCCGCAGAAGGCCTCGTAGTCGATGAGCTCGGTGACGGTCGGGTTCTCGCCGCAGACCGCGCAGTTCGGGTCCTTGCGGACCTTGACCTGGCGGTACTGCATCTCCAGGGCGTCGTAGATCATCAGGCGGCCGACCAGCGGCTCGCCCACGCCGGCCAGGACCTTGATCGCCTCGGTGACCTGGATGGAACCGATGGACGCGCACAGCACGCCCAGCACGCCGCCCTCGGCGCAGGAGGGGACCATGCCCGGCGGCGGGGGCTCGGGGTACAGGCAGCGGTAGCAGGGGCCGTACTCGGACCAGAAGACCGACGCCTGGCCGTCGAAGCGGTAGATCGAACCCCAGACGTACGGCTTGTTCAGCAGCACGCACGCGTCGTTGACGAGGTACCGCGTGGCGAAGTTGTCCGTACCGTCGACGATCAGGTCGTACTGGCTGAAGATGTCCATCACGTTGTCGGCCTCGAGCCGCTCCTCGTGGAGGATCACGTTCACGTACGGGTTGATGCCGAGGACGCTGTCCCGGGCCGACTCCGCCTTGGAGCGGCCGATGTCGGACTGGCTGTGGATGATCTGGCGCTGCAGGTTCGACTCGTCGACCTCGTCGAACTCCACGATGCCGAGCGTGCCCACGCCGGCCGCGGCCAGGTACATCAGGGCGGGCGAGCCGAGGCCGCCCGCGCCCACACAGAGCACCTTGGCGTTCTTCAGCCGCTTCTGCCCGTCCATCCCGACGTCCGGGATGATCAGGTGGCGGGAGTACCTGCGGACCTCGTCTACGGTGAGCTCGGCAGCCGGCTCGACCAGGGGTGGCAGCGACACGGAGACCTCATCAATACAGCTGGTCGGTAGTCAGTACGGTTCTGCTTCCGTAACAGTGCCACGGCCCTTCTCATTCCGAGACACCTGGTCCGATACGCGAGACGATTTCGTCCCAGTAGCCGGGCAGCGCCGCGAATGGGTCGGTTGGTCCCCCGTGCTCCCCGGACGTGTCACCGGTGCGGTCGGTGAAGAAGATCGTCCCGGCGCCCTGCCACCGGGCGATGCGCACGGCCTCGTCCAGGTGGGTGCGGGGCACGCCGTGGACGAGGTGCACGAACCGCTCCGGCGGATGGTCCGCGGTCCACTCCGCCACCTGCGACCAGCGGTAATCGGCCCACGATCCGACGAAGGTCACCATCTGGTCGGCGATGTCGGCGTAGCCGGGGTGCGGGTGGCCGCCGTGCCCCAGGACCAGGTGACCGCCGTCGGCGTGCTCCAGGACCACCTCCAGCGTGGCCGTGGTGCGCCGGACGGCGGCGAGGTCGGCCCCGCCCGAGGGACAGTGGCCCAGCAGGAAGCCGTCCACCTGGTACCAGTCGACGAACCGCTGCGCGTCGCCGACGAGGTCGCCGAAGAGGCGGGACCCGTGGCCGAGGTCGAGGTGGCCGAGCACCTTCACGCCCGCGTTGCGCAGCCGGCCCGCCGCTTCCAGGCAGTGCGGGTCGGGCCGGGTCCCGGGGCCGTCCGCGACGTTGAGGACGGCCCAGTGCAGCGGGGCGCCGGGCCGGGTCAGCTCGCCCCACTCGACGGGCGCCACCAGCGGATGGGCGTAGCCCGGGATGCCGATGCCGAGCTCCGCCGCCCCGGTCGCCGACAGCTGCGCGCCCGTCGTGGTCAGATGCGGCATGCGGCCTCCATCCAGATGTCGGCGAGCGACTCCTCCAGGTTGATGCGGGGCCGCCAGCCGAGCCGGTCGCGGGCGGTGCGGACGTCCGCCTGCTGCCAGCTCCCGCAGCCGTCGGGGTACGGGAGGGGCGCGCCGGTCAGCCCTTCCGGCGCGCTCTCGCCGCGCTGCGCGACGATGGCCGGGCCTCCCGGGGAGTGCCCCGCGGGCGCGGGCCCACCGAGCGGGGAGGGGCCGCCGGGGGACGGCCGGCCGGGCGGCACGTCGAGCTCGTGCAGGGCGCCCGCGTAGCCCGCGACCCTGGCGAGGACGGCCGCGGCGTCCCGGAGCCGCACCGCGCGGCCCGTACCGATGTTGACGATGCCCTGCGCGGCGGAGAGGGATGCGGCGTGCACGGCCCGGGCCACGTCCCGGACGTCGACGAAGTCGCGGTGCACGCCGAGGCCGCCCAGCTTCAGCTCCCCGTCGCCGGACTGCATCGCCCGGCGCATGGCCTCCGCGAGCCGCCCGAGCGGCGAGCCGGCCGGGGTGCCGGGCCCGACGGGCGAGAAGACGCGCAGGACGACCGCGTCGAGTCCGGAGCCGAGGACCAGCTCGGACGCGGCCAGCTTCGACACGCCGTACGGCCCTCCGGGGCGCGGGACCGCGTCCTCGGCGGTGGACGAACCGGGCTGCGACGGCCCGTACTCGGAGGCACAGCCGACCTGGACCAGGCGCGCCCCGCAGCCGCTGCGGCGCAGCGCCTCGCACACGGTGGCCACGGCGACGGTGTTGTGCCGGGTCAGTTCCCGGGCACCGCCGCGGGTGGTCCCGGCGCAGTTGATGACGACGCCGGGGTGAACGGCGTCCAGGAAGCGGGTGAGCGCGCCGGGGCTCCCACCGGCGAGATCGAAGCGCACGTCGGCGTCGTCGCCGCGCCCGAGGGCGGTGAGGTGCACGGCCGGGTCGGCGAGCAGCCGGTCGGCGACGAAACGGCCGAGGAATCCATTGGCACCGAGCAGCAGCACCCTCATCGCGCGGTCCCTTCGTGCCGACCGGGCGTTGCTGGGGTTCGGTACGTCATCTCTGTTCTCTCCTAGGGTGATCGTGCCGGTGAGGGCTGTGGGTGCGGCGTCCGTGCGGCCTCGGCGCACGGGCGGCCGCCGGCCGGTGGCGGAACCGGTCGGTGGGGATCCGGGATCAGGGCGCAGCGTGGGCGGAGGCCCGGGCGAGGACGACGGCGGCCCGCGCGAGCAGGGCGAGCGCCGCCGCTCCGCATCCGACCGCCGGTACGGCGCCGGTCCCCCAGGCCGCGACGGCCGCCTCGACGGGCCGGGCGAGGAACGCGCAGCCGGGCACGCGCCCGGCGAGCACGGACGCCAGGGCGGACGCTTCGACGGCGCACGCGCCGAGCAGTCCGGTGGCGGCCGGCCCGGGGAAGCCGTGGACGGTGAGCAGCCGGGCGACGAAGAGCAGCACCCCGAGCGCCCCGCCGGACGCGATGCCTCCGGCGGGGCCCGCGGCACCGAGGAGCGCCGGGTCGCCGGGCCCGCCGGGCCGGATGGCCTCCAGGGCCGGCCCGGCGAGCAGCAGCAGCGCCGTCAGGACCGCCGTGTACAGCGTGACGGCCAGGCCGAGCAGCGGACGCGCGGCGGCGGCGAAGTCGTGCAGGCCAGGGCTGGCCGCGAGGCGGCGGCGCGCCCGTACGGCGAAGAGGCGGGCGCACCAGGCGGCGGGGGCCACGGCGAACGCCAGTGCCACGGGCGCCACGAGGGCCGGGGGCCACGGCCCGGCGGGCCCGCCGGCGACCAGCGCGGCCAGCAGGCCGTCGCCGAACAGGGCATGGGCGATCAGCAGGCCGGCCCACACGCCCAGCACGGGCGCCGTGCGTCCGCGGGCCCGCAGGGGCCCGCGCCGCAGGGACACGGAGAGCGCCACGGCGAAGGCGACGGCCCCCGTCCCCGCGACGACGACGCGCAGCGTTCCGTCCGTCGCCGCGACGCCCGCCAGGGCGGTCGCGCACACGACGCCGGGCAGCAGCGGGAGCAGCACCTGCCCGCGCCCCTGCCCTGCCGGGGGCGACGCGGGCACCGCGGGCACGGCGTCCGCCGCTACAGCCGGCGCGCCGGACGGCCCACCGGGCGGCACACCGTCCGGCCCTCCGCCGTCGCGGCGTGCGCCGTCCGGCCGCTCACCGTCGCGGTGCACGTCGTCCAGCCCTCCGCCGTAGCGCGGCACGCGGGCGTACAGCTCCTCCGCGAGCGAGAAGACGTCGCGGTGCCGGAAGCGGGCGGCGGTGCGGTCGGTGATGCCGTGCGCCTCCAGGCCCGCGGCGATCTCCAGCGGGTCGACGGCCCGCTCGCACAGGGCCCGGTGCCGCTGGAGCAGCGCCCTGACGGGGTCAGCCACGGCCGCCTCCCGCGTGGGCTCCCACCGGCCGTGCGGTGGCCCGGTCCGCCGGGCGCCCGGCCCACGCCGGCGTGGTGCCGCGCCCTGCCGGGCGGCACGTCCAGTGACCGGCCAGGAACGCCTCGGCCGGGTGGGCGAAGGGCACCGGGTCGCCGGCGGCGTTCACCGCCTCGGCGTCGCGGCGCACCGGGGCCTGCGAGAGCAGCTCCAGGTAGATGCCGCGGAATGCCGCCAGGTTCTGCTCCACGGTGAACAGTTCGAGCGCCCGGGCGCGCGCGGCGGCGCCCAGGCGCGCACGCCGCTCGGGGTCGCGCAGCAGCGCGAGGCAGGCGTCGGCGAGCGCCCGCGGATTGCGCGGGGGTACGACCAGTCCCGTACCGCCGATGACCTCGACGACCGCGCCCACGTCGGTGGAGACGGTCGCACGGCCGCAGAGCATGGCTTCCACGAGCCCGACGGGAAAGCCCTCGACCACGCTGGAGAGCACGCTCACGCCGCCCGCGGCGTACGCCTCCGCCAGGGTGCCGAGCGTCTCGAACGACACCGGCGGGTCGGCGGGGTCGGCGGGGAGGAGGCGCGCCGCCAGCTCCTGGCAGTGGGCCAGGTACGCCGCCGAGTCCGGCCGGCGTCCGGGTGCGGTGATCACCCGCAGCCGCGCCGCGGGCTCCTGCGCGTGCACCTCGGTGAAGGCCTGCACCAGCGTGACCAGGTCCTTGGCGGGCTCGGCGCGTCCGACCCAGACCAGGGTGCGCGCATCGGCCGCGCTCCCGGCCCCGTCCGCGGCCTCGCCCACCGCGGCGAAGCGTTCGGCGTCCATGCCCGGGTAGACGGTGCGCAGCCTGGCGGGATCGGCGCCGCACCTCTCCTGCCAGCGGCGGGCGTGCGTGTTGCCGGGGGTGATGACGGCCGCCTGGCGGTACACCTCGGCGGCGAGGAGCCGGTGGAAGGCGGCGAGCAGGGCGCGCACCGGAGGGTTGCCGTGGCTGCCGAGGTAGTGGGCGCGCAGTTGCACGCCGTACTCGGTGACCAGCAGCGGAACCCCGAAGAAGCGTTTGGCCAGCAGGCCCGGCAGGGCCGCCGTGCCGCCCGGAACGGCGTGGCACAGGTCGGCCGCGCCGAGGCCGTCCCGCTCGCCGTACCAGTCGAGGGAGAGCGGCCGCAGCGCGCGCTCCAGCCGCCCGGTGACGTCGAGGAGATCGGTCACGGTGGCGCCGTGCACGCTCCGGCGTGCGCCGGGGGCGCGGCACGCCGACTCCAGGGCGCGCACGGCGGTCTCGGAGCGCAGCGCCGCGTACAGTCCGCCGCGCTCGCGGGCGAGGTCCGCCAGGCCGTACAGCGCCTCGGCGAACGTGTGCCGCGCGGCCGGGCCCTCGTCGGCGGAGCACACCGCAGCGGCGAGCTGCCGGACGTGGGCGGCGAACCGGCGGCGGTCGCGCCGTCCGTGGCTGCGGCCGTCGTCCGCGGGCGCCCGGAGGGCCGCGGTCCGCACGGAGGTGATCTGCGGCGGGAGGGGGAGTCGGCCGCCGTCGTCGTCGCGGGCGCCGCGGCTGAGGGCGTAGACGTCGAACGTGTGCGGCGCGAGGCCGCGTACGAGCCGGTCGCACCAGACCCTGGATTCACCCGCCGCATACGGATACCCGCCTTCGGTGAGCAGTCCGATCCGCACGAGCTACACCCCCGATCTTCCTTGTGTCCGGCCGCCGTTGGTTCCGGCGGCTCGCGGCTGGAAGAACGTAAGCGGATATGCCGGTGACGCGATGGACGGTTGTCCGTCGCGCCACCGGAAGGGGTGAATGCGCGTAACTTTCCCGTACCCGACGCGTTCCGCCGCGCTACGGAAGCGGCCCGTCACGGGCCGTCAGGCGCGCCGCCTCCCCGGTCGGGCGCCGGCGTCAGGAGTCCCCGGGGAAGACCCACGGGTTGGGGCGGCACTTGATGCCGTCGACCTCCAGCGACTTGGTCTGCTGCTGCATGACCGGGGCGAGCGCTCCCGGCGTGCGGCAGGTGACGTGGTTGTGGCCGAGCCGGTGCCCGATCTCGTGGTTGATCAGCATCTGCCGGTACGCGTGCATGGCCTTGGGACCGAACGTCTCCGAGCCCTGCGCCCACCGGTAGGCGTTGATCATCACGCGCTCCGTCGCGGCGGAGTCGCAGGAGACGTTGTCGATCGTCGTGTCCAGGCCGGACTTGGCGCACCAGACGCCGGTGGTGCCGGGGCTGGCGAGCGTGACGACGAACTCCGGGTCGCCGGTCGAGATCCGCTCGAAGGTCATGGCACCGCCGTGCGCCCAGCTGCGGTCGTCGTTGAGGGTCTTCTGGACCGCCTCGGCGAACAGCTCGGCGTCGAGTCCCAGGCCCTTCTCCACGTCGATCCGGTAGCGCACCTTGCGGCCCTTGCCGGGCGCCTCGTCCAGGCCGGGCACGGCCTCGAACTCCCCGGCGCCCTTCAGCTTCGGGTCCATCGGGAACTGCCGGGCCATCAGCTGCTCGTACGTCACCGGGGCGGCCGGGACCCGCGGGTTCGCCGAGGGCTCCTGGGGCGGCGGCACGACGCGCTCGTCGGAGCGGGACGCGGAGCCGTCCTCGGTCCGCTCGGCGGCCTGGCCCGCGGCCCGGCCGGCGGAGAGGTCGGGGCCGACGTCGGTGACCTGCCCGGCCACGACGACGGCGAGGACGGTGGTGACGGCGGCGGCCGCGATGCCGGCGAAGGTGAGGCCCTTGCCGGGCTTCCCGTTCTTCTTCTCCACGGCCACGGCCACGGGCTCGCCCGCGCTCCGCGGCCCGGCATCGGGCCGGAGGCCGGGATCCTGCGCGGCACCGGCCGCGGCCCGGTTCCGGGCCTCCCCGGCCCGGGCGGCGCCGAACGCCTCGAGGTATTCGCGCCGGGGCCCCGGTATCCGCGCCCCGGCACCCACGCCGGTCCGGGCGCCCGCCGCCGCGGGCGTACGGGGTGCGCCGCGCCAGTCGCCGTACCGGCCGGACTCCTGGTGCTCGGGGTGTCCGCCGCGCACCGTCTGCCGCTCGCCGGGGTACGGCGTGCCGTGCTGGGGCGTGTCGTACGGCATCGGGGGCGGCGGGGAGGCCGGCGGACCGGAGCCCTTGCGGCGGCGGCCGCTGCCGGGCTGCTGCCCGGACCGCTCCGCCGGTGCCGCGGGCGCGGCGGTGTCCTCGCCCACGGCCGTCGCGGCGGGGCCCTTGCGACGATGTCGTCCCACGCCCCGGATCAGCTCCCGCCGTTGTCGTCGTCGTTGCCGTCGTCGTAGTCGTCGATCAGCTCCCGTACGGCCTTCGCGACCGTCTCGGGGTACTCCATCATCGCAACGTGGCCCGCGTCCGGAAGCGTCAGCAGCCGCGAGTCGCGGAACGAGGTGGCGGCCTTGCGGGCCATGCGGTACGAGACGAGCTGGTCGCGCCCGCCGTACACCAGCAGTGTCGGCGCGAGCACGCGCTCCGCCTGCCGCCACAGGTTGTGCTGCCCGCCCACCGTGTAGGCGTCGACGATGCCGCGCGCCGAGCGGGCCATGGCGTCCCAGAAGTACGGCAGCGCCAGGCGCCGCTCCATCTCCTCCACGGCGTTGCGGAAGCCCTCGTCGGTGACGCTGCCGGGGTCCCCGTAACAAAGGGACATCACACCGCGGACGCGCTGCTCGGCCGTCCAGTCCCGGGTCAGCCGGGAGAAGAGGGAGGCGACGCCGGGGAGTGCGAGCAGCGCGGTCGGCCAGGCGCCGCGCTGGGCCCGCAGCTCGGGCAGCGCGGGCGAGACGAGCGTGAGGGTGCGGACGAGGTCCGGGCGGACGGCGGCGACCCGGGTGGCGACGGATCCGCCCAGCGAGTTGCCGATGAGATGGACGGGCCCGCGTCCGCCGGCGTCGAGCAGCCGGATCACGGCCCGGGCGTGCGCGGTGAGCGAGTAGTTGCCGTCGTCGGGCGGCGGGGAGTCCCCGAAGCCCGGCAGATCGACCGCCTCGCCGTCCACGAGGTCGGCGAGCAGCGGCATCAGCGCGGACCAGTTCTGCGAGGAGCCGCCCAGACCGTGCACGTACAGTGCGGGCGGCAGTCCGGGGCGGTCCCCCGGGCGTGAGCGCACGGTCAGCGCCAGTCCGGGCAGCGCGACGGTGCGGAGCCGCTCGCCCTCCGCGACCCGCACGGTGCTCACCCGCGGCGCCATGGCGCCGGCGGCGAGGGTGTCCGGCAGCTCGGTCGAAGACATGCGCCAATGTTACGAGACGATCACGCCGCGATTGATGTGTTCGCGGTCACAGATCGTATAGCGCTGGGGATGGGTACCTCCTAGGCTCATAGAGAGGGCATTTCGCCCAGGCCCCCGCCCGTCCATGTGAAAGGGAGCCCATGACCGTCGACCCGACCGACTTCGAGACCTTCGACGAGTCCGCCGACGAGACCGCACCGGCCGGCGCGGTCGGCGAGGAGACCCCGGAGGCCGACGCCGCGGAGCAGCACACCGAACTGCGGCCACGGGAGGACGACCCGCTGACCCGTATCGACCCGGCCGCAGCGAACCCCGCCGACGCGGCGGAGCAGACCCGCGTGGTGGACCTGGACGAGGACGACTACCGCTGACGCCCTGCGGGGCGGACCGCCTCGGAACCGGACCGCCGGTCCTCCGGGACGACGGTGTGCCGCTTTGTCGTTTTGTCGCTTTGACGTGCCTAAATGTTGAATATCCAGCTACTGCGGAGCTACCACGGGCGTCCGGTACGTGAAATTCTGCGCTCGCGACGCGCACAGCCGGGTTACCCAAAAGTACGATGGCGGGCGCGGCGCACAGCGCCACATGGATCGATTTTGGGAGGCGGCGTGACAGCCATCGAGCAGACAGAGGCGGCGCGCCCTAGGGGCACGCGCCTGCCGCGCCGAGCCCGACGCAACCAGCTCCTGGGCGCCGCCCAGGAGGTCTTCGTCGCCCAGGGGTACCACGCGGCCGCGATGGACGACATCGCCGAGCGCGCGGGCGTCAGCAAGCCCGTGCTCTACCAGCACTTCCCCGGGAAGCTGGAGCTGTACCTGGCGCTGCTGGACCAGCACTGCGAGTCGCTGCTGCAGGCGGTCCGTACGGCCCTGGCCTCGACGAGCGAGAACAAGCAGCGGGTCGCCGCCACGATGGACGCGTACTTCGCGTACGTCGAGGACGAGGGCGGCGCCTTCCGGCTCGTCTTCGAGTCGGACCTGACGAACGAGCCGGCGGTGCGCGAGCGCGTCGAGCGGGTCAGCCTGCAGTGCGCCGAGGCGATCTCGGACGTGATCGCCGAGGACACCGGGCTGTCCAAGGACGAGTCGATGCTCCTGGCGGTCGGCCTGGGCGGCGTCTCGCAGGTGGTCGCGCGGTACTGGCTGTCGAGCGAGTCGCCGATCCCGCGCGACAAGGCGGTGCAGCTGCTGACGTCGCTGGCGTGGCGGGGCATCGCCGGGTTCCCGCTCCACGGCGCGGAGCCCCAGGGGCCGGAGTCCCCGGCGTCGTAGTCCCCGGACACCGGGCGGAGGTCGTGATCCCGGCGTCGTGATTCCGGCGTCGTGATTCCGGCGTCGTGATTCCGGCGTCGTGATTCCGGCGTCGTGATTCCGGGCGCCGTCCCGGGGGGCCTCCCCCTGATGCCGTCCGGGGGCCCGATCCCGGGTGCGGTCCGTGTCCCTGCCGTACCGGCGCGCCCGCGGTGCCGCAGTGCGCAGTGGGCCCGGGTGTTCGCTGTTGGCGTGTACCGCCGGGGCCTGTGGCGTCCCCTCGCCGGGCTAATGTGTGCTGGGTACGGCGCGGCTCACCGCGCATCGCTGACCGTTCGGAGGGACATAGCCGTGGAGGTCAAGATCGGCGTGCAGCACGCGCCCCGGGAGATCGTTCTGGAGAGCGGGCAGTCCGCCGAGGACGTCGAGGCCGCGGTGGCCGCCGCGCTGGCGGGCAAGGCACAGCTGCTGAGCCTGACGGACGACAAGGGCCGCAAGGTCCTGGTGCCGGCGGACCGGATCGCCTACGTGGAGATCGGCGAGCCCGCGACGCGCCGGGTGGGTTTCGGCGCGCTCTGAGCGCAGGAGGAAGGCCCGGCGGGTGCGTCCCGCCGGGCCTTCGTCATGTGCGCAGCCGGGCCCGGGTGCGCCCGGCGGGCCTGCCAGGGTTGTTTTGCACGCTGATCGGGTAGTACGGGCTACGACCGTTTTGCCCGCCCCGCCCTTTCGCGAGGTGATCAGCTGTGCTCCTGGAAGCTCTCGGCTCCGTCCTGCTCGGACTCGCTCTTTCCTGGGCTGCCCTCCAGCGGCTGGCCGACCGGCTTCCACCACGCCGCACGGTCCTGATCACCGGCACCCTCGGCGCCCTGTTCGGCGCCCTGATCACCCACGGGGCCCTCGGCCCGGGTCACGCGCTGGGCACCCTCGTGGGCGCTCTCGCGGTGGACGCGGTACTGCTGTCGCTGCTGCTGCGCCCGGGGCGGCGGCTGCGCCGCTCGGCCGCGGCGTAGCGGCGCGCCCCGTCACGCCGTCCGTCAGGAGGCCAGGCCGAGCGCGGCCATGCGCTTGGTGTGCGCCTTGGTGATGCGGGAGAACATCTCGCCGACCGCCGCCAGGTCGAAGCCGTCCGCGACCCCGCCCACCAGCATCGTCGACAGCGCGTCGCGCTCCGCGACCACCCGCTGGGCCTGCGACAGCGCCTCGCCCATCAGACGGCGCGCCCACAGCGCGAGCCGGCCGCCCACCCGCGGGTCCGCCTCGATCGCGGCGCGCACCTTCTCGACCGCGAAGTTGCCGTGTCCGGTGTCGTCCAGCACCGCCAGCACCAGGGCGCGCGTGTCCGAGTCCAGCCGGGCGGCCACCTCGCGGTAGAAGTCGCTGGCGATCGAGTCGCCGACGTACGCCTTGACCAGGCCCTCCAGCCAGTCGGACGGCGCCGTCTGGCGGTGGAAGTCGTCCAGCGCCTTCGCGAACGGCTCCATCGCGGCGGTCGGGTCCACGTCGATCGCCCGCAGGCGGTCCCGGAGCCGCTCGAAGTGGTGGAACTCGGCGGACGCCATCTTCGCCAGCTCCGCCTTGTCCGCGAGCGTAGGAGCGAGCTTCGCGTCCTCGGCGAGCCGCTCGAAGGCCGCCAGCTCTCCGTAGGCGAGCGCACCGAGCAGGTCCACGACCGCCGCGCGGTACTGGGGCTCGGCGGAGGCGCCGGCCCAGTCCAGGGCGGCGATCCCGGTCGGTTCTTCGGCGGCAGTGGCGTTGTCAGGCGTCTCCATGAAGCGCACAATAGCCCGCTCACCCCGCGCCGGAAGGACGAGCCCGTCCCCCGGCCGGCGGAGCGCCGGGAAGTGTGACCTGCCCCTCGTTATGAATTGGCCCAACACGCCTGCGCGAATCCGGGGTACAGTGGTATTGCGCCTGCTGAGTATTCAGTGATGTTCGTACACATACTCGGTGGGCCATCTCATGAATGAGGATGCCCGGTCGGTGGCCCGATCGGCTCCGACCCGACAGCCCTCCGTGCGCACGCGCGACACATGAGGGGCCCTCAGCGGTATGACGCTCGAGCGACGGCAGTGGTCCCGCGCCACCCGGCTGCGGCCTTGACGGCCCACGGCCGGCCGTAACCGGCACGGTAAGACCCCCAGCGTTCGCCTCATGCCGCGTCTCACAGAAGAGGCAGCACCCTGACTACGACTTTCCGAGAGCTCGGGATCCTTCCCGAGACCGCCGAGGCCCTCGAAGCCGTCGGCATCACGTCCCCGTTCCCCATCCAGGAGATGACCCTCCCGGTCGCGCTCTCCGGCACCGACGTCATCGGCCAGGCCAAGACCGGCACCGGCAAGACCCTCGGTTTCGGCCTGCCGCTGCTGGAGCGCGTCACCGTCCCCGCGGACGTCGAGGCGGGCCGGGCCGCGCCCGAGCAGCTGACCGACGCCCCGCAGGCGCTCGTGGTCGTCCCCACCCGCGAGCTGTGCACCCAGGTCACCAACGACCTGCTCACCGCCGGCAAGGTCCGTAACGTCCGCGTCCTCGCGATCTACGGCGGCCGTGCGTACGAGCCCCAGGTCGAGGCGCTGAAGAAGGGCGTCGACGTGATCGTCGGCACCCCGGGCCGCCTCCTCGACCTCGCGGGTCAGCGCAAGCTGGACCTGTCCAAGGTCAAGGCCCTCGTCCTGGACGAGGCCGACGAGATGCTCGACCTGGGCTTCCTGCCCGACGTCGAGAAGATCATCAACATGCTTCCGGCGAAGCGCCAGACGATGCTGTTCTCCGCGACCATGCCCGGCGCGGTCATCGGTCTGGCCCGCCGCTACATGTCGCAGCCCACGCACATCCGCGCCACCGCGCCGGACGACGAGGGCGCGACCGTCGCGAACATCGCGCAGTACGTGTACCGCGCGCACTCCATGGACAAGCCCGAGATGGTCTCGCGCATCCTCCAGGCCAACGGCCGCGGGCTCGCGATGATCTTCTGCCGCACGAAGCGGACGGCCGCCGACATCGCCGAGCAGCTGGAGCGGCGCGGCTTCGCCTCCGGCGCGGTCCACGGCGACCTCGGCCAGGGCGCACGCGAGCAGGCGCTGCGCGCCTTCCGCAACGGCAAGGTGGACGTCCTCGTCTGCACCGACGTCGCCGCCCGCGGCATCGACGTCGAGGGCGTCACGCACGTGATCAACTACCAGTCGCCCGAGGACGAGAAGACGTTCCTCCACCGCGTGGGCCGTACCGGCCGCGCGGGCAAGAAGGGCATCGCCGTCACGCTGGTCGACTGGGACGACATCCCGCGCTGGCAGCTGATCAACAAGGCGCTGGGCCTGGACTTCAACGACCCGGTCGAGACGTACTCGACGTCCCCGCACCTCTACGCGGAGCTGGACATCCCGGAGGGCACGAAGGGCGTCCTGCCGCGCGCCGAGCGGACGCGTGCGGGTCTGGACGCGGAAGAGGTCGAGGACCTCGGCGAGACGGGCGGCCGCGGCCGTTCGTCGCGCCCCTCGCGCCCGTCCCGTACGGAGCGCACCGAGCGCACCGAGCGCACCGAGGAGGAGCGCCCGGCGCGGACGCGCACCCCGCGCCAGCGCCGCCGCACGCGGGGCGGCGCCCCGCTGGACCCGTCGGTCGCCGAGGCGCCGGCCGCCGCGACGCCCGCCGTCGAGGAGGCCCCGGAGGCGGAGGCGGCACCCCGCACCCTGCGCCGCCGTCGCCGCACCCGCTCGGGCGCCGCGCCGGCCACGGCCACGCCGGTGACGGCCGAGCCGGTCGCCGTGGAGCCGGTCGCCGCCGAGACCGCCGTCGTGGAGCCCGTCGCGGAGCCCGTCGCGGAGGAGGCGTCCAAGCCGCGCCGCCGTACCCGCAAGAAGGCCGACCCGGCTCCGGTCGCCGAGGCCGCCGCTCCGGTCGCCGAGGTCACCGAGGTGCCCGAGGCGACGGAGACCAAGCCGCGCCGCACGCGCAAGAAGGCCACCGCGGCCCCCGCCGAAGCAGCCCCCGTCGCCGAGGTCACCGAGGTGCCCGAGGCGGCGGAGACCAAGCCGCGCCGTACCCGCAAGAAGGCGGCCCCCGCCGAAGCGGCCCCGGGCGCCGAGGTCACCGAGGTGCCCGAGGCGGCGGAGACCAAGCCGCGCCGTACCCGCAAGAAGGCGGCCCCCGCCGAAGCGGCCCCGGGCGCCGAGGTCACCGAGGTGCCCGAGGCGGCGGAGACCAAGCCGCGCCGTACCCGCAAGAAGGCGGCCCCCGCCGAAGCGGCCCCGGGCGCCGAGGTCACCGAGGTGCCCGAGGCGGCGGAGACCAAGCCGCGCCGTACCCGCAAGAAGGCGGCCCCCGCCGCCGAAGCGGCCGTGGTACCCGAGGCGGAGGCGCCCGCGCCGCGCCGCCGTGCACGGAAGACCGCCGAGCCGGCCCCCGAGGCCGCCGAGGCGGAGCCGAAGCCGCGCCGCCGCCGCACGACGAAGGCCACGGCGGCCCAGCCCGAGAGCTGACGCCCGGCCACGGCGGCCCCCGTTCCTCCCCGGAGGAGCGGGGGCCGCCGTCGTTCCCGGCCGCTGCCGGCCACGCTCACGGCCGCCGCCCGGCGGAACGGGCAGGAGGGGGCGTCCCGGTGAGGGGCCGTGGTGGCACCGGTAGCCTCGGGGCATGAGCCGGCCGCCCACCTTCACTCCTCCGCCCTGCGCCCGTGCGTACCGTCTCGGCACCGCACGTGGCGCGTTCGCCGTTCTCGACGCCCGCCCCGGTGAGGGCGCGGCGGTGAAGGGCACCGCCCTGCTGCTGCCGGGCTACACCGGCAGCAAGGAGGACTTCATCGCGATGCTCCAGCCGCTCGCCGACGCCGGGTACCGGACCGTCGCCGTCGACGGCCGGGGACAGTACGAGACCGACGGCTCCGAGGACGAAGAGACGTACGCGCAGGGCGAGTTGGCGCGGGACGTGCTCGCTCAGGCGGAGGCCGTCGCGGACGGCGGGAGGCCCGTGCACCTGCTCGGGCACTCCCTCGGCGGGCAGATCGCGCGCGCCGCCGTCCTCCTCGACGCCGCGCCCTTCGCCTCGCTCACCCTCATGTCGTCGGGTCCCGCCGAGGTCGTCCCCGCCCAGCAGCAGAAGATCAAGCTGCTGAGCGACGCCCTGCGGGTGATGGACATGGCGCAGGTGTGGGACGCCATGCGGGCGCTCGATCCCCCGGAGGAGGCCGACGACCCGCGGAGCAACCGCGAGGACCTGCGGCAGCGCTGGCTGCGCCACCACCCCGCCCAGCTCGTGGCGACCGGCCGTCAGCTGACCGTGGAACCGGACCGGGTCGGGGAACTCGCCGCCGTGCGCCCGCGGCTTCCCCTGCACGTGGTGTCCGGCGAGCGCGACGACACCTGGCCCGTTCCGCTGCTGGACGCCATGGCCGGACGGCTCGGCGCGCACCGCACCGTCATCGGCGGGGCGGAGCACTCCCCGAACACCGACCGGCCGCTGGAGACGGCGCAGGCCGTCGCCGCGTTCTGGGACGAGCGGGGGCGGACACGGCCCGCGCCGGCTCAGGAGCGCGACTGAAGCTGCTGCCAGAACCCGTCCCGCAGGGCACGCCGCAGCACGGCGTGCCCGCGCAGGGACCGGCTCAGCCGGCGCTCCGCCTCCATCAGCAGGTCCTGGTCCACCGGGCCGGGGAGGTAGGGGTGGCCGGGCAGCAGCTCGGCCATCGCCTCCGGCCCCCGCTCCGCCAGCCACGTCGCCGCGATCCGTGCGCCGAGGAGGCGCACCTCGTCGCGCGAGGGCGGCGGCTCGCCCTCGTTCTCGTACGTCGTCACCGGTCGCCGGGTGACGTACGGCCGGCAGAAGTCGAGGTCGAAGACGCGCCGGCTGTCGACCTCCCAGAGCAGCGGCTCCGCCTGGTTGCGGCCGTCCGCCGCCTCGATGCCCCACAGGTGGACGCGCGCCCCGTACCCCTGCGCCGCCTCCACCGCCGAGACAAGGTCCTCGTCGCCGCCGACCAGCGCCGCGTCGCTGATCGCCCGGTGCCGGGCGAGTGACTCCAGGTCGGAGCGGATGAGGGAGTCGACGCCCTTCTGCTGGTTGTTGGCGTTGAGGTTGCCGAGCCGGACCTTGACGTCGGGCAGTTCGGCGATGACCTGCTGTTCGGGGGTGTGGAGGCGGCGGCGTGCGCCGTCGTACCAGTACACCCGCAGCAGCCGGCTGTCGGCGAAGATCGTGCGGGCCTTGTCGATGAAGGCCTCGATCAGGCCCTCCGCGTCGAGGTCGAAGGCGCGCCGGTCCTCGGTGCCCGCCACCAGCAACCCGGCCGCAGCATAGACGTAACCGGCGTCGACGAAGATGGCATGGGTCGAGGGAGTCTTCGCCACCTCGGCCAGCATGCGCTGCAGGAGCTCATTGGTGCGCTCCAGGCGGGTGCCGAGTTCGCTCAGCGTCTCCGGGTCGTTCACACCGGCGTTCATGGGGGCGTTCATACCGGCTTCATTGTCCGACGGCGGGGCTCGGCCCGCCAGTATTTAGGCACTCGAAAATTTTCCTTAGCGTAGGGAATGTTTAAGGTCCGCAGATCGTTGTACCCGTATGCAGGACGACGAAGGGAGAAGCCCGTGCGCTTTGAGATCATGCGACTCGACGATGTCGACGGCAACGCCGTGGACAGCACCGTCGTGGATGCCGCCTCCGTCACCCGGATGGTTCAGCAGGCTGCCGCGATCGGGCAGCGCATCTACATCCGCCCGGCCGGCACGACGGCGTCGTGAGCGCCTGGGCGTGACCCGCACACCGACCGCGCCCCCGCACGGAAACACGTCCGTGCGGGGGCGCGGCCGTGCGCGGGACCACCGCGACGACGTGGGCACGAGGCGGGTCAGGCGGCCTGGATCGTCTGCGTGACGCCGTTGATGATCTGCTGCACGGCGATCGCCGACAGCATCATCCCGGCGAGCCGCGTCACCAGCACCACCCCGCCGTCCTTGATCACGCGGATGATGACCAGCGAGTAGCGCATGGTCAGCCACAGCACCACGTGCATGGCGACGATCGCGCACCACACCGACACCTGCTCCCCGGCGCTGTCCGCGTGCTGCACCGCCAGGATGACGGACACGATCGCGCCCGGCCCGGCGAGCAGCGGCATGCCGAGCGGTACGAGGGCGACGTTGACGTCCTTGGTCTGCTGGGGCTCGTCCGTCTTGCCGGTGAGCAGGTCGAGCGCGATGAGCAGCAGGAGCAGACCACCCGCGATCATCAGGGCGGGAACGGAGACGTGCAGGTAGTCCAGGATCTGCTGGCCCAGGATGCCGAAGACGGTGATCACACCGAAGGCGACGGCGACCGCCTGCCAGGCCATCCGGCGCTGCGTCTTGGCGGGGCGGCCGGAGGTCAGGGCGAGGAAGATCGGCGTGATCCCGGGGGGATCCATGATGACAAAAAGGGTGAGGAAGAGGGAGCCGAAGACGGCAACGTCGAACACAGTGTGGGCCTTGCGGGAAGAGGGTCGTACAGAAAAGGGGGAGGGAGGAGAGAGCGCAGGGCGGACCGCGGGGAGCCGCGGACGGCACCGCGGCGGCGCTGCCTGCGTTACGGGCGTCCGCCCGTGCCCGGCACCGGGAACGCGCCGGTGGCGCGGCGCGTGATCTCTCCGTAGATCTCCGGGTCGGTCGTGTACTCGCCGAGCCGGCAGGTCTTGCGGCTGCCGTGGTAGTCGCTGGATCCGGTGGTCAGCAGACCGAGGTCGGCGGCGAGGCCGCGCAGCCGTGCGCGTGCGGACTCGTCGTGGTCCATGTGGTCGACCTCGATGCCGTCGAGGCCGTGCGCGGCGAGGCCGGCCAGGACGTCCTCGGGCACGGTGCGCCCGCGCTTGACGGCGAGCGGGTGCGCGAAGACGGTGACACCGCCGGCCGCCTTGACGAGACGGATCGCGGTGTACGGGTCCAGTTCGTGCTTCTCGACGTACGCCCGGCCGCCGTCGGCGAGCCACTCGGGCGTGAAGGCGTCGGACACGCTCGCCACCACGCCGAGCTCGACGAGCGCCTCGGCTATGTGCGGGCGCCCGACGGAGCCGTCCCCGGCGATGGCCGCGACGCGCTCCCAGGTGACGGGCACGCCCAGCTCCCGGAGCTTGCCCACCATCGCCCGGGCGCGCGGCACCCGGTCGTCGCGCACGAGCTCCCGCTCGCGGGCCAGTTCGGGCTCGTCCGGGTCGAAGAGGTACGCGAGCATGTGGACGCCGATGCCGTCGACACGGCAGGAGAGCTCGGCGCCGGTGACGAGGGTGAGTTCCCGGTCGAGGCCCGCGAGCGCGGCGGCCGCTTCGGCGTGGCCGCGGGTGGTGTCGTGGTCCGTCAGCGCGACGACGTCCAGGCCGGCCGCGGCGGCGGAGCGCATGAGCTCGGCCGGGGTGTCCGTACCGTCCGAAGCCGTGGAGTGGGTGTGCAGGTCGATGCGCACGACGCGTGACTCCGGGGCTCGGGTGCGGACAGGGGACGCTCCAGGATAACCGCCTGCCGGCCACCGGCCCGCCGCGCCGGGGCGGCCCGGCACGGGGCTCCCCGGCCCCCGGCCGCGCGCCGGCACGCCGGGGCCGCGCGGCCCGGACGCTCCCCCGCCTCAGGTCAGGAGGCGGGGCGTGAGCGCGCCGCAGGGCAGGAGCTCGACCTCGGCGCCCGCCTCGCGGACGTCCGTCAGGACGAGCTCGTCGTACAGCAGCATTCCGGACCGCTCCGGCCAGACGATCGCCCACAGCCACAGCCCGCGCGCCTCCCCCGCGAAGACGGCGCGGTCGTCGGGCGCGTCGGTGACGTGCCAGAGGGGGGTGGGGCGGCCGGCCGCGAGAACCTTGGCCTGCGGGGGCTTGTCGCCGCAGATGTGCGGCCCCGGGTCGGGCCCGTCGATGCCGGCGTACCGCGCCCCGAGGCCGACGCCGAGCTCCTCGGCGACGAGCAGCAGCTCGCCGGTGCCGCCGAGCGGGGCCGGTCCGGAGCAGGCGACGACGGTGGCACGGCCGCCGCTGCGGTCGTCGCCCGCGTACGTGACACCGGTGAAGAGCCAGTCGAGCGGGAGCGGCCACGGCATCCAGACGGGGACCTGGGCGCGGCGCGTGACCACGCCGAGCGCCTCCACACTGGGCGGGAGCACGGGCTGCAGCGGCTGCACGGGACCGTGCACGGCGCACTGCCAGGAGTCGGAGAAGAGACCGGGCGCCCGGACCCGGCCTCCACACCTCGGGCAACTGGGTTCGCCCCTCATAGCGTTCAACGGTCCTACCCCTCCGGCGCCGCGTCAAGGACGATCACCCTTCCGGTGTGCCGCCATCCGCCCCGAAGTAGATGTGATTTGCATCCATTAGTTTGTCTAAATTATTGTGTGTACATGGCACCCATCCGGCGGAGTGAGGGGACACCATCCATGCGGTCGGAGGACCCCTTCGACGAAGGGGCGCACGGCATCCTGCGCCAGCCCGGGGCCGTCTGGGCCACCGCCGGCGCGTCCGTCGTCGCCTTCATGGGCATCGGACTCGTCGACCCGATCCTGCCGTCGATCGCACAGGGCCTCGATGCCACGCCGAGCCAGGTCTCGCTGCTGTTCACCTCGTACTTCCTGATCACCGCCGTCGCGATGCCGCTCACGGGATTCGTCTCCAGCCGCATCGGCGGCCGCCGCACGCTCCTGGCCGGACTCACGCTCGTGATCGTCTTCGCCGCGCTGTCCGGGACGTCCGGCTCGGTCGGCGAACTGGTCGGCTTCCGGGCCGGCTGGGGGCTCGGCAACGCCCTGTTCGTCTCCACCTCGCTGGCCGTGATCGTCGGTGCGGCGGCCGGCGGGAGCGCGGCGGCGATCCTGTTGTACGAGTCGGCGCTCGGCCTCGGCATGGCCTGCGGACCGCTGCTGGGAGCCGCGCTCGGGGACGCCGGCTGGCGCTACCCCTTCTTCGGCACGGCCGCGCTGATGGCCGTCGGTTTCCTCTGCATCGCCGCGTTCCTGGAGGAGCAGCCCCGGCCCGCCCGCCGGACGTCGCTGCTCGATCCGCTGAAGGCGCTCGGCCACGGCGGGCTGGCCTCGGCCGCCGCCTCCGCGTTCTTCTACAACTACGCCTTCTTCACGGTCCTGGCCTTCACGCCGTTCGTGCTCGACATGACGCCGTACCGGTCCGGGGCGGTCTTCTTCGCCTGGGGCGTGCTGCTCGCCCTGTTCTCCGTGCCGGTCGCACCGCGGCTGCAGGAGCGGTTCGGGTCGCTGAAGGTGCTCGGGACCTCCCTGGTGCTGCTCGCCGCCGACGTCGTCGTCCTCGGGTACGGGGACCGCACCACGGCGATCGTCTGCACGATCCTGTCCGGCGCCTTCATCGGCATGAACAACACCGTCTTCACCGAGCTGGCCCTCGACGTGTCGGACGCGCCGCGCCCGGTCGCCGGCGCCGGCTACAAATTCGTGCGCTGGTTCGCGGCCGCCGCGGCGCCCTGGCTCGCGCCGAGGATCGAGGAGTGGAGCGACGTGCGCATGCCGTTCGCGGTGGCGGGTCTCGCGGCCCTCACCGGCGCGGCCATCGTCCTCGTCCGGCGGCGCTCGCTCACCCGGGAGGCGCAGGAGCAGCTGCTGCCGCAGCCGGCGCCCGCGGCCGGCTGACCGGACCGCGGGGGAAGCCGGCACCAAGCGGCGTTCCTCAGTCGAGGGTTACGGACCTGCGCAGCGGATCGCGCAGGTCCGTGCCGGCGTTCAGCCACCGCTCCTGGAGCGCCTGCGCGCCGTGAACCCGCTTCCACGCGGCCTCGTTGGGCGTCATCGGCAGCAGCGGCAGGAACCGCACCGGATCCCTCGGCGCGTCCAGCTCCAGGTCCTCGACGAGCCCCCCGGACTCCGCGACGAGCACGGAGCTGAACGGCGCGCCCGGCCACAGCGGTTCCCCCAGGTCCAGGGACGCGCCCGGCGCCACCACCACGCCCTCCACCTGCGGCGAGGCGGCGAGGACGGCGAGCGGGCGCAGCACCTTGTCGGTGTCGGCGAGACCCGCCCGCACCGTCAGGACGAGCTCCGCGCGCGGACCCTTGACCGGGTCGGCGAGCGCCGCCGTGGGGTCGGCCATCGGCTGGGCCGACATGCCGAGCGTGGCGTACCGCACCACATCGGCCTCGGTGAAGCGGAGCACTTCGATGCGATCCGTGCCGAGGAAGGTCACCGCGGCACGCGCGTCCGGCTCGCCCAGGGCCGTGCGCAGCCGGGCCTCGACCAGTGCAAGAACTTCTTCCATCCAGCGAGCATAAAGCGCGTATGGAATGGGCAAAGAAAGGGATTGACCCTCAGTCGGCTGATAGTCTTGGCCGCTGGTCGGGAATGCGTGCCTGAGGGCGCGTCCCAGCAGCAGCTGGGGGACACGTTCCAGTCCCGACGACACGTCATCCCCCACGGGGGACCGGCCGGAGGAGGTGGGGCTGCGGTGGATCGAAGTCGATCGTGCAGTACCAACCGTTCTCCCGTCCGCGGCCTTTCTCTGTGAGCTGAGGCACGCCCGCCGCTCGCGCACATGGCGACGCACACGACGGAAGAGCACCCGTTTTTGCCTGTCTGTAGCGAACGCCGTCACCGCGAGCCATCCGCGGTGCCGCCCGCTTTGCGGACGTGCGCTCCCCCGGAGCTCCGCCTGGGAGTGTGCCCGTTACGTCCCCATTCCGGGCTGCGCCGGCATCTCCGCGCCTCGCCGACGGCCTCTCCGTGAAGGAGCCAGCCATGTCGATGATCCGTGACCTGCGCGCAGCAGTACGCCCCTCCCTGCGCAAGCGCACCGGCGCCCCGTACAACGCGTACAACTCCTACGACGCGACCCGCGACCCCTCGGCGTCGAGCGCCGTCGTCGACTGCGCCGTCTACCGCGACGGCCGCCGCCTGAAGGACGAGGCGTGCCTGACGCCGCGTGAGGCCATGCAGCAGGTCCGCGAGGGCGGTGGCTTCGCGTGGATCGGGCTGCACGAGCCGACGGAGGCCGAATTCGCGGGCATCGCCGCCGAGTTCGGGCTGCACCCGCTCGCCGTGGAGGACGCCGTCCACGCCCACCAGCGGCCGAAGCTGGAGCGGTACGACGACACCCTGTTCACCGTCTTCAAGACGATCCACTACGTGGACCACGCCGAGCTCACCGCGACCAGCGAGGTCGTCGAGACCGGTGAGGTGATGTGCTTCACCGGACGGGACTTCGTGATCACCGTCCGGCACGGCGGCCAGGGGTCCCTGCGCAACCTGCGGCACCGCATGGAGGGCGAGCCGGAGCTCCTGGAGAAGGGGCCGTCGGCCGTGCTGCACGCCATCGCCGACCACGTGGTGGACGGCTACATCGCGGTGGCCGACGCCGTGGAGATCGACATCGACCAGATCGAGATCGACGTCTTCTCGCCGCCGACGAAGGGCTCCACGCGGGGCACCGACACCGGGCGGATCTACCAGCTCAAGCGCGAGGTGCTGGAGTTCAAGCGGGCGGTCTCGCCGCTGCTGCGCCCGATGCAGCTGCTGAGCGAGCGGCCGATGCGGCTGGTGGACCCGGACATCCAGAAGTACTTCCGGGACGTCGCCGACCACCTGGCGCGGGTGCAGGAGCAGGTCGTCGGGTTCGACGAACTGCTGAACTCGATCCTCCAGGCGAACCTGGCGCAGGCGACGGTCGCGCAGAACGAGGACATGCGCAAGATCACCTCGTGGGCGGCGATCATCGCCGTACCGACGGCGGTGTGCGGCGTGTACGGCATGAACTTCGACTACATGCCGGAGCTGCGCTGGAAGTACGGCTACCCGCTGGTGCTGGTCGGGATCTCGGTCATCTGCTTCGCGATCCACCGCACCCTGAAGCGCAACGGGTGGCTGTAGCGCGAGTGGCTAAGCTGCCGGTATGACTCCGGAAACGCTGCTCGACCAGGCCCTCGTCGAGGAGGCCACCAAGAAGTCCGGCCTCATCTGGGTACGGGGCGAGGGCCCGGCCCGTCCCGTGTGGCACGTGTGGCACGACGGCGCGGCGCACCTCCTGGGCGACGGCCCCGGCGAGCAGCCGCTGCCGGGGCTCGTGGACGGCGCCACCGCCGAGGTGACCGTGCGCAGCAAGGACAAGGGCGGCCGGATCGTCTCGTGGACCGCCGCGGTGAGCGAGCTGGCGCCCGGCTCGGAGGCGTGGCAGGCGGCGGCCGCCGAGCTGAAGGGCAAGCGGCTGAACGCCCCGGACGCCGAGACGATGACCGAGCGGTGGGCACGCGAGTGCCGCCTGCTGCGGCTTGACCCGCGGGACGCGACGACGGTCCACCCCGACGGCTCCCTGGCGGCGGTCCCGCTGCCCACCCCGGTCACCACGCGCCGGCCCGTCCCGGCGGCACTCCCCCGCCTGCTCCTCAAGCGCCGCAAGCGCTGACCGCGCGCTCCGGCGCGTCCGGTCAGTCGCTGGTGCGGGGGAGCTGGCGGCCGTAGTCGACCGTCTCCTCCTTCGCGGGCGCCCTCAGGGCGAAGTCCTGGTTCCAGTCGGACAGGACCACCACGCCCGCACCCCCGCCGCGGGCGAACTGCACGGGGTACGGGGTGCCCTCCAGGGAGACGTCCAGCGTGCCGCCCTCGCCCTGCGCGCCGCCCGCCACCTTGATCGTGCGGATGCCGCCGATCTTGTCGCGGTCGCCCTTGACCACCTCGCCGTGGAGCTCCAGCAAGCCGTCCAGCAGCACGTTCTTCTCCGTGAAGCCGCGCAGCTGCTTGTAGGAGGGGTCGTCCTGCGGGACGACCACGTACTTGTCGTTGAGCTTGTCGGCCGCCGTCGTGTCCGACTCGGCGGACTCGTCGCCCCCGGTGCTCTCCGCGTGGGACCAGAAGGCCGCGTCGGCCTTCAGGTAGAGGGCGTCGCCGACCCGCAGCAGCTCGAAGGTGCTGGTCCTGGTGACGACCGAACCGATCGCCCCGGTCTCGTTCAGCCGCATGTTCAGCTTGTACGTGCCGCCCTTGCTGACCAGCGTCCCGGACAGCCGTACCGCCTTCGCGGTGTCCGCGGCGCCCTGCGCCTTGGCCTCGATCTCGGAGGCGGACAGCTTGCCCACCCCGTTGGTCCCTTCGTCCGGATCCTCACCGCACGCGGTGAGCACCGCGGCCAGCCCGGCGCAGAGCGCGACGGGAAGGGATGCCCGGACTGCCCGGCGGGCACGCGAAGCCGGGGGGAGAGCGGTCACCTGCGCACTGCCTCTCATCTGCCTGTGGGGGATCGTGAGACCGCAGCGTACCTGTGCCGTCTGCGCCGTTCGCCAGAGAGCCGGACGGACGCCCTGCCTGGGCGACCCGCACCAGGACGGGCTAGCCTGAATCGGCACGAAACCTGTGCTTTCCGGCAGACGAGGAGGTGTGCGGCATGGTGGCAGGCGCACCCCGCGTCTTCGTCTCGCACCTCGCCGGCGTACCCGTCTTCGACCCCAACGGCGACCAGGTCGGCCGCGTCCGCGACCTCGTCGCGATGCTGCGCGTGGGGCGCCGGCCGCCCCGCCTGCTGGGCCTGGTGGTCGAGGTGATCGGCCGGCGCCGGATCTTCCTGCCCATGACCCGGGTGACCGGCATCGAGTCCGGCCAGGTCATCACGACCGGGGTGCTGAACGTGCGCCGCTTCGAGCAGCGCCCCACCGAGCGCCTGGTCCTCGGCGAGCTGCTCGACCGCCGGGTCCGGCTGGTCGAGGACGGCTCGGAGGTGACCGTCCTCGACGTCTCCGTCCAGCAGCTCCCGGCCCGCCGCGACTGGGAGATCGACAAGGTCTTCGTCCGGCGGGGCGGCGGCGGGGCGCTGCGCCGCAAGGGCGAGACGCTGACCGTCGAGTGGTCCGCCGTCACCGGCTTCTCGCTGGAGGAGCACGGGCAGGGCGCGGAGAGCCTGGTCGCCACCTTCGAGCGGATGCGCGCGGCCGACCTCGCCAACGTGCTGCACCACCTCTCCCCCAAGCGCCGCTCCGAGGTCGCCGCCGCCCTCGACGACGACCGGCTCGCCGACGTGCTGGAGGAGCTGCCCGAGGACGACCAGGTCGAGATCCTCGGCAAGCTCAAGGAGGAGCGCGCCGCGGACGTCCTGGAGGCCATGGACCCGGACGACGCCGCCGACCTGCTGTCCGAGCTGCCCGAGGAGGACAAGGAGCGGCTGCTGACGCTGATGCGGCCCGACGACGCCGCCGACGTGCGCCGGCTGATGGCGTACGAGGAGCGCACGGCGGGCGGGCTGATGACCACGGAGCCGATCGTGCTGCGCCCCGACGCGACCGTCGCCGACGCGCTCGCGCGCGTGCGCCGGCAGGACCTGTCCCCCGCGCTCGCGGCGCAGGTGTACGTGTGCCGGCCGCCGGACGAGACGCCGACCGGGAAGTTCCTCGGCACCGTGCACTTCCAGCGGCTGCTGAGGGATCCGCCCTTCACCCTCGTGTCGGCGATCGCGGACACCGACCTGGCGCCGCTCACCCCGGACACCCCGCTGCCCGCGGTGACGAGCTACCTCGCCGCCTACAACCTGGTGGCCGCCCCGGTCGTGGACGACAGCGGGTCCCTGCTCGGCGCGGTCACCGTCGACGACGTCCTGGACCACCTGCTGCCCGAGGACTGGCGCGAGACCGAGTTCGAGCACGAGCCGGGCGGGGAGGCCGCGCATGGCGCTCGACCGGCAGGGTGAGCGGCCCGCGCCCCGGATCCGGCTGGACCAGCCGCGCGTCCGGCGGCCGCGGCTGCTGCCGGAGTACGACCCCGAGGCGTTCGGGCGGCTGTCGGAGCGGATCGCCCGCTTCATCGGGACCGGCCGGTTCCTGGTCTGGATGACCGCGGTCGTCATCGTGTGGGTGGTGTGGAACGTCTCCGCGCCCGACCGGCTGCGGTTCGACGAGTACCCGTTCATCTTCCTGACGCTGATGCTCTCCCTGCAGGCGTCGTACGCCGCTCCGCTGATCCTGCTCGCGCAGAACCGGCAGGCCGACCGGGACCGGGTCACGCAGGAGCAGGACCGCAAGCAGAACGAGCGCTCGATCGCCGACACCGAGTACCTGACCAGGGAGATCGCAGCGCTGCGCATGGGCCTGGGAGAGGTCGCCACGCGCGACTGGATCCGCTCCGAGCTGGAGGACCTGGTCCGCGAGCTCGCCGAGCGGCGGGACCCGGCGGCGCACGGAAGTGACGAACCCGACCGCTGAGAGCCTTTCCGGCGGCCGGGGGCGGCGCCGTACCATCTCCGTATGGTTACGGAAGACGCGGTGCGCGAAGCACTGGCGACGGTGAACGACCCCGAGATCAACCGGCCGATCACCGAACTCGGCATGGTCAAGTCGGTGGAGATCGGTGCGGACGGCGCGGTCGCCGTCACCGTCTATCTGACGGTCTCCGGCTGTCCGATGCGCGAGACGATCATCGCGCGCGTGAGCGAGGCCGTGTCGCGGGTCGAAGGCGTCACCGGCGTCGACGTGACGCTCGACGTGATGAGCGACGAGCAGCGCAAGGAGCTGGCGGCCGCCCTGCGCGGTACCACCGCCGAGCGCGAGGTGCCGTTCGCCAAGCCCGGCTCGCTGACCCGCGTCTACGCGGTGGCGTCCGGCAAGGGCGGTGTCGGCAAGTCCTCCGTGACCGTGAACCTGGCGGCGGCGATGGCCGCCGACGGGCTGAAGGTCGGCGTCGTGGACGCGGACATCTACGGGCACAGCGTGCCGCGCATGCTCGGCGCGGACGGCCGCCCCACCCAGGTCGAGAACATGATCATGCCGCCGTCGGCGAACGGCGTGAAGGTCATCTCCATCGGCATGTTCACCCCCGGCAACGCGCCGGTGGTCTGGCGCGGCCCGATGCTGCACCGTGCGCTCCAGCAGTTCCTCGCGGACGTGTACTGGGGCGACCTGGACGTCCTGCTGCTCGACCTGCCCCCGGGCACCGGCGACATCGCGATCTCCGTCGCGCAGCTCGTCCCCAACGCCGAGATCCTCGTCGTCACCACACCGCAGCAGGCGGCGGCCGAGGTCGCCGAGCGCGCCGGCTCCATCGCCGTGCAGACCCACCAGAAGATCGTGGGCGTCGTCGAGAACATGTCGGGCCTGCCGTGCCCGCACTGTGACGAGATGGTCGACGTCTTCGGCACGGGCGGGGGCCAGAAGGTCGCCGACGGCCTGACCCGCACCACGGGCGCCACGGTGCCGGTACTGGGCCAGATCCCGATCGACGTGCGGCTGCGCGAGGGCGGCGACGAGGGCAAGCCGGTCGTCCTGAGCGACCCGGACTCGCCGGCGGGTGCCGCGCTGCGCTCCATCGCGGGCAAGCTGGGCGGCCGCCAGCGCGGCCTGTCGGGCATGTCGCTGGGGATCACCCCGCGCAACAAGTTCTGAGCGCACCTGCGGCTGAGGGGCGGCCCGAGGGCCGCCCCTCAGCCGTGCACGGCGCCCGCACCGCACGTCTCGGCGGTGCGTCCGCCCGCGCTCCACGGGCCTACGCGTACGACGTGATGTCCTGCACGACCGCGAAGCCCAGCCCGTAGGCGCTCATGCCCCGCCCGTACGCGCCCAGGTGGACGCCCTCGCGGGTGGTGCCGGCCAGCACCCAGCCGAACTCGGACTCCCGGTAGTGGAACGGCATCGGCACCCCGTCGACGGGCAGCGACAGCGTCGTCCAGGCCGGGCCGCCCAGGTCGTCGGCCAGCGCGAAGGCGGTCTCCGTCTGCTGGTCCAGCCAGTCGTCCCGCAGCGAGTGGTCCAGCTGGGGCGGCCAGGTGTACGCCAGGAGCCCGGAGCCGGCCAGCCAGGCGGCGGAGGAGACGGTCGTGGCGTCCAGGACGCCCGTGCCGTCGCCGCTGCGCCGTACGGGGCTCGCGGCGACCGTGACGACGACCGCGAAGCGCTCCCGTTCGGCGGGGGCTCCGATCGCCTCGGGCCGTATCGCCGGCTCGTCACCGTGCCCGGTCGAGCCGTGCTGGACGGTGCCGTCGGCGGAGGTGCCGACCTGCATCAGCCAGCGCGATCCGGTGAACGCCTCGTCAAGTCCGTACCAGGGGAAGGGCGCGCGCAGGTAACCGTCGACCGTGCGCCGGGCCTTGGGCACCCCCTCGGGGGATCTGGCACCGGGCGCAGCACTCTGCGCCCCTACCCGACTTGTCGTCTCCATCTGTCCGGCCGCCTCCTCGATACGTGGACAGAGGGAGAGCTTAGCCACCTCACGGGGCGCGGATCGGGAAGACCTGCGGTCAGGTGGCGTCGGCGTCGAACGGAGGACGCTCGCCCTGCCCCGGCACGTCCCGCTTCTTCAGCAGGTCCGGTGCTCCCGAGGGGGCCGGGACGGAGGAGTCGCCGTGGTCGTTGACCGCGCCGGCCACCTCGTTGATCTCCTTCTTGAGATCGAAGCCGGTACGGATCTCCCTGAGATCCTCGTTCTCGGCGAGCTGCTTGCGGATGAACGTCTTGGGGTTCAGGTCCTCGAAGTCGAAGTCCTTGAACTCGGGGCCGAGCTCGCTGCGGATGTCATGCTTCGCGTTCTCCGAGAACGCGCGGATCTTCCGGATGAAGCGGGCCGCGTCCTGGATGACCTTCGGCAGCTTGTCCGGGCCGAAAATGAGCACGGCAAGGACCACGAGCGCCACGAGCTCGAATGCGCCTATGTCGTTGAACACCTTGCCGCTCCTTCTCGGGGTCCGGTTCCCGGGGCTCGGGGCCCGCTCCACGGTACCTGGCCCGGCCGACGGGGCGGTACCGGGCGATGGCCGCCGGGCGGCGGTTCAGTCACCGGTGGACGAACCCAGGGTCAGCGTCTTCGTCTGTTCCTTGCCGCCGCGCTCCAGGGTCAGCTCCAGCCGGTCGCCGGGGCGGTGGGCGCGGATCTTGACGATGAGCTCCTCACCGCTGTGCACCCGCCGGCCGTCGACCTCGGTGATGACGTCGCCGGGCCGGATGCCCGCCTTGTCGGCGGGGCCGCCGGCGATGACGGACGCGCCGCCGTCCTGGGCCTTCTCGCCGACCCGGGCGCCGTCGCCGCTGTACTTCATGTCGAGGCTGACCCCGATGACCGGGTGGGTGGCCTTGCCGGTGTTGATCAATTCCTCGGCGACGCGCTTGCCCTGGTTGATGGGGATGGCGAAACCGAGACCTATCGACCCCGCCTGCCCGCCCTCGGGGCCGGAACCGCTGTCGGCGGCGCGGATGGCGCTGTTGATGCCGATGACACGGGCCCGGGAGTCGACCAGCGGGCCGCCCGAGTTGCCGGGGTTGATCGGGGCGTCGGTCTGGAGCGCGTCGACGTAGCTGATGTCGCTGCCGTCGCCCTTCTCGCCGCCCGCGGTGATGGGCCTCTCCTTGGCGCTGATGATGCCGGAGGTGACGGTGTTCTGGAGGTCGAAGGGCGCGCCGATGGCCACGACGGGATCGCCGACGCGGACGTTGTCGGAATTGCCGAGGGGCAGCGGCTTGAGGTTGGACACGCCGGTGACCTGGACGACCGCGAGGTCGTACCCGCTGTCCTTGCCGACGAGCCGGGCGGCGGCCGTCTCCCCGCTGCTGAAGGTGATCGTGATGTCCCCGGAGGTGCCGGCGGGGTCGACGACGTGGTTGTTGGTCAGGATGTGGCCGCGCTCGTCCAGGACGAAGCCGGTTCCGGTGCCCTGTTCGCCGCCGCCGCTCACATGGAGCGTGACGACGCTGGGCAGGGCGCTGGCGGCGATCCCGGCCACGCTGTCGGGGGCGCGGCCGGTGTCCTCGCGGCCGGCCTGCGGCAGTTCGACGGTGGTGAGCCCGCCGTTGCGCTCGATGTACGCGCCGACGCCGCCGCCGAGCACACCGGTGAGCAGGGCGAACAGCAGCGCCCCGACCAGCCACGTTCCCCGGCGCGGGGCCTTGCGGGCGGGCGGCTCACCGGCGCTCGTCAGCGGCTGCGGCCGCCCGCCGGGGCTGCTCCAGGGGTCGTACTGGATCCAATGCGATGGCTGCGGGGTGCCGTACGCGGGGGGTGCCGCGGGCACCACCGTGCCGTGCGGCGGGGTGGCGACCGGCCGCTGCACGGGCGGCGCGGGCGCCCAGGGCCCGGGCTCGCCGTACGGCGGCGTGCGGTACTCGTCGGGCGCGTGCAGCGGCGGCGCGGCCGGGGCGGGGCCCGCTGCCCCGGATGCCGGGGCGGCCGGGCCGGGTACGGACACCGCGGGACCCGCGGGGGCGGCCGCGGGCTCCGGTTCGGCCGGTGCGGCCGCAGGTGCGGGCGCGGGCTTCGTCAGGGACAGCGGCGGCGCGGGGTGCGGGACCGTGGGCGCCGCCGCCCGGGTGGTGGGGCGGGCCGGACGGCTCCACCAAGTGGGCTGAGAACCGGTGGGCTTCCCGTCGTTCATGTGCTCCCCGCTACCGCGCTGCTGACCCGTCCGCGCCCCCTCGGGCGCCCTGCGCATGGATTCAACCAGGTCCGGCCGGCCTTGCGCAGTCGTCCCGTCAGCGCCGGGCGATCAGCGGCAGCATGCTGGGCGATGGCGTGGCCGGTGCGGTGGCGGTCGCGGTGGCCGCCGGCGTCAGCCCCGGGGCGGGGGCGAGGTGGAGCAGCGGCGTCAGCGGTGCGGCGGCGCCGCTCAGTGCCGTCGCCGGGAGAAAGGGATGGGCTCCCGACTGCCGTCCCTGCGAGGCCCGCACGGCGGGCAGCGGCGCGGTGGTGCCGTTCCCGGCGCCGGTCCCGCGGCGGCGTTCGGCCGCGGCGTTCGCCGACTGGCCGGGGGTGCGCAGCGGGGTGACGTTGTTGCTGCCGCCCTCGCCGCGGGTGTCGAGCGTGGCCGCCGTCGGCAGTGCGCCGCCCAGGGCGATCGCCGCGAACGACACCGCGCTGGCGGCGGCGAACGCGAACCGCCGTCCGCGCCACGGCGAACGGTCCGCAGGGCGCCCCACCTCGTGGATGCGGAAGCCGGGGCCGGGGCCACCGGGCAGCATGAAGCCGTCGGGGCTCATCTCGAAGACGCCGTCGGCGAAGGGTCCGGGCCGGAAGGCTCCGCCCCTTCCCCGGCCGTCGTCGTCATCGCCGCCGACAGCACCCCCGGGCAACCCCTGGAGGCGTGCGAGCAGCCCCTCGGAGGGCGGCGGAGGGGCGGCCTGGGCGAAGACGCTCTTCACCCGGCGCTGGGCGTCGGCCTCGGCCTTGCACTTGGCACAGGTGGCCAGGTGCGCGAGGACGCGCTCACGGGCGTCGTGACCGAGCTCGCCGTCGACCAGCGCGGCGAGCCGGTCGCCCAGGTGCTGCTCGGCGGGGGTCGGACTGGTGCCACTCACGCCGTTCCGCCCTCCCCGCCCACGGCCACGAACGTGCGCTGTTCGGCCCGCGCCTCGGGCGACCGGTGCTTGAGCGCCTTGCGCAGGTGGGAGCGGCCGCGGTGGATGCGGCTGCGGACGGTGCCGAGCTTCACGCCGAGGGTCGCGGCGATCTCCTCGTACGACAGTCCCTCGATGTCGCAGAGCACGACCGCGGCACGGAACTCCGGCGCGAGGGTGTCCAGCGCCTGCTGGACGTCGGCGTCGAAGTGGGTGTCGTGGAAGACCTGCTGCGGGGACGGCTCGCGGCTGGGCAGCCGCTCCGCCGCGTCGTCGCCGAGCGCGTCGAACCGGATGCGCTGCTTGCGGCGGACCATGTCCAGGAAGAGGTTGGTGGTGATGCGGTGCAGCCAGCCCTCGAACGTACCCGGGGTGTACGTCGACAGGGAGCGGAAGACGCGGACGAAGACCTCCTGCGTGAGGTCCTCGGCGTCGTGCTGGTTGCCGGTGAGACGGTACGCGAGGCGGTAGACGCGGCCGCTGTGGGTGCTGACGATCTCCTCCCAGGAAGGGGGAGCCCACGCCTGCGATTCCGCATCCGAGGCGAAGGTCGCGGTGGTGGGTGCGGAGTCGTCGACGGTGCGGGTTCGGGTCCCTCCCACGCCGGCAAGGCTGTGGGGGCGGTCAGCGGTGTCGGTCACGGATTTCGGCTCACCCGCCGACCTGAGGAAGCGCCGCAGCACTCCTCTCCGATCCACAGGCGCAGCCGCACCTCCCCTATCGGCTCTGGTGGTGTCCAGTGGAGCCCCTACCATAGCCACCTCGCCCGTTAGCTCCGGATAAGAATCTTTACGTGAATTTGGGACCGTCTCCCGTGTCTTGGTCCCCCTGCCTCCCCCAACGCACAGTCCCATCTGCGGGTTCCCGGCCCCGAGCGGATACAGTCACCGTTGCGCCAACTATGGGGACAGGAGAGGGTCATTACCGCCAACCGGCAGACGAGCTGGGCGTTCGCCGACGCCTTTGTCGCCGAGGACGAAGCGCTGCGCTGGGCCCGTGAGCGGGCCCGGGAGGCAGGGCTGCCCTCGGTGTCGCCAGGCACCGGCGCCGCGCTGCGTCTGCTGGCGGCCACGGCGGACGCCAAGGCGGTGGCGGAGATCGGTACCGGAACCGGGGTGTCCGGCATCTACCTGCTGCACGGCATGCGCCCCGACGGCGTCCTGACGACCGTGGACCCCGAGCCCGACCGGCAGCAGTTCGCCCGGCAGGCGTTCCGGGCAGCGGGCTTCGCCGGCAACCGGGCACGCTTCATCCCGGGCCGTGCCCTGGACGTGCTGCCCCGGCTCGCGGACGGCGGGTACGACCTCGTCTTCTGCGACGGCGACCGTACGGAGTGCCTGGAGTACCTCGCTGAATCGTTGCGCCTGCTGCGTCCGGGCGGGCTCGTCTGCTTCGAGGGCGTCTTCGCGGACGGCCGCACCGTCGACTCGGGGGCGCAGCCGGCCGAGGTGCAGCGGCTGCGCGAGCTGCTGCGGACCGTGCGGGAGAGCCAGGAGCTGCTGCCGTCGCTGCTGCCGGTGGGCGACGGCCTGCTGTGCGCGGTCCGGCGCGGCTGACCCGCCGTACTCCGGCCGACCACGGGCGGCCGGCCCATGGCCGGAAACGCACCACAGCCCCGGCCCGGCCGAAGCCGTTTCCGGGGCTGTGGGGAAAACCGTGGGCAGTGCGCGTCAGCTCAGCCGACGACCTTCTTCAGCGCGTCGCCGAGCGCGTCGGCCTCGTCCGGGGTCAGCTCGACGACAAGTCGACCGCCGCCTTCGAGCGGAACGCGCATGACGATGCCCCGCCCCTCCTTGGTCACCTCGAGCGGGCCGTCGCCCGTCCGCGGCTTCATGGCCGCCATGCTCGTTCCCCTTCCTGAAACCAGCTCATCGTCGCCGACGGCCCTCTGGCATGGGCACGCATCACCGGCATCGAACACATTGCTTCCAGGTCATTATCCCGCATGGCGGGACCCGATGACCAACATCGGGCGGCATCGCTTGCGCAACGCGCTCTCGCAAAACCGCATATTTCGGCGGTCCGCCTGCGATACTTCGCCGCCGCAGGTCGCGCCGGGCCCGGAGTTTCTTTGACGCAGGTCACATGCCGGGGCGCATGCCGGGACAGGATGATCTCCGCCATGCTGGGCGGAACACCGCCGTCAACCGACCGAGGGGACTGACCTGCCATGGCCGACACCGTGCTGTACGAGGTGAGCGACGGGCTCGCGACGATCACGCTCAACCGTCCGGAGGCCATGAACGCACTGAACATCGACACCAAGGTGGCGCTGCGGGACGCGGTGCACGCGGCGGCCGAGGACCCCGCGGTGCGGGCGGTGCTGCTGACCGCGACGGGCCGGGCCTTCTGCGTGGGCCAGGACCTCAAGGAGCACATCTCGTTGCTGGCCGACGGCTCGGGCGCGACGATGAGCACGGTGCGGGAGCACTACAACCCCATCGTCCGGGCGATCACCGGCATGGCGAAGCCGGTGGTGGCGGGGGTGAACGGGGTCGCCGCGGGAGCCGGCTTCGGCTTCGCGCTGGCGGCCGACCACCGCGTCGTGGCCGACACGGCGTCGTTCAACACCTCCTTCGCCGGGGTGGCGCTGACCGCCGACTCGGGCATCTCCTGGACGCTGCCCCGCGTGGTCGGCCCGGGCCGCGCCGCGGACCTGCTGCTCTTCCCGCGCTCCATCACGGCGCAGGAGGCGTACGAACTGGGCATCGCGAACAGGGTGGTCGCGGCGGCGGACGTGGCCGCGGAGGCGGAGAAGGTCGCCCGCACCCTGGCCGCGGGCCCGACGGTGGCGTACGCGGCGCTGAAGGAGTCCCTCGCGTACGGCGCGTCGCACACGCTCGACGAGGCGCTGGAGAAGGAGGACGAGCTCCAGACGAAGGCGGGCGCGTCGGAGGACCACACCATCGCGGTGCAGGCCTTCCTCGCCAAGGAGAAGCCGAAGTACCTGGGCCGCTAGCGGCGGCGGCCCCGGGCCTCTCGTGCGGACCCTGCAGGGCTCGTGACGCCTGGACACCGCGCCTCGCAGCGGTGTCGCCGGTCGCCGCTCCTCCGCCGTGCGGTGCCCGGCACCGGACGCCAGTGCCTGATCCGCCCTCATCCGGCCTGATCCGGACGGACGGCCCTAGACGGCGGCCCCGCCGCGGGCGGCGCAGCCGGCGAGGTGATCGTCGACCAGCCCGCATGCCTGCATCAGCGCGTACGCGGTCGTGGGCCCGATGAAGCGCAGCCCGCGCTTCTTCAGGGCCTTCGACAGCGCGGTCGACTCGTCCGTCACCGCCGGTACGTCGGCGATCGTGCGCGGCACCGGGCGGCCGGCCGGGTCGGGGGCGTGGGACCAGATCAGCGTGTCCAGCTCGCCGGGGGCCCAGTCCGCCAGGACCCGCGCGTTGGCGAGGCACGCGTCGATCTTGGCGCGGTTGCGGATGATGCCCTCGTCCGCGAGGAGCCGCTCGCGGTCGGTGTCGGTGAAGGCGGCGACCCGCGGGATGCGGAAGTCCGCGAAGGCGTGGCGGAAGCCCTCGCGGCGGCGCAGGATCGTGATCCAGGACAGGCCCGACTGGAACGCCTCCAGGCAGAGCCGTTCGAAGAGGGCGTCGTCGCCCCGGACGGGACGGCCCCACTCCTCGTCGTGGTAGGCGACGTAGTCCGGCGTGGACACGCCCCAGGGGCAGCGCGGTTTGCCGTCCGGGCCGGGTACGGCCTCCCCGGTCACTGCTCCTGCCCCCGGTCCTCGTCCTCGTCGGCCGGGCGGTCCGGCTTCTTGTCGAACAGGTCCGTCCCGCCCACCGCCGTCGCCTGCGCCCCGGCCAGCGCCGCCTCCAGCTCCGCGATCCGCGCGTCCCGCTCGGCGAGCTCCGCGCCGAGCCGGCCGAGCACGTCGTCCACGTCCGCCATCCGGTACCCGCGCGGGGCGACCGGCAGCCGCAGCGCGTCGACGTCGGCGCGGCCGACCGGCCGGGTCAGCGGCAGCGGGTCCACCAGTTGCTCGGGCGCCGCCTCGGGAAGGACGTCGCTCTCGCCGCCACCGACCACCGCGAGGGTGACCGCGGCGATCACCACGACCATCGCGATCATCAAGAACCAGAACACAGGGCTGCCTCTCCCGGGAAGGGGAAAACGGTCTGGCCCCGATCGTGCCATGCGCCGCCGGCGGCTAAGGTCGCAGGCGACCGAACGCGAGGAGGACAACGGGATGCTGCGCCTGGGACAGCGTGAATTCGACGCGCACGAGCCGGTGATCATGGCGATCGTGAACCGGACCCCGGATTCCTTCTACGACCGGGGCGCCACGTTCCGCGACGAGCCGGCGCTCGCCCGGGTCGAGCAGGCGGTGGCCGAGGGCGCGGCCATCATCGACATCGGCGGGGTGAAGGCCGGTCCCGGCGAGGAGGTGTCCGCCGAGGAGGAGGCGCGCCGCACGGTGGGCTTCGTCGCCGAGGTGCGCCGGCGCCACCCGGACGTGGTGATCAGTGTCGACACCTGGCGGCACGACGTCGGCGAGGCGGTCTGCGAGGCGGGCGCGGACCTGCTGAACGACGCGTGGGGCGGGGTGGACCCCAAGCTGGCGGAGGTCGCCGCGCGCCACGGCGTGGGACTGGTCTGCACGCACGCGGGCGGCGCGGAGCCGCGTACCCGGCCGCACCGGGTCGCGTACGACGACGTGATGGCGGACATCCTGCGCGTGACGGTGGGTCTGGCGGAACGCGCCCTGGAGCTCGGGGTGCGGCGGGACGGGATCCTCATCGACCCGGGCCACGACTTCGGCAAGAACACCCGGCACAGCCTGGAGGCGACGCGCCGCCTGGGCGAGATGACGGCCACCGGCTGGCCGGTGCTGGTGTCGCTGTCGAACAAGGACTTCGTCGGCGAGACGCTCGACAAGCCCGTCAAGGAGCGCGTCCTGGGCACGCTCGCGACCACGGCGGTCTCGGCGTGGCTGGGCGCGCAGGTCTACCGCGTGCACGAGGTGGCGGAGACCCGGCAGGTCCTCGACATGGTCGCGTCCATCGCCGGCCACCGCCCGCCGGCGGTCGCCCGCCGGGGCCTGGCCTAGGGCCGCGGCCCGCGGGCGGGGCCGGTGCCCGCGCCCGCGGCGGGGCGCGTCAGCGCGGGTGCTCGCTGCCCGTCTCCTTGGTGACCAGCGCGACCGCCTCCTCCACGTCGTCCGTCACGTGGAAGAGCAGCAGATCGTGTTCCGACGCCTTGCCCTGCGCGATGACCGTGTTGCGCAGCCAGTCCACCAGGCCCGACCAGTACTCCGTACCGAAGAGCACGATCGGGAAGCGGGTCACCTTCTGCGTCTGGACGAGGGTCAGGGCCTCGAAGAGTTCGTCCAGCGTGCCGAGGCCGCCCGGGAGGACGACGAAGCCCTGCGCGTACTTCACGAACATCGTCTTGCGGACGAAGAAGTAGCGGAAGTTGACGCCGATGTCGACGTGCGGGTTGAGTCCCTGCTCGAAGGGCAGCTCGATGCCCAGGCCCACCGAGACGCCCTTGGCCTCCCGCGCGCCCTTGTTCGCGGCCTCCATCGCGCCCGGGCCGCCGCCCGTGATCACCGCGAAGCCCGCCTCGACCAGCGCCCTGCCGATCCTGACGCCCGCCTCGTACTCCGGCGTGCCGGCCCCGGTGCGGGCCGAGCCGAAGACGCTGATCGCGCTGGGCAGTTCGGCGAGCGCGCCGAAGCCCTCCACGAACTCGGACTGGATGCGCATCACCCGCCACGGGTCGGTGTGCACCCACTCGGAGTCGCCCGCCGTGTCCAGCAGCCGCTGATCGGTGGTGCCGGGCTGCACCTGCTCCCGGCGCCGCAGCACCGGCCCCAGCCGCTGTTCGGCGAGTGCCCGCAGTCCTTCGGCCTCGGCCTCGGGGTTGCCCATGATCCGCTCCCTCCGCTGAACATCGTTTCCCGCTCAGGGTAGGGCGACACGTATGACGAATGGCGAAATTTCGGCGGTCAGGCAGTGAGCCAGTCGTACAGCCGCCGTTCGCAGTGGGTGATCCGGTCGACGGCCACGTGCTCGTCCCGCTTGTGCGCGAAGAGCGCGTCGCCGGGGCCGTAGTTGACCGCGGGGACGCCGAGGGCGCTGAAGCGGGACACGTCCGTCCAGCCGAACTTCGGCTGCGCGGTGCCGCCCACCGCCTCCATGAAGGCCGCGGCGGCCGGGTGCGACAGGCCGGGCAGGGCCGCGCCGCTGTGGTCGTCCACCACGATCTCGTCGATGCCGCAGTCCGCGAAGACCTCCCGCACGTGCGCCTCGGCCTCCTCCTGGGAGCGGTCGGGCGCGTAGCGGAAGTTGACGACGACGGTGCACGCGTCGGGGATCACGTTCGTGGCGACGCCGCCCTCGATGCCGACGGCGTTGAGCCCCTCCCGGTACTCCAGCCCGTCGATCACCGCGCGCCGCGGCTCGTACGCGGCCAGCCGGGCCAGGATCGGCGCGGCGGCGTGGATGGCGTTGGACCCCATCCAGCTGCGCGCCGAGTGGGCCCGCTCCCCCTTGGTCCGCAGGTGGACCCGGAGCGTGCCCTGGCAACCGCCCTCGACCTGGCCGTCGGACGGCTCCAGCAGCACCGCGAAGTCGCCCTCCAGCCACTCGGGGTGCGCCTCGGCCACGTGCCCGAGCCCGTTCAGGTGGGCGGCGACCTCCTCGTTGTCGTAGAAGACGAACGTCAGGTCGCGGTTGGGCTCCGGCACGGTCGCGGCGATGCGCAGCTGGACGGCGACGCCCGACTTCATGTCCGAGGTGCCGCAGCCCCACAGGATCCCGTTCTCGTCGAGCCGGGAGGGGACGTTGTCCGCGATCGGCACGGTGTCGATGTGTCCCGCCAGCACGACCCTTTCGGCCCGGCCCAGGTGCGTCCGGGCGACGATGTTGTTGCCGTACCGGTCGACCGTGAGGTGCGGAAGGCCCCGCAGGGCCTGCTCGATGGCGTCGGCGAGGGGTTTCTCGGTGCCGCTGACCGAGGGGAAGTCGACGAGTGCGGCGGTCAGTGCCGGACCGTCCAGGGTCAGGTCCAGCACCGGGTCGGCGGAGGGGTCCAGTACGCGGTCGGGCATGGTCTCGGACATGGTGCCGAGCCTATCCCGGCCCTCCAGTACGGTGGGCTCCGTGTCCGAGTCCAGCCGACCCCGCAGCCTCAGGATCGCCACCGCGCTCGGCGTGCTGCTGGCGCTGATCGCGTACGTGGTCGTGCAGTACGTGACGGGTGGCAAGGGCGCCCCGCGCTGCACGGTGGGCAGCGGGAACAACACCTACCGGTTCACCCCGGAGCAGGCCGCGAACGCCGCGACGATCTCCGCCGTCGGCACCACCCGGGGGATGCCGGAGCGCGCCGTGACCATCGCCCTGGCGACGGCCCTCCAGGAGTCGGCCCTGCGCAACATCCGGCACGGCGACCGCGACTCCGTCGGCCTGTTCCAGCAGCGCCCCTCGCAGGGCTGGGGGACCCCGGAGCAGATCCTCGACCCGGTCTTCTCCGCGAGCCGGTTCTACGAGCGCCTCGCCGAGGTCCCCGGGTACTCCCGGCTGCCGCTGACCGTCGCCGCGCAGCGCGTGCAGCGCAGCGGTTACCCGCAGGCGTACGCGAAGCACGAGCCGGACGCCGCGCTGCTCGCCGCGGCGCTGACGGGGCGCTCCGCCGCCTCGCTGACCTGCACGTCCGGCATCGGTGTGCGCAAGGCGGGCGATCCGGCGAAGGTGCGCGCCGAGCTGGTGCGGTCCTTCGGCGCGGACGTGCTGCCGCGGGGCGGGGCGCCCGCCGCCGGCGCGGCTCCGCGGGAGCTCGCCCTGCCGGTGGCGGCGGCGGTGGAGTCGGCGGGTCCCGAGGGCGGGGGCGCGGGCGGCGCCTCGCAGCGGGGCTGGGAGCTGGCGCAGTGGGCGGTGGCGCAGGCGGACGCGCTGGGGCTCGCGGAGGTGTCGTACGCGGGCCGCGTGTGGAGCGCCGAGCGGTCGGCCGAGGGGTGGCGGACCGACGAGTCCGGCGAGCCGGGCCGGGCACGCGCGGGCGAGGTCCGGATCCGGGTCGCACAGTAGCGCTGGCATTCACTCTCCCGAATGAGCCGCTCCGCTTATCGCGGCCTCTTCCGAGCCTCTTTCAACCGGCCACGAACCGGTTTTCCGCACCCGTTCCCTTTCCCGTGCGATCACTGGGGAGGGACGGTTCTCCAGCCGCGCGGCGCGGCCGCACGCCACGGCTTGTTTGCCCGTTTTTGCGTGAAACAGATAATGCGACGCATTACCCACTCTTTACCTTCGGTCACCGCAACCTCCCCCGGCCTCCGAGCGGTTGTCACAGCGTCCGATCGTCGGACAGGCACCACAGCCCACAGACAACGACCCCTCCCGTCGAAGGAGCATCATGTCCCTCCCCCTGACCCGTCGGATCGCCCGTGCCGCGCTGCTGATCGCAGCGGGCGCAGCTCCCGTGGTCGGTGCGGCCGGCTCCGCAAGCGCCGTGGAACTGCCCAAGGCCCCCGACCTCGGCGGCGTCTCCAGCCTCGACACCGCTTCGGTGACCGGGACCGTCGGCGACGCCACCCGGCACGCCACGGGCCTGGCCGGCGAGGCCGGTGGCGGGGCGGTGACGAAGGCCGTGCCCGCCGCCGGCGACACCGTCACCAGCACGGGGAAGACCGCCACCCCCGCCGCCCAGCAGGCCGTGGGTGAGGCCACGGGCACCGCCGGTGACCTCGTCGGCGGTGTCGCGGCCGCCGCGCCGGCCGACGCCCTCGCCGGAGCCCCGCTGCCGGCGGCCGACCAGCTGCCGGTCGGCAAGACCCTGCCGGCGCTCGGCTAGGGTCTGTCGTCCGGATCAGGCCGCGCGAACCCGGCGAGAGCCGGAGGACAGGCCCTGGTCACCGTGCACACCCGCACACGCGAAGGGCCCGGGAAGCACCTGCTTCCCGGGCCCTTCGCGTCGCTGCGACCGGCGGGGCCGCTCAGCCCAGCCGCTTCACCGCGGCGTCGACCCGCTCGTCGGTGGCCGTGAACGCCACGCGGACGAACCGCTCCCCCGCCTCGCCGTAGAAGTCCCCCGGCGCCACCAGGATCCCCAGCTCCGCCAGGCCGGCCACGGTCCGCCAGCACGGCTCGTCACGCGTCGCCCACAGGTACAGGCTCGCCTCGCTGTGCTCGATGCGGAAGCCGTGCGACTCCAGCGCCGCGCGCAGCGCCGCGCGCCGCGCCGCGTACCGGGCCCGCTGCTCGGCCACGTGGGCGTCGTCACCGAGCGCCGCGACCGTCGCCGCCTGCACCGGCGCGGGCGTCATCATGCCGCCGTGCTTGCGGATCTGGAGCAGCTCGCCGAGCACGGCCGCGTCGCCCGCGATGAACGCGGCACGGTAGCCGGCCAGGTTCGAGCGCTTGGACAGCGAGTGGACGGCGACGATGCCCTCGTACGACCCTCCGCTGACATCGGGGTGCAGGACGGAGACGGGGTCCGCCTCCCAGCCCAGTTCGAGGTAGCACTCGTCGCTGAAGACCAGCACGCCGTGCTCCCGCGCCCAGGCCACGATCCGGATCAGCTCGTCCTTGGGGAGGACCTTGCCGGTGGGGTTGGACGGCGAGTTGAGCCAGAGGAGCTTCAGCCCGGCCGGGTCCAGCTCGGTGGGGTCGTCGTACACGACGGGGGTCGCGCCGCACAGCCGCGCCCCGACCTCGTACGTCGGGTAGGCCAGGCGCGGGTAGGCGACCGTGTCCCCTGCGCCCAGACCCAGCTGGGTGGGCAGCCAGGCCACCAGCTCCTTGGAGCCGACGACCGGCAGGACCTCGGTGTGGGCGATCCCGCGCGCCCCCAGGCGCCGTTCGCACCAGCCGGTGAGCGCGTCGCGCAGCGCGGCGGTGCCCCACACCGTCGGATAGCCCGGCGAGTCGGCGGCCTCGACCAGGGCGCGCCGGATCAGCTCCGGGACGGGGTCCACCGGCGTACCGACGGACAGGTCCACGATCCCGTCCGGGTGCGCGGCGGCCGTCCGCTTGTACGGCTCCAGCTTGTCCCAGGGGAAGACGGGCAGGCGCGAAGAGACGGGGGACACGGTGCGGGCTCTCTTTCTCTGCTGCGGCGTGGCGCCGGGTACGCACACGCGTCGGCCCCGTACGGCGGTGGAGGGCCGTACGGGACCGAGGGCGCGCGTCAGCCGTTCTGCGGCGGAAGCGCGGCGATGAACGGGTGGTCGCGCTCGATCAGGCCGAGCTTCGAGGCACCACCCGGCGAACCCAGGTCGTCGAAGAACTCGACGTTCGCCTTGTAGTAGTCCTTCCACTCCTCGGGAGTGTCGTCCTCGTAGAAGATCGCCTCGACCGGGCAGACCGGCTCACAAGCACCGCAGTCGACGCATTCGTCCGGGTGGATGTACAAGGACCGCTGGCCCTCGTAGATGCAGTCGACGGGGCACTCCTCGATGCACGCCTTGTCCTTCACGTCGACACAAGGCTGTGCGATGACGTAGGTCACGCTGTCGTTCCTCCTTGGTAGGGCTCTGGCTTGCGCGGGAGCGCGGCGTCGTCGATGCCCGCACCTAGTATCTCCGTTCTTGGTAACGATCCGAACAAGAGGGGCGGAGAGAGCTGTGGAATTCGCTGCCGGCGGACGCCTGGAGATCCGCATTACGCCTTCCGACGTGGGCAAACGCGTCTCCGTCCGCCGGTTGAGCGACTCAGGGACGGAGCGTGGGACGTTCACCGACACGGTGGGTGTTCTCACATCATGGGACAAGGGTGTGCTGCTGATCACACGACGTACCGGGGAGTCCGTCCGAATCCCGGAAGCGTCGCTGGTCGCGGGCAAGGTGGTGCCCGCCGCCCCGGCCCGCCGGCGCGGTCCCGCCGCGGACTTCGCGGAGCTGGCGCCCGTGATGGCGCGGGCCTGGCCGCCGGTGGAGAGCGAGCCGCTCGGCCAGTGGACCCTCCGGGCCGCGGTCGTGGCGGCGCCGGCCGACGAGGGCGCCTCGGACGGCACGGCGGGCGGGCGGCGCACCGGCTTCACCCGGCGGGCCAACTCGGTGCTGCCGCTGGGTGATCCGGGCATGCCGCTGGACGCGGCGCTCGCCCGGGTGCGCACCTGGTACGGGGAGCGGGGCCTGCCCGCGTACATCCAGACGGCGACCGGCGCGGAGTCCACGCAGGAACGGTTGTGCGCGGCGCTGGAGGAGCGGGGCTGGCGGCGCGAGGTGACGGCGGAGGTACGGGTCGCGGCGCTGGCGCCGGTGGCGGACCGCGACGCGGGGGACGTGGTCGTGGCGCGCGCCTTCGACGAGGCGTGGCTGCGGCGGTACAACCGCTCGGCGCGGCCCGGTCCCGAGGTGCGCGCGGTGCTGGGCGGCGGGCCGTCGGTGTGGTTCGCCTCCGTGCCGAGCGCCGGGCGGGTCCCCGCCGCGATCGGGCGGTGCGTGGTCGACGGGCGGTGGGCCGGTTTCATGGCGGTCGAGGTGGACCCGGCCTACCGGCGCCAGGGGCTGGCCACGGCGGTCATGGCCGCGCTGGCGCGGCGCGCCCTCGACGAGGGGGCGTCCGCCGCCTGGCTGCAGGTGGAGGAGGACAACGGCGGCGCCCGCGCCCTGTACGAGGGGATGGGTTTCGCGCTCCATCACCTGTACCACCACTTCCGCGCCCCCGGATCGGGTACGTGAGCGGTATGCAGCACATGACCGAGTGGCGGCGCCGGTTCGCCGAGGAGGCCCGCGAGGAGCGGCCCGACCTCGCCTCGCTGTGCCTGCTGGTGGGCGCGGAGGCCGACCCGGAGCTGGGCGAGGCGGGGATGGACGCCGCGGAGATCGAGCTGGACCGGCTGGCCGGTCTGGTGCCGTACGGCCCCAAGAGCCCGCGGGCCTGGGCGACCGCGCTCGCCGGTCTGCTCGGTGAGCGGTGCGGCTTCCACGGCACGCCGGGCGACTACCAGCGCCTGGAGTCGTCGCTGCTGCCGGAGGTGCTGCGACGGCGCCGGGGGCTGCCCATCCTGCTGTCCGTCGTGTGGATCGAGGTCGCCCGCCGGGCGGGCGCACCCGTGTACGGGGTGGCGCTGCCCGGCCACTTCGTCGTCGGTTTCGGCGACCCGGCCGCAAGCCCGGACGAGCAGGTGCTCGTGGACCCGTTCGACCGGGGGCGGCCGCTGACCGGCACCGACGTGGAGCTGCTGGTGGCGGGGGCGACCGGGGAGCAGTTGCGGCCGTCGATGCTGCGGCCCGCCGACCCGCTCGACATCGTGCTGCGGATCCTGAACAACATCCGCGCCTGGGCCGCGGCCCGTCCCGAGTGCTCGGACATCGCCCTGTGGGCGGTCGAACTGTCCCTGCTGCTGCCCGCGCACCCGGCGCGGCTGCGCTACGAGCGGGCGCAGTTGCTCATCCAGCGGGGCGACTTCCTCACGGGGGCGGTGGAGATGGACGCGTACGCGGAGGTGGTGGACGCCGTCGAGCCGGTGGCGGCGGCGAGGGTCCGGGACCTGGCGCGGGCGGCGCGGGCGATGCTGAACTGACGCCGTCCCGGCGGGTTCCCGTGGCGCCCCTCAGTCGCGGCCGACGCGCTCGCGCAGGATCTTGCCGCTGACCGCGTCGATCTCGAACGTGGTCTTGTACCAGTCCTCGGGAGTGACGACGTCGACCGACCGGATGAGCGTGCCGGCGTCGTCCTCGTCCAGCCGGACCGCGGTGACCGTGCCCTTCTTCTTTCCGGTGGCGGTCGCGGCCGCCCGCTGGGGCGTCTGCTGCGCCCGGTCGAGCCGGCCGGTGAGCTCCCGCTCGTCGTCGGCGTCCTGGTCCGGGCCGGCCTGCGACTGGGCGACCCGGCCGGTGACCGCGTTCACCAGGACCGTGCGGACGGTCCCGTCGGGGGCGGCGACCTCCGCGGTCCACACGGGCGTGCCGGGGGTGGGGCTGCCGGGGCTCGGGCTCCCGGGGGTCGGGGTGACCGGGCTCGGGACGAACGGGTCGGGCGTGCCGGGGCCCGGGCTCCCGGTACCCCGGCGGGTGCCCGGGCGCTCCGGTTCGATCCCGGCGAGCCGGCCCTGCGGGACCTCCGCGACCGCCGTGGCGGCGGCCTTGTCCCAGGAGACCCCGGCCGCCGGTACGAGGGCCTTGCGGTCGGCCTGGTCCCGGGTGAACGGCGGGCTCGGTATCGCCTGCGCGGCGGCGACGGCCCCGGCGTGGGTCACCTCGTCCTTCCCGCAGGCGGTGACCAGCGCGGCCGAACCGGCGAGGGCGCACACGGCGGCGACGGCACGGATACGGAGGGGTCGGGTCGTAGCGCTCATGCCGCCACCCGTACCGCCCCGCCCCGGAGGCCATGCGGTGCGGCCGCAGAGCCAACCCGATCAGCCGTACACCACCGACCAGGGCCGCGGAGCCGGCGCGTCCGGACCGCGGCCGTCACCGTCCCGGTGTCCGTCACCGTCCCGGTGTCCGTCACCGGCGTCACCGGCGTCACCGCGGAGGACCGAGCCGGCCGTGTCGCGGGCCAGCACCTGCGCGGCGAGCTCCGCGAAGCGCCGGGCCGCCGGGTGCCCGCCGCGCGCCGGCCACACCGGCGCGACGCGCCGGACGAGCGGCCGTCCCGCGAGCGGACGCCACGCCACGCGCGGCTCCTTGCGGGCGACCGGCCCCTGGTCGAAGGCGACCCCGTACCCGGTCAGGACCAGACCGATGAGGAACTCCGGGTTGCGGGCATGCCGCACGCGCCCCGGCTCGAAGCCCGCCCGCCGGCACGCGTCGAGGGTCTCGTCGTACCAGCCGGGAGCCGTCGCCCGGGGGAACAGCACCAGGTCGTGCCCGGCCAGATCGGCGAGCGCCACCTCGGGGAGCCGGGCGAGCGGCGAGGTCCGGGGCAGGACGACGCCCAGCTCGAGGCGTACCTCCGGCCCGGTGGCCAGGTCGGTGACGTCCACCGGCCGGTGGACCAGGCCGACGTCGAGCCCGCCCGCGGCGAGGGCCCGCACCTGCTCGCCGGTCGTCATCTCCTGGAGGTCCACGCGCAGCCCGGGCGCGTGCCGCGCGCAGGCGGCGAGCAGCGCGTGCAGCACCGGGGCGGGCGTCTCCGGCGGCACGCCGGCCCGGAGCGTACCGAGGTCGCCCTCCGCGGCGCGCCGCACGAGCACCCGCAGGCGTTCCTCCCGGGCCAGCAGGTCACGCGCCTCGTCGAGCAGCACCGCGCCGGCGGGCGTGAGCTCCACCTGGCGGCGCGAGCGGTCGAACAGCTCGGTGCCGAGGTCCTTCTCCAGCCGGCGCACGGCCTGGCTGAGCGGGGGCTGGGCCATGCCGAGCAGGTCGGCGGCGCGGCTGAAGTGCAGCTCCTCCGCCACGACGACGAAGAGGCGCAGGTGGCGCAAGAGATCCACGGGCCGACTCTACGAGCCGGACGCGCGGCGGGACGCGGCCGCCCCCGCGGATACCGTGGCCGGGTGAGGGAGCAGCTGAGGGCGGAGTTCACCGCGGCGGGCGCGCAGGGCCGTCTGCACGCGGTGGAGGTCGACGGGGAGGACGGACGCGACGGCGGACCGGAGCCGGGCGGACTGGGGCTGGGCGCGGACGAGCCGGTCGTCATCGCGTCGGTGTTCAAGGTGCTGCTGGTGCTGGAGTTCGCCCGGCAGGTGGCGGCGGGCCAGCTCGATCCGCGGGAGCGGGTGCTGGTGCGCGCCGAGCACCGGCTGGGCGGGTGGGGCACGGCGGGCTGCGCGGACGACGTCGAACTGTCGCTGCGCGACCTGGCGTTCTTCGCCCTGTCGGTGAGCGACAACACGGCGGCCGACCTGCTGCTGGAGCGGGTCGGACCTGACACGCTCCAGCTGCTGGCCGGGGAGCTCGGCCTGCCGCGCACCAGGATCGTCGGCGGTCCGCGGCAGTTGCTGGAGACGGTGCTCGCCGAGGTGGGGGCGCGCGACGAGGCGGAGTTCGCGGCCGTCTACCCGACGCTGGACGCCGCGCAGGTGGGCCTGCTGAGCATGCTGGACCCGGCCCGTACGAACGCGAGCACCCCGCGCGAGATCACCCGGCTGCTGCGTCTCGTGTGGCGTGACGAGGCGGGTCCCGCCGAAGCGTGCGCCTTCGTGCGGGAGCTGATGGCGCGCCAGGTGTTCCGGCACCGGCTGGTGTCCGGGTTCCCCGACGACGTGGTGGTGGCGGCGAAGACCGGCACCCTGCCGGGACTGCACATCGAGGCGGGGGTGGTGACGTACCCGGACGGGGGCCGGTACGCGGTCGCGGTGTTCGCCCGGACACCGGACCTCACCACCGGGCGCACGGCGACGGACTCGGCGATCGGAAGGGCGGCACGGCTGGCGGTGGAGGCCCTGCGCACCGGGTCCGCCACCGGTCCGTACAGTGCCTGAGCTGCGCTGATACCGATCCCGATATCGGTCACGGGCAGCCCTGGTCTTGGACGGCGCGCCGCCCGGCCTGCTTGCCTGCACCGCATGACGCACACGGATCTCGCACGGCGCACGATGCTGCGCGGCGCGGCCGCGGCCGCGGCCGCCGCCACTGCCACCGCCACCGCCGCGGCCATGTCGCCGTCCTCCCCGGCCGCGGCGGCGCCCCGCACCGTACGGGCCGGCGCGGCGTCGCTGCGCTGGCTGGGCACGTCCGGCTGGCGCATCGACGCCTCCGGCCGCACCATCCTCTTCGACCCCTACATCACCCGCTTCCCGACCGGCCTCTTCACGCCCGACGGCTTCACCGACTCGACGGAACTGACCACCGACGAGGGCCTGGTGGACCGGCACGCCGGCCGTCCCGCGCTGATCCTGGTGAGCCACAGCCACTGGGACCACTTCAACGACGTGCCGTACCTGGCGCGTTCGACGGGCGCGCGGGTCGTCGGCACCGAGACGTCGTACCACCTGCTGTGCGCGCTGGGAGTGGACCCGCGGCAGATCTCGGTGGTCAAGGGCGGCGAGGTGCTGGACTTCGACGGCTTCACGGTCGAGGTCGTGGCCGGCCTGCACAGCCGCAACGCCCGCCACGCCTACCTCTTCCCCCGCACCCTGAACGCCGCCCCGGCCGAGGTCCCGAGGACGGTGGCCGACCTCCCCGAGGGTGACACCCTCGCCTTCCAGCTGACCGTCGACGGCGGCCCGTCGGTGTTCCTGATGGGCGCGAGCGACTTCGCCGAACGCGCCACCGACGGCCTGCGCCCCGACATCGCGATGGTCGCGGTCCCCTCCAGCACCTCCACGCACCGCTACGCCCCGCGCCTGATGCACGCGCTGGGCCGGCCGCCGGTGGTGGTCCCGGTCCACTGGGACAACTTCGAGCTGCCGCTGGCGTCACCGGTCCGGCGGGACCCCGCGGCGCTCCTGGAACCGCTGCTGGACCAGGTCCGCGCGTCCTCCCCCGCCTCGCGGATCGTGGTCCCGGACTACCGCACGCTCTACGGCGCCGACATGCGCGCCCTGCGCTGAGCCGGGGGACGGACGGCCCGGGGGGCCAGGGGCGGGTGCGCCGTCCCCGACGGGCCGCGGACGCGCGAAGGCCCCCGGCCCGGCGCCCGGAGTGGTCCGGGGCCGGCCGGGGGCCGGAAGGGGGCCGCGCCCCGGGTCACCCCTGGGGATCGAGTTCGATCGTCTCCGTGCGCTCCGCGGGGGTCTTGCCGAGCAGGGCCGACTGCAGGGCGTGCGCCACGTCGGCGGACGAGACCTGGTGCTTCCGGCCGTCGCCCTTGGTGATCATGACGCCGTCGAAGACTCCGTCCAGCAGCTCGTCGATCGCGTTCCTGTCGTAGACCTCGACCAGACGGCCGTTGACCGGCTTCATGGACAGGATCTTCGGCAGCGACCTCGCCGGGCCGAACTGGATCTGCTTGCCGCCGGCCTTGATGGTGACCAGGCCGGACATCGCGGGCTGGGCGAACTCCTTCATCGCCCGGTCCAGTTCGGCCCGGCTGATCGTCGGCTGCTTGGTGGTGACGGGCAGTTCGACCACGTTCTGGCGGCCGGTCTCGACGTACGCGCGGTAGGCGTCGCGGACCGAGATCATCGAGCGCCCGACGTCGAGGGCCTGGCCCGCCTTGCCGGGGACGGCGACGGCCCGGTTGGGCTCGAACTTGATCGTGCCCTCGGTGACCGAACCGGAGGTGCCCGCCAGATCCGCCAGGGCGACGCCGAGCTTCTCCTCGTCGACCGGGAACACCGGCTGGGCGACGCGTTCGGCCCCGAAGAGGGAGCCGATCACGGAGACCGGGTTGTAGTCGCTGCCCGCGGCCGCGCGGACGGTCTCCTGGCTGTCCAGGGACAGGCCGGCCTTGTCCGGGGCCAGTTGCTCCTTCTTGCCGCCCACGGAGAGCTGCAGCGGCGCGGAGGCGCGGTCGCCGAAGGCCGCCTCGAGCTTCTGGACCGCCTCCTCCTTGGTGCCGCCGCCGACGTCGACACCGAGGACCGTGGTGCCCTTGGGGACCTCGGAGTGGTTCAGCAGCAGGCCCGCGCCGTACGCCACGCCCGCCAGGGCGAACAGGCCGGCGCCGAGCAGGACCAGCTTCGAGCGGCCCTTCTTCTTCGCGGCGGGCGCCTGCCGCGCGGCCGGGGCCGGTGCGGGGGCAGGGGCGGGCGCCGGCTCCGGCCGGTCCGCCGCCGGGTACGGGGCGGGCGGCTCGTGCTCGGTGTGCGCGCCCGCGGCCTGGGCCGGGCCCGTCACGGGGAACGGCGAGGGGGACGGCGTCCGGTGGTCCGCGGGGACCACCGGGATGCCGCTGGTGAGCGTGTCGCCGGAGACGTGGCCGCCCGGGGGCGGACCGGCCGTCCCGGGGGCCGGGGTGCGGGCCGGGGCCTGCGCGTACCCGGGCTCGTACCCGGACCTGCCGTCCGGGCCGGGAGCGGGCCTGCCGTCCGGGCCGGGACCGCGGCCGGGCTCGGGAGCCGGCTTCTGCGGGGTCAGTACGGCGGTGTCGTCCGACATGCGCGGCACGGCGCCCATGGTGCCGGTCGCCGGTCCGGTGGTCGGCCCGCTGGGGCCGGCCGGGCCGGTCCCGTCCGCCATCGCCGCCAGGTCCTCCAGGGAGCTGCGGGGGCGCGGCGCCTCCTCCGCGGGCGCGGAGGCGGGCGCGGGCAGGGACGGCGGCGTCTGGGCGGCCGGTGCGGGGGACGGCGCGGGCGCGGGCGGCTTGCGCGGGGCGAACCAGTCGCTCGTCGGCTTCTCCTGGGCAGGCTGCGCGGACTGCGCGTTCTGCCCGTTCTGCGCGGACTGCCCGCTCTGCGCGTTCTGCGCAGGCGGCCGGCCCGGCGCCGGCTGCTCGGGCCGGCGCGGCTCCGCCGCCGGCTTCGCGGACGTCGCCGCGCCCTCGTCCGGCGCGGGCGCCGTGTCGGTGGTACCGCCGCCGTTCATCGGCTTGCGCATGACGACCGGCGGGATGGGCCGCGAACCCGGGATGTTGATCCGGATGCGCGTGGTCAGTGTGGTCTCGGTCCTGGGCTCGTCCGGCTCCGCGGCGGCCCGGGCCGACTCCTCCGGAGCGTCCTGCGTCGGGTGCAGCGACGGGTACTGGCGCGTTCCGTACGGCGGTGTACCGGAGGGGTACGCGGTTCCGCCGCGCCCCTGGGGGCCGGAGGACGAACTGTCAGTTTCACGACTCAAAGCAGGTTCTCCCGGTTGGCTCCGCCGCCCGCACTCACACTCGCGGGCGCCCGGCGGCGCGCACCACCATACTGGCCGCCGCCGGGACGTACCCGGTGCCCGGGGGAACGGCAACGGTCATTCCGGCCGAAGTCCGGGCGGTACGGGCACCTCCAAGGGCTTTCGTCCGGACCGGACCGGCTCGGCAGTGGCGTCCGGTGCAGGGGGTCTCCCCGGGCCCATGAGGGCCGAGGGGACGCATCGCGCGGCGGAGGAGGGAGCCGCCGCGGAGCAGCGGCGACCGACGACGACGCCGCGAGGCGCGGTGTCCAGCGGTCACGAGCCCGGCAGGGTCCGGACGAGCGCCCTAGGTCCCGCGCCGCCCCGGCGGACCGCCCGGTTGCGGGGTCCGGATCGCCGTGGCACAGATCACAGCGACGGCCATGCCGCCGAGCAGGTAGACCAGCTCCACGACGCCGCCGGCGAAGACGCCGTCGCCCTCGGGGCGGCCGAGGCTGAGCACCACGACCGCGACGAGCCAGCCGACCGCCGCCGCGCCCACGCCCACCGTGGTGCCGGTGAGCCGCAGGCCGCCGTAGAACAGGCCCGCGGTGCCCGCCAGTGCGAGCAGCAACCCACCCGGGACCCAGCCCCCTTGGACGAGCGAACCCGCGGCTCCGACCAGCACACCGAGCACCACCAGACCGGTGTACGACGCGGCACGTGCGGCGCTCATGAGGCCACCCCCGCGAAGAGGTCGTGCTCGCGCTCGCCCGGACGCGCACCGGAGCGGCCCTGCGCCAACTGGTAGTACTCCGTGGTGAAGAGCGGCTGCCCCAGCTTGTTCGACAGGGCGAAGAACGCACCCTCCACGGTGATCTGGGTGGCGTGCGCCCGCATCGCGGCCGCCTTGCGCCCCGCGTACGGCGTGCCGTCGATCTCGGCCGTGACGAGCGCGTCGTCGACGACCCCGGGGACGTCCCCGACCGCGGCGGACCGCGGGAAGGCGCCCGTGGCCCGCAGGCGGGCGAAGCCCTCCTCGGCGACCGTCCGCGGCACCCGGTTCCAGTAGACCTTGGCGATCTCGTACGGGTCGCCCAGGTCCCTGCGGTAGGCGCGCTCCGCGGCGAGTTCGGCGGCGCGCACGGCGACCCGGTGGGCCTGGATGTGGTCGGGGTGGCCGTAGCCGCCGTCCGGGTCGTAGGTGATGAGCACCTGCGGCCGCACGGACCGGATCACCTCGACGAGGTACGGCGCGGCCTCGTCCACGTCCGTGTGCCAGAAGGCGCCGTCGCGGTGGTTCTGGGGGGCGCCCATCATGCCCGAGTCGCGGAAGCGGCCGGGTCCGCCCAGGAAGCGGTGGTCGGTGACGCCCAGCTCCTTCATCGCGGCGGCCAGTTCGCCGACGCGATGCGGGCCGAGCCGGTCGTCCCGGTCGGGCGCCAGGTGGGCGAGGCCGGGCGGGATGACCTCGCCCTCCTCGCCGCGTGTGCAGGTCACGAGGGTGACCTGGGCGCCCTCGGCCGCGTACTTGGCCATGGTGGCGCCGTTGTTGATCGACTCGTCGTCGGGGTGCGCGTGCACCAGCAGCAGACGACGGGCGGGCAGTTCCGTCATACGGACACCCTAGGGGGTGTGCCGTCGATCGGGCCGGGTCGGCGAGCGGCGTCCGGTGCCGTGCCTCGCACGGTGGAGGAAGGGGTCGACGCGAGCCCGGAACGACCGGCGGGGGCACCCCCGAGGAGATGCGGGCGCCCGGGGCCTCAGAACTTGATGCCACCGATCATGCTGGCCACATTGGTGGTCAGCTCGCTGATGGTGGGGGCGATGGAGGAGCTGGCCAGGTAGAACCCGAGCAGCATGCAGACCGCCGCGTGTCCGCCCTTCAGGCCGGACTTCTTGATCAGCAGGAAGACGACGATCGCCAGCAGCACCACCGCCGAAATCGAGAGTGCCACGGCGGTTCACCTCCATACATATTCGGTCCGGACCGGGCAGCGAGCATGTGCCGGATGGTTCATACCCACCCGGTGCTACGGATCATAACTATCCGTTCCCAGGCATCGATCGGTGCACGGCAGCACATGGGGGCGCACGACCGCTAGTTTCGGACGCATGACCTCCAGGCAGCAGCTCTCGTTCCCCCGCCAGTACGCCAGGACCCAGCGCTATTCACTGGGCGCGCCCCGGGCGTTCACCGTCTCGCCCGACGGCCGGCGAGTGGTCTTCCTCCGCTCCCCCGGCGGCACGCAGCGCGCGCACCACCTGTGGGTGCTCGACCTCGACGGCGAGGTGCGCGAGCGTCCGGCCGCCGACCCCGGGGCTCTGCTGGGCGGTGCGGAGGAGGAGTTGTCCGAGGAGGAGCGGGCGCGCCGCGAGCGCAGCCGGGAGGGCGCGGGCGGCATCGTGGCCTACGCGGTGGACGCGGCCGTGGAGTTGGCGGTGTTCGCGCTGTCCGGGCGGCTGTTCGCGGCGGAACTGCGGGCCGGCACGGCGCGTGAACTGCCCGCGCGGGGACCGGTGATCGACCCGCGGCCCTCTCCGGACGGGCGGCACGTCGCGTACGTGGCGCAGGGCTCGCTGCGGGTGACCGGCGCCGGGGGCGAGGGCGACCGCGCGCTGGCCGAGCCGGAGGAGGCGGGTGTCACCTACGGGCTCGCGGAGTTCGTCGCGGCCGAGGAGATGGGCCGCCCGCGCGGTTTCTGGTGGGCGCCGGAGTCGGACCGTCTGCTGGTCGCGCGGGCCGACGACAGCGCCGTGCAGCGCTGGTGGATCCCGGACCCGGCGCATCCGGACCGCGCGCCGGCCGAGGTGGCGTATCCGGCGGCCGGGACCGCCAACGCGGAGGTGCGGCTCTTCCTGCTGGGCCTGGACCGGTCGCGCACGGAGGTCGGGTGGGACCGGGCGCGCTATCCGTACCTGGCGCGGGTGCACTGGTCGTCGGCCGGGGCGCCGCTCCTGCTGGTGCAGAGCCGTGACCAGCGCACGCAGCTGTACCTGGCCGTGGACACGGAGTCCGGGACGACGCGGACGGTGCACGTGGACGAGGACCCGGACTGGCTGGAACTGCTGGCGGGTTCGCCGGCCTGGGCACCGGACGGGCGGCTGGTGCGGATCGCGGACGAGGGAGGGGCGCGGGTGCTGGCCGTGGGCGACCGCACCCTGACCGGCGCCCCGACGCACCTGCGGGCGATTCTGGACATCGGGGACAACGACGTCCTGGTGCAGGCGTCGGCGGGTGAGGAGGCCCGCGACCCGGAAATTGGCGAGATTCATGTGTACCGGGTCAATGAACTCGGCGTCGAGAGGCTGTCGGAGGGGCCGGGTGTCCACACGGCCGTGCGGTGCGGTGCGGTCACCGTGCTCGCGTCGGCGCGCCCCGGCTCGCCGGGGTGGGAGGTGCGCGTGCTGCGGGACGGCAAGCAGGTGGCCGGAATCGCGTCGTACGCCGAGACGCCGGTGCTCTCGCCCCGGCCGGCGCTCACCGAGTCGGGCCCGCACCGCATCCCGTGCGCCGTGCTGCTGCCGAGCACGTACGAGGAGGGCGACGGGCCGCTGCCGGTTCTGCTGGACCCGTACGGCGGGCCGCACGGGCAGCGGGTGGTGGCCGCGCACAACGCGTACCTGACGTCGCAGTGGTTCGCCGAGCAGGGCTTCGCGGTGATCGTGGCGGACGGGCGGGGCGCGCCGGGCCGCTCGCCCGCCTGGGAGAAGGCGATCAGGGACCGGCTGACGCTGGCGCTGGACGACCAGGTCGAGGCGCTGCACGGGCTGGCGGACCGCTTCCCGCTGGACCTGGAGCGGGTGGCGATCCGGGGCTGGTCGTTCGGCGGCTACCTGGCCGGGCTGGCGGCGCTGCGCCGGCCGGACGTCTTCCACGCGGCGGTGGTGGGAGCGCCGCTGACCGACCAGCGGCTGTACGACACGCACTACATGGAGCGGTACCTCGGCCTGCCGCAGGAGGCGCCGGAGGTGTACGAGGCGAACTCGCTGGTGTGGGACGACGGTCTGGTGGATCCGCAGGAGCCGGCCCGGCCGATGATGCTCGTCCACGGCCTGGCGGACGACAACGTGGTCGTGGCCCACACGCTGCGGCTGTCGTCGGCGCTGCTGGCGGCGGGCCGGCCGCACGAGGTGCTGCCGCTGACGGGCGTGACGCACATGACGCCGCAGGAGCAGGTGGCGGAGAACCTGCTGCTGCTCCAGGTGGACTTCCTGAAGCGGAGCCTCGGCATGGCGTAGGGCGCGGCCGGCCGGGGTGACGGGGCGGCGCCCCGGCCGGTCAGTCACCGGGGGTCCGAGGACCGCCACCCGTCGGCCGGTCCGCCACCCGGGATCGAGGACCGTCCCCCGGGGGTCGAGGACCGCCACCCCCGGGGGTCGAGGACCGTCACCCCCGGGGGTCGAGGACCGGCCCGCCGAGCCCTCCGGGCAGGCTCCCGGCGACCGCCTTCTCCTCCGCGAAGTGGCACGCGGAGTGGTGCCGCGCCGGGCCGGGCCCCGTCCACTCCGGGACCGCCAGCGGCGGGACCTCGGTGGCGCACTTGTCCCGCGCCTTCCAGCAGCGGGTGCGGAAGCGGCAGCCGGACGGCGGATCGGCGGGGGACGGCACGTCGCCGGTGAGCAGGATGCGGTCGCGCCGGTCCCGGGCCTCCGGGTCGGGCACGGGGACCGCCGACAGCAGTGCCTGGGTGTACGGGTGCGTGGGGTGGTCGTGGATCTCGGTGTCGGTGCCGATCTCGACGATCTTGCCGAGGTACATCACGCCGACCCGGTCGGAGATGTGCCGCACGACCGACAGGTCGTGCGCGATGAAGAGGTAGGAGAGGTCGAACTCGTCCTGGAGCCGGGCGAGCAGGTTGATCACCTGGGCCTGTACGGAGACGTCCAGGGCGGACACCGGCTCGTCGGCCACGATGATCTCGGGCCGCAGGGCCAGGCCGCGGG
>NZ_KL591021.1:52018-57560 GCF_000716335.1 Streptomyces sp. NRRL S-118 | reverse complement strand
CAGCGCGCGGCCGGACAGCTTGGTGATGTCCTCGCCCTTGTAGAGGATCCGCCCGGCCGTGGGGCGCTCCAGGTGGACGAGCATGCGGGCGACGGTCGACTTGCCGCAGCCGGACTCGCCCACGATGCCGAGCGTCTCGCCCTTCCCCAGCGTGAAGTCGACGCCGTCGACCGCCTTGACCGCGCCGATCTGCTTCTTGAGGACGATGCCCCGGGTGAGGGGGTAGTGCTTGACGAGCCCGCGCACTTCCAGCAGCGGCGTCCCGGGCGCCGTCGCCCCCGGCACCGGTGTCTCAGGGGGCGGTGGCGTCATGGAGGGTCTCCTTCCAGAAGTGGCACGCGCTGCGCCGGTCCTCGGAGACCTCGTACAGCGGCGGTTCCTCGGTGCGGCACACGTCCTGGGCGCGCGGGCAGCGGGGGTGGAAGGCGCAGCCGGGCGGGATGTCCAGCAGGTTCGGCGGCAGGCCCTTGATGGCGTACAGCTCCTTGCCCTTGTGGTGCAGGCGGGGGATCGAGTCGAGCAGGCCCTGGGTGTACGGGTGGGCGGGTGCCTGGTAGACGTCGTGGACGGGCGCGGTCTCGACGATCCGGCCCGCGTACATGACCGCGATCCTGTCGGCGACATCGGCGACGACGCCCAGGTCGTGGGTGATGAGGATCAGGCCCATGCCCAGTTCGCGCCGCAGTTCCGCGAGCAGGTCCATGACCTGGGCCTGGACGGTGACGTCCAGGGCGGTGGTCGGCTCGTCGGCGATGATCAGGTCCGGTTCCAGCGCCATGGCCATCGCGATCATGATCCGCTGGCGCATGCCGCCGGAGAACTGGTGCGGGTACTGGCCGGCCCGCTCGCGGGCGGCGGGGATGCGGACCCGGTCCATCAGCTCCACGGCCCTGGCGCGGGCGGCCTTCTTCGACATGCCCCGGTGGACCACGAACATCTCCCCCAGCTGGTCCCCGACGCTGAGCACCGGGTTCAGCGCCGACAGGGCGTCCTGGAAGACCATCGCCATCCCCGCGCCGCGGATCCGGCGCCGGGCGTCCTCCTTGAGCGGGAGCAGATCGCGGCCCTGGAAGAGGATCTCGCCGCCCGTGATGCGGCCGGGCGGGGTGTCGAGGATGCCCATGACGGCCTGGGCGGTGACGGACTTCCCCGAGCCCGACTCGCCGAGCACGGCCAGGGTCTCGCCGGCGTCGACCGCGTACGAGACGCCGTTGACGGCGTGCGCCACGCCGTCGCGGGTGCGGAACTCGACGTACAGATCACGGACTTCGAGCAGCATGGGGGCCTACCGGAGCTTGGGGTCGAGGGCGTCGCGGACCGCGTCGCCGAGCATGATGAAGGCGAGCACGGTGATGCTCAGGGCGCCGGCCGGCCACAGCAGCATGTGCGGGGCGTTGCGGATCTGCGGCGCGGCGTTGGAGATGTCGATGCCCCAGGAGACGGTCGGCGGCCGCAGCCCGACCCCCAGGAAGGAGAGCGTGGCCTCCAGGGCGATGTACGTGCCCAGGGCGATGGTGGCCACGACGATGACGGGTGCGACGGCGTTGGGCGCGACGTGGCGCAGCAGCATGCGCCCGCTGCCCGCGCCGAGGGCCCGCGCCGCCTGGACGTAGTCGTGCTCCCGCGCCGTGAGGACGGCGCCGCGGGCGATGCGGGCGACCTGGGGCCAGCCGAGCAGCACGATGAAGCCGACGACCGGCCACACGGTGGAGCTGGTGACGACGGAGAGGAAGACCAGGCCGCCCAGGATGACGGGGATGCCGAAGAAGACGTCGGCGGCGCGCGAGAGCAGGGCGTCCCACCAGCCGCCGTAGAACCCGGCGAGCCCGCCGAGCAGGCTGCCGAGCACCGCGGCGCCGAGGGTGGCGCAGACGCCGACGGTGATGGAGGCCCGCGCTCCGTGGACCGTACGGGTGTACACGTCGCAGCCCTGGGTGTCGTACCCGAACGGGTGGCCGGGGGCGGCGCCCGCCTGCGACTTGGACAGGTCGCATCTCAGGGGGTCGCCGCCGGCGAGGATCTGCGGCCAGAGGGCGATCAGGACGAGGAAGACGATGAGGAGGGCGGAGACGAGGAAGACGGGGTTGCGGCGCAGCTGGTGCCAGGCGTCGCTCCACAGGGAGCGGGGGCGGCCGACGGCGCCGGTGGGACCGGGGGTGACGGGGGTGGCGGGGGTGGCGGCCTCCAGGGTCTCCGCCTCGCTCAGCGCCAGGTCCATGGCGCCGCCCGCGCCGGCCGGGGCGATGACGTCCTTCGCGGGGTCGCGCTCAGGCATAACGGATCCTCGGGTCCAGGACCGCGTACAGCAGGTCGACGAGCAGGTTGGCCAGCAGGAACACGATCACGAGGATCGTCACGAAGCCGACGACGGTGGGTGCGTTGTTGCGCAGGATGCCCTGGTAGAGCTGGTAGCCGACGCCGTGGATGTTGAAGATCCGCTCGGTGACGATGGCGCCGCCCATGAGGGCGCCGATGTCGGCGCCGATGAAGGTGACGACGGGGATCAGGGAGTTGCGCAGCACGTGGCGGGTGATGACCCGGTGGCGCGGCAGGCCCTTGGCGACGGCGGTGCGGACGTAGTCGGCGCGGACGTTCTCGGCGATGGAGGTGCGGCTGAGCCGGGTGACGTAGGCCAGCGACACGAGGGCCAGGACGGTGCCCGGCAGGATGAGTTCGTCCAGGCGGGCGTCGATGGAGACCGACGGGCTCACCCAGCCCCATTTCACGCCGAACAGGTACTGCAGCAGGTACCCGGAGACGAACGTCGGTACGGAGATCACGACGAGGGTGAGCACCAGCAGTCCGGTGTCGAGGGGACGACCGCGCTTGAGCCCGCTGATGACGCCGAAGGTGATGCCGACGACGATCTCGATGGCGACGGCGACGAGGGTGAGCCGCAGGGTGACGGGGAAGGCCGAGGCCATCAGCTCGGTGACCTGCTGGCCGTTGAAGGCGGTGCCGAAGTCGCCCTGGAAGATCTGCCCCATGTAGTGCAGGTACTGCTTCCACAGGGGCTGGTCGAGGTGGAGGTCGTGGCGGATGCGGGCGGCGGTGGCCGGGTCGGGGGCGCGGTCGCCGAAGAGGGCAGCGACCGGGTCGCCCAGCGCGTACACCATGAAGAAGATGAGGAAGGTGCTGCCGATGAACACCGGGATCATCTGGAGCAGCCGCCGGATCACATAGCGTCCCATGGGGGCTCCGGTCGTCGGTCGCGGGGTGTCAGCTGACCTTGATGCGGTCGTAGACCGGGACGCTGAACTGGTTCAGGGCCACGTCGGAGAGCCGCTCGGAGTAGCCGGCGCTGCCGTTCTGGTACCAGAGCGGGATGACCGGCATCTGCTCGCCGAGGATGCGTTCGGCGGCCTGGAAGTCGTTCACCGCCGCGGTCGGGTCGGATGCCCGGTTGGCCCTGTCGACGAGGGCGTCGAACCGGGGGTTGCTGAACTTGCCGTAGTTGGCGGAGCCGCCGGTGTAGTACAGCGGCTGCAGGAAGTTCTGGATGAGCGGGTAGTCGGCCTGCCAGCCGGAGCGGAAGGGGCCGCTCATCTTGTAGGTCGTCGTGCGGTTGCGGTAGTCGGCGAAGGTGCCGACGGGGTCGACCGTGCAGACCGCGCCCTTGCCGAGCGTGTTGTTGACGCTGTTGCAGACGGCGTCCATCCAGGCGCGGTGGGAGCCGGTGTCGACGTTGGAGCTGAGCGTCAGCCGGCCGCCGGGCAGCCCGCCGCCCTCCTCGATGAGCTTCTTCGCCTCGCGGGGGTTGTACGTGCAGGCGGCACCGCACAGTTCGCTGTAGCCGCCGTCGCCGCCGAGCGCCGGGGAGGTCCAGTCCTTCGCGGGGGTGCGGGTGCCCTGGTAGATCTGCCGGGTGATCTCGGCCCGGTCGATGGCCATGGACAGACCGCGGCGGACCTTCTCCATGCCGGGCCTGGACCACTCCGGCCGGTACATGGGGAAGGCGAGGGTCTGGATGATGAGGGCGGGCTGGTTGATGTAGCGGTCACCGAGGTCGCTCGCGACGTTCTTGAGCGCTTGCGCGGGTACGTCGTCGACGAGGTCGAGGTTGCCGGCCATCAGGTCGGTGTAGGCGGTGTTGTTGTCGGTGTAGACGTTGAGGTCCACGCCGCCGTTGCGCGCCTTGTCGGGGCCCGGGTAGGCGTCCCAGCGGCGCAGCTTCATGCCGGCGCCCTTCTGGTAGGACACCACCGTGTACGGGCCGTTGCCGACGGGCTTGTTCAGCCAGCCGTCGTGGTCGGTGAAGAAGGTGCGGGGCAGGGGCACGAACGCCTGGTACCCGAGGGTCTCCGGCCAGGTGGAGAACGTGTCCTTCAGGGTGGCGGTGAACGTCCGGGCGTCCTTGACGACGAGTCCCTTCATCGCCTTGGCGCGGGGGCTGCCGGAGGCGGGGTGGACGTCGTCGTAGCCCTCGATGTTGCTGAAGAAGGGCGCGTTGTTCTGCTTGTTGTCGATGTGGGCGCCGTAGTTCCAGGCGTCGACGAAGGAGCGGGCGGTGACCGGCTCGCCGTTGCTGAAGGTCCAGCCCTTCTTGAGGGTGACGGTGAACGTCCGCGAGTCGGACGTCTCGATCCTCTCGGCGACCATGTTCTCGGCCTCGCCGGTCACGGGGTCGTACCGCTTGAGGCCGCGGAAGAGGAGGTCGAGGACCTTGCCGCCCTGCACCTCGTTGGTGTTGGCGGGCTCGATGGGGTTCTGGGGGTCGCCCCAGGAGGAGCGCACGATGCCGTCGGCACTGCCGGCTGTGCCGCCGCCGCAGCCGCTCGCCGCGAGGGCGACGGCCACGGCACAGGCGGCCGACCTGACGTGCGTGGCTCCGCGCATGGGGTGCCTCCCGGTGGTCCTCGGTCTCGCCCTAGGCCCACATACCACCCCATACGGTGCGCGAGCGCACGCCGTACCCGTCCGTCCGGGCACGGCACCACCCGCATGCGGGAGGGGGCCGGACACGCACGGGTGCCCCGGGCCGCTCACGGCCCGGGGCACCGGTGTTCACGCCGACCCTGGGGTCACGCCGCGTGGACGACGTCCTTCTCCTCGGCGAAGTGGCACGCCGACTCGTGCGCCGCCGGGGTGTCGGCGCCGCGGAAGCGCTCCGGGACCGCCAGCAGCGGGACCTCGGTGGCGCACTTGTCCTGCGCCTTCCAGCAGCGGGTGCGGAAGCGGCAGCCGGACGGCGGGTTCGCCGGCGAGGGGACGTCACCGGTGAGGATGATCCGCTCGCGGCCCTCGCGGGCCTCCGGGTCCGGCACCGGGACCGCCGACAGCAGCGCCTGCGTGTAGGGGTGCGTCGGGTGGTCGTAGATCTGCGTGTCCGTACCGATCTCGGCCATCTTGCCGAGGTACATCACGCCGACCCGGTCCGAGATGTGCCGCACGATCGACAGGTCGTGCGCGATGAAGATGTAGGACAGGTTGAACTCGTCCTGCAGCTTCTCCATCAGGTTGATCACCTGCGCCTGCACCGACACGTCCAGGGCGGACACCGGCTCGTCGCAGATGATGATCTCCGGGTTGAGCGCGAGACCGC
>NZ_KL591021.1:51562-51842 GCF_000716335.1 Streptomyces sp. NRRL S-118 | reverse complement strand
CCGCGGGCGATGCCGATGCGCTGGCGCTGGCCGCCGGAGAACTGGTGCGGGTAGCGGTTGATGTACTCGGGGTTGAGACCGACCACGTCGAGCAGCTCCCGCACCCGCCGGCGCCGGTCGCCCCTGGGCGCCACCTCCGGATGGATGTCGAAGGGCTCGCCGATGATGTCGCCGACGGTCATCCGGGGGTTCAGGGACGTGTACGGGTCCTGGAACACCATCTGGATGTTGCGGCGCACCGCCTTCAGGGCGCGGCCGGACAGCTTGGTGATGTCCTGGC
>NZ_KL591021.1:0-51372 GCF_000716335.1 Streptomyces sp. NRRL S-118 | reverse complement strand
GCTTGGTGATGTCCTGGCCCTTGTAGAAGATCTCGCCCGCGGTGGCGGTCTCCAGCATCATGAGGACCTTGGCGACCGTGGACTTGCCACAGCCGGACTCGCCCACGATGCCGAGCGTCTCGCCCTGGTAGAGGTCGAAGGAGATCCCGTCCACGGCCTTGACCGCGCCGATCTGCTTCTTGAACAGGATGCCCTGGGTCAGCGGGAAGTGCTTGACCAGGTTGCGCACCTGCAGGATCGGCTCACCGCGCTCGACGGGGGCCTCGATCGCCTCGACGGCCGCCGTCTCGCCGGCCGGCTGCACCGTCTCCACCTCGGTGACGTTCGGGGTCGGGTCCACGGCGTCGTCCTTCTTGCTGATCTCAGCCATGGATCGTCTCCTTCCAGAAGTGGCACGCGCTGCGGCGGCCCGGCAGTTCGGAGCCGTCCTGCTCCGTGACCGGCACCAGGGCCGGGGAGTCCGTACGGCAGATGTCCTGCGCCCGGGTGCAGCGCGGGTTGAACGCACAGCCGGACGGCACGTGCAGCAGGTTGGGCGGCAGGCCCTTGATCGCGAAGAGCTCCTGGCCCTTCTGGTCCAGGCGCGGGATCGAGTCGAGCAGCCCGCGGGTGTACGGGTGGGCGGGCCGCTTGTAGAGCTCGTGGATCGGTGCCTGCTCGACGATCCGGCCCGCGTACATGACCGCGATCTTGTCCGCGACGTCGGCGACCACGCCGAGGTCGTGGGTGATCAGGATCAGGCCCATGTTGTACTCGCGCTGGAGCTCCGCGAGCAGGTCCATGACCTGGGCCTGGACGGTCACGTCGAGCGCGGTGGTGGGCTCGTCCGCGATGATCAGGTCCGGCTCCAGCGCGAGCGCCATGGCGATCATGATGCGCTGGCGCATACCGCCGGAGAACTGGTGCGGGTAGTCGTTGACGCGCTGCTTGGCCGCGGGGATCTTGACCCGCTCCATCAGCTCGATGGCCTTGACCTTGGCGTCCTTCTTGGACATCCCCTGGTGGACGCGGAACATCTCGCCCAGCTGGTTGCCGACGGAGAAGACCGGGTTCAGGGCCGACAGGGCGTCCTGGAAGATCATGGCCATCTTGGGCCCGCGGAGCTTGCGGCGCTCGTTCTCGGGCAGCGTCAGGATGTCCTGGCCGTGGAAGAGGATCTCTCCCTTGGCGACCCGCCCGGGGGGCGAGTCGAGGATGCCCATGATGGCCTGCGCGGTGACGGACTTGCCGGAGCCGGACTCGCCGAGCACGGCGAGCGTCTCACCCGCCCGCACGCTGTAGTTGACGCCGTTGACCGCCTTGACGACGCCCTCACGGGTCTTGAACTCGACGTGCAGGTCGCGCACTTCGAGCACGGGGGTCTCGTCGTCCGCATCCGGACGGCGGGGCACTTCAGCGGTGACCTCGGTAACAGTCATGTGTGCCGCCCTCCTAGCGCAGCTTCGGGTCAAGGGCGTCACGCAGCCCGTCGCCGACGAAAACGAAACCGAGGACCGTCAGCACGATCGCGATACTCGGGTAGACCCACAGGTAGTCCTTGACTCCCAGGAAGTCCTTGGCGGCGGCGAGCATGTTGCCCCACTCCGGCACCTCCGGGCTGACGCCGACGCCCAGGAAGGACAGCGACGCCTCGGCCACGATGGCGCTGCCGACGCTGAACGCGGCGTAGGCCATCACGGCGGAGATGGAGTTGGGCAGGATGTGCCGCAGGATGATGCGCCTGGTGTCCGCGCCCAGTGCCCGCGCGGCGAGCACGTAGTCGGCCTCGCGGACCGAGAGGATCGAACTGCGCAGCAGTCGCGACACGGTCGGCCAGGAGAAGAGGGCCAGCGAGATGATCACCGGGGCCACGCCGCGGCCCATGGCGATGATGATGACGATGGCGCCGATGAGCAGCGGGAAGGCGAAGAAGACGTCGGCGACGCGCATGAGCACCGAGTCGGTGGCCTTGCCGAAGTAGCCGGCCAGCGCACCGATGATGATGCCGATGGTGCAGGCGAGGAAGATCGACGCGAGGCCGACCTGCACGGCGATACGGGAGCCGTAGACGATGCGGGAGAACTGGTCGCGGCCGAGGGCGTCGGTGCCGAGCCAGTGCGCGCCGCTGGGCGACTGGAGCGTCGCGGTGAGGTCCTGGTGGTACGGGTCCTGCGGGGCGATCAGCGGAGCGAAGATCGCGGTGATGAAGAGCAGCGACACCAGCACCAGGCCGACGACGGCCAGCTTGTTGGCCATGAAGCGGTGGCGGATCTCGCCCAGCTGGGTGATGCGTGCGACGGCGGGCTCGGCCCCGGTGGATGCGGCTGCCGTTTGAGCGGTCGCTTTCCCCGGCCCGGCTGTGCTCTTGGTGAGCTCGGTCATGGGTGTGACTCCTAGAACGGGCTGCCTGGGATCAGGCGAGACGGATGCGTGGGTCGAGGACCGCGTACAGCAGGTCGACCAGCAGGTTCAGCAGGACGAACACGGCGACGCCGAAGGTCACCACGCCGATGATGATCGGGTTGTTCTGCTGCTGGACCGCTTGCACCAGCGCGAGCCCGATGCCGTCCCAGTTGAAGATCGCTTCGGTGATGAGCGCGCCGCCGAGCAGCGTGCCGAAGGAGATGCCGATGTAGGTCACCACGGGGATGATCGAGTTGCGCAGCACGTGCTTGAACAGGACGGTGCGCTTCGGCAGGCCCTTGGCGATGGCCGTCTTGACGTAGTCGGCGCGCAGCACCTCCAGCATGGTGCCGCGCATGAGCCGGGCGACCAGGGCCGCGTCGAGGATGGCGAGTGTCACCGCTGGTAGCACCAGGGAGTTGAGCGTCCCGTCGGAGATGAGCGGGAACCACTCCAGCTTCACGACGAAGGCGGACTGGAGGATCATGCCGATGACGAAGGACGGGAAACCCACGGCCAGGGTCGTGAGCAGCGTGATCAACACGTCCCAGAACGAGTACCGGAACAGCGCCGCGATGAGTCCCGCGAACGTACCCAGTGCGATGTCGATGACGATGGCGGCGACAGCCAGCTGCGCGGTGTTCCCGAGCTTCGGCTTCAGCACCTCCGTCACCGGCCGCCGCTGGGTGTAGTCCTCACCCAGGTCGCCCTGGGCCAGGTTCTTGACGAAGTTTCCGTACTGGACGGGGAGCGGGTCGTTGAGCCCGTAGCGCTCCCGCAGCTCTTCCACCACGGCGGGATCTCGGGCTTTGTCGCCTCCGAGTGAGCCCACGGGGTCGCCTGGGAGAACGAACAGACAGCCGAAGAGGACAACAGTCGCACCGAAGAGAACGACCACCATCTGCCCGAGCCGCCGGATCACGTATCTGCCCACGATGCCTCCTTCACATACTGAGCGGGGGGTTGGCGGCTTCATCCGATCGGGAGAGCGGCCGCTGCGGGCGCCGGTCACGAAATGCGCCCGTGGCTGAGCGAAGGCCGTGGGGGGCCGGAGAAGTTACTCCGACTCCCCCACGACCTTCGCTGGACTTGCTATGAGGAGGTGTTCGCTACTTGAGCGTGATCTCCGCGAGGGTCGGGTCCTCGAAGAAGTCCATCTGGACGTTGTCGAACTTCGTGGTGTTGGCCAGGCGGTACTGCGAGCGCTTCCAGAGCGGGATCAGACCCTGCTCGGTGTCGATCGCCAGCTTCTCGGCCTCCTGGTACAGCTTGGCGCGCGCGGCGTCGTCCTTGGTCGCACGGGCCCGCTTCAGCAGGTCGTCGAACTTCGGGTTGCTGTAGCGGCCGCGGTTGTCACCGAGGGCCTTGCCGGTGCCCGGCTCCGGGTTGATCGAGCCGGTGGACAGCAGCGGGTACAGGAAGTTGTCCGCCGTCGGGTAGTCCGCGCCCCAGGCCGAGCGCCACAGACCGTTGGCCTTCTTCTCCTGCTGGGTGGCCAGCGCCTCCTTGAACGGCTTGCCGTCCAGCTTGACGTTGAGGCCCAGGACGTCCTTCAGCTGCTGCGCGATGGCCTGGACCCACTCCTCGTGGCCGGCACCGGTGTTGTAGCCGAAGTTGATGGTGGTGCCCGGCTTCAGGCCGGCCTTGGCGGCCAGCTCCTTCGCCTTCGCCTTGTCCTGCTTGACACAGGTGGTGCAGACGCCGTCCTGGTACACGTCGGCGAACGACGGCGGCAGGACCGAGGTGGCGGGCTTCATCATGCCCTGGAAGACGCCCTTGGCGATGGCCTCGCGGTCGATCGCGTACGAGATCGCCTTACGGGCCTCGACCGAGTTCAGCGGCGCGTTGTGGTTGAACGACACCAGGTAGTTGATACCGCTGGTGTCCGCCTCGACCCACTGGTTCTTCGGCGCGTACTTGGCCTTGGCGACCGGCAGCTGCGGCGTGGGCATACGGGCCCAGTCGAACTGGCCCGACTGGAAGCCCTGGTACTCCAGGTTGGCGCTGTTGGCCGGGTTCAGGATGCTGAGCTCGACCTTGTCCAGCTTGGCCTTGGTCAGACCGTAGTCGTCATTGCGGACGAGGACGATCTTCTTGTTGTGCTCCCACGAACCCTCCATCTTGAAGGGGCCGTTGCCGATGGGGGCGTCGTTGTACTTCTTGTTGTCGCCGGCGCCGGCGACCTTCGGCACGGGGCTGAAGACCGGGTGGACCGTCTTCTTGTCGAACTCGAAGTCCGCCTCGCTCAGGACGACCTTGAGCGTGTTGGCGTCCGTGGCGGTCACGCCGGCGAACTTCTCGCTCTTGCCGCCGTTGAGGTCCGCGTAGCCCTGGATACCGGCCATGTGGTACGCGACGTCGGAGGCCGAGGCCTTGGACGCTACGCGCGTCCAGCCGCGGACGAACGCCTCGGCGTCCACGGGCTCACCGTTGGTGAACTTCGTGCCGGCCTTGATCTTGAACGTCCAGGTCTTGCCGTCATCGCTGGTGGTCGCGGACTCGGCCAGGGCCGGGACCAGCTCACCGTTCGCCTTGACCTTGTACAGGCCGGTGAACAGGTTGTGGGCGACCAGCATGCCCTCTGATTCCTGGGCGTTGTACGGGTCAATGGCGGTGGGCTCGGTGATTCCCAGGCGGAAGACCCCTCCGCCCTTGCTGTTGCTTCCTTCATCGCCGCCACCACAGGCCGTGGCTGCCAGGGCGACGACTATCGCGCCCGTGACCCACTTGGCGCTCTTGGCACCGCGCATGGGCTCCTCCTCATGAGTCCACTTTTCACTACAAGAGAGGCACTCCAGGCGTCGCCGACACCCCTGACGGCAAGGACCCAAGTGCCCGAGTGTGCTCGTGAGTCGGCGCTCCCCACAGCGCATGACCCATTGACCCGAGCTCAACGGAGCCAACTATTGAGTACGTCCGGGCCGTAAACCACACTTAAAGGGTCTCGTTTTGACAACATCACCAAGGACCCGAAGCCCGAAATCCGGACAAAGTGAGCACAGACAGACACCCGCGAAACGGACCGTTAACACATGTTCCGGAGAGCGACGGCCGATATCCGGACGCTTCGGCAGCGAAAACGCGTTGACGCGGCGGGCCGCGGGATCCCCGCGGGATGACCCCCGCGAGGCGCTCGGCGACGACCGGCACGGCTCCCCTCCGGGGCCGGCTCCGGGAGCTGGGGCTCGACCGTCCCAGGGCCGCCGGAGAGCCGCGAGCCGGCACACAACCGGCCGTGACGGTACGGGTGTCGGCGCGAGCCGGCACGCAACCGGCCCTTCCGGTAACGGTGTCGGGCGGGCCGCCGGCACCACGGCCGACTACCGGCGCGGCGGGAGGCCGGCGCGGGAGAGGCGCGAGAAGGCCGCCGACGGCACGGCGCCCGGCTCCCGGGCGAAGTGCCGGGGGCCGGGCGCCGTGTGTGCGGCGGAGAGCCGTCAGCCGTGCTTGGCGCGCGAGGCGGCGCGGGCGCGCTCGCGCTGGTCCAGGTTGACCTTGCGGATGCGGACCGCCTCCGGGGTCACCTCGACGCACTCGTCGTCGCGGCAGAACTCCAGCGACTGCTCCAGCGAGAGCTTGCGCGGCGGGACGATCGCCTCGAACGAGTCGGCCGAGGACGACCGCATGTTGGTGAGCTTCTTCTCCTTGGTGATGTTGACGTCCATGTCGTCGGAGCGGGAGTTCTCACCGACGATCATGCCCTCGTACACCTCGGTGCCGGGCTCCACGAAGAGGACGCCGCGCTCCTGGAGGTTCGTCATCGCGAAGGCGGTGACCGCGCCGGAGCGGTCGGCGACGAGCGAGCCGTTGTTGCGGGTCTGGAGCGTGCCGAACCACGGCTCGTGGCCCTCGTGGATGGAGTGGGCGATGCCCGTGCCGCGCGTCTGCGTCAGGAACTCGGTGCGGAAGCCGATGAGGCCGCGGGAGGGCACGACGAACTCCATGCGCACCCAGCCGGAGCCGTGGTTGGACATGTTGTCCATGCGGCCCTTGCGGACGCCCATGAGCTGCGTGACGGCGCCCATGTGCTCCTCGGGCACGTCGATGGTCATGCGCTCGACCGGCTCGTGGACCTTGCCGTCGATCTCCTTGGTGACCACCTGCGGCTTGCCGATGGTCAGCTCGAAGCCCTCGCGGCGCATCTGCTCGACCAGGATGGCCAGCGCCAGCTCACCGCGGCCCTGCACCTCCCAGGCGTCGGGGCGCTCGGTGTCGAGGACGCGCAGCGAGACGTTACCGATCAGCTCGCGGTCCAGGCGGTCCTTCACCTGGCGGGCGGTGACCTTGCGGTCCTTCACGGCCGCCTTGTTGTCCGCGCCCTTGCCGGTGGCGCCCCGGCCGACCAGCGGCGAGGTGTTCGTACCGATGACCATGGAGATCGCCGGCTCGTCGACCGTGATCAGCGGCAGCGCGACCGGGTTCTCCGGGTCGGCCAGCGTCTCGCCGATCATGATGTCCGGGATGCCGGCGACGGCGCAGATGTCACCGGGGCCCGCCACCTCGGCCGGCTTGCGGGTGAGCGCCTCGGTCATCATCAGCTCGCTGATGCGGACGTTGGCGATGGTGCCGTCGCGCTTGATCCAGGCCACGGTCTGGCCCTTGCGCAGCTCGCCCTGCTCGACGCGGAGCAGCGCGATGCGGCCGAGGAAGTTGTCGGCGTCCAGGTTGGTGACGTGCGCCTGGAGCGGGGCCTCCTCGTCGTACACCGGGGCCGGGATGTGCTCCAGGATGGTGGAGAAGAACGGCTCCAGGTTGGTCGAGTCGGCCGGGACGGTGCCGTCCTCCGGCTTGGTCAGCGACGCGATGCCGTCACGGCCGCACGCGTAGACGATCGGGAACTCGATCTGCTCCTCGTCGGCGTCCAGGTCGAGGAAGAGGTCGTACGTCTCGTTGACGACCTCGTCGATCCGGGAGTCCGGGCGGTCCGTCTTGTTGATGCAGAGGATGACCGGCATCCGGCGCTGCAGCGCCTTGCGGAGCACGAAGCGGGTCTGCGGCAGCGGGCCCTCGGAGGCGTCCACGAGCAGCACCACGCCGTCGACCATCGACAGACCGCGCTCGACCTCACCGCCGAAGTCGGCGTGGCCGGGGGTGTCGATGATGTTGATCGTGATCGGGGCCCCGCCGTCCTTGGGGTGGTACTTCACCGCCGTGTTCTTGGCGAGGATCGTGATGCCCTTCTCACGCTCCAGGTCGTTCGAGTCCATCATGCGGTCGTCGACCGAGTCGAGCTGGTGGGCGGCGAAGGCGCCGGCCTGCTTGAGCATGGCGTCGACGATGGTCGTCTTGCCGTGGTCGACGTGGGCGACGATGGCGACGTTACGGATGTCCTGGCGCGTGGGCATGAGTGGCTGGCGCTTCTCTCAAAATCGTGGGTGCGGCGTCTCTTGTTCCTCGTACGCCCGCCGGGCGGTCGCGCCACGGCTGTGTTCCATGGTACGGGCCATGGGCGCAAGAGGCTTCCCGACCCATTCGAGAAGCGGGAACACGTGTCCGATCACACGGAACGCGGGGAGCGCACTGGGGGGTGCGCGGGAGGAGGAGCAGCCCGGGCCGGGACACCTGACGCAGCTTGCCCGCCGGGCCGGCCGGCGGGCAAGCAACTTGAGCGGATTCTGAGGTTGACCTGCGGCTTTGCGGTGGGGTGGCGCGTGGTGCCCGACCGCGGCCCGGACACCGGGCGGTGTCCGCACGCGCCCGGCCCGCCGGGGCGGGCGGACGGGGTGCGGTGCGGACGCACGTCCGGGTCACCTCTCAGCGGCGCTGGAAGCCGATGTCCTCGTAACGGGGGGTCGCGAAGCCGAACGCCCCGGCGTTCACCACCGCCGGCCGGGCGGCCACGAGCTGCGGCCGCTGGTAGAGCGGGATGGACCCGGCCGCGGCCCAGATACGGGCGTCGGCCCGCTTGACCAGGTCCCGCGCCGCCTTCTCGTCCAGCTCACCGGCCGCCTGGTCGAAGAGCTGGTCGATGTGGTCCGTGCCGACCCGGGTGTAGTTCTGCTCCACCAGCAGCGAGCCGTCGGTGGCCGGCTGCGGCTTGGCGAAGATCGGCCGCCCGTCGGTGGCCGGGTAGGCGGTCGCGGGCCAGGAGTACAGGGCGAGGTCGTAGTCGCCGGCGGCGACGTGGTCCTTGAAGTAGCTCTCGTCGGAGACCTTGACGACATGGGTGCGGATGCCGATCCGCTCCAGCATCCGGGCGATCCTGGCGCCGACCGCGCGCAGGGACTCGGAGCCGGGCCCGGACGGCAGGACGAAGCGCAGGCTCAGCTCCTTGCCGTCCTTCCCGAGCGGTCCGGCCGCGGCGGCCTTCGCCGAGGGCGAGGCCGGGCCCGGTGCGGCGGTGCCGCGCGGCGCGTACGCCCCGGGGACGCCGCCCTTGGCCTTGTCGGCGTTGTCGGGGTTGTCGGCGTCGGTGTCGCCGACGGCCCGGGCCTGCCGCAGCAGCGCGCCCTGGACCGCCTCGACGGGAGCGGGGGCGAGGACGTACGTCCGGTCGGAGCCGCCCCCGCCCGTGGCCGCAGCGCCGGTGCCCGGTTCGCCGGAGGCCGGCTTGTCGTCACCCACGATGTAGAGGCCCTCGTTCGACGGACGGTCGGCGCGGGTCTGTGCCGAGCCGGCCGCCGGGGACGCGGCGGCGCCGGGCGTCGCGGGCCGGGACGCGCCGGAGGACGCCCCGGCGCCCGCCTCGGTGCCGTCCTTCGGGGCGGCCGGCTTGCGGGCGCCGCCCGGGGTCCAGCCCGCGTCGGCCAGCAGGGCCTGCGCCTCCTCGGTGTCCTGGTCGCCCAGGGCGCCGCTGCTGTCGGCGTACGCCCACTGGCCCGCCAGCGCCAGGTGGCTGCCGACCGGGTGGGCGGGCAGACCCAGCGGCTTCAGGACGGTCTCGGCGAGCTCCCGCCGGTCCAGCGCGCGGGCGACCGCCCGCCGCACCCGCTCGTCCGCGAGGGGTCCGGACTCGCCGTTCAGCGCGAGCTGGGTGTAGGCCGGTTCCAGCGACTTGCGGACGACGAAGCCGCGCAGCGCCTTCTGCTCGGCCGTGAGCGCCGCGGGTGCCTGGGCGTCCTCGGGGCCCGCCACCCCGGCGCCGGCGGACGCGGGGCCGGAGCCCGGGGCCGGCGCGGGCGGCGCGGCGGACCCGCTCCGGGCCGGTCCTGCCGCCCCCTTCCGCGCGGCGAGCGCGATCCGGTCGGCCGTCGCGCGGTCGATCTCGGCGAGGTCCACCGTCCCGGCGGCGAGCGCGGCGGCGCGCTGGGCGCGCGGGACCGCCCGCAGCACGAGCGCGTCGAGCTTCGCGGGCCGGCCCCACCAGCGCGGGTTGCGCGCGAGGGTGGCCGTGCCGGCCTTGGTGTCGAGCGCCTTGACCTGGAAGGGGCCCGCGGTCACCGGCAGCTTCGTGCGGGCACCGTCGTTGAAGGTGTCCGGCTTGCCCATCACGTCCCTGGGGTAGAGCGGCGTGAACAGGGCGCGCCAGTCGGCGTACGGCCGGTTGAAGGTGACCCGGACCTCCAGGTCGCTCGCGCCGCGCTCGATCTTCTCGATGCGCTCGTAGCCGGCGTTGCGGGCGGTCCAGTAGGCGGAGTCCTTGCCGCTGAGCGCCCGCCACTGGGCGGCGAAGTCGGGCGCGCCGATCTCCCGCCCGTCGCTCCACACGGCCTGCTGGTGCAGTTTGTAGAGGACGACCTGCCTGGGCTCGGTCTCGACGATCTCGGCCGATTCCAGGTAGTCGGCGTTGCGCTGGGGCCGGCCGCGCTCGTCGAGGGTGAAGAGGGCGGGCAGTACGGCTCCGGCGATCCGGCCCGTGGTGCTGTCCGCGTCGGCCTGGAAGGTGTTGAGCGTGGCCGGCATCGTGTCGACGGCCCAGCGCAGCGTGCCGCCGTCGGCGACGCGGTCGCGGGCGGCGGGCGCGATGTCCTGGGGGACGGGCCGCGCCGTCTCCTCCTCCTCGCCGGAGCCGCATCCGGTGAGAGTCAGTACGGAGGCGGCGATGACGCCCCCGGTGAGGAGGGCGACGGACCGGAGAGGGGCGCCGACGTGGGACATGTCCTGTACCTCTTCGTCCAGCTATGTCGAATTGAGGAATTTAGAGATGATCAGACCTATTGCACCTACACTGAAAACGACACAGCGGGCCACATGACGGCGACACGGCGGAACCGGCCGCGAAAAGCCACCCGTGCGGCCCAACGGCGACTCCGGACGAGTGGAATCCGTGCACACGGCTTCCCAACGGGCGATGTGACGCGCAACACTCGCAGGCGCGTGTTTGCCACCCCGCGATCGCGAAGTGAGGGCAATCCATGTCACTTCAGGACGATTTGACAGAGGTCAAGCGCAACCTCGAAGAGCTGGCCCGTTCGGTCATCCGGCTGGAGCAGAACCTCGCCCGGGAACGCGAGGGCACGTCCGTACCGACGGCGGTCGGCAGGCCTGAGGGCCTGGTGTCCATCCCGGACACCCCGTACGACTCGTCCCTGTGGACCGACTCGGACGACGAGGGCCTGGGCGCCCGCGACCGCCGCGCTCCCTGACGCGGACCGGCGCGCCCCGCGCACGACAGGCCCGCTCCCCAGGGGGTGTCCCGCGGATCCCGCCGCGCTGCGGCGGCCCGGCGCATCCGCACGGTGCGCCCCCTGATCCGGCCTGATCCACAAGACACCCCCTCCCGGAGACCTCGTTGGCCACAGGCACCCGACAACCACACACCGATCCGGCGGAACCCCCGCGCACCGGCGTGCGCAGTGCGAGCCGCGCCGCCATCGCCCCGGGCCACCTGCGGACCGACCGCTGGTGGCTCGCGCCCGCCGCCACCGCGGCAGGGCTGCTGGCGTTCATCGCCTACTCCACCTGGCGGGCCTTCGCGAACAGCGACTACTACGCGGCGCCCTACGTCTCGCCGTTCTACTCGCCCTGCCTCGCCGAGAACTGCACGCCGATGAAGGGCGGGCCCAACTGGGAGATCTTCGGCAGCTGGTGGGGCCTGTCCCCCGCTCTGCTGATCCTGATCTTCCCGCTCGGCTTCCGGCTGACCTGCTACTACTACCGCAAGGCCTACTACCGGGGCTTCTGGGCGTCGCCCCCGGCCTGCGCGGTCGCCGAACCGCACCGGAAGTACACCGGCGAGACCCGCTTCCCGCTGATCCTGCAGAACCTCCACCGGTACTTCTTCTACGCCGCGGTACCGGTCGCGGGCATCCTCACCTACGACACCGTGCTGGCCTTCCGCGACGCGTCGTACGCGTGGGGCCACATGGGGCTGGGGACGCTGGTCTTCCTCGTCAACATCGTGCTGATCTGGGCGTACACCCTGTCCTGCCACTCCTGCCGGCACATCGTCGGCGGGCGGCTGAAGCACTTCTCGAAGCACCCCGTCCGCTACCGGCTGTGGGGCTGGGTCGGCCGGCTGAACGCGCGGCACATGCAACTGGCCTGGGCGTCGCTGATCAGCGTGGCGCTCGCCGACCTCTACGTGTACCTGCTCGCCACGGGCGCCTTCGAGGATCCGCGCTTCTTCTAGAAAGGGTGCTCACCGATGAGTCAAGCGGAACGGCAGCAGTGGGACGTCGTCGTGGTCGGTGCCGGCGGGGCGGGTCTGCGGGCCGCCATCGAGGCGCGCGAACAGGGCGCCCGCACGGCCGTGATCTGCAAGTCGCTGTTCGGCAAGGCCCACACCGTGATGGCGGAGGGCGGCATCGCCGCCTCCATGGGCAATGCCAACGCCGGTGACAACTGGCAGGTGCACTTCCGCGACACCATGCGCGGCGGCAAGTTCCTCAACCAGTGGCGCATGGCCGAGCTGCACGCGCGGGAGGCGCCGGACCGGGTGTGGGAGCTGGAGACCTGGGGCGCCCTGTTCGACCGCACCAAGGACGGCCGCATCTCGCAGCGCAATTTCGGCGGCCACGAGTACCCGCGCCTCGCCCATGTCGGCGACCGCACCGGTCTGGAGCTGATCCGTACGCTCCAGCAGAAGATCGTCTCGCTCCAGCAGGAGGACTTCCGGCGGTTCGGCGACTACGAGGCCCGGCTGAAGGTCTTCCAGGAGTGCACGGTCACGCGCGTCCTCAAGGACGACGGCCGCGTCGCCGGGACGTTCTGCTACGAACGCGAATCCGGCCGCTTCTTCGTCCTGGAGGCGCCGTCCGTGGTCCTCGCGACCGGCGGCATCGGCAAGTCCTTCAAGGTGACGTCCAACTCCTGGGAGTACACCGGCGACGGCCACGCGCTGGCGCTGCTCGCGTGCGCGCCGCTGGTGAACATGGAGTTCGTGCAGTTCCACCCGACCGGCATGGTCTGGCCGCCGTCGGTGAAGGGCATCCTCGTCACCGAGTCGGTACGCGGCGACGGCGGCGTGCTGCGCAACAGCGACGGCAAGCGGTTCATGTTCGACTACGTCCCCGACGTCTTCAAGGAGAAGTACGCGGAGACGGAGGAGGAGGGCGACCGCTGGTACGAGGACCCGGACAACAACCGGCGCCCGCCCGAGCTGCTGCCCCGCGACGAGGTCGCCCGGGCGATCAACGCCGAGGTCAAGGCCGGACGCGGCTCCCCGCACGGCGGGGTCTTCCTGGACGTGTCGACGCGCATGCCGGCAGAGACGATCAAGCGGCGGCTGCCGTCGATGTACCACCAGTTCAAGGAGCTGGCGGACGTCGACATCACGGCCGAGCCGATGGAGGTCGGGCCCACCTGCCACTACGTGATGGGCGGCGTCGCCGTCGACTCGGACACCGCCGCCGCGGTCGGGGTGCCCGGGCTCTTCGCGGCCGGCGAGGTCGCCGGCGGCATGCACGGCTCCAACCGGCTCGGGGGGAACTCCCTCTCCGACCTGCTGGTCTTCGGGCGGCGGGCCGGACTGCACGCGGCCGGGTACGCGGCGGGGCCGGGCGGGCGTCCGGCGGTCGACGAGGCCCAGATCGACATGGCGGCGGCGGAGGCGCTGCGGCCGTTCGGCACGGCGGACACCGATCCGGCGCAGGTTCCGGAGAACCCGTACACGCTCCATCAGGAGCTGCAGCAGACGATGAACGACCTCGTCGGCATCATCCGCCGCGAGGAGGAGATGGCGCAGGCCCTGCGCAAGCTCGCCGAGCTGCGGCAGCGGGCCCGGCGCGCGGTCGTCGAGGGCCACCGGCAGTTCAACCCCGGCTGGCACCTGGCCCTGGACCTGCGCAACATGCTGCTGGTCAGCGAGTGCGTGGCGCGCGCGGCACTGGAACGCCGGGAGAGCCGCGGCGGGCACACCCGGGAGGACTGCCCGGGCATGGACCGCGAATGGCGGCGGGTCAACCTGCTGTGCCGGCTCGCGGCGCCCGACTCCGCCCGCGGCCAGATCTCCCTGGAGCGCACGACGACCGAGCCCATCCGTACCGACCTGCTCGCCCTCTTCGACAAGGAGGAGCTGGTCAAGTACCTCGCCGAAGAGGAGCTCTACGAGTGACCACGTACGACGCGAGCTTCCGGGTGTGGCGGGGGGACACGGCCGGCGGCGGTCTGCAGGACTTCACCGTCGAGGTCAACGACGGCGAGGTGGTGCTCGACATCATCCACCGGCTCCAGGCCACCCAGGCGCCGGACCTGGCGGTGCGCTGGAACTGCAAGGCCGGCAAGTGCGGCTCGTGCAGCGCCGAGATCAACGGCCGGCCGCGGCTGCTGTGCATGACCCGCATGTCGACGTTCTCGCGCGACGAGACGATCACGGTGACACCGCTGCGGGCCTTCCCGGTCGTCCGCGACCTGGTGACGGACGTGTCCTTCAACTACGAGAAGGCCCGGGAGGTGCCGTCCTTCGTGCCGCCCCAGGGGGTGGCGCCGGGCGAGTACCGGATGCAGCAGGTCGACGTCGACCGTCCGCAGGAGTTCCGCAAGTGCATCGAGTGCTTCCTGTGCCAGGACACCTGCCATGTGGTGCGCGACCACGAGGAGAACAAGACGGCCTTCGCCGGCCCGCGCTTCCTGATGCGGATCGCGGAACTGGACATGCACCCGCTGGACGCGGCCGCGGAGTCGGGCCTGGACCGCAAGCGGACGGCCCAGGACGAGCACGGTCTGGGCTACTGCAACATCACCAAGTGCTGCACCGAGGTCTGCCCCGAAGGCATCAGGATCACGGACAACGCCCTGATCCCGCTGAAGGAACGGGCCGTGGACCGCAAGTACGACCCGCTGGTGTGGCTCGGGAACAAGATCGGCCGGCGTCCGGTCGCGAAGGACGACAAGGCGACTTAGCCTCACTCGTGTGACGCTGATAGCCGAGGGGAGCTGGGCGACGGACCTGATTCTGCCGATCGCCCTGCTCATCGCGGCGGGAGCGGTCGCGGCGTACACGTACACCCGGCGCCGCAGGCGTACCGCCACCCGCACCACGCCCCACGGGGGCGCTCCGCGCGCGCCGCGGCCGGACGGGCTCGACGCCCGCGCGGACGCGGCGCTCGTCGCGGCGGACGACGCCGTGCGGTCGGGCGAGGAGGAACTGCCGTTCGCCACGCTCCAGTCGGGCGAGGAGGCCGTGCGGCCCTTCGCCGAGGCGATGGCGTACGCGCGGGGCGAGCTCGCCGCGGCCTTCCTGCTGCGGCAGCGGCTCGACGAGGGCGTGCCGGAGGACGAGGTGTCGCGGCGCCAGGCCCTGGAGGAGATCGTCGCGCGCTGCGAGGAGGCCGTGCGGCGGCTGGACGCGGACGCGCCCGTACCGGTGGCGCCCACCGCGCGGGCCGCGCACGCCGTCGGGGCCGAGGCCACCGCCCGGAACACGGCGGCAGCGGATGCGGTCACGGCGGATGCGGCGGCCCGGCAGGCCGCCCCCGCGGACACGGCCGCCCCGGACGCCGCCTTCGACGCCGTGGAGGCCACCCGTCTGGAGCTGGACGGCCGCGTCACGACCGCGCAGGCGACCCTCGCCGCTCTCCGGGAGCGGTACGGGGAGTCGGCGACCTGGCCCGTGGCCTACGCCCCCGACGCGGCCGGCGAGCGGGTGCGGTTCGCCGCCGGGGCGCTGGAGCGGGGGCGGGTCGGGCACGCGGAGAGCGCCATCGGGCAGGCGGCGCGGCTGGTGGAGGCCGTGGAGCGGCGGGCGCTGGAACTGGCGGAGGCGGCGGGCCGGCTGCCGGGTGCGCTGGTCGAGGCGGAGCAGTCCCGCGGCGAGCCGGCGCTCGCGGACGTACGGCGGGCCGTGGAGGCGGGGAGGTACGACCCGCTCGACGCGCTGCGCCGCGTCACGGAGGCGGACCGGGACCTGCGCGGGGCACCGGACCTGGCGCTGCTGTGCGCCCGCTCCGCGGCCGGCGCGGCGGACGTCCACATCGGGACGCACCGCGCGGCGGTGGGGCCGCGGGCGCGTACCCGGCTCGCGGAGGCGCGGCGGTTGCTGGCCGGCGGCGGCTCCGTCCGGGAGGTGCTGAGGGCCGGGGAACTCGCCCGGGAGGCACAGGGCCTCGCCGAGCAGGACGTCCGCGTGCACGGGCACACGGAAGGGGGCGGGTACGGGGGGCCACGTCACCGAGGAGAGGCGCCATGACCACAAAGCAGACCGTTCTGGGCCGGGTCGCCCAGCTGGCCAAGGCCGACGTCACCGCGCTGCTGGAGCAGGCGGAGGATCCGCGCGCCATGCTGGACCAGCTCATCGGCGACTACACCGTGCACATCGCCGAGGCCGAGCGGGCCGTGGCGGACACCCTCGACAGCCTCCGCCTGCTGGAGCAGGACCACCGCGAGGACGTGGCGGCGGCCCGCGAATGGGGCGAGAAGGCCCGCGAGGCCAGCCGTCGCGCGGACGACCTGCGCGGGGCGGACCGGAGCGGGCTCGCGGACAAGTTCGACACCCTCGCCAAGGTGGCGCTGGGCCACCAGCTCCAGTCCGAGGAGGACGCCCGGGCCGCCGAGCCGACGATCGCGGCCCAGCGGGAGCTGGTGGCGAAGCTCGGGGAGGGATCGGAGCGGATGCGGCAGAAGCTCGCGGAGCTCGAATCGGCCCGCGACCGGGCGGCCGCCGCCCGGGCCGCCGGTGACCGGAGGCTCGACGCGGTCCGCAGCATCGACGTGCTGGACCCGACGAGCGAGCTGAGCCGCTTCGAGGACAAGGTGCGCCGCGAGGAGGCCAGGGCGATGGGAAAGCAGGAGCTGGCCGCCTCGTCCCTGGACGCGGTGTTCGAGCGCCTGGACCTGCCCGACCTCGCCACCCGGCGCACCGAGATCGAGGCGCGGCTGGCCGCCCTGAAGGCGGCGGCCTGACCCGGGCGCGGTGCCCGGGCGACGCGGCGACGCACCGGCCGGTTCCGGCCGCCTCTCCCCGCCCGGCGGTGGCCTCCCGCCGCCGGCGGTCAGAACATGCTCAGGAGCTGGTCGACGGTCGGCTCCGACGGGGCGGAGTCCGACGGGAGCGGCAGGTCGAACCAGACGGTCTTGCCGCGCGGTGTGCGGCGTGAGCCCCAGGCGGTGCTGAGCAGGCCGACGAGCTGGAGGCCGCGGCCGCCCTCGTCGGTGTCGCGGGCCCGCCGGCGGCGGGGCTGGACCAGGCCCGCGTCCCACACCTCGCAGACGAGGGTGCGGTCGCGCAGCAGGCGGAGGCGGATCTCGCCCTCGCCGTACCGCAGGGCGTTGGTGACCAGCTCGCTGACGAGGAGCTCCACGGTGTCGATGAGCGGGTCGAGCTCCCAGGTGGTCAGCTGGGCGCGGGCCAGTTCCCGGGCGCGGCCCACGGAGCGGGGCTCGCGTGGCAGGCGCCAGTCGCCGACCGCCTCGGCGGGCAGTCCCTGGATGCGCGCCATGAGCAGGGCGATGTCGTCCTCGCCGTGGCGGGTGTCGAGGGTGTTGAGGACGTGGTCGCAGACGTCCTCGAGGGGCCGCGCCGGGTCGGTCAGCACGCTGCGGAAGGCTTGCAGGCCCTCGTCGAGGGGATGGTCGCGGGATTCGACGAGGCCATCGGTGTAGAGGGCGAGCAGCGCGCCCTCGGGGAGCTCGATCTCGACCTCCTCGAAGGGCTCGCCGCCGACCCCGAGGGGCATGCCCGGCGGCACGTCGAGCAGGAGCGCCTCCTCGCCGGGCTCGACGAGGACGGGCGGCAGGTGGCCGGCGTTGGCGAAGGTGCAGCGCCGGGTGACGGCGTCGTACACGGCGTACACGCAGGTGGCGAGGTAGACCTCGGAGCGCTCGGGTCCGCGGGCCGACCGGCCGGGACTGCCGGCGGTACCGAGGCCGCGGGCGATCTCGTCGAGGTGCGACAGGACCTCCGCGGGTTCCAGGTCCAGTTGCGCGAGGGTGCGTACGGCGGTGCGCAGCTCCCCCATGGCGACGGCGGCCCGCAGCCCCCGTCCCATGACGTCGCCGACGACGAGCGCGGTGCGGTGCCCGGGCAGTTCGATGACGTCGAACCAGTCGCCGCCCACCTCGGTGGCGGTGTTGCCCGGCAGGTAGCGGCAGGCGATGTCGAGGCCGGCCGCCTCCGGGTCGCCGGGCGGCAGCAGACTGCGCTGGAGGATCAGCGCCCGCTCGTGCTCGCGGCGGTAGAGGCGCGCGTTGTCGATGCAGACGGCGGCGCGCGCGGCGAGCTCCACGGCGAGCGCCCGGTCCCGTTCACCGAAGGGCTCGCTGCCCTTGGTGCGGGAGAACTGCACCAGTCCGACGACGGTGTCGTGCGCCACCATCGGGACGACGAGCGTCGACTGGACGAGGCTGCCGTCGGCGCCCGGCAGGCTCTGCAGGCGGCCGGTGCGCAGGGCGCCGGCGCAGGGCGAGTTGAAGGGGTAGCGGTGGACGGCGCCGACGTCGATCGGCACGGTGTCGCAGCAGCCGGGCGTGCGGCCGGGGTTCACGCTCGGGTTCATGAGCGGGGTGTCGGAGACGGCGCTGGCGAAGGCGACGCGGCGCAGTTCGGCACCGCCGTCGGTGGCCCGGCCCGGCGGGGCCTCGTCGCCGGTGAGCAGCCCCTGGTAGAGGTCGACGGACGCGAGGTCGCAGAAGCCGGGGACCGCGACGTCGAGGAGCTCGCGCGCGGTGGTCTCCAGGTCGAGGCTGTTGCCGATCCGGGCGCTGGCTTCGTTCAGGATGGCGAGGTTGCGCCGGGCGCTGGCCGCCTCGCGGGCCGCGATGTGGCGGCGGGTGACGTCGGTGCCGACCCCGGCGACGCCGACGGGGCGGCCGGAGCCGCTGTGCACCCGGTAGAGGTTGACCGACCAGTGGCGGCGCTCGCTGCTGCCGGGCACCGAGCCGGTCAGCTGGAGGTCGGTGACGGCCTCGCCCGTGCGGAGCACCCGTTCGAGCGCGGCGGTCATCCGTTCCGCCTCGGGGCGCGAGAGGTAGTCGTGGACGGTACGGCCCCGGTGCTCGTCGACGGAGCCACCGAAGACGGTGGCGAAACGCCGGTTGGCCCGCTGGACCGTCAGATCCGTACCGAAGAGGAGGAAGCCGAACGGAGATTGACCGAAAATCGCCTGCGAAGCGGCGAGATCGGTCTCGATCCGCCGCAGGGCGCGTACGTCGACGACGATGCAGGACGCGCCGCGCTCCCCGTCCGCCGTCTCGCTGGGCATCACGTACAGCTCGGCGATGCCGCGCGTGCTGCTCTCGCCGGGAGCCCGGAAGGGGACGAGGCCCGTCCACTCCCGGCCGTCGAGGATCTCGGCGACCTTGCGGTGGCCACGCGGGCGCAGGTCGGGGGGCATGAACGCCTCGACCGGGTCCTTGCCCTTGACCTCGTTCGCCGGGATGCCGAACAGCTCGGTGGCGCGCGCGCTCCACTGATCGACGAGCCCGTCGGGGCCCATCGAGAAGGAGGCGACTCTGATGTAGTCGTAGATCGAGCCAGGCGGGTTGCTCTGCCACATGACGCCGCTGACCGTCTCAGGTATCTCGCTCACGCGACCGTCCCCTCCAGCTCACCGCACCGGACCGGCCATTCCCGCAGTATTCAGCACTACGGCCCCCGTCGGCACGCCGTTCACGATCACAGGGTGGTCTCGGTCGTTTTGAGCCTGGCCCAAAAAGTGATCGTTGTCCCTTCACTCTTCTAACCAGGCAGAGCCAGCTCGAACCACACGGTCTTCCCCGCGCGGCCTTTACGGGTCCCCCAGCGGCGCGCGGAACAGGCCACGAGCTGGAGCCCGCGACCCCCTTCGTCATCCGGTCCGGCGGGGCGCTCCAGCGGCGGATCCGGAAGCGGATCGGAGACCTCCACCATGAGGGCGGGCGGCGGCGGGAACACCGGGTCGGGCCTGCCGGGCCCGTCGTCCCCGGGCCGCAGGCTCAGCCGGAGCCCGATGGGGCCGGCGGTGTACCGCATGGAATTGGTCACCAGCTCGCTGACCAGCAGGACCGTCACATCGGCGAGCGCCGCGTCCAGGTCCCAGGCGAGGAGGGTCTCGCGGACGACATGACGGGCGGAGCGTACGGTGTCGAGCTCAGCCGGGAAGGTCCACTCGGCACACTCGCCTTCGGTCTCGATCACGCCGACCACTTCCCGGACCCAGGCAGACCCATGTCCCTTTTCGGGGGGTTAATCGGCACATACCCGATATTGAGGACGCCCTATCGCCACCCCGGTCGCACGGTGGCACGAACGGCGTACACGCACCTCCCGCACGCCCTCCTCCGGCCGCTCCCCGTCGACGGGTGCCCGGCTCCCGCCGCCGTGGCGCGAGGTCAGGCCGACGGCGCGGCCGGGAGGTGGCGGGCCGCGCGGGAGACGGCCGGACGGTCCTGATCCAGCCAGTCGACACTGTCCAATTCACGACGGGCCAGCCAGCGCAGCTCGTCATGGTCCTGGAGGGGCCGCGGTTCACCCGACAGCAGCCGGGCCGTCCAGACGTGGAGGACGTAACCGGGCGCCAGGGGCCATTCGCCGGGGATCCGCTCGCCGGGCTCGATCTCGACGCCCAGCTCCTCGCGCAGTTCGCGCACCAGCGCCTCCGGCGCCGTCTCCCCCGGTTCCAGCTTGCCGCCGGGCAGCTCCCAGCGGCCCGCCAGCGCCGGAGGGGCGCTGCGACGCGCGGCCAGCAGCCGCCCCCCGTCGAGCACGGCCCCGGCCACCACCACGCGATCCGTCATGCGCCGGAGCGTAACCGGTGGCGACCGGGGGCACCGCGCGGGGCCTCAGCTCGCGGTCTGACCGATGCGTTCGACCCAGTAGCGCTGCTCGTGCCCGCGGGAGTCGAGGCTGTCGGCCATCTTCTGCGCCTCGTCGCGGGTGGCGTACCTGCCCACCCGGTAGTGGTTGCCGTTGTCGTCCTGGCGAATGACCAGCCAGGGGAGTACCGCACCGCTGTCGCTCATCGCACCTCTCCCCCCTCCTGAGTGCACTTCTCTAAGGATCCCGAGGAAACCGCAGACTGCATATGCCTGAGCCTACGCCTGACCTTCACGGAGCGGATACGTGTTTTCACGAAGAGATAAGCTTCCGGCCAGTAACCGGGGGCAAAAAGGGGGCGCACTCGGCCGAGCGCGCCCCTTGCGTGGAGCCGGGAAGTCGTCGGCTCACCGCACCGGCAGATGGTAGGTGAGCCGGTAGCGGTCCGCCGGGACCACCACATCGGCCGTCTCCACGGCCCGCCCGGAGGCGAAGTACGTCCGCTCCACCACGATCACCACGTGCCCCGGCACACCCCCGAGCGTCAGCAGCTCCTCCGCGAGACCCGGCCGCGCGCCGACCTCCTCCACCACGTTGTCCACGACGACGTCGATCGCCGCCATCCGCTCCACGACCCCGCAGCCGCCCAGCGGCCCCTCCTCCGGGAGCATCACGGGGGTACGCCCGGTGATGGCGAGCGGCTCCCAGGAGGTGGAGATCATCATCGCCTCGCCGCCCTCCCGGAAGACGTAGCGCGTCCGCATCACCCGGTCCCCGGCGCCGATGCCGAGCCGCTCGGCGATCGCGGCGCCGGCCCGCTCCTGCTCACTGCTGGACTCCCACGTGCCCCGCACCTCCCCGTCCGCCTGCTCCTGGCGGAAGGGGCTCGCACCGGCGGGCGGGCGGTAGCCGGAGCGGGCGATGCGGCGGGGCACCGGCCGCTCCCGCACATAGGTGCCCGATCCCGAGCGGCCTTCGACCAGCCCCTCGGCCATCAGGACCTTGCGGGCCTCCAGGGCGACCGTGTCCGAGACCCCGTACTCCTCGCGGATGCGGGCCTGCGACGGGAGCCGGGTGTGCGGCGGCAGCGAGCCGTTGACGATCTTCTTCCTGAGATCGCTCGCAACGCGCAAATAGGCGGGCTGCTCACCGAAGGTCACGGGCCACTCCCATCAGGTTGACAGACAGCTACAGCGTGGCAACCGACGGTTGAGCGCCGCAAGTATGGGCCAGAGTTTCACTCGAAGTGATGACGGCCGGTTGCCCGCCCTTCCACTCGGGCACGGACGCCGATTTCGCCGCCGCGCCGCACCGCTCCCACCGCTTTCCCTCACCCCACTCCGTCACCCCCTTGACCACAATGGTCCAGACCAATACGTTCCTGGCGGCACAACCAGCACGGCTCCCCGACCCGTCACGCCTCACGCACAGGAACGAGCCTCATGCGCCGAAGCACCCTGTCCCGGCTGGCCATCGCCGCCTGCTCCCTGTCCCTGCTGGCCGGCCTCGCCCCGGCCGCCACCGCGACCGCACCCGCGTCCCCGTCATCGCCGTCCCCGCACCCCCCGTCGTACAAGCGGGTCGGCTACTTCACCCAATGGGGCGTGTACGGGCGGAACTTCCAGGTCAAGGACCTGGACACCAGCGGTGCCGCCGCCAAGCTCACCCACGTCAACTACGCCTTCGGCAACGTCGGTCCGGACGGCAGATGCTTCACCGGCAACATCCCCGGCGAGGCCGACGCCTGGGCCGACTACGGACGGCCCCTCGACGCCGCGGGCTCCGTGGACGGCGTCGCCGACACCCCCAGCCAGCCGCTCGCCGGCAACTTCAACCAGTTGCGCGAGCTCAAGGCCAAGTACCCCCACCTGAAGGTGATGATCTCGCTGGGCGGCTGGAGCTGGTCCACGCACTTCTCGGACGCGGCCCGCACCCCGGCCTCCCGCAGGGCGTTCGTCGCCTCCTGCCTCGACCTCTACCTCAAGGGCGACCTGCCCGTCGACGGTACGCGCGGCGGCGCCGGAGCCGCCGCCGGGGTCTTCGACGGCATCGACCTCGACTGGGAGTGGCCCGGCTCGGCCGGCGACACGGACACCGTCTTCCGCCCCGAGGACAAGCGGAACTTCACCGCCCTGGTCCATGAGTTCCGCACCCAGCTCGACGCGTACGGCAGGTCCCTGGACACCCCGCGGCGCTTCGAGCTCTCCGCCTTCGTGCCCACCGCACCGGCGAAGATCGACGCGGGCTTCGATGTGCCCAGGATCATGCGGGACTTCGACTTCGTCACCCTCCAGGGATACGACTTCCACGTCTCCGGCGAGCGCAGGACCGCTCAGCAGTCGGCCCTGCGCGCCCGGGACGACTTCAGCGTGGAGCAGACCGTCCGCGACTGGCTCCGCCGCGGGGCGCCCGCCCGCAAGCTGGTCGTCGGCATGCCCTTCTACGGCCAGGGCTGGACGGGCGTCACGGGCGGCGGCGACGGCATGGGACAGCCCGCGGCCGGCCCCGCGCCCGCGACCTGGGCACAGGGGTACGAGGACTACAAGGCTCTGAAGAAGCTGGCCGACTCGGGCGCGTACACGGTCCACCGCGACCACCGGGGCGGCCACGCCTGGCTGTTCGACGGCACCACCCTGTGGACGTACGACGACCCGCGCGTGCTGCGCACCAAGGCGGCGTACGTACGGGCGCGGGGCCTGGGCGGCGCGATGTTCTGGTCCCTGGACGGGGACACCGCCGACGGTGAACTGATCACCGCCGTCGACCGCGGGCTCGGGCACCGCTGACCGTCCCGCGGCACACCACCCGGCACCGCGCGGCGCGGGCCGCCGTCGCTCAGACGGCGGCCCCTCCCGTTTCCGCACCGGCGCCGCCGTCCTCGCCGTCACCGGGGTCCTCCGGGTCGCCTTCCGGGTCGCCCGGCTCGTCCGGAGGCGTGTCCGACAGGCCGAGCGTGCCGCGGACCGTGCTCCCCAGGTCGTACGGCAGGGCTTCGTACCCGGGTTCGTAGTGCTCCCAGAACACCTCCGGGTCCGCGGCGCCCGCCGCCTTCGCCCAGTGCTCCCGCGCGCCCTCCAGCTCCTCGACCAGGTCCGTCACGCCCTTGCGGGAGGCGGCCGGCCACGTGTGCCCCTCGAGCGCCGAAACGGACGCCGCGAGGGCCTTCTCCACGTCGCCCGCCCACTCCGCGTTCGCGGCCAGGTCCTCCTCCACGTCCTCCTCCGGCTCGTCGGCGAGGACGTCGTCGATCGGGTTCACGGCCTTCAGGAAGGCGAGCTGGTGCGGGTCGAGGACGGCGGCGTCGCTGCGCAACGACCCGGTCAGCTTGTCCCTCTCGGCGGCGAACGCGCAGCTGACGGTACGGTCGCCGAGCCGCCAGCTCTGCCTGCTGGGCTGGTAGTAGAACAGCCAGGCGTTCTCCGGTACGGCCCAGACGTCCATCGCGTACTGCCGGTTGACGGTCGCGCAGCGTTCCTCGGCCGCCGCCTCGATGGGCTCGTCGCCCGGCCAGCCGTCACCGAGCCCGGTGAGCTTGAAGGAGCCGGTGATCTCGCCGTCGTGCGGCTCGGAGCACGGGACGACCTCGACGTCGGCGGTCTCCGCCTCCGCTGCGCCGCCGGGCGTGACGAAGCACTGCCCCTTGCGCAGGTCGAAGGTGGAGCGGGTCCGTCCCGCCTCGTCCGCCGCTTCCCGGAAGCCGTCGTACGCCTCGCGCAGGACGCCGGTGGCCAGCCCGGCCGTCAGCAGGAGCGTGCCGACCAGCGACATGATCATGCCCGCGACGGCCAGCCCCTTGCCCCGTTCGCCCTTCTTCCGGATCCGTACGAGGGCGGCGGCGCCCAGGATCATGCCGAGCGGCGGCAGGCAGCACAGGATGCCGGCGACGAGGGACGCGATGGCGAGTCCGTTGATGTCCGGCGCGGCCGGCGGCAGCGGGCCCGGCGCCCCCGGTGGTCCGGGCATGCCGTAGGCCGGGTGGTACTGCTGGGGCGGAGGCCACCCCTGGGCGGACGGTTCCACGGGTTGCGGTGCTCCTGTCGGGGCGGGGCGGAATCGATCGTATGAACGGACCGGCGCGCGGCATGGTACGCCGTCGGGGGCGGGGGGCGTAACGCGGGTGATCAGCACGGCATTTCGGGCGGTCCACGGTCTGACGGCCCACCAGGCGGCCCCGGGGCGCGCTCGACGCGGGGCCGCGGGAGCGGACGGGCGACGCGGTGTGCGACGGCTGCGCACGGAAGGACGGCCGCCGGGATGGCGCGCGCGCCGCGGAAGGTTCGGCCGACGGGGTGCGGCAGGCACGCGGAAGGGCGGCCGCCATGGCGTGGCGGCCGCCCTTCGTCGCGCGCTGTTCCGTGCGGCGCTGTCAGGTCAGCGGGTCAGAACTGCAGGGCCCAGGAGTCGATCTTCCCGGTGTCGTAGTTCGCGTTGTCGCTCACCCGCAGCTTCCACGTGCCGTCGGCCACCTCGGAGGAGGCGTTGACGGTGTACGTGGTGTTGATGTTGTCGGCGCTGCCGCCGGTGCCGTAGCCCTTGAGCGTGTACGCGGTGCCGTCGGGCGCGACGAGCTGCACCTGGAGGTCGCCGATGTACGTGTGGACGATGTTCACCGGCACCTGGAGGGCGGCGGGGGCGTTGCCCGTGACACCGCTGACGGTGATCGGCGACTCGACGGTGGAGTTGTCGTTGATCGCGTGGTCGGCGGTGTTCTCGAAGCGCTTGCCGGGCGGCGGGGTGGTGCCGCCGTCACCCACGTACAGCAGGCGGTTCGGCGAGCCTGTGCCCGGGTTCCCGACCACGCCGGTGGTGGCGGCGGAGGTCAGGGCGGAGGCGACCTGGGACGGGGTGGCCGTCCGGTTGTTGGCCAGGTAGAGCGCGGCGGCGCCCGCCACGTGCGGCGCGGCCATCGACGTGCCCGAGATGGTGTTGGTGGCGCTGTCGCCGGTGTTCCAGGCGGAGGTGATGGACGAACCGGGCGCGAAGATGTCCACCACGCTGCCGTAGTTGGAGAAGCTGGAGCGCGCGTCGCTGCTGGTCGTGGAGCCGACCGTGAGGGCCTCGGAGACGCGGGCCGGCGAGGTGCTCGACGCGTCCCGGCCGTCGTTGCCCGCGGCGATGGCGTACGTGACGCCGGCCGCGATGGAGTTGCGCACGGCGTTGTCGAGCGCCGTGTCCGCGCCGCCGCCGAGGCTCATGTTGGCGACGGCCGGCTTGACCGCGTTGCGAGTCACCCAGTCGATGCCGGCGACGACCTGCGCGGTGGTGCCGGAGCCGGAGTTGTTCAGCACGCGGACGCCGACGATCCTGGCCTTCTTGGCCACGCCGTAGGCGTTGCCGGCGACGGTTCCGGCGACGTGCGTGCCGTGGCCGTTGCCGTCCTGCGCGGTGTTGTCGTTGTCGACGGCGTCGTAGCCGTAGGAGGCCCGTCCGCCGAAGTCGCTGTGCGTGATGCGTACGCCGGTGTCGATGATGTACGCGGTGACGCCGTCACCTGCCGGCTCGGGGTAGGTGTAGCTCTGGTTGAGCGGCAGGGCGCGCTGGTCGATCCGGTCCAGGCCCCAGGACGGCGGCGACGGCTGGGTGCCGCTGATCGTGAAGACGCGGTTCTGGACGACGGAGTCGACCGCCGGGTCGGCGGCGAGCTTCTTCGCCTGCGCCTCGGAGAGCTCCACGGCGTAGCCGTTGAGGGCCGCGGTGTACGTCTTCTCGATCGTGGCTCCGTACTTGGCGGCGATCGCCCTGCCCGCCTTGGACTCGGCGTCGGCGGCCGCCTCGTCCAGCGTGACGATGTAGCTTCCCGCTACGGCGTTGGGAGCGCCCGCGTACTGGATGACGCCTTCCGGTGCCGGGGCCGCGGTGGCCGGCAGGGCGGACACGGTGCCGAGCGCCAGGGCGGCGACGGCTATGGCGCTGGCCGTGGCCAGTCTTCGCCGCGGGGTACGCATCACTGACATGTGAGGGGTCCTCCTCATCGGGTGGTGCGTTGCTGTGGGGGTGTGGCAGTTAGGCGTGAGCATGACAAACAAGCGCCGCCGGGTACGCGGCGTTGCCCGTGCGTGACTGCCAGCGAAAGATTGGCTGATCCATAGGAATCGCACAAGGGTGCCGACGGACCGGTAACACAGCCGCCATACGCCTGCCATGCTGGCGTTCATGGCCACGGCGTCTTCCTACCGGTGTACGGGATGCGGAGTCCGATCACCCGTATCCGCGCTGACCTGGTGCTGCCCTCGTTGCGGCGGCCCCTGGGACCTCGACTTCACGGCGGGACCGGTGCCCCTCGATGCGCTGGCCGGCAGGACCGGTTCGCTGTGGCGGTACGAGGAGGCACTGCCCCTCTCCGGTCCGTACGCCTCGCTCGGCGAGGGCCGGACGCCCCTCGTCCGCCTCACGGACACGGTTTCGGCCAAACTCGACTACCTGATGCCCACCCTGTCCTTCAAGGACCGGGGCGCCGTACTGCTGGCGGAGCTCGCCCGGCGTCTCGCCCCGCGCCGCGTGGTCGCCGACAGCAGCGGCAACGCGGGCACCGCCGTCGCCGCGTACTGCGCCCGCGCCGGGCTCGACTGCACGGTGTACGTCCCCGGGACGGCGCCGCCCAAGAAGCTGGAGCAGATCCGGGCGCACGGGGCGCGGCCGGCCGTGGTGGAGGGCGACCGGGAGGCGGCCGCGCGCGCCGCCCGACGGGCCGCCGGCGAGCCGGGCACCTTCTACGCCTCGCACGTCTTCAACCCGTACTTCCTGCACGGCACGAAGACGTACGTGTACGAGTTGTGGGAGGACCTCGGCGGGCGCCTGCCCGGCACGCTGGTGCTGCCCGTCGGGAACGGGACGCTCCTGCTGGGCGCCGCCCTCGCCGCCGACGAGCTCCACGCGCACGGTCTGATCGAGGCGCGGCCCCGGCTGGTGGCCGTCCAGGCGGAGGCGGTGGCGCCCCTGGCGGCGGCGTTCCGCGCGGGCGCCGACGAGGTGCGGCAGCCCGCGCCCGCGCGGCCCACCCTCGCCGAGGGCATCGCCATCACCGACCCGCCCCGGGCCCGCGCCGTCCTGCGCGCCGTACGCGCCTCGGGTGGCGCATTCCTGACGGTTCCGGAGGACCGGATCCGCGCCGCGCAGCGCGATCTGGCGGGGCGGGGCCTGTTCGTGGAACCGACGGCGGCGGTCTGCTGGGCGGCGGTACGGGCCGCGCCGCCGGAGGCCGACGTGGTGATCCCGTTGTGCGGTGCGGGCGCGAAGACCGGTCTGGCGCCATGAGGACTGCCGTGCGCACCGCGCCGGGCGGCGGCTGCGGGTGCAGCATGGAAGGGGAAGCCGCACATCACCACCCGGAGGTGTGAGCCATGGCCACATTCATGGACGTCCACCGCGGCATGAACGGCATCACGTCCGAGCAGCTGCGCCAGGCCCACGAGGCCGACCTCGCCATCGAGAAGGAGGAGGGGGTCCACTTCGAGAAGGCATGGGCGGACCCGGCGTCCGGCACCGTCTACTGCCTGTCCACCGGCCCGTCGGCGGACGCGGTGCAACGCATCCACGAGCGGACCGGCCACGCGGCCGACGAGATCCACGAGGTCCCGCTGTCGGTCTGACCCTCCTGACCCCCATCGTCCGGGGGCGCCCCGCACGAGCGGCTGAGCCCCGACACGCCCGGCCGGGGGCTCATTTGGCCCGGTAGCACGCCGATTCGACGGTGACTTCGAGCAGGTCCGGCGCATCGCCCACCGCGCCGGCCTTGTGCAGCCGCACGTCCAGCGCGAAAGCACGGCCCTCGGCATGATGCGCATTGCGAGCGCGAAGCGACCTACGGTCCTGGCCTCCTTCCTCGTGTCCATCGGCGCCATGGAGCGGTGGCGCAAGGCTGTCCTCACGGCAACCGGCCGGTTCGGAAGTCGTCGGCTCGGCCTCCCCCAGCTCCTGCAGCCGGCACTACGGGCACTGCCCCTCCCACCACGGAGGAAGAGACATCACACCGTTACGAGCCGGACGCGATCGCCACAGAGCTTGGCCATATCGTCAACATCAGAGGTCAGCATGACCACGGGACGGTGCTGTCGCAGCGCGGCATCAGCGACCGCTGCATCGATCGCGTACTTGTGCCCGTGCAAGCCGGCGTTCATCAGCAGCTTCGAGGCCGCCCTCGCCTCCTCGTCGCCCACCGAAACCACGCGCAGTCCGGAGAGCACCCGGTTCAGGCGGGACTCGTGCGTACGGGCATGGACGGCCTCGATGATGGTGAGCGCGCTGATGACGACCTCCATGCCTCGCGAGCGCGCCTCGGCAATCAGAGCCACCACCTGCTCGTCGTCAGCGAGCAGCTTCGAAAGCCCCTCGCTGTCAAGGACCAGCGTCCCCTCGTGACTCAGCTTGCGGCGGGCCATTCGCCCTCCTCGGCAAACACCTCGTCGAAGATCTGCCGAGCCCGCTGCCGGGCCTGCTCGGAGACCGGCCCCTTGCGATTCTCGTAGTCCGCCAGGTACTCATCAAGGACCTGGCCGCGCAGCTCACGCTCGACCGCCGCGGCGATGAACGCGGAGAACTCCCGCTTGCCCACCCGAGCCCGGATCGCCTCCGCGGTTCCCTCCGGCAGCGACAGACTCACCCGTGTCGCGGGCCCTTCCCCGATGCTGTACGTCGTCTCACCCATGCCCTCAGTGTGTCAAACGAGTAGGAAACACGCTACGCCGCCCCTCGCCACGCGCCGCAGGGCCCGTAACCCCGCACGGGCGTCCGCACCCCATTCCGGCACGATCCCAGCACGGTATGGATGAGCAGGGATATGACAGGTGGGCCAGGTTCTCAGCACCCATCCCGGCACGGAAGCAGCAAAGAGCCCGACTCCGAGTCGGGCCCTCTCTGACCTGCACGTATGCCAGATCAGCGACGTGGCGATAGCACACTTGCTACACGTTGAAGCGGAATGTCTGCGGACTGATCCTGACCTGCGGCGGAGCCCCACCCAGGGCTCTGACCTGGGAGTTCCTCGTCGGCATGCGTTGGCTCCCGACGGCCGCTTACGGGTGTCCTGCGGACTGGCTGCGGACTGGGCGGGGGCTCCGAGGCCGAGAAAGCACCGCTGGACCGACCTCCAGTGCGACTTCGCCAGCAGCTGGTCACGTCCGTAGCTCGAGGTACTGGGCCGTGAGGTACCCACGCGGCAGACGCTGCCCAGCGTCCGGCGCATCGGATCACCTCGCGGAGCGGATCGCACTCACTTCAGTGTGCTCCGCTGGACTCGGCGGCGCCTGCGATCCCTGGTGACTCCTCCCCCCTGAAGGGGATGGCTTCTCGCTGAGCGGATCGGGCTTCGCCACGGACCAGGAACGTTGATCGCGCCTCCCCGCCGAGTCCACTGCGACCGGTCTGCCCATGGGGCCATTCACCTCACGAAGAAATACGACCGCCGGTAGGATCGGCACCATGAGTGGTAGCAGGAAGTATTCGATCAGCCTGCCCGAGGACCTCGCCGAGGCCGTACGCGCCCACGTGGGCCCCGGCGGCTTCTCCGCCTACGTCGCCGAGGCCCTCGAACAGCGGGTCGCCATGGACAAGCTCCGGGAGATCGTCGCCGACTTCGAGACCGACAACGAAGCTCTCACCCGCGAGGAGGTCGAGGCCGCCCGGGCGCTGCTGCGCCACGACCACCGACAGGCCGGCGGGGCCGCCGCCTGATGCCCGGCACCCTCCTGCTCGACAGCGAAGGCCTCTCAAAGCTCTACCGCAAGGACCGTACTGTCGTGGCTCTGGTCCAAGCGGCGTCGGAAGAAGGCATCCGCGTCGCCACCAGCGCCATGACCACTCTTGAGGCCGACTACGAGCGCATCCACCCGGCCCGCATCAAGTGGGTCCTCTCCCGCATCGACGTTCACGACGTCACCAAGGAGATCACCGATCAGGCCGCCGCGCTTCTGCGCGCCCATCACCTCCACGGCCACAAGTACGCCATCGATGCCGCCTTCGCCGTCATCGCCCGCAACGCACCCCGGCCGGTCACCATCCTCACATCCGACCCCGAGGACCTGACCCTCCTGTGCGACCCTTCCGTGGAGGTCGTCAAGGTCTGAGGCAGTCTCACGCCGACCGGACATGCCGCTACCCCAGGGGCGAGGACTCCCTCGCTCACATGACGGGGCGATTGGAAGACGCGTACTCATCCGCGATGTTGAAGACGCTGGCACAGCGCGGACATTCCGCATGTCCGAAGAGATGGGCGATCCCGTCGGCGAGCACGGTTTCCCCATCACGGACGGCAGTCTCATGCATCCACCGACCGACGCCGGCAAGGCTTTCTGGGGACGCCGGCCTGAGTCCGCGTCGGTCCACGTCACCGAGGTGCCAATCCCGGATCGCTGAGTAGCGCCCGTAATCGCCGATAGCGATCGTCACCTCTGCAGCGCAGTGGGGCAGGTGACCTGGTAGAAGTCATCCGAGAAGTCCCTCAGGACCGCACTCCAGTGGTACTGCTCTTCCACCGCGAGCAAGTAGAGGAAAGTCGCGAAGTAGTCGTCTGGCCGCGACCGCAGGTGCCGATCCAGCAGCTCACGGAACTCCGCGATCGCGTCGGCGCAGCCCGCCAGCAGATCGTCGCACCCGTGGCCCCCTGCCGCGCACCGCACGATCGTCCCGGCCAGCCCGCGCGCCCGCGCGCTCCGCGACGCGAGACGCACCAGACGCGGCAGTGCGGCGAAACTGGCGGGGAACACCAAGTCGCACTCAAGGACCAGCCGGTAACCCAGCTCATCCCATGCCTCTGCGTCGTCCTCGCGCTCGACGCGCGCCAGGAGCTCGGGGACGCGATCGATGTCCCCGTGGCAGTCGTACATCCGTGCCCAGTTCACCACCTGAGCATTTAACCGCCCTGAGGCAGCCAGGGACGACTCCGCATCCATGAACGCCCCCTGCACGACTCATCAGCCAGGACCCAGCGTCGCGGGGAGGGCAAACACCCCCATTCCTATGCGCTCAGGCCGCCGGGAGATGGAGCCTCGACACTCTCCTGACCTGCGGATACAACCTGTAGCAAGTCGCCGGCTGAGGGTCGGATCGGTCTGGAACCGTGGCGGAATTTGCGCTGCTAAGACAGCGCGGTCGCCGGTGACCAGTCCAAGGGGTCATACCCCACCCCCTTCGCCCTCTCCCTTCCTTGCGCCATCGCCTCTACGATCCGGCCCATGATCAAGCTCTCGTGGGCCTTGGTGGCCGAGCACGTAGACGAGTGGACCGGCGACGACACGGCGCAGGGCGCGGCCGTCCTCGAAGCCAGGGTGGGGTCGGTGGTCGAGTCGAGCGGCATGAATCCTGAGAGCGCGCAGCACTGGCGGACGGACTTCCTCGCGCCCGTGGTCGAGTCACTGCGTACGGAGGGGGCAGCCGCTCTCGCGCGAGGCGAGTCGTGGAGCAAGGCTGCCGGGCCGTTCATGGCGTGCGCGTCGCCCGTCACCTGACCTGGACAGGCCCCCGGCTTCACGCCCCAAAGGTGCTGCCATGTGGCACGAGAATGGGTGCCATGACGGAGAGGCGTGAATGGAAGTACGACAGAACTGAGCTGGCGTGGCTCCACGACCGGCTCGGCCGCTCGGAGGACGGGCCTGGGCACGTGGTGTCCGAGCTTGTACCGAGCGGCTATGAGGCATACGTACGGGTCTTCCACCGCTTCGAGGCCACGGACGGTTCAGGTCGCAGCCGCACGTGGGAGTCGTGGGCCCAGGACTCTAATGTTCCGTTTCACCCGGAGATATCCCACAGGTGGTTGCCGCGCCAGGAGCTCAGCACGGGACAACCGCTGTGGGTGGCCGATGATGGGGCTCTCGACGAGCGCAGCCGACGGGCGCTTGCTCGCCTGCTCGGCATGGTTTCCGGAGAGCAGGCCGTGTACTTCGCCTACGACCTCGCGGCCATGCTCTGGGGCGACGACGACGGACCTCTCGTCCGTCACAGCTCCCTGGCCGACCTTGAGAACGTAAGAGAATCGGTGAGGGACCTGGTGGGAGAGAGCGGCCCAGAATTCTGGTGGCCGCAAGATCGCAGTTGGGTGGTCACTACCGACTATGACTTGCTGTCGACCTACGTTGGCTGCTCGGCACAGACCTCCGAGCTGCTTCTGGCGGACGACGAACTCGAAATTCTCCCAGTCACGCTTCAGACCCGCGTCGATTGGGACACCAAGCCACCGCACGGCTCGTAGCTGCACCGGTCAAGATTCCCAGCACACCAAGGGTGTGCCCCTATTCGGTCCGCACCACCAAGGCGAACGACGTACACACGCGCCGGAAGCTCCCGTGCCCTGTCCGACCGGTATGGCTCATGCACTCCACGTCCACGGCAGCACCATCCGCCGACGGCTGCGCCGACCACCCGCACTCGTAGGCCAGGCACTCCGCCTCGAACGTCACGTCCGTGCCCGGGTGCTGAGTAATCCGGTGCCCTATGTAGCGCAGGACAGAGCGGCTCACGGCCTCCTCCGACCGCGTGTCCGGTGCGGGTGGTTGCGGATCTCCACGTCCGCGTCCGTCGCTGCTGACAGGTCGCCCCTGTCGCGCGCCGCCTGGCGCTGCGAGACCAACGCCGCGCACACCCCGCAGCCGGGCGCAGGGTCAGGCGGAGTCCGGGGCAAAGACACATGCACCGGGCCGCTCATCGTCGTTCTCGGATTACTCACGCTTGCCGCCTCCCCGACCGAATGTCCCGAGCGAGCAACCAGTTTCATCGAGCGAGTCGGAGGGGCCTACGTTTATTAGCGTTGTCGGGTAAAGATCACGGCCCAGTCGTTCAAGAGTGAACGGCAGTCGTCACCCCACACGGCGTATCCCTCGTACCGTTCAAAGTCCTCCCGGTACACGTTCACGTCCCGGTGGTCCCGGAGTATCAGGGCCCCTGTTCCTGTCTCTACGGTGGCCAGGCGACGGTCATAAACGGTGAACGTGTTAAGGGGGCGCTCTGGAATGTGTCCTCCCAATGGGATCACGCCCAACCGCACATTCGGGATACGGGACACAGACGCGAGCCGGTCCATCTGCATGGCCATTTCCAAAGGCGGAAGCAATGGCCACCTGACGGCCTGTTCCGTCAACAGGAACGTGAACCGCTTCTCCGGATTGACCAGGACGCTTTGCCGCTCCAGCTTCTTCGCGATGGTCTTGGACTGGTCTCCAGGAACGTCAGCGATGCTCGCGCGCACGTACTCAGGCGTAGCGAGCAGGCCGGTAATCATGGAGAGCAGGAAGTAGCGGAACTCCGTGGAGACCGCCTCAAGCCTGGCTAGTTCGTTCTGTTTCTTGTCCAGCCCCCTGCGGCGCGAACTCCAGTGGTCCTGCCACTCGGTGTTCGCGGAGCGGGCAAGGGCGAGGATCTCGGCAGCCAGCGGCCCCTCTGCACCGAGGGCATCAAGGATCAGCTCTACGTCGACTATGGCGGGGGTGAGCTTCCCGCCCTCAATATTGCTGATCTTTGTCTGGCTCATATTGCAGCGCTTCGCGAGCCGGACTTGAGTCCATCCGGCCCGCTTGCGCTCGTTCTTCAGGACCGCCGCTAGGTCTGACCTAGATTGACCTAGGGCCTCCGGCTCAAAGGTCAAGGCCCTTCACGTACTCCTCAAAGGGAACCGACTCGGATACCGCGATCCTCTGGTACTCGATGAACGGCGCCGTATCACCCTCGTGCACTTCGCGGCCGATCTGCCTGCCGTCCGGGTAGTAGTTCATGAGAACCACTTCGGAATGGTCGAACATCCAGAAATCCTGCACGCCATCCAACGGGTTGGACCTGTCCGTGACGTCGAGAATGCGGATCTGCTCGCCGGCCAAGGCATGGGCCTTGTAGTAGTGGTGGAATTCGAAGCGCAGGTATTCCGACAGAGGGCGAGTGACGACGTGAACGCGGCCCTGTGTGCGCCCTTCCGCAACCTGTCGGCGTAGCCGATCGGTGTACTCGTTCGCCACGGTCTCCGGGTCGATACGGACTCCGGAACGGAACGCCGCGAACTCCTCTGCCTCCTGCGGCATGAGGTACTGCGGCAGCGTCTCAAGGCGCCACGCCTCCCGTGTGAAGCGCTCGAAACGCACCGCCCACGCATCACCAGCCAAGAGCACGGAAAGCCTCCCTCAATGTCTCCTCCGGGATCTCCACGAGCCCTTCCCCGTCAGGAGCGGTGAACGCGTGGGACACGTCACCTTGGACGACGAACGAGCCGGACGCGGTCCGGTAGATGTTCGGGCAGTCGTCCTTGCCGCACTCGCCGTTCCCGTTGCCGGTCAGCCGGGTCAGTTCCTCACGAGCCATGGTGAAACCCCCTGTCTCGCGCCCCTCGTGGGGCGGCATCACGACCGTACGGAGGGGCGCCGTCGCCGTCCATGCGACAACGCGAATATTCGCGTTGTCGCATAAAGAGGGGTCGTTCCAGGAGGCCCGAACCAACAGCGGTCAGGGAACGAACGGCTCCGCCAACATCACGACCCGATCGCTCTCGACTTCGAACCCGAGTACGGGATGGCTGCCGTCGCCGCCCTCGGCATCCATCAGCACCGGCTTCCCCAACCGCCGACCGATGGCCGCGAGGAACCCGCAGAACAAGTCCAGTCGCTCCTGCCCCTGGAGTTCCCGCAGGTCGACATCAAAGTCGATCTCGTCCGACGAACAGAAGCGGAAGATCACCAGCACATCGGCAGCCAGCCAGACCCTCAACTGCGGGCACTCAGCGTCGGCCGGGCGGGATAGCACTGTCTCCGCCCGGGGCACCGGAAGTACCGACTCTCCTTCGGAGTACTGGTGCTTCCATCCGCTCACGTCAACAAGGTCGAGGACAGCCTGCCAGTCCTCGACCGAGGCCCCAGGAACGAGCACGTCCGGCAGCGCACCCATCAGATCAGGGTCGAAGAACCCTCTGACGTCATCCCACAGCAGGTCAGCAGCCACTCCCCCCATCCTGCCCGGCGTCCCTTCCCCATGCGTACTGGGTTTCCCGTGCCCTCCCCAGGTGCGCCTCTCGTTCTGTCCGGCCTCACACGGCACCCCGGAAACCCCAGCTCAAAGCACGTACAGACCCGCCCCGAGAGTCAGCACCAAGTCAGCACACGGCCAGGAAACAGGCTGATCCAGCCAGAGAAAACAGGAAGGGGCCAGACCCGAAGATCTGGCCCCTGAGCTGGGGTTTTACCGTCTGACCAGCACCTCAGCCAATCACGGCGTCAGCCGTCACACGTTGAAGCGGAACTCCACCACGTCGCCGTCCTGCATCACGTACTCCTTGCCCTCCATCCGGGCCTTGCCCGCCGCGCGGGCCTCGGCGACCGAGCCGGTGGCGACCAGGTCCTCGAAGGAGATGACCTCCGCCTTGATGAAGCCCTTCTGGAAGTCGGTGTGGATCACACCGGCCGCCTCGGGAGCCGTCGCGCCCTTCTTGATCGTCCAGGCGCGGGTCTCCTTCGGGCCCGCCGTCAGGTAGGTCTGCAGGCCCAGGGTGTCGAAGCCGACGCGGGCCAGGGTCGCGAGGCCCGGCTCCTCGGCGCCGACGGACTGGAGGAGCTCCATGGCGTCCTCCTCGTCGAGCTCGGCGAGGTCCGCCTCCAGCTTGGCGTTGAGGAAGATCGCCTCGGCCGGGGCGACCAGAGCGCGCTGCTCCTCCTTGAACGCCTCGTCGACCAGCTCGTCCTCGTCGACGTTGAAGACGTACAGGAACGGCTTCGTGGTCAGCAGGTGCAGGTCGTGCAGGAGCTCGGCCTTCTCGGAGCCCTGGACGATGCCGTGCGAGAAGAGCGTGTCGCCCTTCTCCAGGATCTCCTTGGCCGCCTCGACCGCCGCCACCTTCGGGGCGACGTCCTTCTTGATCCGGGACTCCTTCTGGAGGCGCGGCAGGACCTTCTCGATCGTCTGGAGGTCGGCGAGGATCAGCTCGGTGTTGATCGTCTCGATGTCGTCCTTCGGCGAGACCTTGCCGTCGACGTGGACGACGTTCTCGTCCTTGAAGGCGCGGATGACCTGGCAGATCGCGTCCGACTCGCGGATGTTCGCCAGGAACTTGTTGCCCAGGCCCTCACCCTCGCTCGCGCCGCGCACGATGCCCGCGATGTCGACGAAGTCGACGGTGGCCGGCAGGACCCGCTGGGAACCGAAGATCTCGGCCAGCTTGGCGAGGCGGGCGTCCGGGACGCCGACGACGCCGACGTTCGGCTCGATGGTGGCGAACGGGTAGTTGGCCGCCAGCACGTCGTTCTTGGTCAGGGCATTGAACAGGGTCGACTTGCCGACATTCGGCAGACCGACGATTCCGATCGTGAGCGACACGTTGGCGACTTCCCTAGAAGTGTGGATGGTGGGCCGACCCCCCAGTTTAGGGGCGCGGCGGTGCGGGCAGCGACGGCGGCCGGGGGACGGCCACAAGGCGAACTCTCGGCCAAGGTCGTATAAAAGGCGTGTCCCGTGCCGGATTCCTGCCCACGTGCCACCTACGTTGTCCAGGTGGAGCAGCAACGGAACAGTCCCCCTCGGCGCCGGCCGCGGCCGGCCCGGCGCCCCCCGGTCGCGCCTCAGGGCGCCCTCGCCGAGGGCCCGCCGCGCACGGCGGGGCGGCCCGGTCCGCGGCCGGACGTCCGGCCCGAGCGCCCACGCGGAGGCGCGGCCCGCCCGCCCGGGCGGCGGCCGGTGCCACCGGTCGTCCTCGCGCTGCGACGGCTGCGGCGGCTGCCCGATCCCCGGCTGACCGGTCTCGGCGCGGGGCTGTTCGCCTGCGGGGCGATGTTCGTCCTCGGCTGCCTGGACCGGCTGCTGCTGGACGGCTCGCCCCTGGTGTACGGGCTGCTCTTCCTGCCCGTCAGCGCGCTGACCGCGCTGTGGGTACGGGAGGCCGACCTGGTCACCGCCCCGATCAGCGTGCCCATCGCCTTCGCCGTCGGTGTCGTACCGATCGCCGGCGGGGTGGGGGGCGTCGGCGGCCGCACCATGGCCGTGGTCACGGCGCTCGCCGTGCACGCGGGCTGGCTGTACGGAGGCACGCTGGTGGCGGGGCTGATCACCTGCGTCCGCAAGGTGCGGGAGATGGGGCGGCGCCAGCGGGCCGCGGCCGCCGCGACCCGGGTCGCCCGGCGCCGCACCATGCCGTGACCCGTCCGCCGGGCCGGTACCGCTTGGCGCCGTGACACCCGCCGCCGGGGCCTCCCGCGCGGGAGGGCCGGCCCCGGACGGGGCGGCCCTCCGAGGAGCACGGGGTCAGTGTGAGGCCGCGGCCATCGCCGCGCCGACGATGCCCGCGTTGTTCTGGAGCTGCGCGGGGACGATCTCCGCCCGTACGCCCTTGATCAGGGGCAGGAACTTCTCCGCCTTGCGGCTCACGCCGCCGCCCACGATGAAGAGCTCCGGGGCGAACAGCATCTCCACATGGGCGAGGTACTTCTGGACCCGCTGGGCCCACTCCTCCCAGCTCAGGTCCTTGTCCTCCTTGACCTTGGTCGACGCCCGCTTCTCGGCGTCGTGGCCGTCCAGCTCCAGATGCCCCAGCTCCGTGTTCGGCACGAGGTGCCCGTCGGTGAAGACGGCGCTGCCGATGCCCGTACCGAGCGTCAGCACGATGACCGTGCCCTTGCGGCCGCGCCCCGCGCCGAAGGTCATCTCGGCGATGCCGGCCGCGTCGGCGTCGTTCAGCACCGTGACGGTCACACCGTCGCCGAGCTGCTCCCGCAGGAGCGCCGCCGCGTCGACGCCGATCCAGCCCTTGTCGACGTTCGCCGCGGTGCGGATGGTCGAGCCGGTGACGACGCCCGGGAAGGTGACGCCGACCGGACCCGACCATCCGAAGTGGCCGACCACTTCCGCGACGCAGCCCGCGACACCGTCGGGTGTCGCGGGCTGTGGGGTCAGTACCTTGTGACGGGCCTCGGCCAGATCGCCGCGCTCCAGATCCACGGGAGCGCCCTTGATCCCGGACCCGCCGATGTCCACTCCGAAGACGTTCATGGACTCAACGTTACGGCTCCGGGCGGACGGTTACTCCTTCGCGGCGTCCGCCGCGGCCTCTCCGCCCGCCGCGCGGGCCTCGGCCCGGGCCACGAGCTCGGCGGCCTCGGCGCGCAGATCCCGGCGCAGCTCCTTGGGGAGCGAGAAGGTGATCGACTCCTCGGCCGCCTTGACGGTCTCTACGTCCTCGAAGCCGCGCTGCGCCAGCCACTCCAGCACGCCGTCGACCAGCACCTCGGGCACGGACGCGCCCGACGTGACGCCGACCGTCGAGACGCCGTCCAGCCATGCCTCGTCGATCTCGTCGGCGAAGTCCACCAGGTGGGCGTCGCGCGCGCCCGCGAGCTTGGCGACCTCGACCAGCCGCTTGGAGTTGGAGGAGTTGCGGGACCCGACCACGATGACGAGGTCCGCCTCGGCGCCCATCTGCTTCACGGCGAGCTGGCGGTTCTGCGTCGCGTAGCAGATGTCGTCGCTCGGCGGCGAGACGAGCAGCGGGAACTTCTCCTTCAGCGCGTCGACGGTCTCCATGGTCTCGTCGACGGAGAGGGTGGTCTGGGAGAGCCACACGACCTTGGACGGGTCGCGCACCTCGACCTTCTCCACGTCGTCCGGGCCGTCGACCAGCGTGATGTGGTCGGGGGCCTCACCGGAGGTGCCGATGACCTCCTCGTGGCCCTCGTGGCCGATCAGGAGGATGTCGAAGTCCTCGCCCGCGTACCGGACGGCCTCCTTGTGGACCTTGGTGACCAGCGGGCAGGTCGCGTCGATGGTGGCGAGCCGGCCGGCCGCCGCCTCCTCGTGGACGACGGGTGCCACGCCGTGCGCGGAGAACATCACGATCGAGCCCGGGGGGACCTCGTCCGTCTGCTCGACGAAGATGGCGCCCTTCTTCTCCAGGGTCTGCACGACGTACTTGTTGTGCACGATCTCGTGGCGTACGTAGATCGGGGCGCCGTACTGCTCCAGCGCCTTCTCCACGGCGATCACGGCACGGTCCACGCCCGCGCAGTAACCGCGGGGGGCGGCGAGGAGGACGCGGCGGGCGGCAGGCGTAGCAGCAGTCATGCGTCCCATCGTAAGGGCGCGTCGGCACGGCACATGATCCGCCGCGTGCGGGGACCGGCTGCAGGGTGGGCACCGGCGCGCGGGGGACGGAGCGGCGGGGCGACGCGGACGGGCCGCGCCGGACGCCCGGCTCCCGGGACCTCCTTTTCTGCGGGCTGCTCCGAATCGCCCCCAGGGCGCCGGCCGGCGTGCCCGGCACCCCCGGTCGGGCGGGGCGGTCGCGGGGCCGGCGGGGCAGGCGGTGACGCCGGCACTCGGGGTGGGTGCGGAGTGCCGACCGTGGGACTGGTGGTGCTGGCGGTGCAGCGAGGACGCCGGAGCGGCGTGGGGTGAGCGTCGCCCGCACGTCCCGGGTTCGGGGGCGGGCACGTCTCCGTGCCGGATCGGCCGGGCTGTCGGTGGCGGCGCGTAGGCTCGCCCGCATGGGTCTGAATACGTCTGCCGAAGCGCCGCTGCCCGTCGGTGAGGTGTCACGGCTCATCGGGGGGTGGATCGACCGGCTCGGCGCCGTCTGGGTGGAGGGGCAGATCACGCAGTTGTCGCGGCGGCCGGGGGCCGGAGTGGTCTTCATGACCCTGCGCGACCCGTCGTACGACATCTCCGTGAGCGTGACCTGCTACCGGCAGGTCTTCGACGCGGTCGCGGACGTCGTCGCCGAGGGCGCGCGGGTCGTGGTGCACGCGAAGCCGGAGTGGTACGCGCCGCGGGGCCAGCTGTCGCTGCGGGCGGCGGAGATACGGCCGGTGGGGATCGGGGAGCTGCTCGCCCGGCTGGAGATGCTGAAGCGGTCCCTGGGGGCGGAGGGGTTGTTCGCGTCCGACCTGAAGAAGCCGCTGCCGTTCCTGCCGCAGCTGATCGGGCTGGTCTGCGGCCGGGCCTCGGCCGCCGAGCGCGACGTGCTGGAGGTCGCGCGGCGGCGCTGGCCGGCGGTGCGGTTCGAGGTGCGCAACGTCGCGGTGCAGGGCGTGCACGCGGTGCCCCAGGTGATCCAGGCGGTCAAGGAGCTGGACGCGGTCCCGGACGTCGACGTGATCATCGTGGCCCGCGGCGGCGGCAGCGTGGAGGACCTGCTGCCCTTCTCCGACGAGCAGCTCGTCCGTGCGGTCGCCGAGTGCCGTACGCCGGTGGTGTCGGCGATCGGCCACGAACCGGACGCGCCGCTGCTCGACCTGGTCGCGGACCTGCGGGCGTCCACCCCGACGGACGCCGCGAAGAAGGTCGTGCCGGACGTGGGCGAGGAGCTGGAGCGGGTCCGGGCGCTGCGGGACCGCGCCCTGCGCACGGTGCGGGGACTGCTCGACCGCGAGGAGCGGGGCCTGGCGCACGCGCTGGCCCGGCCCGTGATGGAGCACCCGGGGCGCATGGTGGAGGAGCGGGAGGCCGAGGTGGACGCCCTGGTGGCGCGCAGCCGCCGGGTGCTGGGCCACCTGCTGGACCGGGCCGACTCCGAGCTGTCGCACACCCGCGCGCGCGTGGTGGCCCTCTCCCCCGCCGCGACCCTGGAGCGGGGGTACGCGGTGCTGCAGCGGGCGGACGGATCGGTGGTCCGCTCGCCGGAGGAGGTCGCCGCGGACGAGGAGCTGCGGGCCCGTGTCGCGGAGGGCGAGTTCCGCGTGCGCGTGGCCGACGGCGCTGTCGTACCCCGCCCTTAGGGTGGACCGCATGGCAGCAGACACCACGGGCACGGGCACCGGGACGGCGATCGGGTACGAGCAGGCGCGCGACGAGCTCATCGAGGTGGTCCGCCGGCTGGAGGCGGGCGGCACGACGCTGGAGGAGTCGCTGGCCCTGTGGGAGCGGGGCGAGGAGCTGGCGAAGGTGTGCCGCCGGTGGCTGGAGGGCGCGCGGGCCCGTCTGGACGCGGCGCTGGCCGAGTCCCACCGCGAGGAGGAGTGAACAGCCGGCGAGGCGGAGCGAGCGGCCAGTGAGGTGGATCACGCGGACCTCACCTTAGTTGAAAGTTAACCTATCTCCGGCGTACGGTCGGGACATCGCCTGATCCTCCGCACCTGCGAAAGGTACGAGCATGTCCCTCGTTCTTGACCCCGCCGCCCAGGACCTCCTCTTCCGCGAGGCCCGCACGGCCAACACCTTCACCGACGAGCCGGTGACCGAGGAGCAGGTCCAGGCGATCTACGACCTGGTGAAGTACGGCCCCACCGCGTTCAACCAGACCCCGCTGCGCGTCGTCCTCGTGCGCTCCGCCGAGGCCCGTGAGCGCCTGGTGCCGCTCATGGCCGAGGGCAACCAGGCCAAGACGGCCTCCGCCCCGCTGGTCGCGATCCTCGCCGCGGACAACGAGTTCCACGAGGAGCTCCCGCAGCTGCTGCCGCACTTCCCCCAGGCCAAGGAGCTGTTCTTCGCGGAGCGCCCGGTGCGCGAGCAGTCCGCCGCACTGAACGCCGCCCTCCAGGCCGCCTACTTCATCGTCGGTGTCCGCGCCGCGGGCCTCGCCGCCGGCCCGATGACCGGCTTCGACTTCGCCGGCGTCCAGAAGGAGTTCCTGGACGACGACCACACCCCGCTCATGGTCGTGAACATCGGCAAGCCGGGCGACGACGCCTGGTTCCCGCGCAGCCCGCGCCTGGCGTTCGAGGACGTCGTCACGACGGTCTGACCGGCGCGCGCCGCCCCGCCGGGGCGGCAGACGTGAACGGCGGCCCCGGGCACGTGGTGCCCGGGGCCGCCGTCGTCGTTCACGGCTTCGGCGCGTCCTTCGACGGCTTCAGCGCGGCCGCCATCTCCGCGAGCTGCTCGTACGGCGCCGTACCCGTCACCACGGTCGTGACGCCCTTCTCGCGCAGCACGAGGGCGTCGTACTTCGGACCCTCCCAGCGCTGCCAGGTCCGCCCCGCCACCTGCTGCGTGCGGCCCGTGTCGGCCGCCTCGTGGCTGACCTCGGCGATGTACTTCTCCGGCGACGCCGTGGACTGCTCCACCGCCACGTACTGCCGGTCCGGTGACAGGAAGCCCAGGTGCCAGGCGTCGCCCTCCTGGCGCTCGTACGTCACCGACGTCGGCGTCCAGCCCTCGGCCAGGCCCTCCGGCACCAGCACGGGGTAGGGGGCGGCGCGCTGAGCCGTCAGCAGCTCGACGCGGTAGTCCACCGGCTTGATCGGGTCGGCCTTCTCGTCGTGCGGGACGAAGAGGTAGATCACACCGGCGGCGGCACCGATGACCGCCATCGACTGGAACATCCCGCGTACTGTCCGCTTGCCTCGCATACCTGCCACGCCCCCTATGGTCGCATCAGCCTGGCCTGCTCATACGTGGGCCCCTCTGCTCAATATGTCGACCTACCGATAGAGTCGCAGCACCCTCTTCACCACTTGCGGCCGTCGCCGTACAGAAAGGTGCGTACCGATGACCGACAATCATCTGCCGTCCGAGCTCGAGGTCTCCCCCGAGGCTCCCGACCGCAACCTCGCCCTGGAGCTGGTCCGGGTCACCGAGGCCGCCGCGATGGCGGCCGGCCGCTGGGTGGGCCGCGGCGACAAGAACGGCGCCGACGGCGCGGCGGTCAGGGCCATGCGGACCCTCGTCTCCACCGTGTCGATGAACGGCGTGGTCGTGATCGGCGAGGGCGAGAAGGACGAAGCCCCGATGCTGTTCAACGGCGAGCGGGTCGGCGACGGGACCGGCGCCGAGTGCGACATCGCCGTGGACCCGATCGACGGCACCACGCTCACCGCCAAGGGCATGCCCAACGCGATCGCCGTGCTGGCGGCCGCCGACCGCGGGACGATGTTCGACCCGTCCGCGGTCTTCTACATGGACAAGCTGGTCACCGGCCCGGAGGCCGCCGACTACGTCGACATCAACGCCCCGGTGTCCGTGAACATCCGCCGGGTCGCCAAGGCCAAGCACTCCTCGCCCGAGGACGTCACGGTCGTCATCCTGGACCGCCCGCGCCACGAGGGCATCGTCAAGGAGATCCGCGAGACCGGCGCGCGCATCAAGTTCATCTCGGACGGCGACGTGGCCGGCTCGATCATGGCGGTGCGCGAGGGCACCGGCGTGGACCTGCTCATGGGCATCGGCGGCACCCCCGAGGGCATCATCAGCGCCTGCGCGATCAAGTGCCTGGGCGGCGTGATCCAGGGCAAGCTGTGGCCCAAGGACGACGAGGAGCGGCAGCGCGCGATCGACGCGGGCCACGACCTGGACCGTGTCCTGTCCACGAACGACCTGGTCAGCGGTGACAACGTGTTCTTCGTCGCCACCGGCATCACCGACGGCGAGCTGCTGCGCGGCGTGCGGTACCGCGCCGAGACGGCGACCACCTCGTCGCTCGTGATGCGCTCCAAGTCGGGCACCATCCGGCAGATCGACTCGACGCACCGCCTGTCGAAGCTGCGCGCCTACAGCCAGATCGACTTCGACCGCGCCAAGTGACACCCGCGGGGGCATGAGCCCCCGGGACCCTCGACGGGCCTCCGGCCCGTCCCCGTGGAACACGAACAGGGGCGCCCCCATGTGCGGTGGGAGCGCCCCTTCCCGTACGGGCCGGGCGGACGGGGCCCGTCAGCCCGCTGCGGCGATCGGCCCGCTGGAGGCCGCCGCCTTCCTGAGCTCGACCTCGCGACGGCGCCGCCGGGCGAGCACGACGCGGCGCTCGGCGGCGGTGAGGCCGCCCCACACGCCGTACGGCTCGGGCTGGAGCAGCGCGTGCTCCCGGCACTCGACCATCACCGGGCAGCGCGCACAGACGCGTTTGGCGGCTTCCTCGCGCGCCAGCCGGGCGGCCGTCGGTTCCTTGGAGGGGGCGAAGAACAAGCCTGCTTCGTCCCGGCGGCACACCGCCTCGCTGTGCCACGGCCCGGCCTGGTCCTCTCGCGCGGGAAGGCGCGGGGCAGGGACGGCGGCGACCTGGAGGGGCTGATGCGGCAGTTGCAGCACGGTCTACTCCTGACGACGGCTTCGCGAGCGAGAGACGATGCAGCAAGGCCTACCCGTTGTGCGCGCGCCTATGCACTGAGTGGCGCCCCCGTCCGGCAGGCGGGATTCGGGTCGGCCGAAAGCCGACGCACGGCCGGCGGGGCGCCGGGCACGGGAGCCGGGCGCCGCACGGACGGTCAGGCGCCGAGGTGCTTCCGCATGCGCTGGTGGAGGTCGGCGATGCGCTTGCCGCGCTTGGGCTTGGCCTCGACGTTGCCGAGGACCGCGTAGCCGTTGACGACGACGACCGGGGCCTCGGGGTCCGCGGCCTCCAGGGTGACGACCTCGAAATTGCCGAGCACACCGGTGCCGCTGCCGCGCAGGGTGATGTTCTCGGGGACGCGGATCTCGACGTTGCCGAAGACCGAGGTGGCGTTGATGGTGGTCAGGCGCTGCGCGAAGATCGCCTCGGTGAGGTCGATCTCGACGTTGCCGAAGAGCGAGAAGGCGTGGGTCCGCCGCCCGACGCGCCAGCGGCCCTTGCGGGTCGAGCTGGAGAGGACCGCGACCAGCTTCTCGGCCGGCACGGCGGCCTCGTCCGGGCCGTCCGCGTACACGGGGGCGGGCTCGCGGGGCGCCCGGGCGGCGGGCAGGTCCCGTACGAGGGGCTCGAGCTCGCCCAGGGTCTTGGCGCGGTAGACGGCGTCGATCCGCTCCGCGTGCTCCTCCGCGTCGATGCGCCCCTCGGCGAGGGCGTCCCGCAGGATGTCCGCGATCCGGTCGCGGTCGGCGTCCGAGGCGCGGAGGGCTTCGGCGGTGACGGGCGCGGCGGGCGGCTGCTGGGGCTGCTTCTCGAGGTCCACGCCTCCAGCGTAGCGAAACGCGATAGATCGCGACCAGAGGTCACGACCGGACCGCGCCGGTGCGGCGCGAGGACGCGGGGAACTGAGCCTTACCTCACAGGTTCGGGCGGCTCGGGGCGTTCTACGCTTGTGGGCGCGCTGCCAATGGAGGCCGCGCCGCTGTCTGCCGAGTGAGGAATGGCCGTCATGCCAGAGTTTGCGTACTCCGATCTGCTCCCCCTGGGAGAGGACACCACGCCCTACCGCCTGGTGACCGCCGAGGGGGTCTCCACCTTCGAGGCCGACGGCCGTACGTTCCTCAAGGTCGAGCCGGAGGCGCTGCGCAAGCTCGCCGCGGAGGCGATCCACGACATCCAGCACTACCTGCGCCCCGCGCACCTCGCGCAGCTGCGCAAGATCATCGACGACCCGGAGGCGTCGAGCAACGACAAGTTCGTCGCGCTCGACCTGCTGAAGAACGCCAACATCGCGGCGGCGGGCGTCCTGCCCATGTGCCAGGACACCGGCACGGCGATCGTCATGGGCAAGCGCGGCCAGAACGTCCTGACCGGGGGCGAGGACGAGAAGGCCCTCTCCCACGGCATCCACGACGCGTACAAGAACCTCAACCTGCGCTACTCGCAGATGGCCCCGCTCACCATGTGGGAGGAGAAGAACACCGGCTCCAACCTGCCCGCGCAGATCGAGCTGTACGCGACGGACGGCGGCGCGTACAAGTTCCTCTTCATGGCGAAGGGCGGCGGCTCCGCCAACAAGTCGTTCCTGTACCAGGAGACCAAGGCGGTCCTCAACGAGGCCTCCATGATGAAGTTCCTGGAGGAGAAGATCCGTTCGCTGGGCACGGCCGCGTGCCCGCCGTACCACCTCGCGATCGTCGTCGGCGGCACCTCCGCCGAGTACGCGCTGAAGACAGCGAAGTACGCCTCCGCGCACTACCTCGACGAGCTCCCCGACCAGGGCTCCGTCCTCGGCCACGGCTTCCGGGACAAGGAGCTGGAGGAGAAGGTCTTCGAGCTGACGCAGAAGATCGGCATCGGCGCGCAGTTCGGCGGCAAGTACTTCTGCCACGACGTGCGCGTGGTGCGCCTGCCGCGGCACGGCGCGTCCTGCCCGGTGGCGATCGCCGTGTCCTGCTCGGCCGACCGCCAGGCCGTCGCCAAGATCACCGCGGAGGGCGTCTTCCTGGAGCAGCTGGAGACGGACCCGGCGCGCTTCCTGCCGGACACGACCGACGAGCAGCTCGCCGAGGAGGGCGACGTCGTCCGGATCGACCTGAACCAGCCCATGGACGAGATCCTCGCGGAGCTGTCGAAGTACCCGGTCAAGACGCGGCTGTCGCTGACCGGCCCGCTGGTCGTGGCGCGCGACATCGCGCACGCCAAGATCAAGGAGCGGCTGGACGCGGGCGAGGAGATGCCGCAGTACCTGAAGGACCACCCGGTCTACTACGCCGGCCCGGCGAAGACGCCGGAGGGCTACGCCTCCGGTTCGTTCGGCCCGACGACGGCCGGCCGCATGGACTCGTACGTGGAGCAGTTCCAGGCGGCGGGCGGCTCCAAGGTCATGCTGGCCAAGGGCAACCGCTCCCAGCAGGTCACGGACGCGTGCGCGGCGCACGGCGGCTTCTACCTGGGCTCGATCGGCGGCCCGGCGGCGCGTCTCGCGCAGGACTGCATCAAGAAGGTGGAGGTCGTCGAGTACGAGGAGCTCGGCATGGAGGCGGTCTGGAGGATCGAGGTCGAGGACTTCCCGGCGTTCATCGTGGTGGACGACAAGGGCAACGACTTCTTCCAGGACCCGGCCCCGGCCCCGACCTTCACCACCATCCCGGTGCGCGGCCCGGGTCTGGCCTGACCCCCCGGCGCGATACGGGCCCGGTCACCGTGACGGTGACCGGGCCCGTCGCCGTACGGCGCCGCTATGCGAAGCGCTGCTTCGCCGAGCCGTCGCACGGCTGGAGGCGCAGCGGGTCCTGCGCAGCGGCCAGCGTGAGGCAGAGGGACGGGGCCGCGGCGGGGCGCAACGTGGCGCCCTGACGGACGAACCGCTGGTTGGCCGCGCCGGAGCAGTTCCACAGGACCAGGGCCTTGCCGGCCTGGTAGGCGGCGCCGGGGACGTCCAGGCACCGGTCGTGGGTGAGCTGGGTCCGCACCGACGACTGCGCGGTGTCGTACCACCAGTTCTGGTTGCGGCCGCCGTGGCAGTCCCAGCCGCCCACCGCGGTGCCGTTGCGCGTGACGGAGCCGGTGACGTCGAGGCAGGTGCCGGTGGCCTCGTTCCGCAGCGGGGCGAACAGGTCGTCCCAGGCGCCCGGCTGGAGCACCGGACGGCCGGTGGACGCCGGGTCGGCGCAGCTCGCCTCGCGCACCCCGGCGCCGTAGAGCTGGGTGAGGCAGGAGGCGAAGGCCGCGTGGCCGGCGGCGTTGGGGTGGAAGGACTGGCGGACGGAGTTCTCGTCCGGCAGGCCCGGCTTGGACAGGTCGATGTACAGCCCGCGCGCCCACGCGGAGTCCATGCAGACCTCGTGCCCGTGGAAGAGGCGGGAGTTGTCGAGGTAGACCGCGCCGGTGTTCGCCGCCGCGCGCCGCATGCCGCGCTCGAAGGCGGGTACGGCGGTGTTGCGGCCCCAGACCGTGTCGGAGTCGTGGCCGAGCCCGCCGCAGGCGAGCTTGGTGGAGAAGTCCGGGTTGTCGCGGAAGTCGGGGCCGATGGGGCTCGGGTAGCCCATGACGACGAGCTTGTAGTCGCCGTCGGCGTACCCGGCGTCGCGCATCACGGTGCGCAGGTCGCGCACGGTCTGCTCGACCTTCGGCACCAGACCGTCCACGCGGGCCTGCCAGCCGGGGGCGTACTTGGGCTCGCACGGGCCCTGGAGGGTCAGGTAGCGGGTGACGCAGTCGGTCATCACCGGGCCGAACTGGAGGTCGTCGTTGGCCCCGGCCACCAGCAGCACCATCTTGATGCGGGTGTTGCGGGCCTTGACGGCGAGGCTGTCGCTCTGGACCAGTTCGTCGGCGTACTGCTTGCTGCCGCCGATGCGGATGTTGGCGGTGGAGGCACCCGAGCAGGAGACGTTGTACGTGACGTCGGCGGGGATGGCGGTGCGGTGGATCGCGGCCTCGGGCGAGCGGTGGCACCAGTTGCCGGGGCGGTTGGTGCCCGGGTCGTACGTGCCGACGCCCTCGCCGGATATCTCGCTGTCGCCGAGCGAGATCAGGCCGGTCTTCCGCTCGGCGAGCGGCCGCTCCTCGGGGCTGCCGTACAGCGCGGTGGCCTCGGCCGCGCGGATCCGTTCCAGTTCGGGCGGCAGGGGGACGGATGCGGCGGTGGCGGCGGTGCGCTGCCCTGCGGCGGCCGCGTGCGCGGGGGCCGTGGCGGCGGTCGTCCCGGCGAGCGCCGCGGCGAGTACGGCCACGGCCGCGACGGGTCCTCGCAGCCTGGTTCTGGTGCGCGTCATTGCGCCTCCTGGAAGTGGGGTTACCCACGGTTTTTACTGGCCGGTAGTCGCCTTGGGAATACGCAGAACAAGACAAGTGCTCAACTTTCACAGGAGGTTGACGACCATGAACGACGTACCGGAGTACCGGACCGAGCACGACTCCATGGGCGAGGTGCGGGTCCCGGCCCACGCCAAGTGGCGTGCCCAGACCCAGCGGGCGGTGGAGAACTTCCCCATCTCCGGGCAGCGCCTGGAGCGCGCCCACATCGAGGCGCTGGCCCGTATCAAGGCCGCCGCGGCGAAGGTCAACGCGGAGCTCGGCGTGCTGGACGGGGAGATCGCCGGGGCCATCCAGGAGGCGGCCGCGGAGGTCACCGAGGGCCGCTGGGACGAGCACTTCCCCGTCGACGTCTTCCAGACCGGCTCCGGAACCTCCTCCAACATGAACGCCAACGAGGTGCTGGCCACGCTCGCCGGCGAACGGCTCGGCCGTCCGGGCGCCGTCCACCCCAACGACCACGTCAACGCGTCCCAGTCGTCCAACGACGTCTTCCCCTCCTCCATCCACGTCGCCGCCACCGCCGCCGTCACCCGGGACCTCGTGCCGGCCCTGGAGCACCTCGCCGCCTCGCTGGAGCGGAAATCGGCCGAGTTCGCGGACGTCGTCAAGTCCGGGCGTACGCACCTGATGGACGCCACCCCGGTGACGCTGGGTCAGGAGTTCGGCGGGTACGCCGCACAGGTGCGGTACGGCGTCGAGCGGCTGCACGCCTCGCTGCCCCGCCTCGCGGAACTGCCGCTCGGCGGCACCGCGGTCGGCACCGGCATCAACACCCCGCGCGGCTTCTCCGCCGCCGTCATCGCCGAGGTCGCCGCCGCGACCGGGCTGCCGCTGACCGAGGCACGCGACCACTTCGAGGCGCAGGGGGCCCGCGACGGGCTGGTCGAGACGTCCGGCCAGCTCCGCACCATCGCCGTCTCCCTCACCAAGATCGCCAACGATCTGCGGTGGATGGCCTCGGGGCCGCGCACCGGCCTCGCCGAGATCAACCTCCCCGACCTCCAGCCCGGGTCGTCGATCATGCCGGGCAAGGTCAACCCGGTGATCCCGGAGGCCGTCCTGATGGTCGCCGCGCAGGTCGTCGGCAACGACGCCACCGTGGCGGCGGCAGGCGCCGCCGGGAACTTCGAGCTGAACGTGATGCTCCCGGTCATCGCCAAGAACCTGCTGGAGTCGGTACGGCTGCTCACCCGGGCCTCCCGCCTGCTGGCCGACCGGACCGTCGACGGGATCACCGCCAACCGCGAGCGGGCCCGCGAGTACGCCGAGTCGTCGCCGTCCGTGGTCACCCCGCTCAACAAGTACATCGGGTACGAGGAGGCCGCGAAGGTCGCCAAGAAGTCGCTCGCCGAACGCCGGACCATCCGCGAGGTCGTCCTCGCATCGGGGTACGTCGAGCGCGGCGACCTGACGCTCCAGCAGCTCGACGAAGCCCTGGACGTCCTGCGGATGACCCGGCCCTGACCTGCGGTTCCGTACGCCGACCACCTCGCCGCCCGTGATCTGCGTCGCGGCGGGGCCGGCGGCGCACCCCTAAGATCTGCGCATGACAGCCGAGACGACGGGACGACACGAGGCGGGAACGGGAGCGGGCGACGGACGGGGCGTGCGCTGGGCGCCGGGCACGCAGATCCTGTGGCGGTACCGGGACAACGGCGGCGACGCCGTCCACATCTGCCGCCCGGTGACGGTCGTCCAGGACACCGACGACCTCCTCGCCGTCTGGATGGCGCCCGGCACCGAGTGCGTCAAACCGGTGCTCGCCGACGGCACCCCCGTGCACGAGGAGCCGCTCGCCACCCGCTACACCGCACCGCGCACCACCACGCGCGCCCGGTGGGCCGGCAGCGGCGTGCTGAAGCTGGCCCGGCCGGCCGACCCCTGGTCGGTGTGGCTGTTCTGGGACAGCGGCTGGCGCTTCCGCAGCTGGTACGTCAACTTGGAGGAACCCCGCCTGCGCTGGGCGGGCGGCGTCGACTCCGAGGACCATTTCCTGGACATCTCCGTCTTCCCGGACCGTACATGGCTGTGGCGCGACGAGGACGAGTTCGCCCAGGCGCAGCGCAGCGGCCTGATGAGCCCGGCGCGGGCGCGGCGCGTCCAGGAGGCGGGGCGGGCGGCGGTCGAGGTGATCCGGGCGTGGGGAACGCCGTTCGCGGACGGCTGGGAGGACTGGCGGCCTGACCCGCGCTGGACGGTACCGGAGCTGCCCAGGGACTGGGATCGCGCCCCGGCGCGGACCGCTCCGTGAGACCCTTGATGCGCCCCTGGGGGGCAAACGTAGGATCGTCCTCCGCAAGTCCGCGCGTCAGTAACGACTGAGCACACAACAGGACCTGACCGTAAGTCATCCATGAGGGGGGTGGAGCCGTGCCCGATCCGCGCACGGAACCCAGGCCCCCTGTCGGCGGGGCCCGCAGAGCGGGTATAGCGCCTGACAGAGCGATTGCATCGCCCAACCGGCCCGGACGGACGGAATCCCACGCGTGACGGAGCATCCCACCTCCCACGACGGCAGGCAGCCTCGTGCTGCCCGCCCGCAGGAACGCAGCAGGCCGCGGCAGGAGGCGCCCCCGGCGGCGCCCGCCGCGGCCCCCGCGGTGCCTGCTCCCGCGCCCCCCGGCGCGCCGGGCTCCGGTGCGCCCTCGGCGCGCGCACGCGCCCAGGGCCCCGCGTCCGCGGCGGGCCCGCG
>NZ_KL591020.1:142587-176239 GCF_000716335.1 Streptomyces sp. NRRL S-118 | reverse complement strand
AGCTAATCGTCCTTGGAGGTGGAGACGGGATTTGAACCCGTGTAGACGGCTTTGCAGGCCGTTGCCTCGCCTCTCGGCCACTCCACCCGGAGTGCGGGGGGTCGGGAAGATCCCCCACTTCGAGCGGACGACGAGATTCGAACTCGCGACCCTCACCTTGGCAAGGTGATGCTCTACCAACTGAGCCACGTCCGCTTGTCGTTTCCGTGGCGCTTTCGCGTCCCGGCGACGTGTTGAACTCTAGCGGATTCCCGGGCCAGTACAAAAACGCGTTTGCCCAGCGTGCTGCGCTGCCCTCGCTCCGCACCGTCCCCCCGGCCCCGGCCATACACTCGCATCCGTGCACGACCTCGCTCCTCTGGCCCGCTTCGGCGGCCTCCTCGCAACCGACCTGAGGGATGTCACCAGTGATCCCGAGGCCCTGGACTCGTCCGGCTTCTGGGCGGTCAGCGCCGACTTCGAAGGGCGTCTGACCTGCGCTCGCTTCGGTGACGTCCGTACGGCCCCGGTGCCGGCGCCCGTCCCCGGCGCCTGGCGCGGGCCCGCTGCCGGTGACTGGACGTCCTCGCTCGACCGCGCCGCGTACACCGCCGGTGTACGCCGGATCCGCGAGCACATCGCCGCCGGCGAGGTCTACCAGGCGAACCTGTGCCGGGTGCTCTCCGCGCCCCTGCCGGATCCGGACGCTGACGTCGACGCGCTGACCGCGCTCCTGGCGCGCGGCAACCCCGCGCCGTACGCCGGAACGATTCGCCTGCCCGCGCACGGCGTGGAGACGGCCACCGCGTCCCCCGAGCTCTACCTGCGGCGCGACGGCCGCACCGTCGAGTCCGGTCCCATCAAGGGCACCGGCCGCACCGCCGAGGACCTGCTCGACAAGGACCACGCCGAGAACGTGATGATCGTCGACCTGGTCCGCAACGACCTGGGCCGCGTCTGCGCCACCGGCTCGGTCACCGTTCCGGCCCTCTGCGCCGTGGAGGCGCACCCCGGGCTGGTCCACCTGGTCTCCACCGTGCGCGGCGAGCTCGCCCCGCGCGCGGGCTGGAAGGACCTCCTCGCGGCCACCTTCCCGCCCGGCTCGGTCACCGGCGCACCCAAGTCCAGCGCCCTGAGGATCATCGAGGCGCTGGAGACCGCCCCCCGGGGGCCGTACTGCGGGGGCATCGGCTGGGTCGACGCCGACCGCCGCACCGGCGAGCTCGCGGTGGGCATACGCACCTTCTGGATCGACCGCACCGAAGGCCCGGGTGTCCTGCGTTTCGGCACCGGCGCCGGCATCACCTGGGGCTCGGACCCGGAGCGGGAGTGGCAGGAGACCGAGCTCAAGGCTTCCCGGCTGCTCGCGATAGCGTCGGGGGCGTACGAGGCGAGTGGAAGGACCATCGGACGATGAAGCTGTGGGTCGACGGCGGGCTGCGTGACGCGGACACCGCCCGGGTGTCCGTGCTGGACCACGGCCTGACCGTGGGCGACGGCGTCTTCGAGACGCTCAAGGCGGAGGACGGCCGGCTCTTCGCGCTGGAGCCCCACCTCGACCGGCTCACCCGCTCCGCGCGCGGCCTCGGGCTGCCGGACCCGGACCTCGACGAGGTGCGCCGGGCCTGCGACGCCGTGCTGGAGGCCAACCCGATGCCGCTGGGCCGGCTGCGCATCACCTACACCGGCGGGGTCTCCCCGCTCGGCTCGGACCGCGGCGACGCCGGTCCCACGCTGGTCGTGGCCCTGGGCGAGACCACCCGGCGCCCCGACACCACCGCTGTCATCACCGTCCCCTGGACCCGCAACGAGCGCGGCGCCCTCACGGGCCTCAAGACCACCTCGTACGCGGAGAACGTCGTCGCCCTCGCCGAGGCGCACCGCCAGGGCGCCTCCGAGGCGCTCTTCGCCAACACCGTCGGACAGCTCTGCGAGGGCACGGGCTCGAACGTCTTCGTCGTCGTGGACGGGCAGCTGCTCACCCCGCCCGTCGCCTCGGGCTGCCTCGCCGGCATCACCCGCGCCCTGACCGTGGAGTGGACCGGCGCCCGGGAGGCGGACCTGCCCATGGACGTGCTGGAGACCGCCGACGAGGTCTTCCTGACCTCCACCCTCCGCGACGTCCAGGCCGTCCACCGCGTCGACGGACGCGACCTGCCCGGAGCGCCGGGCCCGGTCACCGCCAAGGCCATGCGGATCTTCGCGGAGCGCGCGGCGCAGATGTGACGCAGATCCGGCCGTGCGGTGGGTAGTACACCACCGATGACCACCACCCTGCGGCCGACCGGGCCGCTTCAGCAGAGCCCCGACGGCACCCGTTCCCGCTCGTACGACGTCTGCGTGAACAGCCGTCCGGTGGGCGGGGTCGAGCTCGGCACGATGCCCGGCTTCGGGCCCGCGATCGGCGTGATCCGCTCGCTGGAGATCGACGAGCCGGACCGCGGCCGGGGGCGCGGGACCGTGGCCGCGCTCGCCGCCGAGGAGGTGCTGCGCGGCTGGGGCTGCCGCCAGGTCCAGATCTCCGTGCCGGCCGGAGCGGCGGTCGCGCTGCGGATGGCGGACGCGCTCGGCTACACCGAGCGCAGCCGCAACATGGCCAAGCGGCTCGGGGGCACGGCGCCCGCCCTGCCCGAGGGCGTGACGCTCCGGCCCATGACCGCGGCCGAGTTCGAGGACTGGCACGCCACGGCCCGGGAGACCTTCGCCCGTCAGTGGATCGAGCGCGGCGTACCCGAAGCGGCGGCCCGGGCGAAGTCGGAGGCGAGCCACCGGGAGGCGCTGCCCGACGGCCTCGCCACCGAAGGTGCCGCCTTCCACGTCGTGGTCGAGAACGGCGCCGTCGCCGGTCGTCTGTGGACCGGGCAGCGGGAGCCGGCCCCCGGCGTGCGGGAGGCGTACGTGTACGACATCGAGGTCGCCGGCGCCGTGCGCGGCAAGGGGTACGGCCGCGCGCTGATGCTCCTCGCCGAGCGGACCGCCCGCGGCCGGGGCCTGGACGTGATCGCGCTCCACGTCTTCGCGGACAACACCCCGGCCCTGCGGCTGTACGAGTCGCTCGGCTACCGGACGACGCACATCAACAGCTTCAAGCACCTGCTGTAGGGCCTGGGCCGTGTCCCCGGACATCCGGTCGGCCCGGCGGCCGGACGACGCTCAGCCCCCAGGGCCCCGGACCCGGGGCCTGTCTTCTGCGTCGGACCCCGCGCGCCCGGCTGGATCCGGAGGACAGGCCCTACGCCCTGCCCTGCTCGGCCAGGAGCCGGTCGGCGATCTCCTCGATGCGCCCGCGCAGCCCCTCCTGGCTCTTGCCGCCGTCCAGCCGCTCGCCGCCGATGACGTACGTGGGCGTGCCGGTGACGCCGATCGCCGTGCCCTCCGCCTGGTCGGCGTCGACGATCAGCAGGTGCCGGCCGTCGATCAGGGCCGTGTCGAACTCCTCCGCGTCCAGTCCCAGTTCGGCCGCCACCTCGAGGAGCACCGGCTCGCCCCTGGCCGCCAGCTCCCCGGTCCTCGCCAGCACGGCCTCCGCGTACGCCCAGCCCTTGCCCTGGGCCACCGCTTCCTCGGCGGCCTGCGCCGCGGCGTAGGCGTGCCGGTGCTTCTCCAGCGGGAAGTGCCGCAGCCGCAGCTCCATCCGGTCGCCGTAACGGGCCCGGAGGGCCCGCACGTCGTCCAGGGCGGCATGACAGTCGGGGCACTGGAGCTCGCACCAGACGTCGAGGACGACGGGTTCGGAGGTGCGGTCGGGGGTGGAGTCACTCATGGGAGCAGTCTCCCAGGAGCGCGGCGGACACCCCAACCGGGCCTTGATCGCCCCGGGGGACGAGGCCGTCCCGGAGATCTCCCTGACGTTCCGCGGGGACCGTGGCCGCCGCACCGCCGCCCGGTGCAGGATGGAAGGGACGTATCGCCCCCGCCCACGCCTGGAGGACCGGATGCTTGCCGAGACCATTTGCGCCGCCGTGGCCGCGGCAGGGTTGGGCGTCGCGGCCGTCGCCGCGTACCGCAAGCGGTTCCTCGCCGCCGCCCGGATCGTGGCCTACGCACTCGTGCCGCTCGGGCTGGTGATGACCGGGGCCGTGGAGTGGCTGGCCCGGACGGCTTTCAGCCCGGTGGCCTGGGCCGGCTTCGGTGTGCTGGGGGTGTCGTGGCTGCTGTTCATGACCACCCGGGCCGTCGAGCGGCGCCGGGCCGGCCGGGCTCCGCAGCCGGACGCGGTCGCTCCGGCCGCGTCGGCGCCCTCGCTGGGCGCGGGTGCCGGGGGAGCGGCGGGCGCCGGGAGCAGGCCGGCCGCGGGCCGGCCGGCCCGCGAGCAGGAGCGGGCAGCCGCCCCCGCCGACGACTTCAGCGACATCGAGGCCATCCTCAGGAAGCACGGCATCTGAGGAGCCGCGGGGCCACAGGGTCACCGGGTCACCGGGTCCGAGGAGACGCGGGGCCACAGGATCCCCGGGTCACCGGGTCCGAGGAGACGCGGGGTCGCGGGGTCGCGGGGTCGCGGGGTCGCGGGGTCGCGGACCGCATTACCACACGTGGCGCCTGATCCGGCGAACCGGCGTCACCCTCAGGCGTGTTGCGCATGCCTTTGGCCGGTGTCCGGGCCGTCGTGTGCGCGATGATCGGCCCCGAGATGCTGGATACCTCGCGGGGGACCGACCCCGCCCCGACCCAGGAGCCGCGCGGCTGTCTGTTCGCGCTCTCCCAGCCCCCGCTGATGATCTTCCTCGGGGTGATCGGATGCCTGCTGCTGATGGCGGCCGTCCATGACCTGTTCCTGCTGTGAGCGCGACGGCTCAGCCGGACGTGGCCTCCTTGCGGCGGGCCCGGTACGCCGCCACGTGCAGGCGGTTACCGCACGTACGGCTGTCGCAGTAGCGGCGCGAGCGGTTGCGCGACAGGTCGACGAAGGCCCGGCCGCAGTCCGGGGCCTCGCAGCGGCGCAGCCGCTCCCGCTCGCCCGCGACCAGGATGAACGCGAGGGCCATGCCGCAGTCGGCGGCCAGGTGGTCGGCGACCGACGCGCCCGGCGCGAAGTAGTGCACGTGCCAGTCGTAGCCGTCGTGATCGGTGAGCTGCGGCGTGGTGCCGGCCGCCGCCACCAGCTGGTTGATCAGCGCGGCGGCGGCGCGGGCGTCCGGCGCCGCGAAGACATCGGTGAACCGTTTCCGTACGTCCTGCACCGCCTTCAGGTCCTGCGCGCCCAGCTCGCCGACGCCGCTGACGTTGTGGCTCCGCACGAACGCGTACAGCGCCGCGACGTCCCCGAGCTCGTCGCCCCGGCCGCCTTCCGGTGCGGTGTTCATCAGATCGACGACGGTGTCGAGGGCGATCCGGGTGTCGTGAGGGATCAGCACGAATTCGCTCCCTGGCCTGCTGCCGCGGGCGGGTGCCCGACGCATGTGCGCAGACTCTAGCGGCTCCCGGGCGGCGCGCCCCCGGGCGTCCCGGCCCGCGGGCACCCCGCCGGAGGCCCGAGCGGTCGGTTCGCGCGCGGGAGCGGGAACGCGACCGCGCCGTCACAGCGGTGGTTTCCGCGGTGACGGCGCAGGTGTCCGTGCCGGTGGCCGGTGGAGGGCCGTGTGGGGTTGTCCACGCGGCGCCGTCGCCCCGAGTTCGGACGGCGCCGTGCGGCTTGCGGGCCTGGCTCAGCGTGTGCCGGCTGGTGGCCGGTCAGCTCTCGGCCAGGATGTGGGAGAGCTCCGTGTCGAGGTCGAAGTGTCGGTGCTCGGTGCCCGGAGGTACCGCGGCGTCGGTCCGCTTCAGGAACGACTCCAGGGCTCTCGCGGGGGCCTCGAGCAGGGCTTCGCCCTCCGGGGAGCTCAGCGCGATGCAGACAACGCCTTGGCCGTGACTGCGAGACGGCCAGACGCGGACGTCGCCGGTTCCGGTGGGGCGGTGCAGCCCCTCGGCGAGAAGGTCGCGGGCGAACACCCACTCGACCGTCTCCTCGGCTCCGGTGTGGAAGGTGGCGTGCACGGCATAGGGATCGGCCGTGTCATACCGCAGGCCCGCCGGTACAGGCAGTGAGGACTCGCTCGATACAACGAGGCGCAGGTGCAGCTCGCAGCTGACCGTGGTGTTCATAAGCGCCAGGGCCTTTCGCTCAGTGTGCGCTCGGGGATTCGCACGTCGGCGAAATCGACATGCCACCTACGGTGTCGTTGTAAACCCCTCTGTCTGTTTTGTGATGGATGAGCTACCTCGTTCGGCGGTGTGTAACCGGTGGTTATACGTCCATTCCGGTGATGCGCTTCCGTCGGGTAGGTTGGGCCTCATGAATGCGGAGAGTGACGAGCGGGGGAGGGTCGCCGAGCCGGTGGACCGCCATCCCGCCACGGGGGACGTGACGGAGGCCGCGACGGACGAGCAGGAGCTCGGTTCGCGCGCCCCCGACTTCATCAAGGCGCGGCGCACGCTGCACCTCAGCTGGCAGGTCGGCGTCTTCGTCGTCGGTCTCGCCGTCGTCGGGGCCGGGGTGGTCATGCTGCCGCTGCCGGGCCCCGGCTGGCTGGTGATCTTCGCCGGCATGGCGATCTGGGCCACCGAGTTCGTGTGGGCGCAGCTCGTGCTGCGCTGGACCAAGCGGAAGGTGACGGAGGCGGCGCAGCGGGCGCTGGATCCGAAGGTGCGCAGACGCAACATCATCCTCACGACGGTCGGCCTGGTGATCATCGCCGTCCTGGTCGGGATCTACGTGTGGAAGTACGGCATCGTCATGCCGTGGAAGATCGCCCGCTGACGGCGGAGGGAGGGCTCCTCCTCCCGCCCGCGGCGGGGGAGCCCTCCGACATGGGGTAATGTTTGCGGTGCGCCCGGGCGATTAGCTCAGTGGGAGAGCGCTTCGTTCACACCGAAGAGGTCACTGGTTCGAACCCAGTATCGCCCACCACCCGGATCGAAGGCCTGGAGACCGATCGAGTCTCCAGGCCTTCGGCATGTCCGCACCGGGGCGTCAGCGCATCCGGCCGAGGCCGTCCCGCAGCCGTCGCGCGTCCCGCAGCCGCTGTTCGTACGTCGCGCCCGCCGCGAGCAGCAGCAGACCCGCCAGGGCCGGCGGCAGCCAGCGCGGCAGCACGCCCATGACCTGCACGACGTACGGAGCCAGCTCGTGCAGTGCTACCAGGCCGAGCACCGAGCCGCCCAGCACCAGCGGTGCCTGCAGCCGCCACCGGGCGCCCACCAGGGTCACCGCGAGCGCACCCGCACCGAGCAGTAGGGGCCGCGGCCAGTCCGCGTCGCCCCAGGCCGCCACCAGGCTCGGCACCAGCGCCGTGCCGAGCCCCGGGCCGTACGCCGTCCACGACGACGCCTCCTGGTCGCGCCGCCTGCGCAGCACGCCCACCACGAGCGCGGGTACCGCCACCGGCAGTGCGTACGCCTCCGGGGCCGACACCTCCGAGACGGCCAGCCGGACCCAGGCCGCCGCCACGAACAGCGCCGCGGCCGCGTACCCGGCGGCGGGACGGCGCTCCGGACGCAGGGCCGTGGCCGACGCGAGGATCCCGCACAGCGCGAGCACCAGCGCCAGGTACGCCGGCCGGGCGACCGGGAGCGCCAGCGCCGCGAGGGCCACGGCGGCACCGGTCAGCTCGACCGGCAGCGCCACCGGGTGCCGCCGCAGCAGGGCACCCGCGCCTGCCGTGCCGGCCGGTACGGCGAGCAGCGCGAGGGCCGCGTGGTGCGCGGGCAGCGAGGCCAGCACGGAACCGGCCGCTGTGCAGCCGGCCGCCGCGACGACCCCGGTGCACGCCGCGACCGCCCGCACCGCGCCCCGCGCGAACGGCGCGGCGCCCGCGAACAGCGCGGCGACGCCCCCCAGCACCACGACCGTGGCCGTCTCCGGCGCAGCCACCGCCAGGGCCGCGCCGCCCGCGGACACCAGAGCGCAGACGAGTGCGACCCGGCCCAGGACCTCCGGGGCGGTCAGCGGCACGGCATCCTTCGCCGTCGCGGCCGGAGCCGCGGGCGCGGGCAGGCCCCGCGTCAGGACCGCCGGGCGGACCATCAGGGCCAGCAGCACGGCCGTCAGCACGAGGTGGGCCGCCGCCGTCGTCGTGTACGGCAGCTCCAGGGCCGCCGGAAGGGACAGGGCTCCCGACGCCGCCAGGGCACCGCCAGGGCCGCGGCGACCGTCAGCAGCACCACCGGGACCGGCCACGGCACGCCCTGACCGGGCCGCACCAGCGCAGCCACCAGGAAAGCCGCCGCCCACACCACCGACAACGCCTGCACCACCGCCGACGCGGCCAGCAGCCCCACCACGGCTCCGCGCGGCACCGGCCCGAGGCGCACCGCGGCCGCCACGGCGACCGCGCACACCAGGTAGCCCGGGACCGTCCACCCCTGCGGCAGCGCCTCCCGCAGCAGACCGCCCGCCCCCGCCACCGCCACGAGGCCCGCCGCGGAGGCGCACGCCACCGCCGCCGCCGGTGTGCGCCAGGCCGCGTACAGCGCCAGGCCCGCCGCGGCCAGCAGCAGCGCGGCCGGACCGGCGCCGCCCTCCACCAGCGACAGCCGGCCCCCCGACAGCACCGCCCAGGCGCCCGTCGCGCACGCCGCGCCGCAGGCCACCCTCCGGACCGCCGCCGCCGGCCGCGCCCACAGCGCGAGCGCCGCGTCGGCGGCCGCCGTCAGCAACGCCGCCCACGCCAGGGGCAGCGCCTCCGCGCCGGCGGCGAGCGCGCCCAGCGGCAGCGGCAGTTGCCCGGCCAGCACCGCGGCCGGCAGCGGCACCCGCAGCCGGCCGGCGCCCACGCCGTACGCCGTCCACAGCGCGGCGAGCACCCCGGAGGCCACCGCCGCGTACCCCAGGCCGTCCGCCCCCGGCAGCGCCACGCGGTGCAGCGCGTACGCGTCCAGCACGGTCAGCAGCAGACCCACCGCCGCCACCGACTCGGCCGTCGACGCCAGCCCGCGCCGCAGCAGCGCGACCGGCGCCGCCAGCGCCGCGACCGTCACGGCACCGAGCACCGCCGCGCGGCCGCCGATGCCCAAGTGGCCCCAGCTCACCAGCGTGAAGGCGACCGCGGCCACCGCCAGCAGCAACCCGCCCAGTGCGAGCAGGACGTTCTGCGCGCCGCGGGGCGTGGCCTCCACGGCCGCGGGCGGCGGCGCGGAGGCGGTCGTCGGGTACAGCACACTCAGCAGCCACGCCCTGCGGGCGAGCAACTGCGCACGGCGCGCATCGAGTCGGGCCAGCTCGCGGTCGAGGAGCACCAGCTCCTGGGCGGGCGGAGGAACGTTTTCCATACCGCGGAGTGTGGTCCGCGCCACACCGCTCGGCATGAGGGCTCGTACTCATATCCGTGTGAGTACGCCCCAGGCGGCGAGACTTCCTGTCATGGACTGGAGTCACTACCGCTTCCGCAGCGTCTGGAACCTGCCCGCCCCGCCGGCCGCCGTCTACGCGGTGCTGGCGGCGCCCGACGACTACCCGCGCTGGTGGCCGCAGGTGCGCGAGGCGGCCCGGATCGACGAGCGGCGGGGTCGCGTGCGCGTGCGGTCCGTCCTCCCGTACGACCTCCGGGTCACCGTCACCGCGCGCCGTGAGGACCCGCACGCGCGCGTGCTGGAGGTCGGGCTCGGCGGGGACCTCGAGGGCTGGGCCCGCTGGACCGTGGCCGCCGACGGGGCCCACTCCACCCGCGCCGTCTACGAACAGGAGGTGGACGTCCGCAGGCCCCTGCTGCGGCGTCTCGCCGTCCCCGCCCGCCCCTTCTTCCGCGTCAACCACACGCTGATGATGCGCGCCGGACGCCGGGCGCTGGCCGCCCGCCTGGCCGGGACCTGAATGCGGTTTGAAGGAAACGCGCCCGGACCTGTATGGTTCAGTGCGTTCCCGGGCGATTAGCTCAGTGGGAGAGCGCTTCGTTCACACCGAAGAGGTCACTGGTTCGAACCCAGTATCGCCCACCGGGAAAAGCCGGTCCGTCATCGCGCGGACCGGCTTTCTGCATCCCGTGGCCGTGCGTCACGCGGCGGCCGCCGGAACCTCCGGGCGCAGCGGCCACGCCGGATCCACCGCCTCGTCCGACCCGTTGCGCGCGAACCACGCCTGGAGCCCCCGGGCCTGCGCCGCGTGCCACACCGCCTGCAAGGTGTGCAGCTCCGCCGGCGACAGCCGCTCCAGCCGCGTCGCGAACCGCTGCCCCACGGCCCGTACGACCTCCAGCGCCGCCGTCGCGTCGGCTGCCGCGTCGTGCGCGCCCTCCAGCGCCACCCCGTAGTGCTCGCACAGGTCCGTCAGCGTGCGCCGGCCCTTGCGGTACCGGTCCACGTGCTTGTCCAGGACGCGCGGATCCAGGACGCACAGCGGCACGTTCTGCAGGTAGCGGTCGAGCGACGAGGCCCGGTGGCGGCGCAGCTCCCGGTCCAGCAGCGTCAGGTCGAACGGCGCGTTCATCACCACCAGCGGGCGCCCCGCCGCGCAGTGCTCCGCCAGCGTCCGGCCTATCTCCTCCATCACGGGCGCCGGCCAGCGCCCGTTGCGCTGGAGGTGATCGTCCGTCAGGCCGTGGACCTCCGTGGCGGCCGGCGGCACCGGTATGCCCGGATTGACCAGCCAGCGGGTGGTCCGCACCCGCCCTCCCGCGGCGTCCTGGACGACGACGGCGGCCGACACGATGCGGTCCTGCTCGACGTCGATTCCGGTGGTTTCCGTGTCGAATGCGGCCAGGGGCCCCTCGAACCAGAGCGTCATACCCCGAACTCCTCGCACATGCCCGGCAGATGGCGTGATCCCCTGCCCGAAACGGTGATACCCGCGCCGTTTGCCCCGTACGCAACGTGGTGACAACACAGGTGAGGGACCGTCGAACTGACGCCCCGTCGTCGCCCGGAAGGCATGAAGAGCCATGGCGCTCGCGCAGCCCGAACCTGGGGGCACATCCCGCGCCGACAGCCGAGGGGGAGGGCTGCTGCCCCAGCAACTCGCGCCGCTGCGGGGCGGACTCGCCACCACCGCCTGCATGGAGACCCTCCAAGTGGGCTACCTCCACGCGGTCGCGGCCGCCGCGGGCTGCTCGCTCTCCCAGCCCTTTCCGGACAACGGCATCGACTGGCACGTCAGCCACAGCGCGCCGGGACACGTGGTCGACGACGAGGTCACCATCAAGGTGCAGCTCAAGGCCACGTACCAGATCCCCCCGCACCCACCGGGGCCCGCCTTCTCCTTCACCCTCGACAACGACCACCTGGTGAAGCTCGCCCGCACCCCCGTCTCGGTGCACAAGATCCTGGTCGTGATGATCGTCCCCAGGACACGGGAGGACTGGCTGCGCGCCGGCCACGACCGCCTCGACCTGAGGCACTGCTGCTACTGGACCAACCTCGCGGGCCACCCGGTCACCGGCAGGCGCCGCACCACCGTGCGCATCCCCACGACGCGGATCTTCGACGACCGGGCGCTCTGCGAGATCATGACCCGGGTCGGGGCGGGAGGAAGACCCTGATGCACCGGCCGAGCGACGAACCCATGCGGCCCCATCCCAGCCCCCTGACCGGCCCTCCGCCCCCGTGGAAGGGCACCGCCCCCGACCCCGCCCACGTCGACCCGCTCGTCCTCGGCGCGCTGCTGGGCCGGCACGGCTGGCGGCGGCGCGGCGGCGCGGCCGGCCGCTACAGCCGCTGGACCCCGCCGGGCCCGGGCACCGCCCCCCTCAGCCTCCTCGTCCCCGAGAGCCGCGCCTTCCCCGACTGCGAGGACCTCCTCGGGGAGGCGCTCACCGCGCTCGCCCGCTGCCCCGCGCCCTCCGCCCGCGAGGTGCTCGTCGGACTCACCGTGCCCAGCGACGAGATCCGCTGGTGGCGCGACGTCCCCCCGGGACCCTCCGGCACCGCCACCTGGACCGCGGAGGAGCACCTGCGCTCCGCCGCCCGCCAGGTCCTCCTCGCCGGCGCCCTCGCGGTGCGCGGCCGGGCCGGCTACCACGGCGCGCGGCACCGGCGGCAGGCCCAGGCCCTCCTGGAGGGCGTGCTCGTGGCGGCGGCGCCGGGCGGGCGCGGGCTGACGGCGTTCGTTCCCGTCGAACCGGGCAGGCCCGTCACCGCCCGCCTCCACCACGCCCTGTACGCCGCCCGGGAGGCCGTCGACTACCGCCGGGCCACCGGCCGGCACGACGCCTTCGACACCGCCGTCGAGGCGGGCGTGAGCCGGGAGCTCACCGAGGCGCTGATCGCCCTCGTACGCGGCTCCGAAGGCGCCCGGATCGCCCTGGAGTGGGCCCCGGCCGTGGACGTGCCCGAGGGGTGCGCGGCCCGGCCCGAACCGGTGGAGTTCTCCCCGGGCGACCTGCCCGCGCTGCGCGAGGCCGGGGCGCGCTACCTCCGGGACGAGCCGTCCGTCCCCGTCCGGATCACCGGCGCGGTGGTACGGATGCGGCGGTCCGGGCCGCGCGGCGCCGGCACCGTGCGCCTGCGGGTGCTGGCGGGCGCCGAGGTGCCGCACGTACGGGTGGCACTGGACGAGGACGCGTACCGCACGGCCGGGCAGGCCCACCTGCTCGGGCTGCCCGTGCGGATCACGGGGCGGCTGGAGAGCCGGGGCGGCTTCCGGCGGCTGACCGACGCCTCGGGAGTGGCCCCCGTGCAGGTGGACGAGGAGGAACGGGACCGGCTGATGAAGTCGCTCCACGAGCACCCGGACTTCCACGGGGAGAGCGGCGGGCCCGGCGACTGACCGCGCGGAGGGCGCGGACGAGGGGAAACCGTTTCGCGGGGCGAGGCGGTCGCTCGGTACCATGCGGTACGGCGCGCGCGATACGACTGCGGCGCTTCCCCTTCAGGCAGGAGAGACCGGTGTCAGACGTCCGTGTGATCATCCAACGCGATTCCGAGCGGGAAGAGCGCGTGGTGACGACGGGCACTACCGCCGCCGACCTCTTCGCCGGCGACCGCACCGTCGTGGCGGCGCGCGTCGCGGGCGAGCTCAAGGACCTCGCGTACGAGGTCCGGGACGGCGAGACCGTCGAGCCGGTCGGGATCTCCTCCGAGGACGGCCTGAACATCCTGCGGCACTCCACCGCGCACGTCATGGCGCAGGCCGTGCAGGAGCTCTTCCCCGAGGCCAAGCTGGGCATCGGCCCGCCGGTCAAGGACGGCTTCTACTACGACTTCGACGTCGCCGAGCCGTTCACCCCCGAGGACCTCAAGCGCATCGAGAAGAAGATGCAGGAGATCCAGAAGCGGGGGCAGCGGTTCTCGCGCCGCGTCACCAGCGACGAGGCCGCCCGCGAGGAGCTCGCGGACGAGCCGTACAAGCTGGAGCTCATCGGCCTCAAGGGCAACGCCGCCCAGGCCGCCGAGGGCGCCGACGCCGAGGTGGGCGGCGGCGAGCTGACCATCTACGACAACCTCGACGCCAAGACCGGCGAGCTGTGCTGGAAGGACCTCTGCCGGGGTCCCCACCTGCCCACCACCCGGAACATCCCGGCGTTCAAGCTGATGCGCTCCGCCGCGGCCTACTGGCGCGGCAGCGAGAAGAACCCGCAGCTGCAGCGCATCTACGGCACCGCGTGGCCCTCGAAGGACGAGCTGAAGGCGTACCTGGACTTCCTCGTCGAGGCCGAGAAGCGCGACCACCGCAAGCTGGGCGCCGAGCTCGACCTGTTCTCCATCCCCGAGGAGCTGGGCTCCGGTCTGGCCGTCTTCCACCCCAAGGGCGGCATCGTCCGCCGCGAGATGGAGACCTACTCGCGCAAGCGCCACGAGGACGCCGACTACGAGTTCGTGAACACCCCGCACATCTCGAAGGAGCAGCTCTTCGAGACCTCGGGGCACCTGCCGAACTACGCGGACGCGATGTTCCCGCCCCTGGAGTTCGACGGGCAGAACTACCGCCTCAAGGCGATGAACTGCCCCATGCACAACCTGATCTTCCGGGCGCGCGGCCGTTCCTACCGCGAGCTGCCGCTGCGGCTGTTCGAGTTCGGCACTGTGTACCGGTACGAGAAGTCGGGCGTCGTGCACGGGCTGACCCGCGCCCGCGGCTTCACCCAGGACGACTCGCACATCTACTGCACCAAGGAGCAGATGCCGCAGGAGCTCGACTCGCTCCTGACCTTCGTCCTGGACCTGCTGCGCGACTACGGCCTGACCGACTTCGAGCTGGAGCTGTCCACCCGCGACCCCGAGTCCGACAAGTTCATCGGCGAGGACGAGGAGTGGGAGGAGGCCACCGAGGCGCTGCGCCAGGCGGCCGAGAAGCAGGGCCTGCCGCTCGTCCCCGACCCGGGCGGCGCCGCGTACTACGGCCCGAAGATCTCCGTCCAGGCGAAGGACGCCATCGGCCGCTCCTGGCAGATGTCGACCATCCAGGTCGACTTCCAGCAGCCGAAGCGCTTCAACCTGGAGTACACCGCGGCCGACGGCTCCAAGCAGCGTCCGGTCATGATCCACAGGGCGCTCTTCGGAAGCATCGAGCGCTTCTTCGCCGTGCTGCTGGAGCACTACGCGGGTGCCTTCCCGGCGTGGCTGGCTCCGGTCCAGGCGGTCGGCATCCCGATCGGCGACGCGCACGTCCCGTACCTCCAGGAGTTCGCCGCCGAGGCGAAGAAGAAGGGGTTGCGGGTCGAGGTGGACGCCTCCTCGGACCGGATGCAGAAGAAGATCCGGAACGCGCAGAAGCAGAAGGTCCCGTTCATGGTCATCGTGGGCGATGACGACATGAATGCCGGCACCGTCTCCTTCCGCTACCGCGACGGTTCGCAGGAGAACGGCATCCCCAAGGACGAGGCCCTCGCCAAGCTGGCCGACGTCGTGGAGCGCCGCGTCCAGGTGTGACGGTCGTGACAGGAAGCTGAGACGAGGGGCGGTCCCGGGCAGGGGCCGCCCCTCGCCGCTCCGGCTGTAACCGTCAGCGAATATGCTGGCCCGCATGACGACTGAGCCGGAGCAGCAGATCGGAGTCGGGACGCCTGACGCGTTCCAGCGACTGTGGACGCCCCATCGGATGGCGTACATCCAGGGGGAGAACAAGCCGACCGGCCCCGGTGCCGACGACGGCTGTCCGTTCTGCACCATCCCGGCGAAGTCCGACGTGGACGGCCTGGTCGTCGCCCGCGGCGAGACGGTGTACGCGGTGCTCAACCTGTACCCGTACAACGGCGGGCACCTCATGGTGGTGCCGTTCCGGCACGTCGCCGACTACACGGAGCTGGACGAGGCCGAGACGGCCGAGCTCGCACTGCTCACCAAGCAGGCGATGACCGCGCTGCGCACCGCCTCAGGGGCGCACGGGTTCAACATCGGCATCAACCAGGGCGGGGCCGCCGGCGCCGGGATCGCCGCCCATCTGCACCAGCACATCGTCCCGCGCTGGGGCGGTGACACCAACTTCATGCCGGTCGTCGGCCACACCAAGGTGCTGCCGCAACTCCTCGCGGACACCCGGCAGATGCTCGCCGACGCCTGGCCCGCCACCGCATAGGCACCTTGCCCCGCCCGGCCCGCGACCGCCCGGGGCTCCTCCGGGCGGAGCGGCCCCGGGCGTGCTGATCATGCGTCGTACACGTCCGCCTTCTTCGGCATCGGGTCCTGGACGAAGCCGCTGAGCACCATCGAGCGGTTGGTGAAGCGCTCCGTGTCCACCCCGTGCTCGTCGAGCATCTTGATCGTGGCGGCGTGCACGGCCCGCAGCACGGGCGTCGCCGCGCGGATCGCGTCGTCGGCCATGAAGCGGTGGCGCCAGGGCTGGGCCGCCCAGGCGTGCCGCAGACCGAAGGGCTCCGGCAGCACCAGGTTGCCGCCGAGAAAGTCGAGGACCGGCGGGAACCAGGTCAGCGGCGCCCGGACGGCCAGCCGCACCACCTCGTCGTTGTCGATCAGCGGCAGCATGATCTCCTTGGTCTCCCAGAACCTGACGGTCTTGGAGACCTCCTTCTTCTTGGGCTCCGGCTTCGTCGTGAAGAGCGAGTGCACGGGGCCCAGCGCATGGCCGGTGACCTCGATGCGCAGCGTGTGCAGGAGGGCCGTGACGGTGACCATCATGGTGAGGACCAGCTGGCCGTCCCAGAGCACGAACTGCACGCCCAGGTAGTGCCGGTTGCCCTTGCCGAACTGGTTCTCGTTGCAGACGCGCTGTATCTCGTGCGGCTTGACCTGGTAGGCGACGATGTCCTCGCCCTCCGGCCGGGCCACCTCCTTGGCCCCCTCGCCCACGGGGGTGACGATCCAGTGCTTCACGGACGGCGCCGGGAATCCGGTCTTGAGGGTGCCGCGCTCCAGCAGCTTCAGCTGGTCGTGGATGGGCCGGATCACGTCCCAGGTGCGGAAGGCGTGGATCTCCCTGCCCTCCTGGGGCACGAGCTCCTCGGCGAGGTGCCAGCTGCCCCAGCGGGTCCCCATGCCGAGTATGCCCTTGGGGCCGGCGTAGAAGACGACGTTGGAGCGCTGCTCGGCGGTGAGCTTCTCCAGGGACTGGCGCAGCTCCTCGGCAGCCGTCTCGTTGGGGTCCTGGGGGACTGCCTCGGGGATCTTGGGTCCGACGCCGCCGCCACCGCTGAGGAGGGAGTCCCAGCGCGCCCGCAGGTCCTTGGCGGTGGATTCGCACACCCGCTTGGCGAGGAACCAGCCGATGACCGGCGCGACGATCATGACCCGCAGGTAGATCGCCATGAAGCCGCCGAACGGCAGCCGGAACAGGAAGAGCAGGGCGAGGATCCCGACCGCGGCGAACAGGGCGGCGCCGAGGGCGCCGGAGCGCTTCTTGTCGGTCGAGCCGGCCAGGGTCCGGCGCAGCTGGAAGACGGCCATCCACAGGAGCATGCCGGGCAGGAAGGCGACACCGAAGACGACCGTGATGAGGGTGAGGAGCTTGTCGCGCTGCTTGCGGATGTTGGTGGCGGCCAGGCAGTGCTCGACGACGGGCTGCGGCTCGGTGCCGAACGACTGGATCAGGGGCTTGCGGGCCCCGCCCAGCATCCGGACCTGCACGGCCCGGGAGAACGCCTCGCCGAGGTTCGGCTCGAACAGCGAGAACTTGCCCTTCTTGACCGTCGACTCGTGCCACTCGTTGTTGGCTTCGAGGATCTTCTCCACGCGATCGTCGCGGTACGCGGCGGAGGCGAGCGCATGCGTCGCCACCGTCTGCCCGTCCGAGCCCTGGAGCGGGACCTGTGCCCCGGGGCCGAAGAAACCGTCCATCGTCACTGCCGCCGCCCCCATTGCCGCGTGTACCGCCTGCCGCCTGCGCGTCCTCCGCTCTGCGGCCTTCCCAACCACCGCGCCCCGCACACCTGATGACCCGAGGCGGACCGGGGCACTCCAGCGTATCGGGGGCGGACGCGGAGCGCCCCCGGACGGCCGAATGCCGTCCACCGCACCGTGGCGGTCCGGACGGCACCCGGCGCCGGTGAGGTGACTGCCGGTCAACTGCCTTCGCAAGCACGGAGCTTGTCGGCGACGTGCGCGGGCATGGCCTCGTGCCGCGCGTACCCGCGGTCGAACCGGCCCGTGCCGTGGGAGATGGAGCGCAGGTCGACGGCGTACCGCGCGATCTCCAGCTCGGGCACCTCGGCCCGGACGAGTGTCCGGCCCGGGCCCGCCTGTTCGGTTCCGACGACCCGGCCGCGGCGGCCGGAAAGGTCGCTCATCACCGGCCCGACGTACTCGTCGGGCACCAGGACCTGGACCTCCGAGACCGGTTCCAGGAGGTGGATCCGGGCATCGGCCGCGGCCTCCCGCAGCGCCAGCGCCCCGGCGGTCTGGAAGGCGGCGTCGGAGGAGTCCACCGAGTGCGCCTTGCCGTCGAGGAGGGTGACACGCACGTCGACGAGGGGGTACCCGGCGGCCACGCCCTTGGCGGCCTGGGCCCGTACGCCCTTCTCGACGGAGGGGATGAACTGGCGGGGAACCGCGCCGCCGACGACCTTGTCGACGAACTCGATGCCGGAACCCTGCGGCAGCGGCTCGACCTCGATCTCGCAGATGGCGTACTGCCCGTGCCCGCCGGACTGCTTCACGTGCCGCCCGCGCCCGGCCGACCTGTCGGCGAAGGTCTCGCGCAGCGCCACCTTGTGGGGTACGACGTCGACCTGCACGCCGTAGCGGTTGCGCAGCCGCTCCAGGGCCACGTCGCGGTGGGCCTCGCCGAGGCACCACAGGACCACCTGGTGGGTGTCCTGGTTCTGGTCGAGGCGCATGGTGGGGTCCTCGGCGACGAGCCGCGCGAGGCCCTGGGAGAGCTTGTCCTCGTCCGCCTTGCTGTGCGCCTGGATGGCGATCGGCAGGAACGGCTCCGGCATGGTCCAGGGCTCCATGAGGAGCGGGTCGTCCTTGCCGGACAGGGTGTCGCCGGTCTCCGCGCGCGCGAGCTTCCCGACACAGCACAGGTCACCTGCGATGCAGTGGCTCATCTGCCGCTGCTGCTTGCCGAACGGGGCGGACAGGGCGCCGATGCGCTCGTCGACGTCGTGGTCCTCGTGGCCCCGGTCGGCCAGTCCGTGGCCCGAGACGTGCACCGTCTCGTCGGGGTGGAGGGTGCCGGAGAAGACGCGGACCAGCGAGATCCGGCCGACGTACGGGTCGGAGGAGGTCTTGACGACCTCCGCGACGAGCGGCCCGTCGGGGTCGCAGGTGATCGGGGGCCGCGGCTCGCCCTGCGGCGTGGTGACCACCGGCGCCTCGCGCTCCAGGGGGGTGGGGAAACCGCGGGTGATCAGGTCCAGCAGCTCGACGGTGCCGAGGCCCTGCTTGCCGCCGGGGGCGGCGGGAGCGGCCGCGAGAACCGGGTGGAAGGTGCCGCGCGCGACGGCCTTCTCCAGGTCGTCGACGAGGGTCTTGAGGTCGATCTCCTCGCCGCCGAGGTAGCGGTCCATGAGGGTCTCGTCCTCGCTCTCGGCGATGATCCCCTCGATGAGCCGGTTGCGGGCCTCGGCGATCAGGTCGCGCTGGGTGTCGTCCGGGGGGTTCTCCTTCCGCTCACCGGACGTGTAATCGAAGATCTTCTGCGTCAGCAGGCCGACGAGGCCGGTCGCCGGGGCGTGCCCGTCGGGCCCTTCGGGACCGTGCACCGGCAGATAGAGGGGGAGGACGGCGTCGGGGTCGTCGCCGCCGAAGATCTCGGCGCAGACCTGGGTGAGCCGCCGGAAGTCGGTGCGCGCCGTGTCGAGGTGGGTCACGACGATGGCGCGGGGCATGCCCACGGCCGCGCACTCCTCCCACACCATGCGGGTGGAGCCGGCGACGGCGTCGGCCTCCTGGGCCGCGGAGACGACGAACAGGGCGGCGTCCGCGGCGCGCAGTCCGGCCCTGAGCTCACCGACGAAGTCGGCGTATCCGGGGGTGTCGAGCAGGTTGATCTTGTGGCCGTCCCATGCGACGGGGACGAGCGAGAGCTGTACGGAGCGTTGCTGGCGGTGTTCGATCTCGTCGTAGTCGGAGACCGTGGCACCGTCCTCGACGCGGCCCGCCCGGTTGACCGCCCCGGCGGTCAGCGCGAGGGCCTCGACGAGCGTCGTCTTGCCGGATCCGCTGTGGCCGACCAGCACCACATTCCGTACCGATGCGGGCTGGTCGGCCGTAAGAGCCCTGCCGGCGGCTCCTGGGTGGGTGTTCGCCTTGTCGCCCATGATTCTTCCTCCTGATCGCCGGTGCACGGGGTGCGCGGTGGAGGTGGGGACGCGGGCGCCAGGGGGGACAGACCCCTGCGGGGCAGCCCCGATGATGCCCGCGGTGGTCTTTCGAGCTTTCCACTCCGCTCGGCCCGCGTCCATACGACGGACATGCGCCGCGGTCGCCCGTGGCGCGCAGGGACCGGCGTGCGGCGGTCCGCCCTCCGTCCGCCGCTGCGACGGCGCCGGCGGCGGACGCCGAACGACGCCGGAAACGGCCGCGCGGTGCCCGCCGGTGGGAGCGGTGCCGTGCTGGCTACGATGGGCCAGCCGGTGGCCGTAGGGGCCGCGCGGCCCACCGACCCCTCGGGAAGGCCATGCTGAACAAGTACGCGCGTGCGTTTTTCACGCGTGTTCTCACACCGTTCGCCGCGTTTCTGCTCCGCCGCGGAGTGAGCCCCGACGCCGTCACGCTCATCGGCACGGCCGGGGTGGTGGCCGGTGCTCTGGTCTTCTACCCGCGGGGCGAGTTCTTCTGGGGCACCATCGTCATCACCCTGTTCGTCTTCTCCGACCTGGTCGACGGCAACATGGCCCGCCAGGCGGGGATCTCCAGCCGCTGGGGCGCCTTCCTGGACTCGACGCTGGACCGGGTGGCGGACGGCGCCATCTTCGGCGGCTTCGCCCTGTGGTACGCCGGCGGGGGCGACGACAATGTGCTGTGCGCCGTGGCCATCTTCTGCCTGGCGAGCGGCCAGGTCGTGTCGTACACCAAGGCCCGCGGCGAGTCGATCGGCCTGCCGGTCGCCGTGAACGGACTGGTCGAGCGGGCCGAGCGGCTGGTGGTCTCGCTGGTGGCCGCAGGGTTCTCCGGGCTGCACGCGTTCGGCGTCCCGGGCATCCAGGTCCTCCTGCCGATCGCCCTGTGGGTGGTGGCCGTGGGCAGTGCGGTGACGCTGGGACAGCGGGTCGTGACGGTGCGGCGCGAGGCCGCGGAGGCGGACGCGGCCGGACCGAGGGGGAGTGAGGCCACATGAGTGCGATGACCGAGCGTCTGACGGACGCGCTGTACGGACTGGGCTGGACCGCGGTGAAGAAGCTGCCGGAGCCGGTCGCCACGCGTCTGGGGCGGCGCATCGCCGACACGGCGTGGCAGCGGCGCGGCAAGGGCGTGCTGCGCCTGGAGTCCAACCTGGCGCGCGTGGTCCCGGACGCCTCGCCGGCGCGGCTCGCCGAGCTGTCGAAGGCCGGGATGCGCTCGTACATGCGCTACTGGATGGAATCCTTCCGCCTCCCCGCCTGGAGCGCGCAGCGGGTCCGGGACAGCATCGACATCAAGGACGTCCACCACCTGACGGACGGGCTGGCGGCGGGACGGGGCGTGGTCATCGCACTGCCGCACCTGGCCAACTGGGATCTGGCCGGCGTGTGGGTGACCCGGACCCTGGGCGTGCCGTTCACGACGGTCGCCGAGCGGCTGAAGCCGGAGTCGCTGTACGACAGGTTCGTGGCGTACCGCGAGTCGCTCGGCATGGAGGTGCTGCCGCACACCGGCGGGTCGGCGTTCGGGACGCTGGCGCGGCGGCTGCGGGCGGGCGGCCTGGTGTGCCTGGTGGCGGACCGGGACCTGTCGGCCTCGGGTGTCGAGGTGAAGTTCTTCGGCGAGACGGCGCGGATGCCCGCAGGGCCGGCGATGCTGGCCCAGCAGACGGGCGCGCTGCTGCTGCCGGTGACGCTCTGGTACGACGGCACGCCGGTCATGAAGGGCCGGGTCCACCCGCCGGTGGACGTGCCGGAGACGGGTACGCGGGCCGAGCGGACGGCCGTGATGACCCAGGCGCTGGCCGATGCCTTCGCCACCGGGATCGCCGAGCACCCGGAGGACTGGCACATGCTCCAGCGGCTGTGGCTGGCCGACCTCGACACCCCGGACCGCGGCCGCGGCTCCGGCCGGGGCTCCGCGAAGGGACCGGCCGCGTGAGGATCGGCATCGTCTGCCCGTATTCCTGGGACGTGCCGGGCGGCGTCCAGTTCCACATCCGCGACCTCGCCGACCACCTGATCCGGCTGGGTCACGAGGTGTCGGTGCTCGCGCCGGCCGACGACGACACACCGCTGCCGCCGTACGTGGTGTCGGCGGGGCGCGCGGTGCCCGTGCCGTACAACGGCTCCGTGGCCCGGCTGAACTTCGGGTTCCTGTCGGCGGCCCGGGTGCGCCGGTGGCTGCACGACGGCACCTTCGACGTGATCCACATCCACGAGCCGGCGTCGCCGTCGCTGGGGCTGCTGAGCTGCTGGGCCGCACAGGGCCCGATCGTGGCCACCTTCCACACCTCGAACCCGCGGTCCCGGGCGATGATCGCCGCGTACCCGATCCTCCAGCCCGCACTGGAGAAGATCAGCGCGCGGATCGCGGTGAGCGAGTACGCCCGCCGGACCCTGGTGGAGCACCTGGGCGGGGACGCGGTCGTCATCCCCAACGGCGTGGAGGTCGACTTCTTCGCCAAGGCCGAACCCAAGGCGGAGTGGCAGGGCGGCACGCTCGGCTTCATCGGGCGCATCGACGAGCCCCGCAAGGGTCTGCCGGTGCTGATGAAGGCGCTCCCGAAGATCCTCGCGGCCCGCCCGGAGACCCGGCTGCTGGTGGCGGGCCGGGGCGACGAGGAGGAGGCCGTCGCCTCGCTCCCCGCGGACATGCGCCGGCGGGTGGAGTTCCTCGGCATGGTCAGCGACGAGGACAAGGCGCGGCTGCTGCGCAGCGTGGACGTGTACGTGGCGCCCAACACGGGCGGCGAGAGCTTCGGCATCATCCTGGTGGAGGCCATGTCGGCGGGTGCGCCGGTGCTCGCCAGCGACCTGGACGCCTTCGCCCAGGTGCTGGACCAGGGCGCGGCGGGCGAGCTGTTCGCCAACGAGGACGCCGACGCCCTGGCCGACGCGGCGATCCGCCTCCTCGGCGACCCGGCACGCCGCCAGGAGCTTCACGAGCGCGGCAGCGCGCACGTGCGCCGCTTCGACTGGTCGACGGTGGGCGCGGACATCCTCGCCGTGTACGAGACGGTGACGGACGGAGCGGCGGCCTCGGTCGCCGCGGACGATCGCACCGGCGGTCTGTGGGCGCGCTGGGGGCTGGCGCGCGACTAGGTCGTGTCCGCGACGTCCCGTCCGCCCGGCGGCGCCTGGCACGCACGCTCGCCGCGTGGTCGTCGGTCGCCGCCGGCCCCCGTCGCCCTCCGGGTACGGGCCGTGCCCCCACCGCAGTGGCTTCCTCCTCCGCCGTGCGATCGCTCGCACCGGACGCCGCCGGCCCCGCCCCACGGGCGGACGACGCCGCTTCGCGGACACTCCCCAGGACGGCTCCGGGCGGGGCCCGGCCCGGCGGAGAAAGCCGGGCCGGGGCGGGCCGTGAAGGCCCCCTGAAGGGGCTCCGCGGGCCGGTGGCCGGACCGCGGGGCGCACCGCGGGACCGGGGCCGGGCGGTCTGCCAGCAGGGCGTTTGACGGCCGCCTCGGACCTCGCTGCACCCGCTGTGAGCTGCATGTTTGTCGTGTTCCGGCCTAAAATTGGGTCCTCGGGAGAGGGGGACCGGATGGACCGGGACATACGCACGATCGACGACGTCATGGCACTTCTGGACGGGCTCTTCGCACCGGAGGCCGACCGGTGGACGGCCGGCGCGTCGGACTGGTGGGACGGCTTCTACGCGGACCGGGACAAGCCGGTGCCGTTCTTCGTCGCCAAGCCGGACGAGAACCTCGTCTCGTACGTCGAGCGCGGGGTGGTCCCGCCGGGCGGCCGGGTCCTGGACCTCGGCTGCGGCCCCGGCCGCAACGCCCTGTACCTCGCCGGGCGCTGTTTCGACGTGGACGCCGTCGACCTGTCCCCGCAGGCCATCGCCTGGGCCCGGGAACGGGCCCGCGAGGCGGGCGCGGAGGTGCGCTTCCACTGCGGGGACGCCTTCACCTGGGCGGCCGGCGGCCCGTACGACCTGGTGTACGACTCGGGCTGCTTCCACCACCTGCCGCCGCACCGCCGCGTCAGCCACCTCGCACTGCTCGACCGCGTCCTCGCGCCCGGCGGCCACTTCGCGCTCACCTGCTTCGCGGCCGGGCCCGGCGGCATGGGCTCCGAACTCCCCGACGCGCACTTCTACCGGGAAGGGGCCCTCCAGGGCGGTCTCGCCTACACGCCGGAGTCGCTGCGGCGGATCTTCGGCGGCCTGACCGAGGTGGAACTGCGGCGGATGCGCGACGAGGCGGCCGACTCCACGGCGTTCGGCGAGGGATTCCTCTGGACCGCCCTCTTCCGCCGGCCCCAGGTGTATTGACCCGCAGCGTCGTTGAGGCGGCTGATGGGCGGGTGTCCGGACACCGCACCTCGCGGCGCTGTCGTCGGTCGCCGATGCTCCGCAGCGGCTCCCTCCTCCGCCTCGCGGTGCACGGCGCCGGACGCCACTGCCTGATCCGGCCTGATCCGAACGTCAGACCCTGAGGGCGTCCGGGACCGCTCGGCCAGGGAAGGGCCCGTGCCGGCCTCCCGGTAGCCTGTGCGCCCGTGATCGAAACCCTCATCTGGATCGTCGTCGGCCTCGTCGCGATCGGTCTCTACCTGAGCTGGACCGCGGGGCGGCTCGACCGGCTGCACGCCCGGATCGACGCCGCCCGCGCCGCACTCGACGCCCAGCTCGTACGCCGCGCCTCGGTCGCCCAGGAACTGGCCACCGCCAAGGTGCTGGACCCGGCGGCGTCCATCGTGCTGTACGAGGCGGCGCACGCCGCCCGCCAGGCGGAGGAGGAGCACCGCGAGGTCGCCGAGAGCGAGCTGAGCCAGGCGCTGCGCGCCGTGTTCGGGGAGCCGGAGCAGATGGAGGCGGTCCGGGAGGCGCCCGGCGGCGAGGAGGCGGCCGGCGAGCTGGCGGCGGCCGTTCGCCGGGTCCCGATGGCCCGGAGGTTCCACAACGACGCCGTGCGCGCCGCGCGGGCGCTGCGCCGGCACCGGACGGTGCGCTGGTTCCGGCTGGCCGGGCACGCGCCGTTCCCGATGGCCTTCGAGATGGACGACGAGCCCCCCGCGGCGCTCGCGGACCGGCCGTGAACCGTACAGGCGCCCGAAAACGAGCCACCGGCTCCCTATTGGCCCTTGATGTGGACTGGGCGCGCCAGGTTTCCTCACTGATGTCGAAACCCCTGTTTCCTTCGAGTGAGGTCCCTCGTGTCCAGCACGCTCCCCACCACCCCGCAGTCCCCCGAGACCGGCACCGCGCGCGTCAAGCGCGGCATGGCCGAGCAGCTCAAGGGCGGCGTGATCATGGACGTGGTCAACGCCGAGCAGGCGAAGATCGCCGAGGACGCCGGTGCCGTCGCGGTCATGGCCCTCGAGCGGGTCCCCGCCGACATCCGCAAGGACGGCGGCGTGGCCCGGATGTCCGACCCGAACATGATCGAGGAGATCATCGACGCGGTCTCCATCCCGGTCATGGCCAAGTCCCGCATCGGCCACTTCGTCGAGGCCCAGGTCCTGCAGTCCCTCGGCGTCGACTACATCGACGAGTCCGAGGTCCTCACCCCGGCCGACGAGGTGAACCACTCCGACAAGTGGGCCTTCACCACCCCCTTCGTCTGCGGCGCCACCAACCTGGGCGAGGCCCTGCGCCGCATCGCCGAGGGCGCGGCCATGATCCGCTCCAAGGGCGAGGCCGGCACCGGCAACGTCGTCGAGGCCGTCCGCCACCTGCGCCAGATCAAGAACGAGATCGCCAAGCTGCGCGGCTTCGACAACAACGAGCTGTACGCCGCCGCCAAGGAGCTGCGCGCCCCCTACGAGCTCGTCAAGGAGGTCAGCGAGCTCGGCAAGCTGCCGGTCGTGCTGTTCTCCGCCGGTGGCGTGGCCACCCCGGCCGACGCCGCGCTGATGCGCCAGCTCGGCGCCGAGGGCGTCTTCGTCGGCTCCGGCATCTTCAAGTCGGGCGACCCGGCCAAGCGCGCCGCCGCCATCGTCAAGGCCACCACCTTCTACGACGACCCGAAGATCATCGCGGACGCTTCCCGCAACCTGGGCGAGGCCATGGTCGGCATCAACTGCGACACCCTCCCCGAGGCCGAGCGCTACGCGAACCGGGGCTGGTGATGACCACTCCGCTCATCGGCGTCCTGGCTCTCCAGGGCGACGTACGCGAGCACCTGATCGCCCTGGCCGCGGCGGACGCCGTGGCCAGGCCGGTCCGGCGCCCCGAGGAACTGGCCGAGGTCGACGGACTGGTCATCCCCGGCGGCGAGTCCACCACCATCTCCAAGCTGGCCGTCCTGTTCGGTCTCATGGAGCCCCTGCGCGCGCGCATCGCGGCGGGCATGCCCGTCTACGGCACCTGCGCCGGCCTGATCATGCTCGCCGACAAGATCCTCGACCCGCGCTCGGGCCAGGAGACCCTCGGCGGCATCGACATGATCGTGCGCCGCAACGCCTTCGGGCGGCAGAACGAGTCCTTCGAGGCCGCGGTCGAGGTCAAAGGCATCGACGGCGGCCCGGTGGAAGGCGTCTTCATCCGCGCCCCCTGGGTCGAGTCGGTCGGCGCCCGGGCCGAGGTCGTCGCCGAGCACGACGGTCACATCGTCGCCGTGCGGCAGGACAACGCCCTGGCCACCTCGTTCCACCCGGAACTGACCGGCGACCACCGGGTGCACGCCCTGTTCGTCGACATGGTGCGCGCCGCGAGCTGATCCGGTCCCGGTAGGATCTCTCGGGTTCGTTCTGAAACGGGTTACGCGAAGGAGACAGGCAGATGTCCGGCCACTCTAAATGGGCTACGACGAAGCACAAGAAGGCCGTGATCGACGCCAAGCGCGGCAAGCTCTTCGCGAAGCTGATCAAGAACATCGAGGTCGCGGCCCGCACCGGCGGCGGTGACCCGGACGGCAACCCGACGCTCTACGACGCCATCCAGAAGGCGAAGAAGAGCTCCGTCCCGAACAAGAACATCGACTCCGCGGTCAAGCGCGGCGCCGGCCTTGAGGCCGGTGGCGCCGACTACGAGACGATCATGTACGAGGGCTACGGGCCGAACGGCGTCGCGGTGCTCATCGAGTGCCTCACCGACAACCGCAACCGCGCCGCCTCCGACGTGCGCGTGGCCATGACCCGCAACGGCGGCTCGATGGCCGACCCGGGCTCCGTGTCGTACCTCTTCAACCGCAAGGGCGTCGTCGTCCTCCCCAAGGGCGACCTCAGCGAGGACGACGTGCTCGGCGCGGTCCTGGACGCCGGCGCCGAGGAGGTCAACGACCTCGGTGAGAACTTCGAGGTCATCAGCGAGGCCACCGACCTGGTCGCGGTCCGCACCGCCCTCCAGGAGGCCGGTATCGACTACGAGTCGGCCGAGGCCAGCTTCGTCCCGACCATGCAGGTCGAGCTGGACGAGGAGGGCGCGCGCAAGATCTTCAAGCTGATCGACGCGCTGGAGGACAGCGACGACGTGCAGAACGTCTTCGCCAACTTCGACGTCTCCGACGACGTCATGGCGAAGGTCGACGCCTGACCCACGCCGGTGCGACGGGCCGACGGGAACACACCCCGTCGGCCCGTCGCGTTGTCAGTGCCACCCGCTAGCCTGCACGAACAGTTGTCGAAGGAGGGGTGGCGTGCGCGTTCTCGGGGTGGACCCAGGACTGACGCGATGCGGAGTCGGCGTCGTGGAGGGAGTCGCCGGGCGTCCGCTGACCATGCTCGGCGTCGGTGTGGTCCGTACGCCCGCGGACGCGGAGACCGGCCACCGCCTGGTCGCCATCGAGCGGGGCATCGAGGAGTGGCTGGACGAGCACCGGCCCGAACTGGTCGCGGTCGAGCGGGTCTTCAGCCAGCACAACGTACGGACGGTGATGGGCACCGCCCAGGCCAGCGCCGTCGCCATCCTGTGCGCCTCCCGCCGCGGACTGCCCGTCGCCCTGCACACCCCCAGCGAGGTCAAGGCCGCCGTCACCGGCAGCGGCCGCGCCGACAAGGCGCAGGTCGGCGCCATGGTCACCCGGCTCCTGCGGCTGGACGCGCCGCCCAGGCCGGCCGACGCCGCGGACGCCCTGGCCCTCGCCATCTGCCACATCTGGCGGGCCCCCGCCCAGAACCGGCTCCAGCAAGCCGTCGCCGCCCATCGAGCCATGAAAGGCCGTACCGCATGATCGCCTTCGTGAGCGGCCCCGTCGCCGCCCTCGCCCCGACCACGGCCGTGATCGAGGTCGGCGGCATCGGCATGGCCGTCCAGTGCACGCCCGACACCCTGTCCGGCCTGAGGGTGGGTCAGGAAGCCCGCCTGGCCACCTCATTGGTGGTCCGGGAGGACTCGCTCACGCTGTACGGCTTCGCCGACGACGACGAGCGACAGGTCTTCGAGCTGCTCCAGACCGCCAGTGGCGTCGGCCCCCGCCTGGCGCAGGCCATGCTCGCCGTGCACTCCCCGGACGCGCTGCGCGCAGCGGTGGCCTCCGGTGACGAGAAGGCGCTCACCGCCGTGCCCGGCATCGGCAAGAAGGGCGCGCAGAAACTGCTGCTGGAGCTCAAGGACCGGCTCGGCGCACCGACGGGCACGGCACCCGCCGCCGTCGGCTCGGCGGTCACCGCCTCCTGGCGCGACCAGCTGCACGCCGCGCTGCTCGGCCTGGGCTACGCCACCCGCGAGGCCGACGAGGCCGTCGCCGCGGTGACCCCGCAGGCCGAGGCGGCCGGCGGCGAGCCGCCGATCGGGCAGCTCCTCAAGGCCGCCCTGCAGACCCTGAACCGCACCCGCTGACCCGTACCGCCGATCCCGAGGCAAGAGGCAAGAGGCAACCCACTGTGAACTGGGACGACACCGCACCCACCAGCGACGACACCGCCGGCGAGCGACTGGTCGGCGCCTCCGCCGACGGCGAGGACCAGGCCGTCGAAGCCGCGCTGCGCCCCAAGTCGCTGGACGAGTTCGTGGGCCAGGAGCGGGTGCGCGAGCAGCTGGACCTGGTGCTCAAGGCGGCCCTCGCCCGCGGTGCCACCGCCGACCACGTCCTGCTCTCCGGCGCGCCCGGCCTCGGCAAGACCACCCTCTCCATGATCATCGCCACCGAGATGGGCGCCCCCATCCGGATCACCTCCGGCCCCGCCATCCAGCATGCCGGAGACCTCGCCGCGATCCTCTCCTCGCTCCAGGAGGGCGAGGTCCTCTTCCTCGACGAGATCCACCGGATGTCCCGCCCCGCCGAGGAGATGCTCTACATGGCGATGGAGGACTTCCGCGTCGACGTCATCGTCGGCAAGGGGCCCGGCGCCACCGCCATCCCGCTGGAGCTGCCGCCGTTCACGCTGGTCGGCGCCACCACCCGGGCCGGCCTGCTGCCGCCCCCGCTGCGCGACCGCTTCGGCTTCACCGCCCACATGGAGTTCTACGCCCCGGCCGAGCTGGAGCGCGTCATCCGCCGCTCCGCCGCGCTCCTCGACGTCCACATCGAGGCCGACGGAGCCGCCGAGATCGCCGGCCGGTCCCGCGGTACGCCCCGTATCGCCAACCGGTTGCTGCGCCGCGTCCGCGACTACGCCCAGGTCAAGGCCGACGGCGTGATCACGCGCGAGATCGCGGCCACCGCGCTGCAGGTGTACGAGGTGGACGGCCGCGGCCTGGACCGCCTGGACCGCGCGGTGCTGCAGGCGCTGCTCAAGCTCTTCGGCGGCGGCCCGGTCGGCCTGTCCACGCTCGCCGTGGCCGTCGGGGAGGAGCGCGAGACGGTCGAGGAGGTCGCCGAGCCGTTCCTCGTACGGGAGGGTCTGCTGGCCCGCACGCCCCGGGGGAGGGTCGCCACCCCCGCCGCCTGGACACACCTCGGACTCGTGCCGCCGCAGGCAGGAGGCCCGGGAAGGGGACAACAGGGCTTGTTCGGGGCGTGACGGCGGCGTCAGTGGCCGGGGCAGGAACCACGGTGCCATGCTGGGCGTTGTTCCATCGATGCGGACTCGCCTAGACTCCGCCGATGCCGACCCTTCGGTCGGCGTGCCCACCCCCGAAGATCAGGCCGCGGTTCCCCGCGACCGTGTGAAGGATTTGTCGTCCCGTGAGCATCATGACCCTCCTCCCGTTCATCGTCCTCATCGGGGCCATGTTCCTGATGACCCGCTCTGCGAAGAAGAAGCAGCAGCAAGCGGTCGAAATGCGCAACCAGATGCAGCCCGGCACCGGCGTGCGGACGATCGGGGGGATGTACGCCACCGTCAAGGAGGTCGGCGAGGACACGGTCCTCCTGGAGGTCGCCCCGGGCGTCCACGCCGTCTACGCCAAGAACGCGGTCGGTGCCGTGCTCGAGGACGACGAGTACAACCGCATCGTCCACGGTGACACCGAGCTCAAGACCGACGCCCCTGTCGTCCCGGACGACGCCTCGTCGCTGACCGAGGCCGCGGAGGCCGGGGCCACCGAGGGTGACAAGATCGACCTGGGCAAGAAGGACGCCGAGGAGAGCCGGCGCGACGCGAAGACCGACGACAAGAGCGACGGCGACACCGACGCGAAGTAAGGCATCATCCGGGGACCGCGTGACGCCGCCGGGCGGCGTAGCGCGGTCCGCGCGTCCGTGCCGACACACGCGGGGGAATCCCCACACCACTTCGTGGCCGCCACGGCGCTCACCCGGCGCATGGCGGTTGGACAGGGAGAAACGAGAAGGTGGCAGCACCCAAGAAGGGCAGAGGGCCGGCGACGGGGGGCCAGGGCAGGCCGGGGCGCGCCCTGGCCTTGATCCTGGTCGTCATGGGCGCCCTCGTCGGCGGCATGTTCGCGACCGGGGACCTCACCCCGCGCCTGGGCATCGACCTCGCCGGCGGTACGAGCATCACGCTCAGGGCCGAGAACCAGCCGGGCAAGCCGGACTCGATCAACAACACCAACATGCAGACCGCGATCGGCATCATCGAGCGCCGCGTCAACGGTCTGGGTGTCTCGGAGTCCGAGGTCCAGCAGCAGGGCAACCGGCACATCATCGTCAACATCCCCAAGGCGACGAACTCCGAGCAGGCCCGTGAGCAGGTCGGCACCACCGCCCAGCTGTACTTCCGGCCCGTGGTCGCGGTCTCGGGCAACACACCGCTGCCCGACCCCTCCGCCGACGGCACGCCGAGCGCCACGCCCAGCGGCAAGCCGGCCCCCAGCGGCAAGGCCACGCCCACGCCGGGCGCCACGACCCAGGGCCGTGCCGTCACCGACGCGCTGAAGAAGGCGCCCACGCCTTCGGCCAGCACCTCCGGCAAGCCCGGCACCCAGCCGAGCCCGTCCGGGACCCCGCAGCCGAGCGGTTCCGCCGACCCGGGCACCGCCGCCCTGGACAAGCAGTTCGCCGCGCTCGACTGCACGCCGAAGAAGGGCACCAAGGAGGTGCCCAACCCGGCGCGCAACGCCGATCCCGCCAAGCCCACCGTGGCCTGCGGCAGTGAGGGCGACGCCAAGTACATCCTCGGCCCGTCCGAGGTCGAGGGCACGGACGTCGACGAGGCCAAGGCCGTCCTCGACCCGCAGCGCGGCATGTGGATCGTCCAGCTCGGCTTCACCGACAAGGGCACCAAGAAGTTCGCCCAGACCACCGGCAAGCTCGCCTCGCAGGCCCCGCCGCAGAACCAGTTCGCGATCATGCTCGACGGACAGGTGGTCTCCGCCCCGTCCGTCAGCAGCGCCATCGGCGGCGGCAGCGCCGAGATCTCCGGCAGCTTCAACCAGGACTCCGCCACCGACCTGGCCAACATCCTGTCCTACGGTGCGCTGCCCCTGTCGTTCGTCGAGGAGAGCGTCACCACCGTCACCGCGGCGCTCGGCGGCGAGCAGCTCAAGGCCGGTCTGATCGCCGGTGCCATCGGTCTCGCCCTCGTCGTGATCTACCTGGTGGTGTACTACCGGGGCCTGTCGGTGATCGCGCTCCTCAGCCTGCTCGCCTCGGCGATCCTCACGTACGCGCTGATGTCCCTGCTCGGCCCGGCCATCGGCTTCGCGCTGAACCTGCCGGCCGTCTGCGGCGCCATCGTCGCCATCGGTATCACCGCGGACTCGTTCATCGTGTACTTCGAACGTGTCCGTGACGAGATCCGGGAAGGCCGTACGCTCCGCCCGGCCGTCGAGCGCGCCTGGCCGCGTGCCCGGCGCACCATCCTCGTCTCCGACTTCGTGTCGTTCCTCGCCGCCGCGGTGCTGTTCATCGTGACCGTCGGCAAGGTCCAGGGCTTCGCGTTCACGCTCGGGCTGACGACCCTGCTCGACGTCGTCGTGGTGTTCCTCTTCACCAAGCCGCTGATGACGCTGTTCGCCCGTACGAAGTTCTTCGGCAGTGGCCACCCGTGGTCGGGTCTGGACCCGAAGCGGCTCGGAGCCAAGCCGCCGCTGCGCCGCTCGCGCCGCGCCGCCGCCCCGACCATCGACCCGAAGGAGGCGTGAGATGTCACGACTCGGCAGCATCGGCGCCCGCCTGTACCGCGGCGAGGTCGGCTACGACTTCGTCGGCAAGCGCATGATCTGGTACGGCATCTCCATCCTGATCACCATCACGGCCGTCGTGGGCCTGATGGTGCAGGGCCTCAACATGGGTATCGAGTTCAAGGGCGGCGTGGTCATCACGACGCCCAAGACCGCGGTGTCCGTGACCGAGGCCCGTGAGGTCGCCGAAGAGGTCTCCGGGCACATCCCGATCGTCCAGGAGCTGGGCACCGGCGGTCTCCGCATCCAGATCAGCGATGTGGACACCACCCAGGCGGACAAGATCAAGACCGCCCTGGCCGACGACCTGAAGGTCCCGGAGGACAAGCTCAACGCCGAGCTGGTCGGACCCAGCTGGGGTGAGCAGATCGCCAACAAGGCGTGGACGGGCCTCGGGGTCTTCATGATCCTCGTGGTGATCTACCTCGCCATCGCCTTCGAGTGGCGCATGGCCCTCGCCGCGCTGATCGCCCTGATCCACGACCTCACGATCACCGTCGGCATCTACGCCCTGGTGGGCTTCGAGGTCACTCCCGGTACCGTGATCGGTCTGCTCACGATCCTCGGTTACTCCCTCTACGACACCGTCGTCGTCTTCGACGGTCTCAAGGAGGGTTCGAGGGACATCACCAAGCAGACCCGCTGGACCTACAGCGAGATCGCCAACCGCAGCCTCAACAGCACCCTGGTGCGCTCCATCAACACCACCGTGGTGGCGCTGCTGCCGGTCGCCGGCCTGCTCTTCATCGGCGGCGGCGTCCTCGGCGCCGGCATGCTGAACGACATCTCGCTGTCGCTGTTCGTCGGCCTCGCCGCCGGTGCGTACTCCTCGATCTTCATCGCCACGCCGCTCGTCGCGGACCTCAAGGAACGCGACCCGCAGATGAAGGCCCTGAAGAAGCGCGTCCTCGCCAAGCGCGCCGCCGCGGCCGCCAAGGGCGAATCCCCCGAGGGCCCGGACGGCGCCGAGGACACGGACGGTGCCCTCGACGGCGCCCCCGCGGACGTCACCCCCGCCGGTGCCGTCGTCGGTCAGCGCCGCCAGCCCACCCGGGGCCGGGGGAAGCGCCGGTGACCGCCGTCAGTACCCAGGAGCTGCTGCTCAGCCGGATCCGGGACGTCCCCGACCACCCGAAGCCGGGCGTGGTGTTCAAGGACATCACCCCGCTGCTCGCGGACCCGCAGGCGTTCCGCGCGCTCACGGGCGCGCTGGCCGAGTTGTGCCTCCGCAGCGGCGCGACGAAGATCGTCGGCCTGGAGGCGCGCGGGTTCATCCTCGCCGCACCGGTCGCCGTCACCGCGGAGCTGGGGTTCATCCCGGTGCGCAAGGCGGGCAAGCTCCCCGGTGCCACGCTGAGCCAGGCGTACGACCTGGAGTACGGCTCCGCCGAGATCGAGGTGCACGCCGAGGACCTGGCCGCCGGTGACCGCGTCATGGTCATCGACGACGTCCTGGCCACCGGCGGCACCGCCGAGGCATCGCTGGAGCTCATCCGGCGGGCCGGCGCCGAGGTCGCCGGTGTCGCGGTCCTCATGGAGCTCGGTTTCCTCGGCGGCCGGGCCCGCTTGGAGCCCGCCCTGCGCGGCGCTCCACTGGAGGCCCTGATCACGCTCTGACCAGGCACGAGGTGAACGGCGGGCGTCCCGGGGACCACCCCGGGAC
>NZ_KL591020.1:135181-142467 GCF_000716335.1 Streptomyces sp. NRRL S-118 | reverse complement strand
CCCGGGGACCACCCCGGGACGCCCGCCGTCGTCGTGCGGTACGGGCTCGTGAGCACCGGCCCGCCCGGGTCGATACCATGGGTGTCCGGGCTCGACCGGGGGACCCGGACCCGCACGAGGAGCGCTCTTGCCAGACGAGGCCCAGCCACTCTCCGCCGCGAAACCCGACCAGCGGGCCGACCAGGCCGCGGCGGCCCCAGCCACGCCCCAGAACAAGCCCGCGGAGGGTACGCCCAAGTCGGCGGCGCCGCAGCGCGCGACCGGCCCGACGCCCGTCTCGGCCCCGAAGCCCACCCCGCCGTCCGCCGCCCGCTCCGGCGGCTCCTCCAACCGCGTGCGCGCCCGCCTCGCCCGGCTCGGAGTGCAGCGCTCGTCCCCGTACAACCCGGTTCTCGAACCCCTGCTGCGCATCGTCCGCAGCAACGACCCCAAGATCGAGACCTCGACCCTCCGCCAGATCGAGCGTGCCTACCAGGTCGCCGAGCGCTGGCACCGGGGCCAGAAGCGCAAGAGCGGCGACCCGTACATCACGCACCCGCTCGCCGTCACCACCATCCTCGCCGAGCTCGGCATGGACCCGGCCACGCTCATGGCGGGTCTCCTGCACGACACGGTCGAGGACACCGAGTACGGCCTGGAGCAGCTGCGCAAGGACTTCGGCGACCAGGTCGCCCTCCTCGTCGACGGCGTCACCAAGCTCGACAAGGTCAAGTTCGGCGAGGCCGCGCAGGCCGAGACCGTCCGCAAGATGGTCGTCGCCATGGCCAAGGACCCGCGCGTCCTGGTCATCAAGCTCGCCGACCGCCTGCACAACATGCGCACCATGCGCTACCTCAAGCGGGAGAAGCAGGAGAAGAAGGCCCGCGAGACCCTCGAGATCTACGCGCCGCTCGCCCACCGCCTGGGCATGAACACCATCAAGTGGGAGCTGGAGGACCTCGCCTTCGCGATCCTCTACCCCAAGATGTACGACGAGATCGTCCGCCTCGTCGCCGAGCGCGCCCCCAAGCGGGACGAGTACCTCGCGATAGTGACCGACGAGGTCCAGGCCGACCTGCGCGCCGCCCGCATCAAGGCCACCGTCACCGGCCGCCCGAAGCACTACTACAGCGTCTACCAGAAGATGATCGTCCGCGGCAGGGACTTCGCGGAGATCTACGACCTGGTGGGCATCCGCGTCCTGGTCGACACGGTCCGCGACTGCTACGCCGCCCTCGGCACCGTCCACGCGCGATGGAACCCGGTCCCCGGCCGGTTCAAGGACTACATCGCGATGCCGAAGTTCAACATGTACCAGTCGCTGCACACGACGGTCATCGGCCCCAACGGCAAGCCCGTCGAGCTGCAGATCCGCACCTTCGACATGCACCGCCGCGCCGAGTACGGCATCGCCGCGCACTGGAAGTACAAGCAGGAGGCCGTCGCCGGCGCCTCCAAGGTGCGCACCGACGTACCCAAGAAGGCCGGCAAGGACGACCACATCAACGACATGGCGTGGCTGCGCCAGCTGCTGGACTGGCAGAAGGAGACCGAGGACCCCAGTGAGTTCCTCGAGTCGCTGCGCTTCGACCTCTCCCGCAACGAGGTCTTCGTCTTCACCCCCAAGGGCGACGTCATAGCGCTGCCCGCGGGCGCCACCCCGGTGGACTTCGCGTACGCCGTCCACACCGAGGTCGGCCACCGCACCATAGGAGCCCGGGTCAACGGGCGCCTCGTACCGCTGGAATCGACCCTCGACAACGGCGACCTGGTGGAGGTCTTCACCTCCAAGGCCGCCGGCGCCGGCCCGTCCCGCGACTGGCTGGGCTTCGTCAAGTCGCCGCGCGCCCGCAACAAGATCCGCGCCTGGTTCTCCAAGGAGCGCCGCGACGAGGCCATCGAGCACGGCAAGGACGCCATCGCGCGCGCCATGCGCAAGCAGAACCTGCCGATCCAGCGCATCCTGACCGGCGACTCGCTCGTCACCCTGGCGCACGAGATGCGCTACCCCGACATCTCGTCGCTGTACGCGGCGATCGGCGAAGGCCACGTCGCCGCCCAGGGCGTCGTCCAGAAGCTGGTGCAGGCCCTCGGCGGCGAGGAGGCCGCCAGCGAGGACATCGCCGAGTCCGCCCCGCCGAGCCGCGGCCGCGGCAAGCGCCGCGCCAAGGCCGACCCGGGCGTGGTCGTCAAGGGCGTCGAGGACGTCTGGGTGAAGCTCGCCCGCTGCTGCACCCCGGTGCCGGGCGACCCGATCATCGGCTTCGTCACCCGCGGCAGCGGCGTATCGGTTCACCGCGCCGACTGCGTCAACGTGGACTCGCTGTCGCAGCAGCCCGAGCGGATCCTCGACGTCGAGTGGGCGCCGACCCAGTCCTCGGTCTTCCTGGTCGCCATCCAGGTCGAGGCCCTGGACCGCTCCCGGCTCCTGTCGGACGTCACCCGGGTCCTGTCCGACCAGCACGTCAACATCCTGTCGGCGGCCGTCCAGACCTCCCGCGACCGGGTGGCCACCTCCCGCTTCACCTTCGAGATGGGCGACCCCAAGCACCTGGGGCACGTCCTGAAGGCGGTACGGGGCGTGGAGGGCGTGTACGACGTGTACCGCGTGACCTCGGCTCGCAGGCCGTGACGACGCACGGAAAAGGGCCTCCCGGGAGGGAGGCCCTTTCCACACCCGGCAGGGATCAGCCGCCGAACTCCTGCAGGCCCTTCAGCGCCTGGTCCAGCAGCGCCTGACGGCCCTCGAGCTCACGCGCCAGCTTGTCGGCCTTGGCGTCGTTGCCCGCCGCGCGGGCCGCGTCGATCTGCTTCTTCAGCTTGTCGACCGCGTCCTGGAGCTGCCCCGTCAGACCCTCCGCACGCGCGCGCGCCTCGGGGTTCGTCCGCCGCCACTCGGCCTCCTCGGCCTCCTGGATGGCCCGCTCCACGGCGTGCATCCGGCCCTCGACCTTCGACCGGGCGTCACGCGGTACGTGGCCGATGGCCTCCCAGCGCTCGTTGATGGTCCGGAAGGCGGCGCGGGCCGCCTTCAGGTCCGTCACCGGGACCAGCTTCTCGGCCTCGCCGGCGAGCTCCTCCTTCAGCTTGAGGTTCTCCGCCTGCTCTGCGTCCCGCTCCGCGAAGACCTCGCTGCGCGCCGCGAAGAAGACGTCCTGCGCACCGCGGAAGCGGTTCCACAGCTCGTCCTCGTGCTCGCGCTGCGCACGCCCCGCCGCCTTCCACTCCGCCATCAGCTCGCGGTACCGGGCGGCCGTGACCCCCCAGTCGGTGGAGCCGGAGAGCGCCTCGGCCTCGGCGACCAGCTTCTCCTTGGCCTTGCGGGCCTCCTCGCGCTGCGCGTCCAGCGAGGCGAAGTGCGCCTTGCGCCGCTTGGAGAACGCCGACCGGGCGTGCGAGAAACGGTGCCACAGCTCGTCGTCGGACTTCCGGTCGAGCCGCGGCAGGCCCTTCCAGGTGTCCACCAGCGCCCGCAGCCGCTCACCCGCGGCCCGCCACTGCTCGCTCTGCGCCAGCTCCTCGGCCTCGGTGACCAGCGCCTCCTTGGCCTTGCGCGCCTCGTCGGTCTGGCGCGCCTTCTGGGCCTTGCGCTCCTCACGGCGCGCCTCGACCGTCTCGACCAGCTTGTCGAGCCGCTTGCGCAGCGCCTCGAGGTCCCCGACGGCGTGGTGCTCGTCGACCTGGTGGCGGATGTGGTCGATCGCGGCCATCGCGTCCTTGGCCGACAGGTCGGTGGTCTTCACCCGCTTCTCGAGGAGGCCGATCTCGACCACCAAGCCCTCGTACTTGCGCTCGAAGTAGGCCAGTGCCTCCTCGGGAGATCCGGCCTGCCACGATCCGACAACCTGCTCGCCGTCGGCTGTACGCACGTACACGGTGCCCGTCTCGTCGACGCGGCCCCACGGGTCGCTGCTCACAGCGCCTCCTCCACATGATGCCGCGCGAGGGGTTTGCCCCCGGGCATCGTCCACAGTTTCCCGGCGGGCCTCGCCCGCCCTCCACAGCGCGTTTCGACCCGCGCTGCACAACGCCAATCTAGGCGACCGGCCGCCCGGCTGTCCGCACTCAGCGCGACCGAAATCCATCAGTTCACGCCTCGGCCCCGCCCGGAGCCGGACGGTGCGCCCGGCCAGGCCTCATGCCTTGGTGACGGTGGCCTTCTCGATGGTGACGGCCTTCTTGGGCGCGCCGTCCGTGGCGCCGCCCTCGACCCCGCCCGCGGCGATCTCCTGGACCGCCTTCAGGCCGGCGGCGTCCATGGTGCCGAAGGGGGTGTACTGCGGGGGCAGCTTGGTGTCCTTGTAGACCAGGAAGAACTGGCTGCCGCCGCTGCCGGGCTGACCGGTGTTGGCCATCGCCACGGTGCCGGCAGGGAAGGTCACCGCGCCGTCCGCGCCGGGCTTGCCCAGGGCGTTCAGGTTCTCGTCCGGGATGGTGTAGCCGGGCCCGCCCGTGCCGTTGCCCGTGGGGTCGCCGCACTGGAGCACGAAGATGCCCTGCGTGGTGAGCCGGTGGCACTTGGTCCCGTCGAAGTACTTCTTGTCCGCGAGGTGCTTGAACGAGTTCACCGTGCGGGGTGTCCTGGCCGCGTCCATCGCGACCTTGACGTCGCCGTGGTTCGTCCGCAGCGCCATCGTGTACTTCGCCTTGGCGTCGATCGCCATCTTCGGCTCGGCCGAAGCGCTCCCACCGGGCGAGGGCGAGCCGGAGGCCGTCGCGTCGTCGCTCTTGGTGTCCCCGTCGGAGAGCCCGACCGAGGCGTACGCGGCGGCGCCCGCGGCCAGCACCACGGCGAGCGCGGCGGCGATGATCGCGTTGCGGCGCTTGGCCTTCCTACGGGCCTCCTCACGGCGCTGCAGCTGCCGCTCGTACTTCTCCCTGGCGAGCTGGCGCCGCCGCTGATCGCTGGTGACCACCGGGTCTTCTCCTTGTCGGTCGTCCGTACCTGTCCTGGCGGAGTGTGCCCGTACCGTATACGGGTTGGCTGTGGAACACGCAGCGCCGGTAGGCTCTGATCTGCTGCCATTCCTCCTGCAGACATTCCGCCGGACGACTCTTAAGGACGATCGTGCTCATTGCCGGGTTCCCCGCCGGGGCCTGGGGGACCAACTGCTACGTGGTCGCCCCCGCCGCCGGCGAGGAGTGCGTGATCATCGACCCGGGCCACCAGGCCACCCAGGGAGTCGAGGAGACGCTCAGGAAGCATCGGCTGAAGCCCGTCGCCGTCGTGCTCACGCACGGCCACATCGACCACGTCGCGTCCGTCGTCCCCGTCTGCGGCGCCCATGACGTACCCGCGTGGATCCACCCCGCCGACCGGTACATGATGAGCGACCCGGAGAAGGCCCTCGGCCGTTCCATCGGGATGCCGCTCATGGGTGAGCTGACCGTGGGGGAGCCGGACGACGTCCACGAGCTCACCGACGGGGCGAAGCTGAAACTGGCGGGTCTGGAGTTCTCCGTCGCGCACGCGCCCGGCCATACCAAGGGGTCGGTGACCTTCGCGATGCCCGAGGCGGCGGACATCCCGCCCGTCTTCTTCTCGGGCGATCTGCTCTTCGCCGGCTCCATCGGACGCACCGACCTGCCCGGCGGTGACATGGACGAGATGCTCGCGTCGCTGGCCCGCGTGTGCCTGCCGCTCGACGACTCGACCGTGGTGCTGTCCGGCCACGGCCCCCAGACCACCATCGGCCGCGAGCGCGCCACCAACCCCTTCCTGCGGGAGGTGGCCGCCGGCCGTCAGACGGGGAGCACCAGCGACGCTCCCCGACGAGGAATGTGACGAGAGACCTCCGTGAGTACTTTTCAGGCCCCCAAGGGCACGTACGACCTTCTGCCCCCCCGTTCCGCAACGTTCCTCGCGGTCCGCGAGGCGATCGCTGTCCCGCTGCGCGCCTCCGGCTACGGCTACGTCGAGACGCCCGGCTTCGAGAACGTCGAACTGTTCGCGCGCGGTGTCGGTGAGTCCACCGACATCGTGACCAAGGAGATGTACGCCTTCGAGACCAAGGGCGGCGACAAGCTCGCCCTGCGCCCCGAGGGCACGGCGTCCGTGCTGCGCGCAGCGCTGGAGGCAAACCTGCACAGGCAGGGCAACCTGCCGGTCAAGCTCTGGTACTCGGGCTCGTACTACCGCTACGAGCAGCCGCAGGCAGGCCGCTACAGGCACTTCTCGCAGGTCGGCGCCGAGGCCATCGGCGCGGAGGACCCGGCCCTCGACGCCGAGCTGATCATCCTGGCCGACCAGGCGTACCGCTCCCTCGGCCTGAGCGAGTTCCGCATCCTGCTGAACTCGCTCGGCGACAAGGAGTGCCGCCCCGTCTACCGCGAGGCCCTCCAGGGCTTCCTGCGCGGCCTCGACCTCGACGAGGACACCCGCCGCCGGGCCGAGATCAACCCGCTGCGCGTCCTCGACGACAAGCGCGCCGAGGTGCAGAAACAGCTCGGGGGCGCGCCGCTGCTGCGCGACTACCTGTGCGACGCGTGCAAGGCCTACCACGAGGAGGTGCGCGCGCTGCTGACCGCGGCGGGCGTCGCCTTCGAGGACGACGAGAAGCTGGTGCGCGGCCTGGACTACTACACGCGCACGACCTTCGAGTTCGTCCACGACGGCCTCGGCTCGCAGTCCGCGGTGGGCGGCGGCGGCCGCTACGACGGCCTGTCCGAGATGATCGGCGGCCCCGCGCTGCCGTCCGTCGGCTGGGCGCTCGGCGTCGACCGCACGGTGCTGGCGCTGGAGGCCGAGGGCATCGCCCTCGACCTGCCGGCGGCCACCAGCGTGTACGCCGTGCCCCTGGGCGAGGAGGCGCGCCGCGTCCTGTTCGGCATCGTCACCGAGCTGCGCCGGGCGGGCGTCGCGGCGGACTTCTCCTTCGGCGGCCGTGGCCTCAAGGGCGCCATGAAGAACGCCAACCGGTCCGGCGCGCGGTACGCCGTCGTGGCGGGCGAGCGCGACCTCGCCGACGGTGTGGTGCAGCTCAAGGACATGGAGTCCGGCGAGCAGCAGGCGGTGGCCGTGGACGAGATCGTCCAGGTGCTCCAGACCCGCTACGCCTGACGACCACGCGGTGGGAGGCGAGGACCGGACGTGGCCGGTCCTCGCCTCCCTTTATGTCCACCGAACGGCGGACAGCCGCCCCCGTGCGGCAAAATGACCTCTGCCCCACCGGCCCCCGAACGAGGAACGGCGATATGACGACTGCGACGGCTGACGAGGTGTCCTCGGACCCCGGCACGGGCACGGGAGCGGGCCGGGCGTTCGCGTGGATGCTGGTGGTCACGGGCGCGGCGGGGCTGCTGGCGGC
>NZ_KL591020.1:134811-135075 GCF_000716335.1 Streptomyces sp. NRRL S-118 | reverse complement strand
GCCGCCTTCGGGTTCCCCAACCCGATGCTGGGCCTGGTCACGTACGGCATGGTCGTCGCCATCGGAGTCGGCCTGCTGGCGGGCGCGCGTTACCGCCGCTGGTACTGGCTCGGCCTCAACGCGGGCACGCTGTTCGGCGTCGGCTTCTGCATGTGGCTCATGCACCAGTCGCTGTACGAGATCAACGCCCTGTGCCTGTGGTGCAGCCTGGCCTGGGTCGCCACCATCGTGATGTTCTGGTACGTGACCTCGCACAACGTGCGC